>NZ_CP084251.1:0-1217329 GCF_023170545.1 Caballeronia sp. Sq4a | reverse complement strand
ACAGGTATCGAATTCACTATTGCGGCAAGGATAGCGGGTGCGGTGATCTCCGTCTACCAGGTGAGATCACCCTTGGGACGGTGATGGCTAGCTGAGTCCACCGGCTCACTGCGGTGCGCTCCCGAAAAGGCTCACCGCTCACCTATTGTCGTCATTCGCTTTGCCCAGAGTCCGCGCGGGTAAACGCTTCGCGAAGTTTTTCTGCAGTGGCGTCCGACTGCGACAAGGCTCCTGAAAACGCTCACCTAAGAAATTTTTTTGACGCAGAACAAGCTGTGGCGCACGAGAGACAAACAAAGAACCGTGCGCTTTCCCGCAGTGCGGTCGTCTAACGCGCGTTTTTTTCCGGTTAGAACAGCACCCGTTGACCTTCGAGCGGGAGTGAATCCCGCAAAATCTCACCTTTGCGTGCAAGAGACCGTACAAAGCAGCCATCAAAGCCGCCGCGCCTACACGAGCTAGAGCCGACTACGTCCCGAAAAGCCTCACCTTACCGTCGGAGCCCATCCACAGCGGCTCCCGAAAACACTCACGTCAGGTATCCCACAAATGCTCACCTGCCGATTTTCCGCGCGCCAAAGACGGTGGAAAGAAGGCTGATTAGAGGATAGCGGGTCCGCAAATGGCGGGCGCTCCCGAAAAGGCTCACCGTAGCGAGTGCGCAGGTATCCGGCAAGGCGCTACGCGCTGCCAAGACATCAAACTTCCTTTACAGAACAGGGCTAAATCGTTGACGCACCTAGGTTCTCTGTGCTCGACGCGCCCGTCGCGGTCCCCTTTACGCGTGTCCCGAATAATCTCACCCACCGCCAAACTGCCGTTCGAAAGGCGATCAACTCCCGAAAACCTTCACCTTTGGCTACCGCGACTGTCGTGTGCGCTCCCGAAAAGCCTCACCGAAGGCTGCGCGAAAGGGCATTCAGGCACTGTACGTCAGCAGTTGCTCCTGAATAACCTCACCTCAGAAAGCGAATTCGGCCCGAAAACGCTCACCGAACGGAAAAATCGACACAAAAAAGCTGCGCAAGCCGGCCTTCGCTGCTCTCCTGCATCGTCTCACCGATGCGAAGACGCACAATGCTCCGGTTTTCGGCACGACAAGGCGCTCAACGGCGAGCTCTCCCGTACTCGCTCACCGATCCCCGAATGCCTTTCCCCGAAGCCGCTCACTATGTCTCCTGGTTCTTCTCACTGATCATCCCGAAGCCCACCACCTATGCCACCCGTAGAGCCTCACCACCTATCCCGCAAACGCTCACCCAGTTGGCCGGAAAGCCTTGCGCCATAAGGGTTGGACGAGGCGTTAACTGTTTCAACAAGGGTTCAAGGGTGTTTACTTCTAATACTCTCAAAGCTGCGCATTTCATGCCAATAAGTCCGGACCACTTCCTACCAGGCACATAGGCGGTGTTATCCATAGCTAGCTGTGAAACACGCGGTCGTTCTCCGTAATCGTCGCAATCGCTGCAGAAACATGGGGTTAGAAGAACATTCTCATCATGTTTCACATGGATGGTCTACAATCCCAGTCGTCGCTCGATCAAATACACGCGATTGCGTCACAGGAGCCGTCTCACGGCCAAGTTAGATCGTCGTTGTATCGCCTGAAACGTAAATCGTGCCGGGCAAAACATATTACGTTGAGGATCAATGGACTCGCACCTTCGCGACACGGTTCGCCAAGAGCTGGAGAGAATGCGTGCAGCCGGCGCGCGCCGACACGAACTCTCCCTGCATGCCTGCCGACGACTATTTTTCGACCTTGGAATTCGCCCGTCAGTCACGACAGTGCGGGATCTGACGCAGGTCGGTAGTGCCACTGACATCCCGCGAGACATCGACGCGTTCTGGGAAACAGTCCGCTCGAGCGTTCGGGTGCGCGTCGAGGCAGGCGGAATCCCGCAGGCACTCCAGGAACGCGCGGGCGAGTTGCTCGCGGAGCTTTTCGTCGAAGCCAGGCAACAGGCGGGCATTGCGCTCGATGGCCAGCGCTCCCGAATAAACGAAGATCTCCGCCGGGCAGAAGCGAGCGCGCGCGACGCAGATATTCGCTGCCAGGCGATTGAACAGGCGCGTCGGGACGCCGAGACGCGAGCGGAAGCCGCCGCGGCGCGGATAGCGTCGCTCGAATCAGAAGTGAGCCGACTGCGGCAGCGCGAGGCCGATCTTCAAGAAGAGCTCCGCAACACAATTGCGCGCTCTCAAGCCGATAGTTCGGCGCTTGCCGAACGTCTCGGGACAGAACAGTCTCAAACGGCGCGTCTGCGTGACCGTCTAGACGAGCTTCAGGACGAATTGCGGAGCAACACAGAGCGTTACGCCCAGCAAATCAACGACGCAGTCAAGGATGCAGAGCGACGCGTGAAGCCGATGCTCGTCGAGCTCGACAGCCTAAGAGGCGTCGCCGCGACCTATCAGGCAAGCATCCGCGAAGCCGGCCGCAAGGAATTCGAATTTATTCAACAGCTTAGCGTCGCGCGAAGCCGCGCGGATCGGCTCGAGTCGCAAGTGCGCGCGCAGTCCGACGAGATCGACGCGCTTACGCGCGAGCGCGATGCACACCGGGTGCGGGCGCGGATGAGCACGGAAGTCGGCGAGTTGATTGCGTCACTTGCAGTGGACGGGCGCCTCACCGATGAACAAATCGCCGCTCTCGGAACGCAAGCCGATCCGTACGTAGCCGTGCCGCCAACCTGCCCCGGCTGCGAGGACGGAGAGCCTGAACTGCAACTGCACGAAGACGAATACGAGTTGTGTTGCCCGAAATGCGAGCGAAGCTCTGGTCCCGCGTCGTCGAAATTGTCGGCGTTATATGGCTTTCGACACGGTTCTCATGTGCCGCGCCTGACGCTCTGATTGCTTTTGAGCGCCATAGGTGAGCGTTTTCGGGAGTGCGGTCAGACGCCGGTGAGACCTGCTTCTTCGCTCCCGCCGGCCTGAGCCTGCGCGAGATCGCGCTCCCGTATTTGCTCACCCATCCAGTCCTGCCACGCCCGATGGAGCCGATGCACGGAGATCATCTGCTGGAAGCCCAGGCACTGGCCAACGCGCTCCGGGTCGACGCCTTCGTCGAATAGCTCCGCCGCGTAGGTGTTGCGAAGCGTCTGCGGACTGGCTCGCGCCACGCGAGACGCTGCGATGCCCGACGCGGCCACGACCGCATCGATGGCGCGTAGCATTGTCGCCTTGTGCATTGGGCGCCCCGACGGCGCCGCGGGAAAGAGCAGTTCACCCGCCAACCCGGCTGCTCGACGCTCGTTGATCCAATCGTCCAGCAACTCGACGGCGAACGGCGCGAGCCGGGCCTGGCGGATCAAGAGCGGATTCGATGCATCGACCGTTATGTAGGGCGCGCCCGGCGCGTAGCAATCGACGGTCAACTGCGCCGCCTCGCCCGTTTTCACCCCCGCACCCAAGAACGCGGCGACCAGTGCGCGGTCGCGTCGTTCGCGCCAGCGCTGTCCGGCCGGCAGCGCGCCCAAGGGCGAAAACAGATGCGCGGTCAGCAAGGTCCGCTCGTCGTGTGTCAGGAAGCCGGTCGGCTCGTTGTCGCGCGCTTTGCGCCACGCTGCATCGCCATCTTGCGCGATGAACCGTGCGGGATTGGTCCCCGCAGCTTCGATTTCCCGCACGTGGTCGAGCACGCGCTCGATCAAACGCAAGTAGCGGATGCGCTGCGGACGTCGAATGTCGAGCTGAGAGACGAACTGTTCGATGACGGGCCGTTGCACGGTGTGGAGCGTCGCCCGTTTCGCCTGTAGCCATTCGAGGAAGTTGCCCCACTGCGCGCGATAAACATCGGCTGAAGACGCGCGGAATTCCTGTTGTGCAAGCCATGCGTCGAACGCGGCGTGCGGATCGGCTTGCCAGTCCGCGCGCTGTTGGTCGAAGAGATCGGTGGGTGTCGGCATTGTGTTCGTAGGGCGATCTGACGCTGTTCGCTTTGCAGAGAGAGTCGGGCTTTGCGCGGCGGGCGTCAAGCGTCCACTCTACCGAAGCCTGCGCGAACTGGCTGCGCCCATGTGCTAATCGCTAATCGGGGAAGTCAGGCGTGAGCGCGGTGTCGGACCGCCGATCCGTTGGCTGCTGAATCAATGACCCGCGATGGCCAGTTGCGGCCGGCCCTGCCGAGCAGCGCACTCATAGGCGTCGACGGCGAAGCCGAATACCGCAGGCAAAGCGTCGGGCGAGGCGATGTCCACGACGTCGTCGGTCTCGGGATAAGCGAAGTTTTGGGGGCGCGCGAACAATTCGCGCAGCGCGGCTTCGTGACGGCCCGCGAAACCGAGGTCTGCAACGGCCTCCGCTTCGATGGCATGCAAGAGGCGCCACGTCAGCGGCACCCCCTTGTCGATGTAGCGAGCCGCTATTTGCCGCGTGATGCTTTCAAGGTCGCGCACGGCCCGCTCAAACTGCTTTTTGCTCAGATGCTCGCCGTTTGAGTCCATGTTGTCACCCCTCGCACCGGTCTTTGTACTGTATAAATATACAGTATCTTCGCGCCTGAAAATAGCGTCGCGCCGTTCGGTCGCTGTGTATGTGCGATTCCGCCTACGCGTTGTTCAGACATCCGCGGCTGCACAAAGGCGTTGGGTCGGCGCATCCTTCCGGTACGTCCGGAGCGGTTCTTCACAAGCTACATGCCGTTTCTTGCGACGAATATCGCGGTATTTTTCACGCTGAGCCCAAGGAGAACATGATGAACAAGGACCAGGTAAAAGGCGTCGGGGAGCAAGTGAAGGGGAAGATCAACGAAGTGGTCGGCAAGGCCACCGACGATCCTGCGCAGGAAGCTAAGGGTGACATGCAACAGGTCGCCGGCAAGATTCAAAAGGGAGCGGGCGACGTGCGCGAAGATTTGAAGGACAGCGTGCGGAAGAATCCGTAATCAGAGGCCGGCACGGCTCGTTCCAAGCGGGGCGTCCAGTTGGGCGCCCCGCTTTGTATGAGCACTCATGCCCCGCCGAACTTGATGCGCATAAAGTTCGCGAGGCCGTCCGCTGGGTCAACCATGAATCACCACAAGCAGCGCCTTCGCTTCCGAACGCCCCGCGTTGCGAATGGCGTGACTGTCATCGGCCGGATACCGTGCGGTCTCGCCCGTTTTCAGACGACGCGTCGACCCCGCCACTTCTACCTCAATCATTCCATTGAGCACGGTTAAATGCTCGCGCGTGCCTGGCTCGTGAGCGTTAGATCGTAGCGCCGCGCCGGCCTGCAACGTGAGTTCATACCACTCGAATTTCCCGGCCAGTTCTATTGGCCCCCAGACGCGAAGTTGATATCCGCCGTTGTCGCCGCTCAAGGTCGGTATGTCGTGCGGACTCGCGACGCGGATCGCCTCGGCGGGACGTTGTTGCGCGAATAGCTGGTCGAGGCTGATACCAAGGGCGTTCGTGAGCCGCCATGCCACCGCGATAGTCGGGTTGGCTCGGTCCCGCTCGATCTCGGACAGCATCGACTTCGATACGCCAGCCGCTCGGGACAAATCGTCGAGCGTCAACTTTCTTTCGTTGCGCAGTCGTTGAATCTGCTCGCCGACGCGCGGCGGCACAGACCCGGCCGCCGCCGTTTCCGCGACTGTCGGGTCTGAACGCGAACTTGCCATGACGCTTCTGTTCCCTTAGAGTGTTCTCTATATTGGAAATTCGTTCGAAATATCGAACATGTCCAATCCGATGATTCGACTATAACAGGGCTAACAGGCCGCGTGCGCACGCGGATGCAACCGGAAGACGCCATGAGAGACCGATACCTGTCCCACCTTCGCGACGTCATCGACGATATTCGCGCGGCCGGGTTCTATAAGAGCGAGCGTGTCATTGCGAGTCCGCAGTCGCCGGAAATACGCCTCGCGGACGGGCGCGACGTGCTCAACTTCTGCGCGAACAATTACTTGGGCCTCGCCGATGATCCCCGTCTAATCGAAGCCGCCAAAGCCGGACTCGACGCCGACGGCTTCGGCATGGCGTCGGTGCGCTTCATCTGCGGCACGCAGACCGTGCACCGGTCGCTGGAAGGCGCCGTCGCGCAGTTCCTTCAAACTGACGATGCCATTCTCTATTCGAGTTGCTTCGATGCCAACGGTGGCCTGTTCGAAACGCTCCTGAGCGAAGAGGACGCCATCATCAGCGATGAACTGAATCACGCCAGCATCATCGACGGTGTGCGGCTCTCGAAAGCGCGACGTCTGCGCTACAAGAACAACGATCTTGGGGATCTCGAAGCGCGTTTGAAGGAAGCGGACGCCGCCGGCGCGCGCTTTAAGCTGATCGCCACTGACGGCGTGTTCTCGATGGACGGCATCATCGCGAATCTCGCAGGTATCTGCGATCTTGCAGACCGTTACGACGCCCTCGTGATGGTGGATGATTCGCACGCGGTCGGCTTCATCGGCGAGAAAGGACGAGGCACACCCGAACACTGCGGCGTGCTGGACCGGGTGGACATCATCACTGGCACGCTCGGGAAGGCGCTCGGGGGCGCTTCTGGCGGCTACGTCGCCGCTCACAAAGAGATCGTCGAATTACTGCGCCAGCGCAGCCGCCCGTATCTCTTCTCCAACACGCTCGCGCCCAGCATCGCGGCTGCGTCGCTCAAAGTGCTTGAGTTGCTCGACAGCGATGAAGGCGCCGCGCTGCGCTCGCGCGTGCGCGAGAACGGCGCCCGATTCCGCGAGGCGATGTCTTCTCTCGGTTTCGACCTCGTACCGGGCGAGCATCCGATCATTCCGGTCATGCTCGGCGATGCGCAACTCGCGTCTCGAATGGCCGATGCTCTTCTGGACGACGGTGTGTACGTGATCGGCTTCTCGTATCCGGTCGTTCCAAGGGGTCGCGCACGCATTCGCACGCAGATGAGCGCGGCGCATACGCCGGAGCAGATCGATCGCACGGTGGCGGCTTTCGCTCGTGTCGGAAGGTCGCTCGGCGTAATCCGGTAAGCGTCTAAGCGGCGATCATCAGCTGCCCGGACTTTATGCGCATAAAGCAACCACAAACCCAGGACCCACCCCACATGAAAGCTCTCGCCAAGTTGGAACGCGCACCCGGCCTCACGCTGACCCGCGTGAAGCGTCCAGAGGTCGGTCATAACGACGTCCTTATCCGCATTCGCAAGACTGCGATCTGCGGTACGGACATCCATATCTGGAAGTGGGACGACTGGGCGCAAAAGACGGTGCCGGTGCCGATGCACGTGGGTCACGAGTACGTCGGCGAGATCGTCGAGATGGGACAGGAAGTGCGCGGCTTCGCAATCGGCGATCGTGTGTCGGGCGAAGGTCACATCACATGTGGCTTCTGCCGCAACTGCCGCGCGGGACGACGCCATCTGTGCCGTAATACCGTCGGCGTGGGCGTGAACCGCGAGGGCGCGTTTGCCGAGTATCTCGTGATCCCGGCGTTCAACGCGTTCAAAATTCCCCCCGGCATTTCCGACGACCTCGCCGCCATCTTCGACCCGTTCGGCAACGCCACGCATACCGCGCTGTCGTTCAATCTTGTGGGCGAGGACGTGCTCATTACCGGCGCAGGCCCGATCGGGGTGATGGCGGCTGCTATCGCCCGGCACGTCGGCGCGCGGAACGTCGTGATTACCGATGTCAACGCCTATCGGCTCGAACTCGCGCACAGGATGGGCGCGACGCGTACCGTCAACGTCGCGCATGAGGATTTGCGCGACGTCATGCGCGAGCTCGGCATGACCGAGGGATTCGACATCGGTCTGGAAATGTCCGGCGTGCCGAGCGCCTTCACGGGCATGCTGGAAGCGATGAATCATGGCGGCAAGATCGCGCTGCTCGGCATTCCGCCCGCTCAGACTGCCATCGACTGGAATCAGGTCATCTTCAAGGGGCTCGAGATCAAAGGCATCTATGGCCGCGAGATGTTCGAGACCTGGTACAAGATGGTGGCGATGCTGCAAAGCGGACTCGATCTCTCGCCGATCCTCACGCATACCTTCGCCGTCGACGATTACGAGCAAGCGTTCGCGACGATGCTCTCCGGCAACAGCGGCAAAGTCGTGCTCGACTGGACTGCGGCCTGACCACGCAGCTATTCCTTCAGCTTTCCGAACTCGGCTTGAATGGCGACGTGCACATCGTCGCCGACGGCCGGAAACCATGTCGTCAAGCCGAACGCCGCACGGCTGAAATGCCCGTCGGCGGAAAAGCCGAGCGTTTCCTGCTTCGTCAGCGGGTTCACCGCGTGGCCGTTGAACGTGACATTCAGCTTGACCGGCCGTGTCACGCCGCGAATAGTCAGGTCGCCGGTGAGTGTGCCGGTGTCATCGCCCGACCGCTCGAATGCCGTGCTCTGAAAAGTGATGTTCGGATACCGCGCGGCGTCGAACATGTCGGGTCCTTTCAGCATCCGGTCGAGCAGCGGCACGTTGGTGTCGACGCTCGACGCGTCGATGCTCGCCTGAACACGGCTCGCCGCGATTCCGCCGGGGTTCCAGTCGAGACGCGCCGATACCTTGTCGAAGCGGATCACGAATCGCGAGTAATGAAAGTGATCGACGTCGAAGCTCACGTTCCAATGATGCGCGTCGAGTTCATACCGTCCGACTGGCACGCTCGCTTCGTTCCCCGAAACGTGGTGCGTCGCGACATTGAAGGCCGTGCATCCGCATAACAGCGCGACCGAGCAGACCCATGCCAGATAATGCCTCGCAGCCTTCATCACGGACTGACTCCAGAAAGAAGCTCGTTCTCGACAACGAATGAACAATCGAGCAGACGACAACTAGAAATACAACGGCCGTCACGTTGATTTCGTCCGCGCACACGAAAATAACGCGATTCAGGTAGAGTTCGCGTCGATTCTCATCTTAAAAAGGCGCCATGGCCACGTGCGATGGCGGATAAAACATGCGCTTCTGGCGGCACCGCTTTTACCCGCTTCGCTCTCGATGGCTTGCCGTCATGCTGCTGATCGTCTCAGCCGCGTTGTCCTGGGCTCCGCCCGCGCAGGCCGCATGGTGCGAGGACGGTCTATGGATCGACGCCATGATCGGCTCGCACCACTTTCATCCCGACAAGCACTTCGAGCAGTTCAATCCGGGGATCGGCGCCGAATGCTGGCTCGCGCCGCAATGGGCCGTGACCGGCGGCTATTTCCGCAACTCGCTGTCGAAACCGTCGTTTTATGGCGGCGGCGTCTGGGCGCCCGAATTCCTTCATTGGGGCTTCGTACGACTCGCCGCGATGGGCGGGCTGATCTCGGGCTACGACTACGGCCGCTGGGGCATCGGGCACGATCACATGGTCGGCCCCGTGGCCGCGCCGCTGGTGATGGTGGCTTACAAGCGCGTCGGCGCGAACTTCATCCTGATCCCGCCGATTCCGTCGAGCGATTTGCCGTTCACAATCGGGTTTCAGCTTCGCGTCAAGTTCTGATGCAGCGCCGTCGGAAACAGGTAAGCAGGCTGGTCCCGAAAAACCTCACCTGAGCCACGCGCAGAAGCCCGCCGACGGGCGGTTCTTCCACCTGGTTCCCGAAAACCCTCACCTTAACGCCGGCCCGAGCGCCCACCGGACAAAAAAAGAGCCCGGCCATGAGCCGGGCTCGAACCGGACCGGGCGAGTTCCGAGTCACGCCCGACCGCGTGGACTTCTCGACGAAAGCGCGCCGCGACGACAGCAGCAGCCGCGGCAACGACGGCTTTCGGCGGGATGCAGTTCGAGATGCAACTGGACGAGCCAGCCATGAGCATCGTCTTGATGGAGTCTGGCCGCGCTCGGTCTGTCCGCGGCGTCGAATGCGAGCCTCGGGATGCGTCGTCCGATGATCATCACGCCCGCCACGCACCAGGCACCGCATGCGCGCGCACGGTTTGCGGCGCGCCTGGCGGTATAGTGCGGGCTGGTTGCTTATGCGATGCTTAAGTTCGGCGTGCCGGGCGTTAAGTGGCGCTTAAGCAAGACGCAAGGAGAATGGCCGCGACGTCAAAGCTTGGGGAAGGGCATGCGCCTGCTTTTGGTAGAGGACGACGAGATGATCGCCGAGACGGTGCTGGCTGCGTTGCGCCGCTCCAGCTACACCGTGGACTGGGCGCAGGATGGCCGCGCGGCCGAGTTGTCGCTCGGCAATGACGTGTACGACCTCGTGTTGCTGGATCTCACCTTGCCGAAGCGCGACGGCCTCGATCTGCTCGGCGTCTACCGCAAGAACGGCGGCCATGCGCCGGTCATGATTCTCACGGCGCGCGACGCGGTGGATGACCGCATCCGCGGCCTCGACGCCGGCGCGGACGACTATCTGCTCAAGCCCTTCGATCTGGATGAACTCGCCGCCCGCGTGCGCGCGCTGCTGCGCCGCCGCACGGGCCATACGCAACTCGTGTACACGCACGGCGACTTGTCGCTCGATCCGGCCGCGCACGAAGCGTCGAAGGGCGGCGTCGCGCTGAATCTCGTGCCGCGCGAATTCGCGCTGCTTCAGGCGTTGATCGAGGAGCCGTCGCGCGTGTTCCGCCGCTCGGAGCTCGAAGAGAAACTCTATGGATGGGGCGAGGAAGTGGGCAGCAACGCGATCGAAGTCCACGTGCATAGCCTGCGCCGCAAGATCGGCGCTGAGCAGATCGTCACCGTGCGCGGCGTAGGCTATCGGCTGAAGAGGATCGGATGAACTCCATCCGGCGCTGGCTGCTCGGCTGGCTCATCTGCGGACTCGCCGCGGCGTGTCTGCTCGCGGGTTACGGCATCTTCCACATGGCGCAGCTGGAGGCGGGCGAACTCTTCGACTACGAGCTGCGAACCGTCGCGGTCTCGCTGCCGGGCAACATCACTGCGTCGGACGTCGCGGAGGGACGCAGCCACGAACTCGAAGGCATCGCCGACGACCGGCTCGTCATCGACATCTGGGACAAGACGGGACGGCTCATCTATCACTCGCCGCATGAACCCCCGCTGCCGCGTTTCGGCGACGGCTTCCGGTCCGCCGAGCGCGAAGGCTACCGCTGGCGCGCGTTCGGCATGACCTTGCCGGATCGCTACGTGCAAGTGGCGCAGCCGTACTTCGTGCGCGAGGACATGGCCATTTCGCTGGCGCTGCGCACCATCTGGCCGCTCGCGCTGTTGATACCGGTCATCGTGGTGATCGTGCTTGTAGTCGTGGCGCGCGGTCTGGCGCCGGTGCGCTGGCTCTCGCGATCGCTCGCCGCGCGGTCGCCGGAATCCGTCGCGCCCGTGTCGCTTGCCGCGAGCACGCCCGTCGAACTGCGTCCGCTCGTCGATGCGCTGAACGGCCTGCTCACTCGTCTCAACGATGCGTCGGAGGCGCAGCGCACGTTCATCGCGGATGCCGCCCACGAACTGCGCACGCCGCTCACCGCGCTCAAATTGCAGATACAAGGCGCCATCAGCGACGGCTCGCTGAAAGTGGACGACGCGACGGTCGGCAAGATCGACGGGCGGCTGAACCGGCTGATTCACCTTGCGCAGCAATTGCTCAGCATGGCGCGCGAGGATGCGGCACGCGAGGCGGCCATCGCGCCGATGAGCCTGCGCACGCTATGCGAGACGCGCGTGTCGGACTTCTCGCTGATTGCGGAGGCGAAGTCGATCGACCTCGGCCTCGAACTGGAAGATGCACGCAGCGAGGACGACGCGTTCGCGATTCTCGGCGACACGCATGCGCTCGCCGTGCTGCTCAACAATCTGCTCGATAACGCAATCCGTCACACGCCGCCCGGAGGACGCGTCGATGTGACGCTGCGTCGCGAGTCGAACGGCATCGCG
Source organism: Caballeronia sp. Sq4a (assembly GCF_023170545.1). Taxonomy (NCBI): domain Bacteria; kingdom Pseudomonadati; phylum Pseudomonadota; class Betaproteobacteria; order Burkholderiales; family Burkholderiaceae; genus Caballeronia; species Caballeronia sp. Sq4a. Next base: position 1,205,583 of record NZ_CP084251.1, on the reverse strand, counting down.
CTGACGGTCCTCGATACGGGCCCCGGCATTCCGCCCGGCGAGATCGAGCGCGCGTGCGACCGGTTCTATCGCGGCGCGGGGACGCACGGGCAGGGCAGCGGGCTCGGGCTTGCCATTGCGTCGCGCGTGGCGCAGCGGCATCAGGCGGCCTTGACCGTCGAGAACCGCGCGGGCGCGAGCGGGCTCGCGGTGTCCGTGCGCGGCTTGCGCGGCGTCGAAATGAAAGAGCAAACAACGGAGTGCGCTGCGGTGGCCGTGCGGTGAGGCTCTGAGCTTTCACGAGGCTCGACCACGCTGAACCGCTGGTTTCGTATTGCTTTGCTGCTTATCGGCTTCGCATCGGCGCAAACTTCGCATGCCGACGATGCCGCCAGCGCGTCCGCCGCCTCCGAGCCCAGGACGCTGAAAGAACGGCTCGGCGACAAAGCCAGCGACGAGCAACGCGTCGACAATTGCAAGGTGCCGCCCGAGCGTCGCGGCACGAAAGCGCGGCCGGATGCCTGCGCGCGGTGATCACCCCGCGCGATCAGCGCGACTTCGATGAACGCCGCGCACCGCAATCACACGCCTTCATCCGCCCCGGTCAACGCAATCACCATGTCGAGAAACGCCCGCGTCTTGGCCGGCGGATGATGCCGCGACGGATGAAACGCATAGAGCGGAAAGCGCTCGTCGGGCCAGTCCGGAAACAGGTCGATCAGCGCGCCCTCCGCCATCAGATGCGCGTGACCGAGTTCGAGAATTTGCGCGATGCCGTACCCGGACAGGCACGCGCTCAGCATCGTGCCGGGATCGTTCAGCGTCAGATGCCCGCGCGTTTCGACCGTGAGCCGCTTCTTTTTCCGATGAAACTCCCACGGAAACGGCCGTCCCGTTTCGGGATCGCGGAATTCGATGCACGTGTGCGCGCCGCTCGCGAGCGCCTGCGGCGTCGCCGGCCGCCCGCAGCGCGCGATATACGACGGCGCGGCCACCGTTCGCACCGGCGTATCGAGCAACTTGCGCGCGACGAGACTCGAATTGCGCGGCTCGCCGAAGCGCACGGCGAGGTCGAAACCATCGGCGATCATGTCGCCCAGCCGGTCGCGCGTGAGCAACTCGAGTTCGAGTTCGGGATGCGCTTCCATGAACGCTTCGAGCTTCGGTCCGAGCACGAGCCGCGAGAAGATCGGGTCGACGTTCACGCGCAGCCGGCCGCGCACCGCCGTCGCGCTGCCCGATGCAGTGGACGCCGCTTCCTCGAGGCCGATCAGATGCGGCATGACCTGTTCGAAGAAGCGGCGGCCGTCGTCGGTGAGCGAGACCGTGCGCGTCGTGCGGTCGAACAGGCGTATCTTCAGGCGCGCTTCCAGACGCGCGATGGCGCGGCTCACGCCCGGCTGCGACATGCCGAGCTTCTCGCCGGCTGCGGCAAACGTGCCCGCATCGACGATCGCCGCGAAGACGCTGATGCCGTTCAGGATGCGCTCGTTGAACCCCGCCATTCATGCCTCCGCGTCATGCAAGAAGTGGCTCGCATGTTATCGCGAAGCAACAAAAAGGGCCCCGAAGGGCCCTTTGAAACGCAGGCGTGTCTCGGTCAGGCGTGAGCCTTGGCCACTTTCTCGACGGCCATCGAATCGGCGCGCATGCGTTCGTATTCCTGCTCGCTCATCGGCACGGCGTCCTTCTTGCCGAGGTCGTCCAGACGCACGCGATACGTCTCGCGCGCCGACCACGCCGCAATCGCCGCGATGATCGTCACGCCGAACGCGAGCGCGCCGACCGTGAGCGGGATGTTGGCCGATCCCGGCGGCGCGACCGCCGCGAACAGCGCGGGCAGCAGCGCGGTAATCGTCGTGCCGATGTTCTGCGCAATCGCCATCGCCGACACCCGCGAACGCGTCGGGAACAGTTCGGGGAAGAAGCTCGGGAAGATCGCGTTGTAGCCCTGATACACGATGCCCCACATCAACAGCGACATGACGATGGCGAGCGGCACGTTGCGGATGCTGATGGCATACAGATACGCGAACGACAAGAGACCCGCGAGCAGCGAACCGACGATCATCGGCATGCGGCGGCCGATCTTGTCGGACAGGTTGCCGACATACGGAATCACCAGCACCGCGAGAATGTTGCCGACCACCGGAATCCACAGATACACGCTCTTCTGGAAGCCGATGCCGTACGAAGCCTGCACCGCATAGGCCGCGCCGAAGATGGTCGCGACGACCGGGATCACGTTCATGAGCGCCATGCAGACGACGCGGATCATGTCGGGCGTGCTGTTCGCGAACGCTTCCTTGATCGGCGACTTCGGCAGTTCGCCGTGCGCGCCTTCCGCCGAGAACGCGGGCGTTTCGTGCACTTCGCGCCGAATGATGTAGCCCGCGACGAGCACCAGCGCCGACAACAGGAACGGCACGCGCCAGCCCCACGAGTTGAACATGGACTCGGGCATGAACGCGGCGAGCGGCAGAAATACGGCAGCCGCGAGAATCTGGCCGGCCTGCACGCCCTGAAGCGTGAAGCTCGCGTAGTAGCCGCGTCGGCCGAACGGTGCGTGCTCCAGAATCATCGAGCTTGCGCCGGAAATCTCGCCGGCCACCGCGAAGCCTTGAATCAGCCGCAGCACGACGAGCAGCGTGGGCGCCAGCATGCCGACACTGTGATACGTCGGCAAGAGACCGACCGCCATCGTCGAGAAGCCCATCAGGAACATGCAGATGAGCAGCACGTTCTTGCGGCCGTGCGTGTCGCCCAGATGACCGAGCACGAACGCGCCGATCGGCCGCGCCACATAACCCACGCCGTACGTCGCGAGCGATGCGACGATCGCCACTTTCGGATTGCCCGACGGGAAGAACAACTGCGGAAAGATGAGCGCCGCCGCCTGCGCGTAGATGAAGAAATCGTAGTACTCGAGCGCCGAGCCGATCCAGCCGCTCGCCGTCGCTTTTTTCGCCTGGCGGCCGCCGTGCGCCTCTTCCTTAGGGCTAGCCATAGAAGTGTCTCCGAATGTTGGTTTAACGAGTGGTTACGCTACCGCCTGTGCCTTTCTTCTTACCTGCGTTTTCTGCCGATTCGCGCCGCCGCTTGGTCGGGCGGCGAGGCAATCGAGCCAGGCTCGCGAACATGTCCCTTACGAGTGAAACGAGCATAAGAGCGCAACCCCGAGCGGGCAACGATTTGTGATAAATTGTGCGCGATTATCGCACGCACGCGTTCGATAATCGGCCGCTTTGGGGGTTAGCACTAGCAGAGGCGCGTACCGCATATGACGAAACCGGCACTGGACAAGCGAGACTGGATCGCCGGGCTCGAGAAGGGTTTGGCGATCCTCGAAGCGTTCGACGACCAACACGCGCGCATGACGCCGACGCAAGCGGCCGTGCGCACCGGCATCACGCGCACGGCGGCGCGGCGGTATCTGCTCACGCTTGCGCACCTCGGTTATGTGCAGACCGACGGCAAGCTCTTCAATCTGACGCCGCGCGTGCTGCGCGTGGGCTGGTCGTATTTCGACTCGGCGCGGCTGCCGCGCATCGTTCAGCCGTATTTGCAGCACCTGAGCGCGTTGATCCATGAGAACGTGTACGTCAGCGTGCTGGACGAATGGGATCTCGTCATCATCGCGCGCAACGGCGCCTCGCGCGTGATGACCACCGGCTTCGTGCTGGGCGCGCGCGTGCCGGCTGCGTTGATGTCGGCCGGACTCGTGATGCTCGCCTACAAGACGGACGAGGACGCGGTGCGCGCATGGCTCGACGCAACGGAGTTCAGGCCGTTCACGCCGCTCACGATCACCGATAAGGATGCGCTCTACGACAAGATTCGGCAGGCGCGCGCGGACGGCTACGTGGTCTTCGAACAGCAGTTGCAGGTCGGCGTGCGTGGCGTCGCGGTGCCGATCAAGAACCGGCACGGACAAGTGGTCGCGGCGCTGTCCGTGAACATGCCGATCGGGAAAGAGACGAGCGAGGCCGCGCTCGCCCGCGTATTGCCGCCGTTGCAGGAAACGGCGCTCGCGATGCTCAATGTGATCTAGCGGCGCGCCGTTTTATCGCGTACACCAGAAGGCCCGTTGCACGCGCAAGACTTCTTCCTCGACTTCGGCGATCGGGCCGATCAGCTCTACCTGCTTCTGACAATGGTCGAAGACATAGCGCGACGAGACGCTCATCGTCGGATTCTCCGCGTGATTGCCGGTGGCTTCGAGCAGGCGCGCTTCTGTCAGCCCGTAGACCACGCGTCCGATGTTGGCCCAGTAGGCCGTTCCCGCGCACATGCAGCATGGCTCGACCGATGTGTACAGCGTGCAGCTCCACAGATACTCCGGCGTGAAGTTGAGCGCCGCGACGCGCGCCAATACCGATTCCGCGTGGTTGACGGTATCGACATTGCCTTGCTCCATCAACACGCTTTCCTGATCCGGACCGACGAGAATCGCGCCGAACGGATGATGCCCGAGCAAGGTCGCGCGCTCGGCGACGGCGCTCGCGTGCCGCAGATGCCGGACGATTTGCTCGCGCGTCGGCGTGAGGCCCTGCGGCGGTAGATTGTCGGGATGCGAGGCGGGGGCGGTCAGGCTCATGATGGCGGGTTCGGCAAAGGTGAGGAGTTACGGGATCGGGTTGTGGTGAGGACTTTCGGGAGCGCTGGCGCTTGGTCTGCGCGCGTCGTCGCCGGGCTTGTGAGCAACGGTAAAGCGTCCTCGATTCCGACGCAACCGCCACGATGGAACGAATAACGTCACGCCGGCTGCGATAGTCATGCAGTTCTGCGGGCGCGCGCGAGTGACGTTTGCGAAGGCCAAGCAATGTATCGTTAGGTTTCCGAATGAAACCGGCTCGAAGTGCGAGCGCTTTCCGTCCGCACGTCCAGAACATCGTGCGCCGTTCGGTGCGGCCGTCCTAACGCGTTGCAGGAACGCACCCGACGGTGTACACGGTCGCTTGCCAACACCGTTCCTGCCGTTCACCGGATAGATCGCTGCGTTCAGCGCCGCAGCCGGCGACAGCGCGTTAAGCGTCGGCACTTGCGGCCAGAGATACACGGCGGCGCGCCGTCGCTCGGAGCCGTCGATACCCGCTTTCACGCGAACATGCATGAATAAGAGAACGGACCGGCGCAAGCAGCGGCCGGTCCGGTCGCGCGTTGCAGTGGCAGGCAGCAAGGCGCGACGCGCTCGTTATGCAGCGAGCGTGCCAATCCCCGCGCGGCGGCTTGCAGCAAGGCGAGCGCGAGCGCCGAGCATCGCACATGTCGCATCAGCGCCAACAGACTTAGGCCAAGCGTGTCGGCCATCGCCACTCAGTCGAGCGTCTCACTTGCCCGCGATCTTGACTGCCAGTTCGGCCACGTGCTTGCCCTGATAACGCGCGATGTCGAGTTCGTTCTGCGTCGGATGACGCTTGCCGTCCGCACCGACGATGGTGGTCGCGCCGTACGGCGTGCCGCCCGAGATCTCCGACATGCTGGTTAGCGCGGCGCACGCGTACGGCACGCCGGCGACGATCATGCCGTGATGCAAAAGCGTCGTGTGAAACGACGTGATCGTGGTTTCCTGCCCGCCGTGTTGCGAAGCCGTGGACGTGAACACGCTGCCGATCTTGCCGACCAGCGCGCCTTTCACCCACAGGCCGCCCGTCTGGTCGAGGAACGTGCGCATCTGCCCGGCCATGTTGCCGAAGCGCGTGGGCGTGCCGAAGATGATGGCGTCGTAGTTCGCGAGTTCGTCGATGGTGGCCACGGGCGCCTGCTGATCGAGCTTCACGCCGATGACGGCCGCCTGATCCGACGGAATGGTTTCCGGCACGCGCTTCACCGTGACATCGACGCCCGGCACGCCGCCCGCGCCTTCCGCGACGGCGCGCGCCATCGTTTCGACGTGACCGTACATCGAGTAATAGAGCACCAGAACTTTCGCCATGAGATGTCCTTCGTAATGTCGCCGGATGAACGGATTGTCGGGGCCGCGCACTCAACCTTAGCATCGGCGTCCCGAAGCTGCCGGATGCGCTCGCGATGCATTGCGCTCATGCCGATCCGCGTCTACGCTCAGACAAGAACCCCGCCACCGCCGACGATGCCGAACGATCATTCCACGATTCACACTCCTTCCGCCACGGCCGCCGCGTCGCGCGGGGCATTCGCTGCCTTCGACACGCTCGCCGATCTCGTGCGCGAGGCATTCGTGTCGCTCGGGCGCGAACTCGCCGCCATCCGGCCGACGCCCGCCCGCGCGTTCTTCGCGACGCAGGCGATGGCATCGGTCGCGCTCGCGGTCGCGCTTGCGTATGCCTTTCGGCTCGAACACATCTGGTGGGCGGCGATCAGCGGCTTCGCGGTCATGCAGTCGAAGTTCTCGGCCTGCGCACAGCGGGGCGTGCATCGCGTGCTCGGCACCATCGCGGGCGCGTCGCTCGGCGCGACGGCGGGACCGCTGATCGGCGATACGCCGTGGCTCTTCGTGCCGTTGCTGGCGTTGATCGCGGGCGTGTCGGTGTATCGCGCGCTTGCGTCGGATGCCGGCTATGCGTGGGTGCTCGGCGCGGTGACCTCGCTGATGGTCACGTTCGAAGCGCATCGGCTGGCGTCGGCTTCGGCGACGGCTTCGTTCGCGTTGTCGCGCGTGGCAGAGGTCGTCGTCGGGACGCTCGCGTGCGTCGCCGTATCCGCGCTCTTTCACGCGGCGGCGCAGCAGTATCGGAAGTCGCGGGGCGCGGCGCCGGTTTCGAGCGCGAGGGCGTCGTCAACGGCGGATCGCGTCGATGGATCGAGCCACGAGACGGCAGCCGTCTCCGTCATTCCCTCGGATGCGACCACGAGCCTGCAAGCACTCAGCGCGAAACAAGCGATGCAGTCCGCCCGCGTCATGCGCAAGCGCCTCGCGTGGCATGCGGCGTGGTCGGTGGCGATACTGGCGTCGGTGGCGTATGCGTGGAACTTGCCCGGCTTCGCGCAGGCGATGGTCACGGCCATCGCCGTGTTGATCCTTCCCGCATCGGCGCTCGGCAAGCCGACGCGGCGGCCGATCGGGTCGCGCATGGTGCAGCGCGTGCTCGGCTGCCTGATCGCGGGCGCGGCGAGTCTCGCGCTGTTGCCGCTGATCGGCGATAGCGAGCCCGCGTGCATGCTCACGCTATGCGCCGGCGTGTGGATCGGCTGTCATGTGCAGACGGGCGCGCAGGGCGCGAGCTATGTCGGGCGGCAGTTCACCATCGCGTTCATCATGGTGTTCGTGCAGGATCACCACTGGTCGTCTGATCCGATGCCCGCGGCGCTTCGGCTCGCGGGCATTCTGTGCGGAATCGGCGTGCTCGCGGCGGTGATGGCCGCGGCAAAGGCGCTCGCATCGCGACGCGCGGCGCGCCCCGCGATGCGCTGAATCAACCTTCTTCCGCCCACGCGAGATTTTCCCGCGCCATCAACGCGGAAGACGCCGCCGGGCCGAACGTGCCCGCCGTGTAGCCGCGCGGCCGGTCGCCGAGTTCCTTCCAGCCGTTGAGGATCGGCTCGACCCACGCCCACGCCGCTTCGAGTTCGTCGCGGCGCATGAAGTGCGTGAGCCGGCCGCGAATCACGTCAATCAGCAAGCGTTCGTACGCTTCCGCGCGGCGCTGCGTCATAGCCTGCTGAAGATCGAGATTGAGGTTCACGGGCAGCATCTGCATGCCGCTGCCGGGTTCCTTCGCGAGCATCTGCAACTGGATGGACTCTTCCGGCTGCAACGTGATGATGAGACGGTTGCCATAGTTGCGCGGCCCGCTCGGGATGATGGAAAACGGCAGGTCCGCGAAGTCGATGACGATTTCCGAGCGCCGCGTCTGCATGCGCTTGCCCGTGCGCAGGAAGAACGGCACGTTGGCCCAGCGCCAGTTGTTGATATGCGCGCGCAATGCGACGAACGTCTCCGCGCGGCTGTCCGGCGGCACGTTGTCTTCCTGCAGATAGCCCTTGACCGGCTCGCCGCCCACCGCGCCCGCCGCGTACTGGCCGCGCACGGTGTCGCGGGCGGTGTCGGAAACGGTCATCGGGCGCAGAGATTTCAGCACCTTGAGCTTCTCGTCGCGCACGGCGTCCGGATCGAGCGAAACGGGCGGCTCCATCGCGACGATGCACAGCAGTTGCAGCAAGTGGTTCTGCACCATGTCGCGCAGCGCGCCGGTGTGATCGTAGAAGCCCGCGCGGCTGCCGACGCCCACTGTTTCCGCCACCGTGATCTGCACGCTCTTGATGTACGGCGCCTGCCACAGCGGCCCGAAAATCGGATTGCCGAAGCGCAGCACCATCAGGTTCTGCACCGTTTCCTTGCCGAGATAATGGTCGATGCGGTAGATCTGGTCTTCCTTGAAGTGCCGGCCAACCGCGTCGTTGATGGCGCGCGCGGACGCGAGATCATGGCCGAGCGGCTTTTCGAGCACGACGCGCGCTTGATCGTCGACGATGCCGGCCGCCGAGAGGTTGTCGCAAATCGTCGTGAAGAGTTCGGGTGACGTCGAGAGATAGAACACGCGCTGCACGTTCGGCCGCGTGGCTTCGGCGAGGCGGCGGAAGTCGTCGGGATTCTCGACATCGACGCGCACGTAATCGAAGAGCGCGAGGAATTTGTCCCAGGACTGCGCATCGAAAGCCTTCTCGTCGATGAACGGACGCGACTGCTTCTCCATGAAGTTCTTCAAATAATCTTCGCGCGTCCAGTCCTTGCGGCCGATCGCGAGAATGCGCGTCTCGGCGGGCAGGTTGCAGTGCGTGTGCGCCATGTACAGCGCGGGCAGCAGCTTGCGCGCCGCCAGGTCTCCGCCGCCGCCGAAGATGATCATGTCGAGCGGGCGTTCATTGGTGGGAGAGGTCGGGTTCGTCATGGTGCGTGAGCCGTTGAGGTTCGGAAGAGCCGGTTCGTCGAGCCGGAACGCGGCTGGAAGCGCAAATACGCCGAAGAGAGCTATGTTGCATGGTTTGCCGCCATTTTGCACGGCTCGCGCGCTAACGGGCGTTCGATTCCTCAAGATTCACGAAGCCGCCACGCGCTTCGTTTAGCGCGATTAGCGCAACGATGCATCCGCGCGCAACGTCGCCACGGCCAGATCGAGAAACGCGCGGACCTTCTGCGTGACGTGGCGTCCTTCGCGATGCACGAGATGAATTGGCAGCGGCGGCGGCTCGAATTCGGCGAGCAGTATCACGAGCCGGCCTTCGCTTAACTGCTGCGCGACCTGATACGACAGGAGCCGCGCGATGCCGAAGTCCGCGAGCGCCGCATCGATGGCCGAATCGTTCGTCGTCGTGATGAAGCGCGCCCGCGTGCGGACGATCACGGTGCGATCGCCATCGTAAAGACGCCATTCCGGCGGCGACGACGATCCCGTAGACGCGATGATCGTGTGCGCGTCGAGGTCCTCCGGGCGCGACGGCGTGCCGTGCTTCGCGAGATAGGCGGGCGATGCGCACAGCACGCGCCGCACGCGTCCGACGGGAATCGCCTGAAGCGACGAATCCGGCAGTTGCGCGATGCGCACGGCCACGTCGATGCCCTCGTCGACGAGATTCACCACGCGGTCGACGAACCAGCAGTTCGCATCGGCTTCGGGATAGCGCGAAAGGTAGTCGAGCACGATAGGCGTCACATGCAGCCGGCCGAACAGCACAGGCGCGGTCAGCGAGAGCACGCCGCGCGGCGATGCGTGGGTGCCTCGCGCGGCGAGCTCGGCGGTGTCCACTTCGCCGAGAATGCGCCGGCAGTCTTCGAAGAAGCCGTTGCCGGCGTCCGTCAGGCGCACGACGCGCGTGGTGCGCGTGAGCAGTCGCACGCCGAGGCGCTCTTCGAGTTCGGTCACGACGCGGCTCACGACCGAAGGCGAGACATCGAGCTTGCGCGCGGCCGACGCGAAGCCGCCTGTTTCGACCACCGTGACGAAGGTCGACATTGCCTGAAAACGGTCCATGTCGGATGCGGGAAGCGGGCGAGAAAGTTGCCGTGCATTCTCGGGCATGACGGGGCGTCCCGCAATCGCGCTTCGCTCTACAGATCGAGTTGCAGCGGGGCGTCGGCGTCCGCTGCCGGGCGCGCGCAGCAGATCAGCGCTTCGTCGTCGTCGACATGAAACGCTGGCTCGCTCGCATACGACACCGCGCCGCTCACGATGCGCGTTCTGCACGTCCCGCACGTTCCGCCGCGACAGTTCGATTCCGTTTCCACGCCAGACGCTTCGGCCAGTTCCAGCAGCGTGCCGCTCGCGGGTTGCCATTGCACGTCGCGTTGCGAGCTCACGAAGCGCACGGGCACGGCTTCGGTGGCGGGCGGGCGCATGGGCTTCATCTCGACGCCGCGATCCGGCGTGCGCATGAGCGATGCAGGACCGAACGCCTCCGCATGAATGCGCGTATCGGCAACGTTCAGCGCGCGCAGGCCGTCGTAGAGCGATTGCATGAACGCGCCCGGTCCGCACAGATAGAAGTCGTAGTCGTTGAACGGCAGGACGCTCGTCAGCAGATCGATGTCGATGCGGCCCGACACGTCGTAATCGCGCTTGAGTTGCGCGCCTTGCGGGTCGCTCAGCACGCGTATCACGTTGACCGCGCCGCCCGCGCTCTGAGCAAGCGCGTCGATCTCGGCGGCGAACGCGCGGTTCGCGAGCGTACGCGCCGACGCGATCAGCCAAACCGGACGCACGCGCCGCTTGCGCAGTCCTTCGTAGACGACATGGCGCAACATCGCGAGCATCGGCGTGATGCCGACGCCCGCCGCCAGCAGCACGGCGGGGCGCGCTTCGAACGGATCGATCGTGAAGCTGCCCGCCGGCTGCCGCGCTTCGATGATGTCGCCCACTTTCAGCGCGTCGTGCAGATACGCCGACGCCCGGCCTTCGCGCTTCACGCTGATGCGATACACGCCGTCAGCCGGCCCGACCGACAGCGTGTACGTGCGCACGAGCGGCTTCGTTTCGCCCGGCAACGTGAGCCGCACCGGCAAATGCTGTCCCGCCGCGTGCGGCACGATGCCCGCGCCATCCGCCGGTTCGAGCCAGAACGAGCGGATCACGTCGCTTTCATCGACGATCCGGCTCACGCGATACGGCCGCCACGCATTCGCGAGCGCCGCGGCCTTCATGCGCTGCGCGGCTTCGTTCCAGTCGCCCGTCATCAGCGAGTTCGGCGACCAGCCTTCGCGGCGAAACGTCCAGCGCAGCGGCAGCGCGTCTTCGCGCAAGAGAACGCGGCGCGGCACGAAGCGCCACAGGCGCTCGGCGCCCTGAAAAGCGGCGGTTTCCGGCGAGTCGAGCAGCACTTTCGCATCGCCCGTGAGTTGCAGGACGTCGCCGGTTTCGAAGTCGGCGAACACGAGTCCCGCCCGGCCGTTGACCGCAATATTGCCGAGCGTGTTGAAGAACAGATTGCCCGCGAAGTCGGGAATGGTGAGCGCGCCGTCGTCCGACACGCGCACGAAGCCCGCCTTGCCGCCGCGATGCGACACGTCCACCTGACGATGCCCGTCCTCGCGATCGAAGTACGACGCGACGAAGAACGTATCGGCGCGCTCGATCATCGCCCGCATGCGCGGCGACTGCGCATCGAGCGAAACGGGACCGGACGGCGAGGGCGCCGACGCGTCGCGCACGAACGCGAAGTCGCGCAACTGAATGTACTGCGGGCAATTGCCGAAGCTCTGCTCGACGGCCACTTCGAATGTCTGCCCGTGAGCCGCGTCGTCGCGATGAATCACGCCGTTCACGCGATTGCGCCGCCGCGTATGCATCTCGATGCCGAGCAGGCCGACCGACGCGCCGTCCGCAAGACCCGCGTCGGCGGGATCGAGCGGATCGCGAATGTGCCCGACGGAAAGCGTGGTCGCATCCGGCGTGCTCATAAAGCCGGGGCGGCCGGTGAGGAACGCGGCCCAGGCGTCGCCGTCGGCATCGACCGTACCGGCGACGATGAACGGCAACTGCGCGAAGAATTGCCGATGCTGTTCCGGCATGAACGGACGCACGACGCGCTGTCCGACGTCGTGCATGCGCGCCGCGACGCCAGCGGCGGTTTGCATCTCGACTTCGCCGCGATGCCAGGGCGAAGGCGCGGTAATCGAAGCGGGGGCAGGCATGATCGTCGTCTCCGGCAAAGGTCAGGCGCGCAGGCCCGCAGCGGTCTGTTGGAATGGCACGAAACCCGGCAACGCCTCGATGCGCGCAAGCCACGCCAGCACGTTGCGATAGCCCGACAGATCGACATTGCCTTCCGGCGCGCCCGCGATGTAGCTGTAGAGCGCGATGTCCGCGATGGTCGGATGCGCGTTGCCGATATCCGCGATCCAGTCGCGGCTTTGCAATTCGTCGTCGATCACGTTGAGCACTGCATGCGCGCGGGCGATGACTTCATCGACGTCGAACTTGCTGCCGAACACCGTGACGAGACGCGCGGCGGCCGGACCGAACGCGATCTGCCCTGCCGCGACCGAAAGCCAGCGCTGCACGGCGGCGGCTTCGGCGGGCGTTTCGGGGAGCCATTGCGTCGCGCCCGCCTTCTTGGCGATGTAGACGAGAATTGCGTTCGAGTCCTGAATGACGTGCTCGCCGTCGACCAGCACGGGCACCTGGCCGAAGCGGTTCAGGCGCAGAAACTCGGGCGATTTGTGCCCGCGGGCGGCGAGATCGACCTCCTCTTCGTCGTGCTCGATGTTCAGCAGATGCAGGAACAGACGAGCGCGGTGCGAATGTCCGGAAAGCGGGTGGTGGTAGAGCTTCATGGCAACTCCTCTCATGTGGACCGGGGGAATCCCGATCGCTTGAGAAGCAGTATGGGTTCGTGCGTCGTGAAGCAGAATACGAGCGAAAATCAAATCACTGTTCTCCTTTCCAGATCAATCAGCGGGCGTTCTCCCGTATCCGCTCACCTTTTGGAGAGGCGCTCCCGAAAACACTCACCGGCACGCGCCTTGCTTCTTTCGGAAAGTATTTCCTACGAGCCGACTCCATGCCTCCACTTCCCGGCCCGCGCCGGCCTCCTGCGAAGATCCTGCCGCCCGACGCGCCGGGCCTGCGCGCGCTGGCGTCCCTCGTGGCGGTCGTCGTCGTGATCTGCGCCTTGTACTTCGGGCGCGCGGTGATGATCCCGATCATCCTCGCGATCCTGCTCAGTTTCCTGCTCGCGCCGTTCGTCGATTTTCTGCGGCGGCTGCGCTTCGGTCAGGTGCCGTCGGTGATCGTGGCGGTCGTGGTCGCTCTGTCGGTGCTCACGGCCGTCGGCGCGCTGATCGGCGCGCAGGTCGCGCAACTCGCGAGCGATCTGCCGAAGTATCAGGTGGCCGTCGAGCGCAAGGTCGACAGCGTGCAGCGCATGACGGTCGGCCGCGCGGACGCGTTTCTCGGGCGCGCGTCGCGTGCGCTGAAGCGTCTATCGCCGGCGCGCGAGCAGGAACCTCACGCGAACGAGGACAACCCGGCGGCTTCGCCCATCGATCAGCCGATGCCCGTCGAAGTCCACGAGCCGGCGCCGTCGCCGCTGGAACTGGCGCAGCGGTTTCTCTCGCCCGTCATCAGTCCGCTGGAAACGACCGGCATCGTGCTCGTCGTCGCGGTGTTCATTCTGTTGCAGCGGGAAGACCTGCGCGACCGGCTGATACGGCTTTTCGGTTCGCGCGACCTGCACCGCGCGACCACCGCGATGGACGAGGCCGCGCGCCGCCTCTCGCGTTATTTTCTGGCGCAGCTGGGCATCAACGTGGGCGTGGGTATCGTCATTTGCATCGGGCTCGCAGTGATCGGCGTGCCCGGCGCGCTGCTTTTCGGCGTGATGACGGCGCTGCTGCGCTTCGTGCCGTATGTCGGGACGTGGATTGCCGCGTTGCTCGCGGTGATCTTCGCGGCGGCAGTCGGGCCGGGCTGGACCATGCTGATCTGGACCATCGTGCTGTACGGCGCCACCGACATCATCGCCGGGCAGGTCGTCGAGCCGCTCCTGTACGGACACAGCACGGGCCTTTCGCCGTTCGCGGTGATCGTCGCAGCGATTTTCTGGAGCTGGATCTGGGGGCCGATCGGCCTCGTCCTTTCGACGCCGCTCACGCTTTGCCTTGTCATTCTCGGGCGACATGTGGACCGCCTCGAATTCCTCGATGTGCTTTTCGGCGATCGGCCCGCGCTGACACCAGCGGAGAATTTCTATCAGCGCCTGCTCGCCAACGATCCCGATGAGGCGCTCGTGCAGGCGGAATCGCTGCTGAAGGACCGCTCGCTCGTCGCGTATTACGACGAAGTCGCGCTCGAAGGCTTGCGCCTCGCGCATAACGACGTGCTGCGCGGCGTCGTCACGGCGGACCAGTTGAAGCGCATCAACGAATCGGCGCTCGACATCATCGAAGGGCTGGAGGACGCCGAGGACGTGACGCCGGTGGTTCAGCGCAAGGAAGAGCCGCTCGTGAATCTCTCCACCGACGATACGGCAGCAATCGCATCGGAGACGCCGCCCGAATACTTCGACGCGGGCGCGGAAGGGCACACGGCGTCGGTGCTCTGCATCGCGGGGAGAAGTCCGCTCGACGATCTCGCCGCGACCATCGCCGTGCAGCTTTTCCGCAAGCACGGGCTAGGCGCGGATCTGACCGGCTACGAGCGGTTCTCGCGCGGGCGCTTCGGCGAAGTGGACCTGTCGGGCGTGACGATCATCTGCGTCGTCTCGTTCGATGCCGCCGAATCGCCGCCGTATCTGCGCAATCTGCTGCGCCGGCTGCATCAGCGCGCGCCTGCGGCGGAGTTGATCGTCGGGCTCGTGGTCGCGGAAAGTCCGTTGCAAGGCGAAGTGCTCGTGCGGACGAGTTCGGCGGCGGTGTCGTTCAAGGAACTGGTCGATGCCTGCGTGGCGGCCGCGCGCCGCCAGTCCACCGATGGCGTGTCGTGGTCCGGCCTCGATTCGCAGGCGACCGCGCCCACGCTGGACAACCCCAGCCGCGCCCCGCAAGACGACGTGCCCGCCTTGCGCAACGTGCTGGGCGACGCCTAGCGGTTGCCGTCGAAGAGATCGTTGAGCATGGTGTCGAAGGACGCCTGCGCGTCTTCGAGCTCCTGCAGCGCGGCGTCGAACGTCTGAAGCGCCATCTGCGAGGGCCGGCCGTCGCCTTCGGGCGGAAACTGCTTCTGCAGCGCGACGAACGCGGACTGCACCTGCCGCGTGGCGTTGACGATACGTTCCATCGCGCGCGCTTCTTCCGCGCGATTGTTCTCAGCGGTCATCGGAGACACTCCTCGTTGGCAATGTCCCGATAGTACCAAGCGCGGCGCGCTTGCAGGCTGCGCCGTCGCGCGGCCCGCTCGACGGACGCGGCGCAGCGTCGCACACGCTTACTGCGCGCTCCAGCCACCGTCGATCTGCAACGCCGATCCGCGCATCTCGCTCGCTGCATCCGAGCAGAGGAACACGGCCATGTCGCCGATCTGCTGCGGCGTGACGAACTGCGCGGACGGCTGCTTTTCGCCGAGCAGTTTCGCGCGGGCGGCGTCGGGCGAGAGCGATTCGCGGGCGGCGAGATCGTCGATCTGCTTCTGCACGAGCGGCGTCAGCACGAAGCCGGGGCAAATGGCGTTGACGGTCACGCCCGTGCGCGCGTTTTCGAGGGCCGCCACTTTCGTGAGTCCGAGAATGCCGTGCTTGGCCGCGACATACGCCGACTTGCCCGCCGAGCCGACGAGCCCATGCACCGACGCGATGTTGACGACACGGCCCCAGCCGCGCTCGCGCATGCCGGGCAGCGCGACGCGCATGGTATGGAACGCGGAGCTCAGGTTGATCGCGATGATCGCGTCCCAGCGTTCGACCGGGAATTCGTCGATGGTCGCGACGTGCTGAATGCCCGCGTTGTTCACGAGGATGTCGAGCGCGCCGAAGCGTTCCGCCGCGAACGCGATCATGGCCTCGATCTCGGCGGGCTTGGTCATGTCGGCCGCGTGATGCACGGCCTTCGCGCCGGTCGCCTCGATCTGCGCGAGCGCGCCGCTCACGTCGCCGAAGCCGTTCAGCACGAGATTCGCCCCCGCTTGCGCGAGCGCCGTGGCAATGCCGAGGCCGATACCGCTCGTCGAGCCGGTGACGAGCGCGGTCTTGCCGGCCAGGTTGTTCGATGCGGATTGAGTCATGAGCGGTTTCCTTTTTCTGTAGCGCTGCGGGTACGACTACGTTCGATATTGCTTCGACAAAACAACTAATCGCTTTCAGGCGTCGCCGGCGCGGCCGATTTTCGCACGACGCGATTCACGACGCGCATGGCGCGTTCCCGCGTCTGTTTGACGAATTGCTTCGTCATATAACCGGTTTGTCCCCACGGCGTCGCGAGCACCATGAATGAAGACATCGGATACGACTCGCCGCCGCTCCATGACGTTTTATAGCGTTGATCGCCGGGACCGAAGTCGAAGTCCAGATGATGTTCGAAAGCCCATTTCACGCATTCATCGACGAGAATGGTGCCGGGCGAGAATTTCTTCAGATCCAAATTGTAAGTAATCGCGATGAGATAAAACGTTTTGCTATTCATCGAAACGATATTCGCCGCGACCGGCTCGCCATTGAACGTCATGACGAACAGCCGAAAGATTCCGGACGCCGCAGCCGGGCCTGAAAGAAGCGCTTTCCAGAATTTCAGGCTGGCATCGGAGAATGTCCATTGACTTTCGCCGACTTTCTCGGTCGCCCACTTTCGCTTTTGAACCACGAACCATTCGATGAACGATTCGAGACGCGGATCGGAAGCGTCGATCAATTCGATCTTGAACTGTCCTTCTTTCGCGAGCCGCCGTTTCAGGTACTCCGGCTTGGTCTTCTCGCGTCCGGACCGCGAGCGGCTGAAAGCATCCCAGTCTTGAACGCCGCGTAACGCTGCGTAAGGCGTGAGGTCATCTTCTTCGCGGCGAATTACCGCATGGCGCTTCACGCACGCATAAAGCGGCGAAGTCTTGCGAACGCGCCATAACTCGAAAACGTCGGCGCGCGTGGCTCGCACGGTCTCTTTGTATAGCGCTTCGACGATTTGCTGCGCGTCCTTTTCCGGTGCGACGAGAATATCGCTCGGCGAGCGGTTTTGCGGTGTCAGCGGTTCAGCGAATTTCCAGCAATTGCGATAAGACACGAGCAGCGGCCACACGGCCACCATTTTTCCATTGCGCCTTGCGACGACGCAATGCGGTTTGCGCCGCGTGCCGACGTGTTCGCACATCAGGCTGTTATAGCAATAGTCGAATGACTGAAAATATTCGCCGTCCACATGGCGATATAATGCGCCCCATTCCGCTTCGAGAGCGCGAATGCTTTCAGGATCGCGGCAGTGCTCGAATGTCAGAGACCGATCGGCGGATGTCGGAATATCAGCGCGAGAGACATTTTCTTTTTCAGGAGTCAGATTCACTTAAAAGCCCGCGATTAAGATGTTCCAGATTAAGCGTGAGCACATGCTTACGCTGGATGACACTGTCGTCTCGTCATTTTATCAGGCATCAGTTAATCGAGCACATAACTGGCGCATTAAATACTAAATGACCGACTATCGGGCGGTAATAAGGGTTAACCTGCTCGTTTTAATCGGACAAAAAATAGCGAATGGCCGCCGCCCTGAAGCGTGCGGCCATTCGATCCATTACACGATGCCCGTCGCGTAGTACACGCCGATGACGAAGAACACCGCGAGCGTCTTGATGACCGTGACGGCGAAAATGTCGCGATAGGACTCGCGGTGCGTGAGCCCGGTGACCGCGAGCAGCGTGATGACCGCGCCGTTGTGCGGCAGCGTGTCCATGCCGCCGCTCGCCATGGCGACCACGCGGTGCAGGACTTCCAGCGGAATATGCGCGGCTTCCGCGCCCTTGATGAAGAGGTCCGACATGGCGGCGAGCGCGATGCTCATGCCGCCCGACGCGGACCCCGTGATGCCCGCGAGCGAACTCACGGAAATCGCGGCGTTGACGAGCGGATTGGGGATGCTCTTCAGCGCGTCCGAGACGACCAGAAAGCCCGGCAGGGCCGCGATCACGCCGCCGAAGCCGTATTCCGACGCCGTGTTCATCGCGGCGAGCAACGCGCCCGCGACGGCGGCGCGCGTGCCCGGCGCGAAACGTTCCTTCACGCGGGAAAACGCCGTCAGCAGAACGAGCAGAATGCCGAGCAGCAACGCGCCTTCGACCGCCCAGATCGCGATGACCGGCTTGATCGCGGTGGTCACCGGCGTGTGCACGCCCGGCAGCGCGTTCGGCGCGACGGTATAGCTCGCGCCGTACCACGTCGGGATCCAGCGGGTGAGCGCGAAGTTCGCGACACCCACGAGCACGAGCGGCGCGACCGCGAGCAGCGGATTCGGCATGTTGGTGGACTCGACGCGTTCCGGCTCGTTCACGAGCGAGGTGCCATAGCCTTCGCCCTTGGCCATGGCCGAACGCCGGCGCCACTCCAGAAACGAAAGCCCCACGACGATGATGAACACGGAGCCGATCACGCCCAGCCACGGCGCGGCCCAGCCCGTCGTCTTGAAGAACGTCGTCGGGATGATGTTCTGGATCTGCGGCGTGCCGGGCAGCGAATCCATCGTGAAAGAGAACGCGCCGAGCGCGATGGCGCCGGGCATCAGCCGTTTCGGGATATTGCTCTGGCGGTACATTTCCGCCGCGAACGGATACACGGCGAAGACGACCACGAACAGCGACACGCCGCCATAGGTGAGGAGCGCGCAAACGGCCACGATCACCGCATTGACTCGCGACTTGCCGATGTAGCGGATCGCGGCGGCGACGATCGACTCGGAAAATCCGGACAGCTCGATCACCTTCCCGAATACCGCGCCCAGCAGGAACACGGGGAAATAGAGCTTCACGAAGCCGACCATCTTCTCCATGAAGATGCCCGAGAACACCGGCGCGACGGCGGCGGGATCGGTGACCAGGACGGCCGCGAGCGCGGCGATCGGCGCGAACAGGATGACGCTGTAGCCGCGATAGGCGGCCAGCATCAGGAACGCCAGGGCGGCGAGCACGATGAGGAACGACATTGAGTCTCCGTTAATGGTTGTTCTTTGAACTTCGTCCACGGCTTGTTACGGCAGGCCGTCGGCGGCGCGCAGTCATGCAGCTTCCGTGCCAACGGTCGCGAAAGCACACTGGCGCACGCGCAAAGGCGGCGCGACCTGCGGGAAGCCGCCGGATTGTCTCCGATAAGAGACCGCCAAGCTATCAACCGTTGCGGCCATCAGGCCAATCAAGGCTGTCGACTGTCTCCGATATGAGATACGCTGTCGCCAACAAGAGAAAACACGGAGACAAGCGCCGATGCGCAACGACTGGATCAACGTACCCGCCGACTACAGCGACGTCATGCGGCGCGCCATGGAGTCGCTCTTCAAGACGTTCGAGAACCTGAGCGAAGGCACGTTCATCGTCGATGCCGACGCCCGCGTCGTCTGGATCAATAAGCGTTATGCGGCGCGCTTCGGCTTCTCCGATCCGACCGACGCCATCGGTCTCGACTGCGAAGCGGTCATCCCGAACAGCCTGATGCGCGAAGTCGTCGCGACCGGCAAGCCGATTCTGCTCGACGTGCTCGAGACGGACCGCGAGCCGCTCGTCGTCACGCGCCTGCCGCTGAAGGACGATCAGGGCGCGACCGTCGGTGCGATCGGCTTCGCGCTCTTCGACGAGATGAAGGCGCTCACGCCACTTTTCGCGCACTACTCGCGCGTGCAGCAGGAGTTGATCGCGACGCGGCAGTCGCTCGCGCAGGCGCGGCGGGCCAAGTACACGTTCGCGAGCTTCGTCGGCACGAGTCCGGCCAGTCTCGAAGTGAAGCGGCAGGCGCGGCGCGCCGCGCTCGTCGATTCGCCCGTGCTGCTGCTCGGCGAAACCGGCACCGGCAAGGAACTGCTCGCGCACGCGATCCACGGCGCGTCGACGCGGGCGGCCAAGCCGCTCGTCACCGTCAACGTCGCGGCGATTCCGGACACGCTGCTCGAAGTTGAATTCTTCGGCGCGGCGCCGGGCGCGTACACGGGCGCGGAACGCAAAGGGCGCGTGGGCAAGTTCGAACTGGCGGACGGCGGCACGCTATTTCTCGACGAAATCGGCGACATGCCGCTGCCGTTGCAAGGCAAGCTCTTGCGCGTGTTGCAGGACAAGGAGTTCGAGCCGCTCGGGTCGAACCGCATCGTGCGCGCGGACGTGCGAATCATCGCGGCGACGTCGGCGGATCTGCCCGCGCTCGTCGCGGCGGGGCGCTTTCGCGCCGACCTGTTTTATCGGCTGAACGTACTGACGATCCACGCGCCGCCTCTGCGCGAGCGGCTCGGCGATATCGAGGCACTCGCGTACGCGATCCTCGAAGACCTGTCGGGCGAAGCGCGCACGGGGCGCATTCGCCAGTTCGTGCTTCACGACGACGCGCTGCGTCTTCTGACCGCGTGCGCGTGGCCGGGCAACGTGCGCGAACTGCGCAACACGCTCGAACGGGCGCTGATGCTTTCTGACAGCGAGCATATCGATGCGCGCGCGCTCGCTCCGTTCATCGACTCGAAGCCGGCCGCGCTGCCCGCGCCCGCTGAAAAGGCGCAAGCGGAAGCGGCCGTGCCCTACGCGCAGGCGATGATCGACTTCGAGCGCCGCTTTCTCTCCGACGCATTGCGCGCGAGCGGCGGGCGCGTGGCGGAAGCAGCGAAACGCATCGGCATCGGGCGGGCGACGATGTACAAGAAGATCGCGGCACTCGGCATCGAGGTGTGAATCGCGTCGCGTCATGAATCGACGCGAAAGCTCCGCGTGGCATACTCGCGAAACGACGCAATCAAGAATAACGACCTGAAAACAAGGGGTGCGGGATGAAGCTCGGCAAGGCAATCGGCCATATCGTCATGCTCGCTGCGAGCGCGTGGGCGCTCGGCGGATGCAGCAGCGCGCCGCCGCTTTTTTCCGCCGACGGCCGGCCGACGCAACTCGTCACCTGTCCGGCCTATGGCGGCTGGCGTCTGTGTACCGATAACGCGAAGGTGGCGTGTCCCGCCGGCTACGACGTGCTCGATCAGTCGAGCGACAACAACCAGAATTCGCTGTTGCTCGCCTGCAAGGCGAACTGAGCCGGACCCCGCTCAGTCGTGCTGCGTCTCGCGCAGCATCGTGGTGTCGTAGCCGAGCGCGGCGGCGCGCACGAGCAGCGTGCGGCGCAGTTCGGCCGATGGGCGGGCCTCGCGCGTGAGAATCCACAGATAGCGGCCCGTCGGCTCGCCGACGATGGACCACGAATAGTCGTCGGCGTGATCGAGAATCCAGTAGTCGCCGACATAGAACGGGCCGAAAAACGAGACTTTGAGCTTCGTTCCGTTCGATCCCGGTACGACCTTCGCGCGTCCTTCCGCCGACCGGTATCGCCCGGTCAGGCTGCCTTCCCGGCACGCGTTGATGACTGAAATGAGCCCGTCCTCGCGCCGCGCGTAGTTGGCGGTGACGGCCTCGCAATTGCGCTCGAAGCGGTTTTCGTAGCGGGCGAATTCGAACCAGTGGCCGAGATAGCGGTCGAGGTCCACGGCCTTCGACGGCTCCGGCACGTGCTCGTTGCCGCTGCGCTTCGCGCCTTTCAGCCCATAGGCCGCGAGCGCGCCGATGCCTCCTATCGCTATCAGCGCCGCGGCGCCATACGCCCAAGGTCGTCGTGATTTCATTGGCTTCAGAGTCGGTTAGAAATCAGTTCGATAGCAATGACCGTTCCGACGCGAGCGGTCCCGGAAAGTCTCACCTTTCGCCGTTGCTGCGCGGTGCTGAGCACGAACGGCTTACTCCCAAGTTGTTGCTGTCTCTAGGCTTTTTTCGCAAGCCGATTACGCGCTGAGCCGCGCCCGCCGCCTCCCGAAACGTCTCACCTCACAACGCAGCGACCCAGTGACAGCCAAACGTCGAGCGAGTGCGTCCACCGCAACGCGCGAAATCGGCGAAAACCGCGTTCTGTCTGCAATCAACGAGTTGCGTGAGTTAGTGAAAGCTTTGTCACGCGTCGGCCGAATCGAAAAGTGAGACTCCTCGGCGCAGCGGTCCTCACCGTCCCGCAGTTCCCGAAACCTCTCACCTGTCGGTCTGCGGGTATGCTTTCGGCTCTTCCGATTTGGCTCGCGCTCCGTTCTTCATGTCATCGCCGGTTTCTTCGCCCGTTGCGTTCCTCTCGTCGCTGCTCGGTCCGCTCGTCACCATCATCTTGCCCGTCTTCGGCCTGATCGCCGCGGGCTATGCGTGCCGCAAGCTCAACAAGCTCGGGCCCACGGCGGCGTCCGAACTGAACCGCTTCGTCGTCTATCTCGCGCTCCCGGCGCTGCTCTTCGACATCATGGCGAAGACGCCATTGAAGACGCTCGATCAACCAGCGTTCATGGCGGTATTCGGCATCGGATCGGCGGTCGTGTTCGTGCTGACGCTCGGCGTACGGTTGATGCAAGCGCGTCCGCTCGCCGATGCCAGCATCGACGGGCTGAACGCCGCCTACCCGAACACAGGCTTCGTGGGCTTGCCGCTCTGCCTGCTCGCGTTCGGCAAGCCGAGCCTCGCGCCCGCCGTGATCGCGACGATCATGACCGTGTGCGTGCTCTTCGGCATTGCGATCGTGCTGATCGAACTCGGCTTGCAAGCGGGAAGCGGGATCGGCGCGACGCTGTGGCGCGTGGCGAAGTCGCTCGGCAAGAATCCGCTTTTGATCGCGCCGGTCGCGGGGGCGTTGATGAGCGGCAGCGGCGTGGCAGTGCCCGAAGGCGCGGAAGCGCTCATCAAGCTGCTCGGCGGCGCGGCGAGTCCGTGCGCGCTGGTTGCGCTCGGCCTGTTTCTCGGCGCGAAGGGCGAAGCGCGCAACCTGCGAACGACGAGCGCGCTCGTCGCGCTCAAGCTCCTGGCGCAGCCGCTTCTGACGTGGTGGCTAGCGGCTCACGTGTTCGCGCTGCCGCCGCTGTGGGCCAAAACCGCCGTGATTCTCAGCGCGCTGCCGACCGGCACCGGCCCGTTCATGCTCGCCGAGTTCTACCGGCGCGAGGCCAGCGTGACGTCGAGCACGATCCTTTTTTCGACCGTGCTGTCGCTCGTCACGGTCACGCTCTGTCTCGCGCTGATGTTGTGACGTTGCCGCGAGCGCACCACGATTATTGCAATCGCGGCAAAAATCACTTTGGTCGAAGCCGCTTTTTCCGCCGTCGCCGCACCGATAAAGTTCGCCTCAACCGGTCCGACCGGTCGGTCAACGAACTCTGTGGAGGCATATCATGAAGCGCATTCTTTCCATTCTCGCCGCATCCGTCGCTCTTTTCGCAGCAGCCGGCGCTGCGCAAGCGGCCGATTCTCAGTCGTCGACGTGTCAGGGCTCGGCCGCGCAATGCAACGTCTTCTTTGGTCAATGAGAGGCGTTCACATCGCACTGAACGGGCTCGCCGCTGCATTTTGTTTCGTTCGTGAATCGAAAATCAAGGCCCGCCGGCCAATGCCCGGACTTATCCACAGTTTCTGTGGATAAACGTGGGGATAGCTGGCCGCAAAGCGAGCGTTCATGCGGCGCGAGCTGGACTGCGCGATTGATTACAAAAACGAAGCCGGTCGCCTGGCGCAGCATCCCGGTGACGATCGCCTGACGATGGGCCTATGATTGCTCTCGCATCGGTTACAGATGACGTATCGGTGGTTCAATCTCATCCTTTCGACGGGGGAAATATCATGGCGTACAAGATCGCGGTGGTCGTGGGAAGCCTGCGCAAGGATTCGTTCAACCGGCAGCTCGCCCACGCGCTCGAATCGCTCGCGCCGAGCGATTTCACTTTCGAGCATCTGGACATCGGCAGCTTGCCGCTCTACAGCCAGGAATACGACAGCGACTTCCCCGAAGCCGCGCGCACGCTCAAGCAGAAGATTTCCGAAGCCGACGGGCTGCTCTTCGTCACGCCCGAGTACAACCGCTCGATTCCCGGCGTGCTGAAGAACGCGCTCGACTGGGGCTCGCGGCCGTGGGGGCAAAGCGCGTGGGGCGCCAAGCCGGGCGCGGTCATCGGCACGTCGGTCGGCGCCATTGGCACGGCGCTCGCGCAAGCGCATTTGCGCAGCGTGTGCGCGTACCTCGACGTCGCGCTGATGGGTCAGCCGGAGATGTACATCAAGCACGACGAAAACCGCATCGACGCGAACGGAAACATCGTCAGCGAAGACACGCGCAAGTTCTTGCAGACTTTCATGGACCGATACGTCGCGTGGGTGCGCGACTTCGCCGCCTGAGGCGTCCCGCAAACAACAACGGCCCGCGCAAGCGGGCCGTCGTCATTGGAGTGAAGATCGCCGGTTACGCGTGATGTTGCCCCGTCACGCGATCCCAGCCGTGGCGGATCGCCGCCTTGAAGCGGTCCCACGTATCGCCTTCGGGATGGCGGCTCTCCCAGTCGCGCCGCATTTCATACTCCATCTGGTCGTCCCACGCGCGGTTGCGGAAACGCTCGTCGTTGCCGAGCGTCGCGCCGTAGCGATACGCGCTTTCGTAGTCCTCGTACGGCTCGCCGGTCGTCGCGTACTTCGTGGCGTAGTCGGCGCGGAAGTCCTCTTCGTACTCCATGTACTCGTTCGGCACTGTGCGCGGACCGAGCGGAACCGCGGCCTGCGACGCCGCCGACGTGCCGATGGGATCGCCCGCCGCGCCCATCGCGGGCATCGACTGCGATTGCACCTGATTCTGCATGTTCAATTGCTGCGGCTTGGCCGGCTCGTCCAGCGTGCTCAACGGCTCGATCGTGTCGATGGAGCGCCAGTCCGTGTTCGGATCGACGTGCACGCCGGTCAGCGGATCGGTCTGCGCCTGCGCTTGCGCCTGGCCTTGCGCGGTGCTCGCCGGCTTCGTTTCGACCTGTTCGTATTGCGTCGTCGACGGCTCCGGCGTGCCGCGCTGCGGGCGCGTGGCCGGCATCAGCGGATCGTCGGCGGGGTCGGTCACGTAGTCGCGCGAGGTTAGCGTCGCGGGATCGGTGCGCGTGAAGGCTTCCGCGCCGGTCTCGCTGCCGATTCCGCCGCCCGCCGGCGTGCGCGGCTCGCCGATCGGATCGAGCAGCGGATCGCCGAGCGGACCGGCGAGCGGGTCGACGATCGGCGGCGCGACCGGATCGGCCACCGGCGCGTCCGAGCGCGGATAAGCGCGCGCGCGCGGCACGTCCGTACGCGGCGGATTCACAGGATCGCGGCCCGGAACGCCGCTGCCGCGACCGAGGCCGAGTTCGTCGAGAATGGAGTGATCGCGGTCATCGGCGGTCGTGGGCGGCGTCGCGGCCGCGCCGTGCGAAAGCGTCGACCAACTCGCCGCGCGTTCGTCGATGTCGATCGCGCCGCAGTCGGTGAGCGTCGTGCGTGCGATATCGGCTTGCGCCTCGCTCGGCGTATCGACGGCGACGAGCACCGCGCCCCGGCGCACCGCTTCGGAATAATGCGCGACTTCCGGCGGCTGATCGCGTCCGCCGAAGAGCATGCTGAAGAACCGCTCGATGTTGGCGAGCACGCCGGGCTGCGCGTGCGTCTCGGCGTCGCTCAAGCTCGACGGCTGCGCGGCATCGTCCCGCTTCGGGTTCGCCTGGAGCTCGATATCGCCGCGCGCGAAGCCGGCCGTAACGAGCGCCGAGCGCGCATCCTCGGCCTGGGCGTAGGTATCGAATACTCCGATGACGGTGTGTCGCATGGTCGTCTCCTCTCGTTGAGCGGATTCCGCGGATCGGCAACGCCGGGTTGCCGCACATGCGTTTGCTCACGCAACAGTCGTGCCGGAGGCGGTCAGCGGTCGACGGAACGCACGGCGTGTTCCTCGCGAATGCCGCGCAGCAGCGTATCCAGCAGCGCGATGTCGAAGGGCTTGGCAAGCACCCGCGCATCCACCTGGCGGGCGCGGTCGAGTTCTTCGGCATAGCCGGTGACGAGAATGACCGGGATGCGCGGCTCGAACCGCTGCATGCGTTCAGCGAGATCGATGCCGTTGAGCTGCCCCGGCATGTGGATGTCCGAGAGCACGACATCGAACGGGAAGCCCGACACGGCCATGTTCTCCCGAGCCGCTTCGAGCAGCGTCATCGCGGTGTCGGCGTTGAACACGTAGGTCACGCGATGACCCATCATCGTGAGCAGCGCCTCCGTGCCGGCGGCGACTTCCTCGTTGTCTTCGACGAGCAGCACGCGCAAGCCGTCCGCCTCCTGCGCCGTCGCGGCGGCCTGCTCCGGTTCCGCGTGCGGCGCGTCTGTCGCCGCGGCCTGCGGCAGATAGAGACGCACCGAGGTGCCCGCGCCGATGGCGCTGTCGATGGTCGCGAGCCCGCCCGCGCGCTCGCAGAACGCGAAGACCTGCGGCAGGCCGAGCCCGGTGCCCATGCCTTTCGGCTTCGTCGTGAAAAGCGGCTCGAACGCGCGGGCGAGCACGTCCGCGCTCATGCCGACGCCCGTGTCCTCCAGCGAAATCTGCACGAATTCGCCGATGAGCGGAAAGCTGTCCTCGTGCCGAAAGCGCACGTTGTCGGCGCGCACGGTGAACGTGCCGCCGTTCGGCATCGCGTCGCGCGCGTTCACGGCTACGTTGATGAGCGCGAGTTCGAGTTCGGCCGGATCGACGCGGATCGTCCAGACGTCCGCCGCGACCTCCGAGTGCAGCGCGACCTTCGCGCCGAGCGACGCGCGCAGCAGTTCGCGCTCCGCCGTCACCCATTTGCCGATGGCGATGACCTCGCTGCGCAATGGCTGCTTGCGCGCGACGCCGAGCAACTGCCGCGTGAGCGACTGGCCGTTCTTCAGCGCGCGCTCCATCGCCGTCAGTTCGCGATCGAGCCCGATGGGGCCGCGCCGCCGCGCGATCTGTACGTTCGTGGAGACGATCATCAGCAGGTTGTTGAAGTCGTGCGCGACGCTGCCGACGAGATTGCCGAGCGCCTCCATCTTGCGCGCCTGCCGGTACGCGGATTCGATCGAGCGGCGCATCGACGCCTCGGCCTGCCAGCGTTCCCACGCTTCTTCCTCTTTGGCGAGCCGCCGCAGCGACTGCCCGATCACGCCCCACAGCACGACGCACGGCGCGAGGATCGACAGCGCCAGCACGCTCAGATGGCGGTACCACTGCGTCCAGATGGTGTCGACGGGAAAGCCGCTCGACACGTAGAGCGGATAATCGCCGACCCGGCGAAACGCGACGATCTTCAGCTCGTTGTCGAGCCCCGAGACCATCTTCATGACGCCGTCGTGCGTGCCGGCGCGATAGGCCTCGCGCAAAGGCGAACTCGCGGCGAGCGCCATGCGGTCGGGCGGCCGCTCCGGATACCACGCGAGCACTTCGCCGTCGGCGCGGGTCAGACCGATCGACACGGTCGGGCTGTCGCCGAGCAGTTCGCGATAGAAGTCATTGAAGTACGACGGGCGCAGCGCGATCGACACCATGCCGGCAAACTGCCCGTCAGGCGTTTTGCGTGCGACGGCCGTGTTGAACACGCGCTCGCCGGCCACTTTGCCCAGCATTACGCGTGAAATCTGCGCGAGCCGGCTGTCGGCGCGCAGGCTGGCGAAGTCCTCCCGGGTGCCCACCGTGACATCGGGCGTCGGCCATGCGCGGCTCGTGGCGAGCAACCGGCCGTCCGGACCGAACACCGACGCCGCCGACACCTGCCGGTAGTGGCCGATCATCTGGCTCAGGCGCGCGTGGACCACGCCGTCTTCGCGGCGAATCGCGTCGGCGTCGAGGTCGTCGAGCAGATCGACGATGCGTTCGTTGAGCGTGACGTTGAGATCGAAGACTTTGAGCGCCTGCTCCTCCGCGATTCTCGCGTTGCGCGCGACGGCATCGGACGCGCTAGCGACGCGCGCGCGGTAGTCGGAGATCGCAGTAATGGCGACGTACACGCACGGAAGCACGACGGCGGCGACGAGCAGCGCGTAGAGCGTCATGCGCTGCGCGGCGAAGTTGCGCTCGGGGACGACGGGAAAAGGCGGTTCTTCCTGCCGCGTTACGGCGGCAGGCTCGGCGTCGTGCTCCTCACGTTGCAGCGTCATTTTGGCAGCGAAGTGGAAAACTTTACTCGACCCTTGGCGCGATCAACCGTTCGATAAACGGCGCGCGGGCCGCGCGCGGTGTAATCGTCTGGAGCATGCAGGAAATGTGCCATTGGCCGCAGACAACCGGCGCTTTTCGTCATGCGTTCCGCACGCGCGTGCGGTGCATAGTTAGCGAAAAAATCCGTAGCGCAAACGTACAGCGAAGCAGCGGACAATTCGCGTAGCCGCAGTCGAAAAAGCATTTTCTCGTGCCGACCGAAAGATGAGTATGAAAATCCCCGACCCGAGCACCGCCGAGTTGCTTTTGCACGCATCGAAGCCGACAATGCAATCTTCCGATCAATCTGCCGTCAGAGCGGACGTGGGACACAAATAGCTCGCTTGCGCGCCGCGCGGGCGGGCAACAGAACAAAAGGCCAAGGTCCGGCGCGGCTCGCCGCCCGGACGACGCACGGGGCAAGGCAACATGACGCCGAACCAGACGCTTGGGTACGCGCTCGCCGCGTACCGTTCAATCGCGCCGCAAAGCCGCGCCGCTTGGGCGCTTTCGCATTCGCTTTGGCCCGCCGTCGGCGGCTGGCGACGAACGCGCCGCCTGTCTCCCTAAAGAACTCCGCAGTCGCGCCGTAAACGCCTACGAGAGCATGCCGTGTAGGCCGTGCTTCCCGTCCGCCACGAACGCCCACCGATTCGACCGACCATGCCTTTGCCGATTGTCATTGCCGATGATTCCCTGCTCGCGCGCAAGGTGTTGACGCGCGCACTGCCCGCGGACTGGGACGTCGATATCTCCTACGCGACGAATGGACGCGAGGCGCTCGAGTTGTATCGCGCGGGCCGCGCATCCGTCATGTTTCTCGATTTGACGATGCCGGACATGACCGGCTATCAGGTCCTCGACGCGCTTCAGCATGAAGACCTGAATACGTTCGTGATCGTCGTTTCCGCCGACGTGCAACCGCTCGCGCAGGAACGCGTGCGCGCGCTCGGAGCCATTGCGTTCCTGCCGAAGCCCGTGACGCCCGAAGCGCTGCGTCCCGTTTTGAAGGAGTACGGTCTCCATGGTTGAACCCGCCCTCAACGAAGACCAGCGCGACGCGCTGCAGGAAGTCGCCAACATGGCGATGGGCCAGGCCGCCACGCGCCTGTCGAAGCTGCTCGGCACGTTCATCGAACTGTCGGTGCCGCGCGTGCGCGTGGTGAACGTGTCCGAAGCGTCCGCCGCGCTGCGCGAGATGACCGGCATCACCGACGCCGTGACCGCCGTGCGCCAAGGCTTTCGCTCGGACATCAAGGGCGAGGCGATCGTGCTGTGCAAGAGCGGCAGCGTCGATGACCTCTGCGCGCTCGTCGACGATCCCTACACCAAGTCCACCTATGAAGCGACGACGCGCACGGAACTCGTTTTCGACGTGGCGACGGTGCTGATCGGCGCGTGCGTGTCGTGCATTCTGGACCGGCTCGGCCGCGCGCCGATCTTCTCGCCGCCCGGCATGCTCGGCGCGGAACTCGCGCTGGAAGAAGTCTTCCAGCCCGCGATGCTCGCGTGGAAGACAGCGCTGCTGCTCGAAGTCAACTTCGCGCTGGAGGATCACAGCTTCCGCGCGCATCTGGTGATGCTGATGGCCGAAGACGCCATTGCGCATCTGAACGAGGCGCTCGACGCGCTGCTTTCCAGCTTCTGACGCCGCGCCGATATGGAAGAACTGCGGCATGTGCTGAGTGAACTGGTGATCGAGCGCGTCGGCTTCGGCATTTTCGTGCTCGACCGCGATCTGAACGTGCTCATGTGGAACCGCTTCATGGCGGACCACAGCGGCAAGACGGCCGAGCAGGTGACGGGCAAGTCGATTTTCGCGAGCTTTCCTGAACTGCCGCGCGTGTGGCTCACGCGCAAGGTCGAGAGCGTGTTTCAGCTCGGCAGCTTCGCGTTCAGTTCGTGGGAGCAGCGGCCGTATCTCTTCAAGTTCGATCACGACCGGCCGATCACCGGCGGCGTCGACTTCATGCAGCAGGACTGCACGTTCATGCCGCTCACGCACGAGCGCGAAGTGCGCGCCGTCTGCGTGACCATTTCCGATGCCACCCACGCGAGCATGATGCAGCGCGCCCGCGACGAAGCCGTGGCCAAGCTGCAGGAATTCGCCGACCGCGACGGCCTGACGGGCATCGCGAACCGGCGCTATTTCGAACTGCGCATTCGCGACGAATTCTCGCGCTGGCAACGCTACGGCGGCGATCTGTCGATGCTGCTGTTCGATCTGGACCACTTCAAGCGCATCAACGACGAACTCGGCCATCTGGTCGGCGACACGGTGCTGCGCGTGATGGCCGAGCGGGTTGCGGCGACCGTGCGCGTGCAGGACGTGTTCGGGCGCTTCGGCGGCGAGGAATTCGCGCTGCTTCTGCCGTGCACGAACTTCGACGACGCGATGATCGTCGCGGAGAAAGTGCGCCACTCCATCTGCGAAACGCCTATCGACGTGCAGGGCGCGCGCGTGCCGGTGACGGCGAGTGTCGGCGTGGCGTGCGCGCGGCGCGAGGTGACGTCGTCTTACGAGGCGCTCATCAACGAAGCCGACGCCGCGCTGTACGTGGCGAAGCGCGAAGGGCGCAACCGCTCGGTCGGCTTCGCCTGATCGCGGCCACGCGCGCCGCCGCAAGGCGCAATCGGGCCGAATCATTGGTATACTCCTAGCCGCTTCCGGCGCAGTTCGCAGCCGGCGCGCGCCGGCCGTCTCCTTCGGTCATTCCCTCTTCAGCGCCACGTCGTTCCGCGCGCTCGACGGGACCGTCGGAACCGGCGCCCGATCTCTTAATTTGCCCTTGGGGGCGCCACAGCGGAGTCCGTCTTGGCCGTTTCCAATTTCATCGCCGACGAATCCACCACCGAGGCCGCGAAGGCATCGTCGGGCAGTTCGTTCTATCTCGCCATGCGCATCCTTCCGGCTGCGCAGCGGGACGCGATGTACCAGATCTACGCCTTCTGCCGCGCGGTGGACGACATCGCCGACGAAGGCGCGTTGCCGCGCCGCGAACGCGCGCTCGCGCTGGAAGGCTGGCGCGAGGACATCGACGCCTGCTATCGCGGCGCGCCGAAGCGCTCCCTCGAAGCGCTCACCCGCCACATTCACGCTTTCCATCTGTCCCGCGACGACTTCCACGCCGTGATCGACGGCATGGCGATGGACGCCGCCGGCGACATCGTCGCGCCCGACGAAGCCACGCTCGACCTGTACTGCGACCGCGTCGCGAGCGCGGTCGGGCGGCTGTCGGTGAGAATCTTCGGGATGCAGGAAGACGCGGGCCGGCGGCTCGCGCATCACCTCGGGCGCGCGCTGCAACTCACCAACATCCTGCGCGATATCGACGAAGACGCCGCCATCGGCCGCGTCTATCTGCCGCGCGAACTGCTCGCGCGCGAAGGCATCGCGACGAGCAACCCGGCGGCGATCGTCGGCGATGCGCGGCTGCCGCGCGTGTGCGCGGTGCTGGCCGAGCGCGCGAAGGGCCACTACGCGCAGTCCGACGCGATCATGGCGGCATCGCCGCGCCAGGAAGTGCGCGCGCCGCGCATCATGTCGGCGGCGTATCGCGCCGTGCTCGAGGCGAACCTGAAACGCGGCTTCGACCTGCCGCGCACGCGCGTGCGCACGCCGCGTGCGCGCCTGCTCTGGATCGTCGCGCGCAATCTTCTCTGATGTCCCGGCTCGTACACGTCGTCGGGGCCGGCCTCGCCGGTCTCGCCGCCGCGGTGCAGGCGCAGCGGCGCGGAGCGCGCGTCGTCCTCCACGAATCGGCGTCTCGCGCAGGCGGCCGCAGCCGCTCGTACTTCGACGCGAAACTCGGCATGACGGTCGATAACGGCTGTCATCTGCTGCTCTCGGGCGATCACGCCACGCTCGGCTTTCTGCGCGCGATCAGTTCCGCGGATGGCATCAGCGGCCCGACGCAGCCCGACTATCCTTTTTTCGATGCCGCGAGCGGCCAGGCGTGGACCATCCGCATGACGCCGGGACGCCTGCCGCGCTGGATCTTCGACGCCGAGGCGCGTCTGCCCGGCACGCAGCCCGCCGACTATCTGCCCATGCTGCCGCTCTTTTTCGGCAAGCCGGGGCGCACCGTCGAGGAGTCGATGCGCGCGCGCGGCCGCGTGTGGGAGCGGCTCGCGCGACCGCTGTTGCGCACGCTGCTGAATGCCGACCCGGCGGAAGCGAGCGCGACAGTCGCGTCGCATCTGCTGCGCGAAACGCTGGCGGCGGGCGGCCAGGCGTGCCGGCCGCTCATCGCGAAGAACGGCGTGGCGCATGCGTTCGTCGAGCCCGCGCTGCGGCTCTTGCAGTACGGCGGCGCGGACATCCGGCTCGGCGCGCGGGCGACCAACATCGGCTTTTCGGGCACGGATTCGAAGGAACGGGTAAGCTCGCTCGCTTTCGAGGGCGCGGGCGAGCCAGTCGCGCTCGGACCGGGCGATGGCGTCGTGCTCGCGGTGCCGCCCGACGCGGCGCGCGCGCTGGTGCCGGAAATCGTCGCGCCGGACGAATTCCGCGCGATCGTCACCGTGCACTTCGCGGTGGATGCGCCGATCGGTTCGATCGGCGCCGAGCGGCTGACGTTCTTCGTGAACGGCGCGGCGGACTGGCTCTGCGCAGGCGATGGCCGGCTCACGGCGACCATCGTCAGCGCGGATCGGCTGCTATCGACGCCGCACGAGGAGATCGCGGCGGCTGCCTGGCGCGACGTGGCGAAAGCCGTGCGCCTGCCGCCCGTGCCGATGCCGCCGTGGCAGGTCATCGCGGAAGAACGCGCGACCTTCGCGGCGGTGCCCTCGCAGGAAGGCTTGCGGGCCGCGACGCGCACGCGCTGGCCCAATCTCACGCTCGCGGGCGACTGGACGGCAACAGACCTCCCCGCGACGATCGAAGGCGCGATCCGCTCCGGCCAGAAGGCCGCGGATGCGCTGTTGAACCCATCGATGGAACGCTGATGAACGATTTATCCCTGTCGGCCGTGGGCGCGCCGGCGTCGAATGCCGCGCTGGACCACGCCGTCACCCACGCCACCGACGCGCTGCTCGCGGCGCAGTTTCCCGAAGGCTATTGGCTCTACGAACTCGAAGCCGACGCAACGATTCCGGCTGAATACGTGCTGCTCGTGCATTACCTCGGCGAGACGGCTGACGACAAGCTGGAAGCGAAGATCGGCCGCTATCTGCGCCGCATTCAGCGCGCAGACGGCGGCTGGCCGCTTTTCACGGACGGCGCGATGGACGTCTCCGCGACCGTGAAGGCGTACTTCGCGCTGAAGATGATCGGCGATTCGCCCGATGCCGAGCACATGCAGCGCGCGCGCCGCGCCATTCTCGCGGCGGGCGGCGCGGAAAAGGTCAACGTCTTCACGCGCATTTTGCTGGCGCTCTTCGGCGTAGTGTCGTGGCGCGCGGTGCCGATGATGCCCGTCGAAATCATGCGGCTGCCGATGTGGTTTCCGTTCCACCTGTCGAAGGTGTCGTACTGGGCGCGCACGGTGATCGTGCCGCTGCTCGTGCTGAACGCCAAGCGGCCGGTGGCGCGCAATCCGCGTGGCGTGCGCATCGACGAAGTGTTCACCGACGCGCCCGTGAACACCGGCATGCCGGAGCGCGCGGGGCATCAGAGCCGCGGCTGGTTCACCTTCTTCCGCATGGTCGATACCGTGCTGCGCGCAACCGACAGCGCGTTCCCGAAAGCCGGCCGCGAGCGCGCGATCGCGGAGGCGGTGCGCTTCGTCGACGAGCGGCTGAATGGCGAAGACGGCCTCGGCGCCATCTTCCCGGCCATGGCGAACGCCGTGATGATGTACGACGTGCTCGGCTATCCGCCCGAGCATCCGAACCGCGCGATCGCGCGCAAGTCGGTCGACAAGCTGCTCGTCATCGACGAAGCGGACGACGGCGAGGCGTACTGCCAGCCGTGTCTGTCGCCCGTTTGGGACACGTCGCTCGCGGCGCACGCGTTGCTCGAAACCGGCATGCCGAAGGCGCGCGCCGCCGTCGCGCGCGGGCTCGAATGGCTGCGTCCGTTGCAGATTCTCGACGTGCGCGGCGACTGGATTTCGCGCCGTCCGAACGTGCGGCCGGGCGGCTGGGCGTTTCAGTTCGCGAACCCGCACTATCCGGATGTCGATGACACCGCCGTCGTCGCGATGGCGATGGAGCGCGCTGGCCGCGAGA
The DNA here is from genome assembly GCF_023170545.1 of Caballeronia sp. Sq4a. Taxonomy (NCBI): domain Bacteria; kingdom Pseudomonadati; phylum Pseudomonadota; class Betaproteobacteria; order Burkholderiales; family Burkholderiaceae; genus Caballeronia; species Caballeronia sp. Sq4a. The sequence goes on along the minus strand of NZ_CP084251.1, from coordinate 1,171,362 downwards.
ACGGCACGCCCATGTTCGACGAGGCGATTTCCCGCGCGCGCGAATGGGTCGTCGGCATGCAGAGCAGCGACGGCGGCTGGGGCGCGTTCGAACCGGAAAACACGCAGTATTACCTGAACAACATCCCGTTCTCCGACCACGGCGCGCTGCTCGATCCGCCGACCGTCGACGTATCCGCCCGCTGTCTTTCGATGCTCGCGCAACTCGGCGAAACGCCCGCGAACAGCGAGCCGGCGCGCCGCGCGTTCGATTACATCGTGAAGCATCAGGAGCGCGACGGAAGCTGGTACGGGCGCTGGGGCATGAACTACGTGTACGGCACGTGGTCGGCGCTGTGCGCGCTGAACGCGGCGGGCGTCGCGCCAACGGATTCGCGCATGAAGCGCGGCGCGGAATGGCTCATCGGCATTCAGAACGCGGACGGCGGCTGGGGCGAGGACGGCGAGAGCTACAAGCTCGACTATCGCGGCTACGAACAGGCGCCGAGCACCGCGTCGCAGACGGCGTGGGCGCTGCTCGGGCTGATGGCGGCGGGGCTCGTCGAACATCCGGCGGTCGCGCGGGGCATCGAGTATCTGATCAGGACGCAGCAGGCGCACGGCCTCTGGGACGAAACGCGCTTCACCGCGACGGGCTTTCCGCGCGTTTTCTATCTGCGCTATCACGGCTATCGCAAGTTCTTCCCGTTGTGGGCGCTCGCGCGATACCGCAACCTGACGCGCGAAGGCGAAACGCGCGTGACGGCGGGCATGTGAACGCGCGCGACGCACGCTCGGCCGCGCTTTCGCGTCCTCTGGTCGGCGCGCCGGTCGTCGCGGTGACGGGCATGGCGTTCGAGGCGAAGATCGCGCGCGGGCGCGGCGTGGATGCCGTGTTCGCCGCGCGATCGGACTGGCTCGAACGCGCGTTGTCCGATGCCGTGGCGCGCGGCTGCGCGGGCATTATCAGCTTCGGCACGGCAGGCGGCCTTGCGCCGGATCTGGAGCCGGGAACATTGATCGTCGCAGAGAGCGTGTCGGGCCCGTTCGGCACCTTGCCGACCGATGCCGCGTGGTCCGCGCGCATCGTCGAGGCTTTCGGCGGCTCGCCGCTCGCGCGCATCACGCGCTGCGGCCCGATGGCTGCCGTCGCCGCGCCCGTCACGAGCGAGTCCGACAAGCGGTCGCTGCATTCGTCGACGGGCGCGCTCGCGGTCGACATGGAGTCGCATATCGCGGGCGCCATCGCGACGGCGCGCGGCTTGCCGTTCGCGGTGTGTCGCGCGGTCGTCGATCCGGCGTGGCGCACGCTCCCGCCCGCCGCGACGGCCGGCTTGCGCGATGACGGCACCACCGCTATCGGTCCGATCCTGCGTGAACTCGCGCGTCAGCCGTCGCAATTGGGCGCGCTGCTGCGGCTCGCAGGCGATGCGCGCGCCGCCCGCGCGACGCTCGTCCACGCGCGCCATGCGATGGAGAAAGCGCGGGCGCTTTCCTTCGACTAGTCTCGTTCGCGCGGTCTTGCTTTCTGCGGGTTAACCCTCGGCTTGGTTATAATCAGGGAAAACCCTAGGTTGGCTGCGTGAGGTACGCGGTCATCGCAGGAACGTAAGAGGAAGCGCACCATGAATTTTCACACTCGCAAATGGGTCAAGCCCGAAGACCTCAACCCTAACGGCACGTTGTTCGGCGGCAGCCTGCTGCGCTGGATCGACGAGGAAGCCGCCATCTACGCCATCTCGCAACTGGGCAACCAGCGCGTCGTGACCAAGTTCATGTCGGAGATCAACTTCGTCAGCTCGGCGCGGCAGGGCGACATCATCGAGCTGGGCATTGCGGCGACGCATTTCGGACGCACGTCGATCACGCTGCGCGCCGAAGTGCGCAACAAGATCACGCGCAAGAGCATTCTGACCGTCGAGAAGATGGTGTTCGTCAACCTGAACGAACAGGGCGAACCGGCGCCGCACGGCCGCACGCAGATTCGCTATGCGGACGAGTTGTTCGAAGCGTACCGACGCGACCAACGCGCGGTGGAAGCGCCGAAAGCATCGACCGATGATATCGGCCGCGAAGAAACCACCGAAGCGGCGCATTGAGACAGGAACGGGCGCATGAGCGCCCGTTTTTCTTTGCAGCACTGCCGGCAGCGGCTTATTTGCTTTCCGCCGGATCCTGATACTGAGGCAGGCCCTGCGACTTGCTGGAACTCGGCGACGGCGCGGTGTTCGACTCGCCCGCTCCCGGCGCCGGCGATTTCGGGCCCACGCCGCCCGCAGGCGATGCCGCCGCGCCCGGATCGACGTAATTCGGCAGACCTTGCTCCTGGCTGCTGCTGCCCGGCGCGCTCGCTCCTTCGGGCGAGCTTGCTCCTTCAGGCGCGCTCGCGCCTTCGTCGCCGTAATCGGGCAGCGACGCCGACGAGCCGCCCGTCAGCAAATATTGGCGGCGCTGCGTGTAGGCGTCGCGCACGAACGCGTATTTGTCGAGCGCGGCTTGCGAGAGCAGATCGGTCGCGCCGAGCAGGTCCGCGCGCGCGCTCACGAAGTTCACGCCATACAGCGGCCAGCGAATCTCCGAGTCCGCATAGCTGACCGGATTCACCCGCCAGTCGACGAGCCATGTCGTCGAATCGCGCACCGAACTCGGGCCGAGCAGCGGCAGCACGACGTACGGCCCCGACGGCACGCCGTAATGGCCGAGCGTCAGGCCGAAGTCCTGATGATGCTTGGGCAAGCCCGCAGGCGATGCAATGTCGATCAGCCCGCCGATGCCGAACACCGAATTCATCGCGATGCGCATCAAATCCTGCGTGGCGTCCGTGATCTTCAGTTGCAGCAGGTTGTTCGCGAAGTTGCTGAAATCGCCTAGATTCGAGAAGAAATTGCTGACCGCCGTGCGGAACGGACTCGGCGTCCAGTTGACGTAGAACTGCGCGACGGGACGCGCCACGTAATTGTCGACCGTGTCGTTGAACTTGAAGATGGTCCGGTTCATCGGTTCGAGCGGATCGTGCGGATTGCGGTCCGGACCCGTCGCGCATCCAGCCATCAAAAGCGCGCCCGCGACGGCGAAACTCGTCGCCAGCTTGCGAAGCGCGGCAGCGGCAGGCGCCGCTGGAGCCATTCTCATTCTTCAATTCCTCTTAGATTGTCATGCCGCTGGCTCGCGCGCAGCCTCGCGCGGTCCGCCGCGCGCACCTTGCGCGGTTTGCCCATCAGCACGGGCTGAAACACCACGGCGCCGATCAGCGTGCACAGAAGCGACAGCGCCAGAAGCCGCCCCATGCTCGACGTGCCCGGATGATGCGAGAACCAGAGACTGCCGAAAGCCGTCGCGGTGGTGGCCGCGCTGAACATCACGGCGTGCGTGAGGCTCGACTGGAGAAGGCGCGTCTGTCCTTGCCGCCACGCCATCACGAAATAGATCTTGAACGCGACGCCGACGCCCAGCATGAGCGGCAACGCGATGATATTCGCGAAGTTGAGCGGCATGCGGAAGACGACGCACAACTCCAGCGTCACGATCGCCGAAACGAGCAACGGTACCAAAGTTCGCAGAACGTCGCCGAAACGACGCAGCGCGAGCCACAGCAGCACCGTGATGGCGATGAGCGAATACAACGCGGCATGCTCGAACGCGGTGATGATGACCTCGGCCGAATGGCGCACGGAAATCGGTCCGCCGATGGCGTTCGGCTCGACGCGCTGCACGGCATCCGCGAAATGCGCGAGCAGCGTGTCGTCGTTCGGATCGACGCCCGGCGGCGCTTTCGGCGACACGTTCACGAGCGCCTGACCGCCCGGCGTCACCCACGACTCGACCATCGCGGGGGGCAGCGTCGCGCGGGTGATTTCGGTCGGCTGCAACAACGCGCGAAGCTGCGCGAGCGCGAGGCGCAGCGGCTCGGCCATCGCGTGCTCGGCGCGGTCGCGCGTGGCGGCGTCGGCTTGCGCGAGCTTCGCGAGCGTCGCCGACAAATGCTTCGCTTCCGGCGCGCCCTGGCCGGGATGCTCGTCGGCGGCGAGCGAAAGCTGATTCGACACGCGCTTGAGCGTCGCGACCCGCACCGCGTCCGTCACCGGCGACGCCACCGGCTGATTCAGCGCGGGCAGCAGTTGATCGGCGGCGGCCTGGATCAGCTTGAGCTTTGCCGGCTGATCGGCGGGAATGAGCGACGACAGCGTGGTCGCGCGTTCCACTTCGGGCAGCTTGTCGAGCTTCGCCGCGATGCGGTCCGCGTCCGCGAGCGACGGCGCGAGCACGGCGACGTCATTCACCGCGGCTTCGGGCGAGTCCTTGAGCGAGATGAGCGTCGCCATCGACTCGGTGTGCGGGTCTTTCAGATGCAGCGGATTGAAGTCGAAGCGCAAGTGCGTGAGCAGCGGCAGGGCGCCGATCACGACGACGAGCGTGCCGATCAACACCGGCTTGCGATTCCGGTCGAGGAATTCGTCGACGGGCGCGAGCATCGGGAAACCGGGCGCTTTCGCCTCGCCCGGCGGCGCGAACACTTTGATGAGCGCGGGCAGGAGCGTCATGTTGGTCACGTACGCGACGAACATGCCGACGCCCGCGATCAGCCCCAGTTCCGACACGCCGCGATAGGCGGTCGGCAAGAACGAGAAGAAGCTCGCGGCGGTGGCCGTCGCGGCAAGCGTGAGCGGCACGGCGACGTGCCGGGCGGTTTCCGCGAGAGAGACATCGAGCCGCTTGTGCCGATGCCGCTCCTCGCGATACTTCACGCCGAACTGAATGCCGAAGTCCACGCCGAGCCCGACGAAAAGCACCATGAACGCCACCGAGATCATGTTGAGCGCGTGGACCATCATGAGGCCGAGCGCCGCCGTCACCGAGAGCCCGACGAAGAGCGTGATGAACACCGCGAGAATCATGCGCTTCGAGCGCAGCGCGACCCAGAGAATCATCAGCACGACGAGGAAAGTGAGCGCGCCGTTGAGCGCCGCGCCGTCCTGCACGGAGGCGAATTCCTCGTCGGCGAGCGGTTGCGCGCCGGTCAAATGCAGCGTCGCGCCGTATTTCTTGTCGAGGCCGAGCTTCGCGGCCACCGCGCGGATTTCGTTGGATGTGCCGGCGGCCGCTTTCAACGCGCTGAAATTGAGTTGCGGCAACACGGTGATAAAGGCGCGGCCAGGGCCGTCGGCGCCCGGAGTGGCGACATCGCGCCATGAGAACGCGGCGGGCTGGTTCGCCAGCACGCGGTCCAGCACGGTCGCGCTGCGGCCAAGCAGATTGGCCATTTGGCCGAGATTGACCTGACCGAGCATCAACGGCACATTGAGTGTCGTGTTCAGCGTCTGCGCGAGGCCCGTGAGCGTGGGGTCGTGCGCCAGCGTGTTGATGAGCGGGCGCGCCTGAACCAGCTGCTTCGTGACCTGATCGACCTTGTCGGTCGGCAGATAGAGCAAGCCGTTGTGCGCGAAAAATTCGCCGCCTTCCGGCTGCGAGATCGACTTGAAGCGGTCCGGCTCTTTGGCGAGCGCGGCGGCGAGTTCGTTCGCGGCGGCATCGGCGAATTCGGCGGCGGGCGCTTCGAGCACGATCAGCAGCGTGGCGCCGCGCTGCGGAAAGGCTTTCTCGATGGCGTCGCCGCGCGCAGCCCATTCCGGCTCGTTTTCGATCAGCTGGCTGACGTCGGTGCTGATCTTGAAGTGGTGAACGACATAAATCGTGGAGAGGATGCCGAGCAGAATGGAAGCGGCGATAATCCACGCCGGCCGGCGAATGGCGAGCGTGACGAAGCGGGTAATGTTGGACGTCAGCATGAAGACGCTACCTGGTGTGACCTGTTATTTTCGCGGACCGCATATTGCGAGCCGCGTAGTGACGCTGCCGCGTTCGCGCGCCGGCTTTCGCATCGGCGGCCGAACCGCGAGTCCAACGACGGCGGTTGATGCCGCGCAAGTATACCGGTGGAGACGGCGCGGTCGGGCGGCAGTGAACTGTCGGCCCGCTGGTCTGTCGATATACTGGCTCGACGGCCTGACGAGTCCGCGCCGAACAATTGGATCATTAGAGAACGGTTGCCATGAAACGCTATCTGTCTGTCTGCTTCGCTTTTCTCCTCGCCACGCTGTCGTTTTCCGGCGCGGCGGTCGCCCAAACGAGCCCGGAGGCCGTCGTCAAAAGTGCAGTCGAAGGCACCGTCAACGCGATGAAGGCCGACCCGCAAGCGCGCGGCGGCGACATGGCGAAGATCACGCAACTCGTGCAAGCGCGCTTCCTGCCCGCTACCGACTTTCAGCGCACCACGCGCATTGCATTGGGCAAGGCGTGGGCCAGCGCCACGCCCGAGCAGCAAAAGCAGCTTTACGACCAGTTCCAGACGCTGCTCGTGCATACGTATGCGGCTTCGCTCGCGCAACTGCGGGACCAGGACGTGACCTTCCGCTTCGACCCGCCGAACGTCGACGCGAGCGCGAAAGACGCGGTGGTTGAATCGCACGTCGTCTCGACGGGTGGCGACAACCCGGTGCGCTATCGCCTCGGCAAGACGGCGCAGGGCTGGAAGATCTACGACATCGACATGATGGGCGCGTGGCTCATCCAGGTCTATCAGCAGCAGTTCGCCGGTCAGCTTCAGAAGGGCGGCGTGGACGGGCTGATCAAATACCTGGCCGAGCATAACGCGCGTTCGGCCGGCTGACCTAGCCGCGCCGGTTTTCCACGGCGAACTTGATCAGTTCCGCCTGCCCGTCGATGGCGAGCTTGCGCTTCAGATTCAGCCGGTGCGTTTCCACCGTGCGCACCGACAAGCCATGCTGCGTTGCAATCTGCTTGCTCGACAAGCCTTGCGCGAGCGCGTCGAGAATATCGCGCTCGCGCGGCGTCAGGCGTTCCAGCGGCGTTTGCATGGCCTGCGCCTGAATCATGCGGGCCGCGAGCCCCGCGCTGAAGAAGGTCTTGCCGGCGAGCACGGCGTCGATCGCCTGAATGATCTCGGCAGCGGGCGAATCCTTGAGCACGTAGCCGCTCGCGCCCGCGCGGACGGCTTGCGTCACGTACTCGATGTTGTCGTGCATCGAAAGCATCAGCACGCGGATAGCCGGGAAGCGTTCGTGGAACCGCGCGGCCAGTTCGATGCCGCTCATGCCCGCCATGCCGACGTCCATCAGCACGAGGTCGGGGCGCGTGGTTTCGTCGGCGGCGAGCGCGAGCGCATCGTGGCCGTTGCCCGCTTCGCCGGTGACAGAGAGACGCGGGACGGCTTCGAGCCGCGCGCGCAGGCCATCGCGCACGAGCGGATGATCGTCGACGAGCAGCAGTCGGGCGGGTTCAGGCGTCATCGGAAAGTCCTTGCAGATTCGGGGCGGCGAGCGGCAACGGCACGTGTGCCGTGATCGACGTGCGGCCCAGTTGCGACTGGATGGAAAGCGTGCCGCCGAGCGTGTCCAGCCGCTCGCGCATGTTGCGCAGGCCGAGACCGCTCGCCGGATCGGCCAGCGCGGATTGCGCATCGAAACCGCGGCCATTGTCGCTGACGACGAGCCGCACGCCGTTCGGCGCGATATCGAGCGCGAGCGTCGCCCGGCTCGCGTGCGCGTGTCGCGCGATGTTGTTCAGCGCTTCCTGCGCGATGCGAAAAAGCACCGTATTCACCGGATCGGGCAACGCCGGCGGTTTGCCGTCCGCCGTCCGTTCGAAGCGCACTTCGATGCCGTCCTGCCCGTCCATTTCGCGGGCAAGCTGCTCCAGCGCGGCCGCGAGGCCGAGGTCGTCGAGCATCGTCGGGCGCAGCGCGTGCGAGATGCGGCGCACTTCGCGCAAGGTCGCGGCCAGACGCCCGAGGCCAGTGGAGAGCGCAGCCTCGGCGGCGGCTTCGCGCGTGGGCGACCGTTCAAAGCGCGCGAGCGCCGATTCCAGCAACAGCTTGACCGACACCAGCATCTGGCTGATGCCGTCGTGCAATTCGCGCGAGAGCCGCGCCCGTTCGTGCTCCTGTGATTCCACCACCTGCCGCGCGAGGCGCTTGAGCTTGGCATCCGCGCTGCGATGCTCGCTGATATTGAGCACCGCGCCGCACAACGCGATCACGCCGAGTGCCGCGAGCGCGATTCCGCCGATCCACATCACCGTTCTGTCGATGTTCGCTGCGGCCTGGCCGTCGATGCGCGTGAGCGCCGTCTCCACGTCCTCCAGATAGATGCCGGTGCCGATCATCCAGCCCCAGCGTTCGAGCGGCACCACGTAGCCGAGCTTCGGCGCGAGCTGGCCGGTGGACGGCCGCTGCCACACATAGCGCACGTAGCCGCCGCCCTTCGACGCTTCCCGGATCAACTGCTGAATGGTGAGTTCACCCGCCGGATCGCGCATGGTCCACAAGTCTCGTCCGACGAGATCCGGCTGGCGCGGATGCATCAGCGACTTGCCGCGCATCGTGTAGACGAAAAAGTAGCCGTCGGGCCCGAAGTCCAGACGATGCAGCGTATCCAGCGCAAGCTGGCGGCGTTCGTCGTCGCTGCGCGGATCGCCGGGCGGCGCGTCGTAATACGGCGCGATGGCGCTCTGCGCCAGTTCGACGTAATGCCGCAACTCGACTTCCTTGCTGGACATGTACGCCGTTTGGAGCGTCGCGTGCTGAGCGCGGGCGAGCGAGGTCGCCTGATGGCGCACGCCATATTCGATACCGCCGATGGCGAGCGCGAACGGCACGATCGCCAGCAAAACAATCTTGGCTTTCAGGTTCATGACGCTGGAACGTTCGATGCTCTACGTAGTTTCGCGTAGCGAGCGTACGTAGTTGTCCGGTTGTGAGGTCCGGGACGAAGGCGAATACTACACGCCCGAGGCGCTCCACGGCGCGAGCCGCGCGGGCGGACATCCAAGACTTACCAAAATAGGAGACACCATGAATCGGGCTTCCGGATTCCTGGTCTGGATCGCGCTCGCGCTCCTGGGCGCGTTCGCTTTCGGCACCATCGCGCTCGCGCACGGCGAGCGGGTCAGCGCACTATGGATCGTCATCGCGGCGGTCTGCGTTTATCTCATCGCGTATCGATTCTATTCGCGCTTCATCGCCGGCACGGTGTTGAAGCTCGACGGCTTGCGCATGACGCCGGCCGTGCGTCACAACGACGGCCTCGATTACGTGCCGACCAACAAATACGTTCTGTTCGGCCACCATTTCGCGGCGATTGCGGGCGCGGGTCCGCTCGTCGGTCCGGTGCTGGCCGCGCAGATGGGCTACACGCCCGGCATGCTGTGGATTCTGGCGGGCGTCGTGTTCGCGGGCGCGGTGCAGGATTTCGTCGTGCTGTTCATTTCCACACGCCGCGACGGCCGCTCGCTCGGCGATCTCATCAAGATGGAACTGGGCACCGTGCCCGGCGTGATCGCGCTCTTCGGCGCGTTCCTCATCATGGTGATCATTCTCGCGGTGCTCGCGCTGATCGTCGTGAAAGCGCTGACGAATTCGCCGTGGGGCACGTTCACCGTCGCCGCGACCATTCCGATTGCGCTCTTCATGGGCGTCTATACGCGCTTCATTCGTCCGGGGCGCATCGGTGAAGTGTCGATTATCGGCTTCGTGCTGCTGATGCTCGCGATCACCTACGGCGGACAGGTCGCGCAATCGCCGACGCTCGCGCCGCTCTTCACGTTCACGGGCGTTCAACTGACGTGGATTCTGATCGGCTACGGCTTCGTCGCGTCGGTGCTGCCGGTGTGGCTGCTGCTCGCGCCGCGCGATTATCTGTCCACGTTCCTCAAGATCGGCACGATTCTCGGCCTCGCGATCGGCATCCTGATCGTCGCGCCCGAACTGAAGATGCCCGCTTTCACGAAGTTCGTCGACGGCTCGGGTCCCGTCTGGGCGGGCAACCTGTTCCCGTTCCTCTTCATCACGATCGCGTGCGGCGCGGTGTCCGGCTTCCACGCGCTGATCTCGTCGGGCACCACGCCCAAGATGATCGACAACGAAGTGAACATGCGTTTCATCGGCTACGGCGCGATGCTGATGGAGTCGTTCGTCGCAATCATGGCGCTCGTCGCCGCCTGCGTGATCGAGCCGGGCGTCTACTTCGCGATGAACAGCCCGGCCGCGCTGCTCGGCACGACGCCGGACGCTGTCGCGCAGACGGTCACGTCGTGGGGCTTCACGCTGACGCCGGACATGCTCACCTCGACGGCGAAGGCCGTTGGCGAAACCACCATCGTCGCGCGGGCGGGCGGCGCGCCGACGCTGGCAGTCGGCATGGCGGAGATTCTGCATCGCGTGATTGGCGGCCCGGCGATGATGGCGTTCTGGTATCACTTCGCGATTCTCTTCGAAGCGCTCTTCATTCTGACCGCGGTCGACGCCGGCACGCGCGCCGGACGCTTCATGCTGCAAGACCTGCTCGGCACGTTCCACCCGGCGCTGCGCCGCACGGAATCGCTCGTGGCCAATCTCGTCGCGACCGGGTTGTGCGTTGCGGCGTGGGGTTACTTCCTGTATCAGGGCGTGGTCGATCCGTTCGGCGGCATCAATACGCTCTGGCCGCTCTTCGGCATCTCGAACCAGATGCTCGCGGGGATCGCGCTGACGCTCGGCACCGTCGTGCTGTTCAAGATGAAGCGCGAGCGTTTCGCGTGGGTGACGATCGTGCCGACGGTGTGGCTGCTCATCTGTACGCTGACTGCCGGCTGGCAGAAGATCTTCGACGCGAACCCGAAGGTCGGCTTCCTCGCGCATGCCGGCAAGCTGCGCGACGCGTTCGAAGCAGGCAAGGTGATGGCGCCGGCGAAGTCGCTGCCGGAGATGCAGCGCATCATCTTCAACGATTACATCGATGCCGCGCTGTCCGGGCTCTTCATGTTCGTCGTGGTGAGCATCGCGGTGTATGCCGTGCTGGTCGTGCTGCGCGCGCGCCGCGAGGCGCGGCCGACGGTGCGCGAAACGCCGTTCGAGCCGATGCCCACGGGCGGCGGCGCGGCAGTGCGCTCGGGTCATTGAGCACGAGAACCCAGGGAGTCGGCCATGTTCAGCGATCTTCGGCAAGCAGGGCGGTATCTCGGCCAGGCGATGCGCCTGATGGTCGGCATGCCTGATTACGATGCGTACGTCACGCACATGCAGACGACGCATCCCGACAAACCCGTAATGACATACGCGGAGTTTTTCCGCGAGCGGCAGGAGGCGCGGTACGGATCGGGCGCGGGGAAGTGTTGTTGAAGCGTGACTGATTGCGGAGACCGGTGACTGAAGACGCGACGGCGCGAGCCGTCGCGTTTTCATTTGGACTTCGAACAATGTCCGTTTTGCCTATTCCATTCGGACGAGGCTAAAATGACTACCGTCACGTGACCAGGGTCGATATCATGTCTCACAAGCGAGTTTCGAAATCGGAGTTCAAGGCAAAGGCGCTCGAATACTTCCGGCTCGTCGAATCGACAGGAGAAAGCATGATCGTGACGGACCATGGAAAGCCCGTGCTCGAGGTGCGGCGGTATGACAACTCGGCACTCACGCCGCTGCAGGAATTGCGGGGCAGCGTGCTGTTTTGCGAAGACGCGTTCGAGCCGATCGGCGAGGACGATTGGGAGGCGTATCGGTGATCGTGCTGGACACGCATACGCTGCTCTGGTGGGTGAGCGGAGGCGCGCTCAGCAAGCAGGCGCGCGCGGCAATCGAGAAGGAATCGGGCGAACGCGGCGAGATCGTCGTCTCCACCATCTCGGCGTGGGAGATTGCGCTGCTCGTGCGGCGCGGCAAGATAGGACTGTCGATGGATGTCGGCGACTGGATCGAGAAGGTCAGTCGGATCGACGCGGTGCGGTTCATGCCCGTGGATAGCAGCATCGCCATCAGGTCGATCGACTTGCCGGGCGAGTTTCACAACGACCCGGCGGATCGCCTGATCGTCGCGACGGCGCGTGCGCTCGCGGCGCCTATCGTGACGCGGGATCGGCTAATCCGCGAGTACGAGCACGTCAAGACGATCTGGTAGCCGCAAAGAAAAAGGGCGAACGGCCCGCAAGCCATCCGCCCTTCGCACATCTCAACCTTCAACGAAAGCTCAGTGCGCCGCCGCAGCCGTCTTCGACGACTTGTTCTTCTGCGCGCGCCCGATCTCTTCGAGCTTGATCTCAACGTGCTTCGAGAACACGTATTCGGCCGGACGCTGCTGGTCGATCGGCAGTTCCTTCGCGTAAGCGCCTTCCGTGCGCGGCCCGCGCATCGACACGCCCAGCGCCTTCAGCGGATGCGCGACCGTGTCCATCACGGCGGTCGCCTCGAAGCCACTGTGGACCATGCAGTCCGCGCACTTCTCGTAGTTGCCCGTGCCGTACTTCTCCCACTCGGTCGTTTCCATCAGTTCCTTGAAGGTCTTTGCGTAACCTTCGCCGAGCAGATAGCACGGACGCTGCCAGCCGAACACCGTGCGCGCCGGGTTGCCCCACGGCGTGCATTGATACGTCTGGTTGCCGGCGAGGAAGTCGAGGAACATCGCCGACTGGCTGAACGACCAGTTCTTGCCGTTGTTGCCGCGCTTGAAGATTTCGCGGAAGAGCGTCTTGGTCTTGTCGCGATTCAGGAAGTGCTGCTGGTCCGGCGCGCGCTCGTACGCATAGCCGGGCGACACCGTGATGCCGTCCACGCCCATCGGTCCGAGCGTGTCGAAGAACTTCGCGACGCGTTCCGGATCGGCATCGTTGAACAGCGTGCAGTTGATGTTCACGCGGAAGCCGCGGCGCTTCGCTTCGCGGATCGCTTTGGTGGCCTTCTCGTACACGCCGTCCTGCGAAACCGAATGGTCGTGCATGGCCTGATCGCCGTCGAGGTGAACGGACCAGACAAAGTACGGGCTCGGCTGGTAATCGTCCATCTTCTTTTCCATCAGCAGCGCGTTCGTGCAGAGATACACGAACTTCTTGCGCGCGATGATGCCCTTCACGATCTGCGGCATTTCCTTATGCAGAAGCGGCTCGCCGCCCGCAATGGAGACGACCGGCGCGCCGCACTCGTCGACGGCGCCGAGGCACTCTTCCAGCGACAGGCGCTGGTTCAGGATCGGGTCCGGATAGTCGATCTTGCCGCAGCCGTTACACGCCAGATTGCAGCGGAACAGCGGTTCCAGCATGAGCGCGAGCGGATAACGCTTGTTGCGCGAAAAATGCTGGCGGGCGATGTACGCGCCAACGCGGACCTTCTGGAGCATCGGAATAGACAATTTGCGTCCTCTCCTTATTCTTCGCGAATCGCCGTTGCCGCCGTGGCCGACAGCGCGGCGAGCGGTTGCAGCAACTTCGCGGGGAGTTTGAATTCGACCTTTTCCTCGCGGCCGTTCATCGTCGTGACTTCGACGTGTCCGAAGGCGCGCAGGGCATCGATCACATGTTCGACCATTTCTTCGGGCGCCGAAGCGCCCGCCGTGATGCCGACCGTCTGCGCATGCGCAAACCATTCGGGCTTGATCTCGGAACCGTCCGCGACGAGATAGCTCGGCACGCCGCTTTCGGTGCCGATTTCGCGCAGACGGTTCGAATTGGAACTGTTGGTCGCGCCGACCACGAGCAGCACGTCGACTTGCGATGACAACTCGCGCACCGCGGCCTGCCGGTTCTGCGTCGCGTAGCAGATGTCGCGCGTGTCCGGCCCGACGATATCGCTGAAGCGGCGCTGCAATGCGTCGATGATGCCGCGCGTGTCGTCCACCGAAAGCGTTGTCTGCGTGACGTACGCGACCGGCGTGTCGGGCGGCAGCGACATGGTGTCGACTTCGGCTTCGCTCTGCACGAGCACCACCTTGCCGGGAATCTGGCCGATGGTGCCTTCCACTTCCGGATGCCCGGCGTGGCCGATGAGAATCAGCGTGCGCCCTTGCGATACATATTGCCGGCCCTGCACGTGAACCTTGGTCACGAGCGGGCAGGTGGCGTCGAGCACATTGAGACCGCGCGCCTCGGCGTCGCGCTCGACGCTGTGCGCCACGCCGTGCGCGCTGAAAATGGCGACCGCGCCTTGCGGCACTTCGTCGAGTTCTTCCACGAAACGCGCGCCCTTGCCACGCAGGTTGTCGACAACGTGCCGGTTATGAACGATCTCATGGCGAACGTAGACCGGGGCGCCATGCCGTTCGAGCGCGCGATCGACAATTTCGATCGCACGGACCACGCCCGCACAAAAACCGCGGGGTTGAGCAAGGATGATACGCATGTTCGAGCGAACTCCGACTAGCGCGGGTTTCGGGTAATAGACGCGCAACTCACGCCTTCGATCGATCGACGTTGCATTCGCAATGCCTGCAACGTCCTGAAAGCACACCGGCAGAAGGACCCGGTAAGTTTGTCTGCGCGCCGAGGTTGACCGCGTATTCTAACGCGTTCCCTTTTTGAGCGCTCGCCGCGCGGCGCGGGCGAACGCGTGCGGCGCGACGTCGATACGCCCGCGCGCCAAAGCCATTAAACTGTCGGTCGCCCGGGACGGCGTGAAGGCGTGCCGCATCGCGTTTTCCCGCGCCGTGTACATCCGCGGCGGCTGGTTTCGGCAGGCCGCCGCCATCCTGATTCGTGTGTCCTCCGTGCAACGCGTGCTTCGCCGTCAAGCGCGGTCGATGCTCGCGCGCGCATGGGTGCGCTGCCCGCCACGCGGGTTCAAGCTAATCGTCAAATTCATGTTACTCATCGCCTGGCTGTCATTGCTGATCTGGATCGTGCTGCTCGTTGCGCGAGGTGGCTTCTGGCGCGCGCAGCCCGCGCCCGCGCTTTCGGATGCCGCGGTGCACGCCGTCGGCCGAGCGGAGATCGCGCGACGCGGCGCGTGGCCCGCGCTCGTCGCGGTCGTTCCCGCGCGCAATGAAGCCGACGTGATCGGCCGCGCGGTCGGCTCCTTGCTGAAGCAGGACTATGCGGGCGCGTTCCACGTCGTGGTCGTCGACGATCACAGCACCGACGGCACGGCCGCCGTCGCGCTCGCCGCGGCCCGCGATCTCGGCCTCGAAGACCGCCTGACCGTGCTGACGGGCAAGCCGCTGCCGCCGGGATGGTCGGGCAAGGTGTGGGCGCAGTCGCAGGGCATCAATGCGATCGACACGCTCGGCCTTCCCGCCGAATTCCTGCTGCTCACCGACGCCGACATCTACCATCCGGCCGATGCCGCGACGCAACTGGTCGCGCGTACCATTCTGGAAGATCGCGATCTCGTTTCGCTGATGGTGCGCCTGCGCTGCGATTCGCCGTGGGAGAAGGCGCTGATTCCGGCGTTCGTGTTCTTCTTCGCGAAGCTGTACCCGTTCGCCTGGGTCAACGACAGACGCAAGATGACCGCGGGCGCGGCGGGCGGCTGCATGCTGGTGCGCCGTTCGGCGCTGGCGGAGGCGGGCGGCATCGAATCGATTCGCGGCGAACTGATCGACGATTGCAGTCTCGCGCTGCGCATCAAGCATCGCGCGGGCAAAGCGGACGCGCGCCCCATTCGCCTCGATCTCGCGGACCGCAGCGAGTCGCTGCGCCCGTACGACGACTGGCGCGAAATCTGGAACATGATCGCGCGCACCGCGTTCACGCAGTTGCGCTATTCGCCGCTGCTGCTGGCCGGCACGGTGCTCGGCATGGCGCTGATCTATCTGGTGCCGCCGGTCTTCGCGCTGACGTGGGGCGCGCGCGCATGGCCCGCTTGCGCGGCCTGGGCGATGATGTGCATCGCCTATGGGCCGATGTTGCGTTACTACCGGCGGTCGTTGTTGTGGGCGCCGCTGTTGCCGCTCGTCGCGCTGTTCTATGTCTCGGCGACGGTCGGTTCGGCCGTCCGCTACTGGAGCGGCAAGGGCGGTCAGTGGAAGGCGCGCGTTCAGGCGCCGACGCAGGAAGGTTCTTGATCGGGCGGCGGCGCGGACTTATCGCCGCGTCAGCATTGCGTACAGTTCGACGACCATGTCCGGCGAAAAGGTGAACGGCACCCAGCCGTGACCCGTGTGCCGCATGATCAGCAGGCGGTCGCCGTTCGCGTGCTTCTGCACCGCCATCACCGGGTTCTTCGTCGCCGCGAAGCGCCAGCCGGGCGCGACGCCCATCGGCTGTTCCACCGACATCGACGCCCGCACGTTCGACAACTCCTCGATCAACTCCGACACGCCCTGCGGATTCAGCAGCACGGACTTGCCCGCGATGGTCATCTGAATGGTGTCGCGGTCCGGGCGCGAAACGGTCAGCGCGGGCGGCGCGTCGGACTCGGGCTCGGAGTCCGCTTCGGCGAGCGCTTGCTTCTGAGCGTCGGCGGCTGCGAGCGCGGTGTCCTCGAACTCGTCCGCGCGAGGCGGCAGCGGCGCGGGCGGCTCGGCGATATCGTCGGTGGCGGACGCAGCGACAGATGCAGCGGCAGACTGAGCGGCAGCGCCGGTAACAGCAGGAACGGTGGCGGCCCGGAGGAGCGCATCGAGGCTCGACTCCAGCGCGCCGAGCTGGTCATGTAGATTCATGCGAAGTTGGATGTCTTGCGAAGCTGGCAGCGAGGGCAAGAATTTTACCTGCTCCCCTTCCTGCGAGCCGGCACACGTTGTAACCAAATGCGTTGAAACGGCGCGGGGCTGAATGCCGCTGGGACTGAACGCCGCGAAAAGGCGCTCGAAAAGAAATCGCGTTGGCGCCGAACGCCAACGCGATGGTGAGCGCGGGCATGCCGCCCGCGCTCGTTGCTGCGTTACTTCGTTTGCGCCTGTGCGAGCGCGGCGTTGAGCGTCTGGCTCGGACGCATCACGGCGGCGAGCTTCGCGTCTTCCGGCTTGTAGTAGCCGCCGATATCCGCTTCGCTGCCCTGCACGACCGTCAGTTCCTCGACGATCTTCTGCTCGTTCTCGGCCAGGCTCTTTGCGAGCGGCGCGAAGAACTCGGCCAGTTCGCGATCTTCCGTCTGGTTCGCCAGTTCCTGCGCCCAGTACATGGCGAGGTAGAACTGGCTGCCGCGGTTGTCGAGCTGGCCGGTCTTCGGCGACGGGCCCTTGTTGTTGTCGAGCAGCTTGCCGGTGGCGGCGTCGAGCGCCTTCGCGACGAGCTTCGCCTTCGCGTTGTTGCTCTTGATGCCGAGCTCTTCCAGCGACACGGCCAGCGCGAGGAACTCGCCGAGCGAATCCCAGCGCAGGTGGTTTTCCTGCACCAGCTGCTGCACGTGCTTCGGCGCCGAGCCGCCCGCGCCCGTTTCATACAGGCCGCCGCCCGCCATCAGCGGAACGATGGATAGCATCTTCGCGCTCGTGCCGAGTTCCATGATCGGGAACAGGTCGGTCAGGTAGTCGCGTAGGATGTTGCCGGTCACCGAAATGGTGTCAAGGCCGCGGATCACGCGTTCGAGCGTGTAACGCATGGCGCGCACTTGCGACATGATCTGAATGTCGAGCCCTTCGGTATCGTGATCCTTCAGGTACTTCTCGACCTTCTTGATGAGCTCGTTTTCGTGCGGACGGTACGGGTCGAGCCAGAACACGGCCGGCATGCCCGAATTGCGCACGCGCGTGACGGCGAGCTTCACCCAGTCGCGGATCGGCGCGTCCTTCACGAGGCACATGCGCCAGATGTCGCCTTGCTCGACTTGCTGCGTGAGCGATTCGATGACCTCGTTCGTCGCGTTATCGACGATACGCGCCGTGCCGTCTTCCGGAATCTCGAAGGTCTTGTCGTGCGAGCCGTACTCTTCGGCCTTCTGCGCCATCAGGCCGACGTTCGGCACCGTGCCCATCGTGCGCGGATCGAATGCGCCGTTGGTCTTGCAGAAGTTGATGATTTCCTGATAGATGCGCGCGAACGTGCTTTCCGGAATCAGGCACTTCGTGTCTTGCGGGCGGCCATCGGCGCCCCACATCTTGCCGCCGGCGCGAATCATCGCGGGCATCGACGCGTCCACGATCACGTCGTTCGGCGCGTGCAGGTTCGAGATGCCCTTCGCCGAATCCACCATCGCCAGTGCCGGACGGTGCTCGTGGCACGCGTGCAGGTCGCGGATGACTTCATCGCGCTGCGATTCCGGCAGAGCCTCGATCTTCGAGTACAGATCGACGAGACCGTTGTTGACGTTCACGCCCAGTTCTTCGAAGAGCTTCGCGTGCTTGGCGAACGCGTCTTTATAGAACACCTTTACGGCGTGGCCGAAGACGATCGGGTGCGAGACCTTCATCATGGTCGCCTTCACGTGCAGCGAGAGCATGACGCCGGTCTTGCGCGCGTCTTCCATCTGGTCTTCGTAGAACGCGATGAGCGCCTTCTTGCTCATGAACATGCTGTCGACGATCTCGCCTTCCTGCAGCTTGACCTTCGGCTTCAGCACGATGGTTTCGCCGCGCTTCGTGACGAGTTCCATGCGCACTTCGCGCGCCTTGTCGTTCGTGATGGACTTTTCGCCGTGATAGAAGTCGCCGTGCTTCATGTGCGCGACGTGCGTGCGCGACGCCATGCTCCATTCGCCCATGCTGTGGGGATGCTTCTTCGCGTAGTTCTTGACGGCGAGCGGCGCGCGGCGGTCCGAATTGCCTTCGCGCAGAACCGGGTTCACCGCGCTGCCGAGACACTTCGAGTAACGCTGGGCGATGGCCTTTTCTTCGTCGTTCTTCGGCTCTTCCGGATAGTTGGGCACCTTGTAGCCCTTGCCCTGAAGTTCCTTGATCGCGGCGACGAGCTGCGGCACCGACGCGCTGATGTTCGGCAGCTTGATGATGTTGGTGTCCGGAAGCTGCGTGAGGCGGCCGAGTTCGGCGAGGTTGTCCGGAACGCGCTGCTCTTCGGTCAGGAATTCGGGAAATTCGCCGAGAATGCGCCCGGCGAGCGAAATGTCGCTGGTTTCCACGTTCACGCCGGCCGGCGCGGTGAACGTGCGGATGATCGGCAGAAAGGCGCTGGTCGCGAGCAGCGGAGCTTCGTCGGTCAGGGTGTAGATGATGGTGGGTTGCTGATTACTCATCGCTTGTCTCGACATCCAGAAACGGGTTGAAAAAGGACCGCCGGCTGCTGTGGACCTGCGCGGGCGCTTTCGCGCGCTGCGGCCGCACGCAACATGGTTGCTCGCGCCTTCCGGCATCAGTCCGCTATTTTGCCTGATTTTGCGGGCGTCGCGTGCGCAAAATCGCTCGCCGAAGCATCAGAAAACGGGCCTTTCTCCGTTATTTCAATGACTTAGAATTTTTGGGTCTTATACAAGAGTGCGTTGCAGGCGATCGACGGACTGCGCCCGGCCGGCTCACGCGTCTAGATAGCCGTTTGCCCGGAACCAGTCGAGCGCGTCGCGCAAGCCTTCGCGATACGGTCGCGCCCGATAGCCCAGTTCCGCTTCCGCCTTCGCCGACGTGAAGTACATCTTGTTCTTCGACATCCGCAGGCCGTCGACGGTCACGAACGGCTCCTTGCCGCTCATCTTCGCGAACATCTCCGCGCCGATGGCGAGCGGATACAGCGGCCCGCGCGGCAGCTTGATGGTCGGCGGCTTGCGGCCGACGAGTCCGGCGATATCCGCGAGCATCTGCTGCAACGGCAGGTTCTCGCCGCCGAGAATGTAGCGCTCGCCGATCTTGCCGCGTTCCAGCGCGAGGAAGTGGCCGTTCGCGACGTCATCGACATGCACGAGGTTCAGCCCTGTGTCGACGAACGCGGGAATCTTGCCGGTCGCCGCCTCGACGATGATGCGCCCCGTCGGCGTCGGACGCACGTCGCGCGGGCCGATGGGCGTCGACGGATTGACGATGACCGCGGGCAGCGCGTCGTTCACGACCATCCGTTCCACCGCGCGCTCGGCCAGCACCTTGCTGCGCTTGTACGCGCCGATGGTGCTCGCCGCATCCGACGGCTTCGTTTCATCGACGATCGCGCCCGAACTCGTCACCTTCAACGTCGCGACGCTGCTCGTGTACACGATGCGCTCGACGCCTTCCGCCAGCGCCCCGCGCATCGTGGCCTCGGTGCCTTGCAGATTCGCGCGCTCGATCTCGCTCGGGTCCGGCGCCCAGATGCGATAGTCCGCCGCGACGTGAAAGAGATAGCGCACGCCCTTGAGCGCCGCGCGCATCGACGCTTCGTCGCGCATGTCGCCGACGACGATTTCCGCGTCGAGCGACTCCACGTTCTTGCGCGGACTCGTCGCGCGCACGAGCAGCCGCACGTCGAAACCGCGTTCGATGGCGAGCCGCGCGAGCGCCGACCCGACGAAGCCCGAAGCGCCGGTGATGAGCACGCGAGAGCCGGATATATCTGTCATTCTTACCTCGTTGGATGCGCTCTTCGCGCGATCGTTCGTAACAAGTGCCGCGCCGAAATGGCTGCGCGAATCGCCGCCGGAGCCGATGTGACAAGGCGTTGCGGCTCGTGCTATGGTCCGTGCCTGCTGCGGGGCGCGCGGCCTTCGCGAAACGGACACACTACTGGTCAACGATGCCTCAGGACAACCGCAACCACTCCTTGTGGATCTACTTCGCCATCGCGATTTCTCTTGCGCTGGTGTTCGCCGTCGATGTGCTGACGCCCATGCGCGTCGCGATCTGGGTGTTCTACGTGTTGCCGGTCGTGCTGTGCATGTGGATCAACCGCCCGGTCGTGCCGATGATTACCGCCGGCGCGGCGTCGGTGCTGATGATTCTCGGCTACGCGCTTTCCACGGGAGACTCCGTCGCCAGCCGCGAAGTGCTGCAACTCAATCGCGCGATGGGCATATTCGTGCTGCTCGTGCTTTCGATCGTGGCGCATCTGTATATCAAATCGCGGCTCGCGGTACAACGCACCGCCTGGTTGCAGGAAGGCGTCGCGCAGATGAGTCTGCAATTGCGCGGCGAGCAGTCTCCGGCGTCCATCGGCGTCAGCATTTTGCGTTCTCTCATTCCGTATGTGAACGCGAAGGTCGGCGTAGTCTACGCCCTCGAAGGCGAGACGCTCGAACGCATCGCGGCCTGGGCGCTGCCCGACGAGAACGGCGCGCCGCGCCGCATCGCGCGCGGCGAGGGGCTCGTCGGACAAGCAATCGTCGACAAGCGCGTGCTTCAGCTTCGCGATGCCTCCGCGCATTATCTGAAGGCGGGATCGGCGCTCGGCGCGGCGGCGGCATCGCGCGTGATCGTGTCGCCGCTTTACGCCGATGGCGATGTGGCGGGCGCGATCGAAGTCGGTTTCGTCGGCGACGAGGGCCGCTTCGACGACGCGCGCGTGCTGCTCGAAATGGCCGGCGAAGCGATGGGCATGGCGATGCGCTCGGCGCGGTATCGCATGCGGCTTGTCGAATTGCTCGAAGAAACGCAGCGCCAGAGCGAAGAGTTGCAGGTGCAGCAGGAAGAACTGCGCGTGTCGAACGAAGAACTGGAGGAACGCGGCCGCGCGCTGCAAGACTCGCAGGCGCGTCTTGAACAGCAGCAGGCCGAGCTCGAACAGACCAACGTGCAGCTCGAAGAGCACGCGCAGCATCTGGAGCGGCAGAAGACCGAACTGCTTCAGGCGCAGCAGGAATTGACCGCCAACGCGCTGGAAATGGAGCGCGCGAGCCAGTACAAGTCCGAGTTCCTCGCGAACATGTCGCACGAGTTGCGCACGCCGCTCAATAGCTCGCTGATTCTCGCAAAGCTGCTTCAGGACAACAAGCAGGGCAATCTGACGGACGAGCAGGTGCGCTACGCCGCGACCATTCACTCGTCCAATAGCGATCTGCTTTCCCTCATCAACGACATTCTCGATCTGTCGAAGGTCGAAGCCGGCCAGATGGACGTGCAGTTCGCGCCGACGGCCGTGGAATCGCTGATGCAGGCGCTGCGGCAATCGTTCACGCCGGTCGCCGAAACCAAGGGGCTTTCGTTCATCACCGAAATCGGCGCGGATGTGCCGCAGTACTTCGTCACCGACAGTCAGCGCCTTTTGCAAGTGCTGCGCAATCTGCTGTCCAACGCGTTCAAGTTCACCGAGCGCGGCAGCGTGACCGTCGCCGTGCAGCGCGCGGGCGACGACGCGGTGCGCTTCGAAGTGCGCGATACGGGCATCGGCATTCCGCGCGACAAGCAAGACCTCATCTTCCAGGCGTTCCAGCAGGCGGACGGCACGACGAGCCGCAAATACGGCGGCAGCGGCCTCGGCCTGTCGATCTCGCGCGAATTCTCGCGGCTCTTGGGCGGCTCGGTCGGCGTATCGAGCGAAGTGGGCCGGGGCAGCGTGTTCTCTGTGACACTGCCGATCGCCGCGCGCGAAGGCACCGTGACCGCGAAGCTCGACACCATCGGCCACATGAAGGAGCCGGAACCGGCTGCGATCGAGCCGCCGCGCGCCGTGGCGCCAGCGCCGGCGCCGGCGCCGGTTCCCCCGCAACCGGTTCCCGCGATGCCCGAGCCGCAAGGCATCGCCGATGACCGCGCGAAACGTCAGCGGCCGGATCGCGTGATTCTCGTGATCGAGGACGATCAGCGTTTCGCGCATATCCTGTACGACCTCGCGCACGAACTCGACTTCGATTGCGTGCACGCTGCCACGGCTACGCAAGGCGTCGAACTCGCGCGCTCCATGCAACCGAACGGCATTCTGCTGGATATCGGCTTGCCCGATCAGTCGGGTCTCACGGTGCTCGAATGGCTCAAGCATGACCCGATGACGCGCCACATCCCGATTCATATCGTGTCCGCCACGGATCACGCCGATGTCGCGCTGCATCTCGGCGCGATCGGCTACACGCTCAAGCCGAGCGCCCGCGATGATCTCGCGCAGGCCATCCGCAAGCTGGAAGCGCGTTCGTCGCAGGGCGCGCGGCGCGTGCTCGTGGTCGAGGACGACCCCGCGCTGCGGCAAAGCATTCACGCGTTGCTGGCGAGCGAGACGGTCGGCATCGTGGAAGCCGGGTCGATATCCGAGGCGCTGGAGGAGATGAAGCGCGCGCCGTTCGATTGCGTCGTGATGGACCTGGCGCTGCCCGACGGCTCGGGCTACGAGTTGCTGGAGAAAGTCTCCACGAGCAGCGGAAACGCGTCGCCGCCGGTGATCGTCTATACCGGCCGGCAGATTTCGGCGGAAGAAGAGCAGCGTCTGCGCCGTTACTCGAAATCCATCATCATCAAGGGCGCGAAGTCGCCAGAGCGCTTGCTCGACGAAGTCACGCTGTTCCTGCACAGCGTCGAAAGCGCGCTGCCGCCGGAGCAGCAGCGCATGCTGCGCGCGGCGCGCCAGCGCGACGACGTGTTCGAAGGCCGCAACATCCTTCTCGCGGAAGACGACGTGCGCAATATCTTCGCGCTTTCGCGCGTAATCGAGCCGCTCGGCGCGACGCTCGAAATCGCGCGCAACGGACGCGAGGCGCTGGAGGCGCTCGCGCGCCGCGACGACATCGATCTCGTTCTGATGGACGTGATGATGCCCGAGATGGACGGCCTCACCGCGATGACCGAAATTCGCAAGCACCCCGAGCACGCGCGCCTGCCGATCATCGCGCTGACGGCGAAAGCCATGCAGAGCGATCGCGAGAAATGTCTCGAGGCGGGTGCGGACGACTACATATCGAAGCCCATCGACGTGGATAAGCTCGTGTCGTTATGCCGCGTCTGGCTGCGGCAGCGATGAACCGACATTCGACCCGATGAACGACAGCAAGCACGAGGAAGACGCCACGTTCGACATCGAACTGAAGCTGCTCCTCGAAGCCATCTATCTCAAGTATCAGCACGACTTCCGGCATTACTCGGTGAGTTCGCTGCGGCGCAGGCTCGCGCAGGCCGTGCATGACCTGGAGTGCGCCACGCTTTCGCAATTGCAGGAGCGCATACTGCGCGAACCGGCGCTCTTTGCGCGGCTCTTTCAGTACCTCACGGTGCAGGTCAGCGAAATGTTCCGCGACCCGAGCTATTTCCGCGCAATACGCGAGCAGGTCGTGCCGATTCTGCAGACGTATCCGTCCATCAAGGTCTGGGTCGCGGGGTGCAGCAGCGGCGAAGAGTTATGGTCGCTCGCGGTGCTGTTCGCCGAAGAGAACATCGCGGAGCGCACGCTGTTCTATGCGACCGACATCAACGCCGAAGCGTTGCGGCAGGCCGAGAGCGGCATTTATCCGCTGGAGCGCATGGCGGGCTTCAGCCAGAACTATCTTGCGGCGGGCGGCAAACGTTCGCTGTCGGACTACTATCACGCGGCATACGGCGCGGCGAAGTTCTCGCAGGCGCTCAAGTCGCGCGTCGTGTTCGCGGATCACAGCCTCGCCACCGACAGCGTGTTTCTGGAAGCGCATCTGGTTTCGTGCCGCAACGTGCTGATCTATTTCGATCGCGCGTTGCAGGATCGCGCGCTCGGACTCTTCAGCGATTCGCTCGTGCGGCGCGGCTTTCTCGGACTCGGCAGCAAGGAAAGCCTGCGCTTCTCCAGACACACCGACCGCTTCGCGGATTTCAACGCCCGCGAGCGGCTTTATCAGAAGGTTTAGCGATGAGCCCCGCAGCCATCCCCGATGCCTTCGACGCCGTGGTGATCGGCGCATCCGCGGGCGGCGTCGAGGCGCTCAACCTGCTGCTGCCCGAGTTGCCGCGCGACTTCGCGGCGCCGGTGCTGATCGTGGTGCATGTGCGGCACGGTCAGCCGAGCCTCTTGCCCGCGCTCTTCGCCGAACGCTGCCGGTTGCGCGTGGTGGAACCGTTCGACAAGGACGAGATCGTGCCCGGCACGGTGTATTTCGCGCCGCCCGGTTATCACATGATGGTCGAGGCCGAAGGCGGCGAGCCGCCTGCCATCGCGCTGTCGGTGGATCCGCCGGTGCGCTTCTCGCGGCCGTCGGTGGACGTGCTGTTCGAATCGGCGGCGCATGCGTACGGCAAGCGGCTGCTCGGCATCGTGCTCTCGGGCGCGAACGACGACGGCGCGCGCGGCGCGCGCGCGATCCGCGACGCGGGCGGCCTATGCTGGGCGCAGGACCCGAACACGGCGTCCGCGACCGCGATGCCGCTCGGGGCCATCGCGCAAGGGGCGGTGCAGGACATTCTCACGCTGAACGACATGGTCGCGCGCCTCGCGGGGCGCGCGCGCCGATAAGACGTTCGACACGCAACAACGAAGGCAAGGAGTCACCAGATGACGCAACCCATTCACGTGCTGATCGTCGACGACATCCGCAACAACATCACCGCGCTCGAAGCGTCGCTCGCGCGGCCGGATCTGTCGGTGCTGAAGGCGGAATCGGGTCCGGCTGCGCTCGAACTCCTGCTCAAGCACGAAGTGGCGCTCGCGATCCTCGACGTCAACATGCCCGGCATGGATGGCTTCGAGCTCGCGGAATTCATGCGCGGCAGCCCGCGCACCGCGCACGTGCCGATCATCTTCCTGACCGCGACGGCGCAGGATACGAACCGCACGTTTCGCGGCTATGAGGCGGGCGCGGTGGACTTCCTGTACAAGCCGTTCGATTCGCGCATCCTCAATTCGAAAGTCGATGTCTTCATTCAGATCGAACGGCAGAAGCAGCAACTCGCGACGCAACTCGCCACCGTGCAGCAGTTGCTCGATGCGAACGAGATGCTGATGGCCGTGCTCGGTCATGACCTGCGCACGCCGCTGTCGGCGGTGATCGCGTCGGCCGAATATCTGTCACGCTTCGTGAAGGACGAGAACGTCGCGAATATCGGCACGCGCATCAAGTCGAGCGGCATGCGCATGGTCCGCATGGTCGATCAGTTGCTGAACCTCGCGCGGCTGCGCGGCGGGCGCGTGACGTTGCAGCCGCGAGCGGTCGAACTCAGCACGCTCGCGAAGAATATCGTCGAGGAATACGAGGCGCGCGTCGGCAAGGGACGCATCTTCGTGCTGCGTCAGGGCGATACGCTCTTGCAAGCCGACGGCGATCTGCTCTCGCAAGTGTTCTCGAACCTGATCGGCAACGCGCTGCAGCACGGGCTCGAAGGCGCCGCGATACAAGTGCGGCTCGAAGGCGGCGCGCAGGACGTCAGCATCATCGTGCAGAACGCGGGCGAGATTCCGCCCGACGTGCTGCCGAACGTCTTCGCGCCTTATCGCTCGGGGCGACGTCAGCATGAATCGGGCGGGCTCGGGCTCGGCCTGTACATCACGCGGGAGATCGCGCGGATGCACGGCGGCGACGTGAAAGTGCGCTCGTCCGCGGAGACGGGCACTATTTTCGAAGTCACGCTGCCTCGCGTGGCGCGTCCTACTACGGGCGATCGAGACGACAACGCGCAGACGTTTCGTCTCGGCTGAACGCGCAAGTCCGAATGCGCGGTCCACGCAGATTCGCGCGCGTGACTACAATGCGGCGTATGAATCAGTCACGAGGAATTGCATGATGTCCGGCCCGGATCTCGATACGAGGATCGAAACCTATTACGTGCGTGTGAAAGGCGTGGTGCAGGGCGTCGGCTTTCGCCATCACACGGTGCGGCGCGCGCATGCGCTCGGCGTGCGCGGCTATGTCGCGAATCTCAACGACGGCTCGGTGGAAGCCGTCATTCAGGGCGCGGCGAATCAGGTCGATCTGATGCTCGAATGGCTGCGACGCGGGCCGCCGCATGCCCGCGTCACGGATTTTTTTAGCGAAGAGCGTTACGTCGAAAAGCGCTACGAACGCTTCGAGCAGCACTGAGCGACACTGAGCGGCACGCTTAGCGCGCGACCAGCAGGCTCTCCGCGAAGTGCCATTCGTCGTCGCGCCATTGGTGCGTGCATTCGAAGCCCGCATCGATGGCAATCGGCGCGACTTCTTCGGCCGCGTACTTGTGGCTGCTTTCCGTCCAGATGGTTTCGCCTTCGCGGAATTCGACGTGCAAGCCGGCATCGCGCACGCGCGCCGTCAGCGGGCGTTTCGCGCGCAAGTGCATTTCGATGCTGCGCGCGTCGGGATTGAAGCGCGCGACGTGTTCGAACGCGTCGAGTGGAAAGTCGCCGTGCAATTCGCGGTTGATGCGCGCAAGCAGGTTCAGATTGAACGCCGCCGTCACGCCGATGGGATCGTCGTAGGCCGCGATCAGCACCGGCAACGGCTTGATCAGATCGGTGCCGAGCAGAAGCGCATCGCCGGGTTCGAGCATGCTGCGGATCGACTGGAGAAACTTGGTGGCGGCAAGGCGCGCGAAGTTGCCGATGGTGCTGCCGAGAAAAAGCACGAGCAGCCGCTCGCCCTCGTTACGCCGGGCGCTCACTTCGGACAGGCCGGCCAGATAGTCGCGTTCGTAGCCCACGATCGAAATGCGCTCGATATCGCCCAGTTCGCGATGGCACAGTTGCAAAGCCGTGCGCGAGATTTCGATCGGGTAATAGGCGGTCGGCTGCTTTTTACACAGTGCTTCAAGAATGCGGCGCGTCTTGCGTCCGCTTCCGCTTCCGAGTTCCGCGACTTTCACGTTGCCCGGCAGCGCGGCCACGATGTCGGTGGCGTGCGCCTTCAATACGCGTTCTTCGGCGCGCGTCACACCGTACTCGGGCAGCGCGGTGATCACTTCGAAGAGGGCAGAGCCGACTTCGTCATACAGATACATCGAAGGCAGTTCTTTTTGCGGGCGCTTGGACAAGCCGGCATGGACGGCTTCGGCAAAGGCACTGGAAAAGCGGGGCGACGGGGCAGCTTGAGTCATGACGTCTCCATCGATGCGGCGTTTTCTTCGCGTGCTCGCGTGAATCGGGCACGGCGTTCGGATGCTGCTGATGCAATGACGTGAGCGGCGGCTTCGCGCGTTGCTCGACTTTCTGTGGACTTCTGGATTGCCCGTGGGCGTAGACGGTTTAAGACAACGTTCCGGTGCAGCGAGTTCAGACCTATTCGCGGTTCATGCGCCGGTGTTCGCGCGATACGACGTTTAGAATGCGCAGTTCTTCCGCTTCGCCGGCCAACGCAACCACTCGGCGCTTCGCGCTTATTCGATGAATCAGCATGTCCTCGGACGCGGCATTGCGCTTTCCGTCGCCGCTTCCGCTTTGTTCGCGCTCCTGTCCGGCTATACGAAATGGCTCGCGCCGCTCGACGGACTCGACATTTTTGCATGGCGGATCGTCTGGACGCTGCCGGGTGCGCTGCTGCTCGTGGCGCTCTCCGGGCGATGGCCGCAATTATGCTCGCTCGTGGCGAACCTCGCCAGAAACGTGCGCCTGCTCGCGGCTTTCGTCGTCTCGACAGCGCTGCTCGGCGTGCAGCTATGGATATTCCTGTGGGCGCCGGTGCATGGACGCGCGCTGGAAGTATCGCTCGGCTATTTTCTGTTGCCACTCGCGATGGTGCTGATCGGGCGCTTCTACTACCGCGAGCCGCTCGACGCGCTGCAATGGGCGGGCGTGGCCGCGGCTGCGCTCGGCGTGGCGCACGAGTTCTTCGTAACGCGTGCCTTCGCATGGCCCACGCTCGTCGTGACGCTCGGCTATCCGCCGTATTTCATGCTGCGGCGGCGGCTCAACGTCGATCCGCTCGTGGCCTTCGTCATCGAAATGATGATGCTGGCTCCGTTCTGCGTGATCGCGCTGATCGTGCGTGGTTCGTTCGCGGTCGTCGCGGATTCGCCGCTTCTATGGAGTGTCTTGCTGCCGGGCCTCGGCGCGTTGAGCACCATTGCGCTGGGCTCGTATCTGCGGGCAAGCCGCTATCTGCCGCTCGTGCTGTTCGGCATTCTCGGCTATGTCGAACCGGTGTTGCTCGTCGCTGTCGCGGTCTTGCTGCTCGGCGAACCGTTCACTGCGAGCCAGCTAGGAACCTATGGGCCGATATGGATCGCGGTCGCGCTGACCGCTGTGCATAGCGCGCGGCTCTTGCTGCGCGAGCGGGCGTCGAAGGCCGCGTTGCCGATGAGCGAACATCACGCGAGCGTCGAACACGAAACGGGTGCCGAGCGCGTCGACTAAGCGGTCCTCTACAGGTCGCGCCGCATCTTTACTCGCACACTTCCGCGCCGAGCGTATGCAGATGCGCATGGAGGGCTTCGACGAAACGGCGCGCGAGCAGAGACGGAGCCGTGTGCAAAGGCATGGCCATGCGCACAGGAACGTCGATAGACGGCATGAGCGGCCGGATCGACAACTTCCCCGCATACGTGTTGGCGACATACGGGTTCACGATGCCTACGCCGTTGCCGGCCGCCACCAGCGCGCAGATCGTGATCGACGATGTCGTTTGGATCGAGAACTCGGCTGGCATGTCGTGCGCGAGGAGCACGTTCTCGATATCGATCGTGAGGTCGTCCATCTCGCCGAGCGAAAGCAGCGGCTCCGATCGCAACATCCGCACATGCACCACCGATTCGCTTTCGAGCCGATGCCCCGGCGGCAGCACGCATACGGCGGGCATCGTCTTCACGATGGTCGTTTCGAAGTCGTGCTCGTCGAGCTTGCCCGTGGTCAGAATGAGATCGAACAGATCCTGGCGCAGCAAGTCGGTCAGTTGCGTCGTGGCGAGCGTCTGGATGTTGATGTACGTGTCGGGAAACTGCGCCCTGAAGGCCCGAACGACCTCCGGCAGTAGCCCTACTCCGAGCGTGGGCGTGCAGCCGAGGCAGAGCGCGCCCGTGCCCGACTTGCGCAGCAGCGATATCACGGACTCGATCTTCTCGAGCCCATCGAAGTGCTTTTGAATGGTCTTGTACAGCAGCTTGCCTTCGCTCGTCGGTCTCAGCCTGCCATGATGCACTTCAAACAGTGTGAGTCCCGAGAAGCTTTGAAGCTCCGCAAGGCGGCGGCTGATGGAAGGCTGCGTCGTGTTGAGCATCGCTGCTGCGCCTGTCGTGGTGCCTTTCTGCATCACGGCGCGAAACGCCTGGATGAGCTGAAAATTCAACGGTCGGGTCATGTGTTTCGCAATCTGTCGAACGAAGATGCATCGCGCGTCGCGCGCGAGAGGCCTATGTCGAAACTGAATAGCATCGCGACAAATTCGAATTTTATAGGTTCGAGTTGCAGCGATATCCTGACGTCTAATTTTCGTCAAGGGACTGGCCGATGCATTCGCTTCATGCCAATCCGGCCGTCACGAAAGCCGGAGCCGTAACGTCCGCCGCGCCCGCCTTCGTTAGACCGTGCACGGTCAGCCGCCTCGGCGATGGCACGGCACATCACTTCTTCGGCTATTACAACAAGACGGCATGGGACCGCACCGGGCGATACGTGCTGGCACATCGGGCCGCCATGATGAATGCGCCGCTCACACCGGAACTCCAAGTCGAGGTCGGCTGCTTCGACTTGCAGAACGATGCGGCCTTTCACGCCTTCGATACGACGGGCGCTTGGAACTGGCAAATGGGCTCCCAGTTGCAATGGCTGGACGGCGAGCCCGGCCGCAAGGTCATCTACAACGTGCGCACGGGTGACATGTCCGCGCGTTATCCAGGCTTCGGCGCCACGATCCTGGATCTCGACACGGGCGCGAAGCAAGCGTTGCCGATGCCCGTCTATGTGACGGCGCCAGATAGTCGCTACGCGCTATGCGTCGACTACCGGCGTCTTTTCGTCACGCACGAAACCATCGGCTACAGCGTGCACGATGGACCGCTCACCATGCTGCGCGCGCCCGCCACGGACGGCATATACCGCATGGATCTCCCGACAGGCGGGGCGACGCTCCTCGTGAGCTACGCTGCGCTGCGCCGCTTTCAACCGAAGTTATCGATGGAGCACGCCATTCATTGGGTGAGCCACATCGAGATCAATCCTTCGTCGTCGCGCGTGGTGTTTCTGCATCGCTGGACCGAGCGCGTGGAGGATGAAACCTGCTTCCTGCATCGCCTGATCACGATGAATCCGGACGGTTCCGACATGCGTCTGCTCGAATGCTCGGACCATCCGCTTCCGCAAATCGGCAGGTCTTTCGATCCGAAGGTCGTCGGCATGTTCGACTATGAGAAGTCGGAGCATCAGATTTCGCATCCGCTGTGGCGCGACGACTCGCACATTATCGCGTGGAGTCCGCATGCCGGCGAGATTCACTACCACCTCTACGAAGACAGCGACGCTGGCAACGTAGCCGTGATGGGCCGCGACGTGCTCAGCGAAAACGGCCACATGTCGTTCTCTCCGGTCGACTCGCGCTGGCTCGTCTCGGATACCTATCCGGACGCGCACAGCAACAAGCGCGCTCTGTTTCTTTTCGATGTGCGCGACGGCGTGCGCATCGACGTCGGCGAGTTCTACGCGACGCCCGACCTCGGGAAGGAAAACCGCTGCGATTTGCATCCGCGCTGGAGCCGCGACGGCAGGGCCGTTTGCATCGACTCGGTGCACGAAGGCATGCGTCAGATGTACGTGATCGATGTTTCGCCGATCACGGGCGCGCGCGGCCGATAGCAGCGCGCGCGCCACACGCGACACGGTTCATGGAGACCAACATGGAACGACACTATTGGTGGGCGGCCAGCATCTTGATGCTGACATGGATGGCGGGTGCGCTTGCCGCCGAGCCGGCGGCCACCGGCACGCTCGAAAAGATCCGCATCGAGCACGCCGTCACCATCGGCTATCGCGATGCGTCGATTCCGCTGTCCTACTACGATGCGCAGCAAAAGCCGATCGGCTATTCGATCGATTTCGCCAATCTCATTGTCGAACGCATCAAGTCTCAACTGAAGCTCGCCGAACTGACGGTGCGCATGATTCCGATCACGTCGCAGAACCGCATCTCGCTCTTGCAGAACGGCACGATCGACTTCGAATGCACGAGCACCACGAACAACGCGGAGCGCGCGCAGCAGGTCGCGTTCTCCAACAGCTTCTTTGCGATCAGCACGCGCCTGCTCGTCAAAAAGTCCGCGGGTATCAGAGATTTTGCCGACCTCGACGGAAAGACCGTCGTCGTCGGGGCGGGCACGACGTCGGAGAAAATCCTGCGCCGATTGAACGTCGACAAGTCGATGAACATGAGGATCATCAGCGCGAAGGACCATTCGGAGTCCTTCATGATGCTATCGACGGGACGCGCGAAAGCCATGATGATGGACGACGCCTTGCTTGCCGGCGAGCGCGCGAAGTCGCCGCATCCGGACGACTACGAGATCGTCGGCACGCCTCAGTCCTACGAGGTCTACGGGTGCATGCTGCGCAAGAACGATGCGCCGATGAAGGCCGTGATGGACGCGGCCATCGCCGACGCGCAAAGGTCCGGACTAGCCGCCCGCATCTACGCGCGCTGGTTCACGCAGCCGATTCCGCCCAAGCAGATCAATCTCGACTTCCAGATGTCGCCGCGAGTGCAGGCGCTGTTCGCGCAGCCGAGCGACAAGCCGGCTTCGTGAACGGCGCGACAGGGCGTTCTGCAAAGGCGGACGAAAGATGGGTTACTCGTGGAATTGGCGCGTGCTCTTTCAGCCTGTGGCGACGGGCGAGCCAGAGGTCTATCTCGACTGGCTCGTCTCGGGCCTGCTGAACACGGTCGTGCTGACGGTGCTCGCGTTCATGCTCGCCTTGGCGATCGGCGTGGCAGTCGGGGTCATGCGCACGTTGCCCAATCGCGCCGCTCGAGCGGCCGCTGCGATCTATGTATCGATCTTTCGCGGCGTGCCGCTGATTGTGCAGTTCTTCATCTGGTTCTTCGCGTTGCCGGAGTGGCTGCCGACCGCGTTCGGCGACTGGCTCAAGGAGCTCTCGCCGAATGTGCAGTTCATGAGCGCATCGGTGCTCACGCTCGGCGTCTACACCGGTTCGCGCATCTGCGAACAGGTGCGCGCGGGATTGATGGCGCGCCCGCCTGGACAGCTTCACGCCGCGCTCGCGCTGGGACTCACGCGTCCGCAGGCTTATCGACATGTTCTGCTGCCCATGACGCTTCGCACGATAGCCGGGCCACTGACGTCGGAGTTTCTAATCATCTCCAAGAACTCGGCGGTGGCATCGACAATCGGTCTGCTCGAACTGTCGGGACAGGCGCGGCAACTCGTCGATTACACTGCGCAGCCGTATGAGTCGTTCATCTGCGTGACGCTCGCGTACGTGGCGCTGAACTTCGTGATCTTGTGGGGCATGGGCTGGCTGCGTCGGCTGAACACCGTGCCCGGTTCAATGGAGACTTGACCGATATGTTCGACATGGACTGGCAGGCTGTGTATGCCGCCAAATCGGTTCTGCTGGAAGGCATGGGCGTCACGCTACAGATCACGCTTGTTGCCATTCTGTGCGGCCTTGCGTGGGGCACGGTGCTCGCAGTGCTGAGTCTGTCGCCGGTCCGGCTGCTGAAGACAGGCGCGCACGTCTATGTCGCGCTGTTCCGCTCGATACCGCTCGTGATGCTGCTGCTGTGGTTCTTCCTGATCGTGCCTCGGTCTTTGAAGGCGCTGTTCGATTTGCCATCGGGCGTCGACGTGCGGCTGATCTCGGCGATGGTCGCCTACTCGCTGCTCGAGGGCGCCTTCTTCTGCGAGATCATTCGTGCCGGGATCGCCAGTCTGCCGCGCGGCCAGATGTACGCCGCGCAGGCGCTCGGCATGACGCCCGCGCAAACCGTGCGCTATGTGATCCTGCCGCAGGCCTTCCGCGCGATGGTGCCGGTTGCGCTCACGCAATGCATCGTGATTTTCCAGGACACGTCGCTCGTGTACGTGATCGCGCTCGGCGATTTCTTTCGCCGCACCACAGCCATCGGCGAACGCGACGGCACGCTCATCCCGATGCTGCTGTTCGCGGGCACAACGTATTGGCTAGTGAGCACGGCATCGATCGCGATGACTCGCCTGCTGAAAGCAAGGCTTGCGCGATGATCGATTGGCGAGCTCAAACGCGCTGTCCGGCGATTCGCCGTGCGCGCACAAGCAAACCGTCGCGGCACGACGCCGGACTTGGGAAGACATGAAGATCCACCAGCTTCGCGCGCTCGTCGCTGTCGCCGATACCGGCAGCGTGCGCGGCGCCGCGCGCCTGCTCCGTGCATCGCCGGCCGCCATCACGCAGAGTCTTCAACAGATCGAGGGCGATCTCAGGCTTCGGCTCGTCGCGCGCACGCCGTCCGGAGTCACGCTCACCTCAGACGGGCAGACCCTTCTCGAACACGCACGCCTGATCGTTGGGCAGATCGAGCGCGCGCACCAAGCTGTCGACGCGATGCGAGGCGAGGCACGCGGACGGCTCTCGATTGCAGTGACGGCGTGGGTCGCAATGACGTTTCTGCCGGAAGCCGTGCTGCGGTTTCGGCGGATCATGCCGCACGTGCAGCTCGAGTTCTTCGAGGGCTTGCTCGCGATTGCGAATCCGCGCCTGCGCGACGGCAGTCTCGACATCCACATCGGGCGTCAGACGCCGGGCGAGATTGCGTCGGAGTTCGCGTTCAAGCCGCTGTTCCTGACGACGCTCGCGGTCGTCGCGCGGCAAGGTCATCCACACGGCGAGACCCGCTCGCTTGCCGATCTCCTCGATGCCGACTGGCTCGTCGCACTCGATCCGGAGACCGAGGGGCTCGCGCCATACACGATGTTCGAGAAGCACGGCTTGCCGGGGCCACGCAGTGTTCATTTCCTGCATTCGCTGACGGTCGCGCTCTCGTTGCTGCAGAGAACGGATATGGTCAGCATTTTTCCGTGGCCGCTCGTCGAACGGTGCGCGCCACGCGAATCGCTCTGCGCGATACCCTTGCGCGAGCAACTCGACGACTCGATCGTCGGCGTGATCACGCGGGCCGGACAACCGCGCAGCGCGGCGGCCGAGTGCTTTGTCGATTGCTTGATCGACACCATCCGCGATCCGGCGTGGATCAGCACGCCGGAGATACAGAGAGCAATGCACTCGGTCGATGTGCTCATCTAGCGCGTTCAGGGAAGCGGTTGCAGCGCCGTCCAGGGCGACCAGCCGGTGTCGCTATCCGGCTTGGCGACGCGCAATGCCCGCGAGCCGTCGCCGAAAATGAGCGACTCGGCGCGATAGACGTTCATGTTGGGAATGTCGCAGGGTCCGACGTAACCGAGTTCATGAGTGAACTGCAGATTGCCTTCCCGCAGCACGCCGAGATATGAGTCGAAGTCTTCGTCGCTTGCATGATTAGCACAACGATTCAAAAACGTCGCGACGAACTCTGCATCGAACATGGCTTTTCTCCCGATTTGCGCCCTTATCGAAGGCACTGTCATTGGCATGCATATGCTGGCGGCGGACCGGTCAACGTGCGGACGAATCGTTCGCCTGGTTCGGGTCTGCGTGAATGCCGGCTCTTGCGGTCTATTGGCTCAATGCACGAGCGAATTTCGCCGGGCTTGTCGCGCGGCCGAACAGATAGCCCTGCAGCAAGTCGCAGCCGAGCGCCCATAAGGCCGTGGCCTGATCGGTCGTCTCGACGCCTTCGGCGGTCACGGTCATGTGAAGGGCATGCGCCATGTCGATGATCGCGCGTGTGATCGCGATCGAGTCGTGACTGCCCGGCAGATCCGCAACGAACAGCCGGTCGATCTTCAGGTTGTGCAGAGGGAATCGCTTCAAGTACGACAACGACGCATAGCCTGTCCCGAAGTCGTCGACGGCGAGCTTCACGCCGAGATCGCGAAGCGCCCTTGCTGTAGCTGCGATGGCCGCGGTATCGGGCATCGACACGCTCTCGGTGATTTCCAGCTGCAACGCGGAGGCTTCGAGTCCTGTGCGTTCGAGGCACGTCATGATATGCCGCACGAGGCTTTCGTCGAACTGCACCGCCGATACGTTCACCGATACGACTAGGCGCGGCGCGACGGTCCGACGCCAGCAAGCAGCCTGTGCACAGGCGCGTCGCAAGGCCCAGTCGCCGATGTTCTTCAGCAAGCTCGTCTTTTCGGCAATCGGTATGAATTCGGCCGGCGCGACGTCGCCCAACTCGCTATTAGTCCAACGCAGCAGCGCCTCCGCGCCTACGGTTTCACGCGTGACGCTGTCCATGATGGGTTGATAGGCGAGCGCGAATTCGCCAGCGGCTAGCGCGTGAGGCAGCAACGCTTCGATGCGAGAGCCGCGCTGCGAATCAGCCTGCCTTTCCGCCGGTACGGGTTGCAAGCCGCCGCCCGCATTCGATGTCCGCAACGAGCGCGGCGGCAGCGAGGCCAACTGCGACGCCCGTCCGTTGATGCGCAATGGAAGAGTTCGATGCATCGTTTTCGCCATCCTATGCTAAGGCAACCATTCCCATTCGTCCGATTCGAGCAGCGAGACGCTAACGACCGACGATGGCGTACATCGCATGAAACGACACGCAAGCGAGACTGTTTCATTCGACAGCCAGTGCGGCTACGATAGCGCGCACTCGTCGACGCGACTACGGATGGGAACGGCTAACGCGTAAAGCAAGGATGAACACCATCGGTTCGGACATGCGGCAACGCGGCGCCATCGCGACGACGAGGCTCGCGAAGCATCGCGATCCGGCGCGACGTTTCAAAGAAGGTGGTTCCCGAGACCGCCGAAGATGGTGGAAGCCCTTATGTATTTGTGCCGGGCAAGCGCCAATGAAAAAGCGAGCCCGCAGGCTCGCCAGATGTCACAACGCATGGGGCGCTTTTGCCGACGCGCCCCATTGCGCGATGCGATTGACGCCGGCCTCCCTTACTTCTTCGCCGCGTCGACCTTCGCATCGGCAGCCGCCTTGTTTGCGTCGCTTTGTGCCTCGACTTTTTCTTTGTCGGCTTTGGCTTGCGCCACCTTGGCATCTTGCGCTGCGTCCTGCTTCTTCTTGTCGGCCTTGGACTGTGCAGCGTGCTTCTTCTTGTCGGCCTTCGCCTGTGCCTTGGCGGCATCACCGCGGGCGTCGGAGGCTTGCTCCGGCGTGGTCGCCTGCGCTACCTTCGCGGCTTCCTTGTTGGCATCGTCCTGAGCGGATGCCTTGTCCTTGTTGGCGGATGCCTGCGCCTTGGCGGCATCCTGTTGAGCGTCGGTCTTCTTGCGGTTGGCAGTGGCCTGAGCCTCCGCCTTTTCGTGATTGGCCTTGACTTGCGCCTTGGCGGCATCGGATGCGGCCGTTTGCGCGAAGACAGTGCTTACGAGCAGCGTGGATGCGAGAGCGGCGACGATTTTCTTCATGATGTTCGACTCCTATGATCCTGCGTTTCTTTGGACACGCCATGATCGGCATGTGACGATGAAAACGCCGTGCCGTCGCGCGTCGTTGACCGCGATCTCGTGACAATCCGTAACCGGTGCGAGCAAATGCAACGGCGTAACTGCGGTTTCGATCGCACGGTACGCCAACGTTGGAAGTCAATAGAAGCTTTGTTACCGCATGGCAAATTCCGCCGAGTATGTTACGTCAGTTGATTTGGAATCCGAATGAAACAGGACCTGTAATCGTTGAAATGCACCGTTACCAACTGCTGCAGATATTTCCAAAGCGTCTGCTTAAGATGCGTCCATACACCCGGCATTCGGGAAGGGAGAAGAAGTCATGAAACGCGCAGCCTTTGTCTTGTTGATGATTGGTAGTTTGTCGGTGGCCGGTCAGGCGTCCGCGCATGGACACGGCGGTGGTCATGGCCACGGCGGCGGCGATGGCGGCGCGGTTATCGGCGCCCTGATCGGCGGCGCGGTGCTGGGTGCGTTGGTCACGTCGGTCGCCAACGCGCAGCCGGCCTACTCGCAGCCGGTCTATGCGCAGCCGGCGTACGCAGAGCCGGCGTATGCGCAACCGGCTTATGCGCAGCCCGCGCCGCCGGCTGGTTATTGCTACGACGGCTACCGCCGCGCATACGTGCCGTGCGCGCCAGCCGGCTATGGCTATTGAACTGCCGCGCGCCGGGCGGATGCGGCACGTTGCTTGCGCTCAACAGAGGCGGCGGGTGCGGCGGATTGGCTGCATCGGCCGGCACGCTAACTCTTGGAGACTTGCAATGAAAGCGATCAGGACGAAGCTGGTAGTTTCAGCGCTGGTGTTGGGCTTGTCGGGCGGCGTTTATGCGCAGGCGGGCGGCGGCGGTGGCGGTGCAGGCGGCGGCGGTAGCGCAGGCGGTGGCGGCGGCGCCGGAGCGGCAGGCGGGATGGGCGCGGGCGGCAATGGCTCGGCGGGTGCGGGCTCGAGCGCGTCGGGCAAGGGTGGCGGCGTCGGCATGGGCGGCACCGGCATGGGCGGTTCGAGCGACGGCACGAGTGGCACCGGCGTGAACAGCGGCATGGGCAATAACGGAGCGAACAACGGCATGGGTCAAGGCACCATGCAACGCAGCGGCCCGGGCAGCACCGGCACCTCGAGCAGCAGAAGCCCTGGCGGCATGGCGCACGGCAATAACTCGCAGTAACAGCAGTTGAACACGACCGAAGCGGCTATAGCCGCAACTCAGCGCGCAAGCGGGTTTTATCGCCGTGACGTTTGCGGCATCCGCCACGCGGCGGCGCGCATGAAAAACAACTAGAAGCTATTACTGAGCAGGCGCGGACGCTGAATAGACAGCCGCCACAGGCTCGAACGTCTTGGCTCGCAGACTCACTTTCTCCGCATAAGCACGCGAACCGCCGTAATTCTTGAGCGCGGCGTCGACATCGCCTT
Organism: Caballeronia sp. Sq4a; assembly: GCF_023170545.1. Classification (NCBI taxonomy): domain Bacteria; kingdom Pseudomonadati; phylum Pseudomonadota; class Betaproteobacteria; order Burkholderiales; family Burkholderiaceae; genus Caballeronia; species Caballeronia sp. Sq4a. The sequence continues at coordinate 1,133,076 of NZ_CP084251.1, read as the reverse complement.
GCGCGGATTTCAGATAGCCATGCAGGATGGACGAGCCGATTTCGATATTCGTTTCCGGCTCCGTCAGGTCCACGTTGCGCACGAGCTTCTTGTGCGCGGACGGCACCACTTGCATGAGCCCGGTTGCGTTGTTCGCACCGACGGCCGTTTCCTTGAAACGCGATTCGATTGAAATGATGGCGAGCAGCAGCGCCGGCGGCAGCGAGTATTTCGACGCGGACGCCATGACCGCGCTCGCTATCGTTTGCGCTTTCTCGCGCGCGACGCCGAACTTGCGCGTGATGACTTCGGAGATTTTGTGACGCGCCGCGTCGAGGCGGGAGTCCTGCTGCACGACTTCTTGCGGGTTCGTGTCGCTGGCGGCGAGCGGCTCTGCCTGAGCGAAGGCGGTGTTCGCGAAGGTCAGAACGAGAGCGAAGAGTAAGAATGTGCGGCGCATCGGTCTAGCGAGGTAAGCGGTGCCGCATTATATCGTCAGAAAATCTCCTTTGGGATCAGTCACTTGTCTTAAATACGAAGAATCGTTTCGATAGCCGGAAGAATTTACTTCGCCGACGAAGCCGAGATGCCTTCGCCGGCGTCGGCGGAGAGGCGCGCGAACATCGGCAATGAGGCGAGGACGAGCAACGCCGTCGCGGCGAATCCGCAAGCCAGTTGCCATCGTTCGGTCTGCGCGCTGCCGGAGACGAGCATCGTGGCCTGAATGGTTCCCGCCGCGACCGTCACGCCGAGCGCCTTCATCAATTGCTGCGCGGTGCCCTGGAACGAAGTCGCCGCCGATAGGCGCGGCTTCGGAACGTCGGCGAAGGCGAGCGCGCCCATCGTCGCGAAACTGAGCGAGCGGCCAAGACCGCCGACGAGCAGCAGCGCGAAGATGGCGCTGGCGGGCCACGCTTGCGACATCGTCGAACAGACGGCGAGCACGGCGGCGAACGAGACGCTGCCCGCGCACAGCACCGTGCGCACGGAAAAGTGCCGCAGCGCGAGCGCGGTCATCGGCCGCATGCAAAACGAGCCGAGCGCGCTCGCAAAGGTCACGAGTCCGCTCGCCGACGCGCTATAGCCGAACCCTGTCTGCAACGTCAGCGGCACGAGAAACGGCAGTGCGCCGGCACCCGCGCGAAAGAGACTGCCCGCCACGGTCGCGGCGTGGAACGTCGGAATGGAAAGCAGCGAGAAGTCGATGGCCGGATTCGGCGTCTTGCGGCAATGCACGACCGTGGCCCTGAAAAGCAGCACGCCGATCACGACGCAAACCCACGGCACGCCGTCCGGCAGCACCTGGCGGCCCGCGCTTTCGATCCCGATCATGAAGAGACTGAGCGATGCGCCCGAGAGCACCATGCCGCGCAGGTCCGGCGGCGTGCGCACTTCCGGCGGCGAAGGCGGCAAGAGCCGCCACGTCAGCAGCAGCCCGGCCACGCCCACCGGCACGTTGACCCAGAAGATGCTGCGCCACGAGAGCGCGTCGGTGAGAAAGCCGCCGAGCGGCGGACCGAGAAGCGGACCGACGAGCGCGGGCATGGTCAGCCACGTCGTCGCCTGAAGCAATTCTTCGCGCTTGACGCCGCGAAACAGAATGAGGCGGCCGACGGGGACCATCATGGCGCCGCCGAGTCCCTGAACGACGCGCGCCGCGAGGAGCTGCGGCAGGTTCATCGCGGCGGCGCAGGCAATGGAAGCCAGCGTGAATGTGGCGATGGCCCACATGAAGACCCGTCGCGCGCCGAAGCGGTCGGCCACCCAGCCGCTCGCGGGAATAAAGACGGTCAGCGCGACCAGATACGCGGTAATGGCGCTGCTCAGGTGGACGGCATCGACGTTCAGATCGCGGGCCATCATCGGGATGGCGGTCGCGACGATCGTGCCGTCCATGTTCTGCATGAAGAGCGCGCTGGCGACGACGGCGGCGGTGATGCGGAAGTTGCCGCCTTTCATTCGGAGGCTCCAGAGGCTTGATATCTTTGCATGCTTTGATTCTAGCGGTATTGACGTCAGTCCCGGGCGTCATTGAAGCCGGCACCTTCCGCATAGCTTCGCGCTCATGCCGCGGTTGCCAACCGCGTTGACCTCAGGATGCAAGCCGTTGCGCGTCTGCTGAACCGGCGCTGCCGCTGCGTGAACTACGCCCGTTTTCCCGCCGTTGATCGACCGCGTGAGCAGAGCCATGTGTATCGCAAGATGCGTGCGACCAGCATGGCGGGACTCCTGTACGCCGGCGAGCGGGAGAAAGCGCGGACCGCGAGCGTCGTAGAGGCGCTGCGTGGAGCGCGTGAGCGTCGACGGCGAGGACGGGCGCAGGCATGGGGCGAGAGAAACCTTTAATAGGAAGTTATCCTAAGTTTGTCGGATGGCAGCTAGTGTCACGTCAAATTGTGTGGTGGTGCGTTAATCGAGGTTTGGTTGGACCACACTATGAACGTCGCTCCGACGTTTTTTGACAACCGGCAGAGGTAGTTGATGGCAGGTAGCAATATCTATATCAAGATTGACGGCATCACCGGAGAGTCCACCGTATTCGGCCATGAGGGCGAGATCGAGGTCGTGAGTTGAGATTGGGAGTTGATTCGCAGTTCGCGCGACCAGTCGCCCCACAAGAGAACGTCTGTCGGGCACGTCTCGTTTGTCCATGAGGTGAGTCTAGCGTCCTCTGGACTCTTGAACTATTTGGTCCTGAACAAGGTGGCAACCAAAGCTGTGCTGAGGGCCAACAAGCCGACTGCACAGCCGCAAGCGGCAGGTGTTATCGGCAAGCTTCTTCCGCCTCAGCCCTTTCTTAGCCTGACGCTACAGAATGTCATGGTCATGAGTATCAAGCCATACGGCTGCATGGCTGGACATTACGAACAGGTAGATCTTTCGTTCACCAAGTTCAAGCACGAGTATGCGGCTGGCGTCGCTGGCTTGCCCGGTCCTAACGCAACTGTTGGATACGATTTGACGCGATGAACAAAGATCGTGGCATCAGGCGTTACGTCATCGTCGTCGGAGCGGCGCTCTTGCTCGTGCAGCAACCTGCTCGTCCTCCCACTATTCATTTTCTCAGCACTTCGCAGGTCGTTCCTGGCGAAGTCGTAAGACTGAATTCAGATGGCCAACACCCGCAGGTCGAGTTCACTACGTTGGATGGACAGCGCATTTCGATTGCGGCGCGTAGTCCATCGCCAATAAGTGTGGGTGACAAGGTGGAGATGCGCTACGACACGAAGCAACCGCACATCGCAAAGATCAATACTCTTTGGGATGTGTGGGGTGCCCATTTGTTTCAAGCATGGCCGTTCATGGGGTTGCTGGTCGCCGATAGGCGCAGTCTTTGCGACAGATGGGGACTAGCCAAAGCAGATGATTAACTCGAATTCGCGTCCTATTAACTGGTATGCAGTCTTTCTCGGAACAGTCATGTTCTGCGTCCAGCTCAGCTTCCTGCCCAACACCATGGAGTTCGTCCGCGATTCGAAAGTAGCCCTCGCCGAGGTCGTCAAACTGAATGCGGGAAGCAAGCATCCGCAAGTTAGGTTCACGACCTCGGACGGGCAGAGCGTCTCCGTTTCGACGAGTAGCTGGTTTCGTTCCGTCGATGTGGGTGACAAGGTAGAGATGCGCTACGACCCAAAAGAACCGGGTAAGGCAACTATGAACACGCTATTCGGTGTTTGGTTTTTGCACTTGTTTTGCGGCATTCCCGCAATTGTTCTGATACTGAGCGGGTTGCTCGGCTTTCCTCGGCAGGGATGGGGGTTCAACGAAGACAATGATTGAAAGCAAGTGGACTTTTGAGACATCGGCAGGCGGTAGCGCCGGTGTCGGACCCGTCACGTTTTCAGACGGCATGTTCGTTTTGAATGACCCGTCTAAGCATCCATTCAAATACGATTACCACGTCGGTGGTTTCCCCCTGGGCCCCGGACTGCGGCTGCCGTCGCGTTTTCAGCTCCCCGAGCTTGGGCTCCCTCGATTCATTTCGAAAGACGGCACTCTGGCAGGAACGGGCGCGACCAGTGATTTCGACGGTGGCGGAAAGATATTTCGGTTCACAGAGAAGGAGCTTGAACCGTCTGATTTTGTTGGGCTTACGTTGAGTCTAGATTTCAGTGGCGGCGTGCTGGTCGCCGGGGGCATCACATCATATCTAGCAGGTCTGCATCAACTCATGGTTACGGCGTGGCTGTTCAATCCCGGACTGTTTGCTAACGCTCTGTTCCGTTCTGCCAAGGCGTTGGTAGTAATGGTGGGCGTAAGTGAAGGACTGGTAGACGGTATCAACGCAACACCGATGATGGGTTCGATTTCCCAGCAAGGGCCGTACATCGAGTAGCCATGATATGCAGATGAATCTTCCGCGCATGGAGCAGTTCGTCGTCGTTGTCGCTTCTTTTTGGTCTAACAAGAAGAAGCGGTGCAATCGCGGTAGCTGCTGTGCGATGCATTAACCAGAAACCAACGAGGCGGCATGAATATCGGCCCGTCAAAACGATCTACAAGAAGATTGTTTGACGTCCACGGACGTTGCGGGCCTAGTAATTTCGATGAGTCAGCGCGCATGCCCCAATTCACTCGAAGCCTCGTTGCACCATAAACCCACTACGCAAGCCTCGCCGCGATCCCCAAATAGTGCGAAAGAGGCGGTGTGACGCGGCTTGCGTCCTTCGCAGCGTCGTCCCACCGTCGCAGGGTCATGGCGTCTCGCGCGTAAGGCAACGCTACGAAAGCGCGCGCTTCGTCCGCATCGAACACGCCGCCCTGCAATTGCAGGCTGCGTATGGAATCCGCCGAGAGCCGCGCGTGATACTCGGGATCCATCGCGCACAGACAGCGTTTCGCATCCACATGAAGGCGAATCGGTTCGAGCACTGCGTCGGAAAACACGGGCCGCAGAAACGGCAGCGCGTAGTACTGGTGGAGATCGTCGATACCGCGCTCGGTCGGCGTCTCGCCCTGCACGTTCAGCAGATGCCCGAGATCATGCAGCAGCGCTGCAACGATTAACTCACGACTCGCGCCCGCTTCTTCCGCGAGCCAGGCCGTCTGCAGCGCGTGCTGCAACTGGGTGACGGGTTCGCCGCTGTAGGCCATCGAACTGTGGACATCGAAGAGATGCCGGATATCGTCGAGAGAAAGCGCCATCGTGAGTCAGTCGCCTCGGCGTATGCTAGATGGAACGAAGCCCGGCATTATCAACGCGCAATATGACGCGCTCATGGCGCAGCGAGTCACATCATGCCGTTTCTTTTTCATCGACGCCCGGAACTCGCAGGTCTGGACCGTCGCGCACGAAGCGACGTGCGACGCCTGGCGTGGCACTTCGCGCAGCGTCACTGGACGCTTCATGCGCCAGCCTTTGCGTGGGTCGTGTTCGTCGCGCTGCATACGCGATTCGGCCTCGTGCCCGACTCGCGCGACTACGTGTTAGCGACGCTCGCGCTGTTCGCGGCGGCGGTCGTCGTGATCCGGCTGCATATCGCGCATCATCTGCGTGCGGCGCGCGCCATCTACGACGCCTTGGGTGCGGCAAGCCTCGACTCCATCATCCGCACGCGCCGATAACCGAGTCACGCAAAGTCCCCATTTTTCGCGTGTTACGATGCCTCGCGTCCCTTCTCAACGATCGCACATGGCAACGTTATACGAAACGCTAGGCGTCGATGAACACGCCACCGAAGACGAGATCAAGCGCGCTTATCGCAAGGCCGCGATGCGCTGCCACCCGGATCGCAACGCCGGCCAGGAAGAGGCGGCGCGGGTTCGCTTTCAGGAGGTGAAGGAAGCGTACGCGATCCTGTCCGACTCCGCGCAACGCGAGGTGTACGACCGAACCTTTGCGGAAGAAATCGAACGCTGGGAAGCGCGCATGCGCGAAGAGGAAGCGGAGCGTGAGGCGCTTTACGCAAAGCGCGTAGCGCTTGCCATGCGCTTTGCATCGCAGGGTCATAACCGCGATGTCGTGTTCGGCGTATTGCTTGGGCAGGACTGCGATGAACCCACTGCGCGTCATATTGCGGAAAGCGTCGTCGCGTTGCACGAGTCACGTCAGGAACCCGCGACGAGCGAAGCGAAAGAAGAGCAGTCCGCCGAGCCTACGCCTGAGAAACCGAAAGCCGACGAGCCGCATGCAGCGAACCCGCTCGGGGCGATGTGGTTTCAGTTCTTCAACAATCTGCGCTTCTAGGCCGCGAGTCGTTCGGTGCGCATGTTCTCTTTGCGCGGCGCGGCGGGATAGACGCACCATTGCCCGTCGTCGTGACGGAAAAAGAACAGCGCCTTCGACGCTGCGCCTTGCATCGTTTCCACGCACACGAAACGCCGATGATCGGCTCGCGTGCGGCTGAACTGCTTGACATGGACCGGCACGCTTGCCGGCGCAAGCCATTTCTCGACGAGATAACGAAGCGATCGTTCGTTCGCGCATTTCATCTGAAGTCTCCTGCATGCGGCGTTCATGGCTGTATATCGGCCGAAAGCATTCGACGCTTGAGCGGTCCCACCAAAGACGCCTGCCGCAACGCACCACACTCATGACAAAGCACTTTAACTCTACGCCTGAATGGGGCGTGCACGCGCAGTTTGGCGTAATAGCAACAGGAAAGCGCAGTGCCGGTCGACAGCGCTTTTATTAAAGCGGGCGCGCGAAGCTGAGTTCGTGGCCGTCGGGATCGGTCAGATGAAAGTAGCGCTCGTTCCACGGCGCGTCGCGCGGTGAGAACTGGGGCTCGATACCGAGCGCCTTCACTTTGCGGTAGAAGGCATCGACATCCGATACGTAGAAGATGATGCGGCCCCACCACGAGATGGGGCCATGCGTTTCGCTTGTGATGTTGAGGTAAGAGTCGCCGAGCCCGAACGATGTGAACGCCTCGTTCGCACCGCCGTGCACGATGCGAAAACCCAGCGCCTGATAAAAGCCTACGGCGCGCGCCATGTCGTGCGTGGCAAACGTGACCGCGCTGAGACTGACGATACGAGCATCGTCGATGGGTGTCGCCATGTAGCTCAGGAATGGTGGTGATGCGAGACGATAGACAGCACGGACAGGTCCAAATGCGTGCCATCCACGATGCTCTTGCCGATGTGCCGCGCATCGTCTAAAGCCTCTGCGGCGGTCTTGTATGCGTCGTCGCCATCGGAGTGAAAGTGAACGGCTTCTCCGGGCACGTCCGCATTCGCGCCATGCAGGCACACATGTCCGATGAAGGCATACCGTTGCGCCGGTTCGGCCCCGGGCTTTAGCTGCGGAAGCACGTGGATATCGAAGCCTTCGTATTCGAAGACATGCCATTGAGTAGAGAGGTCGACGGCCATGATCGTCTCCTGTTTCGCCATGCCGGCAATCTGACCTTACTCCTCTTGTCGTGACGAATCCATTGGCGAATGCATCGATGACAAGGCAAGCACCGGCGCGGCCGCTGGGCATCGCACGACATCGGCTTCGAAAGTTAAAAGGACCGCCGACTCGTCCTTCGAAGGTAGCGATATTCATTAATCGAGCACATCGACTGCGCGCGCAATTCTGCAAAGCCTATGCCAATGCGACGCTCAAGCTCGCGTCGGCACGCGGGCTATGGCCCACGACGCTCTTAGGCCGTGCTTAACCGACGCCAAGCGCACCGGAAAGTTGGACAGAAGCCGACGGACCGGCGCATGCTGTCGGCTCCTGCGTCACCACGCAACGATCGAGACCATGACCATGACATCCTTCGTCCGTATGCTGGCGTTAATCGTTCTATGTAGTCTGCCATTGAGCGGACAGGCGCAAGCGCTGCGAGCGCAACAGTCCATCGCGCTGCTGGATTGCACATTGATCGACGACAACGCCGCCTATAACGATGCGGACACCAATCGCATACAGGCGGAGCGCCTCGCGATGGTCAGCAACGCACTGCGCGAGCAACTGCGAGAGAAAACGCCCTTACATGTGACGGACAACGCACAGGCGAGCGATCTCATTGCAGCGCTTCAACGCGCGCAGGACATGAGTGCCTGCAATGGCTGCGAGCTTCGCGTGGCGCGCGAACTCGGTGTATCGCGCGTCGGCGTGTGCTGGGTGCAGAAGATCAGCAACCTCATCCTCAATATCAATCTGCGCGTGGAGGACGTCGATAGCGGCGCGACGCTCTTTCAGCGTTCGGTCGATATGCGCGGCAACACGGACCAGTCGTGGCAGCGCGGCGCAAAGGCGCTGGTCGATCTGCTGACGAGCGAGGCCTCTGTCATGCGTTAGGCATGCGGTCGCATGCGCCCTCCCTATTTCGGGAATTTCTCCCGCCATGCAGCGTTGCCTGCGCGCGGGATCCTGCGCTAAGTTGGCTGTGGGGCCGGCGTTTAATACGCCCTTAAAACGATACGAAAAACGTTCAGCCGGAGACGATCATGCATGTGAGCTTCAACGCGACGCGCCTTCCACTCGCGTCGCTACTAGCGTCCGCGCTGCTCCTTTGCGCAAGTCACGCACACGCGGCCGCGCCGCTGGCCTATGTGACGAGCGAGAGCAGCGGCGTCGGCGTGATCGATCTCGACGGCCTGTCGCTTGCCAGGACCATCGACGTGGGCAAGGACGGTCCGCGTGGCCTGAGCCTCAATAGCGACGGCACGCGCCTTTACGTCGCGAACAAGTCGACGGGCGATCTCTCCGAGATCGACACCGCATCCGGCAACGTGCTGCGCCGCGCGAAGATCGGCAAGAATCCGGAGTTCGTGCGCGTGCACGGCGGCGCGGCTTATGTCACGTATGAGCCGGGCGAATCGGGCGCGCCGGGCAAACCCGGAGAGCAGCAGAAAGATGACGACGACGCGCATTCGCCGCCCGCGGAAATCGCCATTGTCGACTTGAAGACGATGAAGGTCAGGCGTTCGGTCAAGAGCGGCCATGAGACGGAAGGCGTCGAGTTCTCGCGCGACGGCAAGCTCATACTCGTGACGAACGAGGGCGACGATACGGTATCGGTCTATCGCGCCGGCACCGGCCAGCCCGTGCGCACGGTCAGTCTGCCCAAGGGATCACGCCCGCGCGGCATCAAGGCATCGCCTGACGGAAAGGCTTATGTCGTCACGCTGGAGAACGCGAACAAGTTCATGGTGCTCGCGGGTAACGACCTCAAGCCGGCAAAGACCGTCGATACGAAAGCCGGACCCTATGGCGTGTCGTTCGATCCATCGGGCAAGCGTCTTTTCGTGGCCGCATCTCGCGACAAGACGCTGCAAGTCTTCGATGCTTCCACATACGCGCATCTGAGCGACGCGCCGATCGGGCAGCGTTGCTGGCACTTCAGCTTCACGCCGGACGGCTCGAAGGTGCTGCTCGCATGCGGCCGTTCGAACGCGGTCTATGTGCTCGACGCTTCGAGCTACACGACCGTCAAGCAGATAAACGAGGTACCGCTTGCATGGGGCATCGTGACGTATCCGCCGAGCGCGGGCTCCATCACCGGACGTTGAGTCCGGGCGCACGGCCGTTTCGGTTTGTGCCGCGCATCATTGCGCATTACACGTCGCGCCTCGCGGCGGGCGGCTGCTAGTATCAGTCAAGCTCGCCGGCGAGGACAATCATGCATACATTAGCCGAGGCGTTTGACACCATCAGCGATACACCCACGCGCAAGCGCGTGCTCATCGCGTCTCAGGGCGGCACGGGCAATTGCCGCTGGCTGCCTGCTTCCATAGGCAAGCACGGCGAATTGCGCTTCGACGTGTGCGAAGAAGAAGGCGTCGAGATCGACGACGAAGCCGCCGACGCAGTGCGCCTCTTCGATGCCGGCTCGCTCTCTTCCTGCGCACTGGTCGTGCATCTCGGCGCGCTCGGCATGGGCGCGCTGGTCATGGGACCGGAATCGCCGAGCGACGCGATGCGCATGCTCGAACAATTGAAAGCGCATGCGCTCGGCCGCTTCGTGGAGAACTACTTGGCGGAACTGCGGCAGCGGCGACCGGCCAAGGTCTATCCTTTCAAGCCGCGCTGATTCGGGAGATTCTCCCGTTCATCGAAAGAAGCGCTCAAACGTGCGATGCCTACTGCGCCGCTTCCCGCAGGCGTGCGTAGAATGTTTCGCGTGATGCCATCCGAGTCCTTCTCCTCGCGTGAGAAAGCGCCTTCCACTCACACGCCGCGCTCAACGGTCGCGCGCGATCTGGCCTGCGTGCTCGCCGTGACCCTCGTCGCGGGCGCCCTGTTCGCGACGTTCGACTTCAGCGAGTTCACGTATCGCTGGACACGCAGCGCGGAGCGCTTCCAGCTCGACGAAATGCCCGCGACGCTTGTCGTGCTGGCGCTCGGCCTGGCGTGGTTCGCGTGGCGCCGCTATCGGGAAGCGCAACGCGAAGCGCGGCGGCGTCGGACGTTGGAAGAGGAAGCCGAGCAACTGCTCGCGCAGAATCGCCGCCTCGCCAATCAGGCCACGTCCGCGCAGGAGAACGAGCGTCGTCATCTTGCGCGCGAATTGCATGATGAACTCGGTCAATACCTGAACGCCATGTCGCTCGATGCAGCGCGCATACGCGACCTTTCCGCGGGACGTGAAGCGGAGATTCATCGGCTCTCGCTCGCGTTGATGCAGAGCGCGACGCATGTGTATCGCGAAATCGGCGGAATGATACGCAAGCTAAGGCCCATCGGGCTCGACGAGTTCGGCTTGCCGACCGCGCTCGAACATTGCATCGAAGGCTGGCGCGAACGCTTGCCGCAGGCGGTGTTTTCGCTGACGGTGGAAGGCGACTTCGATCACTTGAGCGATGCGCTCAATATCACCTTGTATCGGCTGGTGCAGGAAGGGCTCACGAATATCTCGAAGTTCGCGCGCGATTCGCGTGTCGAGATCTATCTCGTGCGCACGCCGCAAGATGCGAACTCAGGCGCGGATGAAATCGTCGTCACGATGGCCGATGACGGTCCCGGCATCGACCTCACGATTCCTCGCAAGGGCCTGGGACTGGTCGGCATGCGCGAGCGTGTCGAGGCGCTCGGCGGCGAGTTCCATCTCGCAAGCAGCCCGGGCGAAGGTTTCCTCTTCTGCGCCCGCGTGCCCGCTCATGCGGGGCTGCCGTTGCCGAGCGAGCCGAACGGCGCATCGGCTGCGCCAGTGAAATCGGAGAAATGAAGGCCGAGGCGGCTCGCGATCTGCGCAAGCTGCACGCCGTTGTCCGCGCCGAACTTCTGGCGGATGACCGACTGGTGATTCGCCACGGTCTTCTGGCTCAGACCCAGTTTCTCCGCGATGCTCGGCAACGTATAACCCTGCACCAGCAAACGCAAGACTTCGAATTCGCGGGCCGATAACTGCCGTCCCGGCGGGCCTTCACGAATCGTTTCGCGCAATGCGAGCGCCTGCGATATGTCGGCACTCAGATAGCCGATGCGGCGCGCCACCGAGCGCACGGCTTCAACGAGCACGTCCGGCGCGCTGGCTTTCGTCACATAGCCGCGCGCGCCGGCATCGAGTGCGCGGCGTACAAAGATCGCTTCTTCGTGCACGCTGAAAATGAGCACGCGCGCCTGCGGCTCGCGCGCGAGCATGCGCCGCATCGCCTCTATGCCGCTTGCGCCCGGCAATGCAAGGTCCATCACGACGACGTCCGGCTGCAACGCGCAGAACTTTTGGTAAGCCTGCGCCGCGTCCGCTGCTTCGCCCGCGACGCTCACGTCGGGGCTCAGTTCGAGCAGACGCTTGTAGCCCTCACGCACGACTGCGTGATCGTCCACCAGCAGCACGGAGATGTCGGCGGTCACTTTGTTATTCTCCGTTGTCCGAACTATGTGCGCGCGATTCAGCCGCCATGCGCCGCGAGTTCGCATCGTTGCGAAAGACGATGGGCTGTTCCGCTGGTTCCTGCCTGACCGATGCCGCGCGCACCACTTCGACGACGCGTTCATGATGCGGGGACTTGTCGCATACCGGGTCCGCGTTCGCCGGATCCTGCGTGAGCAGATACGCCTGACAGCGGCAGCCGCCGAGGTCGATGGCTTTTTCGTCGCAACTGCGGCACGGCTCCTTCATCCAGTCGAAGCCGCGGAAGCGGTTGAACGCATCGCTCTCATACCAGATGTCTTTGAGCGGCGTCTGCGTCACGTTGGGGAAGGTGAGGCCCGGCAACGAGCGCGCCGTATGACACGGCAGCGCGGCGCCATCGGGCGCGATGCCGAGAAATACGGAGCCCCATCCGTTCATGCAACGCTTCGGCCGACGCTCGTAGTAATCCGGCACGACGAAGAATATCTTGCACTTGTCGCCTATTTCGCGCCGGTAACGCTCGACCACCGCTTCTGCTTCCTGCAGCTGCTCCGCGGTCGGCATGAGTTGCGCGCGGTTCGCGTGCGCCCAGCCGTAGTACTGCGTGTTCGCGAGTTCGAGATACTCGGCGTCCATCGCGAGCGCCATGTCGATGATGCGGCCGATATGCGGCAGGTTATAGCGGTGCAAGACGCAATTGAGCACCATCGGGAAGCCGTGCGCCTTGATGAGATTGGCGACGCGCTTTTTCAGGTCGAAGGTCTTCGTGCTGGAGAGAAAGTCGTTCAGCTCCTGCGTCGAGTCCTGAAACGAGAGTTGAATATGATCGAGTCCCGCGTCCTTCAGCGCAGTCAGACGCTTGTCCGTGAGACCGATGCCGGACGTGATCAGATTCGTATAGAAGCCGAGTTTGCGTGCTTCTGCGACGAGCGTTTCCAGATCGTCGCGAAGCAGCGGCTCGCCGCCTGAGAAGCCGAGTTGCGCCGCGCCGAGCGCGCGCGCCTGCCGCAATGTGTCGAGCCATTGCTCGGTGTTTAACTCTTGCGTGTGTTCCGCGTAGTTCACAGGGTTGTAGCAGAACACGCAATGCAGCGGACAGCGGTATGTCAGTTCGGCGAGCAGCCAGAGCGGCGGCGGTATGACCGCGCCTTCGTGCTCGGGCTTCGCAATGGGTTCGGAAAGATCGGTCATGCTCGTGCCTCTGGGTGTGCGTCTGGGTGTGCCTCTGCTTGTGCCTCATTACTCCAGCCAGCCGCGCGAACGTGCACCGGCGATGAACGCCCGCACGTCGTCGCCGAGGCCGCTGGCGTTGAACGCCTGTTCGAGATCCGCGACGAGCGCGGGAATGTCGCGCGTGCCGTCACAGCGCAAAAGAATCTGCGCGGCGCTTTGATTGAGCTTCACCATGCCTTCGGGATAAAGCAGGACGTGCGCATCCTGCGCGGGCTCCCATTGCAGGCGAAAGAGACGCTTGAGCTTCGGATGCAGTGAGTCATCCGGTGCTTCGACGGCTTCCTGGACACGCTGCGTCGGGTTCATATCGCTCATGACGGGAAGGCCTTTTCGATGGAATCCAGCATGGTCCAGAGAATATCCAGCTTGAATTGCAGAATATCGAGCGCGCGTTGTTGTTGCTCGCGTGTCGTGAAATGAGCGAGCGTCACTTCGAGACCATGTTCGACATCGCGCTGGGCGAGCGACACACGCGAGCGAAAATAAGCGAGACCATCGGCTTCGATCCACTTGTAATGCTCGGGCCATGTCGCCAAGCGATCCTTGTGAATCTGCGGTGCGAACATTTCCGTCAGCGACGAGCACACCGATTCCTGCCACGGCGCGCGTCGCGCGAAATTCACGTAGGCGTCGACGGCAAAGCGCACGCCGGGCGTGACAAGCCGAAGCGACCACAGATCGTCGCGCGAGAGACCCACTGCGTCGCCCAGGCGCGCCCACGCTTCGATGCCGCCTGGCTGATCTTCATAGCCGTCGTGATCGAGAATGCGCAGCACCCAACGGCGCCGCGTCTCGCGGTCCGGGCAGTTGGACATGACCGCCGCGTCCTTCAGCGGAATGTTGATCTGATAGTAGAAGCGGTTAGCGACCCAGCCGCGAATCTGCTCGGGCGAACATCCACCGCTATTCATCTTCACATTGAACGGATGATGGATGTGGTACGCCGTGCCTTTCGCGCGCAGTTGTTCCTCGAACTGTTCGCGTGTCCACGCAGGCTCCGCGGTCTTCACTGCGGTGAAGTGCGGGCCGGTCGTGGGATTGAGCATCGGCGTGAACGGGTGGTCAGACATTCATCGTTCTCCAGGGATTCGTCATAGCTCGAAGCTCATGCCGTCGTGCGCCACTTCGATGCCATGCTCCGACAGCATGCGGCGTTCGGGACCATCTTCGATGAGAATCGGGTTCGTGTTGTTGATATGGATTAGCACTTTGCGGATTTCCGCGCGCTCGATCGAATCGAGCACCTCGATCATGCCGCCTGCGCCGCTCTGAGCAAGATGACCCATGTCGGCGCCGGTCTTCTTCGTCAGGCCCAGACGAATCATTTCGTCGTCGGTCCATACCGTGCCGTCGATTAGCAACAGGTCGGCCCCGCGCATCGCATCGAGCACGTGCGGTTCGATCGCGCCTAGCCCCGGCGCATAGAACGCCCGCTTGCCCGTTGCGCTGTTCGTGAACACGAGGCCGATGTTGTCGCCCACTTCGGGCGCTTCGCGGTGCGGCGAGTAAGGCGGCGCCTTGCTCGAAAGCGGTAGCGCTTCTATCTGCACGCGCGGCAGTTCCGGCACGCGCAACGCGGCGCCGTCCAGCGCAATGCGCCGATGTTCGACGCCGCAGTAATGCGAGAGGATCGACGTGACCGGAAAGCCCGTCGAGAGGTCTTGCCACACGGCGTCGGTCGCATAGAGCGGCAACGGCGTGCCGCGTTCGCGCAGCATCAGAAGACCGGTGACATGATCGATCTGCGCGTCCATGACGATCACCGCTGCGATGCCCGTATCGCGCACGCGACGCGCGGGCTGCAAATCGGGATTCGCCGCGATCTGCGCGAGTATGTCCGGCGAAGCATTGACGAGCAGCCAGTCTTCGCCGTTATCGCTGATGGCAATGGAGGACTGCGTGCGCGCCCGCGCCGCTATCGTGCCGCGACGCACGCCGTCGCAATTGCGGCAGTTGCAGTTCCATTGCGGGAAGCCGCCGCCTGCCGACGAGCCCAGCACACGAATCTTCATAAGCCAGCCTCGCTGACCTGCATCACGGCGCTCATGGCCACATTCTCCTTAACAGTCCGTCCTTGTCGATCAGTTGATGTTTCATCGCGCCCAGAAAATGCAGCGCGATCAGCGCGGCCATGATCCACGCCAGATAAACGTGCATGCCGAAGAACAGTTCCCGCATGCCCTTGTCGTCCCATCCCCATTGCGGCAACGGCACGCCCCAGAAGCGGGTGCCGTACTTGTTGAACGACGAGCCGAGGTAACCGGTCAGCGGCATCGCGATCATGCCAACGTATAAAAGACCCTGCGTGGTGCTCGCGGCGGCGCGTTGCCACGCTCCCATCGGCGGCAGAGGCGGGCGGCCATAGGCCAGGCGTACCAGGATGCGGATCAGCACCAGCAGGAAAACCGTCATGCCGAGCGACTTGTGGAAGTTGATGAGCGTCGACTTGAAAGGGAGCCCGCGCGGCAGGCCGACCATGTAGAAGCCGATGCACAACATCGCGATAATGGCGGCCGCGATGATCCAGTGCAGCGCGACGAGAGGACGCGCGAAGCGATCGTTCGCCGCGACCGCCTTGCCGTGCGCCGCAGCGGGAATTCGTGCAGCGCTCATGGCGCGCCTCCTTCGTCAAAGGGCATTCGTCCGCCGGATAGAAGTCCATTGTTCTCGTCTGTTCACGAATTGGCGATCAGCAATTCCCCCCGTCCGTCCACGGCGAGATCGCCCGCATAGCGCGTCGGCATCATGCTGTCGGCGAGCGTTGCAAAGAGCGGCATCTCGCGCGCGAGCATGCGGGTCAGCAGCCGCCAGAAGACGTCGAAGCCACGGCCGCCTTCGACGAAGGTCGGTTCGATGCGTCGCGGTGCCTTCAATAGTACGACCGTGCCGCGTCGCATGCCATAACCGAGATGCGCGCCCGTTTCGCCCGCGATGCAAAGCGTCCCCGCTACGAGCCGCGATGCCGCGAAATCGCCCGCATTGCCGCCGATCAGCACGGTGCCGCGCCGCATGCGGTCTGCAAGACGCGCGCCTGCATCGCCGTGGACGATTAAAACGCCGCCGCGCATGCCCTCCATGTCGCCAGGCAGCGCGCCCGCTGCGAAATCGCCGACATGTCCGCGCACCGTCATGCGGCCGCCTTGCATTTCGCATGCGGTAAAGCGGCCCGCATTGCCGTCGATATGCAACTCGCCGCCGCTCATGCCGATGCCCGCGTAGTCACCCGCTTCGCCGTGGACAAACAGCGAACCGGCATCGAGCGACGCCCCGATGCGGTCGAGCCATGCAACATCGCCTTCGATACGGAGCGTTGGCGCTTCACTCTGCGTTCTGCTGATGTCGAACAGATCGGCTATCGCGCACTGTTCGCCGTGCCCTTGCAATATGAATCGCGCGACCTCGCTATCTTCCAAGCCACCGAGTGCGCAAGGAAGTAACTTCGACGCATCGACGCGAAAGCCGGGCGCACTTTTTACACGCAGCGTGATGGCGCTCATGCACGGCTCCCATCGATGCCGGCTGCGAGTTCATGCAGCTTGAAGTGATACGGCCCGAGCTTGCCGCCGTAATTGCCCGCCGATATGCGCAGCATGCCGCCCGCTCGCCCGATGGCAGTTGCGGCCGCGATGCCGGCGGTCATCGCGGCGCGCACATCCGCATCGGTCAGACCGTCGATCACGATTTCGAGCACGCATGCGACCTCGGGCGTGAGCTCGCTCTTCTTTGACAAGCCGACGAGCGTCGGGCAGAAGGCATCGTTCGTGGACGCGGTCGCGCCCGCGTATTTCGAGCCGATCTTGGAGCCGGATCGCACGACGCCGCCGGGAAACGGCGTGATGATGTTCGGCAGCGCGTGCATGGCGGCAACGGCGGCTTCGGCGGCGTGCAATGCGCTGTCGAGGTCACGCGCGAGGAACAGCAGATTGCCGCCGCCCACGGCCTTCACAGTAGCCGTGAATTCCTCGCAGACGAATTCGCCGTCCATCACGGGCACGCGCCAATAGCGCGTCGCGCCGAGCACTTTCGATATCTGAAAGCCGTCGCCGAAGAAGCGCAGTCCCGCGCCGAGCGGTGCGTTGTCGGAGAGCGGCGCGCGGCTCGTTGCCGGATCGATGCCGCCATAAACTGCGGTGGTCGGGCACGTGAGCACGCACTGCCCGACGCGCCGCGCGACCTGCTTCGCCAGTTCTTTCGACGACACAGCGAAGATCAGCACCGAGATGCCCGGCCTGCCATCGGGCGTCTCATCGGCGGCGAGATCGCGTTCGATGCCCGCTTCGCATCCGCAATCGATCACGGATGTCGCAAAGCCCGTCAGCGAATTGGCGGCGTGACGCGCCCATGTCGGCGTATGCGCGGTGATGACGAGGCGCGTCGCCTTCATCGGGAACGCTTCCGCGAAGGTGTCGTCGATCTCCGTGTCGTTGATGCGCATGGCGGTCATGGTTGTGCGTTCCCGCGCGTGGCGAAGCACGCAACCGGCAACAGCCGGCCGCCGTTGCAGCATGCGCAGATTTCGTCGTCGCCGATAGCCGCGTTCTCGAAGCGCGCCGCGAGGTTGGCTTCGGTGAAAGCGCGCACGCGTGCTTCGATGGAACGGTCATAGTCCGGCTGCACATAGTGGATGCCGCCTGTCGGTACGTTCATAAACGTGCCATCGCGTGCGATTAATTCGCCATCCTTAAAGACATAGGCGGGTGACGTGAACATGCGCTCGCGGTCCGCATCCTCGCGATAAACGGCAATGTCCGCTGCCGCGCCGACTCCGAGATGCCCGCGATCCTTGAGCCCGAGCAACCGCGCGGGTCCGGCGCGCGTGATGATGGCGATGTCGTAGAGCGAGAACTCGCGAGTGAGTTCACCGAGCGTGGTCGCGGTCTTCGCATCGGCGTGCAGCTTATCGAGTTGCTCGTCGCGAAAGGACTTGTCCATCAGAAGCCGAATGAGATGCGGGTAACTCGTGAAGGGACCGCCGTTCGGATGATCGGTCGTCATCGCGACGCGCCACGGATCGTCGACGAGCAGGAAGATCTCCAGCCCGATGATCCATTGCAGCGCGTTTACGAAGCTCTGCTCGCGATACCGGAAGGGCAGCACGCCACAGCCACCATCGCATTCGATATCGCCGAGTACCCATTTGCGCGGTCGAGCGAGCGGCGCGTTGCGGAACTGCATCATCGTGTCGCCGGAAGCGGTGACGGTCTGACCGAAGATGATCTGTCCGACATCGATGGTCACATTGGGACGGGCGTTGACAGCTTCCGCAATGGCGCGTGCGCCGGATGAAAACTTGCGCGGCCCTTCCGTGCCGTAGCTGTGGAACTGGATATGCGTGAGATGCACAGGCAGGCCTTCTGCCGCATCCATCGTCGCGATGGTCGAGTCGACGTTGCCGGGCACGCCCAGATTGCTCGCGTGCACATGCAACGGATGCGGCACGCGCAAGTCGGTGAGCGCGCGCGTGAGTGTCTTCAGCACGTCACGCGGCGTGATGCCGTAATGCACGTGTGCTTCGTCGAGATCCAGCGACCGCTGATTGAACTTGAAAGCGGATATGCCGCCGGGGTTCACTACCTTGACGCCGAGCGCCTTGCTTGCGTTGATGGTCCAGCCGACGTAATCGCGCATGCGTTCGTAGTCTTCGCGTGTCGCCAGCATGTGCAGGAACAATTCGTCGTTGCCCATCATCACATAGGCGCCGTGATCGATGATCGGTGTATCGCCCATTTCGAGGTGAGTGTGACGCGCGTTCGAGGCGATCATCGCGGGCTCGAATGCAGCCGTATAGCCCATTTCCGCGTAGCGATATCCGGTGGCGAGCGTGCCCGGCGCGCACGTGCCGCAGGAAGGCAGACGCATATAGCGGCCTTCGTCGGGTCGGTTCGGCAGGGCGCGCGGATCGTCGCGATGATCCTCCGGCAAGAGCAGACGCGAGAGATTGGTCTTGCCGCCGCCGATATGCGAGTGCAGATCGATCCCGCCCGCCATGATCACCATGCCGCTCGCATCGAAGTCACGTTCAGGCGGAATGTCGTGACTGTTCAGGCCATCCACGATACGGCCGTCGCGGATCGTGATGTCGCGCTGTTCGCCGTTGATCCCGTTCGTCGGATCATAGACGGTGCCGCCTCTCAGTCGCGCCGTGCTCACTATGTTCTCCTTGCGCGTATCGATTGCGCGAGTTCACTCGCGATGGCGGCCACGGTGGGCAATGCCGTATCGCGCGCAGGCACGAGCGGCGCGACCACCGATGTATCCATGCGAAACAGGTGTCCGCTGCTATCGACGCCGGGTGTCGCAACGGGAATGAACACGGTGGGCGCGCCGCGTTCAACGAGCGCGGTGGCGGGATGCGCGAGGATGATCGCGGGAACATCGTCGGCGAGCGCATCGGGCATCGGCTCGGGACCGAAGCTCGATACCCATAGCAGCGCGTCGGCTTCGCGCCTATGCAACAGCGTGTGCGTGCGATAGCGATATGGATCGTGATCGAGCGGCATTCCCACGGTGACGCGCGTTCTGAGCGGAAAGCCGGAGAGCCACGTGACTGTCTGATTGACCGACAGCGCGCCTTCGTCCCCGGTCAATGCAAGGACGCCCGCGCGCGTGGTGCGATTGAGCGTCTTCACGATTCGGTGTAGCGCTTCTATCGCGAGCGCTGCGTCCGGCTGTGGCAATGCGGCGGGTTCATAGACGAGCGCGGTGTAGTGGGCCGTGTGGATGCGATCGGTCAACGCCTGCAAATCGCGGGCGGTTTCTGCGTCTGCGAACGCATCCGGCTTGCGGTCTTCGACGAGCGCGGACCAGAGGGCGAGCGTATCGAAGGGATCGAGATCGCGCAGCAGTGTCTCTCCATGCGGGGCGGCCGTATCGACGTCGCATCCGATATAGACGATCTTCTTTTCACGCTGCGCGGTTTGCAGCCGCTCATAGAAGCGCGGATAACGGCGCGAGGGTTCGCACGCGAACACGATGATGAGATCGGCGCGCGAACGCACTTCCGATAGCGTGGTGAAGAGCGCGCCGCGGTCTTGCAGCGCGAGCGTGGCCGCGGCGAGCGAATCGCCGTGCATGTGATCGAGGATGGCGCCGCTGTGGGCCGCGAGTTCGTAGAGCGCGCGCGCGCCGGCGACGTCGGTGGCGAGGCCGCCGAACAGCGGGCGGCGGGCTTTCGTCAGAATGTCTGCGGCTTGCGAGATGGCTGTGGGTATGTCGGTTTCGGTTCCGTCGATTTTGGGTTGTGCGCTTGCTGGTCCGGCGTTGATGCTCGCGAGCGATTTCGCTAGGCGCGGACAGGTCGTGTTGGTTGCGCTCAGGCGCGCGTCGGCCGCGACATCCAGCGCGATGTCGTCGCATAAGAGCGGGCAGAATGGACACGTCCAGAGGGGTTTTGCTGGCGCTGGTTTCGACATGGTGCGCGGGTGTTTGCAAGGTCTATGCCGAGGGTGGTTTTGCTCGCGCTTGTTTTTCTCGTGGAACTTGTTTTCGTGTCGGTCTATTAGTGTTGGCCCTCTCCGGGGCGGGGTAACCGAGAAAGAGTTTTTCTCTCGGGCGTTCTTGTTTGTCGTTGAACTTGTATTCGCGTCGGTCTATTAGCGTTGCCCCTCCCCGGGGCGGGGGTCACTTTCTTTGCTGCTGCAAAGAAAGTAACCAAAGAAAGCAGCTTTTTTGGCTCGCAGCACTGAGAAGATGGTCACTTTCGCAGAGAGTCATTGGCCCTCAGTTTGAATCAACCCTGAATCACCTGCCACGCCCGCTGAGCGCCACGTCCTCCGAGCCCTTTGGCTCGATAACACCGAGCGCTTGCAACGTTATGCGTGCTTGTCAAACGTTGGTCTCAGTGCTGGCAGATCCGCGGCTCAGTGAACTCACGCGGCACAGGGCGCAATTTCAAGCGTGAAGCGCTAAACGGGGTGTGGTGTTAACGAGCCAAGGGGCTCGCATGACGTTGATGTTCAGCGGGCGTGGAAGGTGATTCAAGGCTGTCTCAAACTGATTGCCAATGTCTTTCTGCGGAGTGACCACACTATTCTTTCTGCGGGCCCACAAAAGCTGCTTTCTTTGGTTACTTTCTTTGCAGCGGCAAAGAAAGTGACCCCCGCCCCGGGGAGGGGCAACGCAAATAGACCGACACGAAAACAAGTTCCACGAAAAAACTGACGCAGAAGCAAGACATATGAAACACACTGTCACGCCCGAGCGGCAGCTCAAAGACCACAACACCGAACCAATGCCATTGGCACAAATATTGAGTCCTGGAGAGGCGACTGCCAAACTAAACCGTCCGATCATGAATCGCAGAAGCAACGAGCCACCCGTGCGCGCCGCGCAACCCGACCTGCGTGAGGTCGTCGCGATCCCGCACCCCTCCCGCGCCGATCAAAAGGCGCTCACCGGCCAAAGCCCGCACGGCATCGAACGTATCGAAGTCCGGCCCGGCCTTGGCACCAACATGATCCAGCGTCATCACAATGACGCGCGAAGGCCACCACGCGCTGTCGCCGCTGAGCGCACCCAGCACGCGCCCGCCACGAAAGTCGAGCGAGAGAATCGGTTCATA
The DNA here is from genome assembly GCF_023170545.1 of Caballeronia sp. Sq4a. Taxonomy (NCBI): domain Bacteria; kingdom Pseudomonadati; phylum Pseudomonadota; class Betaproteobacteria; order Burkholderiales; family Burkholderiaceae; genus Caballeronia; species Caballeronia sp. Sq4a. The sequence continues at coordinate 1,111,569 of NZ_CP084251.1, read as the reverse complement.
GCCGGCGGCGCTCGCTTCGGCAATCGCGCCTGCGTCGAGCAAGGTCTCCGTGCCGAACACGGGCACGAGCGTCGCAGCCGCAGCGCATGGCTTCACGTTCACGATGCGATCGAACAACACGCGCATCGACGCGAAATCGCGAAAGCCCGCATCGAGCCAGATAGCGACGCCATCGCCGAGCGCCTCCCGAAGCGCCGCCAGCGTGTCGATATGCGTGCGGCGCCCGAGAATCGCGCCGAGATCGGCCACGTATAGCGTGCGAGCGCCGGTCGCGGCCAGCAACGCACGGGCGACCTCCAGAGGTTCGCTCGTCGCGCACAACGAAGACTGAATCGGCCGGTAGCGCGCACGCTCGCCGCGCACCGCGCGCACCGCGTGGCCGTCGAGCAAGTCGAGAACGGGTATCACCTGCATGGATGGCTTCCCCTTGACCAGAATATTCGTGTTCGAGTATCTCACCGGCGGCGGCATCGATCCGGATGTCGCGAGCGCAAGCACGCTCGCGGATCTCAGCGCGCTCATCGTCGAAGGCCGCGTCATGCGCGACGCCATCGCTGCCGACTTGCGCGCGCTCGAGGGCGTCGATGTCACCGTCGCCACGTCGCGCTTCGAGCAGATGAGCAAGGATCACGCGCATGCGCGCCCGCAGCCCGGCGAGCCGATCACGCGCTTCGTCTCACGCATCGCGCGCGAGCACGACTATGCCATGGTCATCGCGCCCGAATGCGACGGCCTGTTGTTGCAGTTGCACGATGCCGTCGGCGCCGCGCGCTGGCTCGGCTGCGCGAAAGAAGCCATACGTACGGCGTCGAGCAAGAGCGCGACAGCCGCATGCCTCGCCGCGTATGACATCCCCGTGACGCCCGCGCTCGACCCCGAGCAGGCCGTCGCCGCAGAGGGACGCCGCTGGGTCGTGAAGCCCGATGACGGCGCGGGCGGCCTCGATACGTATGTCTACGATCAATTCGGCGCAGCCCGCGAAGAACACGAAGCGCGCGCCGCGGCCGGGCGCAATCCTGTTCTGCAAGAATGGGTCGATGGCGAACCGCTCAGTCTTTCGCTTCTTTGCGATGACGCGGGCGCGCGGCTCTTGTCCATCAACCATCAACGTATCGCGCTTTCCGAGGCGGCGCAGTCGAAGCGCCGCGAATGCGTCGTACAGTTCGACGGCGTCGATGTGGATACCGTTGCGCGCAACGGCGAGCGAGGGCGCGTGCTCGAAAGACTCGCGCAGCGCGTGGCGCGCGCGCTTCCCGGCTTGCGCGGGTTCGCGGGCATCGATCTCGTATGGCACCCGCAACGCGGACCGGTGGTTATCGAAATCAATCCGCGCCTGACGATGGCCTATGCGGAGCTCAGCAAAACACGGAACATCGCGGCCGAATTGCTCGCGGCGCATGGTGTACCGGGCTTCGAACAACGTGAGCCATCTTTGCGCGCATGCGGGGCGTCGTCATGACGACGCGTGCGGGCGGCGCGCCCGTCTTCGGCTGGGACGTGGGCGGCGCGCATGTGAAGGTGTGCATGGCCACGGCGGGCGCGCCGGTCGATGTCGCGCAATGGGCGTGTCCGTTGTGGCAAGGGATCGCGCATCTGGAGCGAACGGTCGATAGCGTGTTCGAACGCTGGCCGCAAGCCGCCGACGCCACCGCGCGCCACGCGGTCACCATGACCGGCGAAATGGTCGATCTCTTTGCTGACCGCGCCGAGGGCGTGCGCACGCTGACCCGCATGCTCGCGCAACGGCTCGGGCCGCGCACCCTCTTTTACGGCGGCAAGGCGAACTGGCTTGCGCGTTCCGCGTGCCGCGACGGCTGGCGCAAGATCGCATCGGCGAACTGGCTCGCCACCGCGGAATACGTCGCGACGCGCGTGCCTCATGCCTTGCTCGTCGATATTGGCAGCACGACCACGGACATCATTCCGATCGTCGCGGGCCATGTCGCCGCACGCGGCATGAACGATGCACAGCGTCTCGTGAGCGGCGAGCTCGTGTATCAGGGCGTCGTTCGAACGCCTTTGTGCGGTGTCGCGCATCGCATCGCATTCAGGGGCGAAACCACGAGCGTGATGAACGAATGGTTCGCGACGACAGCGGACGTGTATCGCCTGACCGGCGAGTTGTGGGCCGAGCACGACCAGCATCCGAGCGCGGACAACGGCCCGAAGACGGAAGCCGCGAGCCGTGCCCGTATCGCACGAATGATCGGACGTGACGCGTGTGATGCAAGCCCCGATGAATGGCGGCGATTCGCGCTTGCATGGCGGCGAGAACAGTTGCGCGTGCTCGAAGCGAATCTCGCTCGCGTGAGCGCGCAACACGAGTCGTTGGCACGGGCGCCTATCGTCGGCGCGGGATGCGGGCGCTTCCTGGCGGCGGCGCTGGCGCAACAGGAGGCGCGCAGCTATGTGGATTTCGCTCGGCTTGCTGGAGTCGCGTCGGACGATGCGGGGCAATACGAATGGGCTTCGACGTGCGCGCCGAGCGTGGCGGTCGCGCTGCTGGCTTCGTCGCCCGTAACGGATATGGATACGGGCGGCGCGAACGAGGCGGTCAATCTCGAACGAGGATAACGGCATGTGGGTGATCAAGATCGGCGGAAGCCTGAGCCATGATCCCGTGCTGCGCGAGTGGCTCACGCGGCTCTGGGAACTGGGCGGCGGGCGTGTCGTGATCGTGCCTGGCGGCGGCGATTTCGCGGATGCCGTGCGGCAGTATCAGCGCGAATGGCGCTTCGACGACCTCGCCGCGCACAACATGTGTCTGCTCGCGATGACCCAATACGCGATTCTCATGCAAGGCGTGCTGCCCGAACTCGTGCTCGCCTCGAATGAAGAACGCATTCGGCGCGCGCTGCGCGATGGCCAGGTCGCCGTATGGGTGCCGACCGATCTGATGCGCACCACGCCCGACTCGATGACCAACTGGGACACGACATCCGACAGTCTCGCCGCGTGGCTTTCGACCACGCTCAATGCCGAGCGTCTAATGATCGTGAAGTCGTGCGCGATCGAAGCGCAGGCGCCGCTCGAAGCGCTCGCCGCGAGCGGCATTATCGACAGACGCTTTCCGGCCTACGTGAAAGACGCGAATTATCTGGTGGAAGTGTTCAGCAAGAGCGATGCGTCGGTCATGCGTGAGCGGCTGCTCGCCTTTCATGCGTGAGCGGTCATGCGCTCGCCATGCAGCGCGCGCGACCACTGACGCACACGCGATGCATCGAGCCGCCCGGTGCGTCCATCGCGCTCGTCGCATAGCGCGCCTCTGAGGCCCGCGATATCCGGTGCAAGCGCGCGTATCCGTTCGAGATCGCGCCAGCCTAGCGATCCTGCGAGGGCGGTCATCATGCCGCGCGACCGCGCGTGCAAAAGGCATGGGGCGAGCGTCGCTCTATCGACGCAATCGAACAGCGTGCGGCCGTCTTTTTTCGCGGTGTCGAATACGAGCGCGACGAAGCCGAGCTGTGCGGCGAGTGTAACGAGCGAAGACTCGATGCCGTCGTCAGAAAGCAGCACCGGCACGACCGTCGCCGGCAAGGACGCCAGATGACGCAAGCACGCCGCAGCGCGTGGTCCCGGCGCGACGCCGACCTTCACGTAATCCACGCCGGTGCTCGCGACGTCCAGCACGCGGCTCGTCATTTCATCGAGCGCGTCGTTCGGCAAGTCTCCGATGGTCGCGCTGATGGGCCGCACCGCGTACCGCGCCCGCAATGCGCGGACGATGCGCTTTATGTCGTCCGTCGCGACGCCGCCCAGCGCGCCCGCGCGCGGTTCCTTCAGATCGATGACATCCGCGCCCGCTTGCGCGGCATCGAGCGCTTCATCCACCGAGCGGACGCTTGCCAGCAATGCGGTCATGGTCGAACTCCGGAGCGTTGAATCAGGGATGAGGTGTCTTCGCGCGATGCTGTTCGATGGCCTGCAATAGCCAGTTCCACGCGGTGCGTTCGGCATCGCCCGCTGTCTTGTCGATGGCGATACGCAGATAGTCGATCTCGCTGTCTACTTTCTCTTGCGGCAACATGAAGAGACGGCTCACCAGAATCGCGCCCTCTACCACGGCAGCCTGCGCGCGATTGAAGCCGGGAAACGGCGCGTGCATCTCGCGATGCACGCACGCCATGCGCAGCGTGGGGCGCGTGTCGTCATCGTTCATTTCGATCAGTTGCAGTTCCGCATGCGCGAGCGTCTGCGCGAGCCGCACGCTCGGCACCGCCGTCGCGCGAAGCGTCGGCCAGTCGCGCTGAAAGCCCGTGACGCAGCCCGCGAACACGCGCACGTCCGTCGTGAAGTTGATGACGGCGCTCCGGGTCGCGATGACGTTATCGAGCGTCGTCGAGGGGCGAAACGGCGCGAGGATGGCTGATTCTTGCTCGAAGCGCACGCCCATCGGCGCGACATGCGGAAGGCCATCGCGATCCGCCGTGGTGACGATCGTCTCGTAGATCATGGCTGTCCGCGCACGCGTGCATGGGCATGGGGCTCGCACGAAGGCGCGTTGACGCACGCGGCTTCGTGCAAGTGGGACGTCGCACTCAGCGCGTGGCGATATACATCGTGATTTCGAAACCGAAGCGCATATCGGTGAAGCTCGGCGTAGTCCATTGCATGGCAATTTCTCCTTGGTTGAACGAGTGAATGGTCGATGCCAACGACGCCCTTTCAATTCGAGCGGCGTGCGCGTGCGAACGCACGCAAGCGGCATGCCAAAAAGATCCAATCGTTGGTGCGCGCTGCACTGTGACGGAAACGCAGCAAAGTGTCCCGTCTGCGTGATGCTCCATCCGATGAACGCGCGTCGATCAGCGCTTCTTCATCGTCGTGCCGGGTGCGTGCCATGCCGTCAGGTCTTCCTCAGGACGATCCACCTCGCATCCCCAATCGAGAGCCTGGTCCTGATCGAACCGCTTGCCGAGTTGCCATGCGATTTCGGCCCGCGCCAGTTGCACACCCATGTAGAACGCGTGGCCGCCGTCGGCTTCCAGCTTCAGGTCAGGATAGAGCGCGAACGGGTCGGTGGCGATGCGATGTCCATCACGGTTATAGACATGAATCCCTTCCGCCGAAACCTGAACGCGAAAGTTAGGATCACGTACGGATTGCGCGAGCTCGTTAATCTCCTCAGCGCTGTAAGGGAAGGGACGCTTCGCATGCAGCGCGGACAGGTCGCCCGACATGCCCTTGGGCAGCGTCTGCGTTTCGCGGGCGGCGTGCATCACGCGTCTTGCGACATCGGCTTCGCGCACGGCCCGGCGCGCATGCAAGCTCACGGATGTCGTGAGCACCGCCGCGATGCGCAGTTCCGCCGCCATGCCGAGCAGCACCGCGTTGATGCCGCTCGTGTCCGCTTCCGTCAACTCGGTCACGTTGCCGATGCCCATCATGATCGCAACATCAGGATGACGCTCGCGCAAGCTCACATAACGCGCGATGGATGCCGCGAGCCCGAATGGAATCGGATCGAGAATCGGGTCGGCGAGAAACGGGCGATTGCGTGCTTTCATCGCGTCGATGGCCGCATCGAGCGATGCCATGTCGTGCGGCTCGCGCGGCACGAGAACGGGCGTCGATGCCGTTTCGTCCGCGATCCACAGCGTATCGACATTCAGGCTCATCAGGTAATCGGCGCCTGCGCGCGCGCCGCGCATCAGTTCGTCGGCGAGCATGGAATCGACACTCACGCGATAACCCTGTTCCTTGAGCATCGCCACTGCGTCTTCGAGATGCGGAAACGGCGTCTCGGGCAGGCAGCCGATGTCGATCACATCCGCGCCCTGTTTGGCGTAGTCGCGCGCGCGGGCGGCGATGCCTGCGAGGTCGAGACGCGGCGCATCGACGATCTCAGCGAAGATCTCCGTCTCGTAGCGCGATAAATCGACATGCCTCGCTTCGCGTCCGAAGAACTGCGGCAAGTCCTTCACTTCCTCCGGGCCGCGCTCGACCTTCACGCCATAGTGCGCGGTCAGCGCATCGAGGTCGCCGCGGCATCGGCCCGGCACGATCATGCGGCTCGTGCCTTCGCCGAGCGGCGTCGCGACGCGCCGGCGAATCATGTCGGCGGTCATGAGTCCCGCCACTTGCAGCCCGATCTCGCGCACTTCCCATGTAAAGGGCGATGCAGTGCTCGTCGGCGCAATGCCTTCGAGCACGCGACGAAGGCTCTGTTCGGCGAGCCTGCCCGTCAGGAAGACGATGTGTTCCATGCGAGATTCAGGTCCGAAAGCCGTTGTTCGAGCGCGGCCTTCAGGTCGTCGAGCGTGCGCGCGACAGTCGTATGTTCGATGCGCGCCAGGCGTTCGACGTTATCGAACTCGATGGCGCGCGGCCTGACTTCGACCCATTCGTGGGGCGTTTGCGTGATGACGCTCGGCGCCGTATCGCATGCGAAAACGATGCCCGGCACGCACTGCTTGCCGGCCTGCGCATAGAGATTCGTGGGCAAGGTGTCTGAGATGCCGAGCGCGCACTTCGCCACTGTGTTGCTGGTCGCAGGCGCGATCACGACGGTGTGATATTCGCCGTGATAGAGCATGCCCACGGGCACGCTGCTCGCGCTGTTGTCGCGAAAGACCTTGAAGTGCTCGCGCAGCTTACGGATGGGCCAGCCATAAAGCGGCAACACTTCTTCGCCCGCGCGTGACAGGAAGAGATCGCAGCGCGGCAGGCGCAAGGCGAGTTCGAGCGATTCCTCGATCATGTGCCCCGAACCGGTCACGCACCACGCGAAGCGCGCGTCGGGCTTGAACTCGTCGAGCCGGCGAGCGGGCGCGGGCTGCGTCATGCGTGATCCGGCGTGGCCGAATCGTGCGACAGCCTGATGTGCAGCCGATGCATCTTCCTATACAACGTGTTCCGGCTGATGCCGAGCACCTTCGCGACGTTGCTCACGTTCCAGCGATGTTCGTCGAGCAGCAGCAACACGGTCTCGCGTTCCCTGACCTGTATCGCGTTGAGCGCGGGTGTGTCCGCGTCGTCGGTGAGATGCGGCAGTGGCGCCGTGGCGGTTGCCGTGGGCGCAGTTGTCGCGCTCACGGGACGTGCGCCGTTCACGATCTCGGGCGGCAGATGCGCGCAGCGAATCTCGGGACCGTCGCAAAGCGCGATCGCCATCTGCAGAACGTGCCGCAATTGACGTATGTTTCCGGGCCACGAATAACTCAGCAAGGCCTGTCGTGCTTCGGCGCTCAACGCGGGCGGATCGGTGGATTCGGTTTCGAGAATATGGCCGATGAGCGCGAGCGCATCGGCGCGTTCTCGCAGCGGCGGCAAGTTGATCTCGATGCCGTTGAGCCGGTAATACAGGTCTTCGCGAAAGAGGCCTGTCTGCACGAGTTCCGCGAGATTGCGGTGACTCGCGCTAATGAGCTGGAAGTCCACCTTAACGGTCGTTTCCGCGCCGAGCGGCGTGACTTCGTGTTCTTCGAGCACGCGCAGCAGCCGCGCTTGCAGCGTGAGCGGCATGTCGCCGATCTCGTCGAGGAACAGCGTGCCGCCGTTTGCCTGCACGATCTTGCCGCGCCGTCCTTCACGCTGCGCGCCCGTGAAAGCGCCCGCGCGGTAGCCGAATAGTTCGCTCTCGATGAGGTTCTCCGGCAGCGACGCGCAATTCACCGCGACGAACGCGCCCGCTCCGTTCGGGCTGATGCTGTGCAGCGCGTTGGCGAAGACTTCCTTGCCGGTGCCCGTTTGCCCGCGCAGGATGATCGGTATCTTGCGTTGAATCACGCGCGCGGCAAGCTGAATCTGCGAGGCCATGCGCGGATCGCCGAATTCCAGATGCGAGAGCTTGTCGAGACGGCCTGCGCCCGAGCCGGCGTTCTCGCGCGACTCCTTGCGGGCGGGCTTCGCGCGCGTCGTCAGCGCGGAGTCGTTCATCAGAATGCGCGTTGCGCCGCCCGCCGCTTCGCGCGGCGTCTGCGCGGTGAGAAAGAAGCGGCTGTTCGCCTTCGCGCTATACACCGTGACCGGATGAAAGGAGCCGCGAATGCTGCGCGCGATCATGTCTTCGAGCGACGCGTTGAACGCCTCTTCGATGCGCTTGCCGCACAGTTCCGCGGGCGTGCGCAGATCGAGCTGAAAAAGCGCGCTGCGGCTCGCGGCCAGTACCACGCCGTCGTCGCTGACCGCGAGCTTGCCCGCGTGCAGCGTGCCGACGAATTCCGGCCGGCTATGAAAGTGGATCATGTTCGCGTGCCGGTAGCGCGCATCGATCAGACGATTTTCGATCATCTGCCGCGACATGCCGACGAGCACGAGCGAATGCTGCTGCAAGAGCTTCGAGCGGCTCGTGACATCGAGCACGCCGGCGATCGTGCCGCGTTCATCGAAGATCGGCGCGGCGGAGCAGGTGAGCGACGTATAGCGCGGATAGAAGTGCTCGTGCTGGCACACGGCAATGCAATCGCGCTCGATTAGGCACGTGCCCATGCCGTTGGTGCCGGCTTCGCGCTCGCTCCACAGCGCGCCCACGCGCAGGCCGTCGGCGGCGACAGCCTCGCCGAACGGCACCGAGGACACCTGATGCACGATCACGCCGTCCGCATCGACTAGCACGACTGCGAGCTCGGGATCGGCGAGCTGCTGATACAGCGTCGTCATTTCCAGCTTCGAACACGCGATAAGGTCGCTCGCGGCTTCGCGGCGTTCGGTGAGTTCCCGCGATGTCAGCACGGGCGGCATCACGAAGCGCGCCGGGTCGAGGTGGAACTCGGTGAGGCAACGCATCCACGATTGCGCGACGGAATCGCTCGCGCGCCGCGTGGCGAGCGGGTTATTGACGATGTTCAGCACTTCCCGGACATGCGTGTCTACGTCAGCTAGCGACGACATGGGGCCGTGTCTCCGTGGCGTTTTTCGTTGCGTTCGCGCATGAGCCGCGCGTTGCGTCCGACGCCGAATCTGTTGTGTTTCCGCGGGCGCCGCGGCCGTCTCTTTGCCGTCGTGCTGTAGCCGTTCGCGTGCGCGCCTCGTGGCCGGGCGTGCGTTTCGGTCAGGATTTCCGCCCCGATCTGGCCCGGTTCCCAAAAACTCTACATCCGATGGCGCGCCGGTTCAATAAGTAGTCGCATAGAGTTTGGCGCTGCGCGCGGTTTTTGCTTTTCTCCTCGAATCACCCGCGTTTCACGCTTTCATCACTCACCGGGCCGCTCGCGCGGCGACACGCACATGGGCCGATTCGATCCGATCCGCGAAGCCGTTCGCGACATGGCGCCGCGCGCTGCCGAGGAAAACCCGCCGATGGATATCGTTTTTATCGAGGGACTGACAGGGCAGACGGTGATCGGCATCGACAAGAGCGAGCTGCACATCGCGCAGCCCGTGCGCATGAGTCTCGCGATCGGCGTGCCGTCGTTGCGCGCGTGCACCACGGATCGTATCGAGGACACGGTCAACTACGCCGCGGTGCGGGAGGCCGTTCACACACTGCTTGCGTCGCATCGCGTTCAACTGTTGGAGGCGCTGGCCGAGCATATCGCGCAACTCGTCATCGCGCGGTTCGGCGCGCATTGGGTGAGGGTGTCGCTGGCGAAGCCCGCCAAGTTCGACGATGTCGATGCGGTCGGCGTCGTGATCGAGCGGCGGCGCGCGCCGTCGATGCAAGGCGGGCTCGGGTGGATCGGCCTGGGCTACGTGCCGCAATAAGTCTTGCGCGCAGCGTTATTTCGCGGCCGCTGCGGGCTTCACGAGTCCGCACGCCCTGAATGCTTCGCGCTGTAACTCGCGATACTTCTTCGTCTGCGCCTTCGCGCGATCGACGCGAAACTCGGCGCCGCCTTCGCCGCCCAGCGCCGCGTATTTCGAAAACGTCGATTGCTCCACGAAGTCGTCATAGGTGAGCACTTGCGCGATCTTGTCGATGGCGCACGAGCACTTGTAGACGTTCACGAAGTCATGCCCGTTGTCGTCCATGCAGGCGAGCACGTATTCCACGCGGCCTTCGGTCGGATAGTCGTGCCCTTGCGCCGGCACGCCTGCGGCCGCGAACGACAGCGGGCACACGGACGCCAACGCGACGAACACGCAGAGCACGCTGCAACGTGGACTCATTCGATGAACCTCGTATCGTAGTCGATGACATGCGGCCGGCGCGCAACGGCGACGCCGGCCGCACTATCGACGGCATGTTGACGATCAGGCCGCCGCAAACGGATGCGCGACCGATGACTTCCTCGACACCACTTCGGATGCCTTCGGTTCGCCCGCTACCGCGCGCTGAATGGCTTCTTTCGTCGCCTGATAGTTGAACTCCTGAATCTTCTTGTCGTCGGTTGCTTCCCAGTGAATGAACACGCCGACGCAGATAAAGAGGTCGTCGGCTTCGTCGGCGGGGATGGTGCCGTCTTCCACGCTGTCGGCGACCGCGAGCGCCACCGCATGCTGCGCCGGCCCGAACATCTGCACGGCCTGCTTCGCGCCCTTGATGGTGACCTTGTTGAAGAGAATCGTGTTGGGCTTGGTGATGAGATTGGGCGCGACCACGGCCAGCAGCGACGTGAAGCCGTCCTTGTTGTTCGTGAGCGCGTGGCAGAACGCGGTCTCCGCAGCGGAGCCTCGCGGTCCGATGATCAAGTCGATATGTGCGACCTCGTTGCCGTCGCCGACGAGCGACTCGCCTATCAGGACGCGGTTGATCTTGGCCATGCTGTTCCTCCAGTGAAGGGTTCTTGGGACGATCGACTTGCTCCAGGGCTCAGGCGGCCACGGTCGATAACCCGGAGACCGCGCAACGCATCCTCGATGCAAACGGCTGCACAGAGGGCGGCATAACCGCGTACGTCCTAAACATGATCCGTGCCAATTTCCCGGTCCAGAGGCGCGCGCATCGACGAGTCATGCGGTCATCAGCGCGACGAAAAGCGTCGCCACCGCGAGGTCCGCGCTCGTTCCCGGGTTGATGCGTCGCGCCTTGAGTTCGGCGTCCCATGCGTCGAGCGCGGGCGCGTGCGAAGGGCGTCCCGCTGCGCGCCAGTTCGCGCGTTGAACGGCTGCATCGCGCGTGACACTTTGCGCCGTCGCCGCGCCGTGCTTGCGCACAATGTGCGAGTCCGGCCAGCGCGAGAGAAACGCTAGGAACGCATCGAGCATGGCTGCGCGCGGATTCGCGAGGCCCGCGTCTCGCGCCGCATCGAGGCCCGCGCCGAACACGTCGGCGAAACCGTTCGCGTATTGCCGCGCGATGCTGTCGCGGTGCGCGGCGAGCGTCATCGCGGCGCGCAAGTCGACGGTCGGCGGCGCATGGACGGATTGCTCGCGTGCTTCGCCGAGACCGCCGGGATTGGCGAGCGCGATCGCGCGATAGGCGAGACGGGCATCGTCCAGATCGAGCGATGCAAGCGCGGCTTCGGTCGCGGCATGCCAATGCTCAAGCTCGACAGTACGATCGCGCGGCAGGCGTTCGAGTGCGGCGCACAACGGCGCGGCGAGCAGCACGATGCCGAGATTCGTGTTGCAGCCGACTGCATCGGAGGTACGGCGCACGGCGTCGAGAATGCGCATGCCGACGCTTGCGCCCGCGACGAAGAGACCCGCTGCCGCCATTTCCGCGCTCTCGATGAACTGCGCCGCCGTCATGCCGTGACCCGCGCTCGCGATGCTCACGTTGCCGGGCTTGGGCGTCTCCACGTCGAGCGCGCAGGCGCGCATGAACGCTTCGCGCGCGTGGATCGGGTCAGGCGCGGGCATCGCCGCTTGCCCATGCGAGCGTGCGCTGCGACAGAGCGAGCTTGCGGTCGAGCAGATCGTCGGCAAGCAACGCGGCGATATCGAGCGGCGTCACCGACTGCAACCCGCGCCACGCTGCCACGCCGTTCACTTCGAGCACGAGCGGGCGTCCTTCGGCGGCGATCAGATCGACGCCTGCATAGTCCAGCCCGAGCGCGTGGCTCGCCCGCACCGCAGTATCGGCGAGCGACGGCGTGAGGTCGGCCGGCTCGCAACGCGCGCCGCGGGCGAAGTTGTGGATCCAGTCGTCGCCGCCCACGCGCTTCATCGCGGCGACCGCCCGCTTGCCGATCACGAGCACGCGCCAGTCGAAGCCGGGATGCCCGGCATCGACATAGCGCTGTAGATACGCGACGCCGCTGAAGTCTTCGAGCGATGGCAACGTTTCGCATGCGTCGTCGCCGAGCCGCCGCAAGCCTTTGCCTTGCGAGCCGAAAAGCGGCTTCATCACGAGCTTGCGGCCTGCCGCGGCTTCGCGCATCAACACGCGCTTGGCGAATGCGGGCGATTCACCGGCCCATGTCGCGGGCGTCGGCACGCCGAAGCGGTTGAGCAGAAAGCTCGTCATCGACTTGTCGACGCTGCGTTCGATGGCGCGGGCGTCGTTATAGACCGGCACGCCGCTTTCGCGCAGCGCATGCAGGATGCCGAGCCGCAGCGTCACCTGTTCGAACGTGCCGCCCGCGATGCCGCGCACGAACACCGCATCCGGCAGCGCGTGGCCGAAGCCGGGAATGGCGAGACCATGCGGAGGCCACGTTGTATCGATGCGGCAATCCGCAAGATCGACGCAACGCGCCTCGACGCCGCGCGCGCGGAACGCTTTCTTCAGACGGCTCGTGTGCCAGCCGGTCTCGTCGGTCATGATCGCGATGCGCGTCATGGCGTTTCCTGCGTGACGTGCCATTGCGCGTGAAGCAGCGCGTGGTCGAGCTTGCCGCCGTGATACGTCGCGCCGCTTTCGAGACTCGACACCCACGCTTCGGCGGGCGCGAACAGCGCGGCGTCTATCTGATAGAAGTCGTAGTTGAACGACTTGAAGATTTCGGCGAAGGGCTTGCCGTAGTCTCGCGCGTTCGAAGACGGCAGTTCGGCCGCGAGCCGTCTTGCGGCCGCATCGCTCTTGACGGTGAGATGCACGCGGCCGCCGTAGAGGATGGCGTCATTGGTGCGGCCCATTGCCTGCGTGTCGTCGGGCGCGGGCGGCGGCAACGGCGCGCTGCCGCTCGCTTCCACGACCTCGCTTAAGTCGACGCCCAGTACGTGCGTCTTGTGCAGCGCAACTTCCACGACGCGCGCCACGACCTGCACCGTGCCCGCGACAGAATGTGTCGGCGTGACCGCGATGACGAGCTTGTCGGGCGCGAGTCCGCAGTCGTCGATCACCTTGTCGATCACCACTTGCGGCGGCAGGCGATTCACTTCCATGACGAGCGCGCCGCGTTCGTATTTGTCGCGATAGCCGAGTTCCTCGAAAAGCGGCTCCTTGCACGCGAGCGCGCGCGCGGGGCCCGAGCCTAGCGAGAAGAACTTCTTGCCGCCGGTCTCCTCTTTCGTCGCGGAGAGACTCCAGCCCGCGTACTGGCTCCCGAGGCAGGCGAGCACCGGAGTCGACGTATGCACTTCGATGAAGACGGGCCAGAGCGGAGCGGCATCGAACGCCATGCGGCGCGCCACGTGTCCGAGCCCGCCCATGCAGATTCGCGCGATGAGCGTGCCGGCATCGGCGCTGCCCGCTGCATCGACGCCTGCATCCACGATGGTCGTGCCCGCAGGCGTGCGCGTGATGCCGACGCGAAGCGCTTCGCTGCGTTCGATCAACTGCGCGACGAGCGGCTCGCTCATCGCGTTGACGCTCAATCCAGCGGGAAGGGGAGAAGTCAGTGTCATGGGCTCAATGGCCTCAGTGGCTTTTGATGCGTTGCAGGATGCGCGCGCATTCGCTGTCGAGCGCAGCGCGCAACAGATCGAGTTCGGGCGCGGTCGTCATCATCGTACAGACAGGCATGCCCGCCTCGATGCGCGCGCCGGGAAGCGGTATGTCGTGGCACGCGGGATCGGCAAAGCAGGCATCGCTGAATGCCTGCGATGCGACGAAGCCGTGCGGCGCAAACACGACGCGCTGCCCCGCGATCAGCGGTGGTCGCTTCAGCGCAGTGTCGGTGTGCGGCAACTCCCCGTCGAGGCACGCGTCCAGATGCGCTCCGATCAAACCGCGCGGCCACGCGTCGGGCCATGCGGCTTCGTAGAGCGCCATCGTCGATGACGGGCGCGTGTTGATTTCGAGCACCTGAAACGTGTCGTTATCGAGCAGAAAGTCGAGGCTGCAGAGACCCGTGAGATCCGTTCGCCATACGATCGTTTCGATCGCATCGACGATGCGCGCGGCCGTATCGCGCGGCAACGTCACGGGACCGAGCGACCCTGCATGAATGAACGGCAGACGATGCGCGCTCACCGTGGTCTGCTCCGCGAAGCCGATGACCACGGCCTCCCGTTGCGCCGCGATGAAGAGCGCGGACATCGGGCGGCCTCGCGATAGCCGCTGGAAATAGGCTCCGGGCGGCGTGTCGTCGAGCTCGCGCGCCCATTCGATATGCGTGCCGCCGCAGCCGTCGCTTCGCTTGATAAGCCAGTCTCGCGCGTCGGCGGGGCGCGTGAAGCGCACGTCGGGATGGGCGATATGCGCGTCGTCGAGCAACGCGAAGAAGCGCCGCGGATCGCGCACGGCCGCCGACTGCGCGCCATTGCCGATGACACGCGGCACGCCCGGCGCGCGGCTTAGCTCGATGGCGAGCGGCTCCAGCCCGCTCGTCACGACGAGCCCCAGCATGCGAGGCAAACGTGCCACGTGTTGCAGCGCATCGTAGAGACGCGCGCGGTCGATCGACAAGCCCTCGCCGCCGATGTCGAACCACATGCCCGCGTGGGTGCGCGTATCGCGGTCGCCGAAAATATCGAGCGCGACGACGTTCAGGCCCGCGCGCGCGGCCGACTGCGCGAGCATGCGCGCCGACAGTCCGGCGACGGCGACGCGCGGCGCGCGCGCGTTCATCACGCGCCCTGTCCCGCGACGATGGCGCGGGCTTCGTCGAATGCTTCGGGAAAACCCAGGTACACCGGCTTGCCGCCGGTGCGCATGCGCACGAACAAGCGGTGCTCTGCCTGATACTTCACGTTGCCGATGGCGAGCGCGCCGATACCGATTGCATCCGTGCGCGCCGCGCCGGCAAGCGGCTTGCCGTCGTCCATGACGTTGACCCCGGCGATGCCTTCGGGCGGCACGGCGTTCACGTCGGCGGCGATCAGCAGATGCTTCGCCTGCGCGATGTCGGCGGCGTTCATCACTTGCACGCCCGCCGCGGCGGTGGCGAACACGATTTCCGCTCGCGCCAGTTCCCGATGCAATTGCTCCGTGGTACCGGTCGCGACGCCCGTCGTGGCGATATCGAAACGACGGTTGATTTCATCGCTGACTTGCGTGGCGCGCGACTGACTCGAATGGCTCGCGACGACCACGTCCGCGCCGAGCGATGCGGTCATCGCGGCGGCCACGCGTCCTACCGCCCCCGTGCCGCCGAGAATCAACACCCGCTTGCCGTCGAAGCCGACCTGATGCGACGCCTTCAGATGCTTCTCCGCGAGCGCGACGAGCGCGGCGGCGGTCGTGTACGCGCCGCTGGGATCGGCGAACACGGAGACTTCGAACGGCGGCACCATCGCGTTACGCGCGCGTTCGAGCATGTCGGCGGCGAGCATGACGTCGCGCCCGCCGAGAAAAATGCCCGTGCGCGATACGCCTTTGGGACCGCGCGAAAAGATGGCGTCCTGCGTGAGTTGCACGACGCTGCCTTCATCGACGTTGCAGTACGGCACGACGATCTGATAGCCGGCGTCTGCGGCCATGTTCACATCGAACGGGCTCATTTGCGGCGTGCTCGTGAACATGTGCAGCACGTAAGGTCTTTCGGCGGCATCGGGCATGGTCTGGGCTCGGTCGGTGAGGGAAATGATGCGTTGCGGCGTGATTCACGCAGCATCCGCGCCTGATTCGCGCGGACAGGCTGCGCGCCACGTCGCGCCGTGATTGCGGGCCGCGACGATGGAAAAGCTGAGCGATGCATGCGGCGCCGCGCGTTGCGCGGTGGCGAGCGCGCGCTCGGCCTGCTGCGCGCTTGCGACGAACGCGAAGCCCACCGGCCCCCATGACGTCTGACCGATGCCGGCCTTCTGTTCGGCCGCGACCGCCTGCAGCGCATGCGCCACTGCGGGACTCGCGAATACGCCGCCTTGCGCGGGCGCGAAGTATTCGCCGATGGTCTGCTGCATGCCGCTGATGGCGTCGGCGAACGGTTCGAAGTCGCATTCGGCTACGGCGGGCAGGAGGCGCATCAAGACGAGATGCGAAAGATGGGCGGCGAGCGCGGCGGGAAAGGGGGCAAGCGAGGCGAGGCCGCGCTTTTCCGCTTCGCCGTGCAGCCCTTCGCGGGATGCGTCGTCGATGAGCAGCACGCGCCAGGCATCGGGAAAGCGCTGACGCGCGAGCAGTGGCGGTAGCGTTGCGTTCTCGTTGTGCGCGGTGCTGCGTCCGCCATCGACGATCAGTCCGCCGTGATCGAAGCCGTGTATGCCGATGCCCGAACGCGCGCCGCGTCCGAGCAGCCGTGCGATATCCGCTGTGGTCAGATCGTGTCCGGTCACGCGGGCGAACGCGGTTCCGAGCGCCAGCGCCAGTTGCGTGCCGGAGCCGAGTCCCGTATGGGCGCGTGGCGTTTCGTGCACTTCGATGTCGACGGGTTGGGTGACGCCTAACGCGGCGTGGAGTCGCGCGAGATAGGCTTCGATGCGCTCGTGCTGCGCTTGCGTCGATGTTCCCTCTATGCGCTCCTTGCGTTGCGCGCGCCGCGCGGTGATGCGCGTGCCGTGTCCGTCGATGACGAGCCCCACGCTTCCGAACGCGCGGCCGAGCGAACCGTTCGGATCGATGAAGCCTAGATGCAGCCGGGCATCCGCCGAAAGGGTGATCGCCTGGGGCGGCGATAGGGCGGACTTGGGCATGTTCTTTTGGCTTTCGCTCGTAGGGGAATTTTCATGCCTCAGGCAAAAGGTGTACCAAGTTCGTCGTTTTTCTCTTTTCGTGGAACTTGTATTCGTGTCGGTTTATTGGCGTTGCCCCTCCCCGGGGCGGGGGTCACTTTCTTTGCTGCTGCAAAGAAAGTAACCAAAGAAAGCAGCTTTTTTCTAGCCCGCAGCAATAACAGCGTGGTGACTCGGCGGAAAGACGTTGGCACTCAGCCGGTTGGCAGCCTTGAATCACCCTCCGCGCCCGCTGAGCGCCACGTCCTCCGAGCCCCTTGGCTCGTTAACACCGAGCGCTTGCAACGATATGCGCGCTTGTCACACGTTGAACTCAGTGCTGGCAAGTCCGCGCCTCAACGAACTCATGCGCGGCACGGTACGCGATTTGAAGCGAGAAGCACTAAATGGGCTGTGGTGTTAACGAGCCAAGGGGCTCGCATGACGTCAATGTTCAGCGGGCGTGGAAGGTGATTCAAGGCTGTCTCAAACTGAGTGCCAATGTCTTTCTGCGGAGTGACCACGCTGTTATTGCTGCGGGCTAAAAAAAAGCTGCTTTCTTTGGTTACTTTCTTTGCAGCAGCAAAGAAAGTGACCCCGGCCCCGGGGAGGGGCAACACTAATAGACCGACAAGAATACAACTTCCACGACAATAACCGCCATGCGCCCCACAAGGAAAAAAATCAATCGTACTTGATATACCGAAACCGCTGATCATCGGTGGGCGTCCCGGTAAGAGGCCCTCCCTCGAGCGAGGGCCGCCACTGCACGACTTCTTCTATCTTGGAAGCAAGCGCAAAGTCTTTATCGGTAATGCCTTTGGCCGAATGCGTCTTGAGCTTCACGATAACGAAGGCATAAGAAACGGTAAGGTCCGGATGATGCCAGGCCGCTTCCGCAAGATGGCCCACCGTATTGACGACCATCAGCGTGCCCTTCCAGCCTTCCGTGCGGAACTTGCGCCTGAGCCATCCATCCTCGAAGTACCAGTGTTTGAGCGTGCCGCTAAGACGCTCGGCGATTTCCGCATCGGAGTACACCTTCTCGGCTTGAGTCATGGCGAGGTCTCGAGCAAGACGTGAGTTATTCAGTATGCGCGTCTTCGTCAAAGGCACACAAGCAGACGCAAACACTGCTGCGGCGCATCAGAAAGCAAGCTAACGAAGCCAGCATTTCGCGGATTTGACACAGTATGTCTCGCGATACACCGCACGCTTGCGTGCTATTGCGAGCGAACAGCATGTCACTCCCGCGTTATCTCAGTACCTGCACGAGCGCATTAAACCGGCATGGAATATGCAATTGGCGTCGATACGCATGCGTTCGGCCATGACCGGGCACAGCGTAGCTCGTTACCTGCATTGAGAAGGCGCGCGCGATGCAACCCGGTAGCGTGGTCATCCCTGGGTCGGAGGCATCACCATTCTGGAGGAGACATGAACTTACGCACCCTGGTTCTTGGACTGGCGGTGGTTGCGACAGCAGGCCTGAATTCCTATGTAGCGCAGGCCGATTCGCAACTCGACAGCCTCATCAAGAATCCTTCGAATTGGGCAGCGCAAGCGGGCGATTACTCGAATCACCGCTATAGCACGCTCAAACAGATCAACGAAAACAACGTCGGCAAGTTGCAGGTTGCCTGGACCATGTCCACCGGTGTACTACGTGGTCACGAAGGATCGCCGCTCGTCATCGGCGACACGATGTATATCCATTCGCCATTCCCCAACAAAGTCATCGCGGTCAATCTGAAAGACCAAACCTTCCTCTGGCAATACCAGCCTAAGCAGGACCAGCAAGTCATCTCCGTGATGTGCTGCGACACAGTCAACCGCGGCCTCGCTTATGGCGACGGCAAGATCTTCCTCCAGCAAGCCGATACCAAACTCGTCGCGCTCGATGCCAAGACAGGCGATGTCGTATGGAGCGCGCAGAACGGCGATCCGAAGAAAGGCGAGACGAACACCAACGCGCCACACGTATTCGGCGACAAGGTGCTGACCGGCATTTCGGGTGGCGAATTCGGCGTTCGCGGCCGTCTCGTGGCGTACAACATCAAGGACGGCAAGGAGGTGTGGAAGGCCTATAGCACGGGCCCCGACGATGAAATGCTGCTGGACCCGCAGCAAACCATGACGTGGTCCGACGGCAAGATGATGCCCGTGGGCGCCGACTCGTCGACCAAGAGCTGGCAAGGCGATCAATGGAAGTACGGCGGCGGCACGACATGGGGATGGTATGCATGGGACCCGAAACTCAACCTTGTCTACTACGGCACGGGTAACCCCGGCACCTGGAATCCGACCCAGCGCCCCGGCGACAACAAATGGTCGATGTCGATCTTCGCGCGCGACCTGAATACCGGCAAAGCGAAGTGGGTCTATCAAATGACGCCGCACGACGAATGGGACTATGACGGCGTCAATGAAATGATCTTGTCGGATCTGAACATCGGCGGCAAGCGAGTGCCCGCGATCGTTCACTTCGACCGCAACGGCTTCGGTTATACGCTGAACCGTGAAACCGGCGAACTGCTCGTCGCGCAGAAGTACGATCCGGCAGTGAATTGGGCCGATAGCGTCGATATCAAGAGCGGCCTGCCCATTCGCAACGCGAGCTATTCGACACAGAAGGCGGGTCCGGATCACAACGTGAAGGACATTTGTCCTGCCGCGCTCGGATCGAAAGATCAGCAGCCTGCCGCATATGATCCGAACTCGAGTCTCTTCCTCGTCCCGACCAATCACGTTTGTATGGACTACGAACCGTTCCAGGTCGATTACGTGTCGGGTCAGCCGTTCGTCGGCGCAACGCTCTCGATGTATCCGGGCCCGAACGAGAACGGCGCGATGGGCAACTTCATCGCGTGGGATGCGGCCAAGGGCAAGATCGCATGGTCCAAGCCCGAGCGGTTCTCGGTGTGGTCCGGCGCGCTGGCGACAGCAGGCGGCATCGTGTTCTACGGCACGCTCGAAGGCTACATCAAGGCGGTACGCATCAGGGACGGCAAGGAACTGTGGAAGTTCAAGACGCCGTCCGGCATCATCGGCAACGTGTTCACGTATCAGTACCAGGGCAAGCAATACGTCGGCGTTTATTCGGGCATCGGCGGCTGGGCCGGCATCGGCATGGCGGCGGGACTCGAAAAGTCGACGGAAGGCCTCGGTGCGGTGGGCGGTTATCGCGAACTCGCGAAGTACACGGCGTTGGGCGGCACGCTCTTTATCTTCGCTGTCCCGAGTTGATACAGGCGTGAGCAGGATTGCGCGGCGGCATGCGTGCCGCCGCGCATAGCAGAGCCTTGCATAAAAAAACATATTGAAGGAGACACGCGAATGATAGGCCGAACCATCCTGGTGTTGTCGATAGCGCTCGTTGCGTCATCCGCGCCTTTTGCTCAGACCTCTTCAGGGGAGATGAAGCCGGTGGCGTACCAGGTCGTCGACGGCAACAAGGTCGACAACGATACGCTGCAAGGATGGCGTACCTGGCGCGCGCTCGCGTGCGAACGGTGTCACGGGGCGAAGCAGGAAGGTCTGGTCGGTCCCTCTCTCGTCGACGCGTTCAAGACGCTCGACAAGAACGAATTTCATCGAACGGTCTTCGGCGGACGTGTCGACAAGGGCATGCCCGACTTCAGCTCGAGCCAGATGATGCAGAAGAATTGGGAGAATCTCTACACCTACCTGAAGGGACGGTCCGACGGCAAGATCAATCCGGGCGACCTGCAAGCAATCGATGCAAAGTGAAGGCATCGCGAGCGGCGCACGATGACCGCTTCTACTCCCGGAGGCTTCATGTTTCAGCGTAAGGCCAGTCGTACGGTGCGATCCGGTCGCATGGCCGCATTGCTTTCAGCGCTTGCTGTGCTTTCGACCGACGCCGCGTTCGCGCAGGGCGCAGGCGGTCCGCCGCCGAACCTGCCGAACAACGACGGCGCGGACGGCGTGTTGCGCGTATGCGCCGATCCGAACAACATGCCGCTCTCGAACCAGAAAGGCGAAGGCTTCGAGAACAAAATCGCGAGCCAGATGGCGAGTGATTTCGGCTATAAGCTCGAATACACGTTCTATCCGCAGCGCATGGGTTTCGTGAGGAATACGCTGCGCGACAAGGTGCCGAATACCGAGCAATACAAGTGCGATCTCATCATCGGCGTACCCAAGGGCTACGAACTGACTGCGACGACGCGGCCGTATCTGCATTCCACCTACGCGATGGTCTTTCCGAATCGCCCGGAATACGCGAACATCAAGACGCCCGCTGACCTCATGAGTCTGCCGCCGGATCAACTCAGGAAAATGAAGCTCGGCATCTTCGTCAAAAGCCCGGCCGTGGACTGGCTGCTCAGGAATAACCTCATCGAGCAGGCGGTGTCGTATCAAGGGCAAAGCGGCGATCCCGAGGCGTTTCCGGGCGAGATGATCGAGCACGACCTGTCGCAAGGTAACGTCGATGCTGCGTTCGTCTGGGGACCGATTGCCGGATACTTCGTCAATCGTTCGGATAACAAAGTAAGGCTCGTTCCGTTCCCGCCGCAGCCCGGCATTCGTTTCGACTTCGAAATCTCGATGGGCGTGCGCTACGGAGAGAAAGCATGGCGCGACAAGGTCGATAACTGGATTGCGTCGAATCAGCCGAAGATCGACCAGATATTGACGAGCTATCAAGTTCCACTGCTGCCCCTGCAGCCGATGCAACCCGCGCAAGCACAATGAGAACGCCTGCCGTTACTCTCTGCACGATGGTGATCGCGTGCGCGTTCGGCCTGACGCAAGGGCATAGCGCGTTGGCCGCAGCACCGCCGCCCGCTTCGGCGCCGGGGGCGGACATCGCGCCCGCCGAACGCCTCGTGTTCCTTCAGCCGCATATGAACGGCGTCGAGCCGCAGACGGAACTGGACTACTCCGTCGACTATTCCGGTCCGCCCGCGAAAGTCAGCGATACGGTGCGCGTGCTCGTCGTGAGTCCCGGCAACAGCAAGAACGATGCGCGCGCGACAGACCGGACCGGTCCTGTGAATGTGCCCGGCGGTCTGCCTTGCAATCCGGTCATCATCTATTTTCTGGAGCACGACATTGCCGAGATGGAGCAATTGACGGGCGGACAGCGGCGCTATTTCCAGCAGCGCCTTCGTCTCGCATTGGCAGCCGCTCCGGCGATCACGCCCGTATCGAGCGATGCCCTCGGAATCGGAGGCGGCAAGCATGTGACGGCGCATCAGGTCGTGATTCAGCCTTACCTGAACGATCCCAATGCCGAACGCTTCGCACAGTACACGGGCAAGCGCTATACGTTCGTGATCGCGGACGATGTGCCCGGCGGTCTTCTCATGATTCGCACCGAAGTGCCGGGCGCGGGCAACGACTTCGCCCATCCGCTGCAAAAGGAAACGATCGCTTATCAAGGGGCGCTGAAGAATCTGTCGCCGCCTGCGGGCGCGCCCGTAAAGGCGGGGAATGTGCCGCGCGCGAGCCGATAACTTCGCATGAGCCTCGGCCGCTCGACTGCGCATGCGCCGGGAAGCGAAGACGCTATCGCGCGGATGTGGGGTGTTTCGGCGCGAGTACGCGTAAAGGCGTTTTCATTCGCATGGCAGACGTTGACGCTCTTTGCGCTTCTTGTGGGACAGACGCGCGCGGAGGCGCCGCTTTCCATGCAGCAGATTGCGCCCGGCGAATACGCGCATCGCGCTCACGATGACATCGCGACACGCGCGAACAAGGGCGATATCGCGAACGTGGGCTTCATCGTCGGCACGCGCTGCGTGGCGGTGATCGACACCGGCGGCACGCTCGCAGAGGGACGCGCGCTGCGGCAGGCGGTACGACAGATCACGCCGCTGCCGGTCTGCTATGTCATCAACACGCATATGCACCCGGACCATATCTTCGGCAATGCGGCGTTCGTGGGCGATCATCCGCAATTCGTCGGAAGCGTGAAACTCGCGCAAGCGGAGGCGTCGCGCGCGGAGAATTACCTTCGCGCGCTGAACCGGGAACTCGGAGACATCGCCGAAGGTAGTGAAATCATCAGGCCGACGCAAACGGTGGATGGCAGCGCAACGCTCGATCTCGGCGACCGTCCGTTGACGCTGCGGACATGGCAAACAGCGCATACCAACAACGACTTGACGGTATACGATGAGAAGAGCGGTACCTTATGGACCGGGGACCTGCTTTTCGTGCGCTGCATTCCGGTGGTGGACGGGAGTGTCGTCGGCTGGCTGGAAGACATCAAACGTATCAAGCAGATGAATCCGCGACATGTCGTGCCGGGACACGGTCCGCTCGATCCGCCGTGGCAGCAGTCACTGGAAGCAGAAGAGCAGTACCTTGCCGAACTCGCGCGTGACGTGCGCGAGGCCATCAAGCGCGGCGCGACGATTCAACAAGCTGTAGACACCGTTGGCCTCGATCAGCGCGACAAGTGGCTGCTCTACGAGATCTACCATCGTCGCAATGTGACGGCGGCTTATGCGGAACTCGAATGGGAGCAGTAACAGGCAGCATGGAGGGCATCATGATGACCGATACGCCTGGCTCTATGCGCGCGCGCGGCGCACTGTTCGCGCTGCTTGCGTTGATGGCATCGCTCGCGCAAGCGGCACAGCCGGACGACGACCCGAACAAGGTCGCTCGCTGGCTCGATTTCAAGGAAGGCGCGTTCAAGGGACAAACGGTCGATACGCATGGCGAATCCGTCATCACGCTCGACGCTCCTGCGCGCGCGGCGGATGCCGCAGTTGTTCCTATCGCGATCAACGCACAGTTCCCGCAGAGTCCCGCGCATTACATCAAGAAGATCTACCTTTTCATCGACGAGAATCCCGAGCCGTACGCGGGCTATTTCGAATTCACGCCCGAGTCGGGACTGGCGAGCATCGAAACGCGTGTGCGCGTGGAAGACTATACGTTCATGCGCGCCATCGCCGAAACCAACGACGGGCACCTGTATAGCGCGGTGCGCTTCGTGAAGGCGTCGGGCGGTTGTTCGGCACCCGCCGACAAGGACGACGATGCAGCCGAACGCGCGGCAGGCGCGGTTCGATTGCAATCGGAGGGCACGGCGGTCGCCGGCAAGCCGCAACTCGCGCAAGTGATGGTACGGCACCCGAACCGCACGGGCATGGCGATGAACCAGATCACGCGCAACTATGCGACGGCCTATTTCATTCGAAAGGTCGCCGTCACCTATGCGGATAAACCGGTGATGACCGCGAACGTCAACTTCTCGATCAGCGAGAACCCGAACTTTCGCTTCTACTTTCTGCCGACCGGGAATGGCGAGTTGAAAGCGCATATCGAGGACACCAAGAACAAGCAGTTCGAAGGCGCGATCGCTATTCAGACGCAAGCGGCCGGGCAAGCGTCGGCAATGAAATGACGCTGCGCTGCACGAAGCTAGTCATCGCCGCGCTTTTCATTGCATGCGGTGCGTGGGCTGGACCGGCGATGGCCGCGCTCGCCGGCATGCCCGCGCCAACGCGCATTGCGCCGGGCGTGTACGCGTTCATCGGCACCGGGGACGCGGTGGCGCCGGAGAATCATGGCATCGTCGCGAATAACGGCTTCATCGTCGGAAAGAGCGGGGTGACGGTGATCGACACGGGGCCGTCTTATCGCTATGGCCGCGCGATGATCGAAGCCATCCGCAAGGTGACGCCTTTGCCGGTGACGCTCGTCATCATCACGCATCAAGCGCCGGAATTCGTCTTCGGCGCCGCTGCCTTTCGCGACCGGAACGTGCCGATACTCGCGCATGTTCGGGCGGCGCAACTTATCCATGATCGCTGCTCTATTTGTCTTGCAAATCTGCGCAAGACACTCGGCGAAGATGAAATGGCGGGCTCGCGCGTGACCGTGCCTGACCGCACCATCGACGGGACCACTGAGATAGAGAACGGCGGACGCAAGTTGCAATTGCTGCATTTCGGCCCCGCGAGCACGCCGGGCGATCTGGCCGTGCTCGATACCGAAACCGGTGTGCTGTTCGCGGGCAGCCTGGTTTCGAATGGCCGGATTCCCGAGCTACGCAACGAGCAGATACCGGGCTGGCTCGCAGCGCTCGAAAACCTGCGTGCGCTCGATCTCAACACCGTCGTGCCCGCGTTCGGTCCGCCTTTGCGCGGTGACGCCATTCTGCAAACAGGCCTTTATTTGCGCGAGCTCGATGCATCCGTGAAGCAAGCCTATAAGAGCGGCATGAGTCTCACGCAGGCAATGCACGCAGTGCAGTTGCCCGCATTCAGCGGCTATAAGCTCTACATCACCGCGCAGCCGCAGAACGTGCAACGCATCTATCTTCAGTTGGAAAAGCAGTAGCCCGTTCTTTCAAGCAGGCCCACACCAAGGAGACACGACATGGCCAAGCTGGTCGCGCTGTATAAAACGCCGTCGGACAAACAGGCATTCGATGCCCATTACACATCGACGCACGCTCCGCTCGCCAAAAAGCTACCGGGCCTCAGGCGTTATGAGTTGAGCACGGGACCAGTCACGGTGGCGCAAGGCGAATCGCCGTATCACCTCGTCGCCGTGCTCGAATTCGATTCGCTCGATGCGATTCGATCCGCGCTCGAATCGCCGGAGGGCCAGGCAACCGCCGGCGATTTGTCCAACTTCGCGCAGGCGGGCGTCGAGTTATTGATGTTCGATACCAAGGACGCCTAAGCGTCGTTCAATGCGGCGCGCCCGAATCCGATACGTCGTCGGAGTCGACTTCCGGATCGGGCACGCGCAGATCGTCGCGCCGGTGATTAATGACGAGAAAGACGCTCATCAGCACGAGAAAGGCCACGACCAGCATCGCGGCGTTGAGAAACACGCGCTCGTAACCCAGCTCGGACACGTCGATGAACCAGTACGGGTAGAACTCCGACTCGCTTCCGCGCCATAGCGTCACGAAGAGATAGCCCAGCGGATAGACGAGCCAGAGCGCGCATCGCCGCCACGAAAGATGAAAGCGCGGCACGAACAAGAGCCAGTACAACGCGGAAAGCGCGGGCACCACCGTGTGCAGCGATTCATTGACGAACGCGCGATAGCCCGATGGCGTCCATAAGAAGCGCAGCAGCGTGTTATACGCGATGCCGACGAAGACCATATACACGACGACTGCCGTCACGACCGTCGGCTGACGAAAGAAGCGCGCAAGCGGCGCCTGAGCGCGCGTGGCGACACACGTGAAGCAGAAGGCCGTGAGCAATACCGTCAGATTCGTGAGGTAGCTGCTCATGCGCGCGATGCCGTCCATGACGGTCAGGCCGCGATCGAGCGAACGTGCGATGGTCAGGTCCGTTTGCGCCGCGATGGCGAGCCACGCGACCATTGCGATAGCCGCAGCGAGAGCGAGCGAAGCAGTGCTGGGGGTATGAAGCGGCAAGTCGGGCTCGTGCCGCCGCGAATTCTCTTGGGATTGGGACATGCGCTCATTCTATCGGCGCAGGTGAAAGCGTGCAGGCGAGGTCTCGGCCGTAACGTATGCATCTAAACGCCTTCGTGCGTGACTGCACGAATGA
Source organism: Caballeronia sp. Sq4a (assembly GCF_023170545.1). Taxonomy (NCBI): domain Bacteria; kingdom Pseudomonadati; phylum Pseudomonadota; class Betaproteobacteria; order Burkholderiales; family Burkholderiaceae; genus Caballeronia; species Caballeronia sp. Sq4a. Next base: position 1,085,248 of record NZ_CP084251.1, on the reverse strand, counting down.
GTTAAGGCCGATTCGAAAGCGCGCGCAAAATGCGTTCGATTCGGCGCGCTATTGTCCAGCGTGACCGACGATGCTCAAGAACTGGCTGCCGGCTTCTGCAAGCAAGCCGGAATTATCGATATGCACCACGCGCGCATGACGCGGGAGTTGGAACGCGGGCCTGCGTGCGAGCCGCGCCTCGATCTGCCGCGCGTCTTCGCGTCCGCGCCTCGCAAGCCGCGCGGCCAGCACGGCAGGCGCCGCATCGATATGGACGAAGCATGCGTCCGGATAACGCATCAGCGCCTCAGGCGCGTGCTGCCGCGATCCGTTGACGACGACGGAGATGCCGCGCGCGAGCCACGCATCCAGTTCGATGCCGATGCCATAGCGCAGACCGAGGCTTTCCCAATGCATCGCAAAGAGGCCGTGAGAAAGGCGCGAGGCGAATTCGTCGGGCGTGAGCGCGATATGGTTCTCGCCGTCGGTCATGGCGCGGGTGATGTACCGATGCGCGAACATCACGCGTGCGCCGACGCGTTCGCGTGCGAACGCCAACAGTGAGTCTTTGCCCGCCCCGGAAGGGCCCATGACATAGATCAGCCTTGCGCTTTCCATCTTGCTCATGCGATGTCCTGTGCAATGTTCGCGATCGAGAATCGATTGTAGAGTGCAACTCGCGATGAGAGTATGGATCGCTACGGCCGGCGCATATCGATTCAGTCTGACGAGTCAGCCACCACGTTCATTTCCGGGTAACCCCGCGTTGCGGCACATGGGGCTATTCCGTATTCTCACGCGAAACGCATAGTTCGCTATGTGAATCGCTGTTCGCATAGCGAACATTCATCGTCTCTTTCGGAAGGGAATGAAGTGAGCAGAAGTCCAAACGTGAACGTGCAGACGTTCATCAACGAGCACCCGTTTTCGCCGTTCCAATGGCTCATCTTCGGCATGTGCTTCGTCATCGTGCTGCTCGATGGCTTTGATACGGCCGCGATCGGCTTTATCGCGCCGTCGCTGGTTACCGAGTGGCACATCAGCCGGCCGGCGCTCGCGCCCGTATTGAGCGCGGCGCTTTTCGGCCTCGCCGCGGGCGCGCTGCTGTCCGGGCCCTTGTCCGACCGCCTCGGCCGCCGCGCGATGCTGTTGTCGTCGGTGATCGTCTTCGGCGTCGCGTGCTTTGCGTCGGCGTATTCCGCGAGTCTCGAGCATTTGACGACGCTGCGTTTCATCACCGGTCTGGGCCTCGGCGCGGCCATGCCGAACGCCGTCACGATGATGAGCGAGTTCTGTCCCGACAACCGTCGCGCCACGCTCATCAACCTGATGTTCTGCGGCTTTCCGCTGGGCGCTGCATTCGGCGGCTTCCTCGCGGCATGGATGATCCCGCAGTTCGGCTGGCGCAGCGTGCTGTTCCTCGGCGGCGTCGCGCCGCTCGCGCTTGCCGTGCTGCTCCTCATCACGTTGCCGGAATCGGTGCGCTACATGGTGGCGAAGTCGAAGCCCGTCGAGAAGATTCGCGCGACCCTTGCCCGCATTTCCGACGATGCTCGCCACGCCGGCTCGTTTTTCATGACCGAAGCCGCGCCTGCCGTGCAGGGTCAGAGCGGCATGAGCGTAGTGTTGTCGCGTTCTTATGTGATCGGCTCCATCATGCTGTGGCTCGCGTACTTCATGGGCCTCGTGATCTTCTATGCATCGATCAACTGGATGCCCATTCTGCTCAAGGAATCCGGCTTGAGCCCGCAACGCGCGACGCTGATTTCCGCGCTGTTTCCGCTCGGCGGCGTCGGCGCGGTGCTGCTCGGCGTGCTGATGGACAAGTTCAACGCGAACCGCGTGATTGCAGCATGCTATGCATTGACCGCGGTGAGCGTCTACTGCATCGGACAGGCCGTGGGCAACGTCGGCTTGCTCGTGCTGGTGGTGTTCCTCGCGGGGGTGTTGATGAACACCGCGCAATCGTCGATGCCCGCGCTCGCCGCCGCGTTCTATCCGACGCAAGGGCGCGGCACGGGCGTCGCGTGGATGCTGGGCATCGGGCGCTTCGGCGGCATTGCCGGATCGTTCCTCGTTGCCGAACTCACGCGCCTGCATTTCAGCTTCGGTGGCATCTTCGCGGTGATCGCCGTCGCGGGGCTCGTCTCTGCGGTTGCGCTCCTCATCAAACAGGCCGCTCATCCGCAGCGCGCGGTGAATGCCGATCTCAAGGCTACGGGGCCAGTGGGCCACTGAACTCGTTGTGCGATTCGCGGCGCGTGGTGACGCGCGCCGCGTTGTCATGTCGATGTCACGGTGATGCAGGGTTGTCAGCTTGCGAATCGTCAGACCGTGGCACGCCCCATGCTCCAGACGTCTTGCGACCAGCCGTCGCTCTCATCACTCGACGGCCAGCATGCAGAACAAGCTGCAACTATCGCATTCGCAAACCGCCAACAGGAGTCATTCGACATGAAACGTATCGCTCTCTCCTGCGCCGCCGGCGCATTCGCTCTCGTTTGCGCATCCGCGTTCGCGCAGGACAATCCGCCGAGCTCGGCCACGGGCCTGCAAGCGGGCGACAACGCGCAGACCACCACGCAGGGCTCCGGAATGTCGCACAAGCACTCGCATTCGAAGAAGAAGTCGCACAGTACGCATTCGTCCTCGAACAGCGGCTCGACCGCTGGCCAAAGCGACAGCGCGACGCCGGGCGGCCCCGGCGCGCCGGTCAGCGCAAGCGGCTCGGGGCAGTAAGCGTAAGCATTACGCTCGCATGATGTAAAAACGGGACGCCGATGGCGTCCCGTTTCTTTTGCAGCGCGAGCGAGCGAAGGCTCGGAAAGTCACTTCGCGAATAGCGACGCCATGTTGGCGAAAGCCTTCACCTCCACCGCATTGCCCGACGGGTCGAGGAAGAACATCGTCGCCTGCTCGCCGACTTCGCCCTTGAAGCGAATATGCGGCTCGATGATGAAACGCGTGCCGGCCGCCTTCAGCTTGTCCGCGAGCGCTTCCCACTGCGGGATGGACAGCACCACGCCGAAGTGGCGCACGGGCACGGCGTCGCCATCGACCGCGCTCGTCGACCGATGACCGACTTCGTCCGGCGCAAGGTGCGCCACGATCTGATGCCCGTAGAAATTGAAATCCACCCAGTCTTCCGAACTGCGTCCTTCCGGGCAGCCGAGCAGTTCGCCATAGAACGCGCGCGCATCCGAAAGACTGTGAACGGGAAACGCGAGATGAAACGGCGGCATGGCGTCGTGCGGGGTGTTCATGGTCGAAGGTCCGTGAGGGTTGATCGAGAGAAGCCGCTAGTGTATTCATGAGCGAAATCCATGAAAAACGATAAATTGCGGGTCTGAGCAACAACAAAATCGATCAATCACATGCTGCGCGAATTGAAGACTTTCATGGCGGTCGCCCGCCACGGCACCTTTGCGGGCGCAGGGGCGCATATCGGCTTGACGCAATCGGCGGTGAGCGCGCAAATGCAGCGGCTCGAAGCGCATCTCGGCTTTGCGCTGTTCGATCGCACCGGCCGCTCCGCGACGCTGAACGCCGCGGGGCGCCGCACGCTCGAACTCGCCGATGAACTGATCGCGCTCTATGCGCGTCTTGCCGAACCCGGCGGCGAGGAAGGGCGGGGCGGCACGCTTTCGGTAGGCGCTATCGCATCGGCGCATGCTGCGTTGTTGCCCGATGCCATCGCTTCGTTCCGGCGCGACATGCCGGCGTGGCGCATACGTCTCGTGCCGGGCGTGTCGCTCAATCTGCTCGCACAGGTGGATGCCGCCGAAGCCGACATGGCCGTCATCATTCGCCCGCCGTTTTCATTGCCTGCGGAACTGCGCTGGCGCACGCTGATCGCGGAGCCGTTCGTATTGCTCGCGCCGGCCGCAAAGAAGCGCGCGACATGGCGCGAGTTGATAGAGAGCGAGCCGTTCATTCGATACGACCGGCGTTCGTTCGGCGGCCGGCAAGTGGACGTTTTCCTGCGCAAGAAGCGCATTGCCGTGCGAGAAGCCATCGAGGCCGATGAACTGCATGGCATCGCGCAGCTCGTCGCGCGCGGCATGGGTGTCGCGTTACTGCCGAAGTCCGCGGGCATCGGTGCGTGGCCGCGAGGCACCGTAGCGCACGATCTCGGCGACGATACGTTTCATCGCGAGATCGGTCTCGTCGAGCGGGCGCGGCGCGCCGATCATGACGCAGCGGCGCAGCTTGCCGAATGTATCGCCGAGGCAGCCGCGCACGGCACGGGTTCAGATCGAACTAAGGCGGTTGAACGACCCGCCCGGAAGAAGCGCAGCTAGAGGCACAAGGTGAATCGCGATGAACGCTCGCTACCTGTTGGCAATGACCGCATGGTTCGAACGCGTGGACCCCGGCACGCATCGGCGCATCAAGGGCTTGCGGCTCGTAACGGCGTATGGCCTTGCCGCGGCCATCGGCGCCTTGCACGATGTGACGCGCGACGTGCCCGCAAGCGTGTCGGTCGGCTCGCTCGCCGCGACGTTCGCGCTGTGGGCGAGCGTGTCCGAGGCACGCGCGACGCGGCGTGAATCGAGCCGGGACCTCGCGGTGCTGTGCCTCGCGGCGGCGTGCGGCGCGTTCACCGTTGCATGGCTTGGACCGTGGTTCGACGAGCACGGACGCAGCGGTGCCGAATTCATCCTCGTCTCCGGGGCCTTTTTCGCGGGCTATTTGAAGCGTTTTGGCGTAACGGGCGCTGGCATCGGATCGCAGTTCTATATCGGCCAGGTGGCCGCCTACGTGATGAAGCTCGCGCCGATGGATACGTGGGCAATCGTGGTCGCCCTGCTGATCGCCATGCTCGCGGCCATCGTGCCGCGTCTCTTGAGCGGACCAGCGGAACAATCTGTGGTGCCGCCTGCGCTCGCATCGCAGCCGGTCTACGGCAGACAGGCGGTGTCGCCCGCTTTCGCCATGGGTCTGCAAGCAGCGAGCGGCGCGCTCGTCGTCGCGCTGCTGAATGCGGCGTTCGCGCTCGCCGAATCGGCGTGGGCCATCACGGCATGCGTCTATGTCGTCGCGACGTCCGCGGTGGGAACGGCCGACCGTGTGCGAAGGCGTATCTATGGCACGCTGGTGGGCGTGCCCATCGGAATCATTTGCTTGCCGCTTGCGGAGCATGCGCCGCTTCTCGTCTGGGCGATGGCTGCCATTGCGATGATCGTCTACGCGATGGCGCTGCCGGACCGCTACGACATCGCGTGCGGAGCCTTCGCCTTTGCGCTCGTCGTGACGCTGGCCGCGAGCGGCGTTCATTCGGTGCCGCTACTCGCCGCGCGCGCCTGGGAGACGCTTCTCGGCGGCACCATCGGATTGCTTTGTGCAAGGCTCGTGTTTCCTCTGCGGACCGTTCCACAGCGCGATGCTTGATGGAACGATCGTTCTATACCGGTTTGGTATTGACACTGACACCCGCTGTTTGTAGCGTGTAAGCCATCACATCGTCCGTAAGCCGCTATCCGGTCGGATTCGAAGTCGACACATCGAGCGCGCATGGTCTGTCTGCCACGTCGTTTCCTGGAGGCTGTCATGGATCGTCGCCGCTTTATGTCGTTGTCCATGTTCTATACCGTTGCGGCAGCGTCCGGCACGCTCGCGGCCTGTCATCATTCGAGCGATGACGAAGGCGGCAGCAGCGCGGGCGGCGGCACCACGCCACCGCCTTCGGGCGTGTACGCGTTCGCGCAGGGTGTCGCGAGCGGCGACCCGCGCGATACGTCCATCGTGTTCTGGACACGCTGTGTCGCCAATGCCAGCAGCGCCTCGCAAACGGCAATCGCCCTGACGCTGCAAGTCTCCACGCTTCCCGATTTCTCGCAGCTCGCGGCGAGCGTGCCCCTCAGCGCCATTCCCGACTACGATTTCACGGTGCGAGCCAAGGTCACGGGTCTCAGCGCGAAAACGACCTATTACTACCGCTTCATTGCCGGCAGTGACATCAGCGCGACAGGCACGACACGCACCGCAGCGGCGGCCACGGAATCGCTTGCCCAACTGCGCTTCGCGTGGTTCGTCTGCCAGAACTGGAGCGTGAACCACTGGCAGGCGCTTACGCTGCTCGCCGCGGAAACCGACCTCGATTTCGTCGTGCATCTGGGCGACTATATCTACGAGACCGTCGGTAGTCCGAACGAAAAGAACGCCGCCGAGCCGGCGCATCCACAGATCACCTTGCCCGATGGCGTCGCGATGTCAGGCGGCGGCGTCTATGCGAACACGCTCGCCGATTACCGCACGCTCTATCGCACGTATCGCGGCGACGCGCGCTTGCAGACCGTTCATGCGCGCTTTCCTGTGATCGCCATCTGGGACGATCACGAGTTCTCGGACGATTGCTGGCAAGACCACCAGACATACACCAATGCGAACGTGCAGCAGACAGCGCGACGCCGCAATGCGAATCAGGCGTGGGCGGAATACTTGCCGGTGGATTGGGGCGACGTGTCGTTCGACCTCAACAACGCCAGCTACGACAACATTCGCATTTACCGGGACTTTCACTTCGGCTCGCTGATTCACCTCGTCATGACCGACGAGCGGCTCTATCGCGACGATCATGTGGTCAGCGAAGCGGCTGTCGCGCAGAAGCTGGGACATGATCCGGTGAACGGCAACGATCTTGTCGGCTCGCGGTACGCGGTGCCGCAACAGGTGCTCGCGCAGTTCGAGGCGGCGGATACGCAGCGTCTCGGGCGCATTCCGTCCATGCTCGGCCCGGTGCAGACGCAATGGTGGAAAGACACGCTCAAAGCCTCGACCTCCATCTGGAAAGTATGGGGCAACGAAGTGATGATGAATCGCTTGTGGCTCGACTTGCGTTCGATTGCCCCTGCGCCCGACAACCTCGTGTTCGTGATGGATTGCGACGCATGGGACGGGTATCCATCGCACAAGGCCGATCTCACATCGTTCGTGAAGGCGCAAGGCATCACGAACCTCATCGCCATCACGGGCGATCTTCACGCGTTCCAGGCGGGCATCGTGCGCGATGTGCCCGATCCCGCGACAGGCACGCCGGTGCTCGTCGATCTCATGGCGGCGGGCGTCAGCAGCCGCCCGTTCTTTCAGGATGCGACGAACTATGTAGCCGGGATGCCGCTGGCATCGCTCATCACTTCATCGTCGGCACTGGATGCGTTCATCAGGCAGAACAATCCGGACATGCTGTATGCGGACCACGACGCTATCGGCTATGCATCGGCGACAGTCACGCCCACGCAGTTCGTCGCGATCTACAACAAGGTGAAGGGGCTGAACCCAGACGGCACGGCGCCGCAAAACCCCTTGCAGAAGCGCACGCGTTTGACGATCAATGCGGGCGCCGTGGCGATCGCGGTGGAAGACAACGTCTGATTGATGTGCGCGAAGCGCTTCATTCAGGGCGCTTCCGCCATTCGTATCCGCGCTTCTGGGGGGATTTCATGGTCGAGTCACGCACGTAGACTGCGTGCACATTTCGGAAGGTCGCATGCTGGCAGGGCAGTGCATTGGCCGATGAAGTGGACATCTGAAACCCTCAGGAGTACGACCATGATCAGCAAAGTCACCGGCATTGTTCTCGTCGCGGCCTCGCTTGCCGCGCCTTACGCGCTCGCAAGCGGCTATGGTCCTGCGCCGCACTACAAGCCCGACACCGGCGCGCCCACGTCGCAACAAGGCATGAACACGCAGACCATCGCGGCGGACGAATCCGCTGCGCCGGGAAGCCAGAGCGGAGATGCGAGCGTGTCCAAAGACAAGCAGGACAGCCCGCTCATTCAGGCGCAAGATTGAGACTGAGTGTGCAACGCATCGACGCCGGATCAGGCGTCGATGCCGACGCGTTCCGGCGCGTCGTTCGCGCTGACCGTCCCCACCGCAGGCCGAGCCCGACCGATGTCTACCGCGGGCATGAACAGCATCGAAATGACCGCGCCCAGCGCGATCACGAACATCGACGTGAAGGTGAGATGCAGCGCATGGTGCAGCGCGAAGCGAATCTCCGCGTTGCTCGCGAAGTTGCCGGGCACGGCCGATAACAGGCGCTTCAATTGATCGGCGCTAACGGCCGGCACGCCGCTCGCATGCGCCAGCCCATAGTTCTGCACGGCGCCGAACACGGCTGCGCCGAGCGTGTTCCCGAGATTGCGGGCAAAGAGGTTCGATGCAGTGGCGCTCCCGCGCTCGGACAGCTTGACGATTTCCTGAATCAGGATGAGGCACGACACGCTCAGTATGCCCATGCCGAAGCCCATCACCGCGGAGCCAACGCCGGCCCACACGGGACTCGACTGCGGCGTGAGAAGCACGAACGGAATCGCGCCGAGCGGAATGAACACGGTTCCGCCGATCAACAAGCGGCGCAACCCGATGCGGCTGAAGGTACGCGAAGTGAAGGTGGCGCCGCTGGGCCAGCCGATCATCATCATCGTGAGCGTGAGGCCCGCTTCGACTGGCGAGCGATGCATGACGCCTTGCACGTACATCGGCAGGAACGTGGTCAGGCCCATCAACGCCATGCCCGCGAGCAGCGTCGAGGCGTTGCCCGCCGCGATCGGGCGATGCGCCCATAAGCCGAACGAGATCATCGGATCGGCGGCGCGCTTTTCCTGCATGACGAAGAGCACGCTGGCCACGATGCATATCGCGACTTCCACGCCGACGCGCGCGCTGCTTGCGGTGCTCGCATCGGTGAGCGCCATCATCAGCGAAGCGACGGCGGCCGTGAACAGGAACGCGCCTGCGAGGTCGATTGCCGGACGTTCGTGGCGCTTTTCCTCGTGCAGAAAGAGCACGAATAGCAGCGCGGCGAGCGCGCCGATCGGCAGGTTGATCCAGAAGATCCAGCTCCACGAAAGATGCCGGATGAGCAAGCCGCCGACCATCGGCCCCAACACGGCGGACACGGCCCATACGCTCGCGAGGTACCCTTGCACCTTGCCACGTTCCCGAGCCGGATAGAGATCGCCGACCACCGTCAGCGCAACCGGCAGAATGGCGCCCGCGCCGACGCCCTGTATAAGGCGGAAGACGATCATGGCGGGCATCGACCACGCGAAGCCCGCGAGTATCGACCCGACGAGAAAGATGGCGATGCCGGCGAGTATCGCGGGCTTGCGGCCGTAAAGATCCGCGAGCTTGCCGAATACGACGGTAAGCGCGGTCTGCGTCAGCAGGAACGACGAGAACACCCAGCTATACAGATTGAGGCCGCCGAGCTGCGTGGCGATCTGCGGCATGGCGGTCGAAACGATGGTGGCTTCGATCGCCACCATGGCCATCGAGGCCATCACTGCGGCAATGACGAGGGGACGGACGGTCTGCTTGTGTTGGGGCATGCGGTCGGGATCTGATGAAAGAGGACGCGATCCGCGCCGTGCACGCGCGGTTCGACTCGTCATGGTATCCCGGTGCGCCACGCGCTGCTTGCGCGGTCTTACTTACCGCCTTTGACATGCTCCTTCGTCGCGAGGCAGGGAATTCTTAGCCGCGATTCATGCGTTCGTCAGCACACGATGCCTTTCTTGCAAGGCACTGCCGCGGCGCACCATCCCGTGCTATCTTGTTTCATACGGAATTCATACGGAACGCAGCGTATTCGCTGACGTCCTCTCGTCGAAACGTCCTTCGTGAGCGCCGCCATGAACGATGTGCCTCGTACCCTGAGTGCCCGGGACCGCGTCGAATTGCTCTGCTGGCTGACATGCGGCAGTCTGGGCGCGTTCTATCTGAACGGAGACTGGCCGGCGGCGGCTTTCCACGTGCAGGCCGCGCACAAGTGGCTCGACAGGCATCAGCGGCTCGCGGACTGGCTGACGGTCGCGAAGCTTGCCGCCATTGCGCGCGATCTGGCCGCGCGTCATTGCGCGATACTCGAGGCCGACTGGGCGCGCGATGCCGTCGAGGAGATTCTCGACAGCGAAGACCTCAACTATCAGTCCGATGTGGTCCGGCAGGTCTTCGACGACTGCCGCCGCGCACTCGCGGAAAAGCGCGCGGCAGAGTAGCCGCTGAAGCGTCACTGAGAGGCCGCTGGCGAAAATCACTGTATGAATGTACAGTAAGCCATTTTCGACTTCGGCCCTAAGCGCTCTTGCTTTTGCGCTCGCCTTTCGCCGTCGATGGACGCCTCACTGCCTTCTTCGTTCGCCTCAGAGACGCCGCCGCGCCGTATCGCGCACCTCGACATGGATGCGTTTTTCGCGTCGGTCGAACTGCTGCGCTATCCGGAGTTACGCGGTGAGCCGGTGGTGGTCGGAGGCGGTCGGAACGCCGCGCCCGAGACGATGGCGGACGGCACGCGTCGTTTCAAGCGATTGCGCGACTACGCTGGCCGCGGCGTGGTGACGACCTCCACGTATGAAGCCCGCAAATTCGGCGTGTTCTCCGCAATGGGCATGATGAAAGCGGCCCAGCTCGCGCCCGACGCCATTCTTCTTCCGACGGATTTCGAGTCTTATCGGCATTACTCGCGCCTCTTCAAAGCGGCGATTGCCGGATTCACCACGCAGATCGAGAACCGCGGCATCGACGAGATCTATATCGACGTCACCGACATGCCCGGCGATTCAGCGGACATTGGTCAGCGCATGAAAGACGCGGTGCGCGAAGCGACCGGCCTCACCTGTTCCATCTGCATCGCGCCGAACAAGCTGCTCGCGAAGATCGGCTCGGAACTGGACAAGCCCGACGGTCTCACCATTCTTACGATGAACGACCTGCCCACGCGCATCTGGCCGCTGGCCGCGCGCAAGGTAAATGGCATCGGGCCCAAGGCGAATGACAAGCTCGCGGCGCTCGGCATCGTGACCGTGGGCGATATCGCGGCCGCCGACCTCGGCCTTCTGCAATCGCACTTCGGTCCGACCTATGCGGCGTGGCTCGCGCGCATCGCGCAAGGGCAGGACGAACGGCCTGTCGTCGTGAGTTCCACGCCCAAGTCCATGAGCCGCGAGACCACGTTCGAGCGCGACCTTCATCCCAAACACGACCGCGCCACGCTTTCGGCGGAATTCACGGGCCTCTGCAAGCGCGTGGCGGACGATCTCGCGCGCAAAGGTTACGTGGGGCGCACCGTCGGCATCAAGCTGCGTTTCGACGACTTTCGCACCGTCACGCGCGACTTGACCATTCCAATCGCCACGGCCGATGCATCCGAGATTCGTCGCGCGGCGACCGAGTGCCTCAAACGAATCGTGCTCGACAAAAGACTGCGACTGCTCGGCGTGCGCGTGAGCGCGCTGGAGTCCGCTGACGAAGCCGGCGTTTCCGTCGCGCCGGTACAGGTCGAATTGCCTTTCGACGCAATCGAAGACTGAGCTGTCGCGGTCTTAGCATCACGCCAGATAATCAAATCGCGCATCGTTCGTTGCCGCGCGCGCGTGCCGGGCGTAGATTATTCGTCTGTCCGCCGCTTTCATTACACCGTGACCATTCTTTCGCCGACCCACGACGCTGCCGAGGCCGTCGAGCAACAAATCGTCATTCGTCCCTTTGACGGCCCGCTGGGCGCAGAGGTCATCGGGCTCGACCTGTCGCAGCCCTTGGCCACTGAGGATTTCGCGCGCATTCATCGCGCTCACCTCGACTATCACGTGCTCGTGTTCCGCGAACAGCGCATCACGCCCGCGCAGCAGGTCGCCTTCAGCAAGCGGTTCGGGCCATTGCAGATTCACGTATTGCACCAGTTCGGACTGGCCGGTTATCCCGAAGTGCTCGTGGTGTCGAACATCATCGAGAACGGCAAGCCTATTGGACTCGGCGACGCCGGCCACTTCTGGCATTCGGATCTCTCATACAAAGAGAAGCCGAGCCTCGGCTCGATGCTTCATGCGCAAGAGCTCCCGTCGACAGGCGGCGACACGCTGTTCGCGAATCAGCATCTCGCGTGGGAGACGTTGCCCGCGCATCTGAAGAACGCGGTCGAGGGGCGTTTCGCGGAGCACACGTATCTCGCGAAATATGCGGAGCTGCAAAAGCGCAGTCCGTGGCGTCCGAATCTCACACCGGAGCAGATCGCGCAGGTGAAGCCGGTCGTGCATCCCATCGTGCGCACGCATCCGGAGACGGGTCGTCAGGCGCTCTTCGTGAGCGAGCACTTCACCACGCGCATCGTCGATATGCCGGAAGATGAAAGCCGCGCATTGCTCGACGAAATCTTCACGCACAGCGTGCGGCCCGAATTCGTCTATCGGCATGTTTGGCGCGACCATGACATGGTGTTCTGGGACAACCGCTCGGTCATGCATCTGGCGGCGGGCACGCCGGACGATCAGCGCCGCAAGCTGTATCGGACCACCATCGAAGGCGATGCGCCTTTCTAAGCCGAACCACAAATAGTCCTACAAACACGGGGTTTTTCGATGCATTCTCGAAAAGGGAAGGGCGAGTTGCGCGCGTTTGTCTGCGCGTTGGCGCTTTCGCTCGGTGGCACTTGCAGCGCCTTCGCGGAAGGCACCCTGCGCATTGCGGAGCAATATGGCGTGGTCTATTTGCTCCTGAACGTGGCGCGCGACCAGAAGTTCATCGAGCAGGAAGGCAAGAAGCAGGGCATCGATATCAAGGTGGATTGGGCGAAGCTCTCCGGCGGCGCGAGCATCAACGACGCGCTGCTGTCCGGTTCCGTGGACATTGCAGCGGCAGGCGTCGGTCCGCTCTTGACCATCTGGGACCGCACGCACGGGCGCCAGAACGTGAAGGGCGTCGCTTCGCTCGGCAATCTGCCTTATTACCTCGTATCGAATGATCCGCGCGTGAAGACCATCGCCGACTTCACGGATAAAGACCGTATCGCGTTGCCTGCCGTGGGCGTGTCGGTGCAGTCGCCCATTCTGCAATATGCCGCCGCGAAGCAGTGGGGCGACAAAGAGTTCGATCGCCTCGACAAGCTGACGCAAGCGGTGCCGCATCCGGATGCAGCCGCCGCGATCATCGCGGGCGGCACGGAAATAAACGCGCACTTCGGCAATCCGCCGTTTCAGCAGCAGGAGTTGGCGGGCAACCCGAAGGCGCACATCGTTCTCAGTTCCTACGACGTGCTCGGCGGACCCAGTTCCGCGACGGTGCTCTATGCGACCGAGAAGTTCCGCAACGCGAATCCCAAGACGTATCGCGCGTTCGTCGATGGTTTAGCCGATGCCGCGCGCTTCGTGACGCAGCATCCGAATGAAGCAGCGGACATTTATCTGCGCGTGAATCAGGCCAAGATCGACCGCGCCTTGCTCGTCAAGATCATCACGGACCCTTCGGTGCAGTTCAAGATCGCGCCACAGAACACCTTCGCGCTTGCGCAGTTCATGCATCGCGTGGGCGTCATCAAGAACGAACCGAAGTCGTGGCAAGACTACTTCTTTAGCGACCCCGCCACGCGCGACGGAAGTTGATCGATTCGGGCGAGCGCCTTATCCGCGATCGTGCATTGAATATGCGCATTCATTGGTTAGGCTCTGAAACGCGCGCCGGTATCTTGATGGTTTGCGTTTTTGCACTGCGATCATGGCTGCCAATCCTCATGTGCTGTATCCGGTCGAAAGCAACAAGGCCGTTTTATCGACCACCAAGCTGTTGAGCGCGCGTAATGTCTCGCTGGAATACCGCACGCCGGAGCGTCTCGTGCGCGCGACGCATGACGTGAGCTTCGATGTCTATGGCGCCGACCGCTTCGTGCTGCTGGGACCGTCGGGTTGCGGCAAGTCCACCTTGCTCAAGGCAGTGGCGGGATTCATTCAGCCGGTGGCGGGCAGCATCGAAATCGACGGCGAGCGCGTGCGCGGGCCGGGCGTGGACCGCATTGTTGTGTTTCAGGAGTTCGACCAGCTTCCGCCCTGGAAGACGGTCCTGCAAAACGTGGCTTTTCCGTTGCGCGTCGCGCGCAAGCTGGGCCGCGCAGAAGCGCGTGAACGGGCGCTTCACTATCTCGACAAGGTCGGCCTTGCACATGTGGCCGATGCTTATCCGCATACGCTGTCCGGCGGAATGAAGCAGCGCGTCGCGATTGCGCGAGCGCTTGCCATGCAACCGCGCGTGCTTCTCATGGATGAGCCGTTCGCCGCGCTCGACGCGCTCACGCGCCGCCGCATGCAGGAAGAACTGCTGCGGCTGTGGAGCGATGAACGCTTCACGTTGCTGTTCGTCACGCACTCCATCGAAGAGGCGCTGATCGTCGGGAATCGGATTCTGCTGTTGACGCCGCATCCCGGCCGCGTGCGCGCGGAATTGAACAGTCATCAGTATTCGCAGGAGAGCGTGGGCCGAGGCGACTTTCAACAGAGTGTCGCGCGTATCCATCGTCTGTTGTTCGAAGAGGAGATCGCGCAATGAGCACGCCGCAATTGATCGAACCGCCGGTGCGGCCCGAGTTCGAACGGCATCCGTCGACATTCTCGCCCGCAGCCGATGTAACGCGGCGCGCCGCGACCTTGCCGCTTGCGACGCGTCTTTTCGACCGCGCGTGGCTGCGCAAGTTGCTGATCGCGGTCGCGCTCATGGCGTTATGGGAATGCGTTGCGCGCGTGGTCGATAACGACTTGCTCTTGCCGACCTTCAGCGCGACCTGCGTTGCCTTCGCGCAGGGCATCATTAGCGGCGAGCTGATCGCCAAGACCGCGATCTCGCTGTCCGTGCTGCTGCGCGGTTATCTGCTCGGCGCGGCGCTCGCGTTCGCTCTGACATCACTTGCGGTATCGACACGCATCGGCCGTGACATTCTTTCGATGCTCACCGCGATGTTCAATCCCTTGCCCTCCATTGCGTTGCTGCCGCTCGCGTTGTTGTGGTTCGGGCTCGGCACGGGCAGTCTTCTTTTCGTGCTCGTGCACTCGGTGCTGTGGCCGCTCGCGCTCAATACGTATGCGGGATTCCAGGCGGTGCCGTCGACCCTGCGCATGACCGGCCGCAATTACGGGCTCACGGGCCTGCGGCACGTCGTGCTGATTCTCGTGCCCGCCGCGTTGCCGTCCATTCTCGCCGGCTTACGAGTGGGTTGGGCATTCGCGTGGCGCACGTTGATTGCAGCGGAACTGGTATTCGGCGCGAGTTCGGGCAGGGGCGGACTGGGCTGGTACATCTTCCAGAACCGCAACGAGCTCTATACGGACCGCGTGTTCGCGGGGCTGGCAGCGGTCATCGTGATCGGGCTGGCGGTCGAACATCTGGTCTTCGATACCATCGAACGCGTGACCGTGCGGCGCTGGGGCGTTCAGTCGTAGATTGCAATGGGCTGAATGCGGCGCGGCACACACTGAACGCTCGGGCATCGAGAAGAACTCGCGAATGCCCGAATCGGCTGAAGTTTCTTCCAATCCTCCAAGGTCAACCGTGGCGGCACGCATTGTGCGATGCGTGTACGATCGACGGCGATATGACGCCATGACCGATGGAGACCGCTGGATGAAAATCGCGACCTTCAACATCAACGGCATACGCTCGCGTCTCGATGCCTTGCTCGCTTGGCTCGAACGCGAAGCGCCGGATGTCGTCTGCTTGCAGGAACTCAAGGCCACCGACGCGCAGTTCCCCATCTCCGCCATACAGGCTGCCGGTTATGGCGCGGTGTGGCACGGACAGGCATCGTGGAACGGCGTGGCGATACTGGCGCGGGACGCCGAGCCGGTTCTGAGCCGTCGCGGCTTGCCCGGCAACGAAGACGACACGCACAGCCGTTATATCGAAGCGGCGGTGCATGGCATCCTGATCGGCTGTCTTTATCTTCCCAACGGCAACCCGCAGCCGGGCCCGAAGTTCGACTACAAGCTCGCATGGATGGAGCGCTTCAACGCGCACGCGAAGACGCTTTTCGAAAGCGGACATCCGGTGATACTGGCGGGCGACTATAACGTCGTGCCGACCGACGAAGATATCTACAACACGCGCTCATGGCTCAAGGATGCCTTGCTTCAGCCGGAAAGCCGCGCGGCTTACGCGAAGCTGCTCGCGCAGGGCTGGACGGATGCGCTGCGCAAAAAGCATCCCGATGAGCGCATCTATACCTTCTGGGATTATTTCCGCCAGCACTGGCAGACGAACTCGGGGCTGCGCATCGATCACATCTTGCTCAGCAAGGATCTTGCGCCCCGGCTTCAGGATGCGGGCGTCGATACATGGGTGCGCGGCGAGCCGCACGCGAGCGACCATGCGCCCGCGTGGGTCGTATTGAAGGAGCCGCGTGCGAAGAAGAAGGCGGCCGAGTAAGACCGCCTCGGGTGGTTAGCCTTGACGACGCGACGACGAACGCGGCGGCTTCACCGGCGCGCTCTGCGCTTCTTCCGCGGGCAGAACCAGTTGCTTGGTTTCGTCGGCGGACTCGCTGGCCGCTTCGTTTGCGATCTCGCCGCTTGCATCGAGGATCACGCCCGACGTATTCGCCGCTGCTTCGCTCGTCGTTTCCGCGAGATTGGTCACGACGAGGCTCGTCGATTCCGTCGTCTCCTGAGTCGCTTGCGCGCCGCTATCGAACAGGCCTTTCAGCGTGATGCCATTGCGCTCGTACTGGCTGCGCACTTCGCCGAGAATGTCCGCTTCGGTCGACGTGATGATCGACAGCACATGCTGTCCATACGAAGCCGCCTTCTGCGGCAACTGCGCGAGCATCACCGACTGCCAACTCAACACTTCGCCGGGGCTCGTCTCGTCGCCGGTGCGCAGCAGTGAATTGCTTTCCTCGATGACCGTGCGCACCGTCTGAACATTCAGTTCTGTCAGCGCATGCAGGCCGTTCGCGAACCGCTCGCTCGCGTTGAGAAACGCCTGAAGATTGGCGCGTGCGATCGACGGCATTTGATAAGCGATGAGACCGGGATACTGAAACATTGACCGCTCCTTTCCTTAAGCCGAATATCAATCGGTAAATAACGAATGCGGGGCGGGACAGCCGCGCCTTGTGAGTTGATTCTGACGAAGCACATGCTAGCCGGTTCCCGTCCGAGGCCCGATTTTTTCAAGCACGACCGGTCACGTTGCGTCGGAAGTTTTTTTCCGTTCGCGCGCGCTCAGAGAGGCCAGAAACTGCATGACGTGTGCGCGCCCGCCGTTGCGCCATGCATCCAGATGGTCGGCGTCTTCGATCATCGCCAGATGTTTGTCGCCCCGCGCCGCTTCGAAGAGACGCTGAAAGTGAACAGGCGGCACCACGAAGTCCCGCGTTCCGCCGTAGATGAGGATAGGCGCGCGTATTGAAGCGATCTTCGAGAGGTTGTCATAGCGGTCGCGTGCTAGCGCCCGGACCGGAAAGAAGCGGAAGCGCGCGGCCGCCACATCCACGATGCTGGTGAAAGGCGCTTCCAGTATCAGCGCGGTCACGCTCGCTTCGCTCGCGAGTTGCACGGCTACGCCCGATCCCAGCGAATAGCCGTGCAGCACGATGAATGGCGACCGCGCGCGAGCGTAGGCGTAAGCGGCGCGCGCATCCGCATAGAGCCCGGCCTCGTGCGGCTTGCCGGGATTGCCGCCATAGCCGCGATATTCGGCGAGCAACACGCCGTAGCCGGCTTCGATCATCTCGAGCGCAATGTGCGCGCGTTGCGTCAGGTCTTCTCCGTTGCCGTGAAAAAGCAGCACGGTCGGCGCGTGCGCGTCGGGCGGCGCGCGATAACGCGCTTTCAGCACGAGGCCGTCTTGCGTTTGCAGCATGATGACTTCGGTGCTCTCTTCGAGCGTCGCATCGACGAAAGCCTGAATCTGTTCCAGCGGATACACGAGCCGCCCTTGCAGCCAATACAGCGCGGCGAGCGCGAAGAGATACGCCAAAGCAACGGCCGCCAGTAAAACGCATAGTGCTTCGATCATGAGTCGCTGCAATGCAAGGGGTTTGTCATTCGCGCGGGCGCATGTGGGCTTCATCGCTTTGCCGCAGACTCAG
Organism: Caballeronia sp. Sq4a; assembly: GCF_023170545.1. Lineage (NCBI taxonomy): Bacteria > Pseudomonadati > Pseudomonadota > Betaproteobacteria > Burkholderiales > Burkholderiaceae > Caballeronia > Caballeronia sp. Sq4a. The sequence continues at coordinate 1,067,415 of NZ_CP084251.1, read as the reverse complement.
CGGCATGTCCGCCGCAATGTCGCGCTGCACGGTGTCCGCAGATTGTCTGCGATTGAATAGCGCGTTCAAAGCGATCGCGAAGATGGCGGCAAGCGTGATGCCGCTATGCGTGAGCGGGCCGGCCCACGCGGGCATCTGCGCGAAGAACGTCGGCGCGGCGAGCGGAATGACGCCGACGCCGAGACTGATGGCAATGATGAGCAGGTTGTTCTTGTTTTCATAATCCACTTTGCTGAGGATCTTGACGCCGGTGGCCGCGACCATGCCGAACATCGCGATGCCCGCGCCGCCCAATACGACGACCGGTATCGACGCAATGAGATTGGAGAGCTTCGGCAATAGCCCGAGCAGCATCAGGATAACGCCCGATACCGCGACGACCCAGCGGCTTTTCACGCCGGTAATGCCGACGAGCCCGATGTTCTGCGAAAACGACGAATGCGGGAACGTATTGAACACGCCGCCGATCACGGTGCCGAGTCCGTCCGTGCGAAGGCCGCGCGTGGCATCGGCGCGCGTGACGGGGCGCATCGTGAGATCGCCGAGCGCGAGGAACATGCCGAGCGATTCGACCATGATGACGATCATCACGAGGCACAACGACGCGATCGCCGCGATGTCGAAGGTCGGCAAGCCGAACGCGAACGGCCGCACCGGCGCGAACCACGCGGCACGCCCGACGCCCGAGAAGTTCACGAGGCCCATCGGCAACGCGACGAGAAAGCCGATCGCCATGCCGAGCAGCACCGAGATGTTGGCGACGAAGCCCTTCAGATACTTGTTGATGAGCAGAATCGCGAGCAGCACGATGCTGGCGATCATCAAGTTCTTCGGCTCGCCGAAATGCGGCGCGCCATGTCCGCCGCCCGCCCAGTTGATCGCCACGGGAAATAGCGTCATGCCGATGGTCAGGATGATGGTGCCGGTCACGATAGGCGGGAAGAACCGCATCAGCCGCCCGAAGAACGGCGCGATGACGATGGCGAACACGCCCGCGGCGATAGTAGCGCCGAAGATGGCGGGCAGTCCCGCGCCCGAGGAAGCCATCGCGACCATCGGCCCGACCGGCGCAAAACTGACGCCCATGATGACGGGCAATCGGATGCCGAACTTCCAGATGCCGATGCACTGAATCAGCGTGACGATGCCGCATGCGAAGAGGTCCGAACTGATCAGAAACGCGACTTGATCCTTCGGCAGCTTGAGCGCCGCGCCGATGATGAGCGGCACGGCAATGGCGCCCGCATACATGACGAGCACGTGCTGTATGCCGACGGCGAGCATCTGTCCGAGGGGCAGCACTTCGTCGACGGGATGAGGGGTTTGGGCCATGTGTGCTCCGGGCGGCAGGGTGAATCGCGTGATGTGCGAGCGAGTATTGCACCCGCTGGCGCCCAAAAAAATAATCGCGTCCCTATACACGGCATCGCACATCCGGAGAAATGCCCAGGGACTTATGACCTTGTTTTGTCTAGCCGCTAACGAACGCCCGGCATATTTTCCCGATTGCTAAATAACGCGCGATCATTCTTCGCACGAATCGCGTTTCGGCTTGTAAATCAAGGCCGAGCGCACTGTCGATTTTCGAGATGGCGTGCTACATTCCGAGCGCCTTTGCGTTGCGCGGGGGCGGGCGCGGCATACGCGGCCCGATGCTTTCAACGCAAAAACGGCGACATCCGGGGCTTTGGCGCCCAAAAAAATACCATCATTCGCACAGGGATCTCGGCATGGAAATGGTCGGCGGAACGCGACTCGCCCAACTCTTTAATTCGAATCAGGCGGACCTGCTCGCCGAATGGATCACGCAGCAGCATGCCATCGCATCGCGGCGCGGACTCGTCGGCGAAGCCGAACTTCGCAATCAGTTCGGACAGTTCGTCTCGTTGTTGCTGGCGGCGCTCGGCGCGTCGGATCGCGTCGATTTCAAGGCGTCGCACTGGCAGGAAGTGCGCGCGTTTCTCGCGGATATGTCGGGGCAGCGCGCCCGTCAGGGCTTTTCGCCGGTCGAAACCGCGATGTTCGTGTTCTCGCTGAAGCAACCGCTCGTCGCGCGTCTGCGTCAGCAACTTCCGAACGAGCCCGTGGCGCTGGCGGATCTCACGTGGACCGTCAGCTCGCTCTTCGACGAACTCGGCCTCTACACCACCGAAGTGTTTCAGGCGAGCCGTGAGCAAGTGATCGTGCGCCAGCAGCAGGAACTGCTCGAATTGTCGACGCCCGTCGTGCAGCTGTGGGACGGCATTCTCGCGTTGCCGCTCATCGGCACGCTGGACTCGGCGCGCACGCAAGTCGTGATGGAGAACCTGCTGCAGAAGATCGTGGAAACCGGCGCGGCCATCGCGATCATCGACATCACCGGCGTGCCGACCGTCGACACGCTCGTCGCGCAGCACCTGCTCAAGACGGTCGCGGCGGCGCGGCTCATGGGCGCGGACTGCATCATCAGCGGCATTCGTCCGCAGATCGCGCAGACCATCGTGCATCTGGGCGTGAACCTGTCGAACGTGGCGACGAAGGCGTCGCTCGCGGCGGCGTTCATCGTCGCGCTGCAGCGCACCGGCAAGTCCGTGACGGCGGCGGGCGCGCAGGACAACGCCACGCGCAACGGCGCGGGCGGCCTGCACGATTCGTCGCTGCCGGAATGACGGCGCGCGAGATCGACAACCGCATGCAACGCGACTGAACAGGGCCCCAAGCGATGGATCGCATTCCAATTCTCACGATGGGCAAGCTGCTGCTCGTCACCATTCAAGTGGACATGCACGACCGCCTCGCGCTCGCGCTGCAGGACGATCTGACGAGCCGCATCGTCAAAGACGGCGCGAAGGGCGTGCTGATCGACATCTCGTCGCTCGACGTGGTGGATTCGTTCATCGGCAGGATGATCGGCAACACGGCGGCGATGGCGCGCGTGCTGGATGCACAGACCGTCGTCGTCGGCATGCAGCCGTCGGTCGCGATCACGCTCGTGGAACTCGGGCTCACGCTCTCGGGCGTGCGCACGGCGCTCAATGTGGAAAAAGGCATGGCGCTGCTTACCGGGGGCGGCGCGGTCTGACGGCCGCCAAGCGAACCATTCCATGATCACCTTCGATTCCTCGGCAGCGCGCGCTGCCTCTCCGGCCGAGACGCTGCCGATCCGCTCGGATGAGCAGATCGTGCGGCTGCGCCAGTTCGTGCGCGAGAAGGCGGTAGCGCAGGGCTTGTCGCTCATCGATCAGACCAAGTTCGTGACGGCGGCGAGCGAACTGGCACGCAACACGCTCATCTACGGTGGCGGCGGCGACGTGCATTGCACGATCGTCGAGCGCAATGGCCGCCGTGGCCTCAAACTCGAATTCGTCGACAACGGGCCCGGCATTCCCGACATCGCCCGCGCGCTCTCGGACGGCTACACGTCCGGCAGCGGGCTGGGACTCGGTCTCGGCGGCGCCAAACGCCTGTGCGACGAGTTCGATATCCGCTCTGCGCCGGGTGAAGGTACGCACGTCTCGATCACGAAATGGAAACCGTTCTAAAGGAATCGATGGCCGCGCAACAGCGCCACGAGATCGCGGAGGCGAGCCAGATAGCCTTCGCGCGACGCTCGATCGGCGAACTGGCGCGCGGGCTCGGTTTCAACGAGACAGTCGCGGGCGAACTCGCGATTGTCGTCACCGAATGCGGCACCAATCTCCTTAAACATGCGGGCAGCGGCGAGCTGCTCGTGCGTCCGCTGCTGGATGCGGGCGACCGTTACGGCATCGAGATTCTGTCCGTCGATAGCGGCCCCGGCATCCACGATCTTTACCGCTGCTTCGAGGACGGCTACACGACGGCCGGCAGCCCCGGCAACGGCATGGGCGCGATCCGGCGTCTGTCCGGCGAACTCGACATCTGGAGCCGGCCGCAGCAAGGCACGGTGATGCGCGTCGTCTGCTGGAACCGCGCGGCCGCGCCTGCCGCCGAGTCCATCGGTGCGGCGCGCGTCACCTACGGCGTCGTGAACCTGCCGCTTCCGAGCGAGACGGTCTGCGGCGACGCGTGGTCCTGTAGCTCGGGCGAGAACGGCTTCACCGTGCTCGTCGCGGACGGCCTGGGTCACGGGCCGCTCGCGAACGTCGCGGCGGTCGAAGCGGCGCGCGTGCTCGGCTGCCACGGGGATGCGCCGCTCGAACGCATCATGGAGCTTGCGAACGAAGCCTTGCGCCCGACGCGCGGCGCGGCGGTCGGCATCGCGCGCATGCCGGTGCTTGCAAACGCCGCGTCGGCGAGCGGCGCGAAGGTCGCGTTCACCGGCATCGGCAATATCGCGGCGAGCGTGTGGACGGAGGATTCGCACCGGCATCTGGTGTCGCACAGCGGCATCGTCGGGCACGGGGCGCGACGCGTGCAGCAATTCGACGTGCCGTATCCGCCGAACGCGCTCGTCGTGCTGCATTCGGATGGAATCGGTTCGCGCTGGGATCTCGCGCGCTATCCGGGCCTGAGCGCGCGGCATCCGGCGCTCGTCGCGGCGGTGCTGTACCGCGATTTCTCGCGTGGCCGCGACGACGTCACCGTGTTCGTCGCCCGCGCGGCCGGGAGCGCGTGATGGCGCTTCCGCTCTACTCGATGCAGATCGACGGCGAGCACGACATTGTCGCGGCTCGCCGCAAGGCGCGCGACGCGAGCGCCGCGCTCGGCTTTTCGGCGCAGGACCAGACGCGCATTTCGACCTCGGTGCTCGAAGCGGCGCGCACGGTGCTCACGGCCGGCGCGCGGGCGCGGGCGGATTTCGTGGTCGACGACGCGACGTATCCGCCGCGCTTCGTCGTGCGCTTTCTGGCGTGCGCGAGCGCGGGCGAGCGGCTTCGCGCGATGAAGAACGACGATTCGCAAGCCGCGCTCGGCCTGCTCGCCGCGCAGCGTTTGATGGACCAATGCGCGATCGCCGACGAAGCCGGCGGCGGCACGGCCATTTCGCTCGCGAAGGCGCTGCCCGACAACACGCCTGTCGATGCCGGCGCGGTGCAGGCCATATCCGCCACGCTGTCGCGCCAGGACAGCGAAGATTCGACCGCGGAACTCGCGCGTCAAAACCGCGAGCTGATCGGCGCGCTTGCCGACTTGCGCGAGCGCCAGGAAGAACTGACGCGCCTCACGCGCGAACTCGAAGACACGAATCGCGGCGTCGTCGCGCTGTATGCCGAACTCGATGCGCGCGCGGATCATCTGCGTCGCGCGGATGAGTCGAAGTCGCGCTTCCTGTCGAACATGAGCCATGAATTCCGCACGCCGCTTTCGTCGATTCGCGCGCTGTCGAAGCTGCTGCTCGAACGGATCGACGGCGATCTGACGGAGGAGCAGGAAAAGCAGGTGCGCTTCATTCGCAAAGCGGCGGAAGATCTCTCCGAGACGGTCGACGATCTGCTCGACCTCGCGAAGATCGAAGCCGGGAAGATCGAAGTGCGCGCCGCGGAATTCGAAGTCGATACCCTCTTTTCGGCGCTGCGCGGCATGCTGCGCCCGCTCACGCCGGGCGGCGCGGTGGAACTCATCTTCGAATCGTGCGAGGGGCTTCCGCCCATTCGCACGGACGAAGCGAAGGTCGCGCAAGTGCTGCGTAACTTCGTGTCGAACGCGCTGAAGTTCACCGAGCGCGGCGAAGTGCGCGTGTCGGCGAGTTATGACGAAGTGCGGCGCCTCATCACGTTCGCGGTGAAGGATACGGGCATCGGCATCGCGCCCGAGCACCAGCACGTCGTCTTCGAAGAATTCGGACAGGTCGAGAACCGGCTTCAGCAATACGTGAAGGGCACGGGACTCGGCCTGCCGCTGTGCAGGAAGCTCTGCAAGCTGCTCGGCGGCGATGTCTCGCTCGAGAGCGAACTCGGACGCGGCTCCACCTTCATTGCGACGATACCGGCCGAATACGGCGCGCCGGACAGCATGCAAGCCGCGCACGGCGACGCGCGTCCGATGGTGCTCGTCGTCGCGAGCAATCCGATCGAGCGGCTGGATTGCGAGGCCGCGCTCAAGGCTTCGCCGTATCGCACGGTAAGCGCCGCGACGCTCGACGAAGCGAGCCGCGCGCTCGCGCGCACGCCGCCGGCCGCGCTGCTGCTCGCGGTGCGGCCGGCGGCGTCCGAAGCGTGGATCTGGCTCGCCGCATTGCGCGCGCAGGCAGCGACGCGCAATGTGCCGGTCGTGGTGCTCGGCGAGGCCGAGGATCGCAACGAGGCGGAGGCGCTCGGCGCGGCGGCATTCATCCAGAAGCCGATCTCCGGCGGAGAACTGGCCGGCGTGCTGGACATGGTGTCGAAGGCGATGGAGGGCTTGCGTCGCGGGGAAGGGCTGGCGACATGAAAAGCGACTGGACCGAGGTGCTGATCCTCAACGTCGACGACAACGACGGCGCGCGCTACGCGAAGACGCGCATTCTGTCGCGTGCCGGATTCAACGTGATCGAGGCGGGAACCGGCACCGCCGCGCTGGAGCGCGTGCGCGCGGAATCGCCGGATCTCGTGCTGCTCGACGTGAAGCTGCCCGACATCAACGGCCTCGAAGTGTGCCGGCAGATCAAGGCGTCGGCGGAAACGGCGGGAACGCTCGTGCTGCAAACGTCGGCGGCGGCGGTGCATAGCATGGATCGCATTCGCGGTCTGGAAGGCGGCGCGGACAGCTATCTTACCGAACCGGTCGAGCCGGCCGAACTGATCGCGCACGTGCGCGCGCTGCTGCGCGTCCGGCTTGCGGAAAACGCGTTGCGCGAGAGCGAGGAGCGGTTTCGCCAGCTTGCGGAGAACATCGACGACGTCTTCTGGATGCTCGATCCCGCCGCGAATCGCCTGCTTTATGTGAGCCCCGCCTACGCGCGGCTGTGGAATTCCGGCGATGGCGCGCCGACGCCCGAACCCGGCGCGGATCACTGGTCGGGCGAGATTCATGCGCTGGATCGGGAGGATGTCGCGGCGGCGTACCGACAGTTGCTCGGGAGCGGCACGCCGTATCAGGTCGAATATCGTATTCCGCGCGCGCATGGTGAACCGCGCTGGGTGTCCGAGCGTGCGTCGCTCGTACGCGAGGCGCAGGGGCGGCCAGCGCGTATCGCGGGTATCGTCAACGACATCTCGGAGCGCAAGGCAGCGGAGATGCTGTTACGCGACGCCGACCGCCGCAAGGACGAGTTTCTCGCCATGCTCGCGCACGAGCTGCGCAATCCGCTCGCGCCGATTCGCAATGCCGTGGACCTGCTCGACCCCGAACGCGCGCCCTCGGCGCACAACTTTTCGACGGTGCGCTCGATCATCGACCGGCAGGTGCGGCATCTGAGCCGTCTCGTCGACGATCTGCTCGACGTCGCGCGCATCACGCAGGGCAAGATCACGCTGCGGCGCGAAGTGGTGGATATCGCGGCGGCGGTGGAAGCGGCGATCGAAACGACGCAGCCCGCACTCGACAGGAAGCGTCACCGGCTCACGACGAAGCTTTCGGATGCGCCGCTCTTCATCATCGGCGACAGCGTGCGGATTGCGCAGGTGTTCGGCAATCTGCTGTCGAACGCGTCGAAGTACAGCGTCGAAGAAGGCGAGGTCGCCATCGAGACCGAGCAGGTCGGCGACGAAGTGCGCATCACCGTGCGCGACAAGGGCATCGGCATTGCGGCCGACATGCTGCCGCATATCTTCGATCTGTTCGTGCAGTCGGAGACATCACTCGAACGCTCGGAAGGCGGGCTCGGCATCGGCTTGCCGCTGGCAAAGACGCTCGTCGAATTGCAGGGCGGGCGTATCGACGCGCATTCGGCCGGGCCGCATCAGGGCAGCGAGTTCGTCGTGTGGCTGCCGCTCGCGAAGGGAGCGGAAGTCGCGCCGCGTGCGGTGGAGCGGGAGCCGGCGAGCGTGAGCGGCGGCATGCGCGTGCTGCTCGTCGATGACAGCGTGGATGCCGCAACGGCGATGTCGTTACTGCTGGAAGCCGATGGCTTCGATGTGCGCACCGCGCATGACGCGACCACGGCGCTCGCCATCAGCGACAGCTTCGCACCGCAGATCATCCTCCTCGATATCGGACTGCCGGGAATGGACGGCTACACGCTCGCGGCGGAGATGCGTTCGCGTCCCGCGACGCAGGATGCGCTGATGCTCGCGGTAACGGGCTATGGACAGGCGAATGATCGGCAGCGGTCGAGAGAGGCGGGCTTCGATCATCATCTCGTGAAGCCGGTGGCGTTCGCGGAGATCTTGAAGGCCGTGCGGGGGCGGTTTGGGGAGTAACCGGTGTTTCCGATGAGTTCTTCGGCGCGGCATTGTGATGTAGCAAGAGCGATTGCGGTGCGCGCCGCGGCAACGAACGGCGTGTTTGGAGCATCAGCGGGCGCGGGCTGTCTAGCCTACGTTGCGTCGTTTTGTCGACGCGTTTCGCATTATGAAATCGTAAGTACATCTACATTATCGAGCGGTAGCGCTTCGAGATTACGTTGACGTTTTATCGGGCAAGACGATGACAGTCCGCCCCCGTGATGCGTCCACGCCGTTGTGCGGCGCGTTTGTCTTCGCAAGCGGATGACATCCTGGGCGATAGCCAACGGGTGTGGCGAACGCGTATCGCGTGCAAGTCGTTCTCGCCATGGAATAGATCGCGGTGTGCTGCGGTTAACCATTCGAAGCCTCAATGCTTGGAACCCGGGCCGAGCGAGGTTAGCGGATCGCGTGCGATCCACGTCAACCCTACTCGTTGGAGCTTGCACTCACCATGAACACCATCGCTAAAGTTGTCTTGTCGGTCGCCGCTGTCGTCGCGCCGACGTTTGCATTCGCGCAGGATCAGACTGCCCCGGTGACTCGCGCGCAGGTCAAGGCTGAACTCGCGCAGCTGGAGCGGGCCGGATTCTCGCCGGCCACGGGAGAGAACGCGACGTACCCAGCGGACATTCAGGCGGCGGAGGCCACGGTCGCCGCGCGAAATTCGCAAGAGGCCTACGGCGGCACGCCGTCGGGTGCAGGTGCGTCGGGGTCGATGCGGCGCGGCGACTCGTCGTCTGCGGCGGCGGATTGCGTCGGTCCGGCGGGCTTCTGCACGCCGTTCTTCGGGAACTGAGCGCCCGGATCATATCGATGCTCTGCGCGCCAGGCGGATATCGTGCTGTGAATGCACGCACTGGCGCCTTTTTACCTGTCGTTTTTAGTGCCTAATCGTCGCCCGAAAATAATTTGGAAAAAGGGGTTGACCTACTTGTCTTGCGCCAGTCATAATTCGCCTCCCGTTGAATGACGGCGCGCAAGAAAGCAAGCAAATAAGCAAAGCGATTCTTGTGCAATTGCTCTTTAAAAACTAACAGCCGATAAGTGTGGGCGCTTGATGGTGGAGTGCGGCCGGTTCTACGGAACTGGTCAAGCAAAAGTATCAAGAGTCTCACACGAAGTATCAGAGGAAGGTTTGTCTGTCGAAAGACGGATTAATCATCGTCAGTACGTTGAGTGAGCGACCGGTTTCTTAGAAACCGAAAACAGTAACAGGCATTGAACTGAAGAGTTTGATCCTGGCTCAGATTGAACGCTGGCGGCATGCCTTACACATGCAAGTCGGACGGCAGCGCGGGCTTCGGCCTGGCGGCGAGTGGCGAACGGGTGAGTAATACATCGGAACGTGTCCTGTAGTGGGGGATAGCCCGGCGAAAGCCGGATTAATACCGCATACGATCTACGGAGGAAAGCGGGGGATCTTCGGACCTCGCGCTGTAGGGGCGGCCGATGGCAGATTAGCTAGTTGGTGGGGTAAAGGCCTACCAAGGCGACGATCTGTAGCTGGTCTGAGAGGACGACCAGCCACACTGGGACTGAGACACGGCCCAGACTCCTACGGGAGGCAGCAGTGGGGAATTTTGGACAATGGGGGCAACCCTGATCCAGCAATGCCGCGTGTGTGAAGAAGGCCTTCGGGTTGTAAAGCACTTTTGTCCGGAAAGAAAACTTCGGCCCTAATATGGCTGGAGGATGACGGTACCGGAAGAATAAGCACCGGCTAACTACGTGCCAGCAGCCGCGGTAATACGTAGGGTGCGAGCGTTAATCGGAATTACTGGGCGTAAAGCGTGCGCAGGCGGTCTGTTAAGACCGATGTGAAATCCCCGGGCTTAACCTGGGAACTGCATTGGTGACTGGCAGGCTTTGAGTGTGGCAGAGGGAGGTAGAATTCCACGTGTAGCAGTGAAATGCGTAGAGATGTGGAGGAATACCGATGGCGAAGGCAGCCTCCTGGGCCAACACTGACGCTCATGCACGAAAGCGTGGGGAGCAAACAGGATTAGATACCCTGGTAGTCCACGCCCTAAACGATGTCAACTAGTTGTTGGGGATTCATTTCCTTAGTAACGTAGCTAACGCGTGAAGTTGACCGCCTGGGGAGTACGGTCGCAAGATTAAAACTCAAAGGAATTGACGGGGACCCGCACAAGCGGTGGATGATGTGGATTAATTCGATGCAACGCGAAAAACCTTACCTACCCTTGACATGGTCGGAAGTCTGCTGAGAGGTGGACGTGCTCGAAAGAGAACCGGCGCACAGGTGCTGCATGGCTGTCGTCAGCTCGTGTCGTGAGATGTTGGGTTAAGTCCCGCAACGAGCGCAACCCTTGTCCTTAGTTGCTACGCAAGAGCACTCTAAGGAGACTGCCGGTGACAAACCGGAGGAAGGTGGGGATGACGTCAAGTCCTCATGGCCCTTATGGGTAGGGCTTCACACGTCATACAATGGTCGGAACAGAGGGTTGCCAAGCCGCGAGGTGGAGCCAATCCCAGAAAACCGATCGTAGTCCGGATCGCAGTCTGCAACTCGACTGCGTGAAGCTGGAATCGCTAGTAATCGCGGATCAGCATGCCGCGGTGAATACGTTCCCGGGTCTTGTACACACCGCCCGTCACACCATGGGAGTGGGTTTTACCAGAAGTGGCTAGTCTAACCGCAAGGAGGACGGTCACCACGGTAGGATTCATGACTGGGGTGAAGTCGTAACAAGGTAGCCGTATCGGAAGGTGCGGCTGGATCACCTCCTTTCTCGAGCTTGATGCACGAAGCATTGAAGCGCTCACGCTTATCGGCTGTGGTTTAGAAACAGGCTAAGGGTCTGTAGCTCAGTCGGTTAGAGCACCGTCTTGATAAGGCGGGGGTCGTTGGTTCGAATCCAACCAGACCCACCACCCTAACAAGTGCTGACCGAGCTTCGAACTCGAGTCAGGCACACGGGGGATTAGCTCAGCTGGGAGAGCACCTGCTTTGCAAGCAGGGGGTCGTCGGTTCGATCCCGTCATCCTCCACCATCAATCTTCAATGCAAAACGCTTCATCGCGAAGTTTTTTGCATTGGCGATTGCTAGCCAGTTGATGCTGTGGGTATTGCAAGACACCTATCGGCTAAACGTTCTTTAACAATCAGGAAGAAGTAGTAAAGAGATTATCTGAAAGCACTTAGAGATGGGTGCGAGTAGGGTAGTCAGGGTAGTGATTGTATCGAGTATGAAAAGTGATCTTAATTGATGACTTGGAATACGGCACAACGCGAATACTCAGCCTATGACAGAGGTGTCGCGAGACACACTCGTTATAGGGTCAAGCGAACAAGTGCATGTGGTGGATGCCTTGGCGATCACAGGCGATGAAGGACGCGGTAGCCTGCGAAAAGCTTCGGGGAGCTGGCAAACGAGCATTGATCCGAAGATGTCCGAATGGGGAAACCCACTCCGTATGGAGTATCCATAGCTGAATACATAGGCTATGCGAAGCGAACGCGGTGAACTGAAACATCTAAGTAACCGCAGGAAAAGAAATCAACCGAGATTCCCAAAGTAGTGGCGAGCGAAATGGGAAGAGCCTGTACTCTTTATTTGTATTGTTAGCTGAACGCTCTGGAAAGTGCGGCCATAGCAGGTGATAGCCCTGTAAGCGAAAACAGTATGAAAGAACTAGGGGTACGACAAGTAGGGCGGGACACGTGAAATCCTGTCTGAAGATGGGGGGACCATCCTCCAAGGCTAAATACTCGTGATCGACCGATAGTGAACCAGTACCGTGAGGGAAAGGCGAAAAGAACCCCGGGAGGGGAGTGAAATAGATCCTGAAACCGCATGCATACAAACAGTCGGAGCCTGGAAACGGGTGACGGCGTACCTTTTGTATAATGGGTCAGCGACTTACGTTCAGTAGCGAGCTTAACTGATTAAGGCAGGCGTAGCGAAAGCGAGTCCGAATAGGGCGATCAGTTGCTGGGCGTAGACCCGAAACCAAGTGATCTATCCATGGCCAGGTTGAAGGTGCGGTAACACGTACTGGAGGACCGAACCCACTAACGTTGAAAAGTTAGGGGATGAGCTGTGGATAGGGGTGAAAGGCTAAACAAACTTGGAAATAGCTGGTTCTCTCCGAAAACTATTTAGGTAGTGCCTCGTGTATCACCTTCGGGGGTAGAGCACTGTCATGGTTGTGGGGTCCATTGCGGATTACTACGCCATAGCAAACTCCGAATACCGAAGAGTGCAATCACGGGAGACAGACATCGGGTGCTAACGTCCGGTGTCAAGAGGGAAACAACCCAGACCGCCAGCTAAGGTCCCAAAGATTGGCTAAGTGGGAAACGAAGTGGGAAGGCTAAAACAGTCAGGAGGTTGGCTTAGAAGCAGCCACCCTTTAAAGAAAGCGTAATAGCTCACTGATCGAGTCGTCCTGCGCGGAAGATGTAACGGGGCTCAAGCCAGTCACCGAAGCTGCGGATGCGAGTTTTACTCGCATGGTAGGAGAGCGTTCCGTAAGCCTGCGAAGGTGCGTTGAAAAGCGTGCTGGAGGTATCGGAAGTGCGAATGCTGACATGAGTAGCGATAAAGGGGGTGAAAAGCCCCCTCGCCGTAAGCCCAAGGTTTCCTACGCAACGTTCATCGGCGTAGGGTGAGTCGGCCCCTAAGGCGAGGCAGAAATGCGTAGCTGATGGGAAGCAGGTCAATATTCCTGCACCATTGTTAGATGCGATGGGGGGACGGATCGCGGAAGGTTGTCCGGGTGTTGGACGTCCCGGTCGCTGCATTGGAGAAGGTGCTTAGGCAAATCCGGGCACGTAATTCAAGGGTGTGGCGCGAGTGACTTCGGTCACGAAGCAATTGGAAGTGGTTCCAAGAAAAGCCTCTAAGCTTCAGTCTAACGATGACCGTACCGCAAACCGACACAGGTGGGCGAGATGAGTATTCTAAGGCGCTTGAGAGAACTCGGGAGAAGGAACTCGGCAAATTGGTACCGTAACTTCGGGATAAGGTACGCCCTGGTAGCTTGACTGGCCTGCGCCAGGAGGGTGAAAGGGTTGCAATAAACTGGTGGCTGCGACTGTTTAATAAAAACACAGCACTCTGCAAACACGAAAGTGGACGTATAGGGTGTGACGCCTGCCCGGTGCCGGAAGATTAAATGATGGGGTGCAAGCTCTTGATTGAAGTCCCGGTAAACGGCGGCCGTAACTATAACGGTCCTAAGGTAGCGAAATTCCTTGTCGGGTAAGTTCCGACCTGCACGAATGGCGTAACGATGGCCACACTGTCTCCTCCCGAGACTCAGCGAAGTTGAAGTGTTTGTGATGATGCAATCTCCCCGCGGCTAGACGGAAAGACCCCATGAACCTTTACTGTAGCTTTGCATTGGACTTTGAACCGATCTGTGTAGGATAGGTGGGAGGCTATGAAACCGGAACGCCAGTTTCGGTGGAGCCGTCCTTGAAATACCACCCTGGTTTGTTTGAGGTTCTAACCTTGGTCCGTGATCCGGATCGGGGACAGTGCATGGTAGGCAGTTTGACTGGGGCGGTCTCCTCCCAAAGCGTAACGGAGGAGTACGAAGGTACGCTAGGTACGGTCGGAAATCGTGCTGATAGTGCAATGGCATAAGCGTGCTTAACTGCGAGACCGACAAGTCGAGCAGGTGCGAAAGCAGGTCATAGTGATCCGGTGGTTCTGTATGGAAGGGCCATCGCTCAACGGATAAAAGGTACTCTGGGGATAACAGGCTGATACCGCCCAAGAGTTCATATCGACGGCGGTGTTTGGCACCTCGATGTCGGCTCATCTCATCCTGGGGCTGTAGCCGGTCCCAAGGGTATGGCTGTTCGCCATTTAAAGAGGTACGTGAGCTGGGTTTAAAACGTCGTGAGACAGTTTGGTCCCTATCTGCCGTGGGCGTTGGATATTTGAAGGGGGCTGCTCCTAGTACGAGAGGACCGGAGTGGACGAACCTCTGGTGTACCGGTTGTCACGCCAGTGGCATCGCCGGGTAGCTATGTTCGGAAGAGATAACCGCTGAAAGCATCTAAGCGGGAAACTCGCCTTAAGATGAGATATCCCCGGGGCTTCGAGCCCCTTGAAGGGTCGTTCCAGACCAGGACGTTGATAGGTCAGGTGTGTAAGTGCAGTAATGCATTGAGCTAACTGATACTAATTGCCCGTAAGGCTTGATCCTATAACCAGTGTGTTTTGTCGGTCAAAGTTAGCGCTTCAGCGCTTACTTGGACCCCACCCTCGAAGAGGGCGCCACTGGTCGAGTCACAGCGTGTGCGACAATCGCCACCCGAATTCACACTACTTCTTCCCCGATTGGTTGTAGCGCCCACACAGGCGATACAACATCCCCTTAAAGCCTGATGACCATAGCGAGTCGGTCCCACCCCTTCCCATCCCGAACAGGACCGTGAAACGACTCCACGCCGATGATAGTGCGGATTGCCCGTGTGAAAGTAGGTAATCGTCAGGCTCCCCTTGCTCTAAACAAAAACCCCACCCCGAAAAGGTGGGGTTTTTGCGTTTGGGGCGGCAGATTCAGCAAAAGTCCCGACGCCGACGCTTCCCGGAGGCGACAATTCTGTCGGTAGAATGGCATCGGCAGGTGTACCACTATGCCGATACCACCGGAGCGCACATGAGAACGAGCCTGTTGATCGCCGCTGTCAGCGTCGTGCTGTTGGCTGCGGCCTGTGGCAAAAAGAACGATGCGAGCGAGTCCACCTTGGGCGATGCTATTTCCGCTGACATGAAGACTAACCGCGGCCTGCTGTGCCTGAATCGCAGCGGCCGGGGTCCCTTCACGTTTCCGTCTACCTATAGCAATCGCGATCTCAACGAATATTCGGCCGCGGCGTTGCGCGAGCAACTGGCGGCGCTGGAAAAGAGCGGCTTGATCGCGCGCACTGCTGCCGCGGCGCCCGCCAACGCCAATGCAAAGCAGGACGGCGTCTCATACGGCTTGACGGGCGAAGGCCAGAAGTATGCGGTGGAAACCGTGCGCCAGGCGGGCGATCCCAACGCCACAGCGGACTCCCGCGTCTCGATGATTTGTTACGCGCGCGTCAAGCTGGACAAGGTGACCGCGTGGACGGAGCCCGATCCGACCACGCATCGCTCCGACGTCACTTACACGTACAAGCTCGACAACGTCGCGCCCTGGGCCGACGACCGCGACATCAAGCGCGCGTTTTCCGACCTCACCGCCGCCGACCGCGAAGCCGGCGAAACGAAGCTGCACGTCACGCTCGAGCAGCGTCCGGACGGCTGGGTGAGGGTCGATTGAGCAACGTATCTGCTACTGCCGAAGATCTCCCCCGCGTCCCGCCGCGCATGTCGGACGTCGCGCGGCTTGCGGGCGTGTCGAAGATGACGGTGTCGCGCGTGCTGGCGGGTCATAGCGTTGCATCGGCGACGCGTGAACGCGTACAGCAGGCCATCGACGAACTCGGGTACGTGGCCGATGCCGCCGCAGGCGCGCTTTCCTCCGGGCGCTCCGAGTTCGTCGCGGTCATGGTGCCGTCGCTCGCCAGTTCCAACTTCTCCGATACCGTCCGCGGCCTCGCCGCCGCGCTGGAGCCGCACGGGCTGCAATTGTTGATCGGCGACACCGACTATCACCTCGACCGCGAAGAGAGCCTGATTCGCTCGATGCTGCGGCACCAGCCGCGCTGCATCGCGCTGACGGGCTCGCGTCATACGGATGCGACGCGTACCTTGCTGCGCCGCTCGGGCGTGCCTGTCGTGGAGATGTGGGACTTCCCGAGCGATCCGATCGATGCCGCGGTCGGCTTCTCCAACGTCAATGCCGCGCGCGAGATGGTGCGCTATCTCGCCGAGCGCGGCCATCAGCGCATCGGTTTCGTAGGCGGGGCGAGCGAACTGGATCGACGCGGCCTCGACCGCCTCAAGGGCTTTCGCATGGAGATGAAGGCGCTCGGTCTCGACGCCGAACGCGTCGTGCGTCTCGGGGAATCGCCGATCACGATGAGCCACGGCGGACCCGCCATCGCGTCGCTGCTCGCCGCGTGGCCGGACACGCAGGCCGTGATGTGCGTGAGCGACATGTCGGCCTTTGGCGCGATAATGGAGTGTCACCGGCGTGGGCTTTCGGTGCCCGGCGACATCGCGGTGGCCGGCTTCGGCAACTTCGAGGTCGCGGCATGTTGCACGCCTTCGATCACGACCGTATCCGTCGATGCGTATGGCATCGGCTTGCGCACGGGAGAGGTATTGCTGGCCGCGCTCGAAGAACGCGAACAGGGCGCCGTCAAGCACGCGAGCAAGCGGGTGCGGATCGCGTATCAGGTGCTGGCGCGAGAGAGCGCCTGAGCCTTAGACGTCGCACGAATGCGTGCTAACATGCTTCGATGTTACCGGTAACTATACCGGGCTCGCGCGCCGAGAACGCGAGAGCGCGAGAGCAAACCCCACGGAGAGAGACGCCATGTCCCAACAGACACCCCGCCGCCTGCGCAGTCAGGAATGGTTCGACGACCCTTCGCATGCCGACATGACCGCGCTGTATGTCGAGCGGTTCATGAACTACGGTCTCACGCGCGAAGAGTTGCAGTCGGGCCGGCCGATCATCGGCATTGCCCAGACCGGCAGCGACCTTGCGCCGTGCAATCGGCATCACATCGAGCTTGCGGTGCGCACGAAAGCCGGCATTCGCGATGCCGGCGGCATTCCGATGGAATTCCCCGTGCATCCGCTCGCCGAGCAGAGCCGCCGCCCGACCGCCGCGCTGGATCGCAATCTCGCTTATCTCGGTCTCGTCGAGATCATGCATGGCTTTCCGCTGGATGGCGTCGTGCTGACGACCGGTTGCGACAAGACCACGCCCGCGTGCCTGATGGCCGCGGCAACGGTCGACATGCCGTCGATCGTGCTCTCCGGCGGCCCGATGCTCGACGGCTGGTACGAAGGCAAGCGCGTCGGCTCCGGCACGGTCATCTGGCATGCGCGCAATTTGCTCGCGGCCGGCGAGATCGACTACGAAGGCTTCATGCGCCTCACGACGGCTTCGTCGCCTTCGATCGGGCACTGCAACACGATGGGCACCGCGCTCTCGATGAACAGCCTTGCCGAAGCGCTCGGCATGTCCTTGCCGACGTGCGCGAGCATTCCCGCCGCGTATCGCGAGCGCGGACAGATGGCGTACGCAACGGGCAAGCGCATCGTCGACATGGTGCGAGAGGACATGCGCCCGTCGAAGATCATGACGCGCGATGCGTTCATCAACGCGATCGTCGTGGCGTCCGCGCTCGGCGCATCGACCAACTGCCCGCCGCATCTGATCGCGATCGCGCGGCACATGGGCATCGAACTGAGTCTGGAAGACTGGCAGCGTTACGGCGAAGAGATTCCGCTCATCGTCAACTGCATGCCCGCGGGCGAATATCTGGGCGAGAGCTTCCATCGCGCGGGCGGAGTGCCTGCAGTGCTGCGTCAACTGGATGCAGCGGGACTCTTGCGTCGCGATTGCCTTACCGTTTCCGGCCGCAAGATCGGCGAGATCGCCGATGAAGCGCCCGTCGCCGATCAGGACGTGATCCGTACCGCCGACGAACCGCTGATGCACGGCGCGGGCTTCATGGTCCTGTCGGGCAACTTCTTCGACAGCGCGATCATGAAGATGTCGGTGGTCGGCGAGGCATTCAGGAAGACGTATCTGAGCGAGCCGGGCGCCGAGAACGTGTTCGAAGCGCGTGCCATTGTCTTCGATGGCCCCGAGGACTATCACGCCCGCATCAACGACCCGTCGCTCGAAATCGACGAGCGCTGCATTCTCGTCATTCGCGGCTGCGGCACGGTGGGTTATCCGGGAAGCGCGGAAGTGGTCAACATGGCGCCGCCTGCGGACCTGATCAAGCGAGGCGTCGATTCGCTGCCGTGCATGGGCGATGGCCGGCAAAGCGGCACGTCGGCGAGTCCGTCGATTCTCAACATGTCGCCGGAAGCAGCGGTCGGCGGCGGCCTCGCGCTGTTGCGCACCAACGACCGCATACGTGTCGATCTGAATGCGCGCTCCGTCAACGTGTTGATCGATGAAGCGGAGTTGCAAAGCCGCAGCAAGGACGCAGCGTTTGCCGTGCCGGTCGCGCAAACGCCGTGGCAGGAGCTCTATCGGCAGACCGTGGGTCAGCTATCGACGGGTGGATGTCTCGAGCCCGCGACGCTCTACCTGAAGGTCATCGAAACGCGCGGCAATCCGCGGCATTCGCACTGAGCAGCGAGGTCACAGACGCGCGTCACGCGGGCGCGCGGTCTGTGGCTTGGCCTTTAGCTTCGGCATCTTGCCCTTCTCGATGTAGTCCTGCACCGCGTCCGCTGCGTCGTAGTAATCGCGCTCGTCGAGCCAGTGCCAGACGGCCGCGAGAAAGAGCCCGAGCCCTGCGTGTCCGCAATGCGCGATGACAGCGGCGATGCCTTCTGCAAGCGCTTCGTCGCGTCCGGTCTCCGTGAACGCGCTTGCAATATGCGACGCGCTGCGCGAAACCAGCATCGCGTGCATCGGGTGGAGCTGTGGGTTGAACGTGCGTGACGCGAGACTTCTGTATTTGCTGCTGCCCATGGGGCCCCCGTTTATTGCTGGCGTACTGCGCGATCCTGCATGCGCGCCGCTGTTGGTTCTTTGTGTCGGTTATTTTTTAGCTGCTGAGATCAGCGCCGCAGACATAGGCAAGAAGCGGGCCGACGGCGCGCATATTGCTCCTGAGCCTTTATCCGTGGGGCTAGCGCCTATCGTGTCGTTCGCGTGGACGCCTTGCCAACCGGAGCATGGCCTCCCTTTCTACATTCCGTATGAACGAATGTGCAATGCGGAATCTCATCTCAAGATCACGACATGCGCTTCGCCTATGCTGCTGCCAGTGTTGTTCGACCATACGCGCGGATTGCGGTCTGTGCGCTCTCGCTCATGGCCGGATGCGCGACAGGAGGAACCGCTGTGAGTAGCGAAGCGCCTGTGACGTCGAGCGAACCGCAGCCGCTGCATCACGCGAAGCACACGTCGTCGGGCTTCGAAAACAACTACGGCCATCTGCCGCGCGAGTCATTCTGGAAGTGGCAATGGCAACGCTTCACGCAGGGATTGCCGAAGCCGCCCGCAAACGGTTATCGCTTTCCTGTTGCGCGTCCGGACGTTGCGTTTCTCAAGTCGAACCGTAGCGTCGATACGCTCACGTGGATCGGTCATTCGACTGCACTCGTGCAGATAAACGGCGTCAACGTGCTGACCGACCCTGTGTTTTCCGAGCGCGCGTCGCCGTTCACATTCATCGGGCCGAAGCGCAAGACGCCGCCCGGACTCACGCTCGATGAGCTTCCGCATATCGATATCGTGCTGATCTCGCACAATCACTACGATCATCTCGACAAAGCGAGCGTCGAGGCATTGAACCGTCAAGCGGGAGGCGCGCCGCGTTTTCTCGTTCCAATGGGCGTAAAAGCGTGGATGACGAGCGTCGGCATTACGAACGCCGAAGAGCTGAATTGGGGCGATGAAACACACGCCGCCGGACTCGATATCTGGTTCGCGCCCGCGCAACACTGGTCGGCTCGCACGCCGTTCGATCGCGCCAAGACCTTATGGGGCAGTTGGGTCGTCAAGACACCGCCGGGATCGGCGCGTCCTTATTCGTTCTTCTTCGCGGGCGACACCGGCTATTCACCGGACTTTCGCGACATAGGCGCACGCTTCGGCGGCTTCGATCTCGCATTGATTCCCGTCGGCGCCTACGACCCGCGCTGGTTCATGCATGCGCAGCATGTCGATCCGGAAGAGGCCGTGCGCATCTTCGAGGACATTCATGCGAAGCGTGCCATCGGCGTTCACTGGGGCACATTCGAGCTCACCGACGAACCGCTCGACGAACCGCCGCGTCGTCTCTCCGAAGCTGTGCGAAAAGCGGGTCTGCCCGCCGATGCCTTCACGGTGCTCATGCATGGGCAAACGGTTCGTCTCGATGCGCCGGTCGCGCAGAAATCAGTAAGCACACCGTAGCAATAAGCGCTTTGCAAAACGCGCGGGCCATCCGGCCCGCGCGTTCCGCTTGCAACGCATGCGATGAAGCAATCGTCATCGCCTGAACACGCCGAGCAGCAGAGTCGCGAGGAAAATCACGATGAAGATGAAGAACAGGATCTTGGCGATTTCCGCCGCGCCCGTTGCGATACCGCCGAAGCCGAAAACGGCCGCGATGATCGCGATGATGAAAAAGATTGCAGCGTAACGGAGCATGAGGCCTCCTACGGGGTTCGGTTGGTAGTTCGATTTGCATGCGGACTGAAACCGTTGCCGCCTTCGCTCATCGGTCGTGCCGCGCTTTTGTTCAGGGTTTGGCGGCACGAAGGGTCAAAGCAACCGCTGTGCCTAATTCGGCCGATGTGTCGGCCGCAGAAACAGAAACGCCGCAATGCCCCGTGCGAAAGGGCATTGCGGCGTCGCGTGCGCTACTCAGCGGCTAGCGTCCCGGCGTGCGATCGGAGTCGGTTTCCTCGTCGTCTTCGTCGTCATCGTCGACGCGGCTTTGCGCATCCAGCAAGTGGTTCTCCAATTCGTCGCGCTCGATCTGATCAGCGAGGTCGAGGGCTTTGCGCGTGGCGGGACCGGATGGGCGGTTGGCTCCAGACATGGCGTACTCCTTGAACGGATTGCGAGGCCGCGCCATCGCATATGGCGCGAAGAACGAGCAGACCGGCATGCCGCATCGGCTATGAAGCGGCAGGTCAAGCTGCCTTAAAGGATCGCTTACGGGACGTTGCGCGCGATCGTCTTGGCAGTCTGACAGAGACGCGGATAGAAAAATGCCGTCCCATTCTTGCAAGCGGGACGGCAAGTTTTGCCTGGCCGGCGCGTACGCCGAGTATGCGCCGGTCCTGCGTCGCGGCAAAGCGCTTTATTGCCGCCGGGCCTCGCGTTTCAAGACCGGCATCATTCGAAGAAATGCGCGACGATCGGATACAGCGACAGCACAAGCAACGCGGCCATCGTCAGGTTGAAGAGGCGCAACAGTCGCGGATTGGCGAGATAGCGCCGCAGCGACACGCCGAACGCTGCCCACGCCGTGATGCACGGCAGGCCGATCACGATGAACACCAGCGCCATGAACGCCGCATTGAGCGAAAGACTCGCGTGCAGATGAATGGTGGTCGCGGCAGTCAGCACCATCATCCATGCTTTCGGATTGACCCACTGAAACGCGACGGCTTCGTGAAAGCGCATCGGGCGGCGCTCGCCGTCGCGCGTCTGCACGGACGACGACGTGCCGATCTTCCACGCGAGATACAGCAAGTAGGCGACGCTCGCGGTCTCCAGCGCCGTATAGAGCCACGGCAGATGGCCGAACGCCTCGGCAAGACCGAAGCCTGCGGCGAGCATCAAGAGCGCCACGCCCGCGCTGATTCCGAGGACATGCGGCACCGTGCGCCGCAATCCGAAGTTGACGCCCGAGGCGAGCAGCATCGTGTTGTTCGGGCCGGGCGTGATGCTCATGACGAGCGCGAAAAGCGCGGCAGCGGGCAGGGCGCTGAAAAGAGTGGAGGACATGGCGCAATCCGAATGGAAGGTCGATTGCTGCCAGTGTACGGGCGCGCATCTGTACAGTACCGGTACAGATGCGCATATGAATCCCGGTACGGCGCGCCAGCCGTTATACCGGTGAAGGATTACGCTCCGCGAAGCCTTCCTGATGCCAGTACGGATACGCAGGGCGCACCTTGCTCGCTTCGTCGAGCCGCTTGACCTGTTCGGCCGTCAGGTTCCAGCCGACCGCGCCGAGGTTCTGCCTCAGTTGCTCCTCGTTGCGCGCGCCGATCAGCACGGTGGCCACCGTCGGACGCTGCAACAGCCAGTTGAGCGCGATCTGCGGCACGGTCTTGCCCGTTTCCGCGGCGATCGCGTCGAGCGCATCGACGACGCGGTACAGATACTCGTCCGGCACGGGCGGGCCCATGTCGGCCGTCTTGTGCAGCCGGCTCGATTCGGGCAGCGGCTGTCCGCGCCGGATCTTGCCCGTCAGACGCCCCCAGCCGAGCGGACTCCAGACGACAGCGCCGACACCCTGATCGAGACCGAGCGGCATGAGTTCCCATTCGTAGTCACGGCCGATCAGCGAGTAATACGTCTGGTTAGCGACATAGCGCGGATAGCCACAACGGTCCGCGACATCGAGCGATTTCTGCAGATGCCAGCCCGAGAAATTGGACACGCCCGTATAGCGGATCTTGCCCGCGCGCACGAGATCGTCGAGCGTGGAAAGCGTCTCTTCCACCGGCGTTTTGGCGTCGAAACCATGCAGCTGGAACAGGTCGATGTAGTCCGTTTGCAGGCGCTTCAATGCATCGTTGACCGCGTTGATGAGATGAAAGCGCGAGGACCCGACGCTGTTGGGATCGTCCGCATCGAAACGAAAGGTGGCTTTCGTCGAGATGAGCACTTTGTCGCGCCGGCCTTTGAGCGCTTCGCCGAGAATGGATTCCGACGAGCCGTGCGAATAGATGTCGGCGGAGTCGAACATGGTGACGCCCGCATCGAGGCAGATGTCGACGAGCTGGCGCGCTTGGCTCACGTCGGTCTCGCCCCAGGCCTGAAAGAATTCGCCCTTGCCGCCGAACGTTCCGGTGCCGAAGCTCAGCACCGGAACCTTGAAGCCGGAAGCGCCTAAGTGTCGATATTCCATTGCGTGTCCTTGTCGTTGAACGCTGCGTTGAAGAAGGATGTCGTCCACGCGTTGCAGTGAACGTCGATAACGTCGATTGACGAGACTACCGCAAGCGCCGTTCGCGCGCAGCGGCCACCGCGGCTCGCGGGCATGCGGCTTGCAAACTGCTGACGCGAGACCTCTTGCGCATGCCTTCTCACACGGAGAGCATTTGAACGACACATCCACGGGCGTTTCCCGTGCGAACGCCACGACGACCGACGACCTCGGCGCATCTTTCTTCGAGCCCGGACGCAACTGCGCAAGCGTGCGTCACGCGGACCGCTTCAGCCTGCTCATCGACGGGTCCGATTATTTTCGCGTGCTGCGCGAGGCGATCACGCGCGCCGAACGCACGGTGTTCATCCTCGGCTGGGACATCGACAGCCGCATGAAGCTCACGCCCGAAGGCGCGAACGACGGCTATCCCGAAGCGCTCGGCGACTTCCTGCATGCCATCGCGGCGGAAAAGCGCCGGCTGCGCATCTACATCCTCGCGTGGGACTTCGCGATGCTGTACGCCTTCGAGCGCGAATGGCTACCCGTCTACAAGATGGGTTGGCGCACGCATCGGCGCGTCGCGTTCCAGATGGACGGCAAGCATCCGCTCGGCGGCTCGCAGCATCAGAAGGTCGTCGTGATCGACGACCGGCTCGCGTTCGTGGGCGGCCTCGACCTGACGCGCTCGCGCTGGGACACGCCCGCGCATGCGCCGGCGGACCCGCATCGGCGCGACGCGAACGGTACCGCGTATCAGCCGTTTCACGATGTCCACTCCATGTTCGATGGCGACGCCGCGCGAGAGGTCGGCCTACTCGCCCGCGAGCGTTGGTCGCGCGCATGCGGCAGACGGCTTGCGATCCGCGCGCATCGCGCGGCGTGGCAAGGCGATCCGTGGCCGCCTTCGCGCGCGGTCGATATCGACGATGTGCAGATCGCGCTCTCGCTCACCGAACCCGCGTATCTCGGGCGCCCCGCCGTGCAGCAGATCCGCACGCAATACCTGGATGCCATCGCGCGCGCGCGGCGCAGCATCTATATCGAGAACCAGTACTTCACGTCGGGCTCCATCGGCGCGGCGCTCTCCGATTCGCTCGCGCGCGAGGACGGTCCCGATCTCGCCATCGTGGTGCCGCGCAATCAGAGCGGCTGGCTTCAGGAAGTCACGATGGGCGTGCTGCGCGCCCGTTTGCACGCGCTTTTGAAGCAGGCGGACCGGCACGGCCGCTATCGTCTGTTGTGTCCGACGGTGCCCGATCTCGGCGAGCAGATCGTCAACGTGCACAGCAAGCTGATGATCGTCGACGACGACCTGCTCATCGTCGGCTCGGCGAATCTGAACAATCGCTCGATGGTGCTCGACAGCGAATGCAACGTATCAATCGATGCGGGCGCCGACGCGCGCATCCGCCGCGCGATCGCGAAGATGCGCGACACGCTGCTCGCCGAACATCTCGGCTGCGAAGTCGAGGATGTCGTCCGGGAGCGCGAAGCACGCGGCGGCCTGAACGCGGCGATCACGGCTCTTTCGCGCGATCGCGACGAACACCGCACGCTGGTGCCGCTCGATCCCGTGGTGTCGCACGAACTCGATCAGCTCATTCCGCCCGACGCGCTCATCGATCCCGAGACGCCCATTGCCGCCGATGAACTCGTCGATCAGTTCGTGCCCGCCGAAAAGACGCGGCCGCTCATCGGCCGCTTCGCGCTGCTCGGCGTGCTCGCGCTGCTGGCGGTCGGCGTGGCCGCTGCATGGCACTGGACGCCGCTCGGCGAGTACGTGAACCTGAAGTCGCTCACGAGCGCGACGCGGCGCATCGACGCGTTGCCGCTCGCGCCGCTATGGATCGTGTTGTGTTTCGCGGCGGCGGCCGTCGTTTCGGTGCCCGTCACGCTGCTCATCGCGACGACCGGCCTCGTGTTCGGCGCGGGATGGGGCTGCGCATACGCGTTCGCAGGCACCATGACATCGGCCGCCGTCTCGTATCTGCTCGGTCTGTGGCTCGGCCGCGATGCGGTGCGCAAGCTCGCGGGCGCGCGCGTGAACCGGCTCTCCGAACGCGTCGCCAAGCGCGGCATCGTCGCGGTGGTCGTATTGAGGCTGCTGCCAGTCGCGCCGTTTTCCATCGTGAACATGGTGGCGGGCGCGTCGCACATTCGCATGCGGGACTTTCTCATCGGCACGCTGCTCGGCATGGGACCGGGCATTGTGCTGACGGTCGCGTTCGCGCATCAGCTCATCGCTTCGTTGCGGCATCCGACGGTCGGCTCGTTCGCGGTGCTGATCGGCATCGGCGCGGTGTTGATCGCCGTGTCGATCCTGTTGCAACGCTTCTTGGGCCGCGCCGATCCGAAGGAAGAAGTCGTGCACGAAGGCGCGCCGAGCGACGAAGACAGAGCGCGCGCAAGCGAGGAAGCGGCGCGTGCAAGCGTCCTGCGCGATCGCAACGCGATTCCGCGCGATGCGGCGCCGAATGCATCGGCCAATGCAGCGCCGAACACAGCGCCGAATGCATCGCCCCGAAGCCACGACGAGGTCAGCTCATGACGTTGATGCACGACGCCGGAATCGACATCGAAAGCGCGACCGAGGCGCGCGCCAAGGAGCTGCGCATCGCGACGTACAACGTGCATGGCGCAGTGGGCATCGACGGCAAGTTCGCGCCGGAACGTATCGGCGAAGTGCTCGCCGAGATCGACGCGGACATCTTCGCGCTTCAGGAAGTGCCGCTAGGCGGCCGCAGTTCGCCCAACGTGCTGGACTTGCTGCAACGCATGACGAACCTGCATGCGGTGCCGGGCCCGACGCTCGATACCCCCGAGCGCCGCTATGGCAACGCCGTACTCACGCGCTATCCGGTGCAGGCGGTACGCACGCTCGATCTTTCGTTCGGCAGCCGCGAGCCGCGCGGCGCGCTCGATGCGGACATCGACTGCGGCGGCGAAACATGGCGCGTCGTGGCGACGCATCTGGGACTCGCATCGAGCGAGCGTCGCGCGCAGGTCGAACAGGTGCTTCAGAGCTTCGATACGCCCGCGCTTCCCGTGATCCTGCTCGGCGATCTGAATGAATGGTTCGTCTATGGCCGCACGCTGCGGCGCCTCGTCACGCACTTTCATCGTGCGAGCGCGCTGCGCACGTTTCCGACGCGCTGGCCGCTCTTCGCGCTCGATCGCATCTGGGTGCATCCCGGCGAACGGCTCATGCGCGTCGACGTGCATCGCACGCGGCTTTCGCGCATCGCATCGGATCACTATCCGCTCATCGCGCATATCGCGAACGCTTCGTCGAACGGCGGCTGATGCACGTGCAAGCGGAAGCGATGCTTCTGCGATGCATGTACGTGTCAGCAGCAAGCCACGCATGTCACGAAAAGCCCTGAAAAAACGATATAAAAACGCAAAAGACTCGCACGAACGCGTCTGGCGTATGTAGAATCCGGCGTGATACGCACGCATCGGTGCGGACGTATTCGATATCAACGACCAAACAGGTAGGAGAAACATGCCGACTTCCGCTAAAACCGCTGCTAAGAAAGCCCCGGCCAAGAAGGCCACGGCAAAGACCGCCGCACCGGCCAAGAAAGCAGCCACGAAGGTTGCCGCGAAGAAAGTAGCCAGCAAGACGGTTGCCGCCAAGAAGACGCCGGGCACCTTCGCACCGGTCAAGGACACGTTCACGAAGGCATCGCTGGCCGCGCATCTGGCAGAGCGCGCCGAGGTGGATGTGAAGGCAGTCAAGGCCGTGCTGGTCGCGCTGGAAGACACCATTCTCGGTTCCGTTCACAAGAAGGGTTCGGGCGAATTCACGCTGTCGGGCCTCTTGAAGATCTCCGCGCAAGCCGTTCCGGCGAAGAAGAAGCGCTTCGGCAAAGACCCGTTCACCGGCGAAGAACGCTGGTTCCCGGCCAAGCCCGCAAGCGTGCGCATCAAGGCACGCGCGCTGAAGAAGCTGAAGGACGCAGCAGCCTAAGCGCTAAACTCGCGCTCGACGTATCCGTCGGTGCCTGAAGAGGCCAGCTTTCCTCGCGGAAAGCTGGCCTCTTTTGCATTGCGCCGCGTTAGCTCTCGCGTGCGTTGGCTTCGTCGAAGACGGACGCTACCCAATCCACGAAAACCCTGACCCGCGCCGACAATTGACGGCTATGCGGATACAGCAGCGACACCGGCATCGGCGGTGGAGGAAACGCCGGCAGCACGCATTGCAGGCGGCCGTCTGCGAGCGCATCGTCGATGTGATAACGCGGCACTTGCACGATACCGAGGCCCGCGAGCGCCGCCTGCGTGTAGAGCTCGACGCCCGTCACGGAGATAGCCGATGGAAGCTCGACCCATTCGATGGTCCCGTCGACATCGAATTCCAGCGGCACCGCGCGCCCCGTTGCGCTCGATATGTAGTTGACCGCGCGATGCGATTCGAGCGCGCGCAAGTCGTCCGGCGCGCCGTGTCGCGCGAGATACGCCGGACTCGCCACCGTCACTTGTTCGAGCAACGCGACGCGTCGCGCGATCATCGACGAATCTTGCAGCGTGCCCGCGCGCAGCACGCAATCGACGCCTTCGCGCACGAGATCCACGAGCCGGTCGTCTTCGCCGACATGCAGTTCGATCTGCGGATAGCGTTCGAGAAACGCGGGCAGCGCCGGCACGATGAAGCGTCGCGCGAGCGTGCCTTGCAGATTCACGCGCAACAGGCCCTTCGGTTCAGCATGCCGAAAGGAACCCTCCGCTTCTTCCAGATCTTGTATGAGGCGCACGCAGCGCCGGTAATGCGCTTCGCCATCGGGCGTGAGGCGCACGGTGCGCGTCGTGCGTTCGAGCAGACGCGCGCCGAGGCGTTCTTCGAGACGCTTCATCAGATTCGTGACGGTGGCGCGCGGCATCTGCAAATCGTCGGCGGCTTGCGTGAAGCTGTGGCGCTCCGCAATGCGCACGAACACCTGCATCTCCTGAAAGCGATCCATGTTTCCGGGCCTTTTGTTGTGCGTTGAATTGTTGAAGCAACTGGAACGATGATACTAAGCCGCGCCCGATGATCGCTCATGCCGAATGATTCATGATGCATCGCATCCAGCAGCCACTTTCAAGGAGCGAGTCATGAGTCAGGCACAAGCAAAACGTGTGGTGATCGTCACGGGTGCGTCGCGCGGCATCGGCGCGGCGATTGCGCGAAGGCTCGCGCACGAGCAATACGCGGTCGCGGTGAACTATGCATCGAGTGCGACGGAAGCGAATGCGCTCGTCGATGAATTGCGCGCGGCGGGCGGTGCGGCCATCGCGGTGAAGGCGAACGTTGCATCGGCCGATGACGTGCGGCGCATGTTCGATACGGTCGAAGCCGAACTCGGCAAGGTCGATGCGCTCATCAACAACGCGGGCGTGCTGAAGCCGACGCCGCTCGCCGATACGAGCGACGCGCTCTACGACCACACGTTCGACATCAACGTGCGCGGCACCTTCAATACGCTGCGCGAAGCGGCCTCGCGCATGAACGACGGCGGGCGCATCGTGAACTTTTCGAGCACGACGCTCGCGCTCAACATGCCGGGCTACGCCGTCTATAACGCGACGAAGGCGGCCGTCGAAGCGTTCACGCATGTCTTCGCGAAGGAGTTGCGCGGGCGACGCATCACGGTGAACGCGGTCGCGCCGGGACCGGTTGCCACTGCGCTCTTTCTCGACGGCAAGACCGACGAGCAGGTTGCGAACTTCGCGAAGATGCCGCCGCTGGAACGTCTCGGTCAGCCGGACGATATCGCGTCGGTCGTGGCGTTTCTCGTCGGCGAGGACGCGGGCTGGGTCAACGGGCAAGTGCTGCGCGCGAACGGCGGCGTCGCCTAGACAGACAATGCGAGTTGCCCCGCGCTGCCATTCGGCGAACCGACGGCGCGGCGGCGCAGCGCGGTGCGCTTGTCGTGCGATACGGCCGGCAACGCCAGTGCTTGCTGCATGACGAGACTGAATGCGGGACGCGCGTCGCACGCGATCCATTCGAGTTGTCCCGATGCAAGGCGTTTCGCGATCAGGCTGTACACGTCGGCATCGAACGGGCGAAGCTCCGGCGCGCTCGCGAGCAGCGCGGGGATAGCGTCCCGCGACGCGCACGTGCCCACATAGCACCACCGATCGATCACGTGCCAGGCTTCGCTCGCGGTCTCTTCATCGCGCTCTGCGATCGCGACGGGGCCGTCGTGAGGCCAGCGCACGATGCGCGACGCATCGAGTGCGACGAGCGCGCGCGCCGCATGATCCGCAAGCGATTCGACGCCCGCGCACGCGCCGAGGCAGCGCTTCACCTGAAAGCCGAAGCAGCCGCGCATTCGTCCGGGCGGCGCTTTTTCCAGACCGAGCGTCGTCGCACAGAGATTGTGCTCATCGGCGAGATGACGCATGAACGCATGCGCCTTGCCGCGCGACGCGAACACGCCGAAGAGATGCGGCTCTCGCGAGAGATCGCGTTTGTCGGCGCGCAGCAGCACCGGCGCGGGCGCGCCCGGCAGCCATTGCCACGCGCATGCCGGCGACACGCGCTTAAGCAGGCGATTGTGAATGGGCCGCAAGTCTTTGACGAGCTTCGCTTCGAGCAGCAGCGCGCCGAGTTCGCCGACGGTCTCGCGATGCTCGATACGCCGTATCGCCTGCGAGATGGACAAGTCCTTCGCGAGCCGATGATCGCCCGAGAAATGCGCCGTCACGCGCTGCTTCAGGTTGATGCTCTTGCCGACGTAGAGCGTCACGTCGTCGTCGCCGTGAAAGAGATACACGCCGGGCGTGGAAGGCAGCGCGTCGAGCGCGCCTTCGGGCAGCGCAGCGGGCAGACTCGCGCGCTTCACGAGCGTCTTGATGGCCGCATCCACGAGGTCTTGCGAATACAGCGCGTGAATCTTCAGCCAGAACTGCCAGAGCAGGTCGGCATCGGCGAGCGCGCGGTGGCGTCCTTGCGGCGCGAGATCGAGCCGGCCGATGAGCGCATCGAGACCATGCCGCTCAACCGATGGAAAGAGCGCGCGCGACAGCCGCACGGTGCACAGCGTATCGGCGCGAAACGCGATGCCCGCGCGACGGAATTCGTTCTTCAGAAAGCCGTAGTCGAAGCGCGCGTTGTGCGCGACGAAGAGCTTGCCGTGCAGCCGCTCGGCCAGCGCCGGCGCGAGCGATTCGAACGTCGGCTGGCCGCGCAGCATGGCGTCGTCGATACCCGTGAGGCGCGAGATGAACGGCGGCACCGGCACGCCCGGATCGACGAGCACGCTCCATCGCTCGATGCCCGCCGTGCTCGCCTCGACGACGCCGATTTCGGTGATGCGGTCCACGGTGGCATCGCTGCCGGTGGTTTCGAGATCGACGAACACGATGGGACGCGCAAGCCCGGCGAGGAGGGCATCGGCGAGGGAATCTTCTTGCATGAAGGCAACGGGGACGAAAGGAGGCGCAGTGCGCCGAGTCTATCGCGAAAAGCACATCCGCATTCGCGCTCAAGCCACGGCGCGCCGTTGCCGTTAAGCAAAAACGTGCATGCGCCATGCGATGCGCAGACAGATCAGTACAATAGTGGTTTGGTTTTTTGTTTTCGGAAATTTCGACATGACTTACTGCGTGGGCATGTGCGTGGACGAGGGTCTCGTCTTCTTGTCCGACACGCGCACCAACGCTGGCGTCGACCACGTCAGCGCCGCTCGCAAGATGGCTGTTTTCGAGCAGCCGGGCGAGCGCGTGATCGTGCTGCTCGCGGCCGGCAACCTGGCGCTCACGCAGGCGGTGACGCAGTTGCTCGCCGAGCCCGCCGACCATCACGCGCCGACGCTCTATAGCTGCGCCACGATGGCGGAAGCCGCGCGCATCGTGGGCGATGCGGTGCGCGAAGTGCATCGGCGCGATGCGCTGTCGCTCGCTGAGTTCAGCGTCGACTTCAATTGCAGCTTCATTCTCGGCGGCCAGATTCACGGACAGGGTCCGCGCCTCTTCATGGTGTACGCGGCCGGCAATTTCATCGAATCGACGCGCGTGTCGCCGTATTTTCAGATCGGCGAATCGAAGTACGGCAAGCCGATCATCGACCGCGTGATTACACCGGCCTCGCCGCTCGACGAAGCCGCGAAATGCGCGCTCATTTCGATGGATTCGACGCTGCGCTCGAATCTTTCGGTCGGTCTGCCGCTCGATCTGCTGGTCTACGAAAAGGACGCGCTGCGCGTCACGCGCTTTGCCACGCTTGACAACAACAGCGCGTATTACCAGATGATCAACCGCACGTGGGGCGAGCGGCTGCGGCAGTTGTTCGGCGAGATTCCGAACCCGACGTGGACCGATCTCGCCGACGTGCCGCTGCGCCGGCGCGAAGCGGACAACACGGTGCCGCGCCTCGTGATCGGCGATCTGCCCGCCGGTTCGGATGCGCCTGCGCAGACGCTCGCTGAGGACGTCGACGGCGGCGGAAACCTGCCGCCGGAATGAGCCCTCAACGGGCGTCGGCCGCGCATTGCAGCGGCATCGCGAGGCTCGCCTTGATCGCCTGCATTTTGCGCGGTGAATCTGCCAGCACGGCGTCGATGCCGAGACACGCGGCCGCCCGATAATCCTCGGCGCTATCCATGCCGATGGCGAGCACATGCGCCTCGCCCCGCGTCCGGAAGCACCCAAGCGACTCGCGTGTCCACAGCTTCGCTTCCACGGGCGAGCGCGCTTCGCCGAGCGTGAAGGTCTCGACCAGTTCCATCTGCCTTTTCCACTCGAATGCAGCCCATGTGCCGGGCTGCGGCGGCTCGGCGCATGTGTGCACCAACGCGACGCCCGCGAGCCGTCCACGCGTCGCATCGCGCGATTCGAAAAGCCGCGCCTGCGGATAGGAGGCGAACGCGCTCTGATACGCCGCGTCGGTGGAATAGATGAGCACGCGCGACCACGCATTCGCGCGATCGAGCACGCGGGCGACGGCCGCTGCCTGCGGCTCGGCGGGCAGCGCTTTCATGTCCAGCATCACGGGCACGGACGCCGGAATCGCGGAGAGCGCGTCTTCGAGCGTCGGAATGCGCAGCGGATGCGCGCGATACGGATACGTCCTGGCGCCGCGCGCATCGGCGTGCGCGAAGTTCCAGCCTGCGTTCAGGCGTTGCAGCGCGGCGAGGTTCAGGCTCGCGACGGCGCCCTTGCCGTCGGTATTCGCGGACAAGTCCGCCGGTCGATACAGCACCGGCACGCCGTCACGCGTGATCTGTACCGAAAGCCAGATGGCATCCGCGCGATGGGTCAGCGCGCCCGCGATGGCGAGCAGCGTATTCTCCGGGAAGTCGGCCGTGCCGGCGCGATGCGCGACGATTATCGGCAATACGGGCGGCTCGTCCGCGAAGGCATGCGCGATGCCACCCGCTAAAAGCGAAGCGAGAGCGATTCGGCGGAAAAGGGCGAGCATCGAATGGACTCCGTAGCAGCGGTCGAGAACGCTTTCTCGTCGCGCATAAAAAAACAGCCATCGGAGAACCGATGGCTGTTCGAGATACCGCTTGTCCGCTGACGCGGCACTTGCGTGCCACGCCGATCGGTTGTTCTTAGAACTTGTGACGCAGGCCGATGAGGACCAGTTCCTGGTGGCTGCGGCCGCTGTCGAAGCCGAAGTCGCTGATCGAAGCCGTTGCGTTGACCGTGCGCGACTGGGTCACGCCGCCGGCCGTCACGTAGTCGCGCTGCGTGCCGCTTGCGTGCTGATAAGCGCCGACAGCATAAACGTCCGTGCGCTTCGACAGCGAGTAGTCGGCGCCCAGGCTGACCTGGTGGTAGTTCGCCGAGGTGTCGCCGCTTGCGTGCGTGTACGTGTAGCCGAGGCCCAGCAGCGTAGCCGGCGTCAGCTGGAAGTTCACGTAGCCGTTGCCGACGTTGAACTTCTCTTGCTCCTGGAACAGCGAGCTGCCGTCGTTCTTGTACTGCGCGAAGCTGTACGACGCGCCGACCGTGAACGGACCGAACACGTACTGGCCTGCGCCGCGCGCGATGCCGACTGCGTGAGCCGTCGAGTAGCCGCGGTTGATGACCGTGTTGAACAGCGAATCCGACGACGGGCTGTTCCAGCCGCTGTTCGTCGTCGACACAGGCACGCGGCCGGTCGTCGGGTTGTTCACGTACAGGTAGCTGCCTGCCAGGCCGAACGGACCGTTGTTATACGTGACCGCGCCGCCCCAGGTCTGGCCCTGGCCGGTCGTGCCCGCCAGGTTGCTGAAGCCGTAGATGCCTTCGAACTGGAAGCCCGAGAACACCGGCGAAACGTACTTGACCGCGTTGCTGACGCGCAGGCTGTTATCGTAGTTGTCGACGTCACCCGGCGTGGCGAACGCTGCGCCCCAGTAGTTGTCGGCCGTGAGGCCCTGGACCATGTCGACCGACGGGTCATATTGACGACCCAGCGTGACCGTACCCCACTGGTTGCCGCTCAAACCGACGAATGCCTGACGACCGAACTCGCGTCCACCCTGGTTCAGACGACCCGTGCCCGGATCGAAGCCGCTTTCCAACTGGAACAGTGCCTTCAGACCGCCGCCGAGGTCTTCCTGACCCTTCAAGCCCCAACGCGGGCCGGACAGCGTGCCGTTGACCATGCCGAACAGATGGTCGCCTGCCGCGTTGGCATGGCTGACATAGGCAAGGCCCGTATCGATCACGCCATACAGCGTCACGCTCGTTTGTGCCTGTGCCGCGCCAGCTGCGCCGAGCAGGGCCAGCGAGAGGGACGTCAGTGCGAATCGTTTCATCGAATTCTCCACGCGAATGATTAAAATCGTTGTTGCCGGCGCAGAGAATAACGCAACGTTTCGTTACGTTAGAAACGAAAAAAAATGACTGTCTCCAAAAAGACACAGTGCCGGGAGACGCCCGCCCGTATTCGGTTTGCGGCTGTCTCTTCTGAAAACTGAGACGCGACAAACTCCCGTCGCAAAAGTTCCGCGCGGAGTTTGACGCGCGCAGCGAAACTCGCGGGCTAATAACGATTAATGCGGAAGCGGATAACAAACCGGATTTTCGTTTTGCGCGAGCAGCCGCAGTCGGCCGTTCAGACGTCGCGCGAAGTACCGCCGTCGCGCCGCGAGAGCAGCGCCACGGCCACGCCCGCCGTCGCCGCCACGAGCACCGCGCGCCACGGGTGGCGCTTCACAGCCGCGTTCGCCTGCGACGCCTTGCGCCCGGCGCCGACCATCGCGACGGCGGTGGCGCGCGTGGCCGTCGACTCGGCGCGCGCCACCTTGCGCGAGAGTTCGATCGCCCGCTTGAGCGCGAGCGCGGCCTGGCGCGTGCGGCCGGCGTTCGAGATCCGCGCGGCTGGCGGGCGCGCGCTTCGAACGTCGAGCGCTGGCTGCGCGACAGGCTGAATATCCGCCGCCATGTCGACGCGCGTGGACGCCGCGAGCATCGAACCGATTTTGGCGCGGCTTCCCGGCGGCACGCTGCCGTTGTCCTGCACGCCCCACGCGCCGCGTGGATCATGCATGCGCGCGCGCGCCGCCGAGAACTCCGCGCCCAGCAGAAGCACCGCTGCGGAGAAGTACAGCCACATGAGCAGCACGGCAAGCGATCCGGCCGCGCCGAACGCGCTCGCGGTGCCCGCGTGCGTCAGATAGAACGCGAACAGCTTCTTCCCGACCGAGAAGAAGATCGCGGCCACGACGCCGCCGACGAGCGCATCGCGCCATTGGACCGGCGCATCGGGCAGAAACTTGAGCAGCGCGCCGAACGCGACGGAAAGAATCGCGAGCCCGGCCACCAGTTGCACCACATCGCCGATGACGACGAACGGCGAATCGCCCCACAGCCACAGGCCGACCGCCTGAATCGCGGTATCGAGCACGAGCGAGACGATGAGCAGGAAGGCGACGCCCAGCACGAGCCCGAACGACACGAGCCGCACGCGCACCATCGCGAGCACGCTGGAACGCTGCTCGCCGGTGAGCGGCCACACGATATTGAGCGCCGTGTTGAGCGAGGAGAACGTCGCCGACGCGCCCACGGCCAGCAGCACGAAGGAGATGATCGCGGCGATCCCGGTTCCGCCGCTGCGATGCGCGTTCTCCACGATGCTCTGCACGCCCGCCGCCGCCTGATCGCCGATCAGCCCGTTGACCTGATGGAACAGCTGGCCGCGCGCCGCTTCCGGGCCGAACACCCAGCCGGCCACCGCGATCACCATGACGAGCGTCGGCGCGAGCGAGAACGCCGAATAGAACGCGATGCTCGCGGCCATCGCGGCGCAGCGGTTTTCCGAGAACTGCTTGAGCGCGCCGAGCGCCCACGACGCATCTTTTTTGACCACGGAACCTATTTTTTGCGTGGAAACGGAGCTCATGGCGAATCTCTCGGTGCGATCGAACAGTGGCGGCGCGAGCTTTCAACGCGTTGCGCGGGCCCGCGGGCGGTAAATGCAACCGATCGAGCAGGTTCCGTTCCAAGACAAGCGCCAACGGGCGAAGCGCATATATAAGAACATTGCTATGATCGCGCCTGCCGCGACGGGACGCTCGTTCGTTTCGCGCGGCGCAACCGCTACATCGCGCGCCAGCCACGACGGCTGCAACGCCGGCGGTTCGAAAAAATCGACGCTGCGTGCGAGCGGCAGGACCTTAAGCCGAACGCGCGCTTCTATACTTTTAGAGCACCCCACTTCACGACGCGCCGAGGACATCATGCTTCAAATGTCACGGCGACAGTTCCTCAAGGTTTCCGCGAGCACGCTCGCCGGATCGAGCCTGGCTGCACTGGGCTTCTCTCCGGCACCCGCACTCGCCGAAGTCCGACAATACAAACTGTCGCGCACCACTGAAACGCGCAACACCTGTCCGTACTGTTCGGTCGGGTGCGGCATCCTGATGTACGGTCTCGGCGACAACGCCAAGAACGCGAAGGCCAGCATCATCCATATCGAAGGCGATCCCGACCATCCGGTCAATCGCGGCACGCTGTGCCCGAAGGGCGCCTCGCTCATCGACTTCATCCATAGCCCGAGCCGGCTGATGTATCCCGAATATCGCGCGCCGGGTTCGTCGGAATGGAAGCGCATCTCGTGGGACGACGCGCTCGACCGAATCGCGAAGCTGATGAAGGAAGACCGCGACGCGAACTTCGTCGAGACGACGGCGGACGGCAAGAAGGTCAACCGCTGGCTCACGACGGGCATGCTCGCGGCGTCGGCGGGGAGCAACGAAGTCGGCTATCTGACGCACAAGACTGTCCGCAGTCTTGGCATGCTCGCATTCGACAATCAGGCGCGTGTCTGACATGGCCCGACGGTGGCAGGTCTTGCCCCGACGTTTGGCCGTGGAGCGATGACGAACCATTGGGTCGACATCAAGAACGCGGACGTAATTCTGGTGATGGGCGGCAATTCGGCCGAGGCGCACCCGTGCGGTTTCAAATGGGTTACCGAGGCGAAGGCGCACAGAAAGGCGCGCCTGATCGTGGTCGATCCGCGCTTCACGCGCACGGCATCGGTCGCGGATTTCTACGCGCCGATTCGCACCGGCACGGACATCGCCTTCCTTGGCGGCGTCATCAACTATCTGTTGACGCACGACAAGATCCAGCACGAGTACGTGAAGAACTACACGGACATGTCGTTCATCGTGCGCGAAGACTTCGCGTTCAAGGACGGCACGTTCTCGGGCTATGACGCCGAGCATCGCAAGTACGACAAGACGAGCTGGGACTACGAGCGCGGCGACGACGGCTTCGTGAAGGTGGACCCGACGCTGCAGCATCCGCGCTGCGTCTACAACCTGATGAAGCAGCATTACGCCGCCTACACGCCCGAAATGGTGACGAAGGTGTGCGGCACGCCGACCGACAAGTTCCTGAAGGTCTGCGAGATGCTCGCATCGACGGCGCAGCCGAACCGCGCGGGCACCATTCTGTATGCGCTCGGCTGGACGCATCACTCCGTCGGCGCGCAGATGATCCGCACCGGCGCGATGGTGCAGCTTCTGCTCGGCAACATCGGCATCGCGGGCGGCGGCATGAACGCGCTGCGCGGTCACTCCAACATCCAGGGGCTGACCGATCTCGGCCTGATGTCCAACCTTCTGCCGGGCTACATGACCCTGCCGATGGAAGGCGAGCAGGACTACGAGCAATACATCACGAAGCGCGCGACGCAGCCGCTGCGGCCTAACCAGCTGAGCTACTGGAAGAACTATCGCGCGTTCCACGTGAGCTTCATGAAGTCGTGGTGGGGCGACAACGCGACCGCAGAAAACAACTTCGGCTTCGACTTCCTGCCGAAGCTCGACAAGTCCTACGACATGCTGCAGGTCTTCGAGCTGATGGCGCAGGGCAAGATGAACGGCTACATCGCGCAGGGCTTCAATCCGCTCGCCGCCGCGCCCAACAAGGCGAAGATCGGCCTCGGGTTGTCCAAGCTGAAGTGGCTCGCGATCATGGACCCGCTCGCGACCGAAACGTCCGAGTTCTGGAAGAACCACGGCGAGTTCAACGACGTGGATTCGTCGAAGATCCAGACCGAAGTGTTCCGTCTGCCGACGACGTGCTTCGCGGAAGAGCGAGGCTCGCTCGTGTCTTCGTCGCGCGTGCTGCAATGGCACTGGCAGGGCGCGCAGCCGCCGGGCGAGGCGAGGAGCGACATCGAGATCATGTCGGGACTGTGGCTGCGTATTCGCAAGGCGTATCAGGAGCAGGGCGGCAAGTATCCCGACCCGATCCTGAAGATGTCGTGGCCGTACGCGGACCCGGAAAGCCCGACGCCCGAAGAGCTCGCGATGGAGTTCAACGGCCGCGCGCTCGCCGACGTCACCGATCCGACCGACAAGACCAAGGTGCTCGCGAAGAAGGGCGAACAGCTTTCGAGCTTCGCGTTGCTGCGCGACGACGGTTCCACGGCGAGCGGATGCTGGATCTATTGCGGCGCGTGGACGCAGGCGGGCAACCAGATGGGCCGCCGCGACAACAGCGATCCGACCGGCATCGGCCAGACGCTGAACTGGGCGTGGGCGTGGCCGGTGAATCGCCGCGTGCTGTACAACCGCGCATCGTGCGATGTGAGCGGCAAGCCGTTCGATCCGTCGCGCAAGCTGATCGGCTGGAACGGTAAGGCCTGGACCGGCGCGGACATTCCGGACTTCAAGGCGGACGAACCGCCGGAAAACGGCATGAATCCGTTCATCATGAACCCGGAAGGCGTGGCGCGTTTCTTCGCTCGCGACGGCATGAACGAAGGTCCGTTCCCCGTTCACTACGAACCGTTCGAGACGCCGCTCGGCTACAACCCGTTCTTCCCGAATGAGAAGAACGTCACGAGCAATCCGGCGGCGCGCGTGTTCCCGGACGACCGCGCGGCCTTCGGCACCGCCGATCAGTTCCCGCATACGGCGACGACCTATCGCCTGACCGAGCACTTCCACTACTGGACGAAGCACGTGAAGCTCAACGCGATCGTGCAGCCGCAGCAGTTCGTGGAAATCGGCGAGGATCTGGCGAAGGAAGTGGGCGTCGTCGCGGGCGATCGCGTGAAGGTGTCGAGCAATCGCGGGCACATTATCGCGGTGGCGCTCGTCACCAAACGCATCAAACCGCTGACCGTGGAGGGCAAGAAGGTGCAAACCGTCGGCCTGCCGCTGCACTGGGGCTTCAAGGGCCTGACGCAGCCGGGCTATCTCGTCAACACGCTGACGCCTTCCGTGGGCGACGGGAACTCGCAGACACCGGAGTTCAAGTCGTTCCTCGTGAAGGTCGAAAAGGCATAAGGAGACGAGAATGGCTCTGCAATCGCTCGATATCAAGCGCGTTTCCGCCACCACCACGCCGCCGCCGCAAATCCGCGAGCCGGTCACGGGCACCGTCGCGAAGCTCATCGACGTGTCCAAGTGCATCGGCTGCAAGGCCTGCCAGACGGCGTGCATGGAGTGGAACGACCTGCGCGACGACGTGGGACACACGACCGGCGTCTACGACAACCCGCGCGATCTCACCGAACATTCGTGGACGGTGATGCGCTTCACGGAGTACGAGAACCCGAAGGGCGACCTCGAATGGCTGATCCGCAAGGACGGCTGCATGCACTGCGAGGACCCGGGCTGTCTGAAGGCCTGCCCGTCGCCGGGCGCGATCGTTCAGTACACGAACGGCATCGTGGATTTTCACGAGGAAAACTGCATCGGCTGCGGCTATTGCGTGACGGGCTGCCCGTTCAACATTCCGCGCATCTCGAAGGAAGACAACCGCGCGTACAAGTGCACGCTCTGTTCCGATCGCGTCGCGGTCGGGCAGGAACCGGCATGCGTGAAGACGTGTCCGACCGGCGCGATCATGTTCGGCACCAAGACGGACATGATCCAGCAGGCGGAGACTCGCGTGGAAGACCTGAAGGAGCGCGGTTTCGAGAACGCCGGTCTGTACAACCCGGCCGGCGTGGGCGGCACGCACGTCATGTACGTGCTGCATCACGCGGATCAGCCGGGGCTGTATCACGGGCTCGCGGAAAATCCTCGCATCAGTCCGCTCGTGTCGGTCTGGAAGGGCGTGACGAAGCCGCTCGCGGTCGCGGGCATGGCGCTCGCCGCGCTCGCCGGATTCTTCCACTACACGCGTGTCGGTCCGAACGAAGTGAGCGCGGAAGAGGAAGCCGAGGCGCAGCGCGAGGTCGAAGCCGCACGCAACGAAAGGGAGCGTTCGAATGAAACACGATAGCGAATTGCGCGACGTGCGAGGCAACCGCCTGATCGTGCGCTACACGCCGAACGAGCGCACGAACCACTGGATCACCGCGATCAGCTTCGTGCTGCTCGCGTTGTCCGGGCTCGCGATGTTTCATCCGTCGATGTCGTGGCTCTATGCGATCTTCGGCGGCGGGCAATGGACGCGCATCCTGCATCCGTTCGTGGGCTGCGTGATGTTCCTGTCGTTCATGGTCCTCGCGTTGCGCGTGTGGCATCACAACCATCTGGACAAGAGCGACATCCAGTGGATGAAGCAGATCGACGACGTGCTCGCCAATCGCGAAGACCGCCTGCCCGAGATCGGCAAATACAACGCCGGTCAGAAGCTCGTGTTCTACGTGATGGTGGCGAGTCTGCTGTTGCTGCTGGCTTCCGGGGTCGTGATCTGGCGCGCGTACTTCGCGTTCTACTTTCCGATCACCGTCATCCGGCTCGCGGCGGTCGTCCACGCGGCGACGGCTTTCGTGTTGATCATGTCGATCATCATCCACATTTATGCGGGACTGTGGATCAAGGGATCGATTAGCGCCATGGTGCGCGGAACCGTGACGTATGGATGGGCGCGCAAGCACCATCCGCGCTGGTTCAAGGAAATCATCGGCAAGTAGGCGTCGCGGCTTTCTCGCGAAACGCCGGCAGTGATCCGAACCGCTCGCGCCTCGTCAGGCCGGGCGGTTCTTCTTTGCGCAGCACGATCCGCGCGACGCAGCGCATGCAGACGTGCGCCGTCTGAACGCTATCCGACAAGCTGTTATCCTTCTTTTCCAATGCGACGCTTCTGCGCCGCACTCAAAGCACCGAAGCATTCCAAGGACAAATCAAGTGGTCCAACGCATACTCGAATCCGCTGCATCGATCGAAGCACTCGATCAGTCGGCCATTCCACGGCTGCGCATGCCTGAACGCGCAACGGTCTTCAGCGCACGCGCCGCGCGCTTGCGCCAGCTTGCGGACGCGAGCCATCCCATCGCGGGCTATCTGCGCCTCATGGCGGCGCTCGCCGACGCGCAACAGCATGTGCTCGCGGACTTCACCGCGCCGATGCCATCGCGCGAATCCATCGCGCTGAACCAGCAGCATTCGATGCCCATCGTGCCCGCGCTCGGCGCGAACGAGCGCGATCCCGCATGGCGCGACGTGCTCTTCATGCTGCTCGATCGCATCGAGGCCGCTGGCGCGCTGACGCCGCCGCTCGCGCAACTCGTCGCTCATCTGCGGTCGATGTCGGCCGACGCGCTCGACGCGCAGGCCGACGCCATTCTCGCTTTGCGTTTCGCGGAGATCGAGCCCGCCGCCGCGCCGTTCATCGTCGCGGCGTTGCAAGTGGTGTGGACGGACATCGCGAGCCGCATCGGCAGCGCGGAAGTGCCGTATATGGACACGTCCGGCGTGTGCCCCGTCTGCGGCACGATGCCGGTAGCGAGCATCGTGCGCGTGGGCGGCGTCCACGAAGGCTACCGTTACGTGCAGTGCGGCCTGTGCTCGACGGAGTGGCACGTCGTGCGCGCGAAATGCTCGAATTGCGATTCGACCAAGGGCATCGCGTA
The DNA here is from genome assembly GCF_023170545.1 of Caballeronia sp. Sq4a. Lineage (NCBI taxonomy): Bacteria > Pseudomonadati > Pseudomonadota > Betaproteobacteria > Burkholderiales > Burkholderiaceae > Caballeronia > Caballeronia sp. Sq4a. The sequence goes on along the minus strand of NZ_CP084251.1, from coordinate 1,026,191 downwards.
TCACGCAATGGACGGCGCCGAAGCCAGCGCCGCTCAGACCGCTGAAGACGAGCAAGCCCGCGCCGAACGCGCGCGCAACGCGCCGCTGAAAGCGGAGTCGTGCGACGAATGCGGCACGTATCGCAAGATCGGCTATCAGGAGAAAGCGTACGACTTCGAGCCGTTCGCGGACGATCTCGCGAGCCTGACGCTCGATCTCCTGATGGGCGATGCGGGCTTTCGACGCCCCGCGCCGAATCCGTGGCTGTGGCCCGAACAGAGCGCATCGGACGAAGCGAGCCAAGCGGACGAAGCGCGATGAGCGACGTGACCGGCGGCGATGGCAGCGAACTGCGCGCGCTGATGGCCCGCGTGCCGTCGGTGGAGCGCGTGCTCGCATCGGCGCTGTTCGAGCCGCTCATCGACGAATACGGCCGCACGCAGACGCTCGCCGCCCTACGCGCGACGCTCGACGCATGGCGCGCCGACGCGCAGGCGGGCCGCGCATCCGTGGAAGCGCTCACGGAAACGATGCTCGGCCACGCCGTGAGTCTGCGGCTCGCGAGCCGCGCGCAAAGCCGCGTGCGCACCGTGTTCAATCTCACGGGCACGGTGCTGCACACGAATCTCGGCCGCGCGTTGCTGCCGGACGAAGCCGTACGCGCCGTGGCCGACGTGCTCACGCGTCCCGCGAATCTCGAATTCGATCTGGATACCGGCGCGCGCGGCGATCGCGACGACTTGATCAACGGGCTCATTTGCGAACTGACGGGCGCGGAAGCGGCGACGGTCGTGAACAACAACGCGGCGGCCGTGCTGCTCACGTTGTCCGCGCTGGCGCCGAGGAAAGAAGTGATCGTGTCGCGCGGCGAGCTGGTGGAAATCGGCGGCGCGTTTCGCATTCCGGACATCATGAGCCGCGCGGGCGCGAAGCTGCGCGAAGTCGGCACGACCAACCGCACGCATCTGAAGGATTACGACGAGGCGATCAACGCGAAGACCGCGCTTCTGATGAAGGTCCATTGCAGCAATTACGCGGTGACCGGCTTCACGAAGGAAGTCACGACAGCCGAACTCGCGCCGCTCGCGCATGAACGCGGCTTGCCGGTCGTCGTCGATCTGGGCAGCGGCACGCTTGTCGATCTCACGCAATGGGGCCTGCCGCGCGAGGCGACCGTGCGCGAGACGGTGGAAGCCGGGGCGGATCTCGTCACGTTCAGCGGAGACAAGCTGCTCGGCGGACCGCAAGCGGGTCTCATCGTCGGGCGCAAGGATCTGATCGCGAAGATCAAGAAGCATCCGCTCAAGCGCGCGCTGCGCGTCGGCAAGCTCACGCTCGCGGCGCTCGAAGCGGTGCTGCGCCTGTATCGCACGCCCGAGACGCTGCAAGCGCGCCTCACGACGCTGCGCCTGCTCACGCGTCCCGCCGACGCCATGCGCCTTGCCGCCGAGCGCATCCAGCCCGCGTTGCAGCGCCTGACAGGCGACGCGTTCGCCGTGACGACCGAGCCGATGTTCAGCCAGATCGGCAGCGGCGCATTGCCGGTAGACGTGCTGCCGAGCTACGGCCTCGCCGTGCGGCTCGCGAGCGGCAAGCGCGGCGGCGGGCAACTGAACCGCATCGAGCGCAAGCTGCGCGCGTTGCCGCGTCCGGTTATCGGGCGCATCGCAGACGGGGCGCTCTGGCTCGATCTTCGTTGCCTCGAAGAAGCCGACGAAGCCGCATTCATCGCGCAGCTCGACGGGCAGGGCCGGAGCGAAGGCGCATGATCGTCGGCACGGCGGGGCATATCGATCACGGCAAGACGACGCTCGTGCGCGCGCTGTCCGGCGTGGACACCGACCGCCTGAAGGAAGAAAAAGCGCGCGGCATTTCCATCGAACTCGGCTACGCGTACGTGCCGCTCGCGGATGGCGGCATGCTCGGCTTCATCGACGTGCCGGGCCACGAAAAGCTCGTGCATACGATGGCGGCAGGCGCGAGCGGCATCGACTTCGCCCTCGTCGTGATCGCGGCTGACGACGGCGTGATGCCGCAGACGCGCGAGCATCTCGCGATTCTCGAACTGCTCGGCGTGACGACGGGCGCGGTGGCGCTCACCAAAACCGATCGCGTCGACGAAAGCCGCGTGCGCGAAGTCCACGCGCAGATCAGAACGCTGCTCGCGCCCACGCCGCTGCGTGACGCGCCAATCTTCGACACCAACGCCAACGCCGCCGACGATCCCGGCGTGGCCGCGCTCAACGCGCATCTTCGCGATGCCGCCGCGCACTGGCGCGCGCGCCGCGACGATGGCTTCTTCCGTCTCGCGGTCGATCGCGTGTTCACGCTGTCGGGGCAAGGCACCATCGCGACGGGCACGGCGTTCGCGGGGCGCGTGAGCGTCGGCGACGTGCTCGCGCTCGCGCCGCGCGAATCGGCGAACGAAGTGCGCGTGCGCAGCATTCACGCGCAGAATCGCCCAGCGGAGGCGGGTCACGCGGGCGAGCGTTGCGCGCTCAATCTCGCCGGCATCGAGAAAGATGCGCTCGCACGCGGCGACTGGATCGTCGATGCGCGCATCGCAAAGGCGTCGGAGCGGCTCGACGTCGAACTCACGCTGCTCGCCGATGCCGGGCTCACGCTTGCGCACTGGACGCCGCTGCATGTGCATCTGGGCACGACGCATCGCGTGGCGCACGTCGCGCTTCTGGAAGCGGACACGCTCGCGGCGGGACAATCGGCGCGCGTGCAGCTCGTCTTCGATCAAACGGTGTGCGCGCTGCCGGGCGATCGCTTCATCGTGCGCAATGCGCAGGCGAGCCGCACGGTAGGCGGCGGCCGCGTGCTCGATCCGTTCGCGCCCGCCCGCAAGCGCCGCACGCCGCAGCGTCGCGCGTGGCTCGACGCGCTGGCCGCCTGGCTCGACACGCATCGCGCCGATGCGCTTTTCGATGAGTCGCCGTACGGCTTGCCGCGCTCGCTCGTCGAGCATCTGTGCGGCCGTCCGGCGGCATCGGTCGCGCTGCCGGACGGCTTGCGCCGCGTGCCCTTGTCCGACGATGCGCTTTTCATCGCCGCCGCGCATTGGGACGCGCTTGCCGCGCGTCTCACGAGCGCGCTCGCCGCTTTCCACGAACGCTTTCCCGACGAGCAAGGCCCCGACGCCGCGCGTCTGCGCCGCATGGCCGCGCCGCTCGCGCCGGATGCGCTGTGGCGCGCCCTGATCGACGACGCCGTGGCGCGCGGGACGATCGCGCGCAGCGGGCCGTGGCTGCATCTGCCGTCGCATACGGTGGCGCTCGATGCGGCCGAAGAGACGCTCGCGCAGGCGGTGCTGGCGTCGATCGAACGCGGACGTTTCGATCCGCCGTGGGTGCGCGACCTCGCGCGTGAACACGGCGCGCAGGAAGACGACATGCGGCGCCTCCTGCGCAAGCTCGCGCGGCGCGGCGACGTGTTGCAGGTCGTGCGCGATCTCTTCTATTCGCGATCCGCGATCGCGGAACTCGCGCGACTTGCGGCCGAACATGCGCACACGCGCGACGGGACTACGAGTGCGGCGAGCGGTATCGGCGCAGCAGAGTTTCGCGATGCGAGCGGCCTCGGCCGCAAACGCGCGATTCAGGTTTTGGAGTTCTTCGACCGGGTTGGTTACACTCGCTTTCATCGCGACCTGCACCTGTTGCGCACCGACAGCCGCTGGCACGAGCCGGTCTGAGCGGCTCCCGCCACGCCCTCTGCGCTTTTTGCGCCAGGCGAACCGATGGAGCATTCCTACTACGCGCTGCTGCATCTGCTGTCGGGCCATCCCGAATGGACGCTCGCCGTCGTGCTGCTCGCGTCGTTTCTCGAATCGGTCGCGTTCATCGGCACCTTCGTGCCCGGCAGCACCGCGATGTTCATCGCGGGCGCGCTCGTCGGCGCGGGCGCGCTGAATCTCGGCTGGGTATTCGTCTGCGCGATCGCGGGCGCGATTGCCGGCGACGCCGCGAGCTTCTGCTTCGGCGCGCGCTATGCCGATGTCATCGCGCAGATGTGGCCATTCCGCCGCCATCCGGGCGCGCTCGCCGCCGGCAAGCGGTACTTCCACTCGCACGGCGCGAAGAGCGTGGTGCTCGCGCGCTTCGTGGCGCCGATGCGCGCCGTGGTGCCGGTCGTCGCGGGCCTGTCGGGCATGACGCCCGCGCGCTTTCTGGCCGTCAACGTTCTGAGCGCGCTCATCTGGGCGCCGCTGCATATCCTGCCGGGCGTGGTGTTCGGCGCATCCATCGAACTGGCTGGCGCGGTGTCGATCCGGCTGGTCGTCATACTCGTGGCCGTGACGGCGATCGGCTGGCTCGTCTTCAATCTGGCGCGCGTGATCGTCGGACATGCAAAGGGCTGGACGGTCGCTTCCCGCGCCAGGCTGCTCGCGTGGGCGCAGCGCAACGACGGCGCGCCGGCGCGAGTCGTGTCGCGCGCCCTCGATCCGGCGAATCCCGCGACTTCGCTCATCGTTGCCATTTCCGTGTTGCTGCTCGCATCGGCGATGGCGTTCTTCTACGTGATGTCGAACGTGGCGCGCGGCTCGTCGCTCGTGCAGGTGGATGTCTCGACGTACCGCCTGTTGCAGTCGTTCCGCTCGACGTGGGCCGATTCGATCCTCGACGGCGCCGCCGCGCTCGGCAGCACGCCGACCTTGCTTGCGGTCGCGGCGACCGTCATCGTCTGGATGATTTTCGAGCGGCGCTGGCGCACGGTCGCGTACTGGGTCGTCGCGGTCGTGTTCTCGCAACTGCTCGTCGCCGCGATTCGCGTGACGGCGCATCACCGCTTGCCGCTGTCGTTCGCGCCGGTGGAGCACACGTTCCCGAGCCCGCATCTCGCGGCGGCCGTCATCATCTACGGCTTTCTGGCGTTTCTGCTGCTGCGCCGCGTGGGCATGCTGACCGGCGTGTGCATCGCCACGGCGACGTCGGGCATCGTGACGGCCATCGCGCTCGCGGGCCTCTACTTCGGACGCTTCACCATCTCGGACGCGCTCGGCAGCGCGGCGCTCGCGGCCATGTGGGTGTTTCTCATCGCGCTGACGGCCGTGTGGCGGCATCCGGGCAAGCCCAGACGCCGTCCGCTGATGCCATTCGCGATCCTCGCCGTGATCTGCGCGAGCGTCGGCTTGCAGTTGAGCGACGACACGCAGGCGCACAGCGCCGCGCCGCCGACTGTCGTCATCACGCCGATCCAGTGGATGGACACCGTGTGGCGCACCTTTTCATGCTACCGATCGAGCATGGACGGCGACCGCCGCGAGCCGATTACCGTGCAATGGGCCGCGACGCCCGCGGAGATCCGCGCGCAGCTGTCGAGCCGCGGCTGGACGCAAGCCACGGGACTGACGATGAAGAGCGTGATGTCGGTCGTCTCGCCGAATGCGCCCGCGACCGCGCTGCCGGTGCTGCCGCGCCTGAACAACGGCGAGCCGTCGAAGCTCATGTTCACGCGCTCGCGTCGCGGCGCCGACGAGCGCGACGTGCTGCGCTTCTGGCCGACGCGCTATGTGCTGAAGGAACGCGCCGATGCCACGCCGACGCCTATCTGGCTCGGCTCGATCGTCCACGAGCGGCTGCGCCGTCCGTCGTGGCCGTTCAACGTGCTGCGCCCGGACCGGCGCGTTGATTCGATGGCGCTGGACCGTGGCGATGCGTCGTCATGGCACGGCATCGAAATTGCGAACAGCGCCGGGTGCGGCAGCGTGCCGGTGATGCTGGTCCAGTCGAGGCCCTGATGATCTTTGGAAGCGAATGCCGACGCGCGCGCCGCGGAGGTGGCAGTTGATTCAGATTCCGCCGTCGGCGATTGCGCAGTGGGGCGCGGCCGCGGTCTTCGGCAACGTGCTGCTGACGCGGCTGGGCGTGCCGTTGCCGTCGGCGCCGCTGCTCGTCTTCGCCGGATCGATGATTGCGAGCGGGCGGCTGTCGCTCTCGCATGTGCTGATCGCGGCGGTCTGCGGCGCGCTGCTCGGCGACAGCGCGTGGTTTTCGGCGGGGCGCATCTACGGACGGCGGCTCGTGGCCGCGCTCGCGCGCCGCTCGTATGCGATCGATTCCGGCATGCGCACGACGAGCGAGCTTTTCGAGCGGTACGGCGCGCCGATCATCGCGGTATCGAAGTTCGTGCCGGGACTTGGACTCGTCACGCCGCCGCTGATGGGCACGACGCGCATTGCCGCGGTCGTCTTCCTTCTCTGGGATGCGTCGGGCATTGTCGCGTGGTCCGCGTTCTGGGTGCTGGGCGGCGCGTTGTTCCAGCGGCAATTGCACGTCGCGCTGGTGGAGTTGCAGATGCATGGCGCGACCGTCATCGATCTGCTCGCGCTCGTCGCGTTGCTGTACTGCGCGTATCGTCTGCTGCGACGACGCACGCCGGGGCAGTCCGGCGACGATGCGCGCTGACGCGTGCGTTTTTCGTTCCGCCGCTATAATCGTGGGCTTCGTTTGTTTCAGCCGGGGAAGGCATTCGTATCCGGTGGTGCGGCTGGGCTTCAAACCCAGTTGGGGGTGTCAGACACTCCCAGGTAGGTTCGACTCCTGCTGCCTTCCGCCAATGCGCTTTGGGCGTGATGGGATGATTCATGCGCGCCGCGCGAGAAGCTTGGATGCGTGGGGAACGCAATCGACGTTTTACGCTACCAGCTAACCTCGAATCAATTCAGCCAGTCGTTCGTGACAAGTACGCAAGCGCGTCGGTCGTCGCAACCGAGCATGCCGCCGTTAGTCGGCTTTCGCGTCGCTACACCGTAACGGCCGGTGCCTAGCGTACAGCCGACGTCGCCATGTCAGCGACGATAGGCCTTCTCAGCGACTTGATAAGCCAATCTAAATAAATTACCCAGGGAGGAGGCTCAAACCGCCACCGTGAGGGGCGGCGAAGCCTGCTTTCACGGCGTTCGCATCTCCTACCATTGCAGCTAGTGCTGGCTACGGTAAGCGCAACGTTCTCGGCGTCATCTGCCGCTCGCTCCGTCGAAATGACTAGAGCCTCATAGCATGCGCCGTTGCTTCCGATTGTCGAGACCGTGTCGATCTTGCGCCATTCACTGATGACGCGATCGGCGTTCCAAAATAGCGGCCGGCGCACAAGGCATACAACACGAGAATCGCCACCGTGTAAGTCACGAACCTCGGCGACAATCCGATGAGCACGATCGCGACGACCATGAGCACCGCTTCGCCACGCTGGCCGAAAACCGAGAGCGGCATGGTGTGCGGTGCCTCGAATGTCGTGCCAAGCAAGATAAGCAAGGGAATAACCGTGATGACAAGGTGCACTGACTCCAGCACCGGAGATGCGACCAGTATGGTCGTGGTCGCGAGTGCATAGTCAAGGCGGGTATCGGCCTGTCGACGCGTGACCAGATAAGCGCTGAACAGGCAGACGGCCGCCGCAAACATAACGGAAACGGCGGCGAGCGCTCTTTCAGGAAGCGAGAACCCCAAGCTCGCGGAGAGCGCAGCCAGCGCGCCGCGCACCGAACTATTGAAAGGCGCCAAGCCGTCCTGTACCAACAAGAGTTGCGCGTGAAGCCTCGGAAGGTCGGACGCAAAGTAGTGCAGAATCACGTTCCCTCCGATGATTGCTGCCGTTACAGCCGACACGACAAGCGCAGTCAGACACGCCGAAATGACCGTGCGCCACTCACGCCGCAATAGCAATAGCCCCGCGATGCCTACGGGTGTGAGCTTAAGGACGATCGCGATGCCGAGCAACACGCCCGCTTCGTAGCGGCGGCCACGCTCGACGAGATAGAACGTTCCCGCAAGTAGAAAAAGGAGAAGCGCGTTCGATTGCCCCCAGTACAACTCGTTGAGAAGCGGGCGGCCGAGAAGTGCGACAGCAACCAGAAGGACATAGACGCTCTTGCGGTCTCCGCGGTAGGCAAGACGTGTCACGAGGCCGATTCCCATGACGAGAAAGACGATGGACATCGAAGCCCATACAATCTTGGCGCCGGACATATCAAGCAAGCTCAGCCACGAGAAGAGCACGGCAAACTGCGGCGGATAGCTGTAGAAGCTGTGCACCCCTAATTCTCTTATGCCCGCCTGCTGGAGAAAGGCTAACAAGTGGTCGGGGTCGTACATCAGCCACGCGTCGAGATGATGCTGCGCTGCGACCGTGAACGCGTAGTAGTAGAAGTTGAAGTCGCCAAGATTGTCCGCACCCCGTAACTGCATCTCACGGATGAGGTGCGGCAACCGCGCGACAGTAAAGACGACTGCGATCGCGAGCAGCACAATCGCGCATAGATCGAATGTCGGCAACCGCCTCTCGCGGAAAATCGCAGTGCGCATGGTGACCTCCTGATGGATAGCCTGAGGCCGTGCCCAGCAACGGCAGAATGCCAAATCCTGCCTGGCATAGCCGCGGCTGGAACGAACAGCCCGCTTTCACGCAACAGCATGTTGACTTCGGCGTAACGCTTGGACTTCGCAAGGCGGGAATCGACGCCTCGAATGCGGTGCCCTGTGACTCCGATGCGCGCGCCAATGCTTAGCAATGCGATACAAGCATCGGCGAGAGAATGGGCATGTCGTTCGTCCACTGATCGACCCGCGAGTTCTTGACGATGGTGGGCAAAACAACGTTTGGAATGGAAGGAGAAGATCGCAGAGTTCGCTCTCGACGTTGCATCGGCAATGTGCCGATAACCACCGCGATCACACTCCTCCTCACGACGCGTGAGTAAAGTGTAGCTCTTCGAATCAAAAGAAAACAATGTCAGGATCACAAAACGTCGCGAAAAAGTTGACTCGGCCGAATGTCGGATGTTTTATTGGGCCAACAGATGTGACGAAAACGATCCGATAGACGCGACAGGTATTCTTCGTTGGATTAGCCGTAAAGTCTGCTGAATAACGTAGAGGAACGCGATGATTTCTTTCTGGAAGACGATGACGTATGCGGCGGTCACCGTTCTATCCCTTGAGACTCGCGCGATTTCATGGCGCATACGACGTGGTCCGAACGAGCGTTCATGCGATGACACGGTTACTCGTCTTACGAGAAATGTGCGGCACTCATCATAGGAACGATCGGGCGCAACTCACAGTTGCAATTAAATAGTTGAATGGTTTCGAAGTTGTTGCCGAGGTATGGAAAACTAATAAGTCAGTTGATTAGCGCTGTAACCCACCTTGCCAAGTCCGAAAGCGGAACGATGTGTGCGGAAGAAAACATACGTGCGCAAGGACAAGTGACGAAGCCCCTGAAAACATGCATCAGGAGAACGACAAACTGCCTTCCAGTTCCGGAAAGTAGATAGGATTCCATAGTAGTGCGGTAATCTTGGCTCAGCCGCGCGCTGTCAATTATGCAACCATGGACCTCGTGAAGCGTGCAGAGGGTATTCCTGTCTATCTACAGGAGACGTCCATCCCTACATGGATCCCATCGGTATATGGACGATCGGCTGGGGCCGCGCGATCGCCTTGCTGCGGGATATCGGTAGCTCGACCTCGCTTTCTTTGGACCAGCGAACGTTCAGTCTCGCCCGCACGAAAATGGCGTGGTGGACGCTGATTATCGTGGGGTCCTACACTTATGAGTGGATCGCTTCCGGCACCATGCCGCCGCTTTCGGCGCAGGCGCTTGCGCTGATGGGCATTTACAGCGTGCTGACCGTGGGCTCGCGCAGCGTCGATCTGGCGCGTGAAACGCATTTCCCGCCGTCGGTGCCGCTCTTTTTCCGCGACCTCGTGAGCGACGAGAGCGGCGTTGCGATCCACCGGCTTCAGATGCTCGTCTTCACGGTCATCGTCGGCCTCATGTTCGTCCATCAAGTCCTGACGACCGCGTCGAAGCCTGCGCTCGAACCTTATACGTTATCGATCATCGGCATCAGCGAGACAGCCCGTCTGGACGAATCGACTGACTGGACGCACGTCCTGTCGCTGGGCGAGCAGCAGCGCTTGGCATTTGGCCGACTACTGCTTTCCCGCCCGGCTGCGGCCTTCCTTGACGAAGCGACGTCCTCAATGGACGAGGGCATGGAGGATGCAATGTATCAGCTAGTGCGCGCGCGGTTACCCAGCATGACCCTTGTCAGCGTCGGTCATCGCAGCACTCTGCTAGTTCACCACCGGTTCCAGCTAGAGTTGGATGGTGAAGGGCGCTGGAAAGTCGGCGACTGTGGGCCGTCGGCGTTACGGTCAGACCAGATAAGTGCTAGTGAAATTCTACAGACCGAAGATTATTCTAGCAACGATCGATAATGCTGATGAATCGCCGAATCGGCACAAGGTGATGATGTTCGACGTTGAGCAGCATCGCGGCGAATCATTGGCATTGATGGTCACGAGCAGGCTGCGAATCGACGGTATCGGTTGATAGGCTCGCCAAGCGGCTGCGGCAGTACTGCCGTCCACCCTCGAAGAGATCGACGTCCAATACAACGTCACGGGGCTCGTGATGTTGGGCGAGTGACGCTCCGTACTTGGCCTCGGGTACGGCTGTGCTGCGCTGGACGCGTTTATCTGCGCGCACATAGGTTCACGATGCGGACGAAGACATCGCACAAGGACTTCAAAGAAGGGCGGGTCCAAATGTAGTCAAGGCGACGCGGCTGGGAATAGTCAGTTTCCCATGTGAGAGGTTCGCTCGCGAAGGAATGTGGTCGGGAGACAGCCTGAAATCTTGTCGCTGTTACTCGAAAGTTTGGAATCTGTATCGACACACGTCAGTGACCTCGAAGCGCTTCTTGATGAGGGTCACCTTTGCGTCTTTAAGCGGCTCATCGGAAGTGATGGTAGATGCAGATACCTGACGTCGCGGGCGGTCCGGTGACCGCCATGACAGCCGTTATTTGGCGCACGTTCAGTCCGATACCCTCCGAACCTATTTACGAGCCGCCCCTCGAGGAAGCGCTGACGATCTTTAACGCGCCCCTAGCTGGATTCGCCTACCGGCGAGGTGCAGCAGGTGTTTGTGTAGATTCTGAAGATTGAAGCAAGATGAGATTGGAGCGAAGTCTCTATGGGTTGCTCCTGTTTTTTTCACGGCGGCAAGCGCATATGCGCTGGATATGCGAAGCATGCCGCCTTCAGGGCCGCCGTCTGACGTGCAGACAACTGTGCCGATGGGTTTCCAGGCGCTGACGAGCGAGCGTATCCGCCAAGTCGTTACGCGGTCAGGGCTCGATCCTGATTCGGAGAAGGGGCATTTGCTAGCGGCATTGATCGAACGGTACACGGCCGATGCAGAGTTCCGCAACGAATTCAGCACTTTCTCGAATTCGCAGGCCATGTTCGGCTTGAATCTACCTCCCGACGATCGTTTGCGAGTGCTGCACTTGTTGAAAGATCTGATGCAAGGGCCAGAGAGTGATGGCGACGCGCTTGCTGCCAACGGACGCGACTTCATGTTGATGGCAAAAGCGCTTTCAACGCGAGGCTTCAAGGATATGCTGGAGATACTCGAGCTTTACGTCAGTCGCAACGTTGCCGACGCGAACGACGAGCAATACAGCATCACTGAGCTGCTCGATGCGGAATCGGAACTCGAGTCCGAAACTGGTGTCTCGAAGTCGCCACGAGGCTCCCAACGAAGGCCCGCAAGCAGGCGGCGACAGCTTCGCGAAGAATGCACCATCAACATCCGCGCTCATACTGCATCGTTCGACGGCTGTGCTTTGCAGGAGGCGATAGATTCGGCAAGCGCGGTGCCAGGCCTGCAACCGCCAAAGGCTCGAGGCCACTAGTGCGAGGACCGAGCCCACACCTGATGGCCTGCAGTGCCGGTGACTTCGGTATGCAGCGATAGAAACGCCGCCAAAAGCAAAAGCGGCAAGAAAGGAAAACGCGACCATTGGCGACGACACGCCGATGATTTGCCGGGTCTTATGATTGAGCCAAGTAACGAGCGAATACCAGTTGCCCGGTTGGCTCAGTACGGCGGTGACTTCTATGCCGCATTCGACTCGGCCCCGTCCAGCGATACGCAACCTCGTAATAGCGTAGTCCATCGATGGTCGCGTTGAACATGGTCACCGGTGACCGGCAGTGGTGACCATTTGCGACACGTCGTCGAGCGTCGTCGGTGTGGTGGGTCGTTGAATGAAATTGCGTGTCTGAAGGCGGTCGGGGTGGCGGGTAGATCGTTTTGTCCGGCTAGATCTGCTTGGCAAGATAGGTAGCCATTGTCAAGAGAACGTCGTTGCCGTCACGTGGGCTACGGTATGGTTAATTAAAGCACGGTCCTGCCATCGTTGCACTTGCTACCCCTCGTTCAATAGAATAACGGTGCGACATTCGGAGCGCATTCATCGACGACTAGAGGGGCGCAAACACGTAAGTGTAGGTTCCGCATCCGAGGCGCGATAACTTCATTCATCGTTGCCTCCGGATACCGCTGTTGATTACAAATCGGATGTCGGTCGTCGCCGCTCGATCGACGACCGACTCGCGCTCGGACTCTGGAAGCCTCGCGGCTTCGGCCCTAACGACGGTGAGTTCTCGACGCCCCGCCCCCTCACAACCCCATCACCGCGGATGATTCCGCACAAAATCCCGATAAGACGCATACGCCGGCTTCTGCGTATGCCCGTCGCCCCGCATCATTCCATACGCGCCTTCCGCATCGTCGTAGAGCTCGTATGCCTGAATCGACTGGATGTTGTACTTCGAAGCGACGTTCACATATTCCGACATCATGTCGCCGCCCGTGAGATACCTTGCGATCTGCAAAAGCGATCCCAGGCTCGGGCGCACGCCGAATTCATTGATCCATATCGGCTTGCCCATTTGATGCAGCACCGCGAGCACGTCGTGGCAGCCCGTACCGCCGCAAGCGTTGGTGATATCGCCTTCGTTCGAGTACCAGTGCCATGCCGTAATGTCCCAGTTCACGGTTGGATGGCCCCACGAGCCGTCAGGCTGCGAACCATCGCCCAGCATCTGGTAGAACGCATAGTGCAGCCACGTGCCGCCCAGAACGATCTTCCCTTCCGTGTCCTCCGACCTGACGCCCGCAATCAGGCCGCGAATGATGCCTCGTGCAATCTCGTAGCGGTGATTGTCGTAGTGTTGCCAATAGACGCCGTCGACATTTCCGTTTAGCGTGCGCGCCTCCAGTTCGTTGCCGACCTCGTAGTACTTGTAGTGGTAGGCGCTCGCCGTCTGTTTGCCGAGCCTATAGCCCGCGTTATACGCATCTTGCTCGTTGCTATAGCCAAGACCCAGCAGCATGACCGGATAGACGGTCACGCCGCCGTCCGCCATGGTTCGTGCAATGCCCGCGAGCTTGTTCGCCGAAGCCTCGTTGTAGACCTCGTTCCGGTAGATCGTCGCGCCGAGATCGCGGAGTTGCGAAAGCTGCGTCTCAGGGCTGGAACGGTCGTATGCGCCGCCGCTGTTGTTGTGGCCATTCATGCCATAGAAGATCGAGCCGTTGGTGTTCGCACTTTTCACCGTCGCTGCGAGCGTGCTGCTCTTGTCGGTGGCTGCGTCAACGGAACTTCCGCTTTCTCCGCCGCAGGCTGCAAGCAACAGGCTCGTCATTACCGCGCTGACTACCGCGCCGCGCCTGAGCGACGTGAAGGGCCGGGTAACGAAGGAGCAAGGACGAGTCGATTTTTTCATGGTTATTAGTTGTACTAAATGCATGCCGAGTCCGCACGATGGGAGTGTGCTTTCATCGTCTCAGATGGCTCGGACGTAAAGGGAAGCAGGCCGCGCTGAAAAGGCATCGCGGCGCACATCAACCCACGAATGGATGAAGCAGATGGTTGAAACTCACTGCCAGCCAGAAGCAAGGCAGTCAAGGGCGAACAAAAAGATCGCCGATGCGTTCGGTCATGCGCGACTCATCGCACATGAAAGGCGGATTCGCGGCGATGCATGCAAGCAGCGCGGTCGATCCACGCTGACTCGAATCCGCCGCATCGATACTGAGCAGTCAGATTTACCCGTTCTATGCGAAGCGATGCGTCAAATAGGCAAGCGTTGCCGGGAACCCGAGGCAGCGGCGAAAGATTACTTCGTTCTCGCTTCGATGTAAACCTTCAGCGCAAATCATTGCGTGCGGACTCGCCAGACATTTCGACATCCTTATTAAAGTGACATCATGCGGCGAAACGGCGTATCCATTGAGGGAAAAGAGATTCACCGCGTTCTGCATTGATTCGGACAACGAATGACGGACATCGATATGAGGATTCGTGTGTGCGACTGAGAAAAGTGCGCCAGGGAGCAATTGGCGCCGACTGCTCGCGCCGAGCCCGATCATGATAGCCTCTCGTTTTTGTCGCGGCGGCGGGGCATGGGCCGCTGCCAATCTAATCGCACATCACGAACATGACGTACAGAAGTCCGCAAGTCGCCGAGTTGATGGCGCAAAGGGAGTCGCTGGAGAAGGACCTGGCCGAAGCACGGCGCAAAGAAGAGCGCCTCGCGCTGATCGAGATCGTCCAGAAGATGCGTCAGTACGGCATCTCGTTGAACGAACTGATGGGCCGTAAGCCGGGCACGCAGTATTCGGCACCGGACGCGGCCATCAAGTATCGCGATCCGGAAAGCGGTGCGACGTGGAGTGGGCGCGGTCGCGCGCCGCAGTGGATTGCGGGCAAGGATCGCAACGCGTTTCTGGTCGAACGGTCCGCGAGCCTGTCGCCGCGACAGGCTTCACAGGCTTCGCTTTTCGCGGACGAAGACTGAAGCGCGCACAGGGCTGAAGGCTTCGCGTAAGCCCATCCCGCGCGCGCGAGCGCCGTCTTACTGCGCCAATACGACTTGGGCGATCAGGCCGGTCGCTGCGGCGACGAGCACGTAGTCCGCGCCGACGCCGACCCACTGATATCCGCGCGGCGGCTGACGCAGGCCGTGGCCGCGCCAATCGTCGACCACATACTGATGGTCGCGATATTCGCTCGAAAGGCGATCGCCCTTGTGCCAGTCCGGATGACCGCGGTCGCGATCCGCATGCTCCGGCGGGCGGGGCCCGTCGTGTGCATCGTGGCCGTCGTGTGCGTCGTGGCCGTGCATCATCGGCGCGTGATTGGCTCCAGGACCGTGATTCTCATCCGGGCCGTGCCACTGCTGCGCGAAACTCGCGCCCGCAGAAAGGCCGAGACCAGCAGACAACAGCGCAACGATGATTCGTTTTTTCATGGAACGTTTATCCTCGTAGAGTAGTGATTGATCGCTCGCCAGGGTTATTGCCCTTGTGCGCGAACAGGCGGTCACTCTACTTTGCAAGGCGGCGCGATGACGTGAGATTGTGTAAGCAACGCTTACTTCGCATTACGCGCATCGGGCAGCAAGCTCGAACGGATCGACAATAGCGACGTCATATCCGCCCATAGATGACGCTGAATAAGAACAATAAAAATGTTTTTCTATCGTCGAGCGGCTTTCTGGCTCACCATGAAACGATTTAATAAAGCATGGAGCGAGACATGGAAAGCAGAGCGGATTTGAAGCGCTATGAGTTATTGATAGGCGGCGAATTCGTCGCGCCGAGCGGCGGCGAATATTCGACCAATCTCGATCCCGCGACCGAAGAGCCCATCGCGTATGTCGCGCAGGGCACGTCGGCCGATGTGGACCGCGCCGTGCAGGCAGCGCGCGCCGCATTGAAACCCTGGAACGCCATTCGCGCCGCCGAGCGCGGCCGCATCTTGATGCGGCTTGCCGAGCTGCTCCGCGAGAATCAGGAAGAGCTCGCCGCGCTCGAAAGCCTCGATGCGGGCAAGCCCATTGCCGGCGTCCAGCGCCAGGACGTGCCCGCCGCCATCGATACGCTCGCGTACTACGCCGGCTGGTGCGACAAGATCAACGGTCAGGTCGTGCCGGCGCGGCCCGACGCGCTGACGTACACGGTGCGCGAGCCGGTGGGCGTAGTGGGCGCCATCGTCCCGTGGAATTTCCCGCTGATGATCGGCATGTGGAAGATCGCGCCGGCGCTCGCGTGCGGTTGCACGCTGATCGTGAAGCCCGCCGAGATCACGCCGCTGTCCGCGCTGATGGTCGGCCGCCTCGCGCTCGAAGCGGGCGTGCCGCCGGGCGTGCTGAACATCGTCACGGGCAAGGGCTCGGTGGTCGGAGATTCGATGGTCGCGCATCCGGGCATCGACAAGATCACCTTCACCGGTTCGCCTTCGGTCGGGCGGGGCATCCTGCAAGGCGCGGCGGGCAACTTCAAGCGCGTGACGCTGGAGTTGGGCGGCAAGTCGGCCAACGTCATCTTCGCCGATGCCAACATCGACAGCGCGGTGCGCGCCGCGGCATCGGGCATCTTCTTTAACGCGGGACAAGTGTGCTCGGCGGGCTCGCGCGTGCTGGTGCAGCGCGCCGCCTACGACGACGTGGTCGAGCGCCTTTCCCAGCGCGCGCAAACCATCAAACTCGGCGATCCATCGAAGCGCGAGACGAACATGGGACCGCTGATCTCCGCCAAGCAGATGAAGACCGTGCTCGATTACGTCGATATCGGCAAGGGCGAGGGCGCGTCGCTCGTGACGGGCGGGCGGCGCTCGGGCGAGCGCGGCTACTTCGTCGAGCCGACGGTGTTCGCGAACGTCGAGCACGAAATGCGCATCTCGCAGGAAGAGATCTTCGGTCCGGTGGCGAGCGTCATTCCTTTCGACGACGAAGCGGACGCGCTGCGCATCGCCAATGGCACCGCCTACAGTCTCGCCGCCGGCGTGTGGAGCGCGGATATCGGACGGGTGCATCGCATGGCGGCCGGACTCAAGGCGGGCACTGTCTGGGTCAATACCTACGGCTACACGGACGTCCGGTTGCCGTGGGGCGGCTCGGGCGATTCAGGCTTCGGCCGCGAGCATGGCGACGTGGCCATCGAGAACTTCACGGAGCCGAAGGCAGTGTGGGTGTCGCTGACGCCCTGAGCGACCGATGACCGCCGCGCGTCGAACACGCGCGGTGGCTCTCGAACAAAGCGCAAAAGGCGGCCGAAGCCGCCCTGAGTACATCGACGAGGAAAGACTTAAACGCGCGCCTGCGCTCCTTCCTGGTCGCGCGCCCGCCAAAGCCGAGCGCGCTGCGTGCTGTCTTCGTATTGAACCGTGTTCTGCCGGCACGCCTCGATCGTCATGTTCTTGCGCTCGACGATCGCCTGGCAGAGAAACTCCGCGCTATACGCCTTGAGCAAATGCGGACACTGCGTTCCGATGTACTGCGCGATCTTTCCGTAGTCGCTGTCCGCCGATGCCAGCGAGCGATACGTGTCCGCGTCCCAGCGGAACATCAGGTCGAGTTCTTCGAAAGCGGTATTGAACGCGCAGACTTGCGCCTGAACTTCGCGGTCGTCGTTGTGCATGGCTTGGCTCATGATCGTCTCCTCAGTGGCCGCAGGGCATACACGCAGGATAGAAAAAGCCATTCATACAGGACAGTCAAAGTTTCTTCGGCTATCCATTTAGCTTCGGTTATGAATCGGGTTTACCCGTCTTGGCGACGATATGCGTGATCGCTTCGATCTGCGCGGCGCCTTCTTCGATCAGAAACCGTTTGAACGCGAGCGCCACCGGCGGCAAGCGCTTGTTGTTGCGATGCACGACAAACCAGTTGAGCATCACGGGAAAGCCTTCTATATCCAGCACGGCCAGTTTGCCGACTTGCAATTCCATGCTGATGGTATGCGCGGATAAAAAACTCAGTCCCATTCCGGCGATCACGGCCTGCTTGATGGTCTCCGTGCTCGTGATCTCCATCGCGACGTTCAGATTTGTGAGCCTGCCGGCGAAGCCTTCTTCCATTGAATTCCACGTATCGGAGCCACGCTCGCGCACGATGAAAGGTTCATCGGCAAGCGACTCCAGCGGAATATCGCTTTGTCCGACCAGCGGATGGTCCGGCGGCGCGACGATCACATAAGGGTGCGGCGCAAACGACACATTGACCGTATCCATATCGCGCGGCGGACGCACCATGACGGCGAGATCCGTCAAATTGTCGGACAGTTGATGCAGCAGTTCCTCGCGGTTATGCACGGCGAGATTGAGGCGGACATCCGTATTACGTTTAGTGAATTCGGCCAGCAGACGAGGAAAGAAGTAATCGCCCGCGCTGATCACGGCGACGTTGAGCGTGCCTCCGGAAATACCCTTGAGACGCGCCATTGCGTCGTCGGCTTCGCGGAATTGCTCGAGGATCGCCCTGCTGTAATGGAGCATTTCGTTCCCGGCCGGAGTGAGATAGATTTTCTTGCCGAGCTGTTCGAAAAGAGGCAAGCCGGCGTGCTCTTCGAGTTGCTTGACCTGCGTGGAGACGGCCGGCTGCGTGAGATAGAGCTCTTCCGCCGCCCGCGAAAAACTCAGGCGTCGCGCGACCGTTTCGAAGATTTTGAGTTGGCGCAGAGTGGCATTTCGCAGCACGGCAGGCCCTCATCCATTCACGATAGCTAACTTATACAATAATTTTTTTTAACTTTCCTTAATCATTTTTGTCCCCCACGATGCTTTCACGTGCCCCGCAGTTGTAAGCCAGTTTTCAGCCGACGCAAGAGCGCCGCAGAGCACGCAGCATCGAGCCCGACAGGGCTGCATCGACCATCCGGACTTCTTGGGAATCGCTCGAAATGATTCTTCGATCGCCTAACGCGGATGTTGGCCCCCAGGGCGAACCCATCGCCCTTCTGGACACGCGACGCCACGCCCGCGCCGCCTGGCCGGAGCACCTTCCCTGACCGACCGCAACGCCCGCCGGCCCCGCGCCGGTGATCTCGCTGTACACCAAGCGCCGCACGAGCGCAGAGACAGATATCGGAGACAGACATGGCAAGCGCAGACACGGTGGTGTCCGGGCAGTCGCACGGGCGTCATCACAACCGTTGGATCCAGCTGGCGATCGGCATTCTATGCATGGGCCTCGTCGCCAATCTCCAGTACGCCTGGACCCTTTTCGTCGTACCGATGGATGCCAAGCACCATTGGGGTCAAGCGGCCATCCAGACGGCGTTCACCATCTTCATCGTCACGGAAACCTGGCTCGTGCCGGTCGAAGGCTGGCTCGTCGACAAGTTCGGGCCGCGTCCGGTCGTGATCGGCGGATCGGTGTGCGCGGCCATCGGCTGGGTCATCGACGCGCACGCGACGAGCCTCGTCCATCTCTATATCGCGGCGGTCATCGCGGGCATCGGCGCGGGATGCGTGTACGGCACGTGCGTCGGCACGGCGCTCAAGTGGTTCCCGGACAAGCGCGGTCTCGCGGCGGGTCTGACGGCGGCGGGCTTCGGCGCCGGCGCGGCGGTCACGGTGATCCCGATCTCGAACATGATCCAGTCCTCGGGCTACGAGCACGCGTTCATGTTCTTCGGCATCTTCCAGGGCGTGTGCATCTTCCTGCTCGCGCTGATGCTCGTGCGTCCGAAGCCCCCGGTGCATGTGGCGCCGGCCAAGCGGATTGTGTCCACCAAAATCGACTACACGACCGGACAGATGGTGCGCTCGCCGCTCTTCTGGGTGCTCTACCTGATGTTCGTGTTCGTCGCGGCGGGCGGCGTGATCGCCACGGCGCAGTTCGGGCCGATCGCGAAGGAATACGGCTTCGCGAAGATGCCGGTGAACCTGTTCGGCATCACGCTGCCGCTGCTCGCGATGACGCTTTCCATCGACAATCTCTGCAACGGCTTCACGCGTCCGCTGTGCGGCTTCATCTCGGACAAGATCGGCCGGGAGAACACGATGTTCATCATCTTCCTGGGCGAGGGCGTGGCGCTGCTCGGGCTGATGCAGTTCGGCCATCATCCGTATCTCTTCATGCTGTTCGCCGCGATGACGTTCCTCTGCTGGGGCGAAATCTTCTCGATCTTCCCGGCGACCTGCGCGGACACCTTCGGCAGCAAGTACGCCGCCGCCAACGCGGGCACGCTGTACACGGCGAAGGGCACGGCCTCCATGCTGGTGCCGCTGGCATCGGTGCTCGCGTCGGTCGGATCGTGGAATGCGGTGTTCATCACGGCCGCGACGACGTCGATCTGCGCCGGTCTGTGCGCGAAATTCGTGCTCGCTCCGATGAGAAAGCGCTGGATCGAGAACACGGTCGCCGCCACCTCGGGCGATTCGTCGATCAACGCGTCGTTTCAGGCGGGCTGGCCCGAAGCGCCGGGCAAGACGTCGGTTCAATAACCAACGCTGAGGAACGCAGCGCATGCGCGAACGCCCGGCCGCTCCCGCGCATGCGCTTTCGGTGTCGCTGCATCAGTTGCGGCTTTTCGTGACGCTCGCGCGATACCGCAGCTTCACTCGCGCCGGCGACGAATTCGGCATTACCCAATCGGCGGTGAGCCGCAGCATTCGAGAACTCGAAGACGAAATCGCGCTGCGGCTGTTCGACCGGACCACGCGCCAGGTCACGCTCACCGACACCGGACGCAAGCTGCTGGCGCGCATCGCGCCGCTCGTCGAAGAACTGGAAGCGACGCTGCGGCCGCGCGCCGACAGTCAAGGGCAGGGCATTGTCCACGTGGCGAGCAGTTGCGGCCTGACGGCGAGCGTGCTTCCCGCGCTGCTCGCATCGTGCAAAGAGCGGCTGCCGGATCTGTCGATCACCGTGATCGACCGGCCGCAGAGCGCCGTGCTGCAACTCGTGCGCTCGGGCGAGGCGGAAATCGGCGTCGTCATTGCGCCGGACAATCTCGACGAACTCGCCTTCGAACCGCTCTTCGCCGATGGTTTCGCAGCGGTGGTCGGCGCGTCGCATCGGCTGGCGGACGCCGCGCGTCTGGAGTGGACGCAGTTGCGCGGCACGCCGCTCCTTCTGCTCGACGACGACACCGCCAGCCTCGCCGCCGTCGAAGCCACGCTCGCGCGCCACGCGGTGGCGGGCGCAGTGCGACAGCGGCTGACGCAGCCGGTGGCGGTGACGCGCATGGCGGAGGCCGGTCTCGGCGTCGGCGTTTTGCCGATGCACGCTCGTCTGTCTTGCGACAGCGCCCGCACGCGCTTCATTCCCCTCGTGCCCGACGCCGCTCGCGCGGTCATGATCGTGCGTCGCCGTGGCCGCGCGCTGCGCGAGGGCGCGGCGCATGTCTGGTCACACTTCATCGCATCCTCGACGCATACTCTCAACACGTCACAGGCCGTCGAGGCCTGAGCGACGCGTCCGTTCATCCCGACGACACCGCAAGGCCGCCGCCGCATGCGGGTTTTCGCGTCTGCCGCCGCACGAATCGCCTTGTCCTGGGTGAACGTGGAATGTAGTATCTTGTATATCAGAAGCGTGCGAGACTACGACTCTAGGAGACGAGCATGAAGATCTGCGTGTATGGCGCCGGAGCCATCGGCGGTTACATGGGTGCGCAACTCGCGCGGGCCGGAGCGGACGTCAGCTTCGTGGCGCGCGGGCCGCACCTCGCGGCGATGCAGGCGAACGGCGTGCGGCTTCGAATCGATGGAGAAGAGCACACCGTCAAGGTGCGCTGCACGAACAATCCGGCCGAGCTCGGGCCGCAGGACTACGTGATCATCGCGTTGAAGGCGCACTCGGTGCCCGGCGTGGTCGACCTGATGCCGCCGCTGCTCGGCCCGGATACGGCCATCGTCACCGCGGTCAACGGCTTGCCTTACTGGTACTTCTATCAGCACGGCGGCGCGCTTGCCGGCACGACGCTGCAAAGCATCGATCCGGGCGGCAGGCAATGGAGCGTCTTCGGGCCGGAGCGGGCCATCGGCTGCGTGCTGCTGCCGGCGGCGGAAATCGCGGAGCCAGGCGTCATCGAGCATCACTACGGCAAGAAGTTTCCCATCGGCGAGCCGAGCGGGGAGATCACGCCGCGCCTTCAGGCACTGCACGACATCATGGCGGCCGCCGACATGGAAGCGCCGATGCGCGACAACATCCGCGATGAAATCTGGCTGAAGCTCTGGGGCAACCTCTGTTTCAATCCGATCAGCGCGCTCACGCACGCGACGCTCGATGTCCTCACGAGCGACCCCGGCACGCGCGCGCTCTCGAAGGCGATGATGCTGGAAGCAAAGGCGATCGGCGACAAGATCGGCGTCAACTTCCGCGTGGACGTGGAGCGGCGCATCAACGGCGCGGGGGCGGTCGGCGCGCATAAAACGTCGATGCTGATGGACTGCGAAGCCGGCCGGCCAATGGAAATCGACCCGCTCATTACGGTCGTGCAGGAAATTGGCCGCCTGGTGCACGTGGAGACGCCGATGATCGATGCGGTCCTCGCATTGATCAAGCTGCGCGAAGCGGTGAATCAGGGAACCGCGCGGGCTCCAGCGCCGCCGCAGACGCAAAAAGCGGCCTAAACTGGATCGAAGGACGCCGGCGTTGTTTCTGATATACAAGATGCAAAATATGTTGCGTCCTGCTGCGACGCAACATATACTAGAGGCTCTTGAGTGATTTTGACCGGAGCCTGAAATGAGCATCGCCTTGTTGGTAGTCGTTGGAATCGCGCTGGTTGCCGTGGGTGTGAGCGTTACGTTTATGATTGCGTCGGCGGTGCCGCAGGACATGCTGCAGCGCGCACAGGAACACGGTCGCTTTGCCGGACTCGCGGCGGACGACCAGAACGGCGGTTCGGGCAAGCGCGTCGTCGCGGACCGTCCGCAAATGGGAAACCAAGCCATCAATGCCATCTGATACTCAATCCGTAGACAGGCCGGAAGTTCGCCCGAATGGGCTGACGCTTTCGCTGGAGCCGATCAACGCCACGGTTTCGCTGCGCGATCAGGCGTACGCGAAACTGCGGCAGGCGATTGCGGAGGCGGACATCTACCGTTCGCGGGAAGAAATCCGTCTGGACGAAAAAGAGCTGACGGAAGCGTTGGGCGTCTCGCGAACGCCTATCCGCGAGGCCATGACGCTTCTGGAGCAGGAAGGCTTTCTGCGCACGGTGCCGCGCCGCGGGGTGTATATCCTGCGCAAGACCAAGCGCGAGATCGTCGAGATGATCCACATGTGGGCGGCGCTCGAAAGCATGGCGGCGCGCCTTGCCACGCAGCGCGCGACGGACGAGGAAATTGCCCAGCTTCGCCACATGTTCGACAATTTCCGCGACAGCACGCCGGCCGAGCATATCGACGAGTATTCGGAAGCGAATATCGCGTTCCACCAGGCCATCGTGCGGCTGTCGAAGTCGCAGATCATCTTCGACACGATCAAGAACATCTTCGTGCACGTGCGCGCCATCCGGAAGATGACGATCTCGCAGAGCGACCGCGCGTCGCGCTCGATCGTCGATCACATGCGCATCATCGAGGCGCTGGAGAAGCGCGACACCGAGCTCGTCGAGCGGCTCGTGCGGCAGCATTCGCTGGATCTCGCGGCGTTCGTCGAGGCGAATTGCGACTTTCTGGACTGAGTTTCAAGCAGCGCGAGCAGTAAAGCAAAAGGCCGCACGGCAATCGCCGCGCGGCCTTTTTTTGCGCCCGCAAGACGCGCTAGCGCATCGCCCGCAGCATCGTTTCGCCGAGCGCCGCGGGCGAATCGGCGACGTGGATGCCCGCCGATTTCATCGCGTCGATCTTCGCGCTCGCCGTGCCCGATCCGCCCGAGATGATCGCGCCCGCGTGGCCCATGCGGCGTCCCGGCGGCGCGGTCGTGCCGGCGATGAAACCGACGACCGGCTTTTTCGTTTTCGCGTCCCTCAGGAACTGCGCCGCTTCTTCCTCCGCCGATCCGCCGATCTCGCCGATCATGATGATGCCTTCCGTCGCGTCGTCGGCGAGAAAGAGCGACAGGCAGTCGATGAAGTTCGTCCCGTTCACCGGATCGCCGCCAATGCCGATGCACGTCGTCTGGCCGAGCCCGGCCGCGGTGGTCTGCGCGACAGCCTCGTAGGTCAGCGTGCCCGAGCGCGACACCACGCCGATTTTCCCCGGCTGATGAATGTGTCCCGGCATGATGCCGATCTTGCACGCGCCCGGCGTGATGACGCCTGGACAGTTCGGCCCGACGAGCCGGCTCGCCGACCCCGCGAGCGCGCGCTTCACGCGCAGCATGTCGAGCACCGGGATGCCTTCCGTGATGCAGACGATCAGCGGCACTTCGGAGTCGATGGCTTCGAGGATCGCATCGGCGGCGAAGGGCGGCGGCACGTAAATCACGGACGCGTCGGCGCCCGTTTTCGCGACCGCATCGGCCACTGTGTCGAAGACCGGCAGGTCGAGATGCGTCGTGCCGCCCTTGCCGGGCGTGACGCCGCCGACCATTCGCGTGCCGTAGGCAATCGCCTGTTCGGAGTGAAAGGTGCCTTGCGCGCCGGTGAAGCCCTGGCAGATCACCTTCGTGTTCTTGTCGATCAAGACGCTCATGGTGGCTTCCTTTCAGTGGTGGACGGCGCTGACGATCTTGTCGGCGGCATCGGCGAGATTGTCGGCGGAGATGATGGTGAGACCGGACGTGCGCAGAATTTCGCGGCCCGCATCGACGTTCGTGCCGGCCAGACGCACGACGAGCGGCACGCGCAAGTCGACTTCGCGCGCCGCCGCGACGACGCCTTGCGCGATCACGTCGCAGCGCATGATGCCGCCGAAGATGTTGACGAGGATGCCTTGCACCTTCGCATCGCGCAGAATCAGCTTGAACGCGGTGGCGACGCGTTCCTGCGTCGCGCCGCCGCCCACGTCCAGAAAGTTCGCGGGCTCGCCGCCGTACAGTTTGATGATGTCCATGGTGGCCATCGCCAGGCCCGCGCCGTTCACCATGCAGCCGATGCTGCCGTCCAGCTTCACGTAGTTGAGGCCGTGCTTCGCGGCTTCGATTTCGGCGGGGTCTTCTTCGTCCTCGTCGCGCAGGGCTTCGACGTCCGGATGGCGATACAGCGCGTTGTCGTCGAAATTGAGCTTCGCGTCGAGCGCCATCACGTCGCCCGAACCGGTCACCACGAGCGGATTGACTTCGACCACGGAAGCATCCAGATCGACGAACGCCTGATACAGCGCGGCGATGAACTTCGACGCCGCTTTCACCTGATCGCCAGTGAGCCCCAGCCCGAACGCGACCTGCCGCGTATGAAAAGGCTGAAGGCCGGTCGCGGGATCGATCGCGACCTTGAGAATCTTTTCGGGCGTGCGATGCGCGACTTCCTCGATCTCCATGCCGCCTTCTGTCGACGCCATGACCGTGATGCGCGACGTCGCCCGATCGACCAGCATGCCGAGATACAGCTCGCGCGCAATGTCGCAGCCTTCTTCGATATAGAGGCGCTTCACTTCCTTGCCGGCCGGTCCGGTCTGCTTCGTCACGAGCACGGACGAGAGCATCTTCCGCGCGTTCTCGCGCACGTCTTCCACCGACTTCACCACGCGCACGCCGCCTTTGCCATCAGGATCGTTGGCAAAGCGGCCCGCGCCACGTCCCCCCGCATGAATCTGCGACTTGACGACCCAGACCGGGCCGCCGAGCGCGCTGGCGGCATCGGCGGCCTCCTGCGTCGTGAAGGCGACGCGGCCTTGCGGCACCGCGACGCCGTACTTTCGCAGCAGCGCCTTCGCTTGGTATTCGTGAATGTTCATTGCGTCTCCTGTTTCGTCCGGCGCGTGCTGACAGCGAGCGCTCCGGTCGTTGTCGTGGATGCGCGTGACGATGCAGTGGTCCGCGCTGATATCAGATATATCACATATCAGAGCCGTGAGGATAGCGAGCAGTCGTTTTGCGTCGCAGCAAGAACAAACGTGAAAAGCAGTTACAGCAGCAGGAAGCGTCGATCATGCACCGCATCACAGGGTTTGTTCCAATCAGAACATCGTTGACTAATACTGTGTGTGGAATATTGTATATCACAGCAACGGGACAACAGCGCGAGGTCCTGAGCGAAAGAACATCACCCCATTCGAGGAGGAGACAACACATGTCCGAAGTCGTCAGCAGCCGTCCGGAAGTCGCTCCAGCCACCACCACCGCCGATGACACGCTCAAGCAAAAGACGCGCGGCGCGGGCGTCGTCTCGGGCGGCCATCTCGTTGCGCGCGCCCTCAAGAACGAAGGCGTCGATACCATCTTCACGCTGTGCGGCGGCCACATCATCGATATCTACGACGGCTGTGTCGATGAAGGCATCCGCATCATCGACGTGCGCCACGAGCAGGTCGCCGCTCACGCCGCCGACGGCTACGCGCGTCAGACGGGCAAGCTCGGCTGCGTCGTGACGACGGCCGGCCCCGGCTGCACGAACGCGGTCACGGGCGTCGCCACGGCGTTTCGCTCGGAAAGCCCGATCATCCATATCGGCGGGCAGGGCGCGCTCACGCAGCACAAGATGGGCTCGCTGCAAGACCTCCCGCACGTCGACATGATGTCGCCCATCACCAAGTTCGCGGCGACCGTGCCGAGCACCGAGCGCGTTGCCGACATGGTCTCGATGGCCGCCCGCGAAGCGTTTAACGGCGCGCCCGGCCCGGCGTATCTGGAGATTCCGCGCGACGTGCTGGACCGTGAAATCGACGTCAGCAAGGCCGTGATTCCGCAGCCCGGACGCTATCGCGCATCGACGAAATCGGTCGGCGATCCAAAGGACATCGAAAAGCTCGCCGATCTGCTCGTGAACTCCGAGCGCCCGGCGATCCTTTACGGCCAGCAAGTCTGGACGGCGCGCGGCCACGAAGAGGCCATCGCGCTGCTGCGCGGCCTCGACATTCCCGGCTACTTCAACGGCGCGAGCCGCGGCCTCTTGCCGCCGGGCGATCCGCATCACTTCGACCGCACGCGCTCGCAGGCTTTCGCGAAGGCGGATCTGATCGTGATCGTCGGCACGCCGTTCGATTTCCGCATGGGTTACGGCAAGCGCATCAGCAAAGAGCTGAAGCTGGTGCAGATCGACATGGACTACCGCACCGTCGGCAAGAACCGCGATATCGACCTCGGGCTCGTCGGCGATCCGGGCGCGATTCTCGGCGCGGTGCTGCAAGCCGCGAGCGGCCGGCTGAAGAACGACAAGCGCCAGTCGCGCCAGGCGTGGATGCGCGAACTCGCGGCGGCGGAAGAAACCGCGACCGCCAAGCTCATGCCGCTCTTCACGTCGGATGCGAGCCCGATTCATCCGTATCGCGTCGCGCACGAGATCAACCAGTTCCTCTCCGACGACACCATTTATATCGGCGATGGCGGCGACGTCGTGACGATCTCGGCGCAAGCCGTGCGTCCGCGCCGCCCCGGCCAGTGGATGGACCCCGGCGCGCTCGGCTCGCTCGGCGTCGGCACGGGCTTCGCCATCGCGGCGGGTCTCGCCAATCCGGAGAAGGAAGTGCTCTGCTACTACGGCGACGGCGCGTTCTCCATGACCTCGTTCGACATGGAAACGGCCAACCGCTTCGGCGTGCCGTATATCGCGGTGATCGGCAACAACTCGGCGATGAACCAGATTCGCTACGGCCAGCTCGCGAAATACGGCGAGGAGCGCGGCAACGTCGGCAATCTGCTCTCGGACGTGCCGTATGGCCGCTTCGCCGAAATGCTCGGCGGCTACGGCGAGGAAGTGTACGAAGCGTCGAAGATCGCGGGCGCGTTGCAGCGGGCGCGCGAGTCGATCGCGAAAACCGGCAAGAGCGCGGTCATCAATATCTGGGTCGATCCTACGGTATACGCCCCTGGCACGATGGCCCAGACGATGTACAAATAAAGAACGCGATCGAAGACACAGGGAGACAGCCATGAACACCTCGGGCAAGGCACTGGATGGCGTACGCATCCTCGATTTCACGCACGTTCAATCGGGTCCGACCTGCACGCAGCTGCTCGCGTGGTTCGGCGCGGACGTCATCAAGGTGGAGCGCGCCGGCGCGGGCGACATCACGCGGGAGCAACTGCGCGATATCCCCGATGCCGACAGCCTCTACTTCACGATGCTCAATCACAACAAGCGGTCGATCACCATCGACACGAAGAATCCCGAGGGAAAGAAAGTGCTCGAAACGCTCGTCAAGAAGTGCGACGTGCTCGTCGAGAACTTCGCGCCGGGCGCGCTCGACCGCATGGGCTTCACGTGGGAGCGCATCCAGGAGCTGAATCCGGCGATGATCGTGGCGTCCGTCAAGGGCTTCGGGCCGGGGCCGTACGAAGACTGCAAGGTCTACGAGAACGTTGCGCAGTGCGCGGGCGGCGCGGCATCGACCACCGGTTTCGACGACGGCCCGCCGACCGTCACCGGCGCGCAGATCGGCGATTCCGGCACGGGGCTGCATCTTGCGCTCGGCATCGTGACGGCGCTGTATCAGCGCAACCGCACGGGGCGCGGGCAGAAAGTGCTCGCGGCCATGCAGGACGGCGTGCTCAACCTGTGCCGCGTGAAATTGCGCGACCAGCAGCGGCTGGAACGCACCGGCGTCATGAAGGAGTACCCGCAGTATCCGAACGGCAAGTTCGGCGACGCGGTGCCGCGCGCGGGCAATGCGTCGGGCGGCGGCCAGCCGGGCTGGATCCTGAAGTGCAAGGGCTGGGAAACCGATCCGAACGCGTACATCTACTTCATCACGCAGGCGCCGGTGTGGGGCGAGATCTGCAAGGTCATCGGCAAGGAAGAGTGGATCGAGCATCCGGATTACAAGACGCCGAACGCTCGCCTGCCGCGTCTGAAAGAAATCTTCGCGGAAATCGAGCGCTGGACCATGTCGAAAACCAAGTTCCAGGCGATGGAGATCCTGAACAAGCACGACATTCCCTGCGGCCCGATTCTCTCGATGAAAGAAATCGCCGAAGAACCGTCGCTGAGAAAGACCGGCACGGTCGTGGAAGTGGACCATCCGGTGCGCGGCAAGTACCTGACGGTCGGCAACCCGATCAAGCTCTCGGACAGCCCGACGGAAGTCGTGCGCTCGCCGCTGCTCGGCGAGCATACCGATGAAGTCATGGCCGAGCTCGGCTACACGCCTGACCAGATCGCCACGCTGAAGAGCCTCGGCGCGATCTGAGCTTTCACTCCCGATGCGCCCTTCGCGCGCTGCCCGCAACGGGCGGCGCGCGGTCCAGACTCGTCCTCGAATACACGGAGACACGCCAACATGAACAGCACGGTCGTCCAGGAACGCAGCGAAACAGTCCAATCTTCCACGCCGGCATCGAACGTCGTGCCGTTGCATGCGGCCGACGCCAAGCGCCGCGTCGCGGAAATCTTCGAGCGGGTGAAGGCCGAAGGCCGCGCGTCGCTGACCGCGCCGGAAGGCAAGCTCGTCTGCGACGCCTACGGTATTTCGGTGCCGCAGGAAGGCGTCGCGACCAGCGCCGACGACGCGGCCAAGCTCGCGTCGTTCATCGGCTTTCCGGTGGTGCTGAAGATCGTCTCGCCGGAGATTCTGCACAAGACGGAGGCGGGCGGCGTGCTCGTCGGCGTGAAGAACGAAGCGGACGTGAAGGCGGGCTTCGCGACCATCATCGAGAACGCGAAGAAGCACGACGCGAACGCGACCATCGTCGGCGTGCAGGTTCAGCAGATGGTCGGCGCGGGCCAGGAAGTCATCATCGGCGCGGTCACGGACCCGTCGTTCGGCAAGCTGATCGCGTTCGGGCTCGGCGGCGTGCTCGTCGAAGTGCTGAAGGACGTGACGTTCCGCCTGGCTCCCGTCACGCGCGAAGAGGCCGCGTCGATGCTCGACGGCATTCAGGCCGCCGATGTCCTGCGCGGCGTGCGCGGTTCGGAGGCCGTGAATCGCGAGGCGCTCGTGACGCTGATCGAGCGCGTGTCGCGCCTCGTCGACGACTTCCCGCAGATCTCCGAGATGGACCTGAACCCGGTCTTCGCGAGCCCGAACGGCGCCGTGGCGGCGGACGTGCGCATCGTGATGGACTTCGAGCCGGCCGAGCCGCGTTATCGCCCGACGCAGGAGCAGATCGTCCGGCAGATGAACCGCATCATGAAGCCGGATGCGGTCGCGGTGATCGGCGCGTCGAACGAGGACGGCAAGATCGGCAACTCGGTCATGAAGAACCTGATCAACGGCGGCTATCAGGGGACCATCTATCCGATCCACCCGAAGGCCGACGAGATCATGGGCCGCAAGGCGTACAAGAGCGTGAAAGACGTGCCGGGCGTGATCGACGTGGCCGTGTTCGCGATTCCCGCCAAGTTCGTCGCGCAGGCGCTGGTGGAGGTGGGCGAGAAGCAGATTCCCGGCGCGGTGCTGATTCCATCAGGATTCGCCGAAACGGGCAATCAGGAGGGACAGGAAGAGCTCGTGCGCATTGCGCGCCAGTACGACATCCGCATGATGGGCCCGAACATCTACGGCTTCTATTACACGCCGAAGAACCTTTGCGCGACGTTCTGCACGCCGTACGACGTGAAGGGCAAGGCCGCGCTCTCGTCGCAATCGGGCGGCATCGGCATGGCGATCATCGGCTTTTCGCGCTCCGCGAAGATGGGCGTGTCGGCGATCGTCGGGCTCGGCAACAAGAGCGATATCGACGAAGACGATCTGCTCACGTTCTTCGAGCAGGACGACAACACGGAAATCATCGCGCAGCACTGCGAAGATCTGAAGGACGGCCGCGCTTTCGCCGAAGCCGCGCGGCGCGTGTCGAAGAAGAAGCCGGTCGTCGTACTGAAGGCGGGCAGAACGAGCCTCGGGGCGCGCGCGGCGAGTTCGCACACGGGCGCGCTCGCCGGCAACGACAAGATCTACGAGGACGTGTTCGCGCAATGCGGCGTGATCCGCGCGCGGTCGCTGCGCGATCTGCTCGAATTCGCGCGCGGCATTCCGAAGCTGCCGACGCCGAAGGGCGAAAACACCGTCATCATCACCGGCGCGGGCGGCTCGGGCGTGCTGCTCTCGGACGCCTGCGTGGACAACGGCCTTTCGCTGATGACCATGCCCGACGATCTCGATGCCGCGTTCCGCAAGTTCATCCCGCCGTTCGGCGCGGCGGGCAATCCGGTCGATATCACGGGCGGCGAGCCGCCGACCACGTACAAGAACACGATCAAGCTCGGGCTCGAGGATGACCGCATCCATTCGATCATTCTCGGCTACTGGCACACGATCATCACGCCGCCGATGGTCTTCGCCAAACTCGTGATCGAAGTGAAGGAGGAGATGAAGGCGCGCGGCATCGAAAAGCCGATCGTCGCGTCGCTGGCCGGCGACGTGCAGGTGGAGGAGGCCGCCGAGTATCTGTACGAACACGGCGTGCCGGCCTACGCGTATTCGACCGAGTTGCCCGTCGCGGTGCTCGGCGCGAAATACAAGTGGGCGCGCGGCGCGGGCCTGATCTGATCCGATTCGATCCCAGGGAACGGCGCGGGCCGCGGCTCGCGCCAATTAGAAAAGGAATGCCGTGACCACCTGGATACGTTTTCGCGATGCCGACGGACATATCGGCTTCGGCACACTCGACGAGCGCTCGGGGCGCGTCGTGCAGCACGACGGCGCGCTGTTCGATCAGCCGCGCCCGACCGACATCTCCTTGCCCGTGGACGACCTCACGCTGCTCGCGCCCTGTGAGCCGAGCAAGGTCATTGCGCTCTGGAACAACTACTACGCGCTCTCGCAGAAGCTCGACAAGGCGCCGCCGCAGCATCCGCTCTTTCTGATCAAGCCGCCGATGTCGGTGATCGGGCCGAACGAGTCGATTCGCCGGCCGAAGAATTATCACGGCAAGATTGCCTACGAGGGCGAACTGGGCATCGTGATCGGCAAGGCGGTGTCGTGCGCGTCGGTGGAAGAAGCCGAGGATGCGATTTTCGGTTTTACCTGCGTGAACGACGTCACCGCCATCGAACTGCTTCAGGAAGATCCCAACTTCGCGCAGTGGTGCCGCTCGAAGGGCTTCGACACGTTCACGTGCCTCGGGCCGGGAATCGTCAGCGGGTTCGACTGGCGCAGCGCGAATGTCGTGACCACGGTGGAAGGCGTCGAGCGCCAGAACTACCCGCTCGACGACATGATCTTCTCGCCCGCCGAGCAGGTCAGCCTGATTTCACACGACATGTCGCTCGCGCCGGGCGATGTGATCGCATGCGGGACGTCCATCGGCGTCGGGTCGATCAAGGACGGCGCGCGCGTCGATGTGTCGATCGCGGGGATCGGCACGTTGTCGAATGTGCTCGCCGCGTAGAGCATAGGACCGCCACAAACGACAAAGCCGGCGCGCGAGACGCCGGCTTCGTCGCTCAAACGCGTGCGCGCTGCGGTAATGCGCAGCGCGTCGCGCCTGAAGACTACCGATCGCGATTCCACAACGCGCCCAGCAGGAACCCGACGGCCGCGGCGATCAGAATGCCGTTGATCGGCTGATCCGAGACGGCACTGCGAACGTTGTCGAGCGTCTGCCCGTACGTCTGCTGCAGCGAGCCGAGCGCCTGACGCGCCTTGCCCTCGACCTGCGTGCCGGAATCGCCCGTCAGCGCGCCGACCGCGTCTTGCACCTTGCCGACCACGTTTTGAGCCGTGCCTTCCACTTGATCTTGCACCATGGTGCCTCCCATTCTCGTTGAAGCGGTTTGCGTTGGTATTGCCCCGTTACTGCTTCGATTCAACCGGCAGCGCCGGAACGGACGATAGAGCACGCTTCGTGCCCACCGCGCCGCGCGCTCATCTGCGATTCGCCAGATCCGCCACCAGCGCGAGCAAATCGTCGATGGAAAGCGGCTTTCTGCGGAACCGCGCGTCGGGATGGTCGAGTTCCGGCGCGTTCGCGGCGGCGCTCATCAGAATGACCGGCACCTTGTTGAGCGTATCGCTTGCCGCGAGACTGCGGATCAACTCGACGCCGTCCATGTGCGGCATCATCCAGTCGGTGATGATGACGTCCGGCGCGTTCAGCTTGGCGGCGTCGAGCGCGATGCGTCCGTTCGACGCCGTCGTCACCTCGTAACCTTCCATCTCCAGCACGAGCCGCCAGGTGGTCAGGATGTCGAATTCGTCGTCGACGACAAGGATCTTTTTCATGTGCGCGGGCCGGGATCGGTCACGGACAGCGCAGGCGAGAGCGACGGATGGCCGGACAGGATGCCTGTCGGCCCGATGAAGCTCTCCGTGATATGCAGGCCGCGCGCATCGATGGTCAGGCGGCGGATGCCGGAATCGTGCGCGCTCTCGCGCTGCTTGACGACCGACACCATCCGGTAGAGCGCGGAATTGGCCTCGACGTAGCGCATGAGGACGATGTTCTCGGTCATCGCCGACGCGCGCATGGTGGTGGGCGGCGCGGTTTCGCCGTAAAGCGGCAGTTCCTCCGTGACGATGGTCGTGACGCCGGCATCGCGCAGTCGCAAAGTGAGCGCGTTCAGAAACAGTCCGAAACGTTCCGCGCGGTTGGCCGACTGATGAAAGCCGTCGATGCCGTCCACCACGAGCCGCGAAGCATCCGTGCGCGCGACGACGCCGAGCAGTTGCGCGGCAAGTTCGTCGATGGACAACTCGACTGCCGAATGCCACTCGATCGCGAGGCGGCCGTCCTTCGCCGCGTCGGTCAGATCGATATTCACCGACCGTGCCTTCGCGATCAGCCGGTCCGGCGATTCGTACAGGCCGAAATAAACGCAACGCTCGCCCCGTTCGACGCCCGCCTGCAGGAACTTGAGCCCGAGCAGCGTCTTGCCGACGCCCGACGGCCCGACGAGCGTCGTCGTGGAGCCGCGCGCCACGCCGCCGCCCATCATGCGGTCGAACTCGGGGAAACCGAACGAGAGCTTCGAATCGTAATGGCGTGGCGCGTGCTGGTTCGCGGCCGATGCCTCCAGACGCGGGTACGCCATGACGCCGCTATTCGAGATGCTGAAGAAATGCTTGCCGAGCAAGTGGTCGCGGGCGCGCAGCTTATGCACTTCGATCTCGCGCGCGCGGCGCATGCCGGTGCTGAAGCGGTTCAGTTCGATCAGTCCGTCGACGAGCGTGTGCTCCGGATGCGGCTCGTTGCCCGAGAGCGGGGCGAGAATCAGCGTGGTGCACCGCGCCGCGCTGACGAACGCCGACAGCTCGTGGATGAACTGCGAGAGTTCCAGCTCCGTCGAACTGAACTCGCGCGCGCTGCGAAAGCCGTCGATCACCATGAAGCGCGGGCGGCTCGACTTGATCGTGGAAGCGATCAGCGCGAGAAAGCCGGAAAGACCCTCGCGCATGAGTTCGTGGTAGCCGCTCACGAACAGCATGCGGCCGGAAATGGCGTTGGCGTCGTAGAAGGACAGGGCGCGCAAATGCGAGAGCAGCTTGGTGTGCGATTCCGCGATGAGCGTGATGTACAGCACCTTGTCGCCCTGCGCGACGCGATGAAAGCCGATTTGCGATGACAGGATCGTCTTGCCCGCGCCCGCCATGCCTTCGATCATGTAGAGCCCGCCTCCGACAAAGCCGCCGCCGAGTATCTCGTCCAGGCCCGGGACGCCCGTGGTGACGTTGTCGTCGTTCGCGGCGCGCTCGGGTGAAGATTCGGCGGGGAGATTGTCGTCTTGGCTCATGAAATTTTCGTTTTTACTTGGCGCACGGGCTCGTAAAGAACGCGAATTATGGCTGACTACCGGCAACGTGTCGCCGTTTGAATCGCTCGCATTCCTGTGCGGGCTTTGAGCGGGCGGCTGCGTTGAGCGTCCGCGCTGCCGTCGCAAGCGGTCCTCATAAGTGCGCCGGCGTTTCGGCCTCGCATAATCCGAGCCCGTGGCGCCCAGGGTCGCCGATTTGTCGCGGACAACGGCTGTTTGAGAACCCTCTCATGGGCGGCGGACGTCGCCGCTGGTCAAATACGGTCTTCGATGTCGTGGAGCCGCGCGTTCTCGGGCTCCGCCTCCCGGCGCGTTGCGCCAGCCTCCGTTTAGCCAGCCATGAACCGTTCGCACTCGATCTGGAGCGCCGTCGCGCTCGCCGCCTGTCTGACTTCTTACCTGCTCTCGTCGGCTACGCCTTCAAGAGCGGCCGAGCCGTTGCCGGACTCGCATATTTTTTCGGCCGCGCCGTTTGCGTTCAGCGCCGATCGCGGCATTTTCTCGCCGATGCCCATTTCACCTACGGACTCGCGCATATTTTCTCCGCTTCAAACGCCGGTTGGCCGCGAAACGGTCGAATTATCGGAAGCGCGAATCAGGCATCAGCAATTCGCATAACGCCGGTCAAAAACCGGCTCGCATTCATCGCGGCGTCTCGTCATAATCCGGGCTGATTCCATTGTCGATGGTCCGGGGATAATGCAATGAAACGCGTGCCTGTTTCGAAAGTGGCGCTGATCGCGGGCTGGTGCGTGCTGTCGATAAGCGTGCGCGCCGCGCCCGGCGAAGCGCAATCCGCCCGCGTGCCCGATACGCCGGACAATGCCTTATCTGCAAACGGCGACGTCGCCGAATTAGAAGCGCTGACCCGCGACGGAAAAATCATCACTCTGCGCAAAACCGTGAACGGCAGTTACGGCGCGAGTCTCGCGTATTATCGCGAGCAAATGACGTATTACGCGGCGTTGTTTCAGCTCGATAAAGTCTGGCGCGTGCTGAAGACGCAAAACGAGGCGCGCGCCGAATCGGTTTATTCGGATTTCGCGAAGTCGTCGGCGACGCTGGCCGATGCGGAGATTCGCCGCATCAATCTCGAAGCGCAAACGCCTTACGCCCAACGGCAGATCGCCGCGCAACAGGAACGGGCCAATCGCTTGCAGGCTGATCTCGATGTCGCTCGCGCGCAGCAAAGCGAAGTGGCGAGTCATCAGCAAGGGAGCAGGACGCCATTCGCCAATTGCGCACCGAGCAGGCGGCGGCGCAAGCTCAGCTTCGCGCGCTGCAATTGCGCGTGCTGGAATTGCAGAAGCAGGCCGACGGCGATCTTCCCGCGACGGGCAAATAACGCCTCATTCTCGGCTCGGAAAAGTTCGAAAAATTGGGATTTATCCCTGCGGGAGACGCAAAACGCGTTGCTAGAATCGCAACGCTTCAAAACGCCGCATCCCTTCCAGTCGGGAAAGCACGCGTCACTCGTATCTCAAGCGCGCCTGATTCCAGGCCTCGCGTTCTCAAGTCGAATCAAAGATGCTCAAAAAAACCGTTGCTGTCGTTTTCGCCGCCGTCGTTGTGCTCGCCGGTTGCTCCACCACTTCCGGACCCACGTTCAATATCAATGAAATCCAGACATCGGGCGGGCAGAAGGCGTTCCGTTCTGAATGCTACGGCGTGTTCCAGAACGGCAGTGCGTGCATGCAAGCCGCGCAGAAAATGTGTGGAAATCAGCCGGTCAATGTCTTGCAAAACGTGGAAGGCACGAATGGGCCGGGCAACGCAGGCGAAATCGTCTTCACGTGCGGGATGCCGCAGCCAGCCGCGGTTGCGCAGACGCCCGTTCAGCAAGCCGAACCGCAGCCGGTGGTCGCCGCGACGCCGGTCGCTGCGCCGGTGCGCAAGGTCACGCTCGACGAGAAGACCAACTTCGCGTTCGATAGCGCGCAACTCACGCCGAAAGCCCGCGCCATTCTCGACAAGCTCATCACCGATGGTCGCGGCGTGACGTTCTCGTCGGTGGTGGTGCAGGGTTATACGGATTCCATCGGTTCGGCGTCGTACAACGTCGCATTGTCCCAGCGCCGCGCGCGCGCCGTGCTGGAGTACCTGAAGACCCACGGCCTGCAGGCGCAGGACTTCGCGACCAAGGCTTACGGCGAGTCGCATCCGATCGCATCCAACGCGACGAGCGTCGGCCGTGCCGAGAACCGTCGCGTGGAAGTCGTGTTGACGCAATAACGCGCTGAGGCGTCGTACTCAGACAAAAGCAAAAGCTCGCGGACCACACAGTCCGCGAGCTTTTTTTCGTCGTCGCGGCGCTCAGAAGAGGGCGAGTTGCGCGCGTCCGCGGCCGCCTTCGAGCGTCAGGAGCGATCGCTTCCGGTCCACGCCGCCGGCATAGCCCGTCAACTCACCGTCGCCGCCGATCACGCGATGACACGGCACGATGATCGCCACCGGATTGCGCCCGTTCGCGCCGCCCACGGCCCGCGATGCGCCGGGCGGCAAGCCGAGCCGCCGCGCGAGATCGCCGTAAGTCCACGCATCGCCGAAAGGAATCTGGCGCAAAAGATCCCAGACCTGCTGCTGAAACGGCGTGCCGCGCAGCCTGACCGGGACTGAAAACGTCAGCCGCTCACCGGCGAAATATTGCGCGATCTCATCGCACGCGGCTTCGATCACGCGCGGCGCGGGCCGGCCGTCGTGGACAATCTCGTGCGGCGGCAGCCCGGCGGGGAAGTGCTTCTGCCCGACGAAGAAGAGGCCGGTCAGACACGCGTCCTCGGCGCGATACAGAATCGGGCCGAGCGGACTCGGGCGGACGTGGCATTCGATCACGCTGCGCTCTCCTGACGCGCGATGCCGTCAGATGAACGGATTGTCGGCCGTGCCGGTGGGCGCGGGCGGCTCGTCCGGCAGCTTCGCCGGCAGATGCGCGTCCTTCGCGAGCGACTCGACGATCGCGCCGAGCGCGTCGTGCAGCGCCTTCGCGGCGGCGAGGCCGGCCTGGTCCCGCGCAATCGTCAGATCGCCGCTGATCGTCACGCGCGTCTTGCCGTTGACGATGTTGATGGCGTCGCCCGCAATGTTCAGGGCGTCGGTATCGTTGGCAAAGGGCTTAAACACCTCGCAATCCTCCAATTCGTTTGTCCTTGAGCGCGTCCGGAATGCCGGGAAACGCGAGACCGCTCATGGCTTCGAGTTCGCGCACGGTCTTCATCGTATAGGTATTCGTCGGCGCGTTCTCGACGACCACCGCGAACGCGATCTGACGCTGCGGCAAATACACGACCTTGTACAACTGCGTCGGCACGAACACGCGCGATTCGCCGATCGTCTGCAATTGCCGGCCCGAGAACAGCGGCCCGGTGACGACGTACGCCTCGCCCGATTCCTCCGTGAGCCGGCGCACCGCCTGCTCGATGCGCGACCAGATGCGCCGGTTGTTCGACGGGTCCTGAGGCACGATGTTCGCGAGCGAGAACGATTCGGCCATGCCCTGCTTGCTCGCACGGTCGCCCGCCGGGCTCATGTGGCCGCGGTCGTAGCCGCTGCGCTTGTAGTCGTCGAGTTGCGCGCTGTCGCCGCGCGGCAGCCGCTTGTCGACGAAGAAGCGATTGGTGCGCGTGTTGTCCTTCGCGTCATCGACGCTCTGCGCCGTGAGATGTTCCGCCGACCACAACGGCCCGTGCGTGACGCCCGAGTGCAGGAGCGCGAAGTCCGAATAGCAGATTTCCTGCGTGGACGCGCGCATCTTCGCGTTCGTCACCACGGGTTCGCGCCCGGACGGGCTGAACTGCGGGCAGTCGTTCGCGACCGCGCTGATGCACGCGGCGCCGAGCAGCGCGGCGACGAGTGCCTTGAACCTTGCTTGCATGCTTTGAAAATCCCGACTGATTGCGATGCCTCGAAACGCCCGTCGCTTGGCTGCAATCGAAACGCGGCCAGCGGGGGCGGCACAGTATAAGGGCTTGCCGCGCGCTAGAATCGCTCGGGCCGTTCATCTCGATAAAAACAGCCCATGAAATCGATGCCTCTCTTCGCGCGCTCCCTGCTGCTGGCTCTGGCTTCGTGCGCGTCGTTGATCGCGGCAGCGCCCGCATCTGCCGATGAACCCGCTTACGGTCCCGAGTTGCAGGGCTTCGACTATCCGTATCCGGTCGCGCGCTTCGCATTCACGTCGCAGCGGCAGGTGCTGCGCATGGCGTATATGGACGTGCATCCGGCGCACCCCAACGGGCGCACGGCGGTGTTGCTGCACGGAAAGAACTTCTGCGCGGCGACGTGGAAACAGACCATCGAGACATTGTCCGATGCGGGCTATCGCGTGATTGCGCCGGATCAGATCGGGTTTTGCAAGTCGACGAAGCCCGAGCGGTATCAGTACAGCTTCCAGCAACTGGCGCGTAACACGCACGCGCTGCTCGGCGCGCTCGGCGTGAATCGCGCGACGCTGATCGCGCATTCGACGGGCGGCATGATCGCGGTTCGGTACGCGCTCATGTATCCGCAGGAGACCGAGCAACTCGCGCTCGTCAATCCGATCGGGCTGGAGGACTGGAAGGCGAAGGGCGTGCCGTCCATTTCCATCGACGACTGGTATGCGCGCGAGCTCAAGACGAGCGCCGAGGGCATTCGCAATTACGAGAAGAACACGTATTACGCGGGTCAGTGGCGCGACGACTACGAGCCGTGGGTGCAAATGCTCGCGGGCATGTATCGCGGGCCGGGGAAGGATATCGTCGCGTGGAACTCGGCGCTGCTGTACGACATGATTTATACGCAGCCCGTCGTCTACGAATTCGACCGCATCCAGCCGCCGACGCTGCTCCTGATCGGCGACAAGGACACGACGGCGATCGGCAAGGATCTCGCGCCGCCCGAGATTCGCGCGACGCTCGGGCGTTATCCCGAATTGGCCAAACAGGCGAAGGAGCGGATTCCAAACGCGACGCTTGTCGAGTTTCCGGACGCCGGTCACGCGCCGCAGATGCAGGAGCCGCTGGAATTTCATAAAGCACTATTGTTCTGGCTGGAGACTGCGCCGACGCGTTTTTCATAACTTATTTCACGATTTGATTCAGAAGTATGGATTTGATCATATTTTGGTTGATCTTGGGCCGTCTAGCGGAGCAATAACTAACCTCGCCCTATTGAGTTGTGATAGCTACTTTATACCTGTAACTCCAGATCGATTTTGCGCGCAGGCGGTTGATGCTCTCGCGAGACTTATTAAGGTATGGATAGAGCGGCATGAAAAGACAATTTCAACATTTCCTCCCTTTGGCATTTCATCCTTTCCCGGAGAACCAGTCTTTCTAGGGGCCATTAGCCAAAATTTTAAGGCATATGCGGGCAGAACGAGGCGCCCATACCAGTATTGGGAAGCAGAAATACTTGAAATTGTCAGAGACAGGATTGTTGCTGAACTCCCGTCTGGATCGGGCAGCGAAGAGTATGTTGCCACTATCAGGGACTTCGGTGGACTGGCCCCTGTCGCGCATATCGTAGGAAAGGCGATCTTCGATCTCAATCGTGAGGATACCAAGTTCGCATCTGCAGAAGGCGCGGCTTGGCAGGGTGTTGCGCTCGAGAGTTGGTTAACTCGGGCCGCAGAATACGGGGCGGAGATAGAGAAGATTGCAAAGGTTGTTGGCAATGGCTGATTATTCCCATATGGCATTTCTCGACATACTTGGCTACAAAAATTACTTGGATACTGATATTAAAAACGGTACGCAAGTGTTTCGAGAGAAAATGATCGCGGCTTTTCGCGTCTTTGATGGCGTTAATCAGGCCAATTTCTCCCATAAGGCAATATCGGATTCGATATTTATTTCCTGCTCCGATCGTACGGCGGCACCCGAATTAATTTGCGTCCTAAGGGATGTGTTTGCGTCATTTCTAGGTCAAGGACTATTGATTAGAGGCGGGGTTTCTTACGGTGAGCATTTCCAGAATCAGACGATCACTTACAGCCCGGTCCTCACAAAGGCTTATACGTTAGAGTCTGCGGTTGCCGATTTTCCGAGGATAATGATTGATCGAAATATCGCCGATATGTTCCCGGCTCTCGGAAGCGACCGCACGATACTGCGTACGGGAGAATACTGGTATCTCAATGTTGTGACTCCGGAAAACTATGAAGCGCTTTGGATAAGCGCGCGTGCGACTTTCGAAAGTAACATAGAGGAGATATCAAAAAATGAGAAAGTTCGGATAAAACACCGCTGGCTTCAAGATTATTTGATCGAGGTGGGGGAGATAATGGGGTTGAGTCGCAAACATCGATACCTGAAGACTTTCGACGTCGGTCCATGAGTTCGGTTTGCGTGGATTGATTTTGTGATGAGAAGCGGTTCTCGAGCGTCCTGAGTACGCCGACATAACGTACGGTGCGGTCGTGCGTTGCAAGTCGGCAGATGAATCAGTGCGGATTCGAGAAAGGATGCTTTGTTCCGTCGCCTCACTGCCGTTTCGCGCGAGTCCCTGTAGGACGAGAATATCGGAGGTATCGGCGAAAAGCCTATAGATGTACGTGGCTACAGCAGCCCGTCGTCTACGAATTCGACCGAATCAAGCCGCCGACGCTGCTCCTGATCGGCGACAAAGACACGACCGCGATCGGCAAGGATCTCGCGCCGCCCGAGATTCGCGCGACACTCGGGCGCTATCCAGAGTTGGCCAAACAGGCGAAGGAGCGGATTCCGAACGCGACGCTCGTCGAGTTTCCGGACGCCGGGCACGCGCCGCAGATGCAGGAGCCGGCGGCGTTTCATAAGGCGTTGCTGGAGGGTCTCGCGGCGTTGCATCCGAAAGCCGAATGACGCTTCAGCGCGAATCGCCCGCGCACGACGCCCGCTCGATCGACGGCAGCTGAACCAGCAGCGTGACGCCTCGCGCGACCATGAAAACGGTGAGCGCGAGCCATAGCCCGTGATTGCCGAGCGCGCCCGTGAAGGCCCAGGCCGCGAGCAGAAAGATCGCGGCCGATGCGGCCATCGCGCGCATCAATTCCCGCGTGCCGGTCGCGCCGATGAACACGCCGTCGAGCTGAAAGCCTGCGACGGACACGAGAGGCAGGATCGCTGCCCACGGCAGGAAGCGCAGCGCCGCCGCGCGCACGGCGGCCTGGTCCGTCAGCCGTCCGATGATCCATTCCCCGCCCACCCAATAGACGACGGAAAAGCCCGCCGCGCCGATGGCGGACCACAGCATCGTCACCTTGACGGCCTGACGGAACGCGTGCCGGTCGCGCGCGCCGGCGGCCGCGCCGACCAGCGCTTCGGCGGCGTGCGCGAAGCCGTCGAGTCCGAATGCCATGAACGTCTGGAAGTTCAACAGGAGCGCGTTCGCGGCGAGAATCGTGTCGCCCTGACGCGCGCCGACGTGCGCAAACCAGCCGAACGCGCCGAGCAGACACAGCGTGCGCACGAAAATATCGCGGTTGAGGGCGACGAGGCGCCTGATCGCGCGTGCATCGATTAAACTGCGGGGGACGAGCGGCGGCAAGCCGCGCTCGCGCAGACGCCAGAGGATCGCGAGTCCGAACCCGAAGCCGCAGAAGTCCGCGAAGGCGGTCGCCGCGCCGATGCCCGCGATGCCCCAGCCGAAGCAATACACGAAGAGCAGCACCGCGACGATGTTCACCGCGTTGATGAACACCTGCGTCGCGAGCGCGAGCCGCACGCGCTGGCAGCCCAGCAGATAGCCGAGCACCGCGTAGTTGCCGAGCGCGAACGGCGCGGCCCAGATGCGCGCGTGGCAATACGCGCTCGCCGTCTGCTGCACGGCCGGGCTGCCGCCGAGCGCGGCGAGCGCATAGCGGATGATCGGCGCTTGCAGCCCGAGCACGGCCACGCCGATCGCGAGCGCCAGCATCAGCGCGCGCAGCACGTGCGCGCGCAGCGCGGCGGCATCGCGCGCGCCGAACGCCTGCGCGACGAGCCCGGTCGTGCCCATGCGCAGAAAGCCGAAGCCCCAGAACACGAAGCTGAAGACTAGCCCGCCGAGCGCCACGCCGCCCAGATATTGCGGGCCGTCGAGATGGCCGGCGACGGCGGTATCGACCGCGCCGAGAATCGGCTGAGTCAGATTCGCGAGGACGATGGGAAAGGCGAGCGTCAGGACGCGGCGATGCCAGTGCGTGGGCAGGGCGGCGCGTTGCGAGGGATCGTCGGGAGCGGTCAAATCGG
Source organism: Caballeronia sp. Sq4a (assembly GCF_023170545.1). Lineage (NCBI taxonomy): Bacteria > Pseudomonadati > Pseudomonadota > Betaproteobacteria > Burkholderiales > Burkholderiaceae > Caballeronia > Caballeronia sp. Sq4a. The sequence continues at coordinate 983,681 of NZ_CP084251.1, read as the reverse complement.
GTTCGAAGGGCGTCGTTGGCAAACGCGACATTGTCGTCAGCGCGCGGCGACGGCGCAACGGTCGCGCACGCAGCCGATAATGCGAATCCAGTCAGCGCCTTCGCCTTCGATGAGAACATTCCTGCTGTATGTCGCGACCGCCGTAGCCGAGATCGCGGGCTGCTATTTCCCGTATCGATGGCTCAGAGGCGGCGGCTCGCCGTGGCTGATCGTGCCGGGCGCGCTGTCGCTCGCGCTTTTCGCGTGGCTCTTGACCTTGCACGATGCCGCCGCCGGACGCGTCTACGCGGCGTATGGCGGCGTCTATATCGGCGTGGCGATTGCGTGGCTGTGGGCGGTCGAGCGCATCCGGCCGAGCGCGTGGGACGTGGCGGGCGCGGCGATCGCGCTCGTCGGCATGTGCGTGATCGCGTTTCAGCCGCGTTGACGCGTCACGTCGGCATCACGCATCACGCATTACGCATTACGCATTACGCATCACGCTTCGAGCGCGAGCAGCGCGAAGGTCGCGAGCCAGTGCTCGCCCATGTAATCGCCCGCGACGTGTTCGATGCCGGACGCGAGATGCTCGGCGGCGCTCGCCTCCAGCACGGCGACGCGCGCATCGCCCGCCGGCAGCGCCCGCGCGATCGTGCGCTGGCACCACGCGCGGCTCAGGTTCAGGCCGTCGAGATGCGCGAGCTTGCCGTCGCTGCGGTCCGTGACGGTGGCGGGCACGAAGAGCGTCGCCGGTTCCCGGTCGGAGAGACGCGGCAGGAAGGCGTCGAGCCAGCCGGCGAAGCGTGCGTCGGGCAGGACGTGGCGCATGAGTACGGCTTCCATCAGCGAAGGCGACAGAAACTCGTCGCCCGCCGGCTCCCACGCCTGACACCCCGCATCGTTCTCGAACCAGCGCCTCGCGGTTTCGACGAGCAGCCGTTCGAACGACGCATTGCCGACGGCGCGCGCGTAGCCGAGCGAGAGCGTCAGCGCGAACGCCATGTTGAAATGCGTGCCCACGCGCAGCGGATACGTCGACTTGGGCAGGAACTCCGTGAAGCGATCGACGAACGCATCCGCGAGCGGTTGCAGCGTGCGCGCCCAGCGCGCGCCGTCGTCCGATTGCATCGCGTGCAACTGGCCCGCGAGCGCAAGCAGCCACGCCCAGCCGTACGGCCGCTCGAAACCGCGCGACGCGGGCCGCTGCAGATAAGCGACTTCGGCGGCGACATTTGCCTCGGTGAAATGCTCGTCGATGACCGCGCGAATGCGCCCGGCTTCGGCCAGGCCGGGAAAGCGATCGAAGAGGCGCGCGATCAGCCAGTAGCCGTGCACGCACGAATGCCAGTCGAAGCTGCCGTAGAAGATCGGATGCAGCGCGCGCGGGCTTTGCGCGTCGGCATCGCTCGCCAAGACGTGATCGAGCTTGTTGGGGTACTCGCGCGTCAAATGGCCGAGCGCCACTTGCGCGAACTTCGACGCGAGCGCGGCGTCGAGCGTGACCGGTTTCTGCTTGTCCATGCAAACCTCGCGTTTCCGTTATCCGATTCGGCCTGAAACCGAGACTTTATCGATAAATGCTCGATAAAGTCTCTCATTGGGGAAATCACCTAGCCACGGGCGAGAAGAACGCCGCTCGTCCGCCGCCCGCCGTGCCTACACTCGTTGCAAGCTGTGCGAAAGGGCTTCGCGCCGATCCGCCGATTACGGGACAAGCCGTTTCGCGCGCCGACGCGCCGACGCGTCGTTTAAACTTGCGCCCGAACGCCGAAAGAGCGTTCCGTCCCGGACTCAGGCGCCGGGCTTGCCATCCGACAGAGACAAAAGAGTTCAGCACACATGACCGATCTTCCCCAATACACCGCAGAAGACACCCGGCGACGCGTTTTCGCCATCGTCGGCGCATCGTCGGGCAATCTCGTCGAATGGTTCGACTTCTACATCTATTCGTTCCTCGCGCTGTACTTCTCGGCCGCGTTCTTCCCCGGAAGCAATCCGACCGTGCAACTGCTCAACACGGCGGGCGTATTCGCGGCGGGCTTCCTGATGCGCCCGATCGGCGGCTGGCTGTTCGGCCGGATCGCCGACAAGCACGGCCGCCGCAACGCGATGATGATCTCCGTGCTGATGATGTGCGGCGGCTCGCTCGTCATCACCTTTCTGCCGACTTACGCGAGCATCGGCGCATGGGCGCCGCTCCTGCTCTTGATCGCGCGGCTGTTTCAGGGCTTGTCGGTGGGCGGCGAATACGGCACGAGCGCCACATATATGAGCGAAGTGGCGCTGCGCGGCCGGCGCGGGTTCTTCGCGTCTTTCCAGTACGTCACGCTGATCGGCGGGCAGCTCGCCGCGCTGCTCGTGCTCGTCGTCCTGCAGCTTTTCCTGTCGACGGAAGAACTGAAGGCGTGGGGCTGGCGCATTCCGTTCTTCGTCGGCGCGTGCGCGGCGCTCGTTTCGCTGTATCTGCGCCGATCGCTCAATGAAACCACGACCGCCGAAATTCGCGAGCGCAAGGAAGCCGGCACGCTCGCCGGGCTGATGCAGCACAAGGGCGCGTTCATGACCGTGGTCGGCTTCACGGCGGGCGGCTCGCTCATCTTCTACACGTTCACCACGTACATGCAGAAGTATCTGGTCAACACGGCGGGCATGCATGCGAAGACCGCGAGCAACGTGATGACGGTCGCGCTCCTCGTCTATATGCTGTTGCAACCGGTCTTCGGCGCGCTGTCGGACCGCATCGGCCGCCGCCAGTCGATGCTGTGGTTCGGCGCGCTCGCCACGCTGTGCACCGTGCCGCTGCTGCACGCGCTGCGCGACGTGACGAGTCCGGTCATGGCGTTCGTGCTCGTCGTCGCGGCGCTCGCCATCGTGAGCTTCTATACGTCGATCAGCGGTCTCATCAAGGCCGAGATGTTTCCGCCGGAAGTGCGCGCGCTGGGCGTGGGTCTTTCGTATGCGGTGGCGAACGCCGTGTTCGGCGGATCGGCGGAATACGTCGCGCTCAAGTTCAAGACGGAGGGCATGGAGTCCGGCTTTTACTGGTATGTGACGGTGATGTGCGCGATCTCGCTCCTGGTCTCGTGGCGCATGATGGACCCGAGCAAGGAAGGCTATCTGCGCAACGAACCGTAAGCTTTCTGCCGCGTCCGGACCGGCGCGGCATTCTCAATCCGGCGCGCCCGGCGCGGACATCGAAGTCCGCCCGGCTTGCCGATGTCGGTAGTATGGTGTTTTATGCGGTATGTATCGGTAGACGACGCGCCGGGCCCGGCGCGCGGTGGCAATTGGAAACAGGATAAGCATGCGCGCGGCCGGATCGCGCGCTACAGCGAGGCGCGGCGTGCTGCGTCCCGGTCTGCAGGGAGCCTGTCCATGGAAGATTTCGACGAAACGTTGTTTGTCGTCTGGCGATCGAACCTGAACGTTCTGGTCGGTTCGCCCGGCGGCGCGGCGCGTCTGGCGCGCATGATGAACTTCTCGCCGTCGTTCATGAAGCTCATCGTCGCGGGTCAGCGGGACTTCAACGAGGAGTTCGTGCGGGGCATCGAACTCGTGTCCGGCCTGCCGCCTCACTGGATGGACGAGCGCCGCAGCGCCGCCGACGTGCCCGCCGAAGTCAAGCGCGCGCTCGACGAAGAAAGGCCGTTCGCCGTCTTTCGCGGCACCGCACACCCCGCGCCGAAGCGTTCCGTGTTGCGCGGCCCGGAGCCGCTTCTCTCGCAGACGGAAGCCACGCGGCGCGTCGCCGATCTCGCGCAGCAGCAGGCCGAGGTGAACCGGCGCGATCTGCTTTTCAGGAAGAACCGCGAACTGCTGTCACAGGATTTGCGCCGGCTGGAACGCCAGCTCGGACTGCTGCAAGTCGAACCGATGCTGCCGCGAGCCGACGAACTCATCGCCTCGGACCGCATGAGCGAAGCGGCAAAGGCCGATCTGTCCGGGCGGCTCGAACAGATCGACAAGCACGTGAAGCTGTTGCATCAGCACGTCGAGAAACTGGTCGCGCTACTTTCGACGCCGGACGAGCCGGGTCCGAACGACAGCTGATTTACTTAATTCACTTCTTCGCTCGCTTGTCTTCGGCTTGCGATTCCGGCTCAGGATGCACCGCGATCGGATCGCTGGCCGGGAACGTCTCTTCGAGGGCTTCGTCGAGCAAGTCCTCCTCGTTCGCCGGGTTCTGCTTTTTCGTCGCTTCGGTCTGGCGTGGCTGGGTCATGGCGCGCTCCGCAATGTGAATCGGACGTCTCAATATAGCAGTCGCGCCATTAGCGCGCCCACCGGTAGTCCGCCGGGCGCACGCCTGTCCATTTGCGAAACGCGCGCCGGAACGCGCTGGGTTCCGAGAAGCCGAGCGCGGCGGCGATCTCCGGAATGGTCTCGTTCGTGTCCGCCAGACGCGAGATGGCGAGGTCGCGGCGCAGCGCATCCTTGATCGCCTGAAGCGTCAGCCCTTCCTGTTTCAGGCGCCGCCGCAGCGTGGCTTCGGCCATATTCAGCGACAGCGCCATGCAATCGGCGTCCGGCCAGTCCGCTGGCGCCGTCTCGCGCAGGCGCTTGCGGATGCGCGCCGCGAGCGACTCGGGATTGCGATACTTCACGATGAAGTTCGCGGGCGCGTCGCGCAAAAACGTCTTCAGTGTCGATGTCGTCTGCACCACGGCAAGCGCCGCGCACTCGGGCGCGAGATCGACATAGCTTTGCGGCTGATCGAAGCGCATCGCGTCGCAAAACATCAGGCGGTACTCGTCGCTGTCGTCTGGCTCGGCGCAGCGAAGGTTCGCGGCGAGCACCGGAATGCGCCGTCCGACCAGCCAGCACAGCAAGCCATACACGAGGATAAAGCCCGTCGCGTACGCGAACATCGTCTTCGGCGCGTGCGCGTCGCGCAGCACGATCCGCACGCGTTTCTCGTCGATGTTCGGCTCGAACGTCAACTCGTCGAGCACGAGCCGCATGAAAGTTGCGATACGTCCGAGCGCCTGCGCGCCGTCGCGCGCGCCGAGCGCCGCCTGCGACATCAGCACGAAGCTGCCGCGCCGCATCGGGTGCGGGTCCTGGCCGAAGAATTCGTCGTCGAGGGCGTCGGCTATCGCGTGCCACAGCCGGCCGTACTGCGCGGGCGAAACGCGGGCGCGCGGCGAATCCAGCATCGCCGGCGCGATGCCCGCGTTCTCTAGCAGCGTCGCGCGCGCCATGCCGCGCGCTTCAGCGCACCGCAGCGCCGCGTCGACGAGACTGATGGCGATCGAATCGCGCTCGAATTCTCTTCTGCGGATTGGGGTTGTCACTAGGTGGCGAAAGCGTTCAGTTAGCGTGATCGTTCTGGTCATCGGCCGGGCGCGGACGATTGCCTAGACTGGCGAAGCGCCCGCCGCTGACCGGCGAGCCAGTGTATCCGAACGACTGACGAGGCCATTTGCGAGTTCAACCATGATCGACAGTTTTCTCACCGAAGAGCAGCGCATGATCCGCGATGCGGCGCGCCAGTTCTCGGCTGAAGTGCTCGCGCCGAACGCGGGCCAGTGGGACAAAGACGGCGCGATTCCCGACGCCGTCGTGCGCCAGTTGGGCGAACTCGGCCTGCTCGGCATGATCGTGCCGGCGGAACTCGGTGGCACCTACAGCGACTACACCGCCTACGCGCTCGCGATGGAGGAGATCGCCGCCGGCTGCGCGTCGTGCGCGACGATGATGAGCGTGCACAACTCCGTCGGCTGCGGGCCGATTCTCGCGTACGGCACCGACGCGCAAAAGGCCGAATGGCTGCCGAAGCTCGCGAGCGGCGAAGTGATCGGCGCGTTCTGCCTGACCGAGCCGCAAGCCGGCTCCGAGGCGAACAACCTGCGCGTGCGCGCGGTCGAGCGCGACGGACAGTGGATCATCTCGGGCAGCAAGCAGTTCGTGACCAACGGTCGGCGCGCGGGCGTGGCCATCGTGTTTGCCGTGACGGACCCGGAAGCGGGCAAGCGCGGCATTTCGGCGTTCATCGTGCCGAAGAACACGCCGGGCTTCAATGTCGGACCGCCCGAGCACAAGCTCGGCATCCGCGCATCCGATACCTGTCCGATCACCTTCGACGACTGCGCGATTCCCGCCGCGAATCTGCTCGGCGCGCGCGGCGAGGGGCTCAAGATCGCGCTGTCGAATCTGGAAGGCGGGCGCATCGGGATTGCGGCGCAGGCGCTCGGCATCGCGCGCGCGGCCTTCGATGCAGCCCGCGCCTACTCGCGCGATCGCGTGCAGTTCGGCAAGCCGATCCGCGAGCATCAGTCGGTCGCGAACATGCTCGCGGACATGCAGACGCAGATCAACGCCGCGCGGCTTCTGGTGCTGCACGCGGCGCGCATGCGCACGGAAGGCGTGCCGTGTCTGTCGGAGGCGTCGCAGGCGAAGCTGTTCGCATCCGAGATGGCCGAGCGCGTGTGCTCGGACGCGATCCAGATTCACGGCGGCTACGGCTATCTTCAGGACTACCCGGTGGAGCGGCATTATCGCGATGCGCGCATCACGCAGATCTACGAAGGCACGAGCGAAGTCCAGCGCATGGTGATTGCGCGCAACGTCTAGCGGCCTATAAAAGGAGACGCCATGAATCGAGCCCAGCCGTTCATCGAAGCGAGAGACTTTCTGCTGCGTCACCGTACCGACTACGACACCGCCTATCGCGAGTTCAAGTGGCCCGTGCTCGACCGCTTCAACTGGGCGCTCGATTATTTCGATCCGATGGCGCGCGGCAACGACGCGCCCGCGCTTCGCATCGTGGATGAAAGCGGCGATGAAACGCGCCTCAGCTTCGCGGAGATGAGCGAGCGGTCGGCGCGCGTCGCGAATCACCTGCGCGCAATCGGTCTGAAGCGCGGCGAGCGCATTCTGCTGATGCTGCCCAATCGCGTCGAGTTGTGGGAAACGATGCTCGCCGCGATGAAGCTCGGCGCAGTCGTGCTGCCCGCGACGACGCAGCTCGCGAGCGCCGACCTGCGCGATCGCATCGCGCTTGGGCGCGTGGATCACGTCATCGTGGATGCGAACGAGACGCACAAGTTCGACGGCATCGACTTGCGCGGACTGCGCATGTCCGTCGGCGGCGCGCGCGACGGCTGGCTCGGCTACGACGCGGGGTACGATGCATCGCCCGAATTTCACGCGGACGCCGAAACCAAGGCGAGCGATCCGTATCTGTCGTACTTCACATCGGGCACCACGTCGAAGCCGAAGCTAGTCGCGCATACGCACGAAAGCTATCCTGTCGGCCACCTTTCGACGATGTACTGGATCGGCCTGCAACCCGGCGACGTGCACTGGAACATCAGTTCGCCCGGCTGGGCGAAGCATGCGTGGAGTTGTTTCTTCGCGCCGTGGAATGCGCAGGCGTGCGTGTTCATCCATAACTTCAGCCGCTTCGATGCCGCGCGCACGCTGAACGTGCTCGTGACGCACGACGTCACCACGCTCTGCGCGCCGCCGACCGTGTGGCGCATGCTCGTGCAGGAGCCGCTGGCGTCGTACAAGGTGAAGCTGCGCGAGATCGTCGGCGCGGGCGAGCCGTTGAATCCCGAGGTCGTCGAGCGCGTGCAGGCAGCGTGGGGCGTGCCGATTCGCGATGGCTACGGGCAGACCGAAACCACGGCGCAGATCGCCAACTCGCCGGGCCAGCGGCTCCTGCCCGGCTCGATGGGACGTCCGCTGCCGGGGTATCGCGTGGTGCTGCTCGATCCGGAAGGCAATCGCGCCGACGAAGGCGAGATTGCGCTCTCGCTCGATCCGCCGCCGCTCGGTCTGATGACCGGTTACGCGGACAACCCCGCCGCCACCGAGAATGCGATGCGCGGCGGCTTCTATCGCACGTCGGACGTCGCGGCACGCGGCGCGGACGGTTATTTCACGTATGTCGGCCGCGCCGACGACGTATTCAAGTCTTCCGATTACCGTCTGAGCCCGTTCGAACTGGAGAGCGTGCTGATCGAACACGAAGCGATTGCCGAGGCCGCCGTCGTGCCGAGTCCCGATCCGCTGCGGCTTTCGGTGCCGAAAGCGTTCGTTACGCTGCGACACGGCTTCACGATGGGCCCGGACCTCGCGCGCAGCGTCTTCGCGTTCTCGCGCGAGCGGCTCGCGCCGTACAAGCGCATCCGGCGCATCGAATTCGCCGAGTTGCCGAAGACGATTTCCGGCAAGATCCGGCGCGTCGATTTGCGGCGACAGGAAGCGGCCCGCGCGCAGGACGGCGCGCGCGGCGCATTCGAATTCTGGGAGGACGATTTCCCCGAACTGCGACAGTCGGGCGTGGCCGATGCCGCGAAATGATCGGGCGGGGCGTTGCATCGACGGTCGGAGGAATTGGCAAGCAAATGTAACGCGGGGCAGCGCGCCGCGAACCGTCGGGAAGGCCGCTGGTCGAAACGGCTCATTCACGTCGGAACATTCGAAGGAGGAACCCGATCATGTCGAATCGGTCGCTACGGATCGCGCTTTTTGCAACGGCTCTCGCAGGCGCGCTCGCGACGCCGGCCGCGTCTTACGCACAAATCAATCTCCAGCAGTTCGGCTTCGGCAACAAATCGGAGTCGTCGGGACAGGCCGGCGATAGCGGGGCGCAGCCGTCCGCGCTCGGCTCGCTCGTGCAGAACTATCTCGGCGCGAACCAGCAAGTGCTGAGCGGACAGTCGAGCCTTGCATCGGCGATGGGCATGGCGAGCGTCGCGAGTCAGGCGCAGTCGGCGGCGGGCATGTTGTCGAGCGCGACGAGCGGTGGCGCGCCGAGCACCAGCATGTTGTCGCAGCTCGGCGGCACGCAGCAGAGCGTCTCGCAATCGCTGATGCAGGCGTTCGCGAACAAGTCGGCAACGCCGCCGACCGCCGCGAGCAAGCAGACGTTCACGGACGGACTGGCGTCGTTGGGGCAGGGCGTGAAGCAGTACGCGGGGCTTCAGTCGGACCTGGGCGCGGTGAAGGACACGATGAACGTGTCGTCGCTACTGCAGGCGGGATCGAACCCGGCGACGGCGCAGGCGGCCAGTTACATCGCGCAGTCGGCGCCGGGGCAACTGCAATCGCTCGTGCAAACGTTGACGCAAGCGGTGCAGTACGCCAAGACGAACGGCATCTCGGTGCCGTCCATTGCGAGCTCCGCGCTCGGCATGGGCAAGTAAGCGGCGGTATCGCGAACGAAAAAAGGCGAGGCACGGGGCCTCGCCTTTTCATTTCTTTAGTTCGCTATTTTCGATGACTACATCGAAGCACGCCGCAGCGACAGCCGCGTCAGGATCGGCAGCGTATGCGCCCGACGCTGCTGCGATACCAGCGGCGGCAAAAAAGAGATCTCGGCGCTCTCCGCCAGATGCATGCGCGGCTCCGGGTCGAGCACTTCCAGCGCGGGCGGCTCGACGAGTTCGTCGACTTCTTCTGCCATCAGAACTTGCGCGGGCTCTTCGGCCTTGAGCCCGAGCGAACGACGCACATCGACGCCACGCGTGCGGACGGCGAAGCCCGCGCTGCGAATGAGACTTTCGCGCGTTCTCCAGAACGCGGCGGCGGACGGGGGCATGGCGTGCATCGAAACGTATTCGATCACGATTTCATAACCGCGGACTTTGGGATAATTTAGCAGTAATTTACCCGACCGGATATGTCGGGTGTAGCGGTCGATTTTCTTCGTCAGTAAATCCTGATGCAGTTCTTCGTCTTGCCAGTCGAGTTCGTCGAAAAGGCCAACATATACCTGCTTGAACAGAATATTGATTCCGATGTAATCGATGGCGTCCACGTCGCGCAGAGACATGGTCATTCCCCTACGCCCTTCAGCGGGCAAGTATCAAAGACCCGCATTGTAATGGATGTGTGCCGTCGATTTCGCGGGAAACGCCGTGGGCTGTAAGGCGCAACAGCGTTTTTAGTCACACTCCTAAGACACATTTGGAATAAATCCGACAATTGTGCGTGATTCTGTAAAAACTCATTTTGAGATAAATCACGGACGCGGCCGCGACGCATCCGCCAAACCCTTTTCTGGCGCGGCGCGGGCGATTTCCTCGTTGGCAATTGCGTCGACTTGAGGCATGGACGGCTGTTCGTTAATCCACGCATTCAAAATAGTGGACGTAACCGCAAGAATAACGGGCCCGATGAATAATCCGACTATTCCGAATGCGAACATGCCGCCGAGTACGCCGGACAGAATCAGCAGCATCGACAGATTGACGCCGCGCTGAATCAGGAGCGGACGCAGGAAGTTGTCGAGCATCGCGATCATGAGCGACCACACGAGCAACAAAGCCGCCGCGACGTGCGAGCCGTGCCAGAAAAGCCATGCGACGCCGCCGAGCAGCGGCAGAAGCGGGCCGATCTGCGCGAGACACAGCATGAGCATGACCGCCGTGATGACGCCGGCGGCCGGCACCCCGGCGATCCAAAGACCGATACCGCCGAGCGCCGACTGCGTGACCGCCGTCACGACGATGCCGAGCGCCACCGCGCGCACAGCGAGCCCGGCGAGCTTGACGGCCTCGGCGCCGCGCTGCGCCGCGACGCGCGTCGCGAAGCGCACCACGAAGCTGCCCGCCGCCTCGCCGCGCGTGTACAGAATCCCGGCGATGATGATGGTGATGACCATGTGCATCACGAACACGCCGACGACCGCCGCGTGCGAGAGCATCCAGCGCGCCGCGATGGTCACGTAAGGCTCGAGCTTCGCGAGCATGCCGCCGGGGCCGGCGTCCGAAAGCGATTGCCATTCGGTCGAGACGCGCTGCCCGACGAGCGGAACGTCGTGGACCCAGGCGGGCGGCGGCGGCAGCGCATACGTCGGCAGGCTCTTGATCGCGGACATGATCTCGCCGCCATGCAGCGCGAGCGTGCTGATCGCCTGATAGAGCGGCAGCACGATCACGATCAGCAGCCCGAGCAGCATGACCGTCGTCGCGATCCAGCGGCGATTGCCGCAGCGACGCTGCACCGCGAGCATCAGCGGCCACGTGGCGACGACGATGGTCGTCGCCCAGATGAGACCCGGCAGAAACGGACGAAGAATGAACAGGCTGCCGGCCGCGAGCGCCGAAAGAATGGCGATCACGAGCAGAATGCGGGCGATGTCGACCGGCTGTCGCGGATTCAAGTTCGGCTGCCCGTTCGGAGAGATTTGCATGATGCGAGCGTGTCGGGATGATTCGATGAGCGCGGCGAGCGGCGCATCCGCTAAGGAATAAGCCAAAGCGGTTGCGCAAGCAAGCGCCTTGCAGCGGAAGACCGCGATCATACGGTATCCGATGCATGGCGCGCCGCCGCCCGACCGCTCAATCGTAGCGGTACACGCCGCGTTTGCTCTTGCGTCCGAGATGCCCGGCGGCGACGAGTTCGCGCAGCAACGGGCACGCGCGGTATTTGGAATCGCCGAAGTCTTTCAGGAAGACGTCCATCACGGAGAGGCATACGTCGAGGCCGATCAGATCCGCGAGCGCGAGCGGGCCGATCGGGTGATTCGCGCCGAGTTTCATGCCCGTGTCGATCTCCTCGGCCGTTGCCACGCCTTCGTACAGCACGAAAAACGCCTCATTGATCATCGGCACGAGCACGCGATTGACGACGAAGCCGGGCGAATTGCGCACGCCGATCGGCGACTTATCGAGCTTCTCGGTGAGTTCGCGCACGGCGGCCACCGTTTCATCGCTCGTCTGCACGCCGCGGATCACTTCCACGAGTTGCAACAGCGGCACCGGATTGAAGAAGTGCATGCCAATGAAGCGCTCCGGATGCGCGAGCGTGGCGGCAAGCGCAGTAATGGAAATGGACGACGTGTTCGATGCGATGATCGCGTCTGCGCGCGCCGCCGCCTCGATTTGTCCGAGAATGCGATGCTTGAGATCGACGTTTTCGGTCGCCGCTTCGATCACGATGTCCGCTTTCGAAAGCCGCGCATAGTCGGTGGACGTCTCGATGCGCGCGATGGCCGCGTCGCGCGTGGCGGCGTCGAGCTTGTCCTTCGCGACGAGCCGTTCGAGACTCGCAGTCAGCGTGGCGACGCCCTTGGCGAGCGCGGCGTCGGTGACGTCGATCATGACGACGTCGAAGCCCGCGACGGCCGCGACCTGCGCGATGCCGTTGCCCATCGTTCCTGCCCCGACGATACCGACGGTCTGAATGTTCATGCTGCGTTCCTCCTGTTCGTGATGCGTTGAGTTAGTTGATTCGCGCGTCTACGCCGATAATAAACAGCCGCGTGGAGCCACGCCTTCGCCTTGCGATATTTCCTAATCTTTGACCTACACTCAGTTCATCAAACGACGGCCGCAGAGCAGTTGATAGAATGCGCGGCCCGTGATTCGCCCGTCATGGCATTCGATGCAGCGTGAACATCGTGCGGCTCCGGATTCGGGCCACGCAGAAAGCGGAGCCCGAGCGTCGCGCCGCTTCACTTTATTTCGTTTTGCGCTTCGGTCATTGTCCTGAATCAACTTTGGAAGCCGCGCCGGTCTTGCGCAACGGCGCTGCGTCGTGCTTGCCTCGCCGGACGTCCGGCAGCGTCTTTTCGGAGTCTTGAAAGTGGTGTCAATGAGAATCGGCATTTCGATGGCAAGTTACGAAGGGCAAAGCGTCTGGTCCAACGGAATGGGCCAGAACATCGTCTTTCTCGCGGAATTGTTTCAGCGTCTGCCGTTCGTTTCGTCCGTCGTCCTGATCGATGTCGGCGCGCTTTCGGCCATGCCGCAAGACGTCGATGTGGTCGGCAAGAAGCTGCGCGTGATCGGCACTCGCGAGGCCACCGACGCCGTCGATGTCGTGATCGAGCTGGGTGGCGCGCTCGATGTCGGCTGGCTCGACCTGATGCGCGCGCGCGGGCGCAAGGTCGTGTTCCATGTGGTAGGCCAGCCGTATCTCGGACTCGTCGAACCCGCCGTGTTCGCGAAGCCGAGCCACATGTCGCGCCCCGACCGCTGCGACGAAGTCTGGCTGCTGTCGAAGGACGCGCCGTCCGCGCCGATCATGCGCACGCTGCATCGCTGCGACGTGTTCGAGGTGCCGTATATCTGGCATCCGCAGTTCTTGCAGGCGCGCATGGCGCATGTCGCGCAACACGGCTACCACTACGGTTACCGCACGCGGGCGGAGGCGGGCGCGCAGGGGCTGCGCGTCGGAATCCTCGAACCGAACATCTCGGTGCAGAAAGCCTCGGCCATTCCCATGCTGATCTGCGAAGAGGCGTATCGCGCCGAGAGCGGTAGTGTCGCGTCCATGATCGCGCTCAACACCGTCCACATGAAGGAACACCCGACGCTTCTGCACATGGCGAATTCGCTCGACCTCGTGCGGGATCATCGCGCGCTCTTCGAGGGCCGGCACGATGTCGTGAGCTTCATGGCGATGCACGGCGACGCGATCGTGTCGCATCAATGGGCCAACGACCAGAATTATCTTTACCTCGATGCGCTGTACGGCGGCTATCCGTTGATCCACAACTCGCCGTGGCTTGCAGACGCGGGCTACTACTATCCCGACTTCGACGTTCAGGAAGGCGCGCGCCAGTTGCTGCGCGCGCTGCGCGAGCACGACGCCGCGCTCGATGATTACCGGGCGCGCGCCGCTCGCGTGATCGACGCCGTGAATCCGTTCAATCCGGCCAATCTCGATGCTTACGCGCATCGTCTGATGCATCTTTGGAACCGACGGAACCGGAGCGCCGCGCGATGAGCTCCATCAACACCGCCAGCAAGAAATCGCCGCGCCGCCTGCGCGTGGGCGTGTCCGTCTACGTCCGCGCAGGCGGACAGTCGATGTTCGAGAGCGGCATTGCTCAGAACGCGCTGTTCCTCATTCAACTGCTGGCGCGCTCGCCGCGCGTGGACGCGGTGTACATCGTCGCGAGCGGCGACGGCACGCGCGAGGACGCGAAACGCTTCATGGCCGATGCACCCGCGCCGATCATCGAGCCAGAATCGGCGCTCGGTCGTCTCGATGTGATGATCGAGCTGCACGCGCAGCTTCAGCGCGACTGGGTGCTCAGGTTTCGCGAGCGCGGCGGGAAGATCGTCTCGATGCGCGTCGGCAATGACTATGTGCTCGATATCGAGCGCATGATCTTCTCGTTGCCGCCAGCGGGACTCGTGCCGCAAGTGCCCTACGATGCCGTGTGGACGCTGCCCGAGTACGAAAAGTCGTGCAAGCCGTACTTTCAGGCGCTCGGCCGCGCGCCGGTCACCATCGTGCCGCACATCTGGAGCCCGATGCTTCTCGAGCAGGATGCGCGCAATCTGCCCGATGGTCTTGCGTTCGGCTATCGGCCGGGCAAGCGGCGCTGGCGCATCGGCATCTTCGAACCGAACGTCTCGTTGGTGAAGACTAGCTACGTGCCGCTGCTCAGTTGCGAGTGCGCGCATCGGGCTGACCCGAACGTGATCGACGCCGTGCGCGTCTACGGCACCGCGAAGCTGAAAGAGCAGCCGACGTTCGTCGAGTTCGCGCGCAGTCTCGACGTGGTCAGGCATAACCTCGCTTCGTTCGAAGCGCGCTTTCCGTTTGCGCAGATCGTGCCGCGCGAAGTCGATGCGGTGGTCAGTCATCACTGGGAGAACGCGCAGAATTATCTGTATTACGAGGCGCTTCACGGCGGCTATCCGCTGATTCACAACTCGCATCTCATCGGGGATTGCGGCTACCGCTATCACGGTTTCGACTGCGAAGACGGCGGCCGCGCGCTGCGCACGGCGTTCGATCAACACGACGCGAATCTCGATGCTTACCGCGCGACCGCGCAGGCGTTTCTGCGGACACTCGACCCGCTGCACGAAGCCAACGTGCGCGCCTATTCGGACGCGCTCGACGCGCTCTTCGCGAAGCCTTGATGCAACTGCCCGCGCGCTAGCCGAACGCCGTCAAATCTTTCGGCGTCAGGCCATGTGCGCGGCAATAGCCCGCGTATCGTTCCCAGCCGCTGCGCCAGTTCTCCGTGGCGAGCGTGCGCCCGTGCTCGTCGACGAACACGAGTTCGCCGTGAATGATGTTCAGCGTGATGATGTCCGGCGCGCCCGGCTGCGGCGCGACGGCTTCCGGCGTGTGGCTCGACCCGGCGGTTTCATACACGATGCTGCCCGTCTCGGCGATCCAGTCGTGCTCGCGATACTTCCAGCGCCCCTGCACCGTATAGACGATGACCGTGCCGGTATGCCGGTGGCGCGGCATCTCGCCTTTGGCCGGCGCTTTCAATAGCGCGATGGTCTCGCCGCGAATCGCGTCGAGCTTGAAGTACTTCACCATCACATGCTGGCTGTAGGGCGTGAAGGGCACCCACGGCACGTCCGCGTCGTTGAGGCAGGCGGTCTGAATCTGTTCGAAAAACATGTCGGCTCCCTGGCTTTGGCGGACACATTGTAGGCACTGCCCGGCGCGCCGAACATCGGCCATTCGGACGGCCCCTTCGTTCATGCCGAATCGCGCGGTATCTGCTATCGTCCACGCCATGCCGAACATCATCACTATTTCCAATCTCTCCAAGACCTACGCGTCGGGATTCGCCGCGCTCAAGGACGTGAACCTGGAGATCCGGCGCGGCGAAATCTTCGCGCTGCTCGGTCCGAACGGGGCGGGCAAGACGACGCTCATCTCCACCGTCTGCGGCATCGTGAGAGCGAGCCAAGGGCAGGTCACCGTTGCGGGTCACGATATCGTCACCGACTATCGCGCCGCCCGCGCGATGATCGGTCTCGTGCCGCAAGAACTGACGACCGACGCGTTCGAGACCGTGTGGACCACCGTATCGTTCAGCCGGGGACTGTTCGGGCGCGCGCCGAATCCGGCGCACATCGAGCGTGTCTTGAAGTCACTGTCGCTGTGGAGCAAGAAGGACAACAAGATCATGACGCTCTCCGGCGGCATGAAACGGCGCGTGCTGATTGCCAAGGCGCTCTCGCACGAGCCGGACATTCTCTTTCTCGACGAGCCGACAGCCGGCGTCGACGTCGAACTGCGCCGCGATATGTGGAATCTCGTGCGGGCGCTGAAGGAGAAGGGCGTCACTATCATTCTGACGACGCATTACATCGAGGAAGCGGAGGAGATGGCCGACCGCATCGGCGTCATCAATCGCGGCGAGATCGTGCTCGTCGAAGAGAAAGCCGAACTGATGCGCAAGCTCGGGCAGAAGAATCTCACGCTGCAACTGGAGCAACCGCTCGCCGCCGTTCCCGCGCCGCTCGCGCCGTACGGTCTCACGCTGTCGGCGAGCGGCACGGAACTCACCTATACGTATGACGCGCACGACGAGCCGGGGCGCATCATCGCGCTCTTGCGCCATGTCGATGAAGCCGGCGTGCGCTTCAAGGATCTGCAAACGACGCAAAGCTCGCTGGAAGATATCTTCGTGAGCCTCGTCAGGGACGCCAAATGAATCTACACGCAGTTCGTGCAATCTACCGCTTCGAGATGGCGCGCGCCGGCCGCACGCTGATGCAAAGCATCGTGTCGCCGGTCATCTCCACATCGCTTTACTTCGTCGTGTTTGGCGCGGCCATCGGCACGCGCATTCCGGAAGTGGACGGCATCAGCTACGGCGCGTTCATCGTACCGGGGCTCATCATGTTGTCGCTGCTCACGCAAAGCATCGCGAATGCGTCGTTCGGCATCTACTTTCCACGCTTCACCGGCACCATCTACGAACTGCTGTCCGCGCCGGTGTCGTATATGGAACTGGTCATCAGCTACGTCGGCGCCGCGGCCACGAAGTCGATCATTCTCGGCCTCATCATTCTTGCCACGGCGCGGCTTTTCGTGCCGCTGCGCATCGATCATCCAATATGGATGATTCTGTTCCTGTTGCTGACCTCGGTGACTTTCAGCCTGCTCGGTTTCATCATCGGAATATGGGCCGACGGCTTCGAGAAACTACAGATCATCCCGCTCTTGATCGTGACGCCGCTCACGTTTCTCGGCGGCAGCTTTTATTCGATCAATATCCTTCCGCCGTTCTGGAAGACGGTCGCGCTGTTCAATCCCGTCGTCTATCTCATCAGCGGATTCCGCTGGAGCTTCTATGGCCTCGCGGACGTGCAAGTCGGCACAAGCCTTGCGATGACGCTCGTGTTCCTGGCAATCTTCATCGCCATCGTCGCGTGGATCTTCAAGACCGGGTATCGACTGAAGGCGTAGCAAAGAGCGGCGCCACGCGACGGGAAAGGAGGAGGCGTTCATCCGATGAAAATCATCAGACGCACCAAACGAAATTTCCTCGGCGCGATGGCCGCGACGCTGGCGGGCGGCATTGCGCCGTGGCGGCAGGGGATGGCCGCCACGCGGGCCAGCGGCATTCCTGAGTTCGAGGTCGAGCACAGCCGCACGCACTGGCGCCGGCGCTTGTCCGCGCGGCAGTATCGCGTGTTGCGGCGTGGTGCAACCGAGCCGCCGTTTTCGAGTCCGCTTCTCGAAGAAAGCCGCAGGGGAACGTTCGCGTGCGCGGGCTGCGGATTGCCGCTCTTTTCGTCTGAGACGAAATTCGAAAGCGGAACCGGCTGGCCGAGCTTCTGGGTGCCGTTGGACGGCGCGGTGGCGACGCATGCGAGCAGCGCGTCCATACCGTTGCCGAACGAAGTGCATTGCCGGCGTTGCGGCGGTCATCTGGGCCATGTGTTCGACGACGGCCCGAATCCGACAGGCCTGCGCTATTGCATCAACGGCGCGGCGCTCGTCTTTCAGGCGACGTGAGATGCTGTCGGCGGCAATCGCGAGGCGTGTGTTGTTGTGCCTATGCGTTGCTTCGCCAAGCCGGGGCAAAAAAGTTCGCACTCCCTGACAATCGACAAGAGCCGCCGCGCGCCGGTCGGCATATTAAGAAATATCTAGTGGCCGATGATCCGGCACTTCTTTAAGTTGTCGCTACTTCGTTGGCAAGGATCCCGCTCGCCGACGGAGGGCGTCCGTTCATTCCCGTGTCCGGACGTCGCGCTTTCCCTGAGCGCCGGACGCGCGACATCGACGCGCGTCCACTTCCACTTTCTCCCGTCTACGCGGTCGCGGCGACCAGCCGCACGCGCGTGATCTCGGACGGCGCGCCGAGCCGTTTCGGCGGACCCCAGTATCCCGTCCCGCGACTCGTATACACCCAGAGCCCGTTGAACTTCACGAGTCCCGCGACGAACGGTTGCTGGAGGCGCACGAAGAAGTTCCACGGCAGGAACTGGCCGCCGTGCGTGTGTCCCGAAAGCTGCAACGTGAAGCCCGCTTCCGCCGCCGCCGGCGCGCTGCGCGGCTGGTGCGCGAGCAAGACGCGCACGAGCGCATCGGCCGGCGCGCCGTCGAGCGCCTTCGCCGGATCGCTGCGGTGCGCCGGGTCGAAGCTGCCCGCGCTGTAATCGGTGACGCCCGCGATCACGGCCTGCGCGCCATCATGATTCACCACCACATGCTGATTCAGCAGCACCTTTAGCCCGAGCCGACGAAACTCCGCGATCCACTTGTCCGCGCCCGAGTAATACTCGTGGTTGCCCGTCACGAGAAATGCGCCGTGCCGCGCGCTCAAGCCGGCGAGCGGGCGCGTGTGGTCCGCGAGATGCGGCACCGCGCCGTCGACGACATCGCCCGTCACCGCGATGACGTCCGGCGCGAGGCCGTTCACCGCAGCGACAATGCGCTCCACGTAAGGCCGCTTGATCGTCGGGCCGACGTGAATGTCGCTGATCTGCACGATGGTGAAGCCGTCGAGCGCGGCGGGCAGATTGGCGATCGGCACGTCGACGGTCACGATCGGCGCGCGCTTGCGGGCGTTGTAGAAGCCGATCGCGGACAGGAGGATGGCGAGTATCGGCACGGCGAGCGCGCTGTCGGCGACGAGCGCGGGCGAACCGATCGGCGCGCCGCGCAACCAGTCGGCGAGATGCACGCACAAGAGCAGGACATCGCGTGCGAACGTCAACAACAGCAGCGACGAGAAGAAGCCCATCGCGGTGAGGCCGCACCACGCGAGACGGTCCGAAAGCGGCTGCGCCTCGATGTTGCGCGCCATCATCCCGAGCGGAATCAGAATCAGCGACGCGACGAGCCACGCAGCCGCGAGCACCTTGAGCGGCATGCCGACGGGCGCGGCCGGAATGAGCCGCCAGCCGACATAGACGTGAAACAGAACACCGACACCGATGAACCGGATGAAGATTGCGGAACGTCGCATAGCGCCCCTGTCGGGCCGGGTCGGCGCTCGTTGCGCTGCGCTCCGCCCCATGAAAGATGGTTGGTGTGGATTCACAAGACGCGACGCAGACGGTCGCCATCAGGCAGCCGATTCTACCGGTTCGCCGGAATTCCCGCCTTGGGCGGTGGAAGTCGGTGCAGATGAGCGTCGGATCTACGATGTTGCACATTTGCTTCGGCGCGATCCGGCTTCCAGTGCCCACGGTATCGTCGGCTCGGATTTCAGCGCCACCGTGCAAAAAACGCACAGCCGCGAACGCGAAACTGGCAAGCATCGGCCGACTGGAGGAAGATGTGCGCCTTTCTGCTTTCGCGGCTGCGCGGCTTCAGAGCTTTGCGGCGCGCCGCCAGACTCATCTTTAGCAAGGGCTTTTTCCATGACGACCGCTTCGTCCGACCACCGCTACACAGAAATCGCCGATCTCGCCGACGACGCGCTCTCGCTGCGCGAGATTCGCCACGACATCCACCGGCATCCGGAGTTGTCGTACGAAGAGACGCGCACCGCCGCTCTCGTCGCCGCGAAGCTGGAAGAATGGGGCTGGCAGGTGACGCGCGGCGTCGGCGGCACGGGCGTCGTCGGCACTCTGAAGGCGGGCGACGGGACGAAGAGCATCGGTTTGCGGGCGGACATGGACGCGCTGCCGATCCTCGAACAATCCGGCAAACCGTACGCGAGCGAAACGCCCGGAAAGATGCACGCGTGCGGTCACGACGGCCACACGACCATGCTGCTCGGCGCGGCGCGTCATCTCGCGCGCACGCGGCGCTTCAACGGCACGGTGCACCTGTATTTTCAGCCGGCGGAAGAGCATGGCGTGCCGAGCGGCGCGCAAAAGATGATCGAGGAGGGTCTCTTCGACCGCTTCCATTGCGACGCCGTGTTCGGCGTGCACAACCATCCGGGCGCGCAGCCGGGCACGTTCCTGTTCCGCAAGGGGCCGTTCATGGCGGCGGGCGATCAGGTGTCGATCGTGATCGAAGGCGTCGGCGGGCATGCGGCGCGGCCGCATTTGTCGGTCGATCCAGTGGTTGTCGCGGCGAGCATCGTCATGGCGCTTCAGACGATCGTCGCGCGCAACGTCGACCCGGCGCAGCCCGCAGTCGTGACGGTCGGCTCCATGCACGCGGGGACGGTCAACAACGTCATTCCGAACCGCGCGACGCTCGAACTGTCGGTGCGCTCGTTCAGCCCGGAAGTGCGCGCGCTGCTCAAGCGCCGCATTCAGGAACTGGTGGAGTCGCAGGCGGCGAGTTACGGCGCGAAGGCGACGGTGAAGTATCTCGAAGGCTATCCGGTCGTCGTCAATTCGGATGCGCAGACCGAGTTCGCCACGCAAGTGGCGCGCGAACTGGTCGGCGAGGAAAACGTCGTCGCGCACGCGGATCTGCTGATGGGCAGCGAAGATTTCGCGTTCATGTTGCAGGAGCGGCCCGGCACCTTCCTGCGCATCGGCAACGGCGCGGGCGAGGACGGCTGCATGGTCCACAACCCGCATTACGATTTCAACGACAAGAATCTACCGGTCGGCGCGGCGTACTGGGCGCGGCTCGTGGAGCGGTTTCTGGAAGCGTGAGCCGCCCGGCTGCCTGAAGACTACGCAGGCAGCTTGAAACTGCCGATGGCCTCGCGCAGCACATCCACCTGATCCTTCAGCGAATGCGCGGCGGCGGCGGCTTGCTCGACGAGCGCCGCGTTTTGCTGCGTCACCTGGTCCATCTCGACGACCGCGCGATTCACCTGTTCGATGCCCGCGCTCTGCTCGCGCGAGGCATCGCTGATTTCGTCGAGGATCTCGTTCACGCGGCGCACCGACTGCACGATCTCGCCCATCGTCGCGCCCGCGTTCGAAACGAGCGACGCGCCTTGCTGCACCGTCTGCGTCGACGTCTCGATCAGCGCCTTGATTTCCTTGGCCGCCGTTGCCGAGCGTTGCGCGAGGCTGCGCACTTCCGCCGCGACCACCGCGAAGCCGCGGCCCTGTTCGCCGGCGCGCGCCGCTTCCACCGCGGCGTTCAGCGCCAGAATGTTCGTCTGGAACGCGATGCCGTCGATCACGCCGATGATGTCGCCGATCTGCTGCGAACTCGCGGTGATGCGCGTCATCGTGTCGATGACTTCGCTGACCACGCCGCTGCCGCGCGTCGCCACGTCCGCCGCCTGTTCCGCGAGCCGCGCCGCTTGCGCCGCGCTTTGCGCGTTGTTCTTCACGTTGGCGGTCATTTCGTCCATGGTCGACGCCGTCTGCACGAGCGCGGCCGCCTGTTCTTCGGTGCGTTGCGAGAGGTCGGTGTTGCCCGCCGCGATTTCGGAGGCGCCTACGTTGATGTTCTCGGTTCCGTTGCGCACGCGCGAAACGGTTTCGACGAGTCCGCGCTGCATCGTCGAAAGGGCGTGGAGCAGGCTCGTCGTGTCGTCCGGATGCACGGTCACGGCGGTCGTCAGATCGCCCTCCGCCATGCGGTGCGCGGCGCCCACTGCCAATTCCAGTTCGCCGCCGAGATTGCGCTTGATGCTGCGCACGACGACGAGCATCGCCACCGTCGCCGCCGCGCCGAGAAGCACCGTGACGAGCAGCCAGCGCAGGGCGCTCGCATAGAACGCGCTTTGCACGTCGTCCATGTACATGCCGGTCACGATGTACCAGTCCCACGGCGCAAAGCGTTGCGAATATGAGAGCTTGGCGACCGGTTTCTCGTTGCCCGGCTTCGACCAGAGATAGTTGACGAAGCCGCCGCCCGGCTGGTCGCCTGCCTTGACGATATCGACGAAAAGCCGCGTGCCCGCCGGATCGGTGTAGTTCGACATGTCCTGGCCGATCATCGCGGGCTTGATCGGATGCATGACCATGGTCGGGTGCGAGTCGTTGATCGACAGATAACCGTCCGTGCCGTAACGGATCGCGGCGACCACGGCCAGCGCCTGTTTCTTCGCCTCGTCGTCGGTCATGGTCTTGTTGGCAGCGAGCGCGGCGTAGTGCGACACGATCGCATGCGCCTCGCCGACGAGCGACTTCAACTGCTCCTTGCGGTCGTCGATCATCGACGCGCGGTTCTGCCACGCGCCGATCACGCCGATGGCGATCAGCCCGATCCACAGCACGGCGATCAGCGAGCCGAGCTTCTTGTTCAACGTCATTTTGTTCATAAGTGCGCCCGCGATGTCTTCGTTGGATTAACGTGTCTTCCACGAAGCGACGGCGCGCGCCGCCGCTCGTCTGCTTTACGGCAGGCGATGCGGCGGTTGTAGGGCGGGGATACCCGTAAAGCGAGGCTCGCGCGGCGGCTCAGAAGCGCCGGATCGGGTCCTTGTCGGGCGGCGCGTCCGGGTGCTGCGGCTCTTCCGGGCGATGCCCCGGCGAGGGCGGCGTGAGCGGATCGGCTTCCGGATCACGGTTCGGGTCCGCAATCGGGTCCGGAACGGGACTGGTCTGCAGGTCGAATTTCATGATGGTCCCCGAAAGAAGGTCACGAGGCATCGTACACGGCTGGCATGTGCAGCGTGAACGGACGGCCCGGATGCGCGTGCTCGACATCGGACAGTTCGGCGCGCGCGCGTCGCGTGATCGTATCGCTGCCGACGGCGCGCGGCTGCTCGGCGAGCACGATATGCGGCGTGCCGAGCGCGCGCGCGACCGCGACGGGCGAGGGCGCAACGGCGTCGTCGGAGAGCAGAAGCTGCGCATCCGCGATCAGGCGCGGCAGCGTGCGCGGCCCGACCGCGCCCGCCAGAAAGAGCGCCGCCGTCTGCATCGCGCCGAGCACGCCGGCGGTGCGCTCGGGATCGGGCGCGTCGCCGACGATCGCGATCTGCCAGCCATCGGCGGCGAGCTGATCGGCGACATCGGCGTATTGCTCGGCGCTCCACGCGGGCGTGGACAGGTGGCTGCCCGGATGAATCAGCACCAGCCGCTCGCGCTCGATGCCGTGAAACGCGACGAGTTCGTCGTATTCCGCGTCCGACATGTCGCCCGACGGCGCGCGCGGCCCGGCGCTCGGCGCATCGGGAACGAGCGCGAGATCCGGTGACAGCACGTCGGTCAACTGGGACAAGGGGAAAAGGGGATCGGCTCGCATTCTGACTCCTGCAAAGGGCGTGGCCGCGTAAGCGGACTGCGGGAGTAGTTCCAGCACGTCGCATGCCCAGCTGACCGTGCGGTGAGGCGCAGAGCCAAAGTAAAACCGCCACTTCGCGTCGAGCGAGAGCGGCGGTTTTCGTTGCCGGAGGATGCCAGAAGGCTCAGGTCTCGGTAGGACCGTCCTCGGCGGGCAAGGTTTGCGGCGTGAAGGCGTCGGCGCGGCGGCGGATGCCGTCGATTTCGCCGGTCACGAAGGTGCGGTTGTCGGCGGCGAGCGCCTGCTGATACGACGCGCCTTCCGGCACGCGATGCAGGAGCGCGCGCAATTCGCCCTGCGTCGTCTGCTCGACGGGCTCGTAATCGTAGAGGCCCAGCATGAGTTCGGCGCGCTGGTGCAGCAGGAACAGGCACGACGCGAACGCTGCGACGCCCAGCACTTCCTGCACGCCGAAGCGGATTTCGCGCGGCAGCGGCGAGAACGGCAGCCACGCGACGAGCGCCGCGCCGACGACCGCCAGCGCGATGGTCGCGTTGAGCAGCCAGCCGGCGCGGGCGACGATCCGCTCGCGTTCGGTGTGCAACTGCCTCGCCGACTTCGGCACGAGCGCGGTCACGGAAAGTTGCTGCTGCAAGGCGTCGAGCGGGAGAGCGGCCATGAAAGTGTCTTGAAGAAAGCGCCCAAGCGGCGCGACACCGGTATAACGCTTTGCTTACACGGCCGTTGACGATGCTTTCGTCTTGTTGCGCTCTGTTTCCGGTTGTTGCAATTGACGTCAGCGCGTCGGGTCCGTCGGGTCCTTTATCGGCGTGCGCACGGTGGCGGTGCCGTCGGCGATTTGCTGCGCGAACACGAGCGCTTCGACAATGGTTCCGAACACTTCCGCGCGGATTTTGTCGTCGGTCAGGCGCAGCAGATACGACGGATGATAGGTCGGCACGACAATGCGCCCCTTGTGCTCGATCGTCTTGCCGAGATACTCGGAAAGCGCCGTGCGATGCCCGGTCAGCGCCTTGAGCGCCGTGGCCCCGAGCGCGACGACCACCTTCGGCCCGATGCGCGTCAGTTCTTCGTCGAGCCAGTGGCGGCAGGCTTCGCGCTCGCGCTGCGACGGCGTGACGTGCAGCCGCTCGTTGTTCTGCCCGTGCGCGTCCCACTTGAAATGCTTCACCGCGTTGGTCAGATAAAGCGACTCGCGTTCGAGTTGCGCCTCGCGGATGGCCTCGTCGAGCAGTTTCCCCGCCGGACCGACGAACGGCTTGCCCTCGCGGTCTTCGTGATCGCCCGGCTGCTCGCCGACCAGCATGACGCGCGCGCCCGCCGGACCCGCCCCCGGCACGGCCTGCGTCGCGTTGCGCCAGAGCGAGCAGCGTTTGCACGCGTCAAGCGAGGGCGGCTCCTTCAGCGACGTGCCGTTGAGCGGCTCCAGATCCGTATTCAGCGCGACTTCCATGTCCGCCGGCACGTTGCACGGATGGCGGTCGCGCCGCGTGTAAGGATCGGCGCGGGCGATCAGCGCGGGATCGGCGCGCTTGTTCTCCGAGTTCTTCCAGTAGCGCACCGGCATGTGCGACGCCATTTCGGCGGCATTTTCCTGCGCCGGCGTGAAGGTGCTCTCGTAATACGCGAGCCACAATGCCTCGATGGCGTCGCCGCTCACGGCCTCGCCGCTCATGGCGTCCGGGCCCACGCCAAAGTCCATGGGCTTTTCCTCCGGCTCGCTCGTGCGGTCCACGCGCAGCAGGGCGCCGTCCCAGAACGCCGCGCCGTGCGGCGTGGCGATCATCCACGTGGCGCTGCCCATGCGCGTGGCGAAATACATGGCGGCGTGCTCCAGCAGGTCGTGCACCGGCTCGCACCAGCTGATGAACTCCGGCGGCCCGAGCGACGAATCCCGGTGCCTGAAGCGCAGCGTCTTGCGCATTCTGGTTTCTTCCGCCTCCACGATTTCGATCATTCGAAGGAGCCGCTGCCCGTCTTCGTCTTCCGGCGATGCCACCGCGCGATCGCCCTGCGTCCAGCGCCACAGCACCTTGTACAGAAACGGCCAGCGGTCCGGCGCGCGGTAACACGCCGCCGTTTCCAGCATGGCGAGAAATTCGCGGGCGATTTTCACGGGCTTCGGCGCATTCGGATTCGCCGGGCCGCACGCCGCACCGACGGTGCCGAACACGGTGGCCGATGCGCTCGACTCCCGCCACAGCACGTCTTCCGGCGGCACGCCCTCCATGACGAGCGAGCGCGCGACGGTGCGCCATGCAGCGAACGACGGATCAAGAGTGACGCTTTTCATCGGAAACCGGAACCAGAAAAAGCCGAAAAGTACTGTATATCCATACAGTAATTCTAGCGATGGCTCCGGCCGGTAGGCAACCTTTTTAAGATGGTCGTGCCCTTTTGACGCCGCGGGCCGCGTGGAGTCAGCCTTGCGGCAAATCGCCCGGCTGATCGACGTCGCGCAACACGTTCGGGTCGTCGACTTCCACCAGAAGCGGCGCCGCTGTCGCAAAAATGGCGCGCGCTCCGGCGTCGCCGTCGAGCGCGGCGAGCGTCGCGCGGTGGGCCAGCCCGAAGCCGACCGGATGCCCGCGCTGCCCGCGATACGTCGGCGCGACGAGCGCCGCGCCCGCATCCAGCGGCCGCGCGACGGCTTCGATCGTCGCGGGCTCGATCCACGGCATGTCGCCGAGCGCGACGATCCATCCTTCCGCTTCTGACGTCGCGCGCACCGCGGCGGCGAGCGTCGCGCCCATGCCGCGCGCCGCGTCCGCGCTGAAGATCACGTCGCAGCCGGCTTCGTTCAGCACGTCCGCGAGCTTCTCGGCGCCCGGCCGCACGACCGCGATGACTTCGGACGCAACGGAAAGCAGCCGCCGCGCGGACTGGAACACGACCGGCGCGCCGCCGGGCAGTGTCGCGAGGAGCTTGTTGTGCAGGCCGGAAGGATCGAAGCGGGTGCCGAGGCCCGCCGCCAGCAGGATGCCGGTCGCAGTGGACGAGTAGGTCATCGCGCGGCTCGAAGGACAAGGAAAGCCGATTGTGCAGTGCGACGAGAGGCGGGGCAAGCGCGAAGATATGCCGCGCCTGAACCCCGCCGTGATGCGCCGTCAGGCGGTGCGCGGCATCACTTTGTCGAGCGTGATCGGCAGATCCCGCACGCGCACGCCCGTCGCGTGATACACCGCATTGCCGATCGCCCCGGCCACGCCCGTGATGCCGATCTCGCCGATTCCCCGCACGCCCAGCGGATTGATGAACGGGTCCGGCTTGCCGACGAACGCGATGTCGATCTGCCCGATATCCGCGTTCACCGGCACGTGGTACTCCGCGAGATTGGCGTTGGTGTAGCGGCCATAGCGCGGGTCGAGATCGCTCTTTTCCATCAGCGCCGAGCCGACGCCCCACACGATGCCGCCCATCAACTGGCTATGCGCGGTCTTTTCGTTGAGGAGATTGCCGACGTCGTACACGCCGACGATGCGCGGCACGCGAATCGTGCCCAGTTCCGCATCGACGTGCACTTCCGCGAACACCGCGCCGAACGAGTGGAACGCGTACTCCTTCTTCTCGTCGCCGGGCTTCGTCGTCGCGATGGCTTCGATCGGCTTGCCGCCGTTGCGCGCGATCACGGCCGCCGCCGGATCGCGCTTGTCCGGGTTCGAGCGGCTCACGACCCAGCCGTTGGCCACGGTCACGTCCTCGCGCGACAGTCCCGCGACGGGCGAGCCGCGGTCGGCGATCGCCATCGCGATGAGCTGATCGCGCGCCTGTCTGGAGGCCGCCTGCACCGCCGGCGACACGCTCGCGACCGACTGCGAGCCGCCCGAGCCGGGCGCCTTCGGCAGCGACGAATCGCCGAGCGCGAAGTTGACGTAGGCGGGCGGAAAGCCGAGCGCGTCCGCCGCCACTTGCGTCATCACGGTGTACGTGCCGGTGCCGAGATCCTGCGTGCCGGCGGCGACCATCGCGGTGCCGTCGGGCAGAATGCGCGCGATCGCGGACGATTCGCTGCGATTGGCCGGATACGTCGCCGTCGCCACGCCCCAGCCGATGAGCGTGTTGTCTTCGCGCATCGACCTCGGCGCGGCGCGGCGCTTCGACCAGCCGAACTTCTGCGCGCCTTCCTGATAGCACTCCATCAGCGCCTTGCTGGACCACGGCTTCTTTTCCTGCGGCTCCATGTTCGCGTAGTTCTTGATGCGCAGCGCGAGCGGATCCATCGCGAGCTGATACGCCATTTCGTCCATCGCCGTTTCCAGCGCGAACGACCCGCTCATTTCGCCCGGCGCGCGCATGAAGGTCGGCGTGCCGACATCCAGCCTCACGAGCTTGTGCGACGTGGAAAGATTCGGCACCGCGTACAACATGCGCGTGACGATGGCCGAGCTTTCGGTCCAGTCCTCGAACGTCGATGTCGTCGACACGACGTCGTGGCGCATGCCGGTCATCGTGCCGTCCTCGCGCGCGCTGACCGCGATGCGCTGCTCGGTGAACGGCCGGTTGCCGACCATGCCGAACATCTGCGTGCGATCGAGCACGAGCTTGACCGGCCGCCCCGTCTGCTTCGCGGCCATCGCGGCCAGCACGACATGCGACCACACCGAGCCCTTGCAGCCGAAGCCGCCGCCGACGAACGGGCAGATCACGCGCACGTCGTCCTCCGGAATGCCGAAGAACTTCGCCACCGAGCTGCGCGCGCCGGAGACGCCTTGCGTGGTGTCGTAGAGCGTGAGCTTCGGGCCGTCCCAGCGCGCGAGCGTCGCGTGCGGCTCCATCGGATTGTGATGCTCGATAGGCGTCGTGTAGACCGTGTTCAGCCGCGTCGGGCCCTGGCGCAGGCCGGCGTCCACGTCGCCGCGCTGCGTCGTGATCGCGCGGCCCATCATCTTTTGCGGCTGATACGCCGTGGGCCTCGCGCGGTCGAAATCGGCGTTCGGCGTGGCGGCGTCATAGCGAATATCGACGAAACGCGCCGCGCCCTGCGCATGTTCGAGCGTATCCGCGACGACGACGGCCACCGGCTCGTTGCTGTAACGCACCTCGTTGGTTTGCAGAAGCGACAGGCCGCGAATCGCGGGCGGCTGCGCGTCGGGCTTGCCGCTGTGCGGCAGCCGCATCGCGTTGCGGTACGTCATCACGAAGAGCACGCCGGGCATGGACTGCGCGCGGCTCGCGTCGATCGACGCAATGCGGCCTTTCGCCACCGTGCTCGTGATGAGCACCGCGTGCGCGAGCTTGGCCTCGCTGTTGTCGCCGCAATAACGCGCCTGACCCGTGACCTTCAGCACGCCGTCCGTGCGATCCATCGGTTGACCGATGACACTCATGCGACACCTCCTGCGACGTTTCCTGCTTGTTGAACGGCGCGTACGATCGCCCGTTGCGCGAGCGCCACCTTGAATGCGTTGTCGCGTCGCGGTTGCGCGCCCTGTACGGCGAGCGCCGCGGCGCTTTGCAGCGTGGCGTCGTCGAGCGTCTTGCCGACGAGCGCCGCCTCGGTCGCGCTCGCGCGCCACGGCTTGTGCGCCACGCCGCCGAGCGCGATGCGCGCGGTCCTGACCGTGTTGCCATCCATCTGCAACGCGGCCGCGACTGAAACGAGCGCGAACGCGTAGCTCGCGCGGTCGCGGATCTTCAGATACTTCGAATGGTCGGCGAAGAGCGGCGGCGGCAGATCGACGGCGGTGATCAGCTCGCCCGGTTTCAGCGTCGTATCGAGGTCGGGCCGGTCGCCCGGCAGCCGATGAAACTCCGCGAACGGAATGACGCGCTCGCCGTTCGGGCCGGTCACGCGCACGACGGCATCGAGCGCGGCGAGCGCCACGCTCATGTCCGACGGATTCGTCGCAATGCACTGATTGCTCGCACCGAGAATCGCGTGAATGCGCGTGTTGCCGTCGAGCGCGGCGCATCCGGTGCCCGGCGCGCGCTTGTTGCACTGGGGAAAGCCGGTGTCGTAGAAGTAATAGCAGCGCGTGCGCTGCATCAGATTGCCGCCGACGGTCGCCATGTTGCGCAGTTGCGCCGAGGCGCCCGCGAGCAGCGCCTGCGACAGCAGCGGATATCGCTCGCGCACCCACGTGTGATTGGCGGCGTCGCTGTTGCGCACGAGCGCGCCGATGCGCAGGCCGCCGTCCGGCAACGGCGTCACGCCGCCGAGGCCGTCGATATGCGTGATATCGACGAGCCGCGCGGGGCGCGCGACGCCGTTTTTCATGAGATCGAGCAGGTTCGTGCCGCCGCCGATGAACACCGTGCCCGGCTGGCCGCCCGCCTGCACCGCCGAGCCGATGTCGGCGGCGCGCTGATAGGAGATCGCGTCCATGTCGTCTCCTTAACCGCGCGTCGAAGCGACGGTTTTCACCGCCGCGACGATGTTCGGATACGCGCCGCAGCGGCAGATGTTGCCGCTCATGCGCTCGCGGATTTCGTCGTCCGAGAGTTGCGGCGGGCGAAAGCGCACGTCGGCGGTCGCGGCGCTTGCGTCGCCGTTGCGGTATTCGTCGATGAGCGCCGTCGCCGAGCACAGCTGACCCGGCGTGCAGTAGCCGCACTGGAAGGCGTCCTTTTCGATGAACGCCTGTTGCAGCGGGCTCAGGCTGTCGGCGGCGGGCGCGAGGCCCTCGACGGTCGTCACGCTTTCGCCCTCGTGCATGACGGCGAGCGTGAGACACGAGTTGATCCGCCTGCCGCCGACGATGACCGTGCACGCGCCGCACTGGCCGCGATCGCAGCCTTTCTTCGTGCCCGTGAGGCCCGCGTATTCACGCAACGCATCGAGCAGCGTGGTGCGCGCTTCGACCTGCAATTCGTACGGATGGCCGTTGATGGTCAGCTTGACCGGCAGGACCGGCGCTGCGGATGGCGGCATCGGCGTGGTTGCCTGCGCGTCCGCTTGCTGCGAGCCGGCTTGCTGCGCGTGCGCAAGCGGCGTCGCGGTCACGGCCGCTGCCGCCGCGGCCGATTGAAGAAAACGCCTGCGCGACGGCTTTTGCGCCGCGTCGTCGACGGGAGGTGAAGCTTTATTGACTGGAGACATGGCGAAAGAAGGCTCCTCGCTCGTTCGGAAGGGCGTCGTCCGGCTCGGGTCTTCGTGGGCTGATCGCTCGCGGCCGACGCGACTTTCGGCCGATGAGCGCCGGTGCCCGGGTCCGCGCGGCGCAAGGTGTCTGCGAGCCGATGCGCAGTCGACTGTAAGGCGACCGAACGTTCGGCAATTCGCGACCGCATGTCCATGCAAGTCGGGTGCCATGGCCTGTCGCGCGGGCGTTCCGTCGTGGATTGGTCCGAGCGCCGCGCGTAAATCCTGCATCGGCGAGTAAATCCGCGTTCGCCCGGCGCTTGCCATCGTTTCGGTATTTGTCAGGGACGAGGCCGCACTTTGTGACGTTTTCCCGGCTGCGCAGGTCGCACAATCGCGTGAAGTCCGCTCCGAATTCGTCCATGACAGCCGACGCCGATCGCTACCACGCCGCCTTTTCCCACTATTCGAACGCCCGCTTCGACGACGCGCTCGCGCTGCTCGCGCCGATGCTCGCGCGCCGTCCCGCGACGAGCGAAGTCCTGAATCTCGCGGCGATGTGCGCGTTTCGCGCCGATCGTCACGAGCTGGCCGATGCTTATTGGCAACGCGCGATGGAAGAGCATCCGAACGACGCGGGTTCGTACAGCAACTTCGCGAGCGCGCTGACGGCCCGCGGCCGTCTGAGCGACGCGCGAACGCTTTATCGCCGCGCGGTCGAACTGCGGCCGGATTTCGTCGAGGCGCATTACAACCTCGCGAACGTGTCGCAGAGGCTCGGCTATAACGACGAGGCCGAAGCGTCCTTCCGAGAGGCGCTGCGCCTGAAACCGGATTTCGCGGAAGCGCATCTGAACCTGGCGGCGCTGCTCGCGCACGCGCGCCGCCTGCCCGAAGCGGAGGCGGCGTACCGGCAGGCGCTGGCCGCGCGGCCCGGCTACGCGGAAGCGCACAACAATCTCGGCAATCTGCTGAAAGACGCCGGCCGGTTCGATGAAGCCGTCGCGCACCTTCGGCAGGCCGTCGCCGCTCGCCCGGACTGGGCGGACGCGCATTTCAATCTCGGCAACGCGCACCATGCGCAAGGGTCGCTCGGCGATGCCCGCAGCGCCTACCGGCATGCCGTCACGCTGCGTCCGGATTTCGCCGCCGCGCTGAACAATCTCGGCGGCGTGCTGGACGCGCTCGGCTGCCTGAAGGACGCCGAATCGGCCGATGCGCGGCTCAATCTCGCGACGACGCTCCTGCGCGCGGGAGACTTCGCGGAAGGATGGACATGCTTCGAAGCCCGCTACGACGCGCGTCTCTCGCAGCGTTCGGTTCACCCGCCGGACGTTCCGTATCCGCAATGGCGCGGCGAACCGCTGGCGGGCAAGTCGCTGCTCGTGGTCACGGAGCAGGGCTTCGGCGACAGCATCCAGTTCATTCGCTATCTGCCGATGCTGAAGGCGCAAGGCGCGGCGAAGCTGACGGTGGTCTGCCCGCCGACGCTCGCCACGCTGCTCGAATCCGCCGATGGCGTCGCGCGATGCGTCACGCCCGATGCGCTCGCCGCGCTGCCGCCGCACGACTACTGGTGCTTTCTGATGAGCTTGCCCGCGCGCGCCGGCACGACGCTGGACACGATTCCCCGCGCGACGCCGTATCTGCACGCGAGCGCATCGCGCATCGAGTATTGGGAGCGCCGCTTGCCGGAGACGCCGAAGGTGGGCATCGCATGGTCGGGCGAGCCGCGCCCGTGGATGCCGGACTCGTTCGGCGCGTTCAGCCGCCGCTGGCTCGACGCGCGTCTGTGCGAGCCGCTTTTCGCCACGCCCGGCGTGACGTTCGTGAGCCTGCAAAAAGGGGCGACGGCGCGCGCCCAGCTTGCCGCGCTGCCCGGCCGGCTGCTCCCGCTCGATCTGATGAACGATGTCGCCGATTTCGCCGATACGGCCGCGATCATCGCGTCACTGGACCTCGTGATTTCGGTGGATACGGCGGTCGCGCATCTGGCCGGCGCGCTCGGCAAGCCGGTGTGGATACTGCTCAACGCGAACGCCTGCTGGCGCTGGCTGGAGGGCCGCGACGACTCGCCGTGGTATCCAACCGCGCGGCTTTTCCGCCAGCGCGCGCCGGGTCAGTGGATCGAGGTGATCGAGCGCGTCGTCGATGCGCTGACCCAGTGGCGGCGCTCGAAAGACGTCACGCCTCGCTCTCCATGATCCGGTCGATCCACCGCGCGTTTTCGCCCGCCGATCCGATGCCCGCGTGCTTCGCCATCGGCACGAAGAAATGCGTGGCGATCGGCAGCTTCGACGTTTGGAGCCAGTTCGTCAGATGCGCTTCTAGCCGCCGCGCGGGCGCGCGCAGTTCTTCACGCAGCACCGGCGGCAGCTTCTCGAAGTGGCGCATGTCCGTCTGATATGGCTCGGGCGCGACGCACAGCGCGTTCGGGCGGCCCTCGACATCGGCGGGAAGGCGCTCTAGCGCCTGATGCAACAGCGCGACGCCGAGCCCTTCGCCGCGCCACGGCTTACGCACTTCCCACTTGCTGATGTAGATCACGCGGTGCGTGCTGTAGATTTCGCAGAGCCGCTCGTGCCCGAGCGCTTCCGTCGATGCCAGCGCGAGCGAGAGCATTTCGCCCGAATAGGTGTCGAGCGTGTAGACGAGATCGGCGCTCTTCGTGAGCGGCGGCACCTTCACGAGCTTCAGTTCGACCGCCGCCGCGACGATATCGCTGCCCGCTTCGTGGAAGACGGCAAACGCGGTGCCGAGCCGCTCGTCGTCGACTTGCGGATACTCGTGGCGGTAGGTCATCGTGAAAAGCAGCGGGCCGATCTTCTCGCGATACGCGAGCGGCCGGTCCACGTCGTAGTCGTCCGTGCCTTGCAGGCCGTATGGATCGTAGTCGCGCTTTTCGCGGCGCTCGCCGCTTTCCACCGACGACGCGAGCGCGGCGAGCGGCCGGCGCGATTCCGGCACGAGGTCTTCCGGCAGCCCTTCCCACGACAGACGTAGGAACTCGCGTCCGCCACGGTAATGCGCCTCGAACAGCGACGCGACCGGCTGGCTCGCGACCGGATCGAGAATGCGCTGGGCGCATTCGAGCGCGCGGTCGAGCAACTGATCGGCTTCGGCGGGATCGGGCGCGAGCGGCGGTTCGTCGGCTTGCGGCGTGGCGGGCAAGCCTTGCGCGACGCGCGCCTTGTGCGCCAGTTCGAGCCACTCGTCGGCAGCGCGCTCGGCGATGAAGCCCGCCGCGATCCGGTAACCCGTCAGCACGACCGACTGGCCGGTATCGCCGAGCGGGAACACGTACTCGTCCGACATCGCTTCGTCCACGGTGACGGAGACGAACGTCTCGCGCGGCAGCGGCGCGTTGGCCGCCGGGTCGAAACGGGCGTGGGACAGGACATGCGCGGCGAGGTCGGACGCGGCGGGACCGAATTCCGAACCCGGCCCGGGAAGCAGCTTCAGAAGAGGTAAGGCGATGGGGTTGCCGATGGTGCCGATGGTGCCCGAGGTGCTCATGAGTGCCGTCTCCGATCGTGAACGGCTATCGTAACAAACCGTGCCACTTCACGAGAGCGGGCGCAGGACGTGCTTCTCGCTCGACACTTCGACCCGGTGGTGGAGAAACGCCATGAACAGCGAGATTCACGAAGGCGGTTGCGCGTGCGGCGCGTTTCGCTTTCGCGCGAACGGCACGCCGCGGCGCGTCGCGCTGTGTCACTGCATGACCTGCCGGCGCGTGCACGGCTCGGCATTCGGCGCGTACGCGATCTTTCCTCGCGATCAAGTGGAAATGAGCGGCGCGCTCAAAACGTGGGAAAGCTCGGAAGACGGGCGGCGGCATTTTTGTCCGGCGTGCGGATCGGTGGCGTATATGGAATTCGTGAGCCGCCCGGAAGTGGATCTGCCGCTCGGCGCTTTCGATGAAACCGGCCTCTTCGAGCCGACCTACGAGCTTTGGTGCGTGCACCGCGAGCCGTGGCTGCCGACGGGCGCGCGCCCGGAATATGCCGAGGAACGGACGGCATGATCGCGCACCGCCGCTGCTTGCGTCCCGAAAGGTGAGCGCCATGCCGGGACGCGAGGGACATATTCGCATCGGCATCTCGGGCTGGCGTTATGCCGGCTGGCGCGGCGTGTTCTACCCGAAGAAGCTCGCGCAGGCGCGCGAACTCGAATTCGCGTCGCGCGCGGTGCAGACGGTCGAGATCAACGGATCGCATTATTCGCTGCAAAGTCTCTCCAGCTGGCGCGCCTGGCATGAAGCCACGCCGGACGGCTTCGTTTTTAGCGTGAAAGGGCCGCGCTATCTGACCCACATGCTGCGCTTTCGCGATGAAACGGCGATTCCCGCCATTGCCAATTTCTTCGCTTCGGGCGTGCTCGCGCTCGACGAGAAGCTCGGGCCTTTCCTGTGGCAGTTTCCGCCGAACTTCAGTTTCAAGCCCGAATCGTTCGAACGGTTTCTCGAACTCTTGCCGAAGGACACGCAGGCCGCCGCCGCACTCGCCCAGCAGCACGACACGCGCGTGAAAGAGCCGTGGTTCGAGGCGCGGCGCAAGCGGGCGCTGCGCCATGCCATCGAGATCCGCCATCCGAGCTTCTGCACCGATGCCTTCGTGCGGCTCCTGCGCAAGCACGGCGCGGCGCTCGTCGTATCGGACTCGGTGGCGGACTGGCCGTATGCCGAAGACCTCACGTCCGACTTCATGTATCTGCGGCTGCACGGCACCGAAACGCTGTACGGCGGCGCCTATTCCGACGAAGCCCTCGACGGCTGGACGCGGCGCATCGAGCGATGGGCGGCGGGCGGGCAGGTCGAGGACGCGCGGCTCATTTCGACGGCGGCGGCGCGCCGCCGCGCATCGCGCGACGTGTACTGCTACTTCGACAACGACCAGAAAGTGCAGGCGCCTTTCGATGCCCGCCGCCTGATGGAACGTCTCGGCGTGAAGCCGGAAAGCGGCGGCTGAAACGCGTCGCGAACGCCGGCCGCATCGAGCTATTTCGTGTCCGAATCGAACGGGACACGGATTGTCCCGCCGGAACTGCATTCTTCATTCAACGGTCCGACCCATTGCATCGATTGCATTCGCGTCAGGAAAATAAGACGATAAGCGGCGTGCTTCGCGCGAAAGAATAAGCGGTCGAAAAAGCGATGAGCGAAGCGCGCGCGCCGGATGCGCGACAAGCGGCAGGATCGAGAACCTTTGACCTTCAAAGCCTACGAGGAGCATCGATACCATGGCGAAGCAACCGGTTAGCGGCAGCGAGAAAACCCATCCCGAGGGCGCGAAGTGCATCGGCGCGTGCGACCTCGGCGAGCAGATCGAAGTCATCGTCATGCTGCGGCGCAAGGACGAAGCGGGCTTTCGCCAGATGATGGCGCGCATCGACGCGGGCGATGCCCCCGCGCAGTCCGTCACGCGAGACGAATTCGACAAGCGCTTCGGCGCATCCGAGCACGACGTCGAGAAAATCAAGAAGTTCGCGGCAGAGAACGGCCTGACCGTCGTGCGGGCCGAGCCGAGCACGCGCAGCGTCGTGCTCAAAGGCAGCATCGAGCAGTTCCAGAAGGCGTTCGACGTGAAGCTCGAACGCTTCCAGCATCACAACATCGGCGAGTATCGCGGGCGCAGCGGCCCGGTGAACGTGCCGGACGATATCCACGACGCCGTTACCGCCGTGCTCGGCCTCGACAGCCGGCCGCAGGCGCGCCCGCATTTCCGCTTCCGTCCGCCGTTCAAGCCGGCGCGCGGCGTCACGCCGGCATCGTTTTCGCCCGTCGATCTCGCCGCTCTCTACGATTTCCCCGAAGGCGACGGCGCGGGCCAGTGCATCGCGATCATCGAACTCGGCGGCGGCTATCGCGAGACGGATCTTTCGGCGTACTTCTCGAAGCTCGGCGTGAAGTCGCCGAAAGTCGTGTCGGTGAGCGTGGACAACGCGAAGAACGCGCCGACCGGCAATCCGAACGGGCCGGACGGCGAAGTGACGCTCGATATCGAAATCGCGGGAGCCATCGCGCCCGGCGCGCGCATCGCGGTGTACTTCGCGCCGAACAGCGACGCCGGTTTCGTCGATGCCGTCAACCGCGCGATCCACGACAACACCAACAAGCCGTCCGTCGTGTCGATTAGCTGGGGCGGGCCCGAGTCGAACTGGACTTCGCAGTCCATCAACGCGTTCAACGACGTGCTGCAAAGCGCCGCCGCGCTCGGCGTGACAGTGTGCGCGGCAGCGGGCGACAGCGGCTCGTCGGACGGCGTGGGCGACGGCTCCAATCACGTCGATTTCCCGGCCTCCAGCCCGTATGTGCTCGGCTGCGGCGGCACGAGCCTCGCGGCGTCGGCGCAGTCCATCACGCATGAAGTGGTATGGAACGACGGCGATCAGGGCGGCTCGGGCGGCGGCGGCGTCAGCGCGGTTTTCGCGCTGCCCGCGTGGCAGAAGGGCTTGAGCGTCGCGCACACGGGCGGCAAGCACACGCCGCTCTCGAAGCGCGGCGTGCCCGACGTGGCCGGGGATGCATCGCCGCAAACCGGCTACGAAGTCGTGATCGACGGCGAGGAAACCGTCGTCG
The DNA here is from genome assembly GCF_023170545.1 of Caballeronia sp. Sq4a. NCBI lineage: Bacteria > Pseudomonadati > Pseudomonadota > Betaproteobacteria > Burkholderiales > Burkholderiaceae > Caballeronia > Caballeronia sp. Sq4a. Next base: position 946,857 of record NZ_CP084251.1, on the reverse strand, counting down.
GCGGCACGAGCGCCGTCGCGCCGCTGTGGGCCGCGCTGATCGCGCGGATCAACGCGATCAACGGCGCGCCGAGCGGCTTCGTCAACCCGAAGCTGTACAAGGCGAAGACCGCGTTTCGCGATATCACGCAGGGCAACAACGGCAGCTTTGCGGCATCGGCGGGATGGGATGCATGCACGGGTTTGGGCAGCCCGGACGGCGGAAAGATCGCGGCCGCGCTCACGCCCGCGAGCGGTCAGGCACGGCAGTCGAGCAAGAGTTGAGGGACAACAGTGAACAACAACCACGACGACGATTCTGGAGCGACCACGATGAACTCCGATCCACTGACAACGAAGACGATTCACGGCCACACCGGCACGGGCGTCGCGCCCGATGCGGGCGCCATCGCGCCCCGGCCGGACGAGGCGAGCGAGCCCGCGGCCCAGGAGCACGCGGCGAAGGCGCCCGCCAAAGCGCTCGCCAAGAGCGCGGGCAAGAAGGACCAGCCTTATTTCGATCCGGTCGCCTACGGCAACGGCCCCGACGATTCGGTGGAAGCCACCGAAGCCGACGAGAACGCGGCGATCACGCATCACACCGCGACCATCGGCGGCGAGAAGATCGCGTACACCGCGACCGTCGGCCATCTGGTGACCGTGGACCCGAGCAGCTCGAAGCCGGACGCGAAGATGTTCTACGTCGCGTTCACGAAAGACGGCGCGAAGGAGGAAGAGCGCCCGCTCACGTTCTTCTACAACGGCGGGCCGGGCTCGTCGTCGGTGTTCGTGCTGCTCGGCTCGTTCGGGCCGCGCCGCATCAAGACGGCCATGCCGAGCTTCACGCCGCCCGCGCCGTACGAGATGGAGGACAACCCGGACAGCCTGCTCGACAAGAGCGACCTGATCTTCATCAACCCGGTCGGCACCGGCTATTCTGCGGCGATCGCGCCGAACAAGAACCGCGATTTCTGGGGCGTCGATCAGGACGCCGATTCGATCAAGCAGTTCATCAAGCGTTATCTGACGAAGAACAACCGCTGGAATTCGCCGAAGTTTCTGTTCGGCGAATCGTACGGCACGGCGCGCAGTTGCGTGCTCGCGTACCGGCTGCACGAAGACGGCGTCGATCTGAACGGCATCACGCTGCAATCGTCGATTCTCGACTATCGGCAGGCGGGCAATCCGGTGGGCGCGCTGCCGACCGCCGCCGCCGATGCGTGGTATCACAAGAAGCTCGGCGTGCATCCGACACCGACGAACCTGCTCAACTTCATGGAGGAAGTGGCCGAATTCGCGCGCACGGATTATCTGAACGCGCTGCGCAAGTTCCCGCAGACGGACGACGAAGTGGTCGAAAAGCTCGCGGAATACACGGGCATCGACAAGGTGACGCTGCTCGCGTGGAGTCTCGATATCGCCGCTTACGACAGTCGCGGCAACTCGCTGTTCCTGACGACGCTGCTCAAGTCGAAAGGCGAGTCGCTCGGCTCTTACGATGGCCGCGTGACGGCGGTATCCACAGGCATCGCGGGGAAGATCGATCCGAACAGCGGCGGCAACGACCCGACGATGACGGCGGTGAGCGGCGTGTACACGGCGATGTGGAACAGTTACCTGAACGAACAGTTGAAGTTCACGTCCACGTCTTCGTTCACGGACCTCAACGATCAGGCGTTCATCAACTGGGACTTCAAGCACACCGATCCGACCGGCGAGGAAAAGGGCGTCGATGCGAAGGGCAACGTCGTGCTGTACACGGCGGGCGATCTCGCAGCGGTGATGGCGCTGAACGTGGATTTGAAGGTGCTGGCCGCGAACGGCATGTACGACTTCGTGACGCCGTTCTACCAGACCATCCTCGATCTTCAGCAGATGCCGCTCATCGACAAGACCGTGCGGCAGAACCTCTCGGCGACGTTCTATCCGTCGGGACACATGGTCTATCTGGACGGCGGTTCGCGCACGCAGTTGAAGGCGGATCTCGCGAAGATGTACAGCGAAGCGACGTCGAACCACGCAGCGATGAGCCGGATCATCGCGCTGCAGAGGGTCACGGCGGACAAGGCGGGCAAGGCGCTTTCGCCGGAGAACGCGCAGTAAGGCGGCGCGTGCCGTTTCGGGTATCGCAACGGCACGCGCGAACGTGTCAAAGGCTCGTTAGCTGTCCGATTGGCGCGTCCTGCGCTTTCTGACACACTAGCTGCACCGCTCGGATTGGGGGTGCAGCGTGTCTCATTCTTCGAGGCAGCAACGCGCGTTGCGCTTTCTGCTCGCTGTCGCATGGCTCTTCGCGGCGCTGACGGCGGGCGCTTCCCATGCGGCCGCGCGGCTCGTGATCGGCGCGGTGCGGGGCATGGTTCCTCCGCTCGATGTCGCCGCGGGCACGGACGCGGACGCGAACGCCGCGCCGCGCGGCGTCTCCGTCGAGTTCGCGCAGGCAGTGGCCGAATCGCTCGGCATGACGCCGCAATGGCGGCGCTATCCCGATCGCGCCGCGCTCATCGACGCGCTCTCGCGCGGCGAAATCGACATGGCCACCGGCGCGACCGGCGACGATGCCGGCGGCCCGCTGTTGCTTTCGCGGCCGTATCTGCCGATCAAGACGGTGATCGTCGAGCCGCTCGCGAAGCACGCGGCCACGCATCGCATGGCGTACGTGGAGACGCAGACATCGCCCGCGCGGCTTGCGGCCGCGTATCCGTCGATGACGCCCGCCGCTTACCCCGACACCGTTTCGGCATTGCTCGCGGTGTCGCTCGGCCAAGCCGATGCGTTCGCCGGCGACGTGACCGCCGCCGCGTACTGCATCGGACACCTCGATTTGCCCGGTCTCGCGGTCACGGGCTTCGCGCCCTTCGACGAGGGCGGCTACAGCTTCGCGTTCGCGGCGAGCCGGCCGGACGCGCGGGCGCTGGCGCAGCGCGTCGATGCCGCGCTGGCGCGCCTGCCGCCGCGCTTCATGATCGTGGCCCGCGCTCGCTGGGAAGTGGCGATGACCGCGGTATCGGCGCAGGGCACGCTTGTGCTTACGCCCGAACAGAAGGCGTGGATCGCGGCGCATCCGGTCGTCTATTACTCCATGCTGTCGCACGCGCCGCCGCTCATGTTCCGCGACGCGCGCGGTCAGCCCGCCGGTCTCGCGCCGGACCTGCTCGCGGCGGTCTCGCGCATGACGGGGCTGCGCTTCGAGGGACGCCTGCGCCGCGACATCACGCGGATCGAGCATGACGTGAAGACCGGCGAATCCGCATTTCTGCCGATCAGCGTGCCGCGCGATCCCGACGATGCGGACTTCGTCGCGTCCGTGCCGTTCGGCGAAGGGCTCGTCGCCATCGTCACGCGCGCGGGCGCGCCGGCGCTCGCCGATGCCGCCGCGCTCGCCGGCAAGCGCGTCGCGCTGCCCGCAGGCTTTCCCGTGCCGCCGACGCTGACCGACAAGGCGCCGACGGCGCGCATCGTCGAAGTCGCTCCGATAGAAGGCCAGCTCGCCGCTGTCGCGAACGGCCGCGCCGACGCAACGCTGCTCGACATGAAGCTCGCCAATTACGCGATCGGCAATCCGTATCGCGGCAGGCTCGCGATCAGCGGCGTGCTGTCGTCGAAACCGTCGCCGCACGTGTTTCTCGTCGCGCGCAATCAGCCGATGTTGCTCGACATTCTGGATCGCGCGATCACGGCGTTGCCGCCTCACGAACTCGAAGCGATTCGTGCTCGCTGGCAGCTTACTGAGCATCCCGAAAGGTTGTGGGAGCAAAGGCGTCCGCGCGTGGAACTGGGCGCGGCGCTCGGCGGGGCACTTCTGCTCGTGCTCGCCGGATGGGCGGTGTCGCTGCGCGCGCAGATCGTGCGACGCATTGCCGCCGAGAACGCGATGCGCGCCGCGAAGGAGGAAGCGGAGACCGCGAACCGCGCGAAGTCCACCTTTCTCGCGACGATGAGCCACGAAATCCGCACGCCGATGAACGCCGTGCTCGGCCTGCTCGAACTCGAGCTGCGCGCGCCCGGCAACCGCGAGGCAACCGAGCGGTCGCTGCACACGGCGCATCACGCGGCGCGCGATCTCCTCGGCATGATCGACGATCTGCTCGATGTCGCGAAGATCGAAGCCGAGCGGCTGGTGCTGGCGCCGTCGCCGGTCGAGCTGTTTGGGTGGATCGCGAGCGTCGCGGCCATCTACGAGCCGGCGGCGCGGGCGAAGGGCATCGCGCTCGTCGTCGAGCGGCACGGCGAGCGCGACGCCCCGGCGTGGATCGTGGCCGACGCGCAGCGGCTGCGGCAGATCGTCGGCAATCTGCTGTCCAACGCGATCAAGTTCACCGATGCCGGCGCGGTCACGCTGTCCTGCGATGTCGCGCCGCCGCGCGACGGCAAGCGCGCGGTCACGCTGGTCGTGTCGGATACGGGCGTCGGCATTGCGCCGGAGCGGCAGGCGTCGCTTTTCACGCCGTTCGTGCAGGCCCACGACGGCGGCGCGCGGAGCTTCGGCGGCACGGGGCTCGGACTCACCATCTGCAAGCGGCTCGTGTCGATGATGGGCGGCAGCATCGCGTTTGCCAGCACGCCGGGACAGGGAACCCGCTTCACGGTGCGCGCCGCGTTTCCCGAAGCACAGGAGACGGCGCAACCACAGGCTTCCGAAATCCGCGATGCGGCGCCCGAGGTCGCGCGCGCGCTCAGGGGCTTGCGCGTGCTCGTCGTGGACGATCATCCGGCAAACCGCATGGTGCTCGACGGACAGATCCGGCTGCTCGGCGGCTCGACCGAACTCGCGGTGGACGGCCGCAGCGCGTTCGCGCGCTGGCGCGACCATCCGGGCGCGTTCGACGTGATTCTCACCGACTGCTCGATGCCCGAGATGAGCGGCGAGGAACTGGCCGAAGCGATCCGCGCCGACGAGGCGACGCACGCGTTCGGCGCACGCGCGACGCCGATTGTCGGACTGACGGCGAATGCGCAGCCCGAGGCGGCGCGGCGGGCGGTGGCGGCGGGCATGACGATGTGCCTCGTGAAGCCGATCGGGCTGGATGCGCTGCGCGATGCGCTGGCGGCTGCGACGGCCGGGAAGCATGCGACGGCGGTCGCGGGAAGCACGGACGAGCGGGAAGGTGGATTTGGGCAGGCGGGACCTATTGCTGGAAGCGAGCAAGGTGGAGTCGGGCCGACCGCGGCCGCGATGCAAACGGCGGCAGCCTTCCAGACCCCGCAAGCCACGACAACGCAGTCGACGCCCTCGCAACAGACCCGCAATGCCACACAAAACACCGACGCCACGCCGCCTTTCGACTCCGCCACGCTCGCCACTTTCGGCGATCAGGCCGCGACGCTCCTCGAAACGCTCCGATCGGCCAACGCGCAGGATCTCGAAGAGGCTCATGCGGCGAGGAACGCGTGCGATCACGAACGCCTGCGCGAGATCGCGCATCGGATGAAGGGCGCGGCGGCCGTCATCGGCGCGGCGCCGTTCAAAGAGACGTGCGTCGCCCTTCAGCGCGACTGCGATCGCGCGATCGACGAAGATCGCAATGGCGAGGACGATGCGAACATTGACGCATCGTTCGCCGCCTTCGAGCATGCCGCCCTGACACTCGATGCCGCGCTCGACGCCGCCGTCGCGCGGCCTTCGGTGTGACGACGCGCTCGCGCGTCGTCTCTCGATCGTCCTTCCGCGATCGTGTGTTCTAATTGAACCTCCGTTCATCTCGAATTAGCGGCCATGCGCTGGCCGCGCGATCAGCTTGCGCCAACGAGGCATGAATCGAAGGGATACATACGCAACCCGTCGTCGTTCGCTGGGCGTCGTCCGGGCGGCGGCCTTCGTGCTTCTTGCGCTCATCGCGACGGCGGCGACGCTTCGCACCGATGCGGCGCGCGCGCAGCAGCCGGACTGGCTCGACCCGCACGTCACGCAGGCCACCATCGTCGATACCATCTGCGTGCCCGGTTACGTCGATCGCGTCCTGCCGTCCTTCGAGACGCAGATGCGCCAGAAGGAGCGGCTCTTGAAGCAGCGCAGCATCGATGCTTCGTTCGCGTCGGAATATGCGCTGGATCACCGGATGCCGGTGCTGCTTGGCGGCTCCCCGAATTCGCCCGCCAACCTGGATGTGCGCCGCTGGGAAGGGCGCAGTGGGCAGCGTCGCAAGGAGCGGCTCGCGGTTTTTCTCAAGCGTTGCGTCTGCACCGGCGATATGACGCTCAAGGCCGCGCAGTCGGCTATGGCGGGGGACTGGGCGAATCTCTTTCCGAATCTTTCTAGTATGTCTTGTCAGGGGTTTTGATGAGGTAGGGGGAAGGTGGAACTCTGAACGCCGAACGCAAACGCAGAACGAAGAATGCAATCCGCAAAACGCAAAACGCAAAACGCAAAGCGCCGACGCCTAATGCCTAATGCCGAACGCGAACGCGAACGCGAACGCGAACGCGAACGCGAACGCGAACGCGAACGCCGAACACCGAACGCCGAACAACAATCGCCAAACGCAATGCGCAGAGCGGCAAACGCCGAATGCCGAATGCCGAACGCCAGACGCCAACGCCAGACGCCAGACGCCAGACGCCAGACGCCAGACGCCACACGCCACACGCCACACGCCACACGCCACACGCCACACGCCACACGCCACACGCAGAACGCAGAACGCAGAACGCAGAACGAAACGCAGAACGCAGAACGCAGAACGCAGAACGCAGAACCCAGAACCCAGAACCCAGAACCCAGAACCCAGAACGCAAAACGCAAAACGCAAAACGCAAAACGCAAAACGCAAAACGCAAAACGCAAAACGCAAAACGCAAAACGCAAAACGCAAAACGCAAAACGCAAAACGCAAAACGCAAAACGCAAAACGCAAAACGCAAACGCAATTCCCGCGCGTGCGGGCGCGCGGCGCGGGGTAACTAACCGCGAGCGCGACACTCACCGCCAGCTGCTAGCCGAGAACCGAGAACCGAGAACCGAGAACCGAGAACCGAGAACCGAGAACCGAGAACCGAGAACCGAGAACCGAGAACCGAGAACCGAGAACCGCGCACACTGCCACACTCGCACTCCGCAATCGCGCATTCCTTCAATCGCGCCACTACCGCCGGAACAGACCTTGCTCTTGCCATGTCGGCGAATTCAACATCACAGCCAAGCCGGTGTCCTACCAAATACCGGCTTTTTCGTCGATGCGCACATTCGTTGCAGAGGACGGTCCAGCGAACCGTCCGTAGTCGAAGCTCAAGCGGACCATTCAATGCAGGACGAAGGAAACAACGAGACGCCGATGGGCGCACGAATCACCGGGGTCGCGGCGTTGGTCGCATTGTTAGCCTGCATGCCGCAAGCTCGCACAGAACCGGCGTCCTCAGCGACGATCGTGCAAGGGCGTGCCTCGCCTGCGCCGGTGCCGCCCGCGCCGCCTCTTTTGCGCAGCGCCAGCGCGCCACGGGCGGCGAGCGCGCCGCCCCGCGCGTTGCCCGGGATGCCGGTGCCAGTGACACCGCAAGAAGCATCCGCGGCGTCAGCCGCAAGCGCAGCATCGGCAGCAAGCGGAGCATCGGCGGCAAGCGCGACATCAGCAGCAAGCGGTGCATCAGCAGCAAGCGGTGCATCTGCGGCAAGCGGAGCATCGGCGGCAAGCGGAGCATCATCAGCCGAAGCAGCATCCGCCGCCGAGGCCGCATCCGAAGCCGCCGCGCCCGAGGTCCCGCTACCGCCCGAGGCGCCCGAGTTGAACGTCGCGCAGCGCTCCGGCCTGCCGCCGGCGGGCGCCTACGCGATGCGTCAGACGTTCGCGAAAGAAGTCGATCGCCGCCTGAACGTGCCGCTCGCCGCACAACAGGCCTATGCCCGCCTGCTGCAGAACGCGCTCGACGAACACGGCCACGGCGATCTCGCGAACGAGTTCGTCGTGCTCGTCGATCGCAGCGAGAACGTGCAGGCGCTCTTCGTCTACTTTCGCGCGAAGCCGGGCGATGCCTGGTCGATGATCGGCGCATCGCCCGTATCGACCGGCCGGCCCGGCACATACGACCACTTCCTGTCGCCGCTCGGCGTCTTCCAGCACGTGCCGGGCAACATGGACTTTCGCGCGGAGGGCACGGAAAACGAATTCAAAATTCGCGGCTACGGAGCGCGCGACATGCGCATCTACGACTTCGGCTGGGCCGATGGCGAACGCGGCTGGGGCAAAGGCGGCGTCTCGCCGATGCGCTTCCAGATGCACGCCACCGATCCCGAAAAGCTCGAGCCGCTACTTGGCATGCGGCATTCAAAAGGCTGCGTGCGCATCCCGTCGACGCTCAACACGTTCTTCGATCACCACGGCATTCTCGATGCGCAGTACGAAGCGCGCGCGGCCGAAGGCGAATCCATGTGGGTGTTGAAGCCCACGCGGCAGACGACGCCGTGGGCGGGGCATTACCTCGTCGTCGTCGATAGCGGCGCGAAGGCGCGGCCCGCGTGGTCGCCGGGACCGGGCAAGGCGGCGCGGGCGCGCACACCCGTGGGCGCGAATTCCGTCGACTGAACGCGGCGAACGCTATTTGGACCGCGCGAGCACCACGCCCGCCAACGCCACGGCGAAGCCCGCCAATTGCAGCGCGCCGAGCGTCTCGCCGAACGCGAGATAGCTCATCAGCGCGGCGAGCGGCGGCGCGAGAAAGAGCAGGGCCGTCGCGCGCGACGCATCGCCACGCCGGACCATCCACACGAGCAGCGTCGTCGCGACGCCCGAGAGCATGAGCACGCCCCACGCGATGCAGGCCCACGTCGTCATCGTCGGAATGAAGCGGTGTTCGCCGAGCGAGAGCGCGAGCACCGCCGCGACGATGGCCGCGCCCGCGTTTTGCAGCGCGCTCGCGCTGCGGATGTCGGCGCTCGCGAGCGATGTCTTCTGATACAGCGTGCCTGCGGTGATCGCGAAAACAGAGACCACCGCGACCGTCACGACGAGCCATTGCGGCGCAGCGTTCGTGGTATGGACCGCCGGCGCGCCGCTTTGCGCGAGCTTCGGCGCGAGAACGAGCGCGACGCCTGCGAGACCCACGAGCAGCCCGCTCCACGATCGCGCCGAAAGCCGCTCGCCGAACACACGCGCCGCGATGGCCGCCGTCAGAAGCGGCTGAAGCGCGCCCAGCAACGCCATCACGCCGACGCCCAGACCTTGCGCCACCGCCCAGTAGCCCGCGCCGAGATACACGCCTTGCAGCAGCGCACCCGCGAAGAGATGCCGCGCGGCATCGCGGGCATTCGGCCATGGCACGCGGGCAACGAGCGCCAGCACGACGAACAGCAGCGTCGTGCCGCTAAAGCGCGCGAGCAGATACAGATTCGGGTCGACGTAAGGCGTGATCGCCCGCGCGACGATAAAGCCCGTCGACCATAGAAACACGAATACGGGCGCGATGAGCAAGGAGAGCATGAGCGAGTGTGGCAGACCAAAAAGGCAGACCAAAAAGGCAGACCAAAAAGGCAGCAGTATCGACGCATTCGCGCGTGCCGTCTTGTTCAATCGTGCACTGCCCAAGGCGCACATGACAGCGCCGCCCAGTCACGCCGATGTCACAGAGCTCTGCAATGCTTCGGCTCTACCGTCCTTTGTCATCCAGCCACGAGACACTACATGACCCGCGATTCATCCTTCGCGCGCCGGCTGCTGCCCGGCGCGTGCGCATCGATTGCACTGGCTGCACTGGCTCCTTTCGCGGCGACGCCGGCGCTGGCCGCCGACGCAGTGGTTTTGTACACCGCCGACGGTCTCGAAAATCTCTATAAGGACGTGCTGCCCGCCTTCGAAAAGAAAGAAGGCGTAAAGGTGAATATCGTGACGGCGGGAAGCGGCGAAGTGGTGAATCGCGCGACCGTCGAGAAGGACTCGCCGAAGGCCGATGTTCTCGTCACGCTGCCGCCGTTCATCCAGCAGGCCGCGCAAAGCGGGCTTCTGCAGAACTATCAGAGCGTGAACTACAAGAACGTGCCGGCCATCGCGAAGGCGCCGGACGGCGCATGGGCCACGTTCGTGAACAACTACTTCTCGTTCGCGATCAATCCGGAAGTCACGAAGACCGCGCCGAAGACGTTCGCGGACCTTCTGCATCCGAACTACGCGGGCAAGGTGGCGTATTCGAACCCGGCCACTGCCGGCGACGGCATGGCGGTCATCATCCTCACGTCCGCGCTGATGGGCGAGGACAAGGCGTTCGACTACCTGAAGTCGCTCGAACAAAGCGCCAAGTTCCATACGAAGGGCACGGGCTATCTCGACGTCCTGCTTTCGCGTAATGAAATCGCGTTCGCGAACGGCGACCTGCAAATGGATCTCGACGATGCCGCGAACGGCGGTTTGTCGATCAAGCCGCTCTTTCTCTCGCATGCCGCGGGCGAAGCGCCGACCACGTTCCAGCTTCCGTACGCCATCGGTCTCATCAAGGGCGGGCCGAATCAGGCGGAAGGCAAGAAGCTGATCGACTATCTGATGTCGGCCGACGTGCAGGCGAAGGTGCCGGACATCTACGGCATCCCGGCGCGCACCGACGTGCCGCTCGCGGGCAAGAACGGCGACGCGGTCAAGCAGGCCATTTCCGGTGTCAAGCTGATTCCGGTGGACTGGAACCAAGTGATGCAGAAGAAGGCCGGCTGGACCGACCGATGGAAGAACGAAGTCATCGGCAATTCGGGCAAGCAGACCGAAGTCGTGAAGCCGAAGTCGTGAGCACGCTTGCACTGTCGCCGGCCGCGCGCGAGGAACGCTCGCTCGCCGCGACATCCGGCGTGTGCATCGAGCGCCTGACCGTGCGCTTCGGCTCGCGAACGGTGCTCGACGACCTCACGCTCAACATCGAGCGCGGCGAGTTCCTGACCGTGCTCGGCCGAAGCGGATGCGGCAAGACCACGCTTCTGCGCTTCATCGCGGGATTCGTCAACGCGGACGCGCTTGCGGGCACGCTCAGCATCGCCGGGCGCGATTTGACGCACGTGGCCGCGCATCGTCGCAATCTCGGCCTGCTGTTTCAAAACTACGCGCTCTTCCCGCATCTGTCCGTGTTCGATAACGTCGCCTTCGGGTTGCGCGCGCGCAAGCTCAAAGCGGCGGAAATCGCGCGCCGCGTCGCCGATGCACTCAAGCTCGTGCAACTCGCCGACGCGGGTCACGTGATGCCCGCGCAGCTTTCCGGCGGCATGCAGCAGCGCGTGGCGCTGGCGCGCGCGCTCGTGATCGAGCCTGACGTGCTCTTGCTCGACGAACCGCTTTCCGCGCTCGACGCGAATCTGCGCGCGTCCGTGCGCAGCGAACTGAAGGCGCTGCACGAGCGTCTGCCGAACCTGACTATCGTCTGCGTGACGCACGATCAGGACGACGCCCTCGTGCTGTCCGATCGCACGCTTCTGATGCGCGATGGCCGCATCGCGCAACTCGGCTCGCCGCGCGAGCTGTACGACGCGCCCAACGACGGCTTCGTCGCGCGCTATCTCGGCGCGGCGAATCTGCTGCCGCCGCGCGTGGTGTACCCGGTCGGCGATGCGCGTCACGACGAGCGCGAGCGTCTTGCATGCATCCGTCCCGAGCGCTTCGCGATTGCGCCGCTCGGCGAAGGCCCGCTGCACGGCACGATTGCATCGGTGGACTGGTACGGCGCGGCGCTGTCCATTGCCGTCGCGCTCGATGCGCTGCCCGGCGAGCCCGTGCTCGTCACGATGCAGCGTGGTCACCCGCGCATGCCCGAAAAGGGCTCGCGCGTTTCTCTTCGATTCGAGGCTGACGATGTCGTCCTTGTTCGTCCCTGACAGCGTCGCGCAAACGGCAGCGAACGCGAGCGACTTCGCCGCGCATCGGGCGGCGGCGCAGCGTCGCGAGAAGCGCGCGCAGTGGCAGTTGCTTTTCATCCTTGTGTTCGTGCTCGGGCCGCTCGTCGTGTATCCGCTCGCGCGCCTCGTGTGGCTGAGTGCAACGGGTCCGCACGGCCTCACCTTCGATGCTTACACCGCCTTCTTCGGCAACCCGGAGACGCGCGGCGTGATCGGCACGACGTTCGGCGTGCTCTTCGCGAGCGCGTCGATTGCCTCGCTGCTGGGCGTCGCGCTGGCTTCGATGCTCTTCTTCCGGCCTTTTCCGGGCGCGAAGCTGCTCACACGTTTTCTGGAACTGTTCGTCGCGTTCCCGTCGTTTCTGGTCGCGTTCACGCTGATTTTTCTGTACGGATCGCAGGGCGCGGTGAGCATCGGATTGCAGCGCATGTTCTCGCTGGAAGCGCCGCCGCTCGATTTCCTGTTCGGCATCGGCGGCGTGATTCTGGCGGAAGTCGTGTTCTATGCGCCGTTCGTCGTGCGTCCGACGCTCGCTTCTTACGCAACGCTCGACATGCGTCTCGTCGAAGCGGCGAAAAGCCTCGGCGCCGATGGCTGGATGGTCGCTACGAAAGTGGTGCTGCCGATCGCGTGGCCGGGCATCGCGGCGGGGACCATCCTGTGCTTCCTGCTGACGTTGAACGAATTCGGCATTTTGCTCGTGCTCGGCAGCGCGCATCTGATTACCTTGCCCATTGCGATTTACAGCGCCGCTACGGTCGATCTCGATCTTCGCGCGGCGGCGGCGGGCTCGGTCGTCATGCTCTTGATGTCGCTGTCGCTCTACGCGCTGTACCGTCGCGTCGATGCGCGCACGAAGGGGCGCTGACATGCGGCTTTCGGCGTTCAGCAAACCGGTCTCGCTGTTGCGCATGACGGCGATGTGTCTCGTCGCGCTCGTGTGCTTCTGGCTGTTCGTGTTGCCGGTGATCGTGGTCGCGCTGTCGAGCGTGGCGTCGCACTGGTCGGGCACGATTCTTCCTGACGGCTTCAGCGCGCGCTGGTTCGCGCGGCTCGGCTCCAGCGAATTCGACGCGCTCACGACGAGCCTGACGACCGGCTTCGCTGTCGCCGTGCTCGGCACCGCACTCGGCTTGTGGCTCGCGCTGGCGCTCGAAGGGCGCGACCGTCGCGGGCTCGGCGCGCTCGGCGCGCTCGTTGATGCCGTGGCGATGGCGGGCAGCGGCGTGCCGAGCGTCGTGCTGGGGCTCGCGGTGCTGATCGCGTATCACAAGCGGCCGGTCGATTTGTCCGGGTCGGCGGCCATCGTCATTCTGGTGCAGCTCGCGCTCGTGCTGCCGTTCTGCTACCGCTGCGCCGCCGCCGCGCTGCGCCCGGAACTGACCACGTTGCGCGAAGCCGCCGCGAGTCTCGGCGCGCCGCCGCGCATGGTGTTCTCGCGCGTGGTGCTGCCGCAACTGCTGCCGGCCGTGCGCGCGAGTCTGGCGCTCGGCTTCGCGCTGTCGCTCGGCGAACTCGGCGCGACGCTCACCGTGTATCCGCCGGGCTTCGCGACCGTCCCTATCGTCGTGGTCGGGCAGGTCAATCGCGGCTACTATCTGCCCGCGTCGGCGCTTTCTTTCATTCTGCTGGCCGTTTCGCTGGCTGCGCTCTTCGTGATCGCGGGCCGCGCGCCGCGTCGTGAAAGCTAGATAGTTCGACATCCGAAATAAAATTTACCGGGTTTTCTCGCCACACAGGCAGGAACCTTCGCGCGGCTCGTCATACCAAAAAAAATAAAACTGGCGTAACCTGCCTTTTTCGGGCGGCCGCGTCCGCGCGCCTGTGCGCGAAATCAGTCGGTCATGCGAAATCCGGCCGAACTCGCGGCGCCCGTCGCTGTCGTTGCATAAGTTGAAAACACCGGAGGTTTCGATGACATCCGTCGACCTGGAATTCGACCAGCTCAATAGCACCGTCGAGGCGCTGCGGCGCTCCATCTCGAACCGCCTGATGTACGGCGTAGGCAAGGACGCGGCGACCGCGCAGCCGCGCGACTGGCTGCATGCGGCGGAACTCGCCGTGCGCGACCGGCTCGTCGCCCGCTGGATGCGCACGACGCGCCAGCAATACGAGCAGGACGTGAAGCGCGTCTATTACCTGTCGATGGAATTTCTCATCGGCCGCACCTTCACCAACGCGCTGCTCGCGCTCGGCATTCACGACGAAGTGCGCGACGCGCTCGCGAGTCTCGGCGTCGATTTGGCCACGCTGGAGGATCTCGAACCCGACGCCGCGCTCGGCAACGGCGGTTTGGGGCGGCTCGCGGCCTGCTTTCTGGATTCGATGGCGACGGTCGGCGTGCCGGGCTTCGGCTACGGCATCCGCTACGAATACGGCATGTTCCGGCAGACGATCGTGGACGGCAATCAGGTCGAAATGCCCGATTACTGGCTGCGCGCGGGCAATCCGTGGGAATTTCCGCGGCCGGAAGTGGTGTACACCGTGCATTTCGGCGGGCGGACGGTGCAGCACGACGACCGCATCGACTGGATCGACACCGAGCACGTCAACGCGATGGCCTACGACACGGTCATTCCCGGCTTCGCGACGACGGCGACGAACACGCTGCGCCTGTGGTCCGCGCGCGCGACCGATGAGTTCGATCTCTCCGCGTTCAATCAGGGCGACTACCGCCGCGCGGTCGAGGCGAAGAACACGTCCGAGCACGTGTCGCGTCTTCTCTATCCCGACGATTCCACGCAGGCCGGCCGCGAATTGCGCCTGCGCCAGGAATACTTCTTCGTGTCCGCGACGATGCAGGATTTGATTCGCCGCTATCAACGCACGCACACGCATTTTGGCCGGCTCGCGGAAAAGGTCGCCGTGCATCTGAACGACACGCATCCGGTGCTGGCCATTCCCGAACTGATGCGCCTGCTCGTCGATACGCATCGCGTGCCGTGGGACAAGGCGTGGAAGCTGGTGCAGCAAATGTTCTCGTACACGAATCACACGTTGATGCCCGAAGCGCTCGAAACGTGGGACGTCGAGATGCTCGCGCGCCTGTTGCCGCGGCATCTGGAGATCATCTTCGAGATCAACGCGCAGTTCCTGAAACAGGTCACGGAGAAGTTCGGGCGCGATGTCGAACTGATCCGCCGCATCTCGCTCGTCGACGAATTCGGCCAGCGCCGCGTGCGCATGGCGCATCTCGCCATCGTCGCGAGCCAGAAGGTGAACGGCGTCTCGAAGCTGCATTCGCAACTGATGGTGCAGAACATCTTCTCCGACTTCGCGCGCATGTATCCGGACCGCTTCACGAACGTGACGAACGGCATCACGCCGCGACGCTGGCTCGCGCAGGCGAGTCCGTCGCTGTCGTCGCTGATCGACAAGCGCATTGGGCCACGCTGGCGCACGGACCTCTTCGAACTCGGACGCCTGCGCGAATGGCGCGACGATCCCGAGTTTCGCAAGGCATTTCACGACGCGAAGTTCGCCAACAAGCTGCGTCTCGTGGAACGCGCGCGGCGCGAAGCCAACGCGATCATCAATCCCGAGGCGCTGTTCGACTTGCAGGTGAAGCGCATCCACGAATACAAGCGGCAGTTGCTGAACATTCTGTACGTGATCGTGCGCTACAACCGCATTCGCGAGAATCCGGAGCGTGACTGGACGCCACGCGTGGTGATGTTCGCGGGCAAGGCGGCGTCGGCCTACAAGATGGCGAAGAACATCATCAAGCTCATCAACGAGGTCGCGCGCAAGGTGAACGCGGACCCGCTCGTCGGCGACCGGCTGAAGGTGGGCTTCATTCCGAACTATGGCGTGAGCGTCGCGGAGCTCATCATTCCGGCCGCGGATCTTTCACAGCAGATCTCGATGGCGGGCACCGAAGCGTCGGGCACCGGCAACATGAAGCTCGCGCTCAATGGCGCGCTGACCATCGGCACGCTGGACGGCGCGAACATCGAAATATGCGAAGCGGTCGGGCGCGAGAACATCTTCATCTTCGGCAATACGACCGACGAGATCGAATCGCTGCGCGCGGCGGGGTATCGGCCGCGGCTCATCTATGAAGAGAATCCGGAGCTGAAGCTCGCGCTCGACCAGATCCGTCTCGGGCATTTTTCGCCGGACGAGCCGCATCGCTTCTATGACATCTTCCACACGCTCGTGGACTGGGGCGATCACTACATGGTGCTCGCCGACTTCGAGAGCTTCGACAAGACGCAAAGCGAGGTCGATCTCAAGTTCCGCGACAAGGACGCGTGGACGAGAAGCGCCATCGAAAACGTCGCGGGAATGGGCATTTTTTCATCGGACCGCACGATCGCCGAGTACGCGCGCGAGATCTGGCACGTGGAGCCGTTGAGCTTCGACTGACCGACGGTAAGAAGCTGGCCGCGAGCGTGCGGCCAGCCGAAAGTCACGCCTGCGGCCGCGCCGCGTGCTTCGCCACGGCCTCGCCCACGAGCGCCGCTACGCGGTCCGCGAATGCCTGATCTTTGGTGATCAGCAATTCGCGCTCGCCATCGGGCGTCGAGATCATCAGCTGATAGATCACGTCCTGCGTGATCCAAGACAGATAGCCGACCACGACGATCATCGCGCCGAGCACGAGCGCCGCGCCCGAGCCGGTTGCCACGCCGGCGCCGAGCACCGCCAGGCCGATCAGCGCGATGATGATCGGCAGCGGCTTCTTGCGCTCGACCTTCACGACCCGCGCCGCGCGCAATTCGCGCAGCGGAATCATCTGTCCGGAAGCGGAGAGGCCGGCGCGCGAGAGCGTCACGCCGCGTTCGTTGAAGGGTGTATCCATAAGCGGTTCGATTCTGTGTTGACGGCGAAGAAACCGGGCAGATTACCAGACGCCGGAGTTGAGCGAAGAAGTCGCGAACGAGGGGAATTGTAAGTGGCCGCCGCGCTCCGGCTGTCGAAATCTGTCAGCCGGCGAGCTTCTTTGCGAAAGTATCTTTAGGAGCGTTTCGCCGGCTTATTCATTTCGGATACCGAAGTATAGGAAACATGTTGTTGGCACTTCGTTCATGCCGCATCCGTTCAGTGGTGATGCGCAAACATCGCTGGACTGAGCGGTGCAAAGCGCCTTTAATGTTCGTGTATCCGCGCGACGAGCGGGTATGTGTGCGCGTTCGCGCATGGCATTGTCGAGCGCGTGTATGACTGCATCGCGTGCGCCGTGCTCGAACGTGGTCGACGAGGACAAGGAGTGACCATGAATGCAATGAGAGGGCGCGCGGTCAGTGCCGTCGTGATCGCCGCGCTGGCGCAGAACGTCGCGGCGCAAAGCAAGCCGATCGCTTACCCGTCCAAAGGGCAGAGTCCGCAGCAACAGCAGAGCGACGACGGCGCGTGCTATAGCTGGGCCAAGAGCAATACCGGCATCGATCCCGCGACGGCGTCTACCGCGCCGCCGCCGCCTTCCGGCCCCGCAGTGGGCGGCGGCGAGCGCGTGGGCGGCGCGGCGCGTGGTGCCGCGGGCGGCGCGGTAATCGGCGCCATTGCGGGCGATGCAGGCAAGGGCGCGGCCATCGGCGCGGCAGCCGGCACCATGGCGGGCGGCGCGAGAGCCCGGCAGAACCGGCGCGCGCAGCAGGCGAACGCGCAGGCGCAAAGCCAGGGCGCGATGGATACCTACTACCGCGCGTGGGCCGCCTGCATGCAGGGGCGCGGCTATTCGATCCAGTAGCGCCGGGACGGTTCGACGCATCCACTCGCGGCCGGGTTCGCGGGCATCGCGTCTCACGGCCCGGCGCTGCGGCCGATTCCCGCCGCGATGTCGCGGCTCACGCTCGCGAGCGCGCGGCTATGCGCGGCGACGAGCGCATCGAAGTCGGTTCCGGTCACCGGTTCGCGCACGACCGAGCGGCCGCTTAGCGCCGTATCGCCGCCGACGCTGCGCACGGTCCAGTGCGCATCGATCACGACCGTATCGCCGGGAACGGATTCGAACTGCTGGATATCGACGCGCACGCGCCACGCCTGCGAGTCCGCCACCGCGCGCGACGCCACCGCCACGCGGTCCGAGCCGAGCAACAGCGTGAGATCCCCGGCGATGGCATCGGCGATGCTGCTTTTGAGCGGCGCGCCCCAGCGCGCGTATTCGTTGAGCGTGACCTGATTGGCCGAATCGCGCGTGACGATCTGCGGACGATCGACCAGTTCCGGCACCGTCACGGGGCCGACGATCAGCGGCCGGCCCGGTTCGAAACGGGTCGTCGCGGTAAGCGACGGCTCCGCGCTCAGCCGGTAGAAGTTCGCGCGCGGCGACGCGCAGCCCGCGCAGATCGCGGCGGAAAAGGCTACGGACAAAACGACGGACACGAGAGCGGCGCGCATCACTTCTTGTCCTCCGGCTTGCCGCGCAGGAGCGCTTCAGGATGCTCCTGCAGATAGTCCGCGAGACTGCGGAACGAGGCCGCCGTGCGCGTCAGTTCGCGGACCGCTTCGGCCGTGTCCTGCTGCAAGCCGGAATCCGGCATGAGCGTGGAATGCGCGGCATCGAGCGCGGCGCGGGCGGCGGCGAGCGTCGTCGCGGCTTGCGGGACGATCTGCGTGTTCAGGTTGCTCATCAGCTGGCTCGTGTTGTCGAGCGTCTGCTTCGCGCTCGCCGTGAGTTCCTCGATCGGCAGCTTGTCGATGCGCGTCATGATGCGGTTGACCGAATCCTGCAACGACGCGAGGCCGCTCGGCGTGGTGGGCAAAAGCGGCGGCGTGCGGTTCCAGTCGATGCTCGCCTTCTTCGCAGTCGGGAAGAAGTCGAGCGCCACGTATAGTTGTCCGGTGAGCAGACTGCCCGTTCGCAACTGCCCGCGTAAGCCGCGAGCCACCAGCAGTTCCGCGAGCGCGCGCGGGTCGCTCACCATCCGGCCGCCCTTCGCGCCACTGGCGAAACGGGAGGTGAATCGCTCCGGATAGAGCCTCACTTCGACGGGGATGCTGATCTGCCGCGTCGCCGGATCGAAGCTCGTATAGATGGCCGATACCTCGCCGATGGTGATGCCCCGGAAATCCACCGGCGCGCCGACGGCGAGCCCGCGCACCGAGCCGTGAAAGTCGAACGCGTAGGTCTCGACGATGCGCTCCTGCACGCGCAGCGCGTCGGCGCGTGTCGGAAAGAGCGAGAACGTCGTGTTCGCGGGCGCCTCGGCCCAGGCCAGCGATGCTGCGGGCGTCTCGAACGCGAGGCCGCCGATCACCATCGAAACCAGAGACTGCGTGTTGAGCTTGAGTCCGTCGGTGCTGAGCGTGAGGTCGATGCCGCTTGCCTGCCAGAAGCGCGAATCCGCGTTCACGTAGCGGTCGTACGGCGCGTTCACGAACACGTGAAGGGTGACGCCGCTGCCGTCCTGATCCAGTTCGAACGATGTCACCTGGCCCACTTGCAGACGACGGAAGTAGATCGGCGCGCCGACATCGATCGAGCCGAGATCGGCCGCTTTCAGGATGAACTGGCGCCCCGGAACGTCGTTCGAAAAGACGGGCGGCGTTTCGAGGCCCACGTAGTCGCGCCGCTCGCGCTTCGTGCGGCCGATGTCCATGCCGATATACGCGCCCGAAAGCAGCGTGCTGATGCCCGAGACCGAGCCGCCCGCCACGCGCGGCCGCACGACCCAGAAGCGCGTGTCGTCGACGAGCATATTGCTGGCATCGCGCGTCAGCTCCGCCGTGGCGACGACGCGCGAATAGTCCTTCGAAAGCGCCACCGACTTGACGAGCCCGATTTCCACGTCCTTGAACTTGATCTTCGTCTTGCCCGCTTCGAGCCCTTCGCCGGTTCGGAAGCTGATGGTGACGGTCGGCCCTTGTGCGAGCACGGCCTGCGCCGCGAGCCAGATGCCGATCGCCACCGCGATGGCCGGCACGATCCACACCCACGGAATGCGCCAGCGGCGTCTGGGCACCACCTCGGCGTCGGGCGTCTCGTCGGGCGTGCTCATCGTGCCTCCTTGCGCGGCGTCGCGGTGTCCCAGATGAGGCGCGGATCGAACGACATGGCGGCGAGCATGGTCAGCACGACGACCGCGCCGAACGCGATCGACGCGGGACCGGCCTCGATGGTCGCCACCGCGCTGAACTGCACGAGCGCGACGAGCACCGCGATCACGTAGATATCGAGCATCGACCAGCGGCCCACCAGTTCGACGATCCGGTAGATGCGGGCGCGCTGGGCGTTGCGCTGGGTCATGCGCAGGTTGGCGCTCGCGGCGAGATAGCCGATGGCGAGGATCTTGAGCATCGGCACCGCGATGCTCGCAATGAACACGATGATCGCGAGCGGCCACGATCCCGACTGCCACAGATAGGCGACGCCGCTCAGAATCGTGTCCTTCTGCGCGCCGAAGAGGGAGCTCGTGTTCATCACCGGCAGCGTGTTGGCGGGAATGTAGAGGACCGCCGCCGCGCTCAGATAAGCCCATGTGCGCGACAGGCTGGCGGGCTTGCGCAGATGCACGCGCGCGCCGCAGCGCGGACAGCACAAGTGAGCATGCCGGCGCGCGCCGCGCGTGCACAGGCCGCAGTCGTGGCAGATGAAGATGCCGTTGGCGGCGGCGGTCGCGCCCCGCAGCGGCGTGTCCGGCGGCATGCCGGGCGGCGCCCCTTCGATGCGCGCCCACATGGCCCGCTCGTCGAATGCCGACGATGCCGCGATGAGCAGCAGCATCAACGCCGCGAGCGACCACAGCGCCGGACCCGTCACCACCGACGCGATATGCGCGAGCTTCACGACCGCAACGAGCAGGCCGAGCATCAGCACTTCGGTCATGCCCCATTCGCGCGCGACGCGCAGCAGGCGAAACACGGCATACGCGCGCCACGGCCTGCGATTCAGGTGCAGCGGCAGCAGCAGCCAGACCATGCCGAGCGCCTGCAAGCCGGGCATGAGAACCGTCGTGAAGAACACGAGCCCGGCGAGCGGCCACATGCCGTCGCGATACAGCACGCGCGCCGCGCCCATGAGCGTGGTCTGCACGAGCGAGCCGCTGACGGAAAGACCCACGATCGGAAACGCGTTCGAGATGATCCACAGCACGCAGGCCGTGAGCGCATAGGCGAGCGCGCGGTCGAATCCCTTCCGACGACGCCGGTAGAGCACGGCGCCGCATCGGCAGCAGGTCAGCGCGCCGCCGGGCGGCACGGGGTTCTCCCGCTGAATGAGATCGCATTCGTGGCACGCGATCAGCGGACGGGTGCCGCGCGAGGCGGCCGGCGCGGATGGCAGCGTGCTCATTGCAGCGCCTGAGCTGTCCCGGCCGGAGCGTTCGTGCCCGCGCTCGCCTGTCCGGTCATCTTGTCCGCCTCGACGACCCAGCCGCCGCCCATCACCTTGTAGAGCGTGACGAAAGACGAGAGCGCGGCCGCCTGCGTCTGCGTCTGCGCGAGTTGCGCGTCGAAGAGACTGCGCTCGGCATCGAGCACTTCGATGTAGCTGGTATAGCCGCCCTCATAGCGTGCCCGCGCAAGTCGCGCGTAGGTAGCGAGCGCCGTGACCTGGCGGCCTTGCACTTCGAGCTGCGTGTGCAGTTTCTCGGAGGCGATGAGCGCGTCGTCGACTTCCTGAAAGGCGACCTGAATGGCTTTCTGATACGACAGCAGCGCGGCCCGCTGTTGCGCTTCGGCGGTCTGCACCTGACCGGAGATGTTGCCCGCCGTGAAGATGGGCTGCGTCACCGCGCCCGCGAACGACCACACGCGCGACGGCCCGGTGAAGAGCGACGAGAACTGGCCGCTCGCCGTGCCGAACAGGCCGGTGATCGAAATCTGCGGGAAATACAGCGCCCGCGCCGCGCCGATGAGCGCATTCGCTGCGATCAGGTTCTGCTCGGCCTGCAACAGGTCGGGCCGGCGTTCGAGCAGATCGGAAGGCAGCCCCGCCGGAATCACGGGCGTGGCGAGCGCGCCGAGTTCGCGGCCGCGCACGATCGGCCGCGGGTTGTCGCCGAGCAGGATGGAAAGCGCGTCTTCCTGCTGCGCGATTTGCGTTTCCAGTTGCGGGATCGTGGCGAGCGACGCTTCATATTCGGACTGGCTCTGCGCCAGTTCCATCTGCGAGACTTCGCCGCCCTGAAAGCGTAGCGTGAACACGTGCACGGATTCCGCGCGGCTTTCGGT
This sequence comes from Caballeronia sp. Sq4a, assembly GCF_023170545.1. Lineage (NCBI taxonomy): Bacteria > Pseudomonadati > Pseudomonadota > Betaproteobacteria > Burkholderiales > Burkholderiaceae > Caballeronia > Caballeronia sp. Sq4a. Next base: position 924,969 of record NZ_CP084251.1, on the reverse strand, counting down.
GGTTGCCTTCGCGATGGCAAGCTGCTGATCGAGGCTGCGCAAGTTCAGATACGACGACGCGACCGACGCCACCAGCGACAGGATCGTCGCGCGGCGCGCTTCCTCGCTCGACAGCAGGTTCGCGCGCGCCGCTTCCGTCAGCCTGCGGATGCGGCCGAAGACGTCGATCTCCCACGCCGCCGACACCGAAAGCTCGAAGTCGTTGAAGACCGGTCCGACGCCCGGCAGCGTAGGCTGCGGACCGGCCTGCGAGATGCGCTGCCGTCCCGCCGTCGCGCCTGCCGAGATCTGCGGGAAGAGCGCCGAGCGCGTCGTGACGAACTGGCCCATGAACTGTTCGACGCGCGCCGCCGCTATCTTCACGTCCTTGTTGTTCGCGAGCGCGGTGGCAATGAGATCGTCGAGAACGGGGTCCTGAAACTGCTTCCACCATTCGGTGTTCGCGGTATCGGCGACTTCGGTGGCGGCGAAGCGAAACGTCGCGGGCGTCGGCACGGGCTCGCGCGAATAGTTCGGCCCGAGCAGGCAGCCGTTCAGCGACACGACGCCGACGAGACCCGCAAGCGAAAGAAAGAGCCGGGCGCGCCGCATGTCAGTTCCCCTCGTTGGGAGCGGAAGGCCGCGCGTCGGCGCCGCCGCCCGATGCGCCATGAGCCTGGGTAGCGTCGGAAGCGGGCGGGGCGTGTCCGCTTTTCTTGCTCGAACGCGAGGACATTGTTTCGAGCACGTAGAAGAACATCGGAATGAAGAACACGGCGATGACCGTCGCGCCGAGCATCCCGCCGATCACGCCCGTGCCGATGGAATGCCGGCTGTTCGCCGATGCGCCCGTCGCGATGGCGAGCGGCACGCAGCCGAGAATGAACGCGAGCGATGTCATGACGATCGGCCGCAGACGTTCTTCGGCGGCGATCATCGTGGCATCGAACACGGATTTGCCCGACTCGCGGTTGATCACGGCGAACTCGAAGATGAGAATCGCGTTCTTGGCGGCCAGCGCGACGAGCATCGTGAGGCCGATCTGGAAATACACGTCGTTGTTGAGCCCGCGCAGCAGAATGGCGAGCAGCGCGCCGAAGATGGCGAACGGCACGGCCATCAGGACGCCGAACGGCAGGCTCCACTTCTCGTACTGGGCGGCGAGGATCAGGAACACCATCACGAGCCCGAATATGAAAACGAGCGCCGACGAACTGCCCGACTGTTTCGCTTCGAACGCCTCGCCGCTCCACGCAATGCCGTAATCGGACGGCAATCCGGCTGCCACTTCTTCGAGCGCCTGGATGACCTGCCCGGACGCATAGCCGGGCGCGGCGTTCGCGGTGATCTTGACCGCCGGGAAGTTGTTGAAGCGTGTGATGAGGTCGGGGCCCGTGACGTAGCGCGTCTTCACCACCGACTTGAGCGGCACCATATTGCCGCTCTTGCTCTTCACGAAGATCTGCGTGAGATCGTCGGGCCGCAGCCGATACGAAGGCTCGGCCTGCAGGATCACTTGCCAGAGGCGGCTGGAGCGGTTGAATTGCGACACGTAGAGCGAGCCGAACATCGTCTGCATCGCGCTATACACGTCTTCGACGGGCACGCCGAGCGTCTCCGCCTTGTCGCGATCCACGTCGGCAAGCAACTGCTGCGAGGCCGCGTTGAAGGTGGACGTCACGCCGGTCAGCTCGGGCCGGCGCTTGGCCTTGGCCACGAAGTCGTCGACGATCGCCGCGAACTGCGCGGTGGGCGCGTCGCCCTTGCTCTGAATCCACATTTCGGTGCCGCCCGTGGTGCCGAGGCCCGGTATCGACGGCGGATTGAGCGGCACGACAATGCCTTCCCTGATCTGCGAGAGCGCCTTGTAGGCATCGACCAGCACGGAGCGCGCGTTCTGCGTGCGGATGTTTGCGGACTTGTAGCGCTCATCGAAGCTCTTGAAGCCCACGAAGAAGGTCGACGCGTTGTTCTTGTTCTGGCTGTCGAGAAGACTGAAGCCGTCGACGGTCGCGATGCTGCCGACCGCCGGCTGCTTCAGGAAATACTCGGTGACGCGGTCCGACACTTCTCCCGTTCGATCCAGAGACGCCGCGTCCGGCATGATGACCGCGCCCAGCAGATAGCCCTGATCTTCAGGCGGCAGGAACGCCGTGGGGATGTCGCGCATCATGACGACAGCCAGCGCGATCATTCCGGCGAACAACAGCAGCGCGATGACGAAGCGTTTGATCGCCACGCGCACGACCGACGTGTAGCCCGCCGTCATGCGCGCGAACTGGCGGTCGAACCAGCGGAAGAAGCCTTTCTTCTCGTGATGTCCCGGCTTGAGCAGCAGCGACGCGAGGGCGGGCGACAAGGTCAGCGCGACGATGCCCGAGATGATGACCGATATCGCGATGGTAATGGCGAACTGCTTGTACATCTGCCCCGTGATGCCGCCGAGAAACGCCACCGGCACGAACACGGCGCACAGCACGAGCACGATGGCGACCACCGGCCCGGCCACTTCGTCCATCGCGAGTTTCGCGGCCGCCTTCGGATCGAGCTTGTGCACCGTCATGTTGCGCTCGACGTTTTCGATCACGACGATCGCATCGTCCACGACAATGCCGATGGCTAGCACCATGCCGAAGAGGGTCAGCATGTTGATCGAGAAGCCGAGCGCCGACATGCCCATGAACGTGCCGACGATGGATACCGGCACCGCGAGCACCGGAATCAGCGTGGCCCGCAGGCTTTGCAGAAACACGAACACGACGATCACCACGAGCACGACCGCTTCGAAGAACGTGTGCACGACATCGGAGATGGACGCGCGCGTGAACTCGGTGGTATCCATCGCGATCTGATAGTCGATGCCTTCCGGGAACGACTTCTTCATTTCGGCCAGACGCGCGCGCACTTGCTTCGACACGTCGAGCGCGTTCGCGCCCGGCTGCTGATAGACCGCGAGCACGGTCGCGGATTTGCCCTGAAAGCGGCTGCGAATGGAATAATCTTTCTGGCCGAGCTCCGCGCGGCCCACGTCCTTGAGACGCACGATAGCCGCGCCGCCCGACTCCGCGCGAATGATGATGTTCTCGAACTGCGACGGCTCCGTGAGCCGCCCCGAGGTCGTCACCGCGAACGACTGCTCGACGGGCGCGCCGGTCGGCGATTGCCCGAGACGTCCCACCGCGAACTGCTGGTTCTGGTTGGCGACGGCTGTCTGCACATCGGCGGCCGTGACGCCGAGTTGCGCCATGCGGTCGGGTTTGAGCCAGATGCGCATGGCGTAATCCGGCGTGCCGAAAATGCTCGCCTGATTCGCGCCGGGAATGCGCTTGAGCGCATCCAGTACGTAGACGTTCGCGTAGTTGGCGATATACGTGGCGTCGTAACGCTCGTCGGGTGAATAGATGGCGATCACCATCATGAACGCCTGCGACTTCTTCTGGACCTGCACCCCTTGCGCCGTGACCGACTGCGGCAGTTGCGGCAACGCGAGATTGACGCGGTTCTGCACGTCCACTTGCGCCAGTTCCGGGTTCGTGCCGATCTCGAAGTACGCGTTGATGGTCAGGTTGCCCGTCGAGGAACTCGACGAACTCATGTAGATCATCCGGTCCGCGCCATTGACCTGCTGCTCGATCGGCGCGGCCACGTTGTTCGCGACGACATCGGCGCTCGCGCCCGGATACGTCGCGGAGATGGTGATTTGCGGCGGCGTGATGTCCGGATACTGCGCGGTCGGCAGCGCGAGCATCGCGAGCGCGCCGCCCAGCGTGATGACGATGGAAATGACCGAGGCAAAAATCGGGCGGTCAATGCAGAAATGTGAGATGTTCATTGGCCTCTTCCGCGCGACGTGCTTCCGATGCTTCCTATGCTTCCAGCACTCGACTCTTCACATCACTTCTCGTTGTTGCCGCCGCCTTCGCTTTTCGTTTGGGTCAGGGACGCCTGCGCGCCGGGAGCGGACGTCGCGGCTGGCGCGGTTGCCGGTGCCTCGCCCGGCGTCGGCGCGCTCACCACGCGCACTTGAGAATCGGCTCCGACGCGCACGGCGCCGTCGACGATCACGCGCTCGCCCGCCTTCAGGCCGCTCGTCACGAACCAGTCGTCGCCATGCCATTCGCCGACTTCGACCACGCGCTGACGCGGCTTGGATTGATCATCGAGCACCCAGACGAAATGACTTTTCGCGCCCTGCAGAATCGCGCGCTGCGGCACCAGAATCGCGTTGGGGCGCACCGCGCCCGTCACGCGCGCCTTCACGAACTGGCCGGGGCGCAACGTGCCGCGCGGATTCGCGAACACCGCGCGCACGAGAAACGTGCCCGTCTCCGTGCTGAACGCCGGATTCGTGAAGTCGATGTGGCCGGTTTGCGGGTAGACAGATCCGTCTGCCTGAATGACGGTCACGTCGAACTTGTTGCCGGGCGGAAAGTGCAGTTCGTCTTTGCGGATCTCGTCGCGCCATCTCAACAACTCGTTCTCCGAGATGCTGAAGTTCACCCACATCGGGTCCAACTGATAGATGTAGGTGAGCAGGCCCGATTGCGTCGGCGTGACGTAGCTGCCTTCCTGCACGCGCGCAAAGCTCGACAAGCCCTTGAGCGGCGAACGGATCGTCGTATAGCTCAGGTTCAGCTGCGCGGTCTGCACTTCGCCCTGCGCTGCGATGACGGCGGCCTCGGCCTGCTTCTCATTACCGGTGGCGTCGTCGAGATCCTTCTTGCTCAACGCGTTCATCGCGGCGAGAGGCACCACGCGCGCGAGATTCTGCTTCGTGACGAAGAGCCGCGCCTGCTGCTGCGCGAGCGCGCCCTTGGCCGTTTGCAACGCGGCCTCGAAGGGGCGCTTGTCCATGAGGAACATGACCTGTCCGGCTTCCACCAGCGCGCCTTCGGTGTACATGCGCTTCTCGAGAAAGCCGTCGACGCGCGCGCGTATTTCCACTTCGCGCGAACTCTGTGTTTGCGCGGTGAACTCGAAGTCGACTGGCGTCGACTTCGACGCGACGGTGACGACGGTGACATCGACGGCCGGCCGTGGCGCTTCGGGAGGCGGCTTGTTGCACGCGGCGAGCGCGAGCAGCACGATCGAGGCAGAGCAACGCAAGCGCAGTGCGAGCATCCGGCGCGGCAGTTCGTGGAACCGCTTGCAGTCGAGCATCTGTTTGCACATGAACGCCATGAGCGCCTCCCCCCTGGGATGGCCGATAGTCGGGAGCGAACGCGCTGACGCGTGCTCGCCACGGCATGCTCGCGCGATGCATTTGGCGACTGCGTGCTAAACGACGGCGTGCCGCAAAAGCCATGGCTTTCCGAGCGACGTCATCGATACAACCGAACGGCCAAGCGACGTCAATGAGCGCGAGCCTGATACTTGTGATGTGTTAGCGGACTCCGATCGTAACGGTGCAAAGCGCCAGAAAGGTCGGCTCTCCACCGTCAGGCGTGACGTGTCGATGAGTCCAGTAATAAACGAAGACGATCCAAAACGCTATAAGAAATTTGGCAGGGATCTTGAGCGAAGGAATGGCTCTGCGCGCGTGGTGCTAAAGGCTGACGAATCGTCGCCGTGCAGGAATGTAGGGATTACTTATTATCTTCCAGGGTAGGCGTATCGATTTCGGAAACGATCGTCCTGACTATGCACACGCGTGATTTTGTCTTGCCTCATCCCGGCCGACGTGCCGACTTGCATATCGCAAATGAACGATATATACTTCGCCTCAAGACGATTCGAAACGTGCGTGCTCACCGCCGCATGTGCCGTCCGTCAAGCGCACGAGCAACGAAATGGACATCGACGCAATTCACAAGGCCCTTGCCAACCCCCTTCGCCGCGAGATTCTCGAATGGCTGAAGCAGCCGGAGCGACATTTCCCCGATCAGGAACTGCCGCTGTCGCATGGCGTCTGCGCAGGTCAGATCGATGGGCGCTGCGGCATGTCGCAGTCCACCGTTTCCGCGCATCTTGCCACTCTGCACAAAGCCGGGCTCGTCACCACCAAGCGCGTAGGGCAGTGGGTGTTCTTCAAGCGCGACGAAGCGGTCATTCAGGCGTTTCGCGATTCCATCGAGAATCTTTGAGCGTCCGGATGCGCTTCGAAGTGACAGCATCATTTCAATTCAATTAGGATTTCTTATCGTTATGCCGACTCTTTTCGATCCGCTTCAGGTAGGCGCAATCACGCTCAAGAACCGCATCGTCATGGCGCCGCTCACGCGCCAGCGCGCAGGCGTCGAACGCGTGCCTAACGCAATGATGGCGCAGTACTACGCCGATCGCGCATCGGCCGGTCTCATCCTCAGCGAAGCGACTTCCGTCACGCCGCAGGGCGTCGGTTATGCCGATACGCCGGGCATCTGGTCGGATGAGCAAGTGGAAGGCTGGAAGCTCGTGACGCGCGCCGTGCACGAAGCAGGCGGCAAGATCTTCTTGCAACTGTGGCACGTGGGCCGTATTTCGGACCCCATGTTCCTGAACGGCGAACTGCCGGTCGCGCCGAGCGCGATCGCAGCGAGCGGACACGTGAGTCTCGTGCGCCCGCAGCGTCCGTACGTCACGCCGCGCGCACTGGAACTCGATGAGATCGCGGGTGTGGTCGCGGCTTATCGCAAGGGCGCGGAGAACGCGAAGCGCGCGGGCTTCGACGGCGTGGAAGTGCACGGCGCGAACGGTTATCTGCTCGACCAGTTCCTGCAGGACAGCACCAACAAGCGCACCGACGAGTACGGCGGCCCGATCGAAAACCGCGCGCGCCTGATGCTCGAAGTGGTCGACGAGTGCATCGCCGTGTGGGGCGCGGATCGCGTGGGCGTGCATCTCGCGCCGCGCGCCGATTCGCATACCATGGGCGACAGCGACCGCGCAGCCACCTTCGGCTATGTGGCGCGTGAGCTCGGCAAGCGCAAGATCGCGTTCATCGCGGCGCGCGAGGCGGAAGGTGCGGACAGCCTCGGACCGCAGCTGAAGAAGGCATTCGGCGGCGTGTATATCGCCAACGAAGGCTTCACCAAGCAAAGCGCGGAAGCCATCATCGAGCGTGGCGATGCCGACGCCGTGGCTTGGGGCAAGCCGTTCATCGCGAACGCGGACCTCGTGCGCCGCTTCGAAATCGACGCGCCGCTGAATCAGCCGGATACCACGACGTTCTACGCGCCGGGTCCAAAGGGCTACACGGATTACCCGTTGCTGGAGACGGCGGAGTAAGCAACGCACGCTTCGAGCATGTTTTGAAAACAGCGGCTTCGGCCGCTGTTTTTTTTCGCCCAAACATCGGTTGCATGCGCTGCCATGCACAGTGCAACGATCTGATCGCTTCAAACGCACTGCGAAATTATCGCTTTCGCTCACAACCGCACCGCGAAAATAGTGTATTGGTGCGTTTGACTCTCTGCCGTCCGTGCCGCAACCACGCGCACGCGCCTCGAAACGACACCAACAAAAGATGCATGCCGCGATTCGTTTCATGAACGATTCAAGACGCCGCTCATTCCTTACGTTTCTCCCGTGCCCGTCGGGCAACCGACGGTCGCGGGTTCATCCCGCAAAGGAGCGCATATGTCGTGGCTTACGCAAACGCTGCGCAGTTACCCGGAGATCGCCATCTTTCTTTCGCTTGGCATCGGGTACTGGGTCGGCGGAAAGTCGTTCAAAGGATTCAGCCTCGGTGCGGTGACCGCGACGCTGCTCGCGGCCATCGCCATCGGGCAACTCGGCATCACCATCTCGTCGAATGTGAAGGCCGTCTTCTTCCTGATGTTCCTGTTCGCGGTCGGCTACGGCGTCGGCCCGCAGTTCGTGCGCGGCATCGCGAAAGACGGCTTGCCGCAGGCGCTTTTTTCCGTCATTCAGTGCGTGCTCTGTCTCGCCGCGCCGTATGCCGCGGCGAAGATCGCGGGCTATGACGTCGGATCGGCGGCCGGACTCTTTGCGGGATCGCAGACCATCTCGGCGTCGATGGGCCTCGCCACCGACGCGATCAATCGGCTGGGCCTTCCCGCCACCGAGACCAAGGCATTGCTCGACGCGATGCCGACCGCGTACGCCGTCACCTACATCTACGGCACCATCGGCTCGGCGATCATTCTCGCGATGCTCGGGCCGAAGCTGCTCAACATTGATCTCGTTGCCGCGTGCAAGGACTACGAGCAACAACTCGGCGGCTCGGCCGAACTCGGCGGGCCGGGCAGCGGATGGCACCAGTTCGCGCTGCGCGCCTATCGCGTCGCCGACCAGGGTCGCGCAGCCGGCATGAGCGTGAGCCAGTTGGAGGCGCTGAGGCCGGCCGGCGCGCGGCTTTTCATCGAACGCATCCGGCGCGGGGGCAAGATTCAGGAAGCGACGCTCGACGACGTGCTTCAGCCGGGCGATGTCGTCGCGGTCGTCGGGCGACGCGAGCATCTGATCGATCTCATCGGCGGCACGGCGACCGAGGTGGATGACGCCGAACTGCTCGCCGTGCCGGTCGAAGGCGTCGATGTCTATATCACCAGCAAGAACGTCGAAGGGCGCACGCTCGCCGAACTCGGGCAAACGCCGGGCGCGCGCGGCGTGTTCATACGGCGCATCAAGCGTGGCGCGACGGAGACGCTGATTCCCGTGCTCCCGAGCACCAAGCTGTATCGCGGCGACACCGTGACGCTCGTCGGACGCACGCAGGATACGACAGCGGTGGCGAACGCGGTCGGCGTCATCGACCGCCCGAGCGACGTGGCGGACATGGCGTTCGTGGGTCTCGCCATCACGCTCGGCGCGCTGATCGGCGCGATCGTGATCCGCTTCGGCGCGGTCCCGATCACGCTGTCGACGGCAGGCGGCGCGCTGATCGCGGGCATCGTGTTCGGCTGGCTGCGCGCGATCCGTCCGACGTTCGGCCGCATTCCGTCGCCGACCATCTGGTTCATGAATTCAGTAGGACTGAACGTATTCATCGCGGTCGTCGGCATATCGGCGGGGCCGGGCTTCGTCGCGGGCCTGCAAAAGCTCGGCGTGAGCCTGTTTTTATGGGGTATTTTCGCGTCGTCGGTGCCGCTCATCATCGGCATGTATATCGCGAAGTACGTCTTCAAGTTCCATCCCGCGATTCTGCTCGGCATCTGCGCGGGCGCGCGCACGACGACAGCCGCGCTCGGCATGATCTGCGATGCGGCCAAGAGCCAGGTGCCGGGCTTGGGCTACACGGTCACGTATGCGGTCGGCAATACGCTGCTCACCATCTGGGGGATGGTCATGGTGATGCTGATGACGTGAAGGCGGACGCTGTGGTCTCATCGTTTCTTCCTGTACCTGATTGCTCATTTTCTGGGGGTGTTGGATGTCAAAGTCCTCGAAGTCCGGTTCCGACGATCGTGCAGCGATGGCCTCGCTCAGCCCGTTCGAACTCAAGGACGAACTCATCAAGGCAGCGGGCGGCGGCGTGGTGGAGCGTCCCGCGAACGTCGCGATGCTCAACGCGGGCCGCGGCAATCCGAATTTCCTCGCGACCATTCCGCGCCACGGCTTCTGGCAACTCGGTCTCTTCGCGATGCGCGAATCGGAGCGTTCCTTCGCGTACATGCCCGAAGGCATCGGCGGTTTTCCGAAGCATGAAGGTCTCGAAGAACGCTTCGAGATTTTCGCGCGGGAAAACAAGGGCACGCCAGGCATCGCGTTCCTGACGGGCGCGGTGTCGTATGTGCGCGATCAACTGGGTCTCAACGCGGGCGACTTCCTCTACGAGATGTGCGAAGGCATTCTCGCTTCGAACTATCCGGTGCCGGACCGCATGCTCAAGTTGTCGGAGGTTATCGTCGGGCAATATCTGCGGCGCGAGATGATCGGCAAGCATCCGTTCGTGGGCGACTTCGACATCTTCGCGGTCGAAGGCGGCACCGCTGCGATGACGTACATCTTCAACACGATGCGCGAGAACTTCCTCATCAAGCAAGGGGACACCATTGCGCTTGGCATGCCGATTTTCACGCCTTATATCGAGATTCCGAAGCTCAACGACTACAAGCTCGAAGTCGTGAACCTGAACGCGGACGTCGCGCAAGGCTGGCAGTATTCGAGGGAAGAACTGGACAAGCTGCGCGACCCGAAGATCAAGGCGTTCTTCCTCGTCAATCCGAGCAATCCGCCTTCCGTGAAGATGGACGACGAGAGCCTGCGGTATATCGCGGAGATCGTGAAAGAACGGCCGGATCTGATTCTTCTGACCGACGACGTGTACGGCACCTTCGCCGATGATTTCGTGTCGCTCTTCGCGCTGTGTCCGAAGAATACGATTCTCGTGTACTCGTATTCGAAGTACTTCGGCGCGACGGGCTGGCGGCTCGGGACCATCGCCACGCATCGCGAGAATATCTTCGATGAGCAACTCGCCGCGTTGCCGAAAGAGCAGAAGGCGATCTTGCACGAGCGTTACGAATCCATCACGACGGAGCCGGAAAAACTCAAGTTCATCGACCGGCTGGTGGCCGATAGCCGCACCGTGGCGCTGAATCACACGGCCGGCCTCTCGACGCCGCAACAAGTTCAGATGGTGCTGTTCTCGCTCTTCTCGCTGATGGACACGCCCGACGCGTACAAGAACGCGCTCAAGCGGCTCATTCGCAATCGCAAGCAGGCGCTCTATCGCGAGATCGGTATTCCGCTGGAAGACGACGACAAGAATCTCGTCGATTACTACACGATTCTGGATATGGAATACCTCGGCGAGCGCATGTATGGGCGCGACTATGTCGACTGGGTCATGAAGAACACGAAGCCGACAGAGCTGCTCTTCCGGCTCGCGCAGGAGGCGCGCGTCGTGCTGTTGCCGGGGCGCGGCTTTGGCACGCAGCATCCTTCGGGACGCGTGTCGCTCGCCAATCTCAACGAAAGCGACTACATGCAGATTGGCCGCGCGATTCGCAAGATGCTCGATGAGCACGTCGCGCAATATCAGGCGCAGAACGGCAAGAAAGGCAAGTAGAAGACAATCGGGCCGCGCAAGGCGGCCCGATTGTCGAGTTCATCCAGCGCGACGCTTAGAACTTGTGGCGCATGGCGATGCGGAACGCCAGTTGATTGTTTTCGCCCGCGCCCGACGTGCCGAAGTAGCTCGACGACGACGAACCGATCGACGCCTGATTCTCCACGCCGTTGTTCGAACCCGAAGCCTTCTGATAGATGGCGAGCAGGTACACGTCGGTGCGCTTGCTCAACGCATAGTCGAAGCTCGCGTCGATCTGGTGCCAGTGGCCCTTCAGGTTGTCGTACAGGTCCATGTAGGTGTAGCCGAGACCTGCCGTCATCGCGGGCGTGATGGCGTACTTGCCGCCGATATCGAACGCGTTGATGCGCGAGCTCGATCCGACGATCGGCTCGAAGCGCGTGTTCGTCCACAGGCCGAAGACGGTCGCCGCGCCGAACGCGTAAGTGGCGCCGACGCCGAACGAGCGCAGGTCCTTCGCGTTGTTGGTGGTGCCGGTCGTGTTGATGTTGGCGATCGTCGAGCTGAATGCGGGCGTGGCAGCCGTCGGATAGTGAATGTCCGTGTACGCCGCGCCGATGCCGAGCGGACCGGCCTTGTAGTTCAAACCGAAGCTGTAGGCGCGCGAGGAGCCCTGCGTGGTCGTGGTGCCGACCGTCGTGTTGGGCGTGCCCGCGAACGCGCCGGCCGTGTTCGAGAAGCCGTACAACGCGCCGAACGTGAAGCCGTAGAAGTTCGCGCTCGAGAACTTGACCGCGTTGTTGATGCGGCTCGACGTCAACTGGTCGAAGTCGTTCATGTGGTACGCGTAGTTGCCGGCGACGGTCTGGCCGCCGATGGAATACGCGGAGCCGAGATAGTCGGTGCTGAAGCTGTATTGACGACCGAAGGTCAGCGAGCCGACGTCGTTCTTCGAGATACCGACATAAGCCTGACGGCCGAATTCCGCGCCGCCCTGACCGAGCGTGCCCGTGCCGCTGTTGAAGCCGTTCTCCAACGTGAAGATCGCCTTGAGGCCGCCGCCCAGGTCTTCGGCGCCACGCATGCCCCAACGGCTGGCCTGAGCCACGCCGTCGTCGTACTTCACGAGCGACTTGCCGGCGCGCGTCGTGCTGGTCGAGCTGTTGTTCACATAGCTGATGCCGGCGTCGATGATGCCGTACAGCGTCACGCTGCTCTGCGCATGAGCGGACGCGGCCATCGTGGCGAAAGCGGCGAGGGCGGCAGTAGCCAAAAGATTCTTCTTCAAAACATGCTCCGTCAGTGAGTTCGCGGTGTGGTGCGCTGCGAGGGCAGCGTCTGTGCGGCGCGTCGCGCTCTGTCTGGCGCGTGGCGGCGACGGGCGCAAATGTAGCGATGACTGAAGAAAGAAATGTGACAGGGTTTACCTTGACCTCGCGTGTCTCGCAGGTGCAACGGGGCTGGCGCATCGCGCTCAGGTGTGTCAACGCGCGCACGCGTGGCCGCGCTATGCTGGCGGTTCATCAACGCGAGCGCATGGACATGGACGAACAGGGAATCCGCGATCTGGAAGAACGGCTGAGACAGGCGATGATCGCCTCAGACGTGAAAGCGCTCGATGCGCTACTCGCCGACGATCTGAGCTTCGTCGACGCAACCGGCAAGGTCTGGACGAAGGCCGACGACCTGAACGGGCATCGCTATGGCATGCAGCGCATCGACTCGTTGAGCATCGAAGAGCAGAGCATCCGCGTATACGGCGCCTTCGCGATCACGGTGACGCGCGTCGCGATATCGGGCACGTTCGGCGGCGCGCCGTTTGCGGGCAGCCTGCGCTATACGCGGACGTGGGGCGAGACCGCAGGCACCTGGCGCGTGGTCGCGGCGCAATGCGGTCTCATGGCTTTCTAGAAACTAAGAAACGCTCAGGCCGACAGCAGCGAGCCCGTGCGATACGCCTTCGCGCCCGCGATGCGCGCGACTTCGAGACCGGCCGTCGCGAAGCGCGTGATATGCCGCGCGTACATGACGCCCGACGTGCTGCACTTGACCGTGGTCACGGTGTCGGTCAGCGGATCGACGATATCGGCGATGTGTTCGCCCGCGTCGATGAACGCGCCCACTTGCGCCCGAAACACGAGCACGCCCGACACGGGCGCGACGATCGGCTCCGCGCCCGCGAGCGGCGTCGCGGGGAACGCGAGCGCGGGCAGCGGCGCTTGCGGCGCATCGATCACGCCGCGGTGAATCAGGTAATTGACGATAGCCTGCGCGTCCTTGTCCGCGAGTTCGTGCGACACGTCGTGCTGGCTGCGCAATTCCACCGTCACCGAAATGCCGCCGTTCGGAATCGGGAAGCGATCGCCGTAACGCGCGCGCAGATCCGACCAGCAGAAGCTGTGAATCTCGTCGAACGGATTGCCGACCGAATTCAGCGCGAGCAGCGATGCCTTCGAGTCCAGATAACGCGCGAGCGGTTCCACTTCTTCCCAGATGTCCGGGTTCGTGTACAAATGCAGCGCGGCGTCCAGGTCGCAGTGCAGGTCGAGCACCACGTCCGCGTCGTAGGAAAGCTTTTGCAGCGCGAGGCGTTGCGATTCGAGCTCGGTGCGCGGCGTCTGTTCGTCGAGCGCTTCTTTCATCGCGGCACGCACGGCGAGGCGGTTCGCATCCGCGTCGTTCGTCAGGCGCGCTTCGATGCGCGGCGCGATCAGCGCGGCGAGATCGTGGAAATTGCGGTTGAAGTTGTGGCCGCTGTTGGTATCGAAGCGGCCGAGCAGATTGCCGTGCAGGAATTGATTGAGGCCGATGGGATTCGGCACCGGCACGATCACCACTTCGCCGCGCAGCTTGCCGGCGGCTTCGAAAGCGGCGAGCTGGCGGCGCAGCTTCCACGCGACCAGCATGCCCGGCAGTTCGTCCGCGTGCAGCGACGACTGAATGTAGATCTTCTGTCCGTCACCCGGACCGTAATGAAAACTGGCGATGCTGCGTGAGGTGCCGAGCGTCGGCGAGATGAGCTGGTGAGTTCTGGTCTGCATAGTGTTCGCGCGCACGCGAGTGCGCGAGGTCTTGCCTCGATGGTTGCTGGACGGGCTGAGGCGCTCCGATGCGGGGCGAGTGGGGCGCCGCGGTGTCTCCGTCCGCCGGCGCCGCCTCAGACGTTCGATCTTAGCCGAAATCGGCGCGGCGGGCGGCCGGCTTGTGGGCACGGGCGGAACGGCGCGCAATAAAAAACGGGCTCCGCGGAGCCCGTTCGTTCTTCGGCTGCTTCCGCAGAATTAGCCGCCGTACACGTCGAAGTCGAAGTACTTCTTCTCGATCTTCTTGTACGTGCCGTCCTTGATGATGTCGGCAATCGCCTTGTCGATCTTCGCCTTCAGGTCGGTGTCTTCCTTGCGCAGACCGATACCGGCGCCATTGCCGAGAATCTTCTCGTCGACGATATCCTTGCCCGCGAAGTCGAAGCCTGAGCCGCGCGGCGTCTTCAGAAAGCCGATGTCGGCCTGCACCGCGTCTTGCAGCGCGGCGTCCAGACGGCCCGAGGTCAGGTCGGCGTAGACCTGGTCCTGGTTCTGGTACGGCGTGACGGTCACGCCCTTCGGCGCCCAGTACGTCTTGGCGTAGGTTTCCTGAATCGTGCCCTGCTCGACGCCGACGTTCTTGCCCTTCAGGCTCTCGGCCGTCGGCAGGATGCCGCTGCCTTTCTTCGCGACGAGGCGCGTCGGCGTATTGAAGAGCTTGCTGGAGAAGGCGATCTGCTCGGCGCGTTGCGGCGTCATGGACATCGACGAGAGCACGCCGTCGAACTTCTTCGCCTTCAGCGCGGGAATCATGCCGTCGAAATCGTTCTCCACCCACACGCACTTGGCCTTCAGGCGCGCGCAGATTTCGTTGCCGAGATCGATGTCGAAACCGACCAGCTTGCCATCCGAACCCTTCGATTCGAACGGGGGATAGCTTGCGTCGACGCCGAAGCGGATCGTCGAATAGTCCTTGGCATGGGCCGTGACGGCGGTGAGCGACGTGACGGCGAGAAGGGACATCGACAAGGCGGCAAGCAGTTTCTTCACTGTTTTAACTCCAGAAGGTGGTCAGTTCGGCCCGGAAGGTCTCGTTCCGGTGCCGTCCGGCGAGGCGGGCGGTCGCCTGAAACAGGCCGGAAGGCGCGCATTCCGCGGATCGTGTCCGTGCAGAATCGGCAGAAGGTTACCAAGCCAAAATAGTTCGGGACCTAGTGAAACCCCGAATAGAGGTTTTGCTCCTTTCGGCATCCGTTTTCGAGCATGCCGGCCGTGCCCGAACCCGCCGCGCCGCGAGGATGATCCATCCGGTTAAGATGCGGCCTTTGCTTTGCGCGCCTCGAAGTCGAACGCCGCGCATCGCCAGATAAAAGCCCGACATGAATCAGGAGACGATACCGATGCCCACTTCACCCGCGGCGACTTCTCGCCGCGCATCCGCCGATGCCGCGCCGCCCGCGCTGTCCGCCGGCATGATCTCCGCGCGCCTCGACCGGCTGCCCGCCACGCGCACGGTATGGACGCTCGTCGTGCTGCTGAGTCTCGGCTTCTTCTTCGAGCTGTACGACTTGCTGTATTCGGGCTATGTCGCGCCGGGCCTCGTGCGAAGCGGCATTCTGACGCCGACCACGAACGGCTTCTTCGGCATGACGGGCGTGGCGAGCTTCATCGCGTCGCTGTTCGCGGGGCTCTTTATCGGCACGGTCGCGTGCGGCTGGCTCGCCGACCGCTTCGGGCGTCGCGCGGTCTTCACGTATTCGCTGCTGTGGTACACGGCGGCCAACGTCGTGATGGCGTTTCAGGACACCGCGACGGGCCTCAACTTCTGGCGCTTCATGGCGGGCGTGGGCATCGGCGTGGAACTCGTGACCATCGGCACCTATATCTCCGAACTCGCGCCGAAGCACATTCGCGGCCGCGCGTTCGCGTGCGAGCAGGCGGTGGGCTTCATGGCGGTGCCGGTGGTCGCGTTTCTCGCGTATCTGCTCGTGCCGCGCGCGCCGTTCGGCATCGACGGCTGGCGCTGGGTCGTCGTGATCGGCGCGCATGGCGCGCTTTTCGTGTGGTGGATTCGCCGCCGCTTGCCCGAAAGCCCGCGCTGGCTCGCGCAGAAGGGGCGGCTGGACGAAGCCGACCGCGTGATGTCCGCGCTCGAAGCGCAGGTGCAACGCGAATACGGCAAGCCGCTGCCGCCGCCTGCCGAGCCGGAGCCGGTTCTTGACGCCGAGAGCGTGAAGGGCGGCTCGTTCGCCCGCATGTGGCGCCCGCCCTACGGCAAGCGTGCGACGATGATGATCATCTTCAACGTGTTTCAGACCGTCGGCTTCTACGGCTTCGCGAACTGGGTGCCGACGCTGCTCATCAAGCAGGGCATCACGGTGACGTCGAGCCTGATGTATTCGAGCATCATCGCGATCGCCGCGCCCATCGGCCCGATGATCGGCCTCGCGATTGCCGACAAGATCGAGCGCAAGACGGCCATCGTCGCGATGGCGGCGGCCAATATCGTGTGCGGGCTGCTTTTCAGTCAGTCGTCGAATGCCGCGTTTTTGATTGCGATGGGCGTCGGACTCACGCTGTCCTCGAACATCATGTCGTACAGCTTTCACGCCTATCAGGCCGAGTTGTTTCCGACGAGCATTCGGGCGCGCGCCGTCGGCTTCGTCTATTCGTGGAGCCGGTTCTCCGCGATCTTCACGTCGTTCATCATCGCGAGCGTGCTGAAGGGTTTCGGCACGACGGGCGTGTTCGTGTTCATCGCGGGCGCCATGTTGATCGTGATGGCGGCGATCGGGCTGATGGGGCCGAGAACGCGCGACATGGCGCTCGAGAAGATCTCGCATTGAGACGCAAAGGCGTGCCGATTGCTGCGTGTGGGCGTTCTGTATGCCAGAATCCGCAGAACGTTCCTTGTAGAAGCCAACAATTCGAATATGTCCGACACGCTCACCCAAGTCGAAGCAGATCATGCGATGCGTAACTGGATCTATCGATCCGAAGGCCGGATTCGGATCGGTTCCGAACTGCACAAGCGCATGTTCTGCGAGATGCTGCTGACGACGCACAATCCTTACAAGCCTGCCGTCATCGAGTGGCCGAAGCTGGACCCGGCGGCGCTCAGGCGCGTCACGTCGCTGCCGATCTGGGATATCGCGGTGCAGACGGAAGGGCGCGCGTCGATTCGCGTGGCGACGTATGCGGCGAGCGTGTCCGACCCGCTGCTCAACGAAGCGCTACGCATGAACGGCGGCGAAGAGGCGCGGCACAAGCTCGTGCTGTCGAAGCTCGTCGAGGCGTACGGCATCGAACTCGCGCCCGAGCCGCCGTATCCCGCGCCCGACGACGCCCTGCGCGCGTGGATGCTCACGGGCTACAGTGAGTGCATCGACAGTTTCTTCGCGTTCGGTCTTTTCGAGGCGGCGCGCCAGTCGGGCTATTTCCCGGAGGCGCTCGTCGAGACGTTCGAGCCGGTGATACAGGAAGAGGCGCGGCACATCCTGTTCTTTGCGAACTGGGTGGCGTGGTATCGGCGCAGCTTGCCGTGGTATCGCAAGCCCGGCTTCCTGCTGAAGACGGCGGGCGTGTGGCTTTCGCTGATCCGCGATCGCATTTCGCTCGCGCGGGGTTTCGACAAGAGCGGCGCGGCGCAGGACGCGAATTTCCCGGCGAACGTCGGCGATTCGGTGGCCGGGAACGTGTCGGTGGGCGCGTTGATCGATCTGTGTCTGGTCGAGAACGAGCGTCGCATGGCGGGCTACGACGCGCGGCTGCTGCGGCCGACCACCGTGCCGATGCTCGCGCGGCTGGCGCGGCGGTTTGTTAAATAGCCGAGCTTGCCCCGGCTCCTTTCGCCCGCTCCTCATACCGCCGCGACGCATCCTCCACGTCCTGCCTGAACCGTGCCAGCGCCGCGAGCTGCGCATCCGGCGGTTGCAGCGCGGCCCACAACACATCCACCAGTTCATCCGCCGTCGTCTCGATCTGAGCCTGACTCAGGCGGCGCTTCGCAAGCGTCGCGTCCCACAGCACATGCTCCATCGGCCCGAAAACGAGCGAGCGCAACAGACGCAGCGACACGTCCGCGCGTATGTGCCCGAGCGCCTGCCCGCGCGCGAGCACGTCCATCAGCGGCGCGGTGTAGCGGCGCTGCAATTCAGTCAGCGTGTCCGACAGATCATGCTGTTTCGTGCGGCCTTCGGACAGCACCAGCGAACATAAGCCGGTGCCGTTGACGAGCATCAGCCGCAAATGCGTCCGCACGATGAACGCGAACTGTTGCCGGATCGAGCCCTCGCGCGGTAGCCCGCTCTCGAACGCGTCGATGATCTCGTCGTACCAGTCGGCGATCACGCGCGCGCACAGCGCCCGCTTGCCACTGAAGTAGCTAAAGACGGTCGCCTCGGAGATGCCCGCGCGCTGGGCGATTTCCGCCGTGGTCGCCGCGTCGTAGCCTTTTTCTGCGAAGACGTCGCGGCCCGCTTGCAGGATGTCGCGCACGCGTTGCTGCGATTTGACGCCGGCAGGCGTGCGGCGGCCGGTTCCGGTGGATTGCGTGGACATGATCGTGCCGAAGATTGTCGGGAACAAATGTGAGCGTAGCTCAAAACCCTATTGACGGCTACCCGATTTGAGCGTGAAATGAGCCACCATTCGGTTAGATGCCCGTTGTGAGCCAGGCTCAAATTCGGGCGCGCCAACCCCACTGCATATTGAGGAGACACCCATGAGCACCGTGCCGGGCCTGAACTTCGCGCTGGGCGAAGACATCGACATGTTGCGCGACACGCTCGTCAACTTCGCAGCGAAGGAGATTGCGCCGCGCGCCGCGGAAATCGACCGTACCGACCAGTTCCCGATGGACCTGTGGAAGAAATTCGGCGATCTCGGCGTGCTCGGCATGACGGTCTCCGAAGAATACGGCGGCGCGAACATGGGCTACACCGCGCACATGGTCGCGATGGAGGAAATCTCGCGCGCGTCGGCGTCGGTCGGGCTGTCGTACGGCGCGCATTCGAATCTGTGCGTGAACCAGATTCATCGCAATGGCACCGAAGCGCAGAAGCGCAAATATCTGCCGAAGCTCGTATCCGGCGAGCATGTGGGCGCGCTGGCGATGAGCGAGCCCAACGCCGGGTCGGACGTGGTCAGCATGAAGCTGCGCGCCGACGAAAAGAGCGATCACTATGTGCTGAACGGCACGAAGATGTGGATCACCAACGGCCCGGATTGCGACACGCTCGTCGTGTATGCGAAGACGGACATCGAAGCGGGCGCGAGAGGCATCACCGCGTTCATCGTCGAGAAGGGCATGAAGGGCTTCTCCGTCGCGCAGAAGCTGGACAAGCTCGGCATGCGCGGTTCGCATACGGGCGAGCTCGTGTTCGAGAACGTCGAAGTGCCGAAAGAGAACATCCTCGGCGCGTTGAACGGCGGCGTGAAGGTGCTGATGAGCGGCCTCGACTATGAACGCGCCGTGCTCGCGGGCGGTCCGACCGGCATCATGCTCGCCTGCATGGATGCGGTCGTGCCGTACATCCACGATCGCAAGCAATTCGGGCAAGCCATCGGCGAATTCCAACTGATTCAGGGCAAGGTCGCGGATCTTTATACGACGCTGCAAGCGTGCCGCGCTTATCTGTACGCCGTCGGCCGCCAGCTCGATACACTCGGCTCCGGCCACGTGCGTGACGTGCGCAAGGACTGCGCGGGCGTCATTCTCTATACCGCCGAAAAAGCGACGTGGATGGCCGGCGAAGCAATCCAGATTCTCGGCGGCAACGGCTATATCAACGAATATCCGGTCGGGCGTCTCTGGCGCGATGCCAAGCTCTATGAAATCGGCGCGGGCACGAGCGAGATCCGCCGCATGCTGATCGGGCGCGAACTGTTCGCAGAGACGGCATAAGGGCGCGCGTCATGACCATCATCGAATCGAAGCTGAATCCGCGCGGCGAGGAGTTCCGCACCAACGCGGCCGCGCTCGAAGCACTCGTCGCGGACCTGAAAGAGAAGGTCGCGAAGATCGCGGAAGGCGGCGGGCAGGCGGCGCGCGACCGTCATTTGTCGCGTAACAAGCTGCTGCCGCGCGATCGCATCGCGCAGTTGCTCGATCCCGGCACGCCGTTTCTCGAACTCTCGCCACTCGCGGCGTACGGCATGTACAACGACGAAGCGCCGGGCGCGGGCATCATCACCGGCATCGGGCGCATTGCGGGGCAGGAGTGCGTGATCGTCTGCAACGACGCCACCGTGAAAGGCGGCACGTACTATCCGGTCACGGTAAAGAAGCATCTGCGCGCACAGGAAATCGCGGAGCAGAATCGCTTGCCGTGCGTGTATCTCGTCGATTCGGGCGGCGCGAACCTGCCGAATCAGGACGACGTGTTCCCAGACCGCGATCACTTCGGCCGCATCTTCTATAACCAGGCGAACATGTCGGCGCAGGGCATCGCGCAGATTGCCGTCGTCATGGGATCGTGCACGGCGGGCGGCGCTTATGTGCCCGCGATGAGCGATGAATCGATCATCGTGAAGGATCAGGGCACGATCTTCCTGGGCGGTCCGCCGCTCGTGAAGGCAGCAACGGGCGAGGAAGTGAGCGCGGAAGACCTGGGCGGCGGCGATGTTCACACGCGGCTCTCGGGCGTCGTCGATCATCTGGCGCAAAACGATGCGCATGCGCTCGGCATCGCGCGCAGCATCGTCGGCAATCTCAATCGCGTGAAAGCGCCGACGCTCGCGCTCAAGGAACCGCTGCCGCCGCGTTATGAGCCGGAGAGCGTGTACGGCGTGATTCCGGTCGATACGCGTAAGCCCTTCGATGTGCGCGAAGTGATCGCGCGCATCGTCGACGATTCCGCATTCGATGAATTCAAGGCGCGTTACGGGACCACGCTCGTTTGCGGCTTCGCGCATATCTGGGGGCATCCGGTCGGCATCGTCGCGAACAACGGCATTCTGTTTTCCGAATCCGCGTTGAAGGGCGCGCATTTCATCGAACTGTGCTGCCAGCGCAAGATTCCGCTCGTGTTCTTGCAGAACATCACGGGCTTCATGGTCGGGCGCAAGTACGAGAACGAAGGCATCGCGCGTAACGGCGCGAAGATGGTCACGGCGGTGGCAACGGCAAAGGTGCCGAAGTTCACGGTCATCATCGGCGGCTCGTTCGGCGCGGGCAATTACGGCATGTGCGGCCGCGCGTATTCGCCGCGTTTCCTGTGGATGTGGCCGAACGCGCGCATCTCGGTGATGGGCGGCGAGCAGGCCGCGTCGGTGCTCGCGACTGTGCGCCGCGACGGCATCGAGAAGAAGGGCGGCACGTGGTCGAAGGAAGACGAGGAAGCGTTCAAGGCGCCGATTCGCGAGCAGTACGAGGTGCAGGGCCATCCGTACTATGCGAGCGCGCGGCTGTGGGACGACGGCGTGATCGATCCGGCGCAAACCCGCGACGTGCTCGGCCTCGGACTCGCGGCGACGATGAACGCGCCTATCGAAGACACGCGCTTCGGCGTGTTCCGCATGTAACCGGATGTGATGCCCATGTTCAACAAGATACTGATTGCGAACCGCGGCGAAATTGCATGCCGCGTGGCGGCGACGGCCAGGCGCCTGAACGTGGCGAGCGTCGCCGTGTATTCGGATGCGGACGCGAAAGCCAAGCACGTCGATGTCTGCGACGAAGCGGTGCACGTCGGCGGATCGGCTGCGTCGGAGAGCTATCTGCGCATCGAGCGTATTGTCGAAGCCGCGAAAGCGACCGGCGCGCAGGCCGTTCATCCGGGCTATGGCTTTCTTTCGGAGAACGAAGAATTCGCCAGCGCCTGCGAACAGGCGGGCATCGTGTTCATCGGACCGCCGGTGGGAGCGATACGCGCGATGGGTTCGAAAGCCGCAGCGAAGGCACTGATGCAGTCCGCATCCGTGCCGCTCGTGCCCGGCTATCACGGCGACGATCAGGACGCGGCGCTGCTGCAACGGGAGGCGGACCGCATCGGCTATCCGGTACTGCTGAAGGCGAGCGCGGGCGGCGGTGGCAAAGGCATGCGCGTGGTCGAGCGCAGCGAAGACTTCATGCAGGCGCTCGCGTCGTGCAAGCGCGAGGCGGCGTCGAGCTTCGGCAACGACCGCGTGTTGATCGAGAAGTATCTGCTGCGTCCGCGACACGTCGAAGTGCAGGTCTTCGCGGACACGCACGGCAACGCGGTGTATCTGTTCGATCGCGACTGCTCGGTGCAGCGGCGTCATCAAAAGGTACTGGAAGAAGCGCCCGCGCCCGGCCTCTCCGATGACACGCGTCGCGCGATGGGCGAAGCCGCCGTTGCCGCTGCGCGCGCCGTGAATTACGTCGGCGCGGGCACGGTCGAATTCATCATGACGCAGGACGGCCAGTTCTATTTCATGGAGATGAACACGCGGCTGCAAGTCGAGCATCCGGTGACGGAAATGGTGACGGGGCTCGATCTCGTCGAATGGCAATTGCGCGTCGCGGCGGGCGAGCCGCTGCCGCTGAAGCAGGACGAGCTACGCGTGAACGGCCACGCGATCGAGGCGCGCATCTATGCCGAGAATCCGTCGCGCGGCTTCTTGCCGTCGACGGGCACGCTCAAGCATCTGGCGCTGCCTGACGCCGTGGAATTCACGCTCGATGGCAACGTGCGCATCGACAGCGGCGTGCGCGAAGGCGACGCCATCACGCCGTTCTACGATCCGATGATCGCGAAACTGATCGTGCATGGCCGCGACCGCCGCGATGCGCTCGCTCGCATGGCGCGCGCGCTCGCGCAGTGCGAGATCGTCGGCTTGCAGACGAACGTCGAGTTCCTGCAACGCATTGTGAGAAGCGAGCCGTTTTCGCAAGGCGAACTGGATACGGGTCTCATCGAGCGTCATCGCGATGCGCTGTTCGCGCCGTCGCCGGTATCGCGCGGCAAGGCGCTCGCGCTTGCGTGCGCCGCGCTGCTCACGCGCGAGGGTGGCGAAGCGCACGGCCATTCGCCGTGGGACGCGCTCTCGCACTGGCGCATGGCGGGCGGCTACAGCCAGGACCTGAACTGGCGCGCGGTCGACACGGACGAGGCGCTGAAGGTCGTCTTCACGAAAGATCGTGAAAAGCGCCTGCAATGGGACGAGAAAACCGCGCGCTTCGACTGGTCGCATCGCGGAGAAACGTCGTTCACGGTCCAGCTCGACGATGCGCTCATCAAAGGTCACGTCTTCACGGACGGCGACACGTTCCACGTCTTTTACGAAGGCGCGGCGTTCGCGTTCGAATGGCAGAACCTGATGGCGCACGCAGGCGACGCGGAGCACGAAGGGCGTCTCACCGCGCCGATGCCGGGCAAGGTGATCGCCGTGTTGGTGAAAGCGGGCGCTTCGGTGGAAAAGGGCGCGCCGCTGATCGTCATGGAAGCGATGAAGATGGAGCACACGATCGTCGCGCCGACGGCGGGCAAGATCGGCGAGATTCTCTTCGATGTCGGCGATCAGGTCGCCGACGGCTCGCAACTGCTCGTGCTCGAAGCGCAGCCGGCCTAGCGCTTCTTCTTCGGCGGGCGGCCGAGCAGCGTTTCTTCGCTCTCCGCCCGCACGAGTATCTCGACGCGCCGGTTCATCGCGCGGCCTTGCGGCGTGTCGTTGCTCGCGATGGGCCGCAGATACGCCATGCCCTTGGTCGTGAGACGCTCGGCCGGCACGCCCCGCGCGATCAGCGCGCGCGCGACCGCTTCTGCGCGCGCCTGTGAAAGCGTCTTGTTATAGGCGAGCGTGCCGTCGTTATCCGTGTGGCCTTCGATCAGCACGGGCCGCATGCTGCGCTTGAGCACCGTTGCGGCGCGGTCCAGCGCCGGCAGACTGCCGCGGCGAATCTCCGCTTCGTCGGTATCGAAAAGCGCGACTTCGGGAAGCCGCATCTCCACGCCGCCGTTCACCTGCTGCATCGAGATGCCGTATTGCGCATTCAGACGCTCTTCCGTCGAGCGGTCCAGCTTGGTCCCGCAGCCCGTCAACAGCGCGAGCGACGCACATGCTGCCACCGCCAATAAGCCTTTGCCGACCATTCCGAGATTCCTGCGTTGATGCCCGAGCCGCGATTATAGGGACGACTGAGCGCAGTTTTGTAAAGAACGTTGCATCAATCGTTGCTGCGAAGTGGAACGAATCGTGCGATTACAATGCACCCGGCTCTATCGCTTTCGCTTGTTGTCGATTCCCTCAGAGGCTCCCTTTCATGGCGATTTCATCGCGCACCGAGACCACGCCCAACGCGGCGGAAGCGGCCGAGCGCACGCGCAGGATGCAGCGCGCGGCGTCGGCGGTGCTCTATACCGTGCTCGTGCTGGTCGCGGCTTATACCGCGCGCACCTTCATTCCCGCGGTCGTCTGGGCCGTCGTGATCGCCATTGCGTTGTGGCCGGCGTTCGGCTGGCTGGAGCGGCGTCCGATCTTCCGCCAGCGTCATACGCTGCTGGCGGTGCTGCTGACGCTTGCGGTCGGCTTGCTCTTCGTGGTGCCGTTCGCCGTCGTCGCGGCGCAGACCGCGGACGAAGCGCACGACATGCTGCAATGGTTCCATGAGATCCTGCGCACCGGCATTCCGGTGCCCGCGTTCGTTCAACGGCTGCCGACAGGCGGGCAGCAAATCGCGCACTGGTGGCAGGCCAATCTCGCGACGCCGCTCGAATCTTCGCCGGCGGTCAAGAACCTGCATAGCGCGACATTCGTGGCGATGACGCGGCATTTCGGCAGCCGCGTCGTGCATGGCCTCGTGATCTTCGGCTTCATGCTGATGACGCTCTTCTTCATCTTCCAGGCGGGCGCGAAGCTCGGCAGGCAACTCATCGCGGGCTCGCGGCGCGCGCTGGGCGCGGACGGCGCGGCGCTGTTGCAGCGCATGGCCGATTCGGTGCGCAGCACGGTCGTCGGCTTGGTCGTCGTGGGATTGGGCGAGGGCGCGTTGCTCGGCATTGCCTACGCCGTGACGGGCGTGCCGCACGCGACGCTGCTCGGCATGCTGACGGCGGTCGCCGCGATGCTGCCGTTCTGCGCGCCGATCGTCTTTCTCGGCTCGGCGCTTTGGCTGCTGGCGCAAGGCTCGATGATCGCGGCGGCGGGCGTGGCGATCTTCGGGCTTGTCGTGGTGTTCGTCTCGGAGCACTTCGTGCGGCCGGTGCTAATCGGCGGGTCGACGCGCCTGCCGTTTCTGCTCGTGCTGTTCGGCATTCTGGGCGGCGCGGAGACGTTCGGGCTGCTCGGGCTCTTTATCGGTCCGGCGCTGATGACGATTCTCGTCGTGCTGTGGACCGACTGGGTTCGCGCCTGACGCGTGCGTTCGGTCAGTCGCCGCGTTCCTGCACGCACACCCACGGCGACACGACCACGGCCCACAACTCGGGATCGCGCGCGGCGAGGTCGGCGGCTGTTTCGGACTGCACGCGCTCGACGAGCCCCGCCGAAAGCCATTGCGTGACTTGCTGGGTGTCGTCGCTGGCGACCGCTTCGGCCACGCTCACGAGATCGAGATCGCGCTTCACCCAGATCAGCACGCCCTTCGCGAAGAAACGTTCGAGTTCCGACCAGCCGATCTGCGCGGTTTCGGCGAGGAGCTTCACATAGAGCGGGCTGGGATTGGCGGCGTCGGTCATGGCGGGAATGCGATAAAAACGAAAGGCGTCCGACACTATAGCGCAGTGCCGGACGCCTTCTTTGCAGCCTACAGCGAATTACAGGTCGAAGAACACGGTCTCATTCGGTCCGCGCAGATGGATGTCGAAGCGGTAAATGGTCGAGGACGTGCCCGGCTCGCGCTTCGCGATCAGCGTGTGGCGGCGCTCGGCCGGCACGCTTTGCAGCACGGTGTCCTTGGCGTTCGCTTCGGCTTCGTCGTCGAAGTAGATGCGCGTGTACGAATGCAGCAGCATGCCGCGCATCAGCAGGATCACGTCGAGGTGCGGCGCGGAATCGTCGTCGGTCGCGCCGGGCTTCACCGTATCGACGATAAAGCGCAACTTCGGGTCCGTGCCCGTGCCGACGCGCGCGAAGCCGCGAAAGCCCGACTCGCGGGCTTCTTCCACGCTCTGCACGTAGCGGCCGTTCGCATCGGCTTGCGCGACTTCGATCAGCGCATCGCCGATCGGCTTGCCTTCCGCGTCGAACACGTTGCCGACCACGGCGATGTGCTCGCCCGGCACTTCGCGGTCCGCTGCCGAAGCGGTGAACAGGCTCTTGAGGTCGAAGTTGTACTGCTCCGGAACGAGGCCGTACGCGAAATACGGTCCGACGGTCTGCGAGGGCGTTTGCTTGAGGGTCGTCATGATCACTCCGTCGGGGTCTCGTCCGGGCCGCGCAGCACGATGTCGAATTCGTAGCCGAGCGCGTAGTTTTCTTGCGTCGTATCGATGGAGAAGCGCGAAACCAGCCGATGCCGCGCATGCTCCGGAATGCCCTGGAAAATCGGATCGAGTTCGAGCAGCGGGTCGCCGGGGAAGTACATCTGCGTGACGAGGCGCGAGCCGAAGTATTCGCCGAAGAGCGAGAAGTGAATGTGGTTCGGCCGCCATGCGTTCGGATGGTTGCCCCACGGATACGCGCCCGGCTTGATCGTCATGAAGCGGTAGCGGCCCTGATCGTCGGTCAGGCAGCGGCCCGCGCCGAGGAAGTTCGGGTCGAGCGGGGCGTCGTGCTGATCCGCCTTGTGCACGTAACGCCCGGCGGGATTCGCCTGCCACACTTCGACGAGCGTGTTGCGCACGGGGCGACCGCCTTCGTCGAGCACGCGGCCCGTCACGATGATGCGCTCGCCGAGCGGCGCGCCGTTCTTCGCGGCATTGCGCGTGAGGTCGTTGTCGTACATGCCGAGATCGTCCGCGCCGTACACGGGCACGCGGCGATTGCGCAGGTTTTCCTTGAGCGGGATGAGCGGCAGCGAAGGACTGCGCGACACCGACGACCGGTAGCCCGGCGACAGGTACGGCGGATGCGATTCCCAGTCGCGCGGCGTGAGAATGGGGGACGTCATGTCACTGTCTCCTGATGATGTGACGTGAATAGGATATTTCTGGCGACTACTTTATCGAACGCGCCGAGTTATGGAAAATGACGTTTTATGCGGCGAACCATAACGGCTCTTCATGGATACGGACTTCACCAACACGCGCGTCAAGTTCCGACACTTGCAGTGCTTCCTGGCCGTGACGCAACTCGGCAGCGTGCAGCGCGCGGCCGATAGCCTGTCGATCACGCAGCCGGCCGTGTCGAAAACGATCGGCGAACTCGAATCCATTCTAGGCGTGCGGCTCTTCGAGCGCGGACGGCGCGGCGCGGTGCCCACGCGCGAGGGGCGGCTTTTCGCGCCGCACGCGAGCGCGTGCGTGGCGTCGCTGCGCGAGGGCGTCGACATGCTGCTGCGGGAGCGCGGGGACGTGCCGGGCGCGGTGTCGATCGGCGTGCTGCCGACGGTCGCGAACGCGTTGCTGCCGCCCGCGTTCGCCGCCTTCCGGCAGCAATGGCCGGCGGTCTCGCTGAGCGTGCAGACGGATTCCAACGCGCCGCTGCTCGACCGTCTAAAGGCCGGCGAAGTCGATCTGGTGGTCGGGCGGCTGTCGGAACCGGAGGCCATGCACGGGCTGTCGTTCGAGCAGATTTATCGCGAGCCGCTCGCGGTGGCGGTGCGGCGCGATCATCCGCTCGTGTTCGAAACGCCGCTCACGCCGGCACTGCTCACGCGCTTTGCCATCGTCGTGCCGCCGTTCGGCACGCTCATCCGGCAGTCCGCCGAGAGCATGCTGACCGCGTTCGGCGCGCACGCGCTCACGGCGCTTGTCGAAACGCTGTCGGTCTCGCTCGGACGGTCGCTCGCGCTTCATAACGACGCCGTCTGGTTCGTGCCTGCCGGCGCGGTCGAGCACGACATCGCGCTCGGCCTGCTGGTCGCGCTGCCGATGCCGTTCGCCGGCACGGACGAGCCCATCGGACTCATCCGCCGCAACGACGCGGCGCGCACGGCGGTGGAGGAATCGCTCGTGGATGCCATCCGCGAGGCGGGACGCTTGCGCGCGGCGAGCAAATGACCGACGCACGCGCGCGGCCCGCTGTTTGCTCAGGCAGCATTTACCGCGCAAATTTCGCGGGAACAAAATACTATGACGAAAGGGCGGACATGGCGTGCTCGCGGCATCGAAAGCAAACGTTCACGGTCAACCACTCGCTGCCGCCCGGCCCTCGTTCCCGCATTCAACCCGTGCCCGCACCGTTCGCACCATGAAGACCGTACTTCTCGTCGACGACGACCCCAGCACCATCGAAGCCTGGACTCTTTGCATGCAGGGCGAGGATTGCACCGTCCTCAGCGCGTTCGACGGCAACCGGGCGTTATCGATTCTCGGCGAGCAGGCGGTGGACATCGTCGTGTCCGACTGGATGATGCCGGGTCTGGGCGGCGCGCTGCTCTGCCAGACGATGAAGAACGACGCGTCGCTCGCGCACATTCCGTTTCTGATGATCTCGGGGCATCCGAACCCGCCGGCGTTCGTCAGCTACGACGGCTATCTGCGCAAGCCGGTGGACACCGAAACGCTGCTCTCGGCGGTAAACCGGCTGTGCGCCGCGAAGAAACGCCCGCTTTACTAACGCAGTTCGGCGAGCGCCTCGTCCATTTGATGCTGCGCGAGCCGGTTCAATTCCTGCGGAATCTCGCAATCCAGCGGCAGCGGCGGCGTGACGATCACGCGAATGTGCCCGCCGCGGTCCGGCCAGCCTTTCGCGGGCCACACCTTCCCGGCGTCGTGCACGACCGGCACCACGGGCACTTTCGTCGCGCAGGCGAGCCGCACGCCGCCCGAGGCGAGCTTGAGCGGCGCATCATGGGCAACGCGCGTGCCTTCCGGAAAGATGACGACGGCATCGCCCTTTTTCAGCCGCGCCGCGCATTCCCGCGTGACCGCCTGATGCGCCTGCCGGATCGAGCCGCGATCGAGGCTCACCATGTCGAGTCCGCGCAAGACCCAGCCGAAGAACGGAATCTTCATCAGCTCGCGCTTGAAGACGAAGCTGATGCGGCGCGGAAAGAGCGCCATGAACGCGAGCGTCTCCCACGTCGATTCGTGCCGGCTCAGGATGATGAACGGTCCTTGCGGCAGATGCTCCAGCCCTTCGACCGAGCAGGTCACGCCGGCGATGACGCGCATCATCGCGACCATCGCGCGGCACCAGAGCTTCGCGAGCCAGTAGCGCCCGTTTCGGCCGACGAACGGAAAGAGCGGCAGGATCAGGATGGACCAGAGCGTGCCGCTGCCGAGCAGATAGGTAGCGAATAGCCACTTGACGAGAGTGCGGCGCATCGGGCGTGAAAGCTGTCGGATTGAAGGAAGGCGATAAGGGCAGAAGCATAGCGTATCGCTCTTTCGGGAGCTTTCATGCGCGGCTCGCGTCCGAATGCAACAATGGTCGCCGTTCAACACTTTCGGGAAAGACGCGATGGATGCAGTGCCGGTGAATTTCGACGAGGGCATGCTCGACGTCGGCGACGGACATTCGATCTACTGGCGCGCGCAGGGCCCGCGCGATGCGCCCGCGCTGCTCGTCGTGCACGGCGGCCCCGGCGGCGCGATGAACGTGAAGTGGGCGGAAGTGCTCGGCGCGGACGCGTGGCGCGTCGTGTTCTTCGACCAGCGCGGCTGTGGCAAGTCAACGCCTTTCGGCAAGCTCGAACACAACGGCCTCGACGCGCTCGTCGGCGACATGGAAAAGCTGCGCGTCGCGCTCGGCATCGAGCGATGGGCGATTTTCGGCGGTTCGTGGGGCACGACGCTCGGCCTCGCGTACGGCGTCGCGCATCCGGAACGTTGCACGGGCTTCCTGCTGCGCGGCGTGTTCCTCGCGCGTCAGGAGGATATCGACTGGTTCCTGTGGGACGTGCGTCGCGTGTTTCCGGACGCGCACCGCGCGTTTCTCGACGCGATCGAAGCCGCCTGCGGCCAGCGCCCGGCGAACGCGCAGGAGATTCTGACGCTGACCGAGGCGCCGCTCGCGCGCTTCGACGAGGCGGGCGCCCGGCTCGCGCGAGCGTGGACGCTGTATGAGACGACGTTATCGGTCGTCAACAAGCCGGCCACGGAACCCGCCGACGAGGACAAGCGGCCGAGCGCCGAAGCCAACGCCGCCGCGGTTTCCATGGCGCTGCTCGAGCGTCATTACATGGCGGAGGAATTGCCGCCGACGCCGCTATTGCCGCGCGTCGCGCGCATCGCGCATCTGCCGTGCCGCATCGTTCACGGGCGCTTCGACATGGTGTGTCCGGCGGATCAGGCGGTGGCACTCGCGGCCCACTGGCCGGGCGCGGAACTGGCCGTCGTGAGCGGGGCGGGGCACTGGACGTTCGAGCCGGGCAACGTGGCGGCGCTGCGCGTGGGCGCGGCGGCGCTTGCGGAGGCGGTTCGGGGGGCGTGAGGGGGCGGGCGTCTGCGACGATCGCGCGGCTGTCATCACCGGCACGTGAACGCGCGCAGGCGAGTAAGCGAAGCAGCGGCGTGCGCTCGCCGGCCGAGGGTACTCTTGTGGCGAAGTCACGCTCGCCGCAAATGTCGACGCGGGCGTGCCGCAAAGCGACACGCCTTTATCGGTCTGTAATCAGCGCAGGCGAGTGATCGAAGCAGCGACGTGCGCGCGGTGTCGGCGAGTGGTCGCCAGTCGAGAGTTGCGCTTGCGACGATGGCGAGCGCGGCCCGTCATCCGCCCGCAAGCGTGGCCGGACGAGCGATCGACGCGGCGGCGTCCGCGCGGCTTCGCCAGCGCTAGTCAGTCGAGGGTGACGCTTCTGACGATGGCGGGAGAGGCCCGTCACCTGCCTGCCGGCGGGTGCGGACGAGCGATCGGGCAGCGGCGTGCGCGCAACTCCCGCGAGCGGTCGCGAGTTGCTTACGACGATAGCGAGCCCCGACGAGCCATCAAGGCAACGGCGTGCGCGCCGTTTCCGCGAGCCGTCGCCAGTCCAGATCGACGCCCGCGACGATGGTCCGCTCGCCGCGCCGCGTCGCGATAGCGAGCGTCACGCACAGCGAGGTGCCCGTTACGGAGAGATACGGCGCCGACGTGATGACCTGATGCGGCTGCGCGCAGGCATCGACGAAATAGGTGCGATTGTCCCAGCGGCCGCGCGACGGGTCCGCTATCGGCGCGAAACGCTCGCTGCGCCGCTTCGCGCAGGCGCCGGGCAGCGCGGGCATGAACTCGCGGCCGGCTTCGTCGAGAAAGAAACAGCTCACGGTGCTCGGCAGCGCCAGAATCTCGGCGCACGCCGACTCGCCGCTCGCGCCGCCCGCGAGGCGTCGCGCCGCCTGCGCGAGCCCGGCGCGATACGGCATCAGCAAGAGGTCGCGCGTCAGGCGCTCGGTGCGGCGCGTCTGCGCGAGCGTGTCGAATGCCTCTTCGATCAACGCGGTGGCCGCGCCGCCCGGCATCAGCCCTTCGCTCGGCTTGCCGAGGAGATAGCCCTGCACGAAATCGACGTTGGCACGCGCGGCGAGCAGCAGATCCTCGCGCGTCTCGATGCCTTCCGCCACCACGAACATGCCCGACTGATGCAGCAGATCGACGAGCTTCGGCAGCACCCAGTCGCTCAGGTGCGCGCGCTTCTGCGCGTTTTGCACGCGGATGAGACTGCGATCGAGCTTGACGATGTCCGGGCGCATCGTCAGCAGCCGGTCGACGTTGGAGTGCCCCGCGCCGAAGTCATCGACCGCGACGAGAAAGCCTTCCGCGCGAAACGCCCGCGTCGCGCCGGCAATGCGTTCGACGTCGATGCCGCCCGACTCCAGCACTTCGATCACGAGCTGCTCGGGCGCGAGGCCGGCGTCGCGCGTGCGCTGCGCGAATTCGCGCGCATAGCCCGCATCGGTGAAGGTCGCCGGATTCATGTTGACGAAGAGCCACTGGGCGCTCGGCAAGAAGCCGGCGGCGCTGCGCAGATGCGTGAGATGGCTCAGGCGGTCCAGCTCGACGACCTTGCCCGACACGATCGCGCGGCCGAAGAGATCGAACGGACCGATCGGCGGTTCGTCATCGCTCGCGTCTTTCTTGCCGCGCAGCAGCGCCTCATAGCCGATTTCGCGTTGATGCGAGAGGCTGAAGATGGGCTGGACGTGCGTCGAGAGCGTGATGCCGTCGACGACTTCGGCGCGCCGCATCAATCTTCCACCCGTTCGCGCGGGGCGCGGCAGGCGCGCGCCGGCCAGCGGTCGTCAGGCAAAGCAGACGAGGGCGCGCACGGGTCGGCGAACAGATCGGAGAACGGCAGCACGGCAGCAATACGAAACTTCGAATGGGATGCCCACGTTATCGGCGTGCCCGACATGAACTTGAGCGCGCCGCCGGATTTGCCGGTGCACGTCCCGCGACCTATCTTTGATGATGCGGTGATACGATCGCGCTGCAACTACCTGGCGCGCGGCTCGTCGAACGCTGCATTCGAACTTCAAGAGAGACATCGATGGCGCAACAGAAAACCAATCCGAAACTCGAGCAGGCGCTGACGCGCGGCGATCTTGCTATCCGTCAGGCCAACTCGGGCCGCGCCACCGCGGTGCTGCGCGCGCTCGGGAAGATGATCGTCGAGGCATCGGCGACCATCGGCGTCGAGGCGCACGTCGTCATCCACGATGGCGACAAGATCTATGATCCCGCCGACGGCGTCTGGCCGCAGCAATTGCTCGTCTCGCTCGACGGCCCCGTCGAAGAGAACGATCCGGACGAGATTCGCACCGTCACGCTGCTCGCCGACACGCCGGGCACGGTGTTCCGGTGCGAATGGCAGCGCGCAGACGGCAATCTCGGGCGACAGGAAGGCCGGCCGCTCGCCATGGTCGCTTTCATTACGGACGTCGATATTCCCTGGCTCGACGAAGAAGACTAAGGCGGGCTCTGCCTGCACGGCAAACGCGGATAGCAGCTACGGCTGCATCCGCGTTTTTCTTTTGACGGCGTGTGCCAGCGGCAAATACGACACGCAAACGTTTCCGTCAGTGGTTTTCTATTTCGCAACCGCTTAAGAGTCATGTCTTATTTCTGCATTGACAGCTATTCTTCGAATTGCCTCTCGCGCGGGGTTTTGTCTCTGGCTTGCCCTCGTTTCGGTTCACCATTTTCGTGCACGATTATTCCCGTACGGCAGACGCTTATTCGATTGTCGAAGCCTACCGGTTGATAATTCGTTTTAGAAGTTTTCCTCCACCGACGTTGCCCGAAAGTTGCTCCTGAACAGCGGCAAGCGCGCACCCCGTTATTTGACTTCGTGAGAGGCTCGACACGCCGCATTGAGGGTCCTACCTACCATCAGCCCTCATGACGCGGCACATCCTAATCGCCGAGAAAAAATGGGGTTCAACAAATGGAACGTCTGGATCTTGCCAATCACGCCGCCGTCAACCAAGCAAATCAATTCGACAGCGCGCTTCGCCCGACGCTTACGGTCGTGCCCTCGCTTCAGAAAACCGAGCGCATGCCGTTTACTATTCGTATCGTCCGCGACGATGACGGGCTGCAAAAAGCCGTAAGCATCCGACGTTCTGCGTATGGGCGGCATTTGCCGGAATTCGCCGAGAAAATGGCGGTCGAGCGTTCAGACCGCGATCCCGGCACCGCTGTGCTGCTCGCGGAGTCGAAACTCGACGGCGCGCCGCTCGGCACCATGCGCATTCAGACCAATGCGTATGGGCCGCTCGCTGTCGAGCAGTCGATCACGCTGCCGGATCATCTCGCGACGAGCCGCCTCGCCGAAGCCACGCGGCTGGGCGTCGCGGGCGGCATGGTCGGCCGTGTCGTGAAAGTGGCGCTGTGCAAGGCGTTGTGGATGTTCTGCGAATTGCACGACATCGACTGGATGGTGATTACCGCGCGCGCGCCGCTCGACCGCGAATACGAGGCAATGTTGTTCAGAGATGTTTTCGGTGCGAATGAATATCTGCCGATGTCGCATGTCGGTGGGTTACCGCACCGAGTGTTGGCGAAAGAAGTGGCTGTCGCGCGGCAGCGTTGGGAAGAAGCGCGTCATCCATTGTTCAACTATATGGTGAACACGCATCATCCGGACATCGATCTGCAATCTGTCGATTTATCTTTTGATTGGGAAACGGTAGGATGCCCGGAGGCGCCGTTGATGGCTTATGGCCGTTAATGGCACCGCCGTTTTTCAGGGATGCACCAACGAAGGTAAAAAGTAATTAACCGGACCCCGGCGCGGTCCGGTTGGCCAAAAAGGCAGCGGTGACGGCGTGCCGTCCCGCTGTTCGCCAATGCCGGCGCGACGGGGCGCTGGCGGCGTGAACGGGGGTTGTCCAGGTATGGCGTCGGTTATTCCAGCTTCCTTATCGAGATTCAAACGAAGCGGCTCGTGGATCGACGACGCGCTGTACGCGGTCGCCGTCTACGCGGTGCCGTTTCTCATCGCGATCGGCACCATCGCCACGCTTTATTTCCTGCCGCGCCAGTACGAATCGCGCGGCGCCATTGCGCTGCCGCTGCGCGTCGTGGCGGACGAAGGCGAGCAGTTGCGACCCGCCGAGGCGCTCGCTGCGCTGAGCGGCGCGGCGCCCGTTCAGCGTTACAGCACCCATCTTTCCGAAAAGCCCGTCTGGTTCACGTTCACTGCGCCCCCGATGGGCGGCGAGTTGACGACCACGGTGGAATTGCCTTCGCGTCACGCGCAAACGCTTGCCTGCTGGGACGCAGCGACCTTGCTCCCGCTCGGCCGCGCCGACCGCGATTCGGCGAGCGGCTCGATGCATCCGGTGAAGGCCGGCTTCTTCATTCAAGCGGGGCGCCTCACGCAACCCGAGACGATCCTTTGCCGCGGCACGTACTCGGGTCCGGCGCAGATCAACGCGCTCGCGTGGAACTGGCAGGGCCTGCGCAGTTCCGCGCTCGACTTTCAGGAAAGCTCCGGTCTGATCGCGGGCGGTCTCCTGACGCTCGCCGTCTTCGTTTTCGTCACGGCTCTCATCAACCGCGAGTGGACGTACGTAATCTTCGCGGTATGGCTCGTCGGCAATCTTCGTCTGTGCGCGAACGCGATGGGCTGGGACATGCAGTGGCTCGGCCGCGTGCTGCCGTCGGAATTCATGATGCCGCTGCGGCAGATCACGTTCGCCGCCTACTATCTGCTCACGGCCGCGCTCTTTGCGCAGTTGTTCCGTCGCGAGCTACGCGTGGTCGGTTATCGGTGGCTGTTGCGGGTCATTCAGTACGTGGGCATCGTGCTGCTCGTCGCGGCGCTGGCGTTGCCTTATTCGCTGTTCATCCCGACGCTGTGGGTCATCGCGGGATTCGGCATTTGCGTGCTGGTGTTCTTCCTCGTGCGCCTCGTGTGGATGGCGCGTTCGCGGACCGTGCTGTGGTACGTGGCGTCGCTTGCCATCGTGCTGTTCGCCACCTTCTCGGAAGTGCTCGGCGCTGCATTCGGCGTGAAGCTGCTCCTGAGCGGCGTCAACACGGTCATGGCCGCGCTGTCGTCGAGCATGATGGCCGCGTTCGCCATCGCCGAGCAGATGCGCGCCGAGCGCGACGTCCGCCGGCAGGCGCAGATGGAATTGCGCAATACCTATGAAGTCACGCCCATCGGGCTCTTCACGCTCGACGAGAAAGGTCACTTCGTCCGCACGAATCCCGCGTTGCGCGCCATGCTTGACCTGCAAAAAGGCGAGTACAAGCTCCGTCACTGGCACGACTATTTCGAGCCGGGCGCGTGGGGCGCGTTGCAGGCGCTTGCGTCGAAGGGCAGCGACGGCGAACTGGAAATGAGCGGTTCGGTGGAACGCGGCACCGGCGAGCGGCGCTACTTGCTGAAGGCCATACGCTCGAACGGCTGGATAGAAGGTTCCTTGCAGGACACGACCGAACGTTCGAAAGCGGTCGAGCGCCTGCGCTTTCTCGCCGAGCACGATCCGCTCACCGGCTCGCTGAACCGCCGCGGCGTCGAGAAAGCGATCGCTGCGCAGAACGAGGAATCGCTGCCGTGGGCGCTGGCGTATGTCGATCTCGACCGCTTCAAGCTCGTCAACGACCTCTTCGGACACCGAAGCGGCGACGAAGTCTTGCGGCAAGTCGCCGCGCGCACCCGGGCGCATTTTGCGCGCAGCTATCCGGTCGGTCGCATCGGCGGCGACGAGTTCGTCTGCGTGATGAACGACACGTCGATCGAAGACGCCATCGCGCAATGCCGCGAGCTCATTTCCATTCTGAGCGACGCGCCGTATCAGGTCGGCAATCGCGCGTTTCAGGTGAAGGCGTCGATCGGGCTCGTGGAATGTTCGCAGGGCGTGCGCGTGCAGGACGCGCTTTCGCACGCCGACCGCGCGTGCCGCGAAGCCAAGAAGGTCGCGCATACGCACCTGGTCACGTATCGCAAGGGCGCGGCGGCGTTCGAGGAGCGCGCGGAAGAACTGAAGCTCGTCGAAACGCTGGGGCGCAATCGCCTGCCGCCCGGCCTCTTTCTGGTGATGCAGCCGATCATGTCGCTGCGCGCGCCGAACGAGTCGCTGAACTTCGAAGTGCTGCTGCGCATGCGCGCGCCCGACGGGACCACGCTGCCGGCCGGCAAGGTCATCGTCGCGGCGGAGGAATCGGGCAATATCGCGGCCATCGACCGCTGGGTGATTTCGACGCTGCTCGAGTGGATCGAGACGCACCGCCACGAATTGACGAACACGCAGTTTATCTGCGTGAACCTGTCCGGCGGCTCGCTCAACGACGAGCAGTTCATGGAGGACATCTTCGCGCTGTTCGCGCGGCACCAGTCGGTCGTCCAGTATCTGTGTCTCGAGATTACCGAGAGCGTCGCACTGCACGACCTTGAAAACACCCAGCGTTTCATTGCGCGCGTTCACGAGATGGGCGGCAAGATCGCGCTCGACGATTTCGGCGCGGGTTATACGTCGTTCAAGTACCTGAAGTCCCTTTCGGCGGATGCGCTCAAGATCGACGGCGAATTCGTGCGCTCGATGTGCGAGCATCCGGCGGATATCGCGATCGTCGAGGCGATCGTCGCGCTGGCGCGCAATCTCGGCATGCGAAGCGTGGCGGAGTGGGTCGAGGATATCGATACGCTGCGCGCGTTGCAGGAAATCGGCGTCGATTACGTGCAGGGCTTTCTGGTCGCGCGGCCGCAGGACAGTTCGGCCATTCTCGCGGCCCGCTCGGCGGCGAGCTTCGTCAAGGACCCGGAGGTCGTCAGCTTCGTGCAGTGTCTGTCGGAACCGGCGCAGGCCATTGCCATCGACTTCGAGCGGCGCGCGCGCGCCGCGAGCACGCACTGATACTGATAATCCGCGCGTTTTGGCGGCCGGGCTCAGGCCGCCTTCATTTCACTCAGAATCTTTTCCGCCGCAATGGGAATGCGCGTGTCGTCCCATTGCGCGAGCCATTGCAGTTCTTTTCGCGTGAAATAGCCGGCGTGATTCCGAAGCGCATATTGGAGCGCATCGACAATGTGATCGCGGATGATTTGCGGCGCATTATCGTCCGTGACGATTGCGTGAAATGCTTCGAGTGTGCTCATGTGGCGTTTGTCTCGTCGGGCATTAAAGAAATCCATTCAACATAACCGGCCAAAATTGGCGGACGAAATAGTCGGCGCGGCGCTCCGGCGTGCGCGTAGCCGGCGCTTCCTGTCTAGACAAGAAAACGAGAGAGACGCTGTGTCGTGGCCGGGAAATCCCTAATACAACGGGAGTTGTATATACAAGAACATGCGGTGAACCACTCAATGCCCGTGCGCAGGAGCCACCGTGACGTCTTCCTCCCGTTTCCGCGATACCCAGATCCGCGCCCCGCGCGGCAGCCAACTCAACGCCAAAAGCTGGCTGACCGAAGCGCCGCTGCGCATGTTGATGAACAATCTGGACCCGGACGTCGCTGAGAATCCGAACGAACTCGTGGTCTATGGCGGCATCGGGCGGGCGGCGCGCGACTGGGCCTGCTACGACAAAATCGTCGAGACGCTCAAGCGCCTCGAATCCGATGAAACGCTGCTGATCCAGTCGGGCAAGCCGGTCGGCGTCTTTCGCACGCATGAGAACGCGCCGCGCGTGCTCATCGCGAATTCGAATCTCGTGCCGCATTGGGCCAACTGGGAGCACTTCAACGCGCTCGACGCGAAAGGTCTCGCCATGTACGGTCAGATGACGGCGGGAAGCTGGATCTATATCGGCAGCCAGGGCATTGTGCAGGGCACGTACGAGACGTTCGTCGAAGCGGGACGGCAGCATTACGGCGGCACCCTCAAAGGTCGCTGGGTGCTCACGGCGGGCCTCGGCGGCATGGGCGGCGCGCAGCCGCTCGCCGCAACGCTTGCCGGCGCGTGCTCGCTGAATATCGAATGCCAGCAGAGCCGCATCGACTTCCGTCTGAAAACGCGCTACGTCGATGAGCAAGCCAGCGATCTCGACGATGCGCTCGCGCGAATTGGCCGCTATACGTCGGAGGGCCGCGCGGTGTCGGTCGCGTTGTGCGCGAATGCCGCCGACGTGCTGCCCGAGCTCGTGCGGCGCGGCGTGCGGCCGGACCTCGCCACGGATCAGACGAGCGCGCACGATCCGCTGAACGGCTATCTGCCGCGAGGCTGGACGTGGACGCAGTACCGCGACCGCGCGCAGAGCGATCCGGCGGCGACCGTGAAGGCCGCGAAGCAGTCGATGGCCGAGCATGTGCGCGCGATGCTCGCGTTCCGTGAGCAGGGCGTGCCGACGTTCGACTACGGCAACAACATCCGCCAGATGGCGAAGGAAGAAGGCGTCGAAAACGCGTTCGACTTTCCCGGCTTCGTGCCCGCGTATATCCGGCCGCTGTTTTGTCGCGGCGTCGGGCCGTTCCGCTGGGCCGCGCTCTCGGGCGATCCCGAGGACATCTACAAGACCGACGCCAAGGTGAAAGAGCTGATCGCCGACGACGCGCATTTGCATCGCTGGCTCGACATGGCGCGCGAGCGCATCCGCTTTCAGGGCTTGCCGGCGCGCATTTGCTGGGTCGGGCTCGGCCAGCGCGCGAAGCTCGGCATTGCGTTCAACGAAATGGTGCGTAACGGCGAACTGTCGGCGCCGGTCGTGATCGGGCGGGATCATCTGGATTCGGGATCGGTCGCGAGTCCGAATCGCGAAACCGAAGCGATGAAGGACGGCTCCGACGCCGTCTCCGACTGGCCGCTGCTCAATGCGCTGCTGAACACGGCAAGCGGCGCGACGTGGGTGTCGATTCACCACGGCGGCGGCGTCGGCATGGGCTTTTCGCAGCATGCGGGCGTCGTGATCGTGTGCGACGGCAGCCGCGAAGCCGACGAGCGCATTGCGCGGGTGCTGCACAACGATCCGGCGACCGGCGTCATGCGCCACGCGGACGCGGGCTATGACGTCGCGATCGAATGCGCGCGCGAGCAGAACCTCGATCTGCCGATGATTTCGCGATGAGCACGCTCTGGCATCACTGTCACGCGGCAACGATGACAGGCGGCAAGTATTCGACCATCGAGGACGCTGCGATCTTGACGGACGGCGGGCGCATCGAGTGGATCGGGCCGCTTGCCGATACGCCGCGCGATAGCGGCTGCGAGCGAGTCGACCTCGGCGGCGCGTGGGTGACGCCCGGGCTGATCGATTGCCATACGCACCTCGTCTTCGGCGGCGAGCGAAGCGGCGAGTTCGAGGCGCGTCTCGAAGGCGCGACTTACGCGGAAATCGCAGCGCGCGGCGGCGGCATCGCGAGCACGGTGCGCGCGACGCGCGAAGCGAGCGAAGACGCGCTGTTCGACGCGGCCCGCTCTCGCGCGCTGGCTCTGATGCGCGACGGCGTGACGACCATCGAAGTGAAATCCGGCTACGGCCTCGACCTCGCGAACGAACGCAAGATGCTGCGCGTCGCGCGGCGTCTCGCCGGCGCGCTGCCGCTCACGGTGCGCGCGACGTGCCTCGCGGCGCATGCGCTGCCGCCCGAGTACGCGGGCCGCGCGGACGACTACATCGCCTACGTCTGTGAAACGATGCTGCCGGCGCTCGTTCACGAAGAACTCGTCGATGCCGTCGATGCCTTTTGCGAGCATCTCGCGTTTTCGCCGCAGCAAGTCGAGCGCGTGTTCCGGACGGCGCGCGACCTCGGCGTGCCGGTCAAGCTGCACGCGGAGCAGTTGTCGTCGCTGCGCGGCGCGACGCTGGCGGCGCGCTACGAGGCGCTGTCGGCGGACCATCTGGAATACATGACGGAGGACGACGCCATCGCGATGGCGCACGCCGGGACGGTCGCCGTGCTGCTGCCCGGCGCGTTCTACATGCTGCGCGAAACGCAAGTCCCGCCCGTCGACGCGCTGCGCCGGCATGGCGTGCCGATCGCGCTGGCGAGCGACCTGAATCCGGGCACATCGCCCGCGCTGTCGCTGCGCATGATGTTGAACATGGGCTGCACGCTATTTCGTCTGACGCCGGAGGAAGCGCTGGCGGGCGTCACGATCCACGCGGCGCGCGCACTCGGTCTAAAGGAAACGCACGGCTCGCTGGAGGCGGGAAAGGCGGCCGATTTCGTGGCTTGGCGCATCAACCGGCCTGCGGAACTCGCGTACTGGCTTGGCGGCGCGCTGCCGAATCGGGTGGTTCGAAAAGGCGAGGAGATCGCCCTCGATACGCTCGCCGGATAAGACGACGCCCCGACGCTTGCGACGGGGCGCGGCTTTCGACGAATTGCGGGGTTAAGCGCGGCGTCCGCGCACCATTCCATAGATGACGAGCAGAATGATCGCGCCGATGACCGAGGCGATCCACCCGGCAGGCTGTCCCGGCTGATACCAGCCGAGCGCGCGGCCTACGTATCCCGCGATCAGCGATCCGGCAATGCCGAGCACGATGGTCATGATCCAGCCCATGCTGTCGTCGCCCGGCTTGATGGCGCGGGCGATCAGACCGACGATCAGTCCAACGATCAAGGTACCGATGAATGCAAGCATGCGGTTGCTCCTTCACGTGATTGCTGCGTGTTAGCAGATAGGGTCCGGGCGTCGCCCGGTGCTTCAACGTAGCACGGCCGGTCGCGTTTGAGTATGGCCGCGCCGGCCGTGGACGGCATAGGCCGTTCGGCTAATGCGGGTAGCACGCGGGATGCCACGCAATCTAGCAGGTAGAATTCGTTGCATTGCTTCACGCACAGACACCGCACTGCACGATGACCGACTCCGCACTCCCTTCCACCGACGAGCCGCTCCACGAAGACCGCCTCTGGCGCGACGACGGCTGGACCGCCCGCGTAATCAAGAACGAAGATGACGACGGCTGGGCCGTCGAGATGATTCAGGCGGGCGAGGCGGAACCGGCGCTCGTCGGTCCGTGGACGATGGGCCGCGACAAGAAGAACCCGAAGCCGCTGGACGCCGCCGCGTTTCGCACGCTAGTCAAGACGGCCTCCGAGGTGTTGCGCCGCCATGAGCAACAGCGTCACGCGATGCTGCACAAGAACGTCACCATCGACGTGCGCGGCGAGGAGATCACGGTCACGCTCGATATCGTTCCCGATGACGACGACCCGTACGCCGACCTGAAAGCCATCGATGCGTTCGGCGCGCAACTGGCGCACGTGCGCGTCTCGCCGGCGTTCAAGCTGAACAAGGCGAGCGCGGAGCGGTGGGCCGAGAACGACTTCGCCAAGCCGAATTGAGCGGCGCGCGCTTGCCGCGAAAAGCAAAATGCCGTCACGCGAACGTGACGGCATTTTTCTGTGCGCTGGAGCAGGCAACGCTTACTTGACGACGAACTCGATCCGACGGTTCGCGAAGCGTCCGCTGGCGGTCGCGTTGTCGGCCACAGGGTTGGCGTCGCCGTAGCCCGTTGCCGTGAGCGACTGCGGCGGCACGCCGTTCTTCACGAGAAACGCGCGGACAGCTTGCGCACGTTCTTTCGACATTTCCAGCTTCGCGGGCGGCGCGCCTACGCCGTCCGAATAGCCCGCGATGTCGAGGTTGACCATCGAACCTTTCGCCGCGCAATTCTTGAGCAGCTGCGCCGTTTCGCCGAGCGTCGCGGCCGCGCCTTCGGGCACCGTGGCGCTCGAACGGCCGAAGTTGACCACTTGCAGATCGAGCACAGCCGTGAGTTTCGGTCCGGAGCAGGCGTCGTCGGTGGCCAGCAGCGTCTTCATCGCGCTGCGGAACGACTGCGTGGCGTGCGCCACCGCGCTTTCCACGTCGAACGAGCTGACCTGGAACATGCCGCCGAGCGAGTTCTTCAGGCGATCAGTCCAGCCGAGTCTGGCGTCCGCCGCGGCGCCGCTCAACTCAACCTTGGAGCCGACGACCTTCGCCTCCGCGCCCGGCACCGCCATCAACGGCGTCAAGTCCTTGAGCCGGCCGAGCCACGGGGCGGCAGGCGTACCCGGCGCCACCGTCACGTCCGCGCTGTAGCCTTGTCCGAAACGATGCGCTAGTGCCGCAACGAGTTGCTGCTTTTCGGCGTCCGTGCCGACCGTCGCCTGAATGGAGGGCACGCCCGCTTCGCTGACGGAAAACACCATCTGCGCGTCCTTCGCTGCCGCAACCGGCGTGCTGGCTGCTGCTTCGCTCGCCGCGCCCGAATGGGCGGCGGGTTCCGAAGCCGAAGCGGCGATAGCGGTCGATGCCGTGTCCATCGGGGCCGTGGCCTGCGAAGCGGGCTGCGCGACCGTCGCAACGGGCGTCGTTGCCGCGTTCGAGCTCACATCGACGCTCGGATTGTGGGTGAAACCGCGGTAATACACGAGCGCGAGAATCGCAGCGAGCACCGCGAAAAGCAGCCACACCGCCTTGTTGGACCGCTTCGGCGCGGGCTTGCGCACGGGAGCGCGCAGCGGCGCAGACATCGTCGGCGCCGGCGCCGCCGGCGCCGCGGGGGGCGCGGGCGGAGGCGGCGGCGCCACGACCGGCGGCGTGTTTCGCGCGGGCGCAGGCGAGGCGTAGCTCGCCGAGCCCGCTGTCGGCACGGGGGGCTCGTCGGCGATATCCAGCGTCGATCCCACCGCGTCGAGCCGCGCGCCGATGCTGCTCACGAAGCCATCCACGTTGCCCACGCCGATTGCGCTCGCCGCGTTATGCGTGAGCGATGCGCGCATTTCGCCGATCTGGTCGCGCAGCAAGCCCGGCAACTGCGACAGGTTCGCCTGCGAAAGCAGGAAGTGATGCTTGAGGATGCCGAACATGATGGCCGACAACATGCCCGCGAGCGCGGACGTGGCCTGCACGGGCACGCCGGTTTCGGCCGATACCGCGTCGGTCAGCGCGTCGATGCGCTGGCCCGTCGCGCGCGAAGCGAGCAGATGACTGGACGCCTCCAGATGCTTGAGGCCGGCGGTCGTCGTGATGACATTTCGCAACTGCTCCGCCACGAAGGCGTTCGCTTCGGGCGACATGATGACGGAATACACGGCACGCGCGCCGTCGGCGAGCGCCGACCGGTCCATCACCGAGGCGACCAGCCCCGGCGCGGTACGCGCGGCCAGTTGCTGCACGATCTGCGCAGGAATGCCGAACTTCTGCGATAACTGTTCCGCGATCTCGCTGGAGATCGCGGTGTTGACCGCCTGAACCAGATTGATACTCATCGACTGCCTATCCTTTTACTATGACGCCGAGCGCGGGCGCAATGACGTGCGCATTCTATATGTGCAGGTATCCTGAAAAGTTGACGGGATATTTCTTTACACATGTGCCGCGCGCACGCCACTTCATTGAAGAAGGCGCTTGCAACGCTTGACAGCTC
Source organism: Caballeronia sp. Sq4a (assembly GCF_023170545.1). Taxonomy (NCBI): domain Bacteria; kingdom Pseudomonadati; phylum Pseudomonadota; class Betaproteobacteria; order Burkholderiales; family Burkholderiaceae; genus Caballeronia; species Caballeronia sp. Sq4a. The sequence goes on along the minus strand of NZ_CP084251.1, from coordinate 881,311 downwards.
GTTTTCAGCGCGAACGCGCGGACGAATCCGAAAAAATGCGCGCGATGCGCGCCTTCACGCCCTCGAACCATGACGGCTTCGCGGCGGGCGTTTCGAGATTGCGCGCAGCGACGGCGAGCAGCGACAAGACGGAATGGGCGTGGATGAATCTGCGATACGATGCGTCGAGCGGCGAGGTCCACGCGCAAGAGCGGCAATCGTGCTTCGCGCAGGTGTTGCAGGGAGGTTGATCGCGATACATGGGAGGGTCCTGATTCGAGTACCCGCGCATGATGTGCCATCTTGTAACGATTGACGATCAGACGGTTCTGATTGAATCTCAAAACTGCCCGCAAACGGGGCAAAAATCCATCGGATAGCCGTTCGGGCTATGACACGACTTCGAGCGAGGAGACAGGCTCATGCACTATTTGCTGGTTTATCACCTGTGCGCGGACTATCTGGAGCGCCGCGCGCAATTTCGCGATGCGCATCTGAAGCTGGCGTGGGAAGCCGTCGAGCGCGGGGAGATCGTGCTGGCGGGCGCGCTGGACGCGCCGGCGGATCGCGCGATGCTGCTGTTTCAGGGTGACTCGCCCGACGCCGCCGAAGCGTTCGCGCGCAACGATCCGTATGTGATGAACAAACTGGTCGAACGCTGGGAAGTGCGCAAATGGAACACGGTGGTGGGCGAGGACGCGGCCACGCCCGTTCGCTAGACCCGAGACGGCGGACTCAGGCGTCCGCCGTTTCCTCGGGCCGACGTCGTGCCGCGCGATACAGGCTCGCGAGCGTGTTGTCCATTTGTTGCGAGCGCTCGAACAACTCCGCGAGCCAGTCGACGAAAACCGAGACGCGCGGCGTCGCCTGCCTGCTTTTCAGGAACGCGACCGACACCTTGAGCGGCGGCGATTTCCATTGCGGCAGCACTTCCCGCAGTTGGCCGGAGCGCAGATACGGCTGCGCCGCGATGGAAAGCGGCTGGATCAGGCCGAGCCCTTCGAGCCCGCACGCGAGGTACGCGTGCTCGTCGGCGACCTGCACGAAGCCGCGCATGCTCACGGTGAACGGCTTGCCGTCCACGTCGAACTCGAAGTCCGCGGGGCGGCCGCTTTTTTCCGGCACGCAGTTCACCGCGACGTGCTGCGCGAGTTCGTCGAGGGTCGCGGGCGTGCCGTGCTTTTCCAGATAGGCCGGGCTCGCGCACGTCACCTGTTCGAGCATGCCGAGCCGCCGCGCGATCAACCCCGAATCGGGCAATTCGCCGAGTTGAATGCTGCAATCGACGCCTTCGCCGACGAGATCCACATTGCGCATGCCGATGCCGATCGACAGTTCGATCTGCGGATAACGCGCGTGAAACTCCGGCAGCGCGGGCACGACGATCGACGTCGCGACCGTATCCGGCATCTCGACGCGCAGCCGCCCGCGCAGCCGTTCTTCGACCGCGCCGAAGCCGGATTCGAGTTCGTCGATATCGGCGAGGATCTGCGCGCAGCGTTCGTAGTAGGCGGCGCCGTCGACGGTCAGGTTCAGGCGCCGCGTCGTGCGTGCGAGCAGCTGCACGCCGACGAGCGCTTCGAGTTGTTGCACGGTCGTCGAGACGCTTGCACGCGGCATGCCGAGCGATTCGGCGGCGCGCGTGAAGCTGTTCGTATCGACGACACGCGTAAAGACACGCATGGCATGGACGCGATCGATCACGGTGAGTTTTCCTTGTTCGCGATGGATGGCGATGCGCGCGCGGCAAGCCGGAGGCGCATCGGCGAATGGTCACATCGTAAGGACCGGCGCGCGATGCGTGAATACACAAAACTGGACGATTCTTGCCTGATTCTTCCAGCAGAAAACTCGAGGCCTCAGAGCGTCGGCATTTCGCCGCGCAGACGTCCGGCGACGCCGGCGAAGTCGGTGCCCGAAGGCGCCTGATAGAGCCGCAGACCCATCTCGGGCAGGATCGCGAGCAGATGATCGAACACGTCGCCCTGAATGCGCTCGTATTGCATCCATGCGGTCGTCGCGGTGAAACAGTAGACCTCGACCGGAATGCCTTGCGATTCCGGCTCCATCATGCGAACCATGATCGCCATGTCCTGCCGTATCTCCGGATGATGCTTCAGGTACGCGAGCCCGTACTCGCGAAATGTGCCGATGTTCGTGAGCCGCCGCCGGTTCGCAGGCTCCGCCGCGAGTTCGCCGAGATTGCGGTTCGCCTGTTCGACTTCCGTCTGCTTTTGCAGCAGATAATCGTGCAGCAGGCGAAAGCGCATCATGCGTTGCGTCTCCTCATCGGTGAGAAAGCGCACGCATTGCGCGTCGATCCGCATGGACCGTTTGATGCGCCGCGCGCCCGATTCGAACATGTGCCGATAGTTGCGATAGCTCTCCGAAAAGAGCTTGTACGTGGGCACCGTCGTGATGGTGTTGTCCCAGTTCTGGACCTTCACCGTATGCAGCGCGATGTCTTTCACCGCGCCGTCGGCCAGTGCTTGCGGCATTTCGATCCAGTCGCCGATGCGCAGCATGTCGTTCGACGTGAGCTGCGTGCTCGCGACCAGCGATAGCAGCGTGTCCTTGAACACGAGCAGCAGCACGGCGGAGAGCGCGCCGAGCCCGGAGAGCATCCAGAGCGGCGAACGATCGATGAGAATGGACAGCACCAGCACGAAGCAGATCAACGCGAGCGCGAGCTTGCCGATCTGAATGTAGCCCTTGATCGAGCGCGTCTGCGCTTCCTTGCTCGCGGCGTAGACGTCCTGCCACGCGGAGAGCGCGCTGCCCGTCGCGAGGAACACGCACACCCAAGCCGCGCCGTGCGCGACGCGCTCGACGGCCGTCGCCCAGTGTCCGATATGCGGGACTTCGCCGATGCCGAGCGCGACGACCGCGAACGGCGCGGCATACCAGAGCCGGTGATACGCGCGATGCCGGATGAACGCCTGATCCCACGCCGAGTGACCGGCCAGCACGAGCAGCCGGTGCGCGATCCGGAGCAGCACACGCGCGATGACCCATTGCGCGAACTCGGCGATGACGAAGAGGGCGGCGAGTCCGAGGAGCAGTTGCGCCCAGGGCTGCGTCGGAAGATGCCGTGAAAGCGTGTCTGGAAGCCAGTCGAGATTCATGCGTGGATCATGGCCAAAGAAGTGATGCGTCCCGTATTGTGCATGAACATGCAAGGGCCGTTCGACGGGCGCATGCGGCTTATCGAAAACCCCAGTCCGATGAAAATGAATTTTTTTTGGCGGCGGTTTTAGGTAAACATACTTTCACCACGACTTCCGAGCAGCCTGCCGCCCTCGTATGTCCCGCCGCCCACCGGTCGTTTCGCCCGCGAGTGCCGATGAGCTGATCTCGACGCGCATCGCCGCCGCCATGCCGATGCTCACGCCGATTCATCAGCGCATGGGCGCATTCGTGCTGGCGAACCTGTTCCGCTCGGCGACCATGCGCATCGACGAACTGGCGGACGCCGTCGGCGCCTCGATCGCGACGGCGAACCGCTTCGCGCGGGCGCTCGGTTTCTCGGGCTATCCCGCGTTCCGCGAGGCGCTCGTGCGCGGCTTCGAGGCGACCATCGCGCCGGTCGAACGTCTGCGCTCATCGCTCGAATCGCCAGCGAGCGGCGCCGAAGTCTTCGAATCGTCGCTCGCGCAGGCAGCAGCCAACGTGCGTCTCGCGCAAACTTCGGTCGATGCCGCGAAGGCCGAAGCGCTCGTCGAAGCCGTCCTGAGCGCGCAACGCGTGTTCGTGCTCGGCTACGGCGCGAGCGCGTTTCTCGCAGGTCTCATGGAACACGGCCTCACGCCGTACTGCGCGGACGTGCAGTCGCTCGCGCTTCACGGCGGGCCGTCGCATGCGGCGCGGCGGCTCTTCACCGCATCGCGCGACGACGTGCTCGTGGCCATTTCATTTCCGCGCTATGTCGACGACACCATCGCGCTCGCGCGGCAAGCGCGGCAGCGGGGCGTGCGCGTCGTGGCGCTCACGGACAGCGGCGCGTCGCCACTCGCGTGCATCGCCGATCTCGTACTGACGATCCGCGCCGAGCGCCGCCTGGCCGCCAATTGCGATACGGCGGTGCTCGCCGTCATCGAAGCACTGTGCGACGCAGTCGCGCATCGCGCGAAACGATCGGTGGAAGCGGCATCGGGCCTCACCGAATTCGTGCTGCCGTGGCTCGTCGCGCCGCCGATGTTGAACGGGGTTGCGACCGTGCCGCCTGCTACGTCCGCGCGCGCGCCGCGTCGCGCATCCGCCAAACGACCCACTCACACGGAGCCGCGCGAAACATGAGCGCCATTCCAGTCATCGCCATTCACGGCGGCGCGGGCACGATCCTGCGCTCGGCCATGAGCACCGACGCCGAAGCGCGCTACCACGCGGCGCTCGGCGACATTCTGCGCGCGGGCCAGCGCGTGCTCGCGGACGGCGGCAGCGCGCTCGATGCCGTGACCGAAGCCGTGCGCCTGCTCGAAGACTGTCCGCTCTTCAACGCGGGCCACGGCGCGGTGTTCACCGCAGCGGGCACGCACGAACTGGACGCGTCGATCATGGACGGCGCGACGCTCGACGCCGGCGCGATCAGTTGCGTGACGCGCGTGAAAAACCCCGTGCTCGCCGCGCGCCGCGTGCTCGACGTGAGCGAACACGTGATGTTCACGGGCGCGGGCGCCGAGGCGTTCGCGCAGGCGCAAGGGCTGCAGTTCGTCGATCCATCGTACTTTCATACCGATGCGCGCTATCAGCAATGGCTTAGCGCGCGCGGCACGCACGGCACGCTGCTGGACCACGATGCCGCCACACGAGCCGCACAGCAAAGCGGCGAGGACGACCCCATCGATCCGAAGAAGAAGTTCGGCACGGTCGGCGCAGTGGCGCTCGATGCACGCGGCCATCTCGCGGCGGCCACGTCCACGGGCGGCATGACCAACAAGCAGGCGGGCCGCGTCGGCGATGCGCCGTTGATCGGCGCGGGCTGCTACGCGAACGACGCGACGTGCGCGGTATCGACCACCGGCACCGGCGAGATGTTCATCCGCATGCTCGCGGCTTACGACGTCTCCGCGCAGATGGAATATCGCGGGCTGACGCTCGAGGCCGCAGCGGAGGACGTCGTGATGACAAAGCTGCCGCGTATCGACGGACGCGGCGGTCTCATCGCCGTCGATGCGCGCGGCAACGTCACGCTGCCGTTCAACACGGAAGGCATGTATCGCGGGTTCGCGCGAGTCGGCGAACAGGCGGTCACGGCCATCTACCGCTCATGAGCGCGACGCCTACCCTACCGGACTCGCGCGTCATCGACGTGCGCGATCTGTCCGTCACATTCCGCTCGCGATCGCGGACCGTGGAAGCGGTGCGCAACATCACGTTCAACGTGGATCGCGGCGAGACGCTCGCGATCGTCGGCGAATCGGGATCGGGCAAATCCGTGACGTCGCTCGCATTGATGCGGCTCGTCGAGCATGGCGGCGGTTCCATTGCATCGGGCAGCATCGCGTTCCGGCGGCGCAACGGACAGGTGCTCGACGTCGCGCGCGCGTCGTCCGCCACGATGCGCGGCGTGCGCGGCGCGGATATCGCGATGATCTTTCAGGAGCCGATGACATCGCTCAATCCGGTGTTCACGGTGGGCGACCAGATTGCCGAGGCCATCGCGCTGCATCAGAGCAAGAGCCGCGCAGAGGCGCGCGCCGAAGCGCTGCGGCTGCTCGATCTCGTGCGCATTCCCGAAGCGCGCCGCGTTTTCGCGCGTTATCCGCATCAGTTGTCGGGCGGCATGCGCCAGCGCGTGATGATCGCCATGGCGCTTTCCTGCAAGCCCGCGCTCTTGATCGCCGACGAACCGACCACCGCGCTCGATGTGACCATTCAGGCGCAGATCCTGCAACTCGTGCGCGGCTTGCAGGACGAGATGAACATGGCGGTGATCTTCATCACGCATGACATGGGCGTGGTGGCGGAAGTGGCGGACCGCGTGCTGGTGATGTATCGCGGCGAGAAAGTGGAAGAGGGCCGATCCGACGAACTGTTTCGGAGCCCGAAGCATGCATACACGAAGGCATTGCTCGCTGCGGTGCCGACGCTCGGCGCAATGCGCGGCACCGACCGTCCCGCCAAGTTCCCGATTCTCGAAGTGGCTCCGGCAGACGTGGCCCCCGACGACGCGAGCGCGCTGCGGCCATCGGCGGCAGTGGAGCACGAAGTGCAGCCCGCCGTCGATGAAAGCAGTCAGCCGATTCTGCGCGTGCGCGATCTCGTCACGCGCTTTCCTGTCAGAAGCGGCATCTTCGGGCGCATGACGGCGGCGGTGCATGCCGTCGAACGCGTGAGCTTCGATCTGCGCCGCGGCGAAACGCTCGCGCTTGTCGGCGAATCGGGCTGCGGAAAATCGACGACCGGGCGCTCCCTGTTGCGCTTAGTGGAGAGCCAGAGCGGTTCTATCGAATTCGACGGACGCGACATCAGCGCGCTGCAAGGCCCCGAGCTGCAAGCGTTGCGGCGTAACATCCAGTTCATTTTTCAGGACCCGTTCGCATCGCTGAACCCGCGTCTCACGGTCGGCTTTTCGGTGATGGAGCCGCTGCTCGTGCATGGCGTCGCGAGCGGCAAGGAAGCGCAGGCGCGCGTCGACTGGCTGCTCGACAGAGTGGGCTTGCCGCCCGAAGCGGCGCAGCGTTATCCGCACGAGTTTTCAGGCGGCCAGCGCCAGCGCATCGCCATTGCACGCGCGCTTGCGCTGAACCCGAAGGTCGTGATCGCCGATGAATCCGTCTCCGCGCTCGATGTCTCCGTGCGCGCGCAGATCGTGAATCTGATGCTCGATTTGCAGCGCGAACTCGGCGTCGCCTACCTGTTCATTTCGCACGACATGGCCGTGGTGGAGCGCGTGAGCCATCGCGTCGCGGTGATGTATCTCGGGCAGATCGTCGAGATCGGGCCGCGCGCCGCGGTATTCGAAGCGCCGCGTCATCCGTACACGAGGAAGTTGATGAGCGCTGTGCCCGTGGCCGATCCCGCGCGCCGTCACGCGAAACGCATGCTGGCCGCCGACGAAATCCCGAGTCCCATTCGCAAGCTCGGCGACGAGCCTGTGGTCGCGAAGCTCGTCGCGGTCGGGCCCGGCCATTACGTTGCCGAGCATCATGTCGGCGGCGCTTATTGAGCGATGAGTCGATATCGCAGCACATCGTTGTGAACCATAACGTCAAGCCAAGGAGCCTCACGATGCCGTCCTCTCGTCCTTCACCCTTGCGCGCGCTCATATCCGCGAGCGCGTTCGCCGGATTCGCTGCATTCGCCGCGCTCGGTCCTGTGTCTGCGTACGCGCAAAGCACTGCTGTCATGGCGGTCGCCTCGACCTTCACGACGCTCGATCCGTACGATGCGAACGACACGCTCTCGCAGGCGGTCGCGAAGTCGTTCTACCAAGGGCTCTTCGGCTTCGACAAGGACATGAAGATTCAGCCCGTGCTCGCGACGAGCTACGAGGCGAGTCCCGACGCGAAGGTGTACACCATTCATCTGCGCCAGGGCGTGAAGTTCCACGACGGCACCGACTTCAATGCAGAAGCCGTGAAGGCCGTCTTCGACCGCGTGACCGATCCGGCGAACAAGCTCAAGCGTTACAACCTGTTCAACAAGATCGACAAGACCGAAGTGGTCGATCCGTACACGGTGAAGGTCACGCTCAAGATTCCGTTCTCGGCGTTCATCAACGTGCTTGCGCATCCGTCCGCGGTCATGATCTCGCCGACCGCGCTCAAGAAGTATGGCAAGGAGATCGCGTTTCATCCGGTGGGCACGGGACCCTTCGAGTTCGTCGAGTGGAAACAGACCGACGATCTGAAGGTGAAGAAGTTCGCGGGCTACTGGAAGAAGGGCTATCCGAAGATCGACATGATCGACTGGAAGCCGGTCGTCGATAACAATACGCGCGCCGCGCTCATGCAAACGGGCGAAGCGGACTTCGCATTCCAGGTGCCGTTCGAGCAGGCGGCCACGCTGAAGTCGAGCCCGAAGGTGGACTTGATCGCTTCGCCTTCGATCATCCAGCGCTACATCAGCATGAACATGCAGCAAAAGCCCTTCGACAATCCGAAGGTGCGCGAGGCGCTCAATTACGCGATCAACAAGGAAGCGCTGGTCAAGGTCGCGTTCGCGGGCTATGCGGTGCCCGCCGAAGGCGTCGTGCCGCCCGGTGTCGACTACGCGACGAAGACCGGCCCGTGGAAATACGACCCGGCGAAGGCGCGTGAACTGTTGAAGGAAGCGGGCTATCCGAACGGTTTCGAAACCACGCTGTGGTCCGGCTATAACCACACGACCGCGCAGAAGATCATCCAGTTCGTGCAGCAGCAGCTCGCGCAGGTGGGCGTCAAAGCGTCGGTTGAGGCGCTGGAAGCGGGGCAGCGCGTGCAGCGCGTCGACAGCGCGCCCGATCCCGCGACGGCTCCCGTGCGCATGTACTACATCGGCTGGTCTTCGTCGACGGGCGAAGCGGACTGGGCCATCTCGCCGCTGCTTTCCAGTGCATCGTTTCCGCCGAAGCTCGCGAATACCGCGTACTACAAGAACGAAAACGTCGATGCCGACTTGCAGAAGGCGCTCGCCACCACCGACCGCAACGAAAAAGCCGCGCTCTATGCGGATGCGCAAAAGCGCATCTGGGCCGACGCGCCGTGGATTTTTCTCGTGACGGAGAAGGTCGTGTACGCGCGCAGCAAGCGTCTTTCCGGCGCGTATGTGATGCCGGACGGCTCGTTCAATTTCGACGAGATCGTCATCAAGTAAAGACCCGCGATGCTTAACTTCCTTGCCAAACGCCTGCTCGGGCTGCTGCCGACGCTCTTCATCGTCGCGGTGCTGGTGTTCATGTTCGTGCATCTGTTGCCGGGCGATCCCGCACGGCTCGCAGCCGGGGCCGAAGCGGACGAAGCGACGGTTGCGCTCGTTCGCGCGGACCTCGGCCTCGACAAGCCGCTGCCGCAGCAACTCGCGAGCTTCTTCGGCAAGGTCGCGCATTTCGACTTCGGCAAATCGACGCGAAGCAAGCGCCCCGTGAGCACCGAAATCGCGGAGCGTTTCATGCCGACGCTGTGGCTCACGCTCGCCAGCATGGCGTGGGCCGTGGTGTTCGGCATGAGCATCGGCATCGTGTCGGCGGTATGGCGCAACCGGTGGCCCGACCGGCTCGGCATGACGCTCGCCGTGTCGGGCATCTCCTTTCCTGCGTTCGCGCTCGGCATGCTGCTGATGGAGATTTTCTCGGTGAAGCTCGGCTGGCTGCCTATCGTCGGCGACGGCACCTGGCAAAGCTACGTGCTGCCATCGCTCACGCTCGGCGCGGCGGTGGCCGCCGTGATGGCGCGCTTCACGCGCGCTTCCTTCGTCGAAGTGCTCGGCGAAGACTTCGTGCGCACGGCGCGCGCGAAGGGCGTGCACGAGCCGATCGTCATCGTGAAGCACTGCCTGCGTAACGCGATGATTCCCGTCGTCACCATGATGGGTCTGCAGTTCGGCTTCCTGCTCGGCGGTTCCATCGTGGTCGAGAAGGTGTTCAACTGGCCGGGGCTCGGGCGCCTGCTCGTCGATGCCGTCGAGATGCGCGACTATCCGGTGATTCAGGCGGAAGTGCTGTTGTTCTCGCTGGAATTCATCGTCATCAATCTGGTGGTGGACGTGCTGTACGCGGTCATCAACCCGACTATCCGCTTCAAGTGAGGACGGCATGAGCGTAACCGTGCAAGCCGCACACGACACGCAGCAGAACGTCCGCACGCCGTGGACCGAGTTCTGGCGCAAGTTCAGGCAGCAGCATGTCGCGATGGTCGCGGCGGTGTTCGTTCTGCTGCTGATCGTGATCGCGATCATCGCGCCGTATATCGCGCCTTATGACCCGGAGAACTACTTCGATTACGATGCGCTCAACGCGGGTCCCTCGGCTGCGCACTGGTTCGGCGTCGATTCGCTGGGGCGCGACATTCTCAGCCGCATACTCGTCGGCAGCCGCATTTCGCTGACGGCCGGTTTGCTGTCGGTCGTGATCGGCGCGGTGATCGGCACGTTCTTCGGCCTGCTCGCGGGCTACTACGAAGGATGGTGGGACCGCATCGTGATGCGCATCTCCGACGTGCTATTCGCTTTTCCCGGCATTTTGCTCGCGATCGGCGTGGTCGCGATTCTCGGCAACGGCATGGTGAACGTGGTCTGCGCGGTCGCCATCTTCAGCGTCCCGGCGTTCGCGCGACTCGTGCGCGGCAATACGCTCGCGCTCAAGCATCTGACGTATATCGAGGCGGCGCGCAGCATCGGCGCGTCGGACTGGACGATTATCGTGCGACATATTCTGCCGGGCACGATTTCGTCGGTGGTCGTGTATTTCACGATGCGCATCGGCACGTCGATCATCACGGCGGCGAGCCTCTCGTTTCTCGGACTCGGCGCGCAGCCGCCGACGCCGGAGTGGGGCGCGATGCTCAACGAAGCGCGCGCCGACATGGCGATGGCGCCGCACGTCGCCATCTTTCCGAGCCTCGCGATCTTCCTCACGGTGCTCGCGTTCAATCTGCTCGGCGACGGTTTGCGCGACGCGCTCGATCCGAAGCTGGACCGGCCGTGAGAAAAGCACCGCATATCGGCACATTGCAAGCCGGCGCACGCGCGACGATAGCGGATGTCGCGGGCGTCACGGTGGGGCACTGCACGCTTGATGCCGGCGACGTGCAGACCGGCGTGACCGTCGTGCTTCCGCACGGCGGCGACCTGTATCGCGAGAAAGTGCCTGCCGCCGCGTGCGTGACCAATGGCTTCGGCAAGAGCGTCGGCCTCGTGCAAGTGGATGAACTCGGCGTGCTCGAAACGCCGATTGCATTGACGAATACGTTCGGCGTCGGTGCCGTTGCAGCGGCGCAGATTCGTTCGGCGTGCGAATCAAATCGGGACATAGGGCGTGAGTGGCCGAGCGTCAATCCGCTCGTCTTCGAGTGCAACGACGGTTATCTGAACGACTTGCAGGCGTTCGCCGTCGACGAGGCGCATTACCGCCAAGCGCTCGCGGGATGCGCGAAGGATTTCGCGCGCGGTGCGGTCGGCGCGGGGCGCGGCATGTCGTGCTTCGAACTAAAAGGCGGCATCGGGTCGGCGTCGCGGATCGTCGATATCGGCGGGAACGCTTATGTTGTCGGCGCGCTCGTGCTCGCCAATTTCGGGCGCTTGCCCCAGCTTACGATAGCGGGCGAGCCGGTCGGCCTCGGGCTGCACGCGGCCGCGCAGAGTCAGATAAAGCCGGAGCAAGGCAGCATCATCATGCTGCTCGCGACCGATGCGCCTTTGGACTCGCGACAATTGCGACGCATGGCAATGCGCGCGGCCGCCGGCCTGGCGCGGACGGGCTCGGTCTACGGCCACGGAAGCGGCGACATTGCGCTCGCGTTCTCGACGGCGTACACCGTGCCGCACGACGCCGCATACATCACGCTGCCGCCTTTGCTTTCCGACGCGCGGCTCGATCCGCTGTTTCAGGCGGCTGCCGACAGCATCGAACAAGCGATTCTCGATGCGCTCTTCAGCGCGGAGACCGTGACCGGCCGCAACGGGCATCTGCGGCTATCTCTCACGGACGCATTGCAACCGACGCCATGAAAGTGCTGATCTCAACGGACATCGAAGGTATCGCGGGTGTGTTTCATCCTGAGCAAACGCGGCCCGGCAACGCGGAGTACGAGCAGGCGCGACGCTGGATGACGCATGAGGCGAACGCGGCGGCCGAAGGCGCATTCGAAGGCGGCGCGTCCGAAGTCTGGGTGAACGATTCGCATGGCGGCTTTCGCAATTTCTTGCCCGATGCGTTCGATGCGCGCGTGCGGCTCGTGCTCGGCAAGCCACGCACGCTAGGCATGATGGCGGGCCTCGAAGCATCGCCTGATCTGGTGTTCATGGTCGGCTATCACGCGCGCGCGCAAAGCCGCGGCATTCTCGCGCATACCATCAACAGCACGGCGTTCGCGCGCGTGACGATCGACGGCGAGGAGGCCGGCGAGGCGGCGCTCTACGGCCGGCTCGCGGAAGAACGCGGCGCGCGCGTGGCGCTGCTCACGGGCGATGACGTCTTCGGCGCCGAGACATTGCCCTTGTTCGAAGGCGCGCGCTTCGTCTGCGTGAAATCGGCGCACGGCTATTCGAGCGGCGTCACGCAGACGCCGGCTGCGGCATGCGAAGCGATTCGGCGCGCGGCGAAAGAGGTCGTCGAAGGCGCTGCACACGGGCGCTTCGGCACGCGCCACGGCTCTTCGACACGACACTGCGAACTGCGCGTCCAGACGAGCGCGCTCGCCGATCTTTTCTGCCAGTGGCCGTCGCTCGAACGCATCGACTCGGTCACGCTCGCCTTCGATGCGCCCAGCGCCGAGCATGTCGTTCGCACGCTCAATTGCCTTTCGGCAATGTCGTTCATGTTGCGGTGAGGGCCGGAAGTATCGTTAGAATGGAGCCCTTGAGCAGGCACGCTCCATCCAATGCTCGGCAGGCGAAGTGTCATGCATGACGTCAGGCTCGCACACAACGACGACACCGCGCTCGATCCGGCCGATCCCACGCTCGTCATGCGCGGATCGCTGTTCATCGACGGTCACGAAGCCGGATGCTGGGAAGCCCGGCGCGACGGCACCTGGACGGCGCATCTGCGGCACAGCCAAGGATGGATCGTCGAGCCGAGCCGCGCCGCGCTGATCGAACGGCTGGCTCGCGGAGCGTGACGTCGGCACGCCCGCTCTTTCATCAAGATAACTGAAGAACTACATGTACCTGTCGATCATCGCGGTGGGACTCGGCGGCGGCCTCGGCTCGCTGCTGCGCTGGGCGCTCGGACTGCGCCTGAACGCGGTCTTTCCGAACCTGCCGCTCGGCACGTTCGCGGCCAATGTCATCGCGGGCTACATCATCGGCGTGGCGGTTGCGTTCTTTGCGCGCGTTCCGGATCTCTCCGTCGAGTGGCGGCTTTTCGTCATCACCGGTTTGATGGGCGGCCTGTCCACGTTTTCGACGTTCTCGGCGGAAGTCGTCGCGCATCTTCAGCAGGGGCGGCTCGGCTGGGCGCTGGCGGAGATCGCCATCCACGTCGGGGCGTCGCTCGTGATGACCGCGCTCGGCATCGCAACGGTGGCCGTCGCGAGCTGATCGGCGACACGTTCGCGACACCTTTTGGCTTTTATCCCGCGCCCGTTTCCTACAATCCTTCCCGCGTTCAGACGCCCGACACTTCGCCGCGCTTTCAGCGGCTCGAATTTTTATTGCAACACAGAAGGTGAAGACATGCCCGAGTTCCCGCTTATCGAAATCAGACCGTACCGGGCGAGTGATCTCGACGGCGTGATCGACCTGTTTCTCCGCGCGGTGCGCGAGACTGCATCGGCGGATTACAACCAGAAGCAGATCGACGTCTGGGCGCAGGCCGATCCCGACGAATGGGCGCTCGCCCGCGCGAGCCGCCCGACGTGGGTCGCGTTCAGCGGCGGCCAGCTTGCCGGATTCGCCGATCTGGAGCGAAACGGCCTGATCGACATGATGTTCGTCCACCCAGAGCACCAGCGCAAAGGCGTGGCGACCGCGCTGCTCGCGCGCATCGAAGCCGAGGCGGGCGAGGCGGGCATGCAGGTGCTGCACACCTACGCGAGCGCGACAGGCCGGCCGTTCTTCGAGTATTGCGGTTTCACGATGCTGCTGGCACGCGCGGTCGTCGTGCGCGGACAGCGGTTCGTGCAGTTCGTGATGGAGAAAGTGCTGTGAGCATCGCGGCTTCTGTATAGACAAGCGTCGCCTATATCCGTTATTCGGGCTAAGGGGAATCCCGGAAAGCCACTTGTTTCGCCGTTTATGCCCGTTTAGACTGGCGTCTGACTTGTATAGACAGGATGAAACATGATTACGCTGACGCCCGGAAAACTCACGCTGCCGCAACTGCGCCGAATCGCGCGCGGCTCCGAATCTCTGCGGCTCGATCCCGCGAGCTTCGACGCCATCGACGCCAGCGCGCGCGCGGTCGCGGCCATCGCCGCGAAGGGCGATCCGGCGTATGGCATCAACACGGGCTTCGGGCGGCTCGCGAACACGCATATTCCTGCTGACCAGCTCGAACTGTTGCAGCGCAATCTCGTGCTGTCGCACGCGGTCGGCGTGGGCGAGCCGATGTCGCGTCCGGTCGTGCGGCTGCTCATGGCGCTGAAGCTGTCGAGCCTCGGGCGCGGCCATTCGGGCATCCGCCGCGAAGTGATCGAGGCGCTCGTCACGCTGTTCAACGCGGACGTGCTGCCGATCATCCCGGTCAAGGGGTCGGTCGGCGCATCCGGCGATCTCTCGCCGCTCGCGCATATGTCGACGGTGCTGCTCGGCATCGGCGAAGTCACCATTCGCGGCGAACGCGCGAGCGCGCTCGACGGTCTTGCGGTCGCCGGCCTGAAGCCGCTGACGCTCCAGGCCAAGGAAGGGCTCGCGCTGCTGAACGGCACGCAGGCATCGGCGGCGCTCGCGCTGTATCACCTGTTCGCCATAGAGGACCTGTTCCGCACCGGCCTCGTGGCGGGCGCGCTGTCGGTGGACGCGGCCGCGGGCTCGGTGGTGCCGTTCGATGCGCGCATCCATGAGTTGCGCGGGCATCGCGGGCAGATCGACGCAGCGGCGGCGTATCGCGCGCTGCTCGCGGGCTCGGGCATCAATCTGTCGCACGCGGATTGCGAGAAGGTGCAGGACCCGTACAGCCTGCGCTGCCAGCCGCAAGTGATGGGCGCGTGCCTCGACCAGATGCGCCACGCCGCCGACGTGCTGCTGATCGAAGCGAATGCGGTCTCCGATAACCCGCTGATCTTTCCCGATACCGGCGAAGTGCTGTCGGGCGGCAATTTCCACGCTGAACCGGTTGCTTTCGCCGCCGATAACCTCGCGCTCGCTGCCGCCGAAATCGGCGCGCTGGCCGAGCGGCGCATCGCGCTCTTGATCGACGCCACGCTTTCCGGCCTGCCGCCGTTCCTCGTGCGCGACGGCGGCGTGAACTCCGGCTTCATGATCGCGCACGTGACGGCGGCGGCGCTCGCCTCCGAGAACAAGACGCTGGCGCATCCCGCTTCCGTCGATTCATTGCCCACGTCGGCGAATCAGGAAGATCACGTTTCCATGGCCACGTTCGCGGCCCGCAAGCTCGGCGATATCGCGAGCAACACGGCCAACATTCTCGCCATCGAACTGCTGGCGGCGGCGCAGGGCGTCGATCTGCGCGCGCCGCACAAGACGAGCGCGCCGCTCATCGAGGTGATGAACACGCTGCGCGCGCACGTGCCGCATTACGACCTCGACCGCTACTTCGCGCCGGATATCGCGGCCATCGCGAAACTGGTCGAGCAGGGCGCGATCGCGCGGCATAGCCCGTTCGTATTTGCTTCGGAAGCCGCGGAAAAGGCGGAAGCGAGCGCATGAACACGCCCGCGTATCAGGAGATCAAGGACTACATCCTGCAGCGCATTCACATCGGCGAGTGGCGCGAGGGCGATCAGGTGCCGTCCGAGAACGAGCTGGCGCGCGAGTTCAAGGTCGCGCGCATGACCGTGAACCGCGCGCTGCGCGAACTGACCGCCGAACAGGTCCTGACGCGCGTGCAAGGCGCGGGAACCTTCGTCGCGCAGCCGAAGTACGCGTCGACGCTCGTCGAGATTCGCAGCATCTCGGACGAAATCGCTGCGCGCGGTCATGCGTATCGCGCGCACGTGCTGCATCTGGGCGCATCCATCGTGGACGAGGCGCTCGCCGGCGAGATGCAGCTCGCGCTCGGCAGCCCGGTGTTTCATTCGCGCGTGCTGCACTTCGAGAACGACGAGCCGGTGCAGCTCGAAGAACGTTACGTAAACCCGGCGCTCGCGCCGGAGTACGCGCGGCAGGATTTCACGACGATCACGCCGAACCAGTACCTGATGATCGCCGCGCCGCTGCAGCGCGTGGAGTACCGGATCGAGGCCTCCGTGCCGTCGCCCGAAATCCGCGCGGCGCTCGCGATGGGCGAGCACGAGCCGTGTCTGTTGCTGCATCGGCGCACGTGGTCGCGGGATGCCGTCGCGTCGGTCGTGAATCTCTGGCATCCCGGCGACCGTTATCAATTCACCGGGCACTTCTGACGTGACGATCATTCCTGCGGCTTCGCTCATCGCCGTGCCGTGGAGGAACGGCGGCGGCATCACGCGCGAGATCGCGGCGGGGCCGCCGGGCGCGTCGCTCGATGCGTTCGCGTGGCGGCTGTCGGTCGCGGACGTGTCGTCGGATGGCGCGTTTTCGGCGTTTCCCGGCGTGGATCGCGCGCTCGTCCTGCTCGACGGCGCGGGCATGCTGCTCGCCGAAGCCGGCGGCCGCGAGCATCGGCTCGACGAACCGCTCGCGATGGCGCGCTTCGCGGGCGAAACGCCGATCCACGCGAGTCTCATCGACGGGCCGACGCGCGACTTCAACGTGATGGTGCGGCGCGACCGGGCGCGCATGTCGGTGTGCGTCCGGCGCGCCGGGCGTCATGAACTGGCGCAGGAGCACGACGTGACGTTCGTCTACTGCGCGAGCGGCAGCCTGAATATCGCGTCTGCCGACGGAACGCGCGCAATGCTCTATCCGGGCGATACCGCGCGCATCGAGCGGACTTGCATCGTCGACGCCGCGGGCGATGCCGCGTGGCTCTGCATCGGCATCGAGGAGAGATGAGCTTGAACCTCTATTTCGCGGACCACGCGCGCTTGCCCGATGGCTGGCGGCGCAACGTGCTGATCGAGTGGAGCGACGACGGCGCGCTCACGCGCGTGGAGCCGGACAGCGCGGCACCCGCTGGCGTCGAGCGAGCGAAAGGCCCGGTGTTGCCGGGCATGCCGAATCTGCATTCGCACGCGTTCCAGCGCGCGATGGCCGGCCTCACCGAATATCGCGCGAGCGCCGCCGATACCTTCTGGAGCTGGCGCGACCTGATGTACCGCTTCGCCGCGAAGATCGGGCCGGACGCGCTCGCGGACATCGCGCATTGGCTCTACATCGAAATGCTGAAGGCGGGCTACACGTCGGTCTGCGAATTCCACTACGTGCATCACGCGCAGGACGGCTCGCCGTATGCGAACCGCGCGGAACTCGCCGAGCGCGTGGTGGATGCGGCAGAACGCGCGGGCATCGGCATCACCATGCTGCCGGTGCTCTATCAGTACAGCGGCTTCGGCCGGGCCGCGCCGCGCGACGATCAGCGCCGCTTCCTGCATACGCCCGAGAGTCTGCTCGACATGCTCGATGCGCTCGCCCGCGCCCGGCCGGAGGACGGCGCGCGGCGTTACGGCGTCGCGCCGCATTCGTTGCGCGCGGTCTCGGGCGAATCGCTTGCGGCGCTGCTCGAAGGCTTCGACGCCCGGTTCGATCGCACTCCGGTGCACATTCATATCGCCGAGCAGCTTGCCGAAGTCGATGCGTGCGTCGCCGCGACCGGTCAGCGGCCGGTGCAGTGGCTGCTGGATCGCTTCGACGTGGATGAGCGCTGGTGCCTCGTCCACGCGACGCATATGGACGCGAGCGAATGCAACCGGCTTGCCGCGAGCCGTGCCGTCGCCGGCCTTTGCCTGACGACGGAGGCAAATCTCGGCGACGGCTTCTTCGCGGCGCGCGACTATCTGGATGCGGGCGGGCGCTTCGGCATCGGCTCGGATAGTCATGTGGGCGTCGACTGGCGCTCCGAACTGCGGCTGCTCGAATATGGCGAGCGTTTGCTGCGTCGCGAGCGCAACGTGCTGGCGTCGGCTGGCGACACGCGGCCGGCCGACCGTCTTTTTGACGCCGCCCTCGACGGCGGCGCGAGCGCGACCGGGCGGCGCGTCGGTGCGCTCGCGGCGGGCATGCGCGCGGACTGGATCGTGCTGGATGAAGCGCATCCCGGCATCGGTGGCCTTTCCTGCGACGCGTGGCTGTCCAGCGCAGTCTTCTGCGAGCATGGGCAGACGCCGGTGCGCGACGTGTTCGTCGGCGGTCGCAAGGTCGTGACCGACCGCCGCCACGTCGACGAAGAACGGGCACTCGCGCGTTATCGCGCGGCGCTCGGCGGACTGCTCGCGTAACGTTCAACTTCCGGAGCCGCAGACATGGATACCGTTCACGATTGCTCCATCTACACGCTGGAACGCGGCACCGCGCCGCTTTTGATTTCGATCCCGCATCGGGGCACGCGCATTCCGGAGGCGCTCGTCGAAGAGATGACGCCAGTGGCGCTGCGCGTCGACGATTGCGACTGGCATCTGGAGCGGCTGTATGCGTTCGCGCGCGAGTTGGGCGCGTCGATTCTGCTGCCGGAATATGCGCGTTACGTGATCGACCTCAACCGCCCGCCCGACGACGCGAATCTGTATCCCGGCCGCGACACGACGGGTCTCTGTCCCGTCGATACGTTCGACAATGAGCCGCTTTACCGCCCGGGACACGCGCCGTCGCGCGAGCAGATCGAGGCGCGTCGCGCGCTGTACTGGCAGCCGTATCACGACGCGCTCGCCGGCGAGCTCGCCGCGCTACGCGAAGCGCACGGGCGCGTGCTGCTGTGGGAAGCGCACTCCATCCGTTCGGTCGTGCCGCGTTTCTTCGAAGGCCGCTTGCCCGACTTCAACTTCGGCACGGCAGACGGCGCATCGGCGGCGCCGGGACTCGCGGAGCGGCTGGCGGAGGTCGTATCGCGTGACGGGCGATATACCAGCGTCGCCAATGGGCGTTTCAAGGGCGGCTACATCACGCGGCGCTACGGCGAGCCGGCGCGCGGCATCCACGCGGTGCAACTGGAACTGACGCAGGTGACGTACATGCAGGAAACGTCGCCCTATGCCTACGACGACACCCGCGCCAGCGCCGTTCAGCCGCTGCTGCGCGAATTGATGACCGTGGCGCTCGAACATGTGGAGGCGCGCTGACTGCGGCGTTTGTCATCTGCCCGGTTCAACGCCTCGATTATTGCTCGTTGAACAAATATCTTTCATGAGAATCGGGGTTTCCCCTAGGTCGATGACCTCCTAAACTTCTCTCCAAGCGAAAGGAAATCAGAAAACGCTTAAAAAGCTCTCCGGTTTCCAATCGATCTGACAACAAGATATTGGAGGTCATCATGATCAAGTCATTCGTTCCGGCACTCGTCATCGCTTCGGCTCTGGCCGCTCCGACTTTCGCCTTCGCGCAAAACAACGCGCCCGTGACGCGCGCGCAAGTTCGCGCAGAACTCGCCCAGTTGGAAAAGGCTGGCTACAACCCGTCGCAAGACCGCGTGAACTATCCGCAAGACCTGCAAGCCGCTCAGGCGCGCGTGAACGCCGAGCAAGGCGCGGCTGCAACGACGTCGTATGGCGCATCGACCGCTGGCAACGCCCAGTCGGGCGCGCGTGCAGCCGTCACGATGTCGGACCGCAACTCGGTCTACTTCGGCCACTAAGCCGGACTCTGTGATCCCGCAGCGGATAGCGCGCGGCGGGTAGCAGGAGCAGGGAAATCGTAGTGAAGAAAGCGCCGGCCGCGTTATCGCAGCCGGCGCTTTTTGCTGTGCAGTCGGCACGCGCGAGGCCGCCGCAGCGAAGTTTCATGCGCCTGAAAGCATAATCCGGCACGCTAAGGTCTTCGTCCCGCATCATTGCCGATGCACATCCTCACGAAGTGTCTCCTCGCCAGCGCCGCCGTCGCGCTGAGTCTCGCGTGTTCGCCCGCGCGCGCGGGCAATCCCGATGCGCTCTGGCAAATCGTCCACGACCGCTGCGTACCGGCCGCCGACGGCGCGCACATGGAGCAGCCTTGCGCCGACGTGAACGTCGCAGGCGGCTATGCGGTGCTCAAGGACATCGTCGGCGTCGCGCAATATCTGTTGATTCCGACCGCACGCGTGAGCGGCATCGAAAGTCCGGCGCTCTTGCAACCGGACACGCCGAACTACTGGCGCGATGCATGGAACGCGCGCCATTACGTCGACGACGCGCTGCGCCGCCGCTTGCCGCGCGACGAGATGTCGCTCGCGGTCAATTCGGCGAGCGGGCGCACGCAGAACCAGTTGCATATCCATATCGACTGTCTCGCGGATGACGTGGCAGAGGCGCTGCGCGAAGCGGGCCCGGGCATCGGCACGCAATGGACGCCGCTGCCCGTGCGCCTTCACGGACACAGGTATCGCGCGTTGCGCATCGACGACGCGGACTTGTCGCGCACCGATCCGTTCAGGCTGCTGGCCGCCACCGTCGCGCAGGAAGGCGGTTCCATGGGCGATCAGACGTTGCTGCTCGTGGGCGCCGAGCGCAGCGACGGCGCGCCCGCGTTCTTTCTGCTCAACGATCACGTCGGTCCGGGCAATTTCGCGTCGTCGGAAGAATTGCAGGATCACACCTGCGCGCTGGCCGGACGCGCCGTCGTCAAGCCGTGAGCGCGCAGGATCGGTCCAAACCTCGCGGTCACTCGCCGATCAGATGCAACACCAGTTCGCGATGATGCGGCGCCGCCCGATGCTCGAACACATAGATGCCCTGCCACGTGCCGAGCACCATGCGGCCGGCTTCGACCGGAATCGAAAGCTGGACGGTGGTGAGCGCGGTGCGCAGGTGCGCGGGCATGTCGTCGGGGCCTTCGGCGTCGTGGATATAGCGGCCGGGCGCTTCCGGCGCGACCGATTCGAAATACCGTTCGAGGTCCGCGCGCACGTCCGGGTCGGCGTTTTCCTGAATCAGCAGCGACGCCGACGTATGACGGCAGAACACCGTCAGCAGGCCCGTGCGGATATCCTGCAAGTCGATCCAGCGGTCGATGTCGCGCGTGACTTCGTGCAGGCCGCGCGAGCCGGTTGCGAGCGTCAGATGGTGGAGTGCCTGTTTCATGTCGTTTTCGATCCGAGGAAAAGTGCCTGTTCAGTGTAACGGCTGGCTCGCGCGATGATGGTCTATGCTTGGCGCGTGCCGTTCACACGATCGGACGATCATGCGCAAACCGAAGACCACCGCGCTGCTCGGAGTATTGCTGGCATTGCACGCGCTAGCCGTCGGCGCCGACGAGACGCTCGCCAATCGCGGCAACGACCCGTTCCTGCACGTATCGAACGCCATCGCGGATTGCCCCGCGCCGCGCGGCCCGTTCGAGACGGAAGCCGAATGGCTCGACGAAGCGCACTATCGCATCGAGCGCGGCAACAGTTGCTGGATCGCGGGCCGTTGCCGTCTGCCGAACAGTTACGACTACGACCGCGAGATCGCCGAAAGCGTCACGCGCCGTCTGAACGCGTTGAATGCATGGCTTCAGTGGCGCGACAAGACGAGTCTGTGGCTCACGCTGCAGCGCCGCTTCGTCTACGTGGACGGCTGCGTGTCGCCGGATTTCGACCGCGCGCGATTCGTGGCGGGCCTGAGCGAGACGGCGGACGTCGAGAAGATCATCGACCGCACGACGGTTCTATCGCCTAAGCTGAAAGCGAGACCCTGCGCGACGCCGGCCTCGGCCGGCGATTGCCGATGATGAGAACGATGCCCGCTGACCGGCTCCTGCCGCTGGTCCGACGCCTCTTGCTGCTGCTGGCGTTCGCCGTGTTCCCGCTTCACGCGGCAGCTGCGGCGCCCGTCGTCGTGATTCCGCTGACCGGCGCGGTCGGCCCGGCGAGCGCGGATTTCGTCGTGCGATCGCTCGCCCGCGCCGCGGACGAACGCGCTCAACTTGCCGTCCTCCGGATCGACACGCCCGGCGGCCTCGACCTTTCCATGCGCGCCATCATTCAGGCGATCCTCGCTTCGCCGGTGCCGGTCGCGGCGTACATCGCGCCGAGCGGCGCGCGGGCGGCGAGCGCGGGCACGTATATCGTGTATGCCGCGCATATCGCCGCGATGGCGCCCGGCACGAATCTCGGCGCGGCCACGCCGATCCAGCTCGGCGCCGGTGGAGCGGAGCGCGCGGCGTCGGGCGCGGCGGAGGGGGCATCGACCGAAACACGCAAGCAGGTTCACGACGCCGCCGCGTATATCCGCGGCCTCGCGCAACTGCGCGGGCGCAACGCGCAGTGGGCCGAACGCGCGGTGCGCGAGGCCGTCGCGCTCTCGGCCAACGAGGCGCTCGCGCAGAAGGTGATCGACCTCACCGCGACCGACATTCCCGATCTGCTCGCCAGACTCGACGGCCGCCGCGTGCGCACGGCGCAGGGCGAGCGCGTGCTGGCGACGCGCGAGGCGAGCGTCGTCGCGTTCCAGCCCGACTGGCGCAACCGTTTTCTCGCGGCGATCACCGACCCGAGCGTCGCGCTCATACTGATGATGATCGGCATGTACGGCCTCTTCTTCGAGTTCGCGAATCCGGGCTATGTGCTGCCGGGCGTCGCGGGCGCGATTTGCCTGCTCGTCGGCCTGTTCGCGCTGCAATTGCTGCCGGTGAGCTATGTGGGCCTCGGCTTGCTGATGCTGGGCATCGGCTGTCTCGTGGCCGAGGCGTTCCTGCCGACGTTCGGCACGCTCGGCATCGGCGGCATCGTCGCGTTCGCCATCGGCGCGCTGATGCTCGTGGATACCGACGTGCCCGGCTTCGGCGTTCCGCCCGGACTCGTCGCCGCGCTCGCGCTGTTCTCGGCGGTCTTCGTGTTCGCGGTGTCGGGGCTCGCGTTGAAGGCGCGCAGGCGGCCCGTCGTCAGCGGCGGCGAGGCCATGCTCGGCAGCATCGGCGTGATGCTGGAGGGCGGCGAGGGCGTCGGCTGGGCGCGCGTGCAGGGCGAACGCTGGCGCGTGCAGCCGGCATCGCCCACTGCGTTGCCGGGGCAGGGCGCGCGCGTGCGCGTGACCGCGCGCGACGGACTCACGCTGACCGTCGAGCCGTTCGACGAATCACATCACAATGCAGCTTGAACGAGGCTAAAAACATGGGGCTGACTTTCGGTTTCGGCGGCATCGTCCTCGCGCTCGTCATTTTTCTGCTCGCGTCGGCGGTGCGCATTTTTCGCGAGTACGAGCGCGGCGTCGTGTTCATGCTCGGGCGCTTCTGGAAGGTGAAAGGGCCGGGGCTCGTGCTCATCATTCCGGTCGTGCAGCAGGTCGTGCGCATGGACCTGCGCACCGTCGTCTTCGACGTGCCGCCGCAGGACGTCATCACGCGCGACAACGTCTCGGTGAAGGTGAACGCGGTCGTCTACTTTCGCGTGGTCGATCCGGAGAAAGCCGTGATTCAGGTCGCGCGCTATTTCGACGCGACGAGCCAGCTCTCGCAGACGACGCTGCGCGCGATTCTCGGCAAGCACGAACTCGACGAACTGCTGTCCGAGCGCGAGCGCCTGAACAGCGACATCCAGCGCGTGCTCGACGCGCAGACGGACGTGTGGGGCATCAAGGTGTCGAACGTCGAGATCAAGGACGTCGATATCAACGAGACGATGATTCGCGCGATCGCCCGCCAGGCCGAAGCCGAGCGCGAGCGTCGCGCGAAGATCATTCATGCGGAAGGCGAATTGCAGGCATCGGAGAAGCTGCTGCAGGCCGCGCAAATGCTCGCCCAGGCGCCGCAGGCGATGCAACTGCGGTATCTGCAAACGCTGACGACGATCGCCGGCGACAAGAATTCGACGATCGTGTTTCCGGTCCCGGTCGATCTGGTCAGCGCGGTGATCGACCGGTTCGCGAAGTCCTCGAACCCTTAGACGAGCGCGGGAAAGTCGAGCGTCGTGTCGTTCACGCGATTCACGAGGTTCGTGAAGTTGATGACGCTCATCGCGAACAGCGCGTCGATGACTTGCGCCTCGCTATAGCCTGCTTCGCGAACATCGGCGAGCACGCGGGCGTCCACCGTGCCGCGCGAATCCGCCACGTGCCGCACGAAGCGCACGAGCGCATCGCGCTTCGCATTGCCGGTGGCGTCGCCCGCGCGGATCTGCTGCGTTTCGTCTTGCGTGAGCCCGACCATCTTGCCGACGACCGTATGCGCAGCGGCACAGTAATCGCAGCCCGCCAGTTCGCTGACGGCGAGCTTGATGGCTTCGGCATCGGCCTTGTCGAGACTGCTCTTCGCAAGCACGGCATCGTTGGATAGCGCCGCGCCGAGCGCCGCCGGGCTGTGCGTGCCGATGGTGGCATACGCGTTCGGCACGCGGCCCGCGGCCTTCTTGATGGCGCTGAAGAGCTCGGCAGTCTTGCCGGTGGCTTCGTTGACGTTGACTTGGGAAAGACGTGACATGGTGTGCTCCGGTTCGTTGGTGAGCCATCTGAATGGCGTGAGTCAACTGTAGGCCGGAGCAGGGTTGCCGTGAATGCGCGCGCGTCTCAACGAAACGCGCGATCGTCTCATCTTCTATTGCACCGTCGCGAGCACTTCTCTTACCGTCGTGAAGATGCGGTCGATCTGATCGTCTTCGATGATGAGCGGCGGCGAGAACGCGAGCGTATCGCCGGTATAGCGCACGAGCACGCCTGCCTCGAAGCACTTGACGAACGCTTCGTAGGCGCGCGCGCCGGGCGCGCCGTCGCGCGGTTCGAGTTCGATGCCCGCGACGAGCCCGAGATTGCGAATGTCCTTGACGTGCGGCGCGTCGCGCAGCGCATGCGCCGCGCTTTCGAACGCCGGAGACTTCGATGCCGCGCGGTCGAACAGCTTGTCGCGCACGTAGAGGTCGAGCGTCGCGATGGCCGCGGCAGTCGCGGCCGGATGCGCCGAGTAAGTGTAGCCGTGAAAGAGTTCGATGGCGTTCGCCGCGCCCGCATCGATGATCGTGTCGTGCACCTTGCGCTGCGCCGCGACCGCGCCCATCGGAATGGACGCGTTGTTGATCGCCTTGGCCATGGTGATGAGGTCCGGCGTCACGCCGAAGAACTCGCTGGCCGTCGCCTTGCCGAGACGCCCGAAGCCGGTGATGACCTCATCGAAAATCAGCAGAATGCCGTGCTTCGTGCAGATTTCGCGCAGCTTCTGCAAGTAGCCTTGCGGCGGAATCAGCACGCCCGTTGAGCCCGCTACCGGCTCCACGATCACCGCCGCGATCGTCGACGCATCGTGCAGCGCGACGATGCGCTCCAGTTCGTCCGCGAGATGCGCGCCCCACGCCGGCTGGCCCTTCGAGAACGCGTTGTGGGCGAGATCGTGCGTATGCGGCAGATGGTCGACCGAGGGCAGCAGCGCGCCCGAGAACGTCTTGCGGTTCGGCGCGATGCCGCCCACCGAAATGCCGCCGAAGCCTACGCCGTGATAGCCGCGCTCGCGCCCGATCAGCCGCGTGCGCTGGCCTTCGCCGCGCGCGCGATGGTAGGCGATGGCGATCTTGAGCGCCGTGTCGACTGACTCCGAGCCCGAGTTCGTGAAGAAGATCCGGTCGAGGCCGTCGGGCATCAGTTCGGCCACTTTCGTCGCGGCTTCGAACGCGAGCGGGTGAGCCATCTGGAACGTCGGCGCGAAATCCAGCGTGCCGAGCGCCTTCTGCACCGCCTCGACGATTTCCTCGCGGCAATGACCGGCGTTCACGCACCACAGCCCCGCGCAGGCGTCGAGCACGTCGCGGCCATCCGTCGACCGGTAGTACATGCCTTTGGCGCTTTCCAGAAGCCGCGGCGCGGCCTTGAACTGGCGATTCGCGGTGAAGGGCATCCAGAAAGACGACAGGTCGTCGATGACGGGGCGGGCGTTCATGGCTTGGTCTCTCCTCGAAAGAACGGTCACTGTATGTCGACGCAATCTTGCGCGGCATAGACAGTTGCTTCACCGCGCTGCCAACTGTGCTGGCAAAATGGGGCGAACTGTGCTGGCAAACCTTGGCCGATTGAACCGATGATCGAACTCAACCTGGAACGCGGCTCGCGGCAGGCGCCGACGCTCGTCGAGCAACTCGTGCGCGCGTTTTCATCCGCCATCGAGTCGGACGCGTTGCGCGCCGGCGCGCTGTTGCCTTCGGTGCGGCGTCTTGCCGAAACCGAGCGCCTGAGCACGTTCACCGTGACCGAAGCGTACGGCAGGCTCGTGTCGATGGGCCTCGTCACCGCGCGGCGCGGCTCGGGGTATCGCGTGGCCGTGCGCGGGCGGCGCGCGCCGACGCGCTCGGTCGAATGGCAGCCGCCGAGCCTCACGGCGACATGGCTGCTTTCCGATGTCTTCGCGGACCATTCGGTGCCGATCAAATCCGGCTGCGGCTGGCTGCCGAACGAATGGGTCAACGAAGGCGGGCTGCACCACGCGTTGCGCGCAGTGAGCCGCGTGCCGGCGGCGCGCATCGCGGATTACGGGCATCCGTACGGCTTCGCGCCGCTGCGCGAGCGCATCGCCGAGCAAATGGACCGTCACGGCTTGCCGGTCGATGCCGCATCCAACGTGCTCTTGACGAGCGGCGCGACGCAGGCGCTCGACCTGATCGTGCGCACCTTGCTGCGTCCGGGCGATGCCGTGGTCGTCGAAGATCCCGGCTACTGCAATCTGCTCCAGATTCTCAGGCTCGCCGGCCTGAACGTGCATGGCGTGCCGCGCACGGTCGCGGGCATCAACACGGACGTGTTCGAGCGCATCGTCACGGAGCATCGTCCGAAGGCCGTCTTTCTCAACACGACGCTGCAGAATCCGACCGGCGCGACGTTCAGCATGGCGTCGGCGTTCCGCCTGATGCAGATCGCCGAGCGGCATGGCCTGTGGGTCGTGGAAGACGATGTGAACCGCGAGCTCGCGCCGACCGGCGCGCCGTTGCTCGCGGCGCTGGAAGGGTTGAGCCGCGTCGTGTATGTGGGCGGCTTCGCCAAGACCATTACGCCGTCGCTGCGCTGCGGCTATGTCGTCGCCGAACGCGACGTGCTGCGCGAACTGGCGCGCACGAAGATGGCGGTGGGACTCACGTCGTCGGAGGCGACGGAGCGCATCGTCGAGAAGGTGCTGACGGAAGGGCGCTATGCGCGGCACGTCGAATTCGTGATCGACAAGC
The DNA here is from genome assembly GCF_023170545.1 of Caballeronia sp. Sq4a. NCBI lineage: Bacteria > Pseudomonadati > Pseudomonadota > Betaproteobacteria > Burkholderiales > Burkholderiaceae > Caballeronia > Caballeronia sp. Sq4a. Next base: position 854,418 of record NZ_CP084251.1, on the reverse strand, counting down.
TGAAGGACGCGCATGCGGTCGTCGAGCAGCGCATGGATGCGCTCGGCGCGACACTGTTCCGTCGTCCGCGCGCGGGTCTTTTCGTTTGGGCGGAGTTGCCGATCGATCCATCGCATGCGAGCGATGTCGCGACGCGCGCGCTCGAACACGGCATCTGGCTCGCGCCGGGCTCGTATTTCCGGCCGGGCGATGCGCCTAGCGCGTGCTTTCGCTTCAACGTGCCGTATTCGCTCGACGACGCGCTGTGGACTTTTCTCGGCAAGTCGCTGTGACCGCTAGGCAGCGGCGCGCGGACTCGCGCTCAGGCGATGCAGATGCGTGCGCGGCCGCGCTGCGCTCTTGCGACCACGCGATGCCGCGAGGTGCGCCTGCAACCGCTCGCACACGTCTTTTCTGCGCACCGGATTGAGCGGATCGCACAGACGAATGGTGAGCGTGGCGGCTCGTGCGTGCAGGGGCACGAGCGTGTCGGGCTCCGGCGCTTCCCAGAGCACGACGGTATGCGTGCCGTCCGATACTTGCACGATCTGAAAGTGCTCGAGATCAACCTTGCCGAGCTCGTGAGGTTCGATCGAATGATGCATGATGCCCCCGAAAACAGTCTCTCTGTGCATTGCCGGGCATGCAAACACTATGCCGATGCTTCGATCACGCAGCTTTCCCGCATGCTAGCGGGGCGACGTGTAATTTTCAGCATGACGTGCGTGAAAAAAAGCCATCGGCGCGCCAACGCATGTGTTGGCGCGAGCCCTACAGCGCGCTCGCGCCGTCTGCTTTCTTATGCTTATTCGCCGTAAATATCGAAGTCGAAGTACTTCTGCTCGATGCGCTTGTACGTGCCGTCTTTGATCATCGCAGCAATTGCGCCGTCGAGCTTCTCTTTCAGGTCGGTGTCTTCCTTGCGAAGACCGATCGCGGTGCCGGGGCCGAAGATCGCGCTGTCTTCGAGAGCCGGGCCGGCGAAAGCGAACGGCTTGCCGCGCGGCGTGTCGAGAAAGCCGCGTTCGGCCTGCACCGCGTTTTGCAGCGATGCGTCGAGACGTCCGGCGAGCAGGTCCGCATAGACCTGATCCTGATCTGCATACGATACGACCGTCACGCCTTTGGCGCCCCAATGCGCCTTCGCGTAGCTCTCCTGCATCGACCCTTGTTCGACGCCGACCGATTTGCCCGCGAGCGATTCGGCCGTCGGCTGAATCTTCGAGTCGCGCTTCGCGACGAGTCGCGTGGGCACATGAAAGAGCTTGCTGGAGAACGCGATCTGCTTCACGCGCGCCGGCGTCATCGACATGGTGGACAGTACGCCGTCGAATTTGCGCGCCTTGAGGCCGGGAATCATGCCGTCGAAAGCGTTTTCGACCCATACGCACTTTGCGTCGAGACGGCGGCACAGTTCGTTGCCGACATCGATATCGAAGCCGACGAGCTGGCCGTCCGGTGCTTTCGATTCGAAGGGCGGATAACTGGCATCGACGCCGAACCGGATCGTGGACCAGTCTTTCGCATGCGCGCCGATAGACACGGCCAGCATGGAACTCAACAACACCGTCAACAGCGTCTTCACGTTCGTCTCTTCCTAGCGATAAGTTTGAATAGTTCTCGGACTGCCGCCGAAGATTATAGAGGCGTTAAGCATGCGCTAAAAAAATGGCCGCGATATTCGCGGCCATTCGGTTGAAGCATTGTGTTGCTGCCAGCGGTTCGCTTAGCTCGCGCGCACTTCGATGCGGCGCGGACGCGCTTCTTCACGGCGCGGAATCGTGAGCTTGAGCACGCCGTTCGTCAGGTTCGCGTCGATCTTCGTGGTGTCGAAGTCGTCGCTGACGGTGAAGGCGCGGGCGAAGCGCGGCGCGCGCACTTCAGCGTGATGCACACGCAAGCCGGCTTGCGCGGTAACCACCGCTTCGGCTTCGATATAGAGCCGCGCGTCATGCACTTTCACGTCCAGCTTTTCGCGCGGCACGCCGGGCAGGTCGGCCCACAGCGTGATGCCGTGGCTGTCTTCGACGATATCGACCGCGGGCGTAATGCTCGCGCGGCGCGCGTGCTCTTCATTCTTGCGCGTCACGTCGCCTTCGTTGCGCTGCGCCAGTTGAGTGGTGTCGTTCATCGTGAGCTCCCGAATGCTGAATTACTGAATGGTGATGGCGCGGGGCTTGGACGCTTCGCGCTTGCCGACGGTGATGGACAGCGTGCCGTTCTCGTAGCGCGCCTGCACCTTGTCGATGTCCGCGTTCTGCGGCAGTTCGATCACGCGGCGGAAGCTGCCGGTGAAGCGCTCTTTCGCATAAGTGCGCGCGCCTTCGGTCAGCGTTTCGGCCTTGCGCTCGCCGCTGATCGTGAGCGTGCCTTTGTCCACGGTCACATCGAGCGATGCCGGATCCACGCCGGGCGCGAACGCGACGATCTCGACCGCCTCGTCCGTGCTGCCGATATTCAATTGCGGAAAGACATCCGCGCGGCTGGTCCGGATGCTCGATGGCAGGTTGCCGAACAGCGTCGACATTTGCCGCTGCATGCGATCCAGCTCCGCGAACACGTCGCCGCCAAAGTAGAAGTCACTCATGATCCAGTCTCCGAAAATGCGGCCGCATGAAGGCCGGCACAGTGCGTTGATCCTTGTGGGCAGCGCGTTCGAGCTCACTGCCCTCGGATCGAAAAATAGGTGCCAAGACGCTCTTTTCAATAAGCCGGAATGCATTTTCAAGCGCATTTTTTATTCGTTCGGCGACTCTTGAAATGCGTTTTGCGACTCATAGATTGGACCGTTTGAGCGTTAGCCGCTAACGAATTCAATCCGCTCTTACAATGGGCGATCCAACCAGTGGCGGGGACGACAAGATGAAGGTGTGCATTTACGGCGCGGGCGCAATCGGCGGATGGATGGGCGTGCGGCTCGCGCAGGCAGGCTGCGATGTCAGCGTGGTCGCGCGCGGCGCGACGCTCGATGCGCTCACCACGCGCGGCCTGCAGCTCGTGGAGAAGGACGCGACGCATACGGCGCAGGTCCGCGCGAGCGCCGCGCCCGACGCACTGGGGCAACAAGACCTCGTGGTGGTCGCCGTCAAAGCGCCGGCGATGGCATCCGTGGCCGCGCATATCGCGCCGTTACTCGGCGCGCGGACCACGGTGCTCACTGCGATGAACGGGGTGCCGTGGTGGTTCTGCGAGGGCTTAGGCGATGCGTTCGCCGGCAAGCGACTCTCCTCGGTCGACCCGCACGGCACGATCGCCGCCGCGATACCGAGCGCGCAGACGGTCGGCTGCGTCGTTCACGCGAGTTGTTTCGTAGAAGCGCCGGGCGTCATCCGGCATCATCAGGGCAACGGGCTGATTCTGGGCGAGGCGACCGGCAAGCCGAGCGCGCGCGTCGAATCGCTCGTATCGCTCTTTGCGCGGGCGGGCTTCGACGCTTCCGCTTCGCCGCAGATTCAGCGCGACGTGTGGTTCAAGCTGTGGGGCAACATGACGATGAACCCGATCAGCGCCATCACCGGCGCGACCACGGACCGCATTCTCGGCGACGATCTCGTGCGCGGCTTCGTCACGCGCATCATGCTGGAGGCGAAGGAAATCGGCGCGCGCTTCGGCATTCCGATCGAACAGGAGCCGGCAGACCGGCATGCCGTCACGGCGAAACTGGGCGCGATGAAGACGTCGATGCTGCAGGACGTCGAAGCGGGCAAGGCCGTCGAACTCGATGCGCTCGTCGCGTCGGTGCGCGAACTCGGCGCGATGACCGGCGTGCCGACGCCATTCACCGACGCGCTGCTCGGCCTCGCGCGCCTGCATGCGCGCACGCTGGGTCTTTATCCGGCGCAATGAGTAGCGAGTCGAGGACGTGATGAAAGAATCATCGAGTGAACTCGTCGCCATGCGCGACATGCTGCGCGAGTTCGTGCGCGAACGCGACTGGCGCCGCTTTCATGCGCCGAAGAATCTCGCGGCGGCGCTGAGCGTGGAGGCGAGCGAGTTGCTGGAGCCGTTCACGTGGCTTCAGAGGGGCGACAAGGCCGAACTCGACGACGCGAAGCTCCGCGCCATTCGTCATGAGATGGCTGACGTGCTCGCTTATCTCGTGATGCTGGCCGACGCGCTCGATGTGGATCTGCATCAGGCGTTGCTGGAGAAGATGGCGCTGAATCGCGCGAAGTATCCGGCGCACAAGGTGCGCGGCGACGCGCGCAAATACAGCGAATACGATGAATGACGAGAGTGGCGCACACGATTAAGCTCCCATGATTCACTAACGACCGAGGATGCCGATGGATTTTTCGCTTTCGCCGGAGTTGACCGAATTACAGGCGCGGGTGCGCGCGTTCATCGCCGATGAAATCGTGCCGATGGAGCGCGATCCGCGCTGCACGCCGCACGGACCGAACGAAGCGTTACGCGCCGAACTGATCGCGAAGGGCCGCAAGGCGGGCTTGCTGTCGAGCCATATCTCGCCGGAGTTCGGCGGGCTCGGGCTCGGTCATGTCGCGAAGGCGATTCTGTTCGAGGAGGCGGGGTATTCGCCGCTCGGCCCTGTCGCGCTGAATATCGCCGCGCCGGACGAGGGCAACATGCATCTGCTCGAAGCCATCGCGACGCCCGAGCAGAAGGAACGCTGGCTGCGTCCGCTCGCGGCGGGCGAGATCCGCTCCTGCTTCTGCATGACCGAGCCGTCGCCCGGCGCGGGCGCGGACCCGGCGATGCTCCAGACCACCGCCACGCGCGACGGCGACGAGTACGTGATTCACGGCCGCAAGTGGTTCATCACGGGCGCCGAGGGCGCGGCAGTCGCGATGATCATGGCGAAGTTCGCGGACGGCCCGGCCACGATGTTTCTCGCGGACATGTCGAGTCCCGGCATCGTCATCGAACGGGCGATGGATTCGCTCGATACGTGCTTTCCCGGCGGCCACGGCGTGGTGCGCTTCGACGGCCTGCGCGTGCCGGCGTCGAACGTGCTGGGCGAACCGGGCGAAGGCTTTCGTTATGCGCAGGTGCGTTTGTCGCCCGCGCGTCTCACGCACTGCATGCGCTGGCTCGGCGCGGCCCGCCGCGCGCATGACGTGGCGAGCGATTATGCGCGGCAGCGTCAGGCGTTCGGCAAGGCGCTAGGCGAGCACGAAGGCGTCGGCTTCATGCTGGCGGACAACGAGATGGACCTGCACGTCACGCGGCTCGCCATCTGGCATTGCGCGTGGGTCCTGGATCAGGGCGTGCTCGGCAAGCACGAGTCGAGCATCGCGAAGGTCGTGTCGTCGGAGGCGCTGTGGCGCGTGGTCGACCGTTGCGTGCAGGTGCTGGGCGGGCAGGGCGTCACGCACGAGACGGTCGTCGCGCGAATTTTCGCGGACATGCGCGCCTTCCGAATCTACGACGGCCCGTCGGAAGTGCATCGCTGGAGCATCGCGCGGCGCATCTTGCGTGGGCCGAAGCCGGCTGCTTGAGGCGGCTGCTTGAGCCGGCTGCTTGAGCGCGATGACGCGCGCCGCTTCAGTGCGTCATCGGCGGCGCGTCGGCTCGTCGCTGCGCCACGATGCGGCCCGCGCGCATGGCATTGTCCGGATAGTTGATCCAGTCGTTCGGATCGTAGCCCGCAGCGATCCACGCGTGCAGTTCATAACGAACCTGCGCGCGTGTCTTGGGCGCGGACGAATTGTCGGCGAGCGGCTGCGCAAATGCAGACGCGGCCCAGCACGCAGCGAGCGCGCCGAGCATGATTCGGGAAGTAGCTTTCATGAGTCCCTCTTACGCCGCTGATGACGGCTTACTCATTCTAGGACACAACGCCGAATGTCACCGGCGCGCGCTCAACGTGATAGTCCGATGACTTCTGCAATGAAAGGATCGCTTCCATTCGCCTTTCGTTCAGCGACGCGGTGTCTCGCAAAGCGCACGACTGGGGAAAGCCCGTGTTGCAATGCAGCATGTCATTGAGTATGCTGTCTTAAGCGGGCGCTGACGCCCCTCGTTTAGTCATGGTGCCCTGAACGATTTCCGCGTACGGGCAACGCAAAGAGAAGCGCCCGACATCAAGGGCGTTCGTCTAGGCAAGGCAGCAAGCCTTACGGACGTCAACTTGAAGGAGCCGCATGTATGGACTTGACCGGATCATCGAAGCCGACGCTGCATATCTTCCACCAGGAAGGGGGATGGCATTGGGGCATCACCGTCGAGCGCGCGGCAGGCGGCGGCATGAAGGTGGTCGCCTATAGCGACGAAGGCTTCGATTCCGAAGACGAAGCCCGCGAGGACGGCGAACACGTGCTGCGCTCGGAAGACTGGCGTTCGCGTCAACGATTCAGCCGCAGCGAGCGGCGCACCGGCTGCTCTTGAAATCGCGGCGCGTCGCTGCCTTCTTCCTCATCTTCCATCAAGCGACAATGCTCCTCCGCCTAGCGTGCTAAGAAACGCTAGCTTGTGGCGGCAATCAACTGCCTCCGCGTCTTATGCGGACGGCCTTTCGAGCGGCGGCGTGCCCTCGTGAAAGAACTTCTTGAGTTCCGTTCTCAGCTCCGGCGAATCCTCATGCTGATGCATGCTCACCGCATGTTGCACGGCGGCTTGCATCAATTCGTCTTCGGAGTCGGCGGCGAGGGCGATCGTGCAGTTGCTGTCGCTCGAGCACTCGCGGCAATCGATGTACATGCGTGTCATGGCGTCCTCCTGGCTTGAAGGCGCTGAGTTCAGTATAGGCGGTCGTTTCGGCTGCGATGGCGATTTGCGCGCGCCTGCGCAGTCGCGTAACGTTCATGCTCATGAACGGTTTCTCGATTCCCGACACGACCCTTGCAGCGTACCGCGCTGCCATCTACCGGATACACGGCGAGCCGCCCATCGATATGAAGATCGGCGAGAAGAACGCGTCCGTCGCCGCGCTGCTGGGCCGTCACGGTGTTGCCAGCGCAGTGTTCGTGACCGCGTTCAATCCGTTTGGCTGTGAGCTGAGCGCCGAGCAGAACGCCGCGAGGCAGCGGGCGCTCGAAGCGTATATCGCTCAAGCAGGGTGGATGGCGCTAGCGGGCGAAGGCTTGGATCCGAACAATGTATGGAGCGCCGAAGCGAGTCTGTTCGTGCTCGGCGCGACCGTGCTCGACGCCGACGATTTCATGCTGGCGTATGAGCAGAACGCCGTCGTGGTCGTCGAGGGTGATGGGTTGCCGAGGTTGCGCGTGCATCCGCGATGTCGGTGACTTGACCGAGTGCTTCGACGCCGCTCGATCTGATGCAGGGGAAGGGCGTTGCGTGTCGCGCGACGTTCGCCGTTCTGGCAGGGCATGAACACGCTCTTGTTCCTTGCTCTCGCTAATGCGCGCGCTGGCTGATGCGGGGCGGGTCGCTCGCCCTTGACGCGATATTCGCGACCGAACTCAATATCTGCTGCTTTCAAAATGGCGCGGTGTTGCCGCCTGCGGATGGCAGGGCTTCTGGTTGAATACCGAAGACGACAAAGAGACTGATCTGCATTGAACCGACGGGCTCGTCGCTCGGATCTGCTTCGTCCAACGCCGACTGCGATGCATTCACCGGGCCACGCGTGATTCTCAATCTGCCGAAGCTGACGAACGCTGCGAACTGCGGATTCGCACACCAACGAGCGAGGCGAATGGCCGCTATGCGGGCGCGGCGAGCGTGCGCTTCATCTGCAACACGACGTGGGCTGGGGCAATAACCCACATCAGCGGCTCGCTTGAGGCATCCCCAACAGCGATTCTTGCAAGGGATGCGGTGGCGGAGGTTGTGGCTGCGCCACTATGAAAGCATCAACGCGCCGCACGGCAGCGCTTCTGTCGTTGGTACTGCGAACTAGTTTACCGTCGCGATGACGAGCGAAAAGACCGTCGCGATGGCGTACCGCGCACCAGACGATGCATCGACGGCACGACGATTCAATGCGCGCTGCTGACCGGGCACGTCGACCTAATGATAAAGCGCACCGGCGGGGCCGACCGAGCGCCAACCTCGTCATGAGGCACTCTTGGTGAGCGTCCGAAACGGGCCAGCACATCTGCGTCCTCACTAACGTCGCGCGAAGCGAACGCATATCACGGCATGCCGCTCATATCGCTCGCGTTGGCCGCCTAGACCTCCGTTTCTGTCGATTAGGCGCTGGGCGTTATAGGCGTGCATGGCGACCGCATCCAGCTCCCCGAATGCGCAGTAGCACCAGCGGAGCATCACCCGTTGCTTTCACGCAAATGAGCACGGGTGCAGCGATAAATCCCACCTTCAAGCCTGCGACAGGTCATACGTGATCGAGCGAGAGCAGCGCTGTCGATTTCGGACTACTCCCATATTCCCCAATGCTGATCGCGGAAACCTGTCGATTCAGGCGGGCAACACGCTACATGTGACCGGCAGCGATCTGGTGGCAGGCCAGAACGTTGTGGGGACCGCCGCCAATGTGATCGTCGATGCGGCGACGGACACCTCGCATCGGGCAAGCAGCGAGCAGTCGAGCAGCAGCGGGATGACCATCGGTCTCGCGGGCAGCGTGGGCGATGCGATCAACAACGCCTACTCGGAAGGCCGGGCAGTGGGGCACTCGGCTGAGAGCGGCAACGACCGTGCTGCGGCGCTGCACGCGATCGCTGCGGCGGGCGATGCGGCGCTGAGTGGCATCGGCGCAGACAGTGCCGTCGCCGCTGGCAACAAGCCCGATATCGGCGTCAAGGTGAGCTTCGGGTCGAGCAGCAGCCGCAGTGATTCGAGCGAGAGCCAGACGACCCATCGCGGCTCGAGCGTGAGCGCGGGCGGCACGGCGGCGTTCGTGGCCACAGGCGACGGCACGCCCGGCAGCGGTAACGTCACGATCGCCGGTTCGAACGTGAGCGCGAACGACGTGGTGCTCGCCGCGAAGAATCAGGTGAACGTCGTCAATACGACCGATACGGACTCGGCGCGCAGCTCGAACAGTTCCAGCAGTGCGAGCGTGGGCGTGCAGTACACGGTGGGCGGCGGCTTTGGCGTCTCGGCGGCGATGTCGAACGCGCACGGCGATGCCAACAGCGACGCGGCGAGCAATGACCCCCAAGCAATGGCAGCAGCGCTGGCCGATTACGACAATTGGCGGGAAGGCGGTGACTCGCGCGCGATGCTGCAGGCAGGAGGCGGCGCACTGATCGGCGGGCTGGGTGGCGGTGTGATTGGTGCATTCGGCGGCGCCGCCGGCGCGGCCATCTCCTCGAAGCTCGCGGACCAAACGAAAGCGGCGGCGGATGCAGTGACGGGCGCGACAGGCTCCTCCTTGATAGGCAATCTCGCCGGTAATATCCTGTCGGGATTGGCCGGCGCAGCGGTGGGCGGTTCGGCAGGCGCGGCAATGGGCTCGAACGTTAACCTGTACAACCAGGGGAATGATAGGGACGCAGCGGCCAAGGATGCCCATGTCAAAGCTGTAGTCGCGCAAGCCCTGGGCAATCCGCCTGATTTCAACTCGTTCTCGGTCGGTGCGCTGATTAATCAGTTCGTGGGATTAGTGAAGTCCGGTGGACGAACCCCGCCGTCCGATCCCAACCCGTTAGTCGAGGCGAACAATAACAGCAAGCCGCCAGCCACTGGCGGGGCGGTCGTTACGCCGCCTGCGATGGTTTGCGTACCGAATGCCGGATGCGCGACGACGGCTCCTGTTGCGACGCCTGGGACGGCGGGGTATGTGCCGGGTAATGCTACGCTGAATAGTGGGACTCAAGAAAGCACGCAAAGGCCAAACATCGTCATTGATGACAAGATTGGCAATCAACTTGGCCCGCGTGGTTGGACCGAACAAGACATTCAAAATGTCATCGACGACGGTCCAGTCGGGACAACAATGGATAAACGTTCAGGTTCGAAGACGCCAGACGGAGTGCCGAGAAATGATACGGCATCGGTTTACGGTTCAAAAAATGGATATGTTGTCGTGAACGATCGTACAGGCGAAGTCGTCCAAGTAAGCGGAAAGAATGATCCCGGCTGGATTCCAGACAGTCGAATTCAATGGAAGTGACCATTATGCGTATCGATCTCCAAAAGCTCTATACATCGTCGACTGAGTATTTCGACCTCAACGGAAGCGTGATAATGAAGCTGTCCATGGAAGCCGCGCTTGCCGTGTGTGCCCAAGCACTCGAACGCGGCTTCGTCGTGGCGCGTATCGAGGGCGGTGTATGGCATAACCCTGGTTTCGAGGCTCGCCTGGATTGCATTTGGGACGGCGTACAACCTCCGTGTAGTCGCCACGCGGCTCAAAAGAATAACCTCGCGGCGGCTGACTTTATTCGATCCGAACAAGGCCAGCACGACGTGTTCGTACTTTCGACTGTGCCGATAGCAACTCAGTAGGATCGAGAATCACCTACAGAAGTTTGCACTTAACGAAAAATATGAGAATGCAAGTCGCTAAAGAGGGCATGATGAGTGACGAGTGGAAAGTCGAACACGATCTTGGTCAGTATCGGTTGATGCTTGACCATCTAACAGCATATCGCGAGAAGAAGCTTGGAATCCACGCCTTGCTGTCAGCGTTGAAGGGGCTGCTGACTGCGTTGGAATCCAAAAACGGTGATTGGTTCGAAGAAGCCATAAGTGAACGAGCTAATCTCGAGATACTCTATGCGGTTGAATGCGACAGATGCGAAGAAGCGGGCTGCGGTTTCGATGCAGTTGACAAAGTGTTGTTTGAACTGGCCTCAGTTAAGAGGTCAATCCAGAATATAGAATTGATCGCGCGGGAGCGACTTGGTGCTTTGAGTTAGCCGGCTACTTTGTATTCTTACGATGAGTGAAGACCTTCGCGAGACGCAGCGGAAAACGTGCGAAAGATTGAATGCCGCGTTCTTTGGATGCGACGTTAACCTCAAACTAGGAATCTCCCGCAACGTAAAGGAGGGTCTTCGCCCGTTGAAAGGGCTTCGACTTCAACCGGAAGGCGATACATGTGGTTGGTACATTTGGGGAGGCGAGCAAATGTCCGAGGCGCCGGACTTCTTCGTTCCTCTGCATGCAGCACACATCGAAGATTGGGCACCCTTGGTCATCCCCTATCTCGGGTTGCCGCCCGGCTGGAGATTCCTCGTGACCGAGCAATATGAAGACGTGTGGGAAGATCCGCATTTGCTCAATGGACGAGATGGAACGTAATCAAGCTGACAAGCGCAAATGTTGCTGCGCCGTGATCAACGTTTCCGCTAGCGACAGGGCGGGCCTCGATTGGCAATTCGCTTCTTTGCAGCATGCTGAAAGCCGTATTGATGAGCTATGAGTGCGGCTTCTAGATTGCAGCCCCGTCAAATGTGACCAAAAATTGAAGCGTATGGACGAAAGTGCAAATCGAGCACGTCAGCGTCTTTTAGGTTTGCTGCATGCGATGCTGAACGGAGAGCTCTCATACTTTGAAGGTGCAGCAGAGGTCCTAAGAATTGACTTGCGGTTGATCGGTATCCCAGAGCGAGATCCGGATTTGCAGAAATTTGTGCTTATCCGGTCAGGAACGGACCATCTGCCGCTCAAGCAACAGCAAGAACTTTGGTCAGCTGAGGCTCTGAGCAGGCTACGTGACGAGTTCGCCCAAACAGAAAGATGGGCGGAATCGTTTGCCGCTGAGGCGTGCCGAGATCTCATCGAGCGCTTAGAAGTGAATCAACAAAGCTAAATCGCCGGGTGTGGTCGTTTGGTCCCCCCTTCATTGACTTGTCATCATGAAAATCCGAAAAAGGCTGGCGGCTTTCCCGCTCACAGCCGTGTTTACACTCGCGCACGCGCAGCAGACCCCGCCCGACGTCGCAGCTGCCGCACGCACGAACGCCGAACAACAACAGCAGCTCCAACAGCAACGCGAGGCGCAGCAGCGCGCGGCGACGGTTGCGGCTGCCGTTGTTCGCTCCGCTGCACCATCGGCGGAAGGATGGCCAGTCTTGCCGCCCGAGACGCCATGCTTCCGTATTGACAGGTTCGCGCTGGGCGTGCCGGCAACGCTGCCCGATGCGGTCCGAGCCAAAGGCGCATCGGCGTTACCGCTCGATTCGTTCGGCTTCGCGCGTGAATGGCTTGACCATTACAACGGGCAATGTGTCGGCAAGGAAGGCGTGAACGTACTGACCAAGGGATTACAGCAGGCGATCCTCAGTCGCGGCTACATCACGACTCGCGTGTTGCTGCCCGAACAAGACCTGTCGAGCAGCGTGCTGAAGTTTGCTCTCGTGCCAGGCGTGATCCACGATGTGCGGTTCGCAGAGCCTTTGTCATGGGGCACATGGAAGACCGCATTCCCGACACGCCCCGGCGACATCCTCGACCTGCGCGACCTCGAACAGGGCGTCGAGCAGATGAAGCGCGTCGCATCCCAAGACGTCGACATGAAGATCGAGCCGACCAACGTGCCGGGCGAAAGCGACGTCGTGCTCACGCTCAAGCGTGCGAAGCCTTGGTCGCTCGTCGCCTCGGTCGACAATTCGGGCAGCCGAGCGACCGGCAGGCTCCAGGGCAATCTAAGCCTCGGCCTCGACAATCCGCTCGGACTGAACGACATCTTCACCGTCGGCGCGAATCAGGACCTTGAGTTCGGCGACAAGGGTCTTGGCTCGCACGGTTTCAACGGCTCGTATTCGATCCCGTGGGGTCACTGGACTGCAACGCTCTTCGGTAACACGAACACGTACTATCAGCAGATCGCGGGCGTGAACCAGACCTTCGTGTCGAGCGGCAACGCGCAGACCGCAGGATTCAAGCTGGCGCGCGTGCTGCATCGAGGCCAGAACGATGTCTTCGGCGGCTATGTGCAGTTGTCAAAGCGTTTCGGCGCAAGCTTCATCGACGACACCGAGATCGTGCTTCAGCATCGCAATAACACATTCTTCGAAACGGGGCTGACGGACCGCCATTACTTCGGCGGTGCGCAGTTCGATGGCTCTCTCGCGTACCGGCAAGGCATTAACGACTTAGGCGCAACAGGTGATCCATCGCAGCCAGCGGATGCCAACATCGCGCCGACTCCTGCAACGAAGCCGGCAGGTCCGACGTACCTCTACCACATGGCCGTTCTCGATGCGAACCTATCGGTGCCATTCGCGATCGTATCTCAACCGCTTCGCTACGTGACGACCTTCCACGGCCAATACACTAACGACACGTTGTTCTACATCGACGACCTGACCATCGGCAGCCGATACACCGTGCGCGGCTTCGACGGCGAGCAGATGCTGGCAGGCGAAAAGGGCTTCTACTGGCGCAACGAGCTGCAAGCGCCAATCGGCAGGAGCGGGCAGACGCTTTATGCGGGCATCGACTACGGCCACGTATTCGGACCGAACACGGCGTTTCTCGCAGGCACGCAACTCGTCGGCGCGGTAATCGGCCTTCGCGGGGGTGTACCGTCGAAATACGCCGGTTTCAGCTACGACCTGTTCGCCGGAACGCCGCTCTACAAACCGGCCACGCTGGATACATCGCGCGTGACCGTCGGTTTCCAGATGACCGCGCAGTTCTGAGGCGACGACGATGCGTCATCCCTACCATCACCGCCCTCGTTGACGAAGCTACACGCGCGCGCGTCGCAACTCGGCTGCACTCGCTACCGGTCCGACGCCATGCGCTGTTCCGGATGTCGACGCCTTTACGGGCGCCGATGGCGCGACGTTGGTATATGGTGTCATCACCGAACTGCTGAACCGCTATCCCTTACGGTCCACTCACGGGCGTCGAAATCAGCGAGGCAAGTCAAGCGAACACAAAGCCGCACTCGTGCAAGCTTTTTGTGAATGCCCGCAGCGCTTGATACGATTCACGAGACGCTTTGCGAGACGGGGTAAGTATGACGAAAGCGGGTTGACACGCGATCCGTCCGACTGAGGCCGGCGTGAACCGCCCGCCCGGTGCATATCCAATCACCTCGCCACAACGGCAACTCCAAATGACAGCGCCATGCACACTCTCGCCGACCGAAGCCCCCGCCGACGTCCGCGTATGGCTCGTCGACATCGATCTCAACGCGCCGTTGCCGAAAGCAGCCGAGGGCGTCTTGCATGCCGACGAGCTCCAACGCGCAGCCCGCTTCCTGCGACATGAAGATGCCGCCCGCTTTGCCACGATGCGCGCCGCGCTGCGCCGCCTGCTCGCCGCGCAACTCGGCGGCTCACCCGCGAGTCTCGCGCTTGTTTCGGATACAAATGGCCGTCCCACGCTCGCCATCCCCCACGCGCCCGATTTCAACGTCGCGCATTCGGGCGAGCATGGATTGATCGCGATGTCATTCGAGCGGCGCGTGGGTGTCGACATCGAAGAGGCGCGGCATTCGTTCGACTGGCGCGAACTGAAATCGACCGTTCTGCATGCTGCGGACCAGCGCATCATCGACGCCCTGCCGCAAGCCGATCAGTCCGACGCTTTCCTCGCATGCTGGACCGCAAAAGAGGCGCTGCTGAAGGCGCATGGCGTGGGCATCGGCAGCCGCGCACTGGCGATGCACGGCTTTTCGGTCCTGCCGCGCGATGGCGCGCGCTATGCGCTGTCCGATGAAGCAGGCGCGTATCGCGCAGTGTCGCTCGCCGCGCCTCGCGGCTACGCGGCCGCGCTGGCGTGGTCGGCCGAGTGAACGTCAGACCGTATGATTGCGCATCAGATCGCGATGCGTGAGATACAGACGCAGATCGAACTCGATCTGATGGTAGCCCGGCTGCATCAGCTCACACAGGCGATAAAACGCCTTGTTATGGTCGCTCTCTTTGAGATGCGCGAGTTCGTGCACGACGATCATTCGCAGAAATTCGGGCGCCGTGTCCCTGAACAACGACGCGATGCGGATCTCCTTCTTCGCCTTCAGCTTGCCGCCTTGCACGCGCGAGATGGCGGTATGCAGGCCGAGCGCGTGCCGTAGCACGTCGAGCTTGCTGTCATAACAGACCTTGTCGATGGCCGGCGCGACACGCAGGAATTCGTTCTTCAGATCGGCGCAGTACTGATACAGCGCGCGGTCCGACTGGATGGCGTGCTTCGAGGGATAGCGCGCGTCGAGATACGGCCCGAGCTGCTGCTGGGCGATGAGTCGGCGCACCTTTTCCTGAAGCGTGCTCGGGTAGGCGCTCAGGTATTTCAGGTGTTGCATGACGGCTGACGAGATAGAGGGCCTTGGCGGGATACGTCGACGCGCGCGGTAGTCGCGCAACGTTGCCATCAATCATTTTAGTCATAGACGCGCGAGCTCGCCGCCACCCTGCGCGAATGGTGCCCCAGCGCACGCAATTGCGTAAGTTTGTGTATCGCGTCGCACACTGAAGCATGCGCCGTGCGAATATGCGCGCTTTCTTAAGCAAGCGGTTCAAGGCAGGTTCACATGGCATCGAGCAAGGCCCATCATGCGACGGGATGGGCGGCGGGAATCATCGCGGCGGCGCTGGTCACGAAGGCAGCAGGCGTCGACTATCTGTCCTGTACGCTGGCCGTTTTGGGCGGCGTGATCGGGGCGACCGCGCCGGACTGGCTCGAAGTGGCGTGGTGGACCCGCAAGCGAAAGCTGTGGATCACGCATCGCACGCTCACGCATTGGGGCGTGGGCTGGGCCGCGCTTCTGGCGTTGTCATGGCATCTGCTCGGGAAACAACCCGCCGTGCCGTTGGCATTCGGCTTCGCGTGCGGCGGCATCATGCATTTGCTCGCGGACTGGCCGAACCCGCTCGGCGTCCCCTGGATCGGTGGACGCCATTCGTTGAGATTGTGGACGAGCGGGCATTGCGACCTGATCGTCGTCGGCGCTGCGTGGATTGCGGCACTTTATGTCGCCGACGGTGTCTGGTTTCATCATGCGTATGGCCGCATGCTGCTCAACGCGTTGCGCGTCTGATCGCAATAGAATCCTGCCAGTTCTCACTACGCTACCGGACCTCGACCCATGCATATGAATCAAGCGCGAAACCGCATCTTTCTCGTCCTCTTCGTATTGGCCACGCTCGTGCTCGGCGGATGCGCGGGCTTCATGAACCGCGATGCGTTGCGCGTCAGCGTTGCGGGCATCGAGCCGCTCGAAGGGCAGGGGCTCGAAATGCGCTTCGCCGTCAAGCTGCGCGTGCAGAATCCGAACGATACGCCGATCGACTTCGACGGCGTCGCGCTCGATCTCGATGTCAACGGCCGCGCCTTCGCGAGCGGCGTGAGTCCGCAGCGCGGATCGGTGCCGCGTTTCGGCGAACTGGTGGTGTCCGTGCCGGTGACGGTGTCGGCGTGGTCGGTCGCGCGGCAAGCGTTGGGCTTCGCAAGCGGCGACGAGGTGACCAAGGTGTCGTACGTGGCGCGTGGTCGTCTCGCAGGCGGGCCGTTTGGCGGCGCGCGCTTCTCAGACCAGGGAACGATCGACTTCCCGACCGGAAGCGGCGCGTTCGGCTATTGATCCGTCGCTACGCATGCAACGAGCGCCCGCAGGCGCTCGTTCGAATCAACGGCTTGTCGATCTACGCGCCTTAGTGCGTGACGTGCAGGCCGTTTGCCTCGTCGTGGTGGACTTCGACGTGCGCGTTGCCCGGCGCTGCGTCGTGACGGGCAATCTCTTCCTGGCGCTTGTGCTCTTCACGCGCCGCACGCGCTTCGCGTTCGTTGCGGGCATCGCGCTCGCGTGCCTCATCGACGCGCTCGCGATGCTCCTTGCGCTCGAGTCGGAAATGGCGCTCGGCTTCGTGTGACTTGGCAAATGCACCGGCCGACAGGCAGGCGATGAGAGCAGCAGCAAACAGCTTTTTCATGTCGAACTTCCTTACTGTGAACATGCAGACCGGGTGATCTGCCATGCCCAACCAACGTTCCCATTCGTCACGCGTTGACGCCTGTTGCTTTGGTGTAAGGACATTCAACAATGTTTCGCAGATCAGCGCTAAGAAGCCTTAACAAAATGAGCGAAGGGGCTGTTAACTCTCGATGAATGCTGTTAACCTTTTCATTGTTTCGACGACGAAAAGGACATGGCCAAGCCGATACTCGACGACGAACTGTGGGCACTCATTGAACCGCTGCTGCCCCCGCCCAACCCACGACGAACCCGTTACCCAGGGCGCAGGCCGCTCCATAATCGTGCGGTGCTCACGGGCATCCTCTTCGTCTTACAGACGGGCCTGCGTTGGGACCTATTGCCTCGCGAGATGGGCTGCGGCAGTGGCATGAGTTGCTGGCGTCGTTTGCGTGACTGGCAGGCCGCCGGCGTCTGGGAGCAGTTGCACGAGGTGCTGCTTGCGCGATTGCGCGCAGCCGACCAAATCGACTGGTCTCGCGTCATCGTCGATTCCTCCTCAATCCGCGCTGTGGGCTCAGGTCAAAAACAGGACCGAATCCCACAGACCGCGCGCGACCCGGTTCAAAGCACCATCTCATCACCGAGGCCCAGGGTATCCCGCTTGCGGTGATACTGACCGGCGCCAACCGAAACGACGTCACTCAACTTCAATCGCTGGTCGAGGCTATTCCGCCCATCAGCGGCAAGCGTGGCAGACCGCTATCGAAGCCTCGGGTCGTTCAGGGCGACAGAGGCTACGACCACGACAAATACCGACGTCCACTGCATGCCGCCGGCATTGCAACCGAAATCGCTCGACGCGGTCAGCCTCATGGAAGCGGGCTGGGCAAAACACGCTGGGTCGTGGAGCGGACCATTTCGTGGCTTCACAACTTCCGCCGACTGCGCATCCGCTTCGAACGGCTCGCTTTCATACACGAGGCTTTCCTCAAAATCGCTTGCTGCATCATATGCTGGCGGCAGCTGCAAAAGTCATTCTGTTAACGCCTCTAAGTCGAAGTGGTCTATGTAAGCAATGCATCCTTAACGGCGCATGAAGTAAGGGATGCGAAGCAATGAACGGAGTGCTGCCTTTCACAACGCGCGTTTTCGGAAACTTTGGCCGATGCATGCTAGATGTTGTGCACGAAATTGCGGCTCCTCGTCTTTACATTTCGTAATCGCAAGACTTTAATCAACGAGCGGACGAACATGTCCGTCATCGCAATCCGCTTCCTCTCCGATGCTTGGCGTCGGTGGCGCGCGAAGCGGAATTCTTGCGCTTTCACGTTCCAGATGGCAGGTCGGGCACGTCGCGGCGCGCTTCTCATGCAGCGAGGTCATCCATGATCAACTTCCCGGTCGACGCAATCGACACGCTCAAATCCGCCGTGCGCGGCAAAGTCATTTCGCCCACCGACTCCGACTACGACGAAGCACGCAAGGTGTGGAACGCAACCATCGACAGGCGCCCGGCGCTCATCGTGCGTTGCGCGGGAACGGCCGACGTGATCGCGGCGCTCGGTTTCGCGCGCGAACACGGCGCGCTGCTTTCGATACGCGGCGGCGCGCACAATATCGCGGGCAGCGCGGTGAGCGACGATGCACTCATGATCGACCTGTCCGCGATGAAGTCGGTCCGTATCGATCCGCAAGCGAAACGCGCCTATGTCGAGCCGGGCGCGCTGCTTTCCGACTTCGATCACGAAGCACAGGCCTTCGGTCTCGCGACGCCGCTCGGCATCAACTCGACGACGGGTGTGGCGGGTCTCACGTTAGGCGGCGGCTTCGGATGGATCAGCCGCAAATATGGCGTGACGGTGGACAATCTCGTCGCCGCGGACATCGTGACGGCAGACGGCACGTGGCGCCGCGTCAGCGCGGAATCGGAGCCGGAACTCTTCTGGGCGCTGCGCGGCGGCGGAGGCAACTTCGGCATCGTGACGATGTTCGAATTCCGCCTGCATGAAGTGGGGCCGCAGATCTATGGCGGGCTCGTCGTGTATCCGCTCGAACAGGCGGAGCAGGTCTTGCCGAAGTATCGCGCGTTCATCGCCGACGCGCCCGACGACCTGACGGTATGGGCGGTCCTGCGCCTGGCGCCCCCACTCCCGTTCCTGCCGGCCGAGGTGCATGGCAAGCCGGTCATTGCGCTGGCGTGCTGCTATATCGGTGATGTCGGGCGCGGTCCCGAGGCGTTGCAGGCGGTGCGCGAATTCGGCACGCCGTATGGCGAGCACCTCGGCCCGATGCCTTTCACTGCATGGCAGAAGGCGTTCGATCCGTTGCTGACACCCGGCGCGCGCAACTATTGGAAGTCTCACAACTTCGCCGCGCTCAACGACGAGACGTTGCGCATTCTCACGGACGCAGTGAAGGCATTGCCGTCGCCGCATTGCGAGATCTTCATCGGCGCGATGGCCGGCCAGACGAACCGCGTTCCCTCGAATGCGACCGCTTACGCGAATCGCGATTCGGTATTCACCATCAACATACACGGTCGCTGGACGGAAGCGGCGGACGACGACACCTGCACGCAATGGGCGCGCGACATGTTCACCGCATTGACGCCGCATGCGCTGGGCAGCGTCTACGTGAACTTCCTGACGGGCGACGAGGGTGATCGCGTGAAAGCGGCCTATGGACCGAACTACGAGCGGCTCGCAGAAGTGAAGCGTCGTTACGATCCGGAGAACGTGTTCCGCAGTAATCAGAACATCCAGCCTGCATAACGATTCGCGCGCGCCGCGCGAGCGAGCGGCGCGCGTCGTTCATCTACGTTCATCGACGTTCATCGACGTTCCACGTAGCGCTGCCCGCTCACGGCGCCGTTGTCGTTGTCGTCATAAACCAGCATGCGTGTTTCGCTGCTCAAGCAGGCTTGCAACACGCCGAGGAATCTTGCGTCCACGGCAAGACGCAATCGGTTGAAGCGATGCTGCAACCGGGCCTGTTCGAGATACGCGGCAATGGCTCGGGCAAAGGTCTCGCGGTCTTTACCGCTCGCGTCGCTTCGCGCGGGAGCGGTATTCCTGATGTCCTCCACTTGCTGAAGATCGACCTTGAGTCCGCGCGTTTCGAAGATGCGGGCGCGATGCTCGTCGGCGGCAAGAACCCACGTGATGGCGGTCATGATGCTTCCTCCTGTTCGCCCGGCTTCGAGCGACGCTCGCGTCATTGTGCGCCGATTCGCGGTGCTCAACAGTCCGTTGTACTGCCGCATTGCAGCATGGAACCGGTACGCGTGAAGCGTTCATGCAGCGCGAAAGCCTTCTCCAGGCAATGCGGCGTCTGTCCACCGCGCGCTTGTGCGTCGCGGTAATAGTCGCGCAAGAAATCGCGATACAGCGGGTGCGCGCACTTGTCGATCACCGTCAGCGCACGTTCACGAGGCGCAAGGCCGGTCAGGTTAGCGAGTCCGCGCTCGGTCACGATCACGTCCACATCGTGTTCGTTGTGATCGCAATGCGGCACCATTGGAACGATGCTCGAAATGCAGCCGTCCTTCGCAATCGATTTCGTCGCGAACACTGCATACGATGCATTGCGCGCGAAGTCGCCCGAGCCGCCGATGCCGTTCATCATGTGCGTGCCGCCGACATGCGTCGAATTCACGTTGCCGTAGATATCGGCTTCCAGCGCGGTGTTGATCGCGATGAGTCCGAGCCGGCGAATGACTTCGGGATGATTGCTCACTTCTTGCGGGCGCAGCACGAGCCGGTCGCGATAGCGATCAAGATCGTTCAGGACCTGTTCCTGGCGTTTGGCCGAGAGCGTCATCGACGCGCCCGACGCGAAGGCGAGCTTGCCGGCATCGAAGAGATCGAAAGCCGAGTCTTGCAGCACCTCGGAATAGAGCGTGAGTGCTTCGAAGGGCGACGCGGCGAATCCCGACAGCACCGCGTTCGCAATGGTGCCGATGCCGGCCTGCAACGGCGGCAAGGTCTTCGGCAGGCGGCCGCGCGACACTTCGTGCTGAAAGAACTCGACGAGATGACCGGCGATCAGCGCGGTCTCTTCATCTGCGGGCAGCACGGTCGAAGGACTGTCCGGCTGATTCGTGATGACGATGGCCGCGATCTTTTCGATGGGAACGTCGATGCAAGTGCCACCGATACGATCGCTCGGACTAACTATCGGCAGCGGCGCGCGTGACGGGCGCGGCGCGGGCGACCAGATATCGTGCAAGCCTTCAAGCGTCAAAGGCTGCGCAAGATTGATCTCCACGATGACCTTTTGCGCCAACATCGCAAAGGTCGCTGAATTGCCGACCGATGTGCTCGGCACGATGCCACCCGACTCGGTGATCGCCACAGCTTCGATGATCGCGATATCGAGTGCGCCGAGGCGCTGGTCGCGCAATAGCTCGACGGTCTCCGACAGATGCTGATCGACGAACATGACGTCGCCGCGATTGATGGCGCGACGCAACGTGGCATCGACCTGAAACGGCAAGCGACGCTCAAATGCGCCCGCTTCCGTGAGAAGGCGGTCGATGTCGTTGCCGAGCGACGCGCCGGTAATCAGCGTAATGCGCAGCGGATCGCTTTCCTCACGCGCACGGCGCGCGATTTCGAGGGGTACCGCTTTCGCATCGCCGGCGCGGGTAAAGCCGCTTGAGCCCACGCGCATGCCATTGCGCACGAATTGCGCTGCATCGGCTGCGGATGTGATCTTTGCGCGTAGCGCGGCACAACGAATGCGGTCTTCCAACATCAAATACTCCACGAACACTGAATGAATCGAGCGCTCGCATGCGCTTCGCCCCGTTAGGACGAACGGGCGCGCAAACACGGACGCACGTTGGCGCCGGTTCCGAATAGATCGTGATGACTGGCTTATCGCGGCAGTGCGCGAGGGTCGGAGGCAACAGAGGCTTGCGAGCGCCGCCGCGATTATAGGTATTCATGGGCGCTTTCATAGTCGCATGTCATTGCGCGACTATTCAGGATGCAGTCTTTTGCGCTTTGTCTAATTTCATGCTGGTGCAATTGCCGGCGATGACTCCGCTCACGTCCTTACGTTTCGCTCCACATGCGCAGAAGGTTGTGATAACAGCCGACGAGCGAGCGCTTCGCGGCTTCGTCGCCATTCGTCGCATTGAGACGCTGTATCGAGTTGTCGAGATCGAAAAGCAGCGCACGTTGCGCATCGTCGCGCACGAGGCTCTGCGCCCAGAAGAAGCTGGACACGCGCGCGCCGCGCGTGACCGGACGCACCTGATGCAGGCTCGTTGCCGGATACACGATCGCATGGCCCGCGGGAAGCTTCACTTCCTGCACGCCATATGTGTCTTCGATGACAAGTTCGCCACCGTCGTAATCTTCAGGGCGCGAAAGAAAGAGTGTGATCGATACATCCGTGCGAACACGGGCTCCGTGGCCCGGCACGATGCGAATGGCGCCATCGACGTGACTACCGAAATGCATGCCGCCTGCATAGCGATTGAAAAGCGGTGGATACACGCGGTTGGGCAGCACCGCGCTAATGAAAAGCGGATGACGTTCGAGCGCACCGACGATCACATCGCCCATTTCGCGGGCAATGGCGGAGCCTTCGGCAATCTGTTGATTGCGTTTGACGGGCGCGCCTTGATAACCCGCGGTGGCGCGGCCGTCGACCCATGAGTCGGTGTCGGCTTCGAGGCGCGAGCGCATCGCAGCGGCGTCTTCGGCGCTCAGGACGCCCGGTATCGAAAGAATCATGGCAAGGGCTCGGTGATGTCGCTGCGCGCGCCAACGTGCGAGTGACGCGCGCTTAAGGTCAAAGGTGCATCAGCG
Organism: Caballeronia sp. Sq4a; assembly: GCF_023170545.1. Classification (NCBI taxonomy): domain Bacteria; kingdom Pseudomonadati; phylum Pseudomonadota; class Betaproteobacteria; order Burkholderiales; family Burkholderiaceae; genus Caballeronia; species Caballeronia sp. Sq4a. The sequence goes on along the minus strand of NZ_CP084251.1, from coordinate 831,918 downwards.
GAAGCGGTAATTCAACGTCGCGAGGAACGTGCGGCCAAGACCCGGCACCGCGCGTCCGCCGTCGGACGGAATCAGGGCATCGTAGTACTTCTTGTCCGTGAGGTTCACCACGTTGAACTGGATATCGTAGCGTTTCTGATGATACGCGGCCATTGCATCCCATCGCGTATAGCCGCCGACCTGCACGAGGTTGTTGTTGGCCGCATAGCGCGACGACACGTACGATGGACCGCCGCCGAATTCCCAGTTCGGCGTGACGTTATACGTGGACCACAGCGTCAGCATGTGATGCGGCGTGTTGGCGAGCGTGTGGCCGGTGGTGCCGTCGAGCGCCTTCTCTACGGTGCCGTCCATGTACGTATAGCCGCCGAACACCTGCCACTTGTTCGTGATGTGGCCGGCGACGCCGAGCTGATAGCCGCGCACGCGCACATCGCCATCGAGCGTGTATTCGCCGGTGGAAACCTGCGTGCGCGCGTTGGTTTTCTCGATGTTGAAGAGCGATTGCGTCAGCGAAAGCCCGCCGTTCAGCAGGTCCCACTTCGAGCCTATCTCATATGAGCGGTTCTTCTCCGGCGGCGTGTTCTGCTGGTTGTTGGTCAGCGTGAGGGCTTCGAGCGACGGATTGAACGACGTGCCATACGACACGTAATACGACTGCCATTCGGTCGGCTGCCATACGACGCCGGTGCGCACGCTCGTGAAGTAGTTCGTCTGCGTGGCATAACCCGGTGCGTTGATCGAGTTATGAATCGATGCTTCATAGCGATCCCAGCGCACGCCGCCGATCCACTTCCAATGCTCGCCGAAGGAGATGGTGTCGTTGAGATACAGTCCGATGCCGTTCGCGCTGGATTCCGCAAGATTGGTGGCGACCTCGCGATAATTCGACGGACGCGTCGTATAGGTCGGATCGACAAGCGGCACGATCGCGAGCGTATTGGACGGCAGGCCCGGCGTGGTCGCGGTGAAGCTCTGGTTGCTATAGGTCTCGTGGCTCAAATCGACGCCGACGAGCATGTCGTGCTTGAGGAAGCCCGTCGCGAACTTGCCTTCGAAGTCGGTCGTGTTGTAGACCGAGTGGTCGTTGATGTTGCGGTCCTTGCCTTGCAGTCGCACGTAAAGCGAAGAAAGCGGCAGCGTGGTGTAGTTTCCGTTCGTCAGTGCAGGGGATGTGCCGAGCGGTCCAGTCAGCACGGCGGCCGCGTTCGTCGCGCGCGCTTCGGTGCTGTAGTGACTGAATTGCGTCTGATTGCGCAGCGTGAAGACATCGTTGAAGCGATGCTCCACGCGCGCGTTGAGCGTTTGCACGTCCTGAATGGTGCGGTCGTCGGTGAAGCCATAGAACGTCTTCGTATCGACCGGCGCCGGATGTCCGTTGAGCGGCGGAATGCCGTAGTCGGGCTGATCACGGTTGTGCTGAATGAGGGCGGATAGGGTCACTTGCGTCGGCGTGCCGATGCCGAACTTCACTTCCGGCGCGACGCCGTAATCCTTGCTCTTCATCTGATCGCGGGTCGAGCCCAGGTCCTGACCGAACGCGTTGATGCGAAACGCGGAAGTCTCGGTCATCGGCTGATTCATGTCGACGGTCGTGCGGTAGCGGTCGTGCGTGCCCGCTTGCACGGATACATCGGCGCGCGGCTTCAGCTCCGGCTGCTTGCTCACCTGATTGATGACGCCGCCTGTCGAGCCACGCCCGAAGTACAACGACGACGGCCCGTACAGCACATCGATGGATTCGAGGTTGAAGGTATCGCGATAGTACTGGCCGCGGTCGCGGAAGCCGTCGAGATAGATATCGGTGCGCGCGGTGAAGCCACGCAAGTTGATGTTATTGCCGATCTGGCCGCCTTCCGCTGCGCCGAGCGTGACGCCCGGCACGTTGCGCAGCGCGTCGGAGAACGAGCTGACCGCCTGCGATTGCAGAACCGCTTTCGGCACGACGACGACTGCTTGGGGAATGTCGCGCAATGCGGTGGGCACCTTTGCGCCGACGCTCGATACTTCGGGCTGAAAGTCGCGCGACGTGTCGCTTTGTCCCGTCACCTTGACGGCGGGCAGGGCGGCGGTTTCCGGCTCGGCCGTGGCGGAATCTGCGTTCGCGCCTGCGGCGTCTCTGGTGCTGACTGCTGAGCCGCTCTGAACGGAGGCGGCGGCTCGCGTGTTCTCTGTTGCCGTTTGCGCGTGAAGCGGCGTGGCCATCGGCACCGTTGCCACACTGACCAGGGCCGCGGCGAGCGGCGTTTTCCTCAGCATATCGTTCCCCGATATTTTGTTAGTGGATTCGGAACGTCGACGGACGCCTGTTTGTCCGCCACGCGTCATTTGCCTCCGGCTTGGCTGCACGGCGCTAAATGAGAATCAGTATCATTACACAACTTGACAAGATTTTGTAAGTAGCCGTTGGAGCTGGTGGGGTTTCTGGCGCGCGGCGGATTGCATGCTGCATGCACCATCCCGTTCGCAAAATGCACTTGCATTGCGCATTAACGAAGCGGTCGCACCAAGACGGATCGGCCGCGGCTTTGCGTGATAAGGGCGTTGCACTGTCCTTAAGCGGCCGCACAGCTTTCGAGCACGCAATTGCACTCCAAATGCGCGGATGGCCCGGATTTTGCACATGTCGCCGTTTTTTTTGAGACGTCCGCCGACATGCAGGCACTTCAATCCGGTACCGACACCCTGTTCCTATTGCTGGGCGCCGCCATGGTGCTTGCCATGCACGCGGGTTTCGCGTTCCTCGAACTCGGAACAGTCAGGCGCGAGAATCAGGTGAACGCGCTCGTCAAGATCCTCGTGGACTTCGCCGTATCCACCCTCGCGTACTTCTTCATCGGCTACAACATTGCATACGGCGTGCAGTTCATGCACGGAGCCGACGTGCTCGCGCAGCACAACGGCTATGCGCTCGTGCGCTTCTTCTTCCTTTTGACGTTCGCGGCGGCGGTGCCGGCGATCGTGTCGGGAGGCATCGCCGAGCGTTCGAAGTTCAACCCGCAGCTATTCGCGACCTGCGTGATCGTCGGGTTCATTTATCCATTGCTCGAAGGCATCGCGTGGAACGAACGGTTCGGCGTTCAGTCGTGGCTCACGCAGGCTTTCGGTGCGCCGTTTCACGACTTCGCCGGTTCGGTCGTCGTGCACGCGTTCGGCGGCTGGGTCGCGTTGCCGGCGGTGCTGCTGCTCGGGCCGCGCCACGGTCGTTATCACAAGGACGGACGCATCGCCGCGCACCCGCCGTCGAGCATTCCTTTTCTCGCGCTCGGTGCATGGGTGCTCGCGGTCGGCTGGTTCGGCTTCAACGTGATGAGCGCGCAGACGGTCGACAAAATTAGCGGCCTGGTTGCGGTGAATTCACTGATGGCGATGGTCGGCGGCACTCTCGCCGCGTGGGTCGCAGGGCGCAACGATCCGGGCTTTGCCTATAACGGTCCGCTGGCCGGACTGGTCGCGGTATGCGCCGGTTCCGACGTGATGCATCCGCTGGGCGCGTTGATCGTCGGGGCCGTGGCGGGCGTGCTGTTCGTGCAGATGTTCACCTGTGTGCAGAACCGCTGGCGGATCGACGACGTGCTCGGCGTCTGGCCGCTGCATGGCCTCTGCGGCGCGTGGGGCGGCATCGCGGCAGGCGTCTTCGGGCAAAAGACATTCGGCGGCATCGGCGGCGTGTCGATGTGGTCGCAATGCATCGGCACCGTCGGCGCGGTCTTGCTCGCGCTCGCGGGCGGCGCTGCCGTCTACGGCGTCATCAAGATGACGGTGGGACTGCGCCTCGACCGCGAGGACGAGTTCAACGGCGCGGACCTGGCCATCCATCGCATCTCTTCGACGCCGGATCGAGAAATGGCCGGCTGAACTCGCAGTTCGCCCTCCGGCCGTCAGCGCCGGATTGCATGCAAGATGCACCGCATTGGCATTTTGCATGCCGCCGCCGGCCGGATCAGCAACTTGCCGCGAGCCGGCGCAAAACGGGGAAAAAAGCCCGGGCATGCGCTTCGCTGAAACCGACCGCTCCGACATGACCGGCGCGGAACCGGCAAAGCGACGCGTGCTTTGCCTGATTGATGCAGAACCTTCGATTGACGAGAATCGCGGCCCGGTCACGGTCGGCTTGCTATGCCGATGCGTGCTCGCCGGTTACGATATACCGGCCGATCCCCAACAAGGCCGAGAGCTTGAATCCTACAGAGACCGGGTCCTTCGATTTGCCGCTCCCGTCGCGCAACTTCTCGTTGACGCGACGCGTGCTGCTGCTCGTCCTGGCCGCGTCTGTCGCCGTTCCGCTTGCCTGTCTCGCTATCTACGGCTATTACGACTATCAGCGCCGGTTCGCCGAGGCCAGCGACCTGACCGAGCGGCTCGCGCGCGTGGCGAACGAGCACGCGCTCAAAGTGCTGGACCTGAATCAGCAACTGGAGACGCGCGTCGTCGACATGCTGGGCGACAGTGGCGACGCGGACATCAAGTTGCGCGAGGAAGCCTTGCATCGCGCGCTCGACGACATGAGCGGCACGCTCGCGCAGGTCGCCGCCATTTCGGTCTTCGGCGCGAACGGCGCGCTGCTCGTGAATAGCCGCCGGTATCCTGCGCCGGACGTGTCGATTGCCGAGCGCGACGACTTCCTCTCGGCCCGCGCGTTCGCGCCGGTCACGTATTTCTCATTGCCGTTGCGCGGCAAGGTCGCGCAATCGGACGTCTTCACGACGACGATGGGGCGCATCAGCCATAACGGGCAGTTTCTCGGCGTGGTGTCGATTGCGCTGAATCGCGATTATTTCGTCGACTTCTATCGCGAGATCGCAGCGGGCGACTCAGCACTCGTGATCGGTCTTTATCGGCGCGATGGCGGCATTCTCGTGCGCTATCCGCCGAGCCCGGCGTCGTCGCAAGCCGCGAACAACACGCCGTTCACCGACGCGTTTCGCAACAACGAGCTCTTCGGACGCGTGCGCATGACATCGACCATCGATCACGTCGAGCGCGTGCTTGCCTACCGGCGTGTCGGCGATTTTCCGCTCTATGTCGCGACCGGCTATGCGACGTCGGTCGTGCGCGCGCAATGGCGGCAGAACCTCGCGCTCGTCGCAGCGATCGCGGCGTTGCCATGCATGGCCGTATGGCTTCTCATCGCGTTCTCCATTCGCCGGCTCGACGCGGAGCGCGCCGCGTGGGAACGCTGGCAGGCGGAAGTCGCGACGAGGCTTTCCGTCGAAGCATCGACGCGGCAATTGCGGCGCATGGGCGCGCTCGGCAATCTGGTGGCGAACGTCGCGCACGATTTCAATAACCTGCTGATGGTCGTGTCGTCGAACATGGCCTTGGCGCGGCGCAAGCATTTCAACGATGTCGAGAGCGAAGTGCTCGCGGTGGAACGCGCGACGGCCGGCGCGGAGTCGCTCGCGCGGCGGCTGATGAGCGTCGCGCGCAAGCATCCGCTGAAGCAGGAAGTCATCGACCCCGCCGCGTGGATCAGAAGCATGCTCGAAATCGTGAAGCGCGCGGTGCATCCGTCGGTCTCGCTGACGGTCGAGTTCTCAGCGGACGTGTGGCCCATCATGGCCGATGCCGTGGAACTCGAACTGGCGCTCGTCAACATCGTCGCGAATGCGAGCGAGGCGATGCCGCATGGCGGGCGCATCGTCATTCGCTGTCAGAACGCGCGTTTGCGTGGCGCGGAAACCGATCTGCCCGATGGCGAATACGTGCTCATCTCCGTGACGGACAACGGCGAAGGCATGAGCGAAGCCGTACTGCGCCGCGCGTTCGAACCGCTCTTCACGACCAAGGTACGCGGCGCGGGCACGGGTCTCGGACTCTCGCAAGTGCTGGCCGCGTGCGAACAGGCGGGCGGCAGCGCGCGCATCACGAGCGTGCCGGGCGCGGGCACCACGGTTCGGCTTTATCTGCCGAGGCATCACGGACCGGTAACGGCGCCTCCGGCTAAGCCCGTCGAGATGGAGAAGGAGAAGCCGCCGGCCAAACCGCAGCAAGTGGCGGACGACGACCATCCGTTCCAAGGCATGTCGGTGCTGCTCGTGGAAGACAACACCGACGTCGCGGCGGGCGTCATGGCCGTGCTCGAAGTCTTCGGGTGCACCGTGCATCACGAGGAAAGCGCGGATGCGGCGTTCGCGCTCATGGGCGAGGGCTACAGCTTCGATCTCGTGCTCTCGGACGTGCAGATGCCCGGCAAGATGAACGGCATCGACCTCGCGGAGCAGATCACGAAGCGGCTGCCATCGCAAAAGCTCGTGCTGATGACGGGCTATGCCGACGAGATCGAACGCGCGAAGCATCTCGGCGTGCCGATTCTCGCGAAGCCTTTTGACATGGACGACTTGCGCGATCTCATCATGGACGGCGTGCCGCACTGAGTGCACGTTACTTATGCTTCGGCATGGGGCGCGCGCCGACGAGAGGATTGAACGACCGGCGCTTCTCTGCCGACGCTTCCTCGTCGGCCGAGGCTTTCGCGCGGCGCGCATTCGTGCGCTTGCCGCCGAGCTGATCGAGCAGGTCTTCGTCGTCAGTGGCTTCTTCGTCTGCTTCCTCGTCGTCTTGCGCGGGCGCGGCGGTCGCTTGTCCGGCACCCGCGAGATCATCCATGACGGAGACGAAGTCCTTCTGCGCGGACTTGAGCGCGCGGCCCGGCATCATGATGAGCACGACCGCTTCCTGCACGGTGTGATCGTCGACGGTATGCAGCGTGCCAGCTTCCGTCCAGTCGATGCCGCTCCCGGCATACGCCGCGATCACATGTTGCAGCACCGCAGGCGAGAGCACGCCGGCATCGTATAAGCCGACGATCTGCCGTTCGGCAAGCGCGAAGAGACTCGTCTTCGGAGCAGCGCTTGCCTTCGATGCGGATTTGCGGGCGGCCATGTTATTTCGATTTTGGCGCGACCCGCCATACCGTATTGCCGACATCGTCGGCGACCAGCAGGCCGCCTGCGTGGTCCACGGCCACGCCGACAGGACGCCCCAGCGCATGCCCGTCTGCCGAAAGAAAACCGGTCAGGATATCTTCGGGCGGACCGGAAGGCTTGCCATCCTGGAACGGAACGAAGATGACCTTATAGCCGCTTCTCGGCTTGCGATTCCACGACCCGTGCTGACCGATGAACGCGCCGTTCCAGTAATGCTGCGGAAAGGCTTTTGCGTCGTAGAACGCGAGACCGAGCGAGGCCGTATGCGCGCCGAGCGCATAGTCAGGCACGATGGCCGACTCGACCAGATCCGCGCGCTGCGGCTTGACGCGATCATCGACATGCTGGCCGTAATAGCTATAAGGCCAGCCATAGAACGCACCGTCCTTCACCGCCGTCATGTAGTCGGGGACGAGCTCGTTACCGAGTTCATCGCGCTCATTCACGGCTGTCCATAATGCGCCGGTTTGCGGCTGCCACGACATTCCGTTCGGATTGCGAAGTCCCGTTGCATAGAGACGGGTCTGTCTACTCGCGATATCCACTTCCATGATGGCCGCGCGCCCGTTCTCTGCGTCGATGCCGTTCTCCGCCGCGTTGCTGTTCGAGCCGACCGTCACATACAGCCGCTTGCCATCCGGACTCGCGATGATGTTCTTGGTCCAGTGATGGTTGATCGGCCCAGCGGGCAGGTCGATGAATTTTTCGCCCGTCGATTCGATCGTCGTTTCGCCTGTCCGATACTCGAAGCGCAGCACGGCATCGGTATCGGCGACATAGAGATCATCTCCGACCAGCGCCATGCCGAAGGGCGAATGCAGATGATCGATGAATACGGTGCGCGTTTCCGCGACGCCGTCGCCGTCGGCATCGCGCAACAACACGATGCGATCGGGACTCGGCATGCCCGCGCCCGCGCGCTTCATCACCTTCTTCATGACGGCGCCCTTGATGCCCGAGTTCGTATCGTGCTCGGCGGGAGCATTGCTCTCGGCAACGAGCACGTCGCCGTTGGGCAGCGTGATGATCCAGCGCGGATGATCGAGCCCGGACGCGAAAGCCGTTACGTCGAAGCCCGCTGGCGATATGGGCTTCTGGCCATCCGCCCACTGCTTCGCGGGCGCGATGTTCACCGTCGGCAACAACGCGCGGCGCGGCGCGGGAAGCTCGGGATCGGGCCCGAAGTCAGTCGGATAGTCATCCGCGAGCGCGATGCTGCACGAGACGGTCAGCATCGCCACGAGCGTTACGCGTAGGCACTTTCGCGCGTCGGAAAGCGCCATCCATCAGCCTCCGCCGATGCCCTGCACGATCTTTCCCGTGCCGTCGCAAGTGGGACAATCGCCGCCGTCTTGCTTGCCTGTGCCGTTGCAGTCGGGACAGATGTCTTCGCCGGTGCCGGGTGCGCCCGGCTCGGCTTCATCGCCCGGACTGAGAGGAGGTTCTTGCGCCATGACTGTCTCCTAGGTTGGTATGCCTTGGCGAGAAGCAAAGACTATTCCGCGGTGACGTGCCAAGCGGTGCGTTCGTCTTCAGGGCTTGCGTCCGAATGCTTCGCGCAAGTGCCGCTTCGCTTGCTCGAGCGTATTGCGCCGCGTCTTCGGCAAGTTGCGGCCGGCTCGATTGATATAGAAATTCAGCATCGACATGGCCGACTGGAACGGCGTGCCCTTGCGCCGTTTGCTCTCGGTCGACGAGCGTTTGAGCGACTGCGCAATTTCTTCGGCGTTGCCGTTCTTGAAGATATCGCGCTGAATATCCATCGCGTCGCTCGTTTCCATCACATGATGCGACCAGCGGTGCGTCGAATTGGCGGACTTCGCTTTCTTGCTTCCGGATTTCTTGTGATCGCTCGCGAGCGTATGGCGCTGCCGTGTGGTGCTGCGCTTGCCCGAACCCGTCTTGCCCGCGCTTCCTCCGGTCTTCTTGGTCTTGCGTTCCGTCGGCATGACGGTTCCTCCATTAACGTTTATGTTTCATCAGCCGATGCGCTTCCCGCAGCGCATCCACGATAGCCTGATAAGCAGCATGGCGCGTGTCCGGGTCGGGCGCGCGCAATACATACGATGGGTGATACGTGGCGACGACCACGCGCCCCTCGTGCTCGATAGGGTGCCCCATCGACGCTTGCAGTTTGGCCTTCGAATCGCGCAGCACCGACTTGAGCGCGGTCGCGCCCAGCGCGACGATCACCTTCGGGTCGATGTCGGCCGTCTCGCGGTCCATCCAGTAGTGGCACGCGTCGATCTCGCGCTGGGCCGGCGTCTTGTGCATGCGGCGCTTGCCGCGCGGTTCCCATTTGAAGTGCTTGACGGCATTCGTCACATAGACTTCCTTGCGCGCAACGCCGGCTTCTTCGAGCGCGCGGTCCAGCATCGCGCCAGCCGGACCGACAAAGGGCTTGCCTTGCAAATCTTCCTGATCGCCCGGTTGTTCGCCGACGATCATCAGCGGCGCGTGGCGCGGACCGGCGCCCGGGACCGCTTGCGTCGCGTCTCTGTACAACGCGCAACGATGACAAGCGTCGAGCGAGTCCGGTATTTGATCGGGCTCTACGCCGGGCTGCGGGGTCGTGGCCATGAGGACCTTACGCGAAGGGGCGGGGTGACAAGGCCGTAAACGGAATCATGGGCATGCGTTCTCCGAGACTTTTGGAAGCGAGTAGCAATTGCCGAACCTTCGTCCGCAAAGCTGTGGGAATGCCCGTTGCTGATTCCCTGAGTACCTGAGCAAAGGAGGCCAGCGATGAGCAACAACGATCGTATCGAAGGACCGGGCAGCACCGACAAGCCGCTCGGCGATGCAGGCAGCGGAGCCACCGGCGGCGGTTCGTTCGGCAATCTTCCGGGACCGGGCGCGGCGACGGGCGGCGATCCGCATCAGGGCGTGCGTCAGCCGAATGCGGGCGAAGTGGAACCGGAGAATCGTCGTCTGGATCAGCAGCCGCATCAGACGGCGGAAGTGCCGCTCGGCTCGGGCAATCGTCCGGAGCCGGCGGGACGAGGCGGACAGGTCAGCGACGTCGCGGCATCGCCGGGACAGGACGTGCCGCCGCGCGGAAACTGATTCACGAAGCACAAGCGCAAAAACACAAGCGCAAAAGCAAAGCGGCCGCTTATCGCGGCCGCTTTGCTTTCATGCGGATGTGCCGATCAACGCGTGGCAATGTACATCGTGATTTCAAAGCCAAAGCGCATATCGGTGAAGCTAGGGGTTTCCCACTTCATAGAGCCTCCTTGTGCATTGAGCGGCCGACGGATGCCGTGCCGTTGCGCGGTTGTTTTCCTGAGCGCGTGCAGCGCGGCGCTCAAATCGACGCTCTTTCATCCTAGCGCGACTTCGCCGCCTGCATCATTGGAAATTGCCTCGGCATTCATTTAATTTATTTATGGCGTCATAGCGGCCGCGGTCGGCTTCCGGAATCGTCAGGGTTCGTACTGACTTTGTCAGGGTCGGTTGCTTCGTCGCGTTCCATCATTTCGCCCGGACGCGGGATAACCCTATCTACATCCTCCGGCCGTATATTGTTCAGCTCGTTGCCGCCGGGCGCGTGCGATTTGTCGTGTGTATCGGGTGCTTTCGGGGTTTCAGCCATTGGATTGCCTCGTACGATGATTCATTCGGCGCGCGCCGCTTCGCGCAGCACGGCGGAGTCACTGTCGTAATTGCGATCGGCGATTTTCCTGAGCACGGCCAGCACTTCGCCGTCCGCGCCGTTGCTTTTCGCCAGCGCCATCAGCTTTTCCTTGTGCATCGGATATTCCGCGCCCTTGAGCGCGCGCGCGATGGCGTCCGGCCCCGGCTCGTCCAGATGCCGTTGGTCCTGCGACTGCGCGGGATGTTGTGACATAGCGCCTCCTTTCCAGTTGATCTGCAACGTCGAAAGGGCAGCAACGCGCATACCCGTGCAGGCTTGTTCCGGGCGCGACTGATGCTACGCAACCCGTAACAAACGTCAGAAGGAGGACACGCGCATGACTATTTCCGCGGAGCGACTCTCCGATACCGAGATCAAGGTCGAAGAGACCATCTATACGTTCGATGGCAAAGACAGGGCAGACGCGTTCCAGCAATGTCTGGGAAGCGACACGCTCGACGCCTGCACTCGCAACCACGCGCCTGTCTCCACGCGCGCCGCGACGACGACGGGCGGCCCCGCAGAAGGCGAGCCGGGCAGCATCATTTCGCCGTCGCTCGGCGGCATGCCCTGATCGCCGTTCGCGATCAGAGCAGCGAGTGCGTCGTCGAACGCGGCGCGAGCGATTCGCGCGTCAAGGCTTCGAGCGGCAATGGCTTGTCGAAGAAGTAGCCTTGCGCCTGCGCGGCGCCCATGTCGCGCAGGACCGCGAGGGTCGCCGCATCTTCGACGCCTTCGGCGACGAGCGTCAGGTCGAGTGATTCGGCCATGCGCACGATCGCCCGCACGATAGCGCGGCTGCGCGGGCTGCGCGTCAGTTCGAGAATGAAGGACTTGTCGATCTTCAGGCCGCTGAACTGATACTGATGCACGTAACTGAGCGACGAAAAGCCCGAGCCGAAATCGTCGAGCACGACGGACATGCCGTTATCGGCCAGCCGCTGCATCGTGCGCCGCGCGAGATCCGGTTCGGCGACGAGCGCGCCTTCGGTCAGTTCGAGGCACACGCGTGATGGCGACACGCGATAGCGCCGCAATAGCGCGAGCACGTCGTCGGCGAACTCGGGGCGCGTCATGCTATAGCTCGAACAGTTGACGTGAACCGGCGGCCAGTGCACGAAACGCTCGTTCGATAGAATGGCCGCGACACGTTCGAGCATGTAGAGATCGAGTCGGCCGATGAGCCGCAGCCCTTCCACTGCAGGCAGGAATTCCCCCGGCCCCACGATGCGCCCATCCGCCTGCCGCCAGCGAATCAGCGCTTCCAGCGCCACCACTTCACCGCTTTTCACATCGACGATCGGCTGGAAGTAGGGCAGCAATTCGTCGTCGCGTTTCATTGCATTGCGCAACGCGCCTTCGCGTTCGACCTGATCGGTCACTTGCCGGCGCAATTCCTGATTGAACACGACGAAGCTGTCGCGTCCCGCGTTTTTCACGCGATACATCGCGGTATCGGCGTCGCGCAACAGATCGGCGGGCTCGGTATGAAACTGACTGTCCGCGCTGACGATGCCGATACTGCACGACGAAAACACCACGTGCTCTTCGATATGAAACGGCAGATCGAAGGCCGCGAGAATGCGTTTCGCGATGGAGACGGCATCCTGAACGACCGCGTTCGGCGAAAGAATGGCGAACTCGTCGCCGCCGAGACGCGCGAGCAGATCCGACGCGCGCACGCAGGCGCCGAGGCGCGCGGCGGCCTGCACGAGCAGCATGTCCCCGAAATGATGACCGAGACTGTCGTTCACGACCTTGAAGCGGTCGAGGTCGATGAACATCACCGAAAGATCGTGGCCGCGCGCCCGATAGTCGTTCCACGCGCCCTGAAGCCGCTGCATCAGATGGCTTCGGTTGGGCAAGCCCGTGAGCGAGTCATGCGAATTCTCATAGACGAGGCGCGCATTCACTTCGTCGAGTTCGCGCGTGCGCGCCTGCACGCGCGCTTCGAGTTCGAGATTCGCGGCGTGCAACGCTTCGGCGTCGCGACGGCGCGAGAGAGCCGTGTCGATATGGCGCGATACGAAGGTCAGCAGTTCCTGATCGCGCAACGAGTAACGAACGAGCGGCGAATAGCTTTGCACGGCCAGCACCCCGCGCACGACATCGCCGTCGAAAAGCGGAATGCCGAGCCACGAGCGCAGCCGCACCGAATCGCTGTCTGCCTCGAACGCGCCTTCGCTGATGAGCCGCACCGCTTCCTGATGATCGATCAGCCGCGGGCGACGCTCGCGGATCACGTATTCCGTCAAGCCGCGCCGGCCGCGTCGCGGATCGGGGCGTTCGTGCACGATCTCGTCGACGTAATACGGAAACGACACCTCGTCGGTTTCCTTCTCGTACAGCGCGATATAGAAGTTGCGCGCATAGAGCAGTTCGCCGACGATGCCGTGCAGACTGCGAAAGAACTCCATCGTGTCGCCCGGCCGGCTCGACAGTTCGGCGATCTGATAGAGCGCCGCCTGCAGATGCTCGGAGCGCTCGCGCTCCGCAATGCCGTGGCGCAGCGCGGCGTTCAGTTGCGATAGTTCCGACGTGCGGCGCGCCACCTTTTCTTCGAGATCCGCGCGATGCAGGATGCGGTCGAGCGCCATCGCGACATGCCGCGCCACCACGAGAAAGAGCGCGCGGTCCTCCGCCGTATAGATGCGCGAGACGTCGTAGACCTGCATCGCGAGCATGCCGAACACTTCGTCGGACGCGTTCTTCAGCGGCGCGCCCATCCAGAACTCGGGGCGGTCGCCGAGGCAGTAGAAGCGGCCCTCGCGCTCGGCCGCCGTGATGTCCGCCGTGGTCACGAAGAGCGGCTTGCCGCTCGTCAGCACGCGGCCTGTCATCGAGAGATGATCGGGGTCGAGGATATCGAAGTTGTCCGCTTCGACGACGTCCTTGTCGATCACGTCCACGTAATACGGGTACGTGATCTTGCCGGTCTTACGGTCGTACAGCGCGAGATAGAAGTTTTCCGCGTCGATCAGCGTGCCGAGGCGCTCGTGCACGCAGCGCAGAAACCCGGCGCGGTCAGGCACCGAACTCGCCAGATAAGCGATCTCGTACAGCACGCGCTGCGTAAGTTGCGCGCGCGCGAGGGCGTCGGACTGCACGCGTTCGCCCAGACGCCGCGCGAGCTCGGCGAGATGCGCGTCGTCGCGTTGCGCGAGCGGCGCGAGCAGCCAGCCGAGCACGCCTTCGCCGCGGCCCGTCGGCCAGCGGTGCCAGCCATGCGCGGCGCAGAGGCCCTCCAGGCGCTCCTCGGGGATGCTGCGCGGCCAGACGAGCGGGGCGTCGCCACGCCGCGCGAGATGCAACTGCTCACCCGCGCGATACCACGCCCACGCCTGTCCGCAACCCGTCGCGGCGGCGTCGCGCAGCAACGCCTCGATCGGGTCGGCATCGGACACGTCGGTTCCGGGCGCGCCGGGCGTCGAAACGGGCGCGTTATACGCGGAAAACACACTCATCGGCGCTCCAGGCCATTCGGATTTCGTTGACCGCCGAGGCGGCGGTCCGCTCTTTTTCGAGCGTTCGCTCTTACCGGGCTAACGGCAGCCAGAATACAGGCTTGAGCTTCAGGGAAAAAAATCGTGCGAGAGCGTGTCAGCCAGCGGACGCGCCGCTGCCCGCAAAACGTTCGCGGTAGGCCTGCGGCGACACGCCGAGCGAGCGCAGGAAGCCGCGCCGCATGGTTTCCTCGGTGCCGAAGCCGCAGCGCGCCGCCACGCGCTTGACGGGCAGCGCGGTATCGCCGAGAAGACGCCGCGCGGCTTCCAGCCGCATCCGTTCGATGGAGCGCGCGGGCGTCACGCCGGTTTGCGCGCGGTAATGGCGCACGAAGCTGCGCTCGCTCATGCCGACGCGCGCGGCGAGCGTCGCCACGGAGAGATCCGCCGCCAGATTCTCGGCGATCCACGCGTGCAGCTCACCGAAGCGGTCGCCCGCTTTTTGCAGGGACAGCGCGGCGCTGAACTGCGCCTGCCCGCCGGGGCGCTTCAGGAACACGACGAGATGGCGCGCGACTTCGAGCGCAAGCGCGCGCCCGAGATCCTCTTCGACGAGCGCCAGCGCCAGATCGATGCCCGCCGTCACGCCGGCCGACGTCCAGACGGCGCCGTCGCGAATGAAGATGGGATCGGACTCCACGCGCACGGCCGGAAAGCGCGCGGCAAGCTCCTCGCAGCGGGTCCAGTGCGTGACGGCGCGGCGCTCGTTCAGCAGGCCCGCCGCAGCGAGCAGAAACGCGCCGGTACACACGGACGCGGTGCGCCGCGCGTGCCGGGCGCGTTCGCGCAGCCAGTCGACGAGCGCCGTATCGCGCACCGCGCCATGCACGCCCCAGCCGCCCGCGACGATCAGCGTGTCGCACGGCGCGTCGGCCGCCGGCAGCGGATGACCGACGAGGCCGAGTCCCGCCGAAGCCGTCGCCGCCGCGCCGGGCATGATCACCCGCGCGCGATACGGCCGCGGCATGCCCGCCGCCACGGCCAGCTCGTTCGCCGACGCGAACACTTGCAGCGGCCCGGCGACATCGAGCAGTTGCACATCGGGAAAGGCGAGCACGTCGACGTCGCGCGGCGTCGGATCGGAAGGGCGGCTCATGGTGGCGGAAAACGTGGGCTGGCTGTCGATTTCGCCATAGCGTAGCCGGGTAGCATGGGTTCGTCCACTCACATCGACCAAGGAGAAAGCGATGACCTTGCACATCGGCCTGTTGCTGTTTCCGGGCGTGCAGCAACTCGACATGACCGGCCCCTACGACGTCTTCGCGCACATGCCCGGCGCAGAGGTCCACCTGATCTGGAAGACGCGCGAGCCGGTGCGATCGACGGCGGGCATGGTGCTCACGCCGGACACGACATTCGCCGACTGCCCAGCGCTCGACGTGCTGTGCGTGCCTGGCGGCGGAGGCGTCGGCGCGCTGATGGAGGACGACGAGACGCTCGCGTTCCTGCGCCGGCAAGCGTCGGACGCGCGCTATGTGACGTCCGTTTGCACCGGCGCGCTCGTCCTCGGCGCGGCCGGGTTGCTGCGCGGCAAGCGGGCGACGACGCATTGGGCGTATCACGCGCTGCTCGCCGAACTCGGCGCGATACCGGTGCGCGGGCGCGTGGTGCGCGACGGCAACGTGCTGACGGGCGGCGGCATTACGGCGGGCATCGACTTCGCGTTGACGCTCGCGGCGGAACTCATCGGCGAGCAGGGCGCGCAGGCGATCCAGCTCGCGATGGAATACGCGCCCGCGCCGCCTTTCGATGCAGGCGATCCTGACCGCGCGAGCCCCGATGTGGTCGAGATGGTGCGACAGCACGAGGCTGCGTCGCTGGCGGCGCGGCGTGACATCACGCAGCGCGTCGCGCAACGGCTCAACGCGAGCGCGTGAGGACTAGAAGCGCTTCTGCATGAAGTAGCGCGATCGTTCGCCGTGGAAGCCCGGCAACTCGCCGAACGTCTGATAGCCGCAGCGCGCGTAGAGGTCGCGCGCGTGCGGATTGAGCGTATCCAGCCAGGCGGCGGCGCAACCGCGCTTTTTCGCTTCATCTTCCGCCGCGTCGAGGGCGCGCGTGGCGAGGCCGCGGCCGCGCGCGTCCTCGCGTATCCAGAGCCATTTGATGAAGAGCCAGTTCCACGCGGTAAAGCCCGCAAGTCCGCCGACGAACGCGTCGTCCACGTAGAGTGACACGGCGAGATCGCGATGTCCGCTCGGTCCGAGCTGCGCCGCATTGAACGCGGCAAGCCCGCCCGCGACTTCCTCTTCGAACGATTCGTCGATCCAGTCGGTGACGGACACGCTTACGTCGCTCATGTCACACGCTCGCGGCCGGCGCGACGGATGCGCCCCTGATCCCGTGCCGCGCCAGTGCTTCGGCGACGAAACCCGAACGTTTCACGTCTTCGACGAATTCGCGCAGCATGTCGGCGGCTGCTTCGCCGCGCGATTTCGGCAGCCCCATCGCCTGCTGAATCACCATGAAGCGTTCGTTCAAGAGACGCAGGCCGGGCGTGCGCGCGGCATCGGCTTCCAGTTGCTGCTTGACACCCGCAGCCACTTCGAGCCCGTCGCGCAGAAAGGTCTCGACGACCGCTTGCGACGAAGCCGCCCGAACGATCTGCGCATGCCTGATCTCGCGCGTGAGAAAGAGGTCATAGGCGCTGCCCTTGCCGACCACGATGCGATTGTCCGCGCGGTCCACTTCGTCGTTGCGCGTGAGCGGCGAGTCGTCGCGCACGAGGTAGAAGCCTTCGATCAACACGTAAGGCGCAGTGAAGGCGATGCCCGCGCCGCGCGAGGGATCGATCGCGAAGAAGCCTATATCGGCCGCTTCATTCGTGACGGTCTCCACCGATTTCGCCGCGGTGTCGAAAGCCGCGAACGCGACGTCTACGCCGAGCCGCGACGCCAGTTCCCGCGCGAGATCGACCGATACGCCGCCGGGCTCGCCTTCGCTATCGCGGTGCGCAAGAATGGGATTGCCCAGATTGACGGACGCGCGCAGCACGCCTGTCGGCGCGATGGCTTGCAGCAAGGTCGAAGAAAGAGTCATGGCTTCGTGCGCCTCATGTTGCATGAGCATGCAGAATACGCGAACCGTGACCACGCTTGCAAAAGGATACTGCCATGCCCGCACCGCTCGATGCCAAAGCCCTCATCACGCGCCTCGACCTGCAGCCGCATCCCGAAGGCGGCTACTTTCGTGAGACGTATCGCGCAGAGCAGCGCGTGACGCGCGAGGGCGCGAGCGAAACGCGTTCGGCATCGACGGCGATCTACTATCTGCTATGCGAAGGCGCGCATTCGGCGTGGCATCGCATACGCTCGGACGAAGTCTGGCACTTCCATGCGGGCGATCCACTTCTCGTGCATGTGCTCGATGCGCACGGCGCGCTCACCACGCACCGGCTGGGCGATATGACGCAGCATGTCGACATGGTGTTTCAGGCGGTCGTCCAAGCGGGCAACTGGTTCGCCGCGGAATGCAGCATCGCGTCGGGCGCGTCGCTTGTCGGGTGCACGGTTGCGCCGGGCTTCGAATTCAGCGAGTTCGAGCTGGCCCGTTCCGATGAACTCGCGGCGCTTTATCCGCAGCATCGCGAACTGATCGAACGGCTCGCTTAGCGAGGCAGCGCAATGCCGAGCGTCGCGCAGACGAACGCGCCGATGCCCTCTATGTCATCGAGGGCGAGCACAGGCAAGGCTGATTCGATGGCGGCGGCGTTATCCGTTGCGATGGCGAGAATCTCGACATCGGTCAGATAGAGCGGGTCCTTGCCCGTCGACGGCCGCACGACTTCGAGCCGTGGCATGGCTTCGCGCGCGAAGCCTTCCACGATCACGAAATCGGCGTGCGAAAGGCGCGCGGCAAGCGCCGCGAGCGGCGGCTCGGGTTCATCGCTGAGTTCGTGCAAGATGGCATAGCGATACGGCGACGCGATCAGCACTTCACTCGCGCCCGCGCGACGAAAGCGCGCGCTGTCCTTGCCCGGCGGCTCCAACTCAATGGAATGATGACTATGCTTGATGACGTTGACCGTGAGTCCCTGCGCGCGAAACCACGGCAGCAGGGCTTCGATCAACGTGGTCTTGCCCTGGCCGGAGCGCCCGGTAATGCCGAAAAGCGGCGGGTGCGACGAATTCATGCGATGGTTGTGTCGTTGTCGTCATCGAACGGGTTTGGCAAGTGTAGCGGCTCCGTGGCGAGCCGGGCCGAATCGCGCTATCGTCAGGCATCGTGCTTGCATCGACCGCGCTGCACTGCGTAACGCGCGAGGCACGTGGAACGTGTCGAGCATCAGCGCACTTCACAGGATCAGGACATGGCCGAAGACAATCTCAGCACCGCTCTCGCTCCGCAGCAATTTTCCATCGACGTCATGCTCGAAAAGTACGCCAAGGGCGACGAGACGCGCGTCGACGATATCTATCGACGCGTGGCGCGCGGCGTCGCGCTCGCGGAACCGCCCGAAGCGCGCGCGAAGATCGAAGCCGAGTTCGTCGACAACTTCAAGCGCGGCGCACTGGGCGCGGGCCGCATCATGAGCGCGGCGGGCGCGGGCATCGATGCCACGCTCATCAACTGCTTCGTGCAGCCGGTCGGCGATGCGATACAAGGTGTCGATGACAACGGCCTTCCCGGCATCTACGTCGCGCTGTTGCAGGCCGCCGAGACCATGCGGCGAGGCGGCGGCGTGGGGTATAACTTTTCGGCAATCCGTCCGCGCGGCGCGCGTGTGCATTCGACAGGGTCGGCCGCGTCGGGGCCGTGCAGCTACATGGACGTGTTCGATGCCTCGTGCCGCACCGTGGAAAGCGCGGGCTCGCGTCGCGGCGCGCAGATGGGCATTCTCGACTGCACGCATCCGGACCTGCTCGAATTCATCGCGGCGAAACACACGAAAGGGCGCTGGAACAACTTCAACGTATCAGTCGCGGTGACGGACGAATTCATGCAGGCCGTCGCCGATGACGCCGTCTGGCAGCTCGTGCACAAGGCGGAGCCGTCGCCGGCGCAACGCGCATCGGCCGATATCCGGCAGCGTGAAGATGGCCTGTGGGTGTATCGCGAAGTGCGGGCGCGCGAGGTGTGGGACACGATCATGCGTTCTACTTACGATGTCGCCGAGCCGGGTGTCGTCTTCATTTCGCGCATGAACGACGACAACAACCTGCGCTCGCTCGAAGCAATTCGCGCGACGAATCCGTGCGGCGAGCAGCCGCTTCCCGCGTATGGCTGCTGCAATCTCGGGCCGCTCAATCTCACGCGCTTCGTGTCCGATCCGTTCGCCCAGATGCGTGGCGGCGCGCCGGGATTCGATTGGGAAGGCCTCGCGCAGACGACGCGCACGCAAGTCCGCTTTCTCGACGACGTGCTCGACGTGACGCTGTGGCCGCTGCCGGAACAGGCGCGCGAGGCACAGGCGAAGCGGCGCATCGGCGTGGGCTTCACGGGGCTCGGCGATACGCTCGTCATGCTCGGCTTGCGATACGACTCGCAGGAAGGACGCGACTTCGCCGCGCGCGTGGCCCGCACCATGCGCGACGAGGCGTATCGCGCATCCGTGCAACTGGCGCGCGAGCGCGGCGCTTTTCCGCTTTTCGACGCGCGACGCTATCTGGAACAAGGCACGTTCGCGTCGCGCCTACCCGACGACATCACCAGCGCGATTCGCGCGCACGGCATTCGCAATAGCCATCTGCTTTCCATCGCGCCGACCGGCACGGTGAGCCTCGCGTTCGCGGACAACGCGTCGAACGGCATCGAGCCCGCGTTCTCGTGGACATATCAACGCACCAAGCGCATGGCGGACGGCTCGCGGCAGAGCTTCGCGGTGGAAGACCATGCGTACCGTCTTTATCGCGAGATGGGCGGCGACGTGAACGCGTTGCCCGATTACTTCGTGAGCGCGCTCGACATGTCCGCGCACGATCACCTCGAAATGATGGCGGCGGTGCAGCCTTTCGTGGATACGTCCATCTCGAAGACGGTGAACGTGCCGGCCGACTATCCGTTCGACAAGTTCCAGGACCTCTACTTCGAAGCATGGCGGCGCGGGCTCAAGGGTCTTGCCACGTACCGCCCGAACGATACGCTCGGCGCGGTGCTTTCGGTGACGCCGCAGGAGACGCCGAGCGATTCTCCCGATCCCGAACTCGACCTCGATCCGCTGCGCATCGCGATCGACCATCGGCCGCGCGGTGAATTGCCCGCGATCATCGAAAAGGTCGAATATCTGACGCAAGCGGGGAAGAAGTCGCTGTATCTCGCGGTGTCGTTCATCGAAGTGACCGGGCGCATCGCGGGCGAGGACGTAACCATCGAGCGTCCGATTGAATTCTTTATACCGACAGGGCAGAGCGACGAATCGCAGCAGTGGATCACGGCGACGATGCGTTCGCTTTCGCTCGCCGCGCGTGGCGGGTTTGCGGCGCGCACGTTGCAGGACATGCGCAAGGTGTCGTGGGACCGGGGACAAGTGCGGCTCGGCGATGTCGAGCGGCTCGACGGTCATCGCAGTCCGCGTTGGCACGACTCCGAAGTCGCGGCGCTGGCTTACGCGATCCAGCAGATTCTGTATCGACGCGGTTTTTTGGATGCAGAAGGCAATCAGGTTCCTTCGCGCGTGCTCGCGCGCAAGCGCAGCGAGGCGGCGGCGCCTCTGCGCACGTTGCAGCCTGAGGACGAACAGGACGCGCCCGACGACGTCGTTGAAGCGCCCGTCGATCCGCATGGACTCGCGCAGATGCACGGACGCAAATGCGCGACGTGCGGCGCGAATGCGGTGATTCGCAAGGATGGGTGTGATTTCTGCACCGCTTGTGGGGAGATTGGTGCGTGTGGGTGAGCCGCCGGTTCACTTGAATTTAAAATCCAAAGCGCCATTCGCGCGCCGATAACTTCAGGTCAGCAGCGACTCTCCCCGACTCGCTGCTGACCGTTCGTCTCTCCTCCCTTCACCCCGCAACACTGCCTCTCCCCAAGCGAACAGCAGCTTCCATCGCGCCCCGTCAATCATTAAAGACGACTTACTAATTAAGAATTCTCGGGTGTCTTTCGAACTCGATTGATTGGAGAATTCCGCCCGGGTGCTTTCAACTGGACAGGCTAAATAACAACCGAGGGCCGCGCCGTCGCTTGCTCACGCAGTCTCGGCCACAGGCGAATGCACTTGTCCGGCGTCAAGGGGAGCGTGCGCTGTTGCCGTATCGGCGCAGCGCCGCGCTCGAATGTGGATCCCACTTTTTTTACTTGCTTGGAGTTTCGAAAATGAAGAAGTCCGTTATCTCGGCTTTCATCGCTGGCGTGTTGAGCCTGGCTGCCGGCGGCGCGTTCGCGTCCGATGGAACCATCACGTTCAATGGCGCGCTCACGGCCACCACCTGCACGATCAACGGCAATGGCACGTCGTCGAAAAACTTTAGTGTCGATCTGCCGACCATTTCGACTTCGACTCTGGTAAAGGCCGGCGATACCGCCGGCGATACCGGATACAGCATCGCGTTGAGCCAATGCGCGCCGGTAACGGGCTCAAGCAAGGCATCGGTGTTCTACGAAGCAGGCACGACCGTCGATCTCGCCGATGGCCGCCTGAAAGTTGCCGCTGGCGGCGCCCAAAACGTCAAGTTGGAGCTGCTTAACGAGGACGAGTCCTTAATCAAGGCCGGCTCTGCTCGGGACCTGCAAAATTCGAAACCTGCCGACATCTCTTCGGGCGGGGCCACGCTGAGATACATCGTCCGCTACTACGCCACCGGCGCGACGTCCGCAGGTCCGGCGAACTCGTCGGTCGTGTACAGCATCGACTACCAATAAGCGGTGTCGTGACAGCGGGCCATTCGCTTCGCACATGCGCGAATGGTCCGGTGCAAGGGCGGGCGCAAGCCCGCCTCTCCTTGATATCGTGCTTCGCTTGGGCGCTTCTTCGTCACTATGAAACTGTTTAGCCGACTCGCATCCGTCGCGGTGCTCCTCGCCGCGATCCAGGGCTTCGCCCCGCAGGCCCGTGCTTCGGTGGTCATCGCCGGTACGCGCGTGGTGTACAACCAGAGCGATTCAGAAGTCACCGTCAAGCTGACCAACAACGGCAAGCTCCCCGGTCTCACGAAAGTATGGATCGACAAGGGCGATGCCGACGCCAAGCCGGATACGATCGACGTGCCGTTCACCATCACCCCGCCGATGATGCGTATCGATCCGGGCAAGTCGCAAACGCTGCGCATCATGTCGACCGGCGAGCCTCTTCCCGGCGACGCCGAATCCGTCCTCTATCTGAACGTGCTGGAAGTGCCGCCCAAGCCGACGGGCGATGAAGCCAGCGCCAATCAGCTGCAACTCGCGTTCCGCACGCGCATCAAGTTCTTCTATCGCCCGACGGGGCTGAAGGGGCAGGCGAGCGACGCGCCCGAAGCCATCGTGTGGCATCTGAAGCGCGAAGGCGGCAAGAACACGCTGGTGGCCGATAACCCCACGCAGTACCACGTATCGTTCGACCGCATCGACCTCACGGATGGCGTGCATACGGCGCAGTTCACCGACGGCGGCATGGTCGGACCGGGCCAGAGCCGCGCGTTCCCGCTCAAGGGCGAGCTTCCCGCAGCCGGCGCGAAGGTGCGCTATACCGCGATCAACGACTACGGCGGACCGCAGGCCGGTGACGCCACGCTCGCGCCCTGACCGGCGGCATCGCCGACCAGCGCGAGCCGGCCGCGGCGCTCGCGCCGCAATGACCCCGTAAAGATGAACTAGCGTGCATGCCCGCCTGGCATGCCGGGGACTGGCTTTGCCCGAACACTTCGGATACCTGAATGAAAACGCACTACTGCAGCGCCCACCTGTCCGGCGCGCGTTTAAGACCTGTCACGCTGTTCACGCTCCAGGCTTTGGCCGCAATGGGCGTGAGCGCCCACGCGTGGGCGGACGCTTCTGCGCAGCCCGCAGCCGTCGAATTCAACGAGCAGTTTCTCGATTCCGGCGGCAGCCAGAAGCTGGACATCTCACGCTTCAATCACGGACAGCCGGTCCTGCCGGGCACGTATCGCGCCGATACTTACGTCAACAACGTATGGCGCGGCAAGTTCAGCGTCGATGTGCGCGACTCCGCGGAGCATCCCGGCGTCGTGCAACCGTGCGTGACGGCGGATCTGCTCGAACGCTTCGGCGTCGATTTGCGCAAGCTCTCGCCCGAAGCCGCCGCGAAGCTCGAAGCGACCGGCAATGCGTGCCTGACGCTGCCTGAGTTGATCCCGGGCGCGATCGCCACGTTCGACGGCGGCGAGCAGCGCCTGGATGTGAGCGTGCCGCAAATCGCGATGAACAGCAGGGCGCGCGGCTATGTCGATCCGAAGTATTGGGACGACGGCATCAACGCGGGCACGTTCCAGTACAACGCGAACGTGTATCACAGTTCCGCCGGCGGCTACGACAACAACTCGGCCTACCTCGGTCTGATCGGCGGCATCAACGTCGGTCCGTGGCGCTTCCGCTATCAGGGCAACGTTACGCACAACAGCATCGGCGGCTCGCATTATCAGAGCGTGCAGACCTATGCGCAGCGTGCGTTCAAGGACATCAAGAGCCAGTTCACGGTTGGCGACACGTTCACGGACGGCGCGCTGTTCGACAGCTTCGGCTTGCGCGGCGCCACGCTCGGCACCGACGACCGCATGTTCCCGGAGTCGCAGCGCGGCTACGCGCCGGTGGTGCATGGCATCGCCAATAGCAATGCCCGCGTGCAGGTCCGGCAGAACGGCAACATCATCTACGAGACGACGGTCGCGCCGGGCGCGTTCGAGATCGACGACCTGTATCCGACGGGCTATGGCGGCAATCTCGATGTGATCGTCACCGAGGCCGACGGCACGCAGCACATCTCGACCGTTCCTTATGCCGCGGCGGTGAACGCGCTGCGGCCAGGCGTCACGCGTTATAGCGCGAGCATCGGCGAGTATCGCGATCCGAACATCGATATTCATCCGTTCGTGTCGCAGTTCACGCTGCAGCGGGGCATCAGCAATCTGGTGACGCTGTACGGCGGCGTGAGCGCGGCGGACATGTACTTCTCGACGATGATCGGCACCGCGCTCAATACGAGCGTCGGCGCATTCGGTCTCGACGTGACGCAGGCAAGCGCGAGCTTCAAGGGCTACGGCACGCGCAACGGGGCGAGCGTGCGGCTCAGCTATTCGCGCCTGTTCGAGCCGACGAATACGAATATCGCGATTGCCGCGTATCGCTATTCGACGAGCGGCTTCTTCTCGCTGCCCGACGCTGTGACGATGCGTCAGTTGAACGCCGAGCATCAACTCGGCCTCATGACCGCGCTGCAAAAGTCGCGCGTGCAGTTCACGCTGAATCAGAGCATCGGCGAGGGCGCGCGCTACGGCTCGCTCTATGCGATGGGTTCGTTCCAGACGTACTGGAACCGCTCCAGTCACGATACGCAGTTGCAAATCGGCTACACCAACAGCTGGAAGCGCATGACCTACGGCGCGTCGTTCGTGCGGCAGTTCCAGGTGAACACGGCGCGGTGGGACAACCGCATCATGCTGAACATGTCCATCCCGCTCGGGTTCGGGGCGCACGCGCCGCAGTCGACGACCAACTTCCAGCACGACAGCAGCGACGGCAGCTCGACCATTCAGCAATCGGTCACGGGCACGCTCGGCGTCGACAACGCATTCAGCTACGGCATCAACGCGAACTTCAACGACGGCGGCAGTCACGCCAGCAGTTCGGCGAGCGCGGGCGGCAACGTCGGGTATGTCGCGCCGTTCGCGATGCTTACCGCGAACGCGAGCACGGGCCGCAACTTCTCGCAGGTCGGCGCGGGCATGTCGGGCGGCGTGGTGGCATGGCGCGACGGCGTCGCGTTCACGCCGAACATGGGCGATACGGTCGCGGTCGTCGAAGCGAGCGACGCGGCCGGCGCGCGCCTCGCCAACGGCGCGGGCTTGCGCGTGGACCGGTGGGGACACGCTGTCGTCTCCGGCATGCAGCCGTATTCGAACAACGACATCGAACTGGACCCGAAGGGCTTGCCGATCAACATCGCGCTGAAGTCGACCGTGCAGCGCACCGCCCCGACTGCTGGCGCGGTGGTGCGCCTCAAGTTCGAGACGGAGAACATGGGCAAGCCGGCGGTTATGCGCGTCTCGCAGGCGGATGGCAAGCCGCTGCCGTTCGGCTCCGAAGTGTTCGACGCCGAGAATCGCAGCGTCGGCACGGTGGCGCAGGGCAGCCGCATCATCGCGACCGGGCTGAAGGCCGACGCCGGCACGCTGAACGTGAAGTGGGGCGAAGCACCCGAGCAGCGTTGCGCGGTGCGCTATCAGTTGCCCGCGGTGACGGATGCCTCGAAGCCGAACTCCATCAGCATATCGGACGCTGTCTGTCAGTGAGCGCCGTTCACATTCATTGAATCAGGAAATCAAAATGAAATTCATGGATCGGCTTGCAGCCGGACTGCTGCGGTGTGTGTTGTGCTGGATCGCTGCACTGGTGTTCGTGCCGTCGTCCGCTTGGGCGACGGCGAACTGCACCGTCAACTACAGTTCGTTCACGTTGACGCTGCCGCCGTCGGTGGCGGTGGCGCGCGACTTGCCGAATGGATCGATTCTGACGGCATGGTCGCTTTCCGCCTCGAAGAACGACTATTGGACCTGCATCGTCACAGGGCAGGTCTATACGGGGACCGACTTCGAAACGGCGGGCATCACCACAGGCGGGCCGACGGTGTACACGGCCAACTACCAGGGCGTCGATTTCGAGGTGTATCCGACCAACGTGCCGGGCGTGGGCATCGCAATGGGCGGCTATGTCATTCCGAATAGCCTGCCGGCCGGGCCGCGCACCTTCTCGAAGCTCGGGCGTCAGTGGAATACGAACGGCACGATCTACAACGGCGGACAGTTGATCGTCGCGCTGGTCAAGATCGGCGACATCACGCCGGGCACCGCCACCGGCATGGTCGCGCAGGCGTTCTCGTGGCAGACGCTGACGCCGCCGCCCGCGGGGGACGTGCCGTCGGCCGGTGTCATCAACTTCTATATCACGCCGGTGGTCATTACCGTGCTGACGTGCCAGACGCCCGATGTCACGGTGCCCATGGGCATTCAGGGACCGGCGGACCTGCCGAACATCGGGCCTGCGCCGAACAAGGTGTCGTCGTTCAACCTGAGCCTGAATAACTGCCCGGGCGGAACGGCGGTGAGCGGAACATTGGCGGGGCAGATTCACAGCATCCAGTACAGGATCGATCCGTCGAACGGACTCGTGTCCGGCTATAGCAACGTCGCCTCGTTGAGCGGGTCGCCGAGCGCGGCGGGCGTCGGCATTCAGCTCTACGACCAGACAGGCGCGGTGTTTCCGTATGGCACGTATATGACGCTGAACGGCTTCGACAGCACGAACGGCGGCAACTACACGATACCGATGCAAGCGCGCTATTACCGCACAGGCGCGCTCGGCGCCGGTCCCGCGAACGCGACCATGACGATGACCGTGCTGTACCAGTGATCCGTTCGGCGGCGGCATGGGCGGGTGTCCCTATCGCCGTCGAGCGGCCAGCAACAGAAATCAAGGAGAAGCAAAAATGAAGAAACTGAAAATCGGGCTCGTGGCGCTTGGGCTGACGAGTGCTGCGTCGGCGTTCGCGGCCGATGCAACGCTGACATTCACCGGCACCATCATTCTGCCGACCTGTACCGTCGATTCGAACTCGGTCAATCAAACGATTGCGCTCGGCACCGCGAGGACGACGGACTTCGCCGCCGTGGGCAACACGAAGAACCCGACGGCCTTCAACATCACGTTGAACAGCTGCGCACCGAACACGAACGTGGCGATGACGGTCAACGGAACCTCCGATACGGTGCAAAGCGTGCTCAAGAATACGGGCACGGCCGGGCAAGTCGGCGTGCAGCTGCTAAAGGCCGTCAACGCCGGCGATACGACTGGCTCGCCGATTACGCTCAACTCGTCCCTGAACATAGGAACGGTCGATGCGACCAACACGATGACGATTCCGATGGTGGCCCAGTTCTACCGTCTCGGTGCCATGACAGGCGGCACCGTGTCCGCCACGGCCACCGTCAACTTCGCCTATAACTGATCAGCAGGATTGCAGAACATCCGCGCGAGACCCTATAGTGTTGTGCCGGGTCCGCGCGGAGAATCGGGACGTTGGCGCGCCCAACGGCGTCATCGTCCCTTGTATGTTGGAACCTAGAGAAACTGAAATGCAAAGAATAGACCGAAACGGCTTGAATTACAGCGATGTGGCGGGCGGCGCCGCCAAGGCATCGAGCAGCGCGTCATCCACCACGAACGTCAGGATTTCGATTGCGGGGGCATCGAGCGGGGGCGGCGGCGGCGCGAACGACAACCCGAACGACAAAGCCACGCTTGCTATCGGAGTCAGCACGCACTGATCGCCGGTTCAGTAAAGAAGGCCATCCTCGGTCGGGGATGGCCTTTTTCTTTTGGGCGTTCACGTGACGCAAGTTTGCTGCTGTTGAACAGTCATATGCCCGATAAATCTGCGAGTCCACATGGATATCGCACCGCTTCGCTTACGAGTCGATTAATAAGCTGCCATTGCCAAACGAATCATCGACTGGAATTGCCTCTTGTCGCTTCTTTCAGAGTTTTCGTGGTTTACCGTCATACGCGAACTATCTAAGATCCGTCGTTCAGGAATATTAAACATTTCCTGACGAAGCCCAGAAGCAGGAAGGGCAGATGATCGCGTGGAACGAGTTCAGTTCGGACCACGCATATTTAGCAATTTGCAGGAGGAGTTGAAATGCAGAAAATCGAACGTAACGCACTGGCTCAAGCATCGCTGGCTGGCGGTTGCCACAAGGCAAGCAGCCGCTCGTCGTCGAACACGACGGTGGTGATCTACATCCAGGGTAGGTAAGTCGCTGCGCTTCGCATAACCGGCTGTTTCCTCGCCTGAGCCGTATCCGCGAGGGACAGCCAGAGCGGGGCAGGGCCGCGGACCCGCCCCGCCGTGTTTGAGAAAGAGTTCTTCATGCCTGCTTTGCGTCCCGCGCTGAAAAAATGGCTTGCCTTGCGAAAGCATCGCATGCGGCGGTTGATCGTCGGCCGCATTCCTATGCGTGCGGTCGAAGCGCTTGCGCGTTTGTCGTGGCGCGTGCGTAGCCTGTTCGACGCAACATGCCGAGCGAATGGCCGCATTCGCGTCGAGCTTGGAAGCGCGGTTCTTCGTCTGCCACCAGGCCGCGCGAATCGGGCGTGCTTCGGCGCGCAAGTCGAGAAACTCATCGATCAGCGCATCTATTTCGGCCGCGATATTCGCAAGCGCGAAGCGTGGGCAGATCTAGATGCCATTGCCACGATCCTGGTGAGTGCCGTAGAAAAGCTTAAACGCGAAGCGCCCGAGCGGCCGGTATTCATCTCGCCGTTCCACTTCGTGTCTCAGTACGCGAACATTTATATCGTCGAGCGCATGGCGGCGCTGCTGGGCTTGCAGTCGATGTCCGTGGTGTCCGGCGTGCCGCGAAATCAATACGGCGACGACCATGCGCTGATTCCCGGCATCAAGGTGCTTTACACCTATGGCGATGCGAACCGCAACGGGCTCGGCGTGCGCGTGGCGCGCTCCCTCAAGCGCGACGGCGTGGCGGTGCTGTTCAGCGACGTGCCGCCGTTCACCATGCACCGTTACCCGATGGAGACCGTGGAAGTCACCATGTTCGGCAAGAGCGCCCGCATACACAACGGCGTGTTTCGCATGGGTGAGACGTTCGGCGCGGTGCTGTTGCCGTTCTATCTTCGCTTCGCGCGTGGGCGCTTTGAGGCGCGTCTGTTCGATCCCCTTCCGCTCGACGGGCCCGAATCGCCGCAGCGTCTCGCCGGCTATATCGAAACGGCCTTGAGCGACAACTACGAGCAGTGGCTCCCGGCTGGCCATCCCGCCATGTACGCGTTCGCACCCTCGCGATAAGCGCCGCACGCGAACCGGCCTCGTATTACACGCAACCATTCATGCAACCCACCGATATTCCCGAATTCAAAGATGTCCCGTGGCGCTGGATAGCGTACGCCACCTCGATTTTCACCATCGTCGCGGTTGCCTTCGGTTTCGTGCATGAGATCGAGCTCAAGCAGGACGTGACCGGCGAGGTCGTCTCCGCATCCGAGGTCAAGGTTCAGGGACTGACGGGGCTCGTGTCGGCGATCTACGCGCGGCCATCGGAGCACGTCGATCCGGGCACGCCGCTGTTCCGTCTTCAGCGCGACTTTTCGCTGACCACGGACGGCCTGCGTCGGCAAGCCTTCGACGAAAAGATGCGCGACGACCAGATCCGCTCGATCGACGAGCAGTACAGCGAGCGCCGGGTTCAATTGAATGCGCAGCGCGAGACGGCGCGGCTGAGCGAAGCCAGCAAGCGCGCGGAACTCGGCTCCCTCGATGCCCAGATCGCGCAAAACACCCAGCTCGTCGGCGAATTCGAGCAACGGCTCGCGCGCCTCAATTCGGTCTCCGAGTACGTGACGGCGGACAAGCTCGAACAGGCTCGCGCCGATGTGCATCAGGGCAAGGTGACGGTCGCGCAGAGCATCGCGCGCAGGCAGCAACTGGCGGGTGAGCTGGGCGCGTCGACTAGCAGCCAGACCGATCTCGAAGCGCAGTTGCGCGAACTCGATGCACGGCATGCACGCGACGTGCAGGACGTCCGCGCGCGTTTCGAGCGCGAGCGTCAGGACTCGACGGTGTCCGCGCCGAAGGGCGGCGTCGTCACGTTTTCCAGTCTGGTGGCGGGCCGCATGCTCGCGACCGGCGATGTCGCGATGGTGATTTCCACCCAAGAGAGCGGCCCGCTGCGCGTGGCGTTGAGCATTCCTTCGCGCCGACGCGGCTTCGTGCGCGAAGGCCAGATCGTGCGCCTCAAGTTCGATGCGTTTCCGTACGCGAAGTTTGGAACCTACGAAGCGCGCATCGATTCGATTTCCGGCACCACCGTGCTGCCCGCGAGCCCGGCCGCGCCGCCCGGCACGCCCGGCGCGCCCGACCCGTCCGAAGAGACGCAAACCACGAAGGAGTCCGACGGCGACTATCTGGCCTGGGCGACGCTGCGCGGCAATACCTTCGATTTCGACGGGCAGCACTTCAAGATTCTTCCGGGCATGCGCGCGACGGCCAGCATCGTCGTCGAGCGCCGGACGATTGCCGAGTGGGTGCTGGCGCCGCTGTTCAGAATGCTGAGAGGTTGATGTGCGCGTTATCTATCAAAACGAAGTCGCCGAATGTGGCTACGCGTGTCTGGCGATGGTGCTATCCCATCTCGGCCGCGCGACCGAAGTGCGCGAGCTGTCTGCGTACAAGCCGATCTCGGCAAATGGCCTGTCGCTGATGGACCTGTACGATGTCGCCATCGACTTCGGGCTTGCGGTGCAGGCGTATCGTTTCGATGCGTCGGACCTCTCGGCGGTCAAGAAGGGCTCGATACTGCATTTCGGCGGCGCTCACTTCGTCGTGTTCGAGAAAGCGGGGCACGGCTATGTGCGCGTGATCGATCCCGCCACGGGTCGTCGGCGCGTGTCGATGGACACGTTCCGCTCCGCCGTCTCGGGCTTTCTGCTCGAATTCGCGCCCACGCCGCAGATGCCGCGCATTCGCGCCAAGTCGCGCGTGCCGGCGGCGCTCAAGCGCGTGCGGGCCCTCAGTCCGCAGATGAAGGCGCAAATCGGCAAGATCGTGTTCGTCGCGCTCGGCAGCCAGTTCGCCATTCTCGCCGCGCCGTACTTCGGCAATCTCGTGCTCGACTACGTGGTGGCGGCGGACAACCGCAACCTGCTGAACGTGCTCGTCGCGACCTTCGCCAGCATCTTTTTGCTGGGGGCGCTCAGCGAATTCGTCCAGAAGTACCTCACCGAGTTGCTCTACAACATCACGCAGATCAACTCGACCGAGGGCCTGCTCGGCCATTTGCTGCGCAATCCGATGCCGTGGTTCGAGGAGCGCCACGTCGGCGATGTGTTCGCGCGCGTGAAAGCGCAGGACGAGATCAGCGTGTTCACCACGCGCACCACGGTGTCGCTTTTCATCGACCTGACGGTCGGCGCGCTCGCGCTCGTGCTGATGCTCATACAGAGCCGTCAGCTGGCGGGCGTCGCATTGCTGATCTTCGCCGTCTACGTGGGGTTGGCGGTCAGCATGTTCGCGGCGATGCGCGACAACCATGCACTGGTGCTGGAAACATCCGCGCGTTGCGACGACTCGCTGATCGAAACCATTCGCGCCGCCTCGCTGCTGAAGCTGGCGCAAGGCGAGACGCGGCGCACCGCCATCTACATGACGATCTACAAGGCGTATGCGGCGGCGCTTCTCAAGAGCAGCCGTCTCACGTGCACGCGCGACGGCTTGCTGAAGCTCGTGACTTACGCCGATACCATCGTCATCACGTGGCTGGCCGCGCGCCTGATGCTCGGCGGGAAGGTGTCGGTCGGCGTGTTCTACTCGTTCCTGATCTACAAGTCGCTCATGTCCGAGCGGCTCGCGAGCGGGATCAACGCCACGTTCCAGTACTTCATGCTGAGCGTGCCGACGGCGCGCGTCGACGATATCGTGGAGAGCGAGAACGAACGTTATACGCCGCTCGCGGATACGCAGCGCGCCACCGAAGTACGGTCCTTCAACGATATCGAAGTGCGCGACGTGACGTTCAGCTACGGCATTTCCGACGAGCCGATTCTCAGGAACGCGAGCATCCATATTCGCCGGGGCGAGAAGATCGCGATCACCGGTCCGTCGGGCAGCGGCAAGTCCACGCTGTTCAAGCTGCTGTCGGCGGCGGAACCGCTCCAGCACGGACATATAGCGCTCAATGGCATCGCATGGCCGAACCTGACGGTCGATGAAATCCGCCGACATCAGGCGCATATGCGGCAGGGCGACATCATTCTGCACGGCTCCATTGCGGATAACGTGACCCTGTTCGCTGCCGAGACCGACGAAGACCGCATTCACGCGATTCTCGCCGACGTCGGCCTCCTCGACGACATCATGCGTTTGCCGATGCGCACGCGCACCGTCATCAGCGACACGATCGCCAATATCTCGGCCGGTCAGCGGCAGCGGCTGCTGCTCGCGCGCGCGCTATATCAGCAGCGCGAACTGCTGCTGCTCGACGAACCGACTTCGAATCTCGATCCGGCGTCCGTGCGGCGCATCGCTTCGCTACTGCGCAATCTCGATCGCACGGTCGTCGTAATCACGCATGACATGTCGCTCGCTTCCGCGTTCGACACGCGTTATCGGTTCGCTGCCGGCGCATTGGTGCCGGAGAGCGATGCATCGAGCACGGCCACGGCAGACGAGACGCTCCATGCTTAAGCGACGCATTTCGCTGGCGGCGCTGGCGTGCGCGCTCATCTTTGCCGATGCCGCGCGGGCGGACGATCTCGTCGCCATCGTGCAACAGGCGCTCGATCACGACGCGGAACTCGGCCAGGCGCAGGCTGCGTATGAAGCCGCGAAGCAGGCGGTGCCCATCGCTCGGGCGGCACTCTTGCCGCAGATCGCGGGCGGGTGGGGAAGGTCATACAACCGCATCGACATGGATGGGTTTCCGCGCCAAAAGTACTGGCAGAACGGCTGGATGGTGACCATGACGCAGCCGCTCTTCGACTGGAGCAAGTGGACCGCTTACCGGCAGGCGGATTTCGTCGTCGCACAGGGCGCGGTGGATTTCGCCGGCGCGCAGCAGGCGTCGATTCTGCGCGCCGTGCGCGCGTATTTCGACGAGCTTGCCGCCGAAGACGATGTGAAACGCAGCACGGAGTATCTCGCCGCCATCGACGCGCAACTGGAACAGGTGCGTCGAAAGCGCGCCGTGGGCGAGGTGACGCTCATCGACCAGCGCGAAGCCGACACCGCGCGCGAGCAGGCGCAACTGCAACAGGTGGATGCGCGCGAAGAACTCAGTGCGAAGCGCCGCGCGTTGCAGCAGGTGACCGGGCGGCCGTTCGCGGCGCTCGCCCCGTTGCCGGCGGGGACAGCCTTGCCAACGCTCGCGGAAGGCGAGGAATCGTGGGTCGAGCAAGCCAAGTCCCGCGGCTACGAGGTGCAGTCGAAGCAACTCGGCTGGGAGATCGCCAAGTTCGATTCGGCGAAGGCTCGGGCGGCGCATTATCCGGTTGTCAGCGTGACGGGCAGTTATACGCCCGCTGGCGCTGCCTCCGGTTATTCGCGCCCGACGACGACCACGACCGGCATGCTGCAAATCCAGATTCCGCTCTATTCCGGCGGCGAGATTCAGGCGCGCATGAAGCAGTCGCTAGCTCTCGAAGACAAGGCCAAAGAAGGCTACGAACTTGCTTCGAATCAGGCAGAGGCTTCCGCCCGCGACAACTTCGCCAAGTACGTGCGCGAACGCCAGCGGACGGATGCGCTCTCGCATCTCGTGGAAAGCGCCCGCGATACGCTCAGTGCCACGGAAGTCGGTTTTAAGATCGGAAGCCGCACCGGCAACGACGTGCTACGCGCCATCGACGCGCTGTACACCGCCCGCCGCGATCTGCTGCGTTCGCGTTATGCGGCGGTCGTGGCGTTTTTGCAATTGAAGGCGGACGTCGCTACCTTGAGCACCGACGACATCGCGGACCTGAACGGCAAGCTCTGCTGTTCACTGCAAACGTCGAGCGCGGACGTGCGCTAGACGTCGCCCGTCACTCCGCGCTCGCGGCCGCGCGCTTCACCGCCCGAACCACGCGCGCGAGGGCTTTCAACGCATCGGCGGGGGCGTCGGCGAATTGCGCCGCGACGATCGCGCCATCCACAGCGAGCGCGAGCGCCTGCGCGTCGGCCTTCGCGGTGCGCGACGGCGGCATCAGCGCGCGAATCGCGGCGGTCATGTCGCGCTTGTGTCGCCGCGCGATCTCGACAGCCTGCGGCAGCGTGCCGCCGACTTCGACCACCGAATTGATGAACGCGCAACCGCGATACGCCTCGCCGCCGAACCATTCCGCGAGCGTCGGTACGAGCGCCGAGAGCGTGCCGCCGTGACGCGCAAGGCCGTCGCGGAACCACGTCATCCAGTTGTCATGCCGGTATTCGAGAAACGCGACGATGAGGTCGTCCTTGCTCGCGAAGTATCGATAGAACGTTTTCTTCGCCACGCCCGATTCCGCGATCACGCGGTCGATTCCCGTCGCGCGGATGCCGTCGCGGTAGAAGAGGTCGTGCGCGGTGCGCAGAATGCGGGCATCCGGTGGAAGCTCGGTCGAGTCGGCAGGGGAGGCGATCACGTTCATGCAGCCAATTGTAGACAGGTCTGTCTACCTGCGCTAGAGTGCGCTTCAGGTAGACAACCCTGTCTACCACGCGCAACGTCAACAGGACATGCCATGGAAACCAGACCGCCTCTCCCGCCGTTCGACGCTGAAACCGCCGCCTTGAAGGTTCGTCTCGCCGAAGACGGCTGGAACACGCGCGATCCCAAGCGCGTCGCGCTGGCGTACACCGAGGACACGCGCTGGCGCAACCGCGCGGAGTTCGTCAACGGACGCGCGGAAGTCGAGGCGTTTCTGCATCGCAAGTGGGTGCGCGAGCTCGATTATCGGCTCATCAAGGAGCTATGGGCGTTCACCGGAGACCGCATCGCCGTGCGCTTCGCATATGAATGGCATGACGATTCGGGCAACTGGCACCGCAGCTATGGCAACGAGAACTGGCAGTTCAACGAGGCCGGGCTCATGACGCATCGGCATGCGTCGATCAACGATCTGCCGATCAAAGAATCCGAGCGCAAGTATCACTGGCCGCTCGGGCGTCGCCCCGACGATCACCCGGGACTGAGCGATCTCGGGCTCTAACCGAAGAAAGGCGAGCGACGCTCACATATCGCGCCGCCGGCGGAACGCCCACCATCCGGCGAGCACGGTGAAGCTCGCGACGATCGCCACGAGCAGCCAGAAGCCGTGATGATTCTCGGCGAGCGGTATGCCGCCGACGTTCATGCCGAAGAAACCGGCCACGATGTTGATGGGCAACGCGAGCACGGTCACGAGCGTCAGCGTGAAAAGCGTGCGGTTGCTCTGCTCGTCCATGCGCGTCGCGATTTCTTCCTGTAGCAGCTTGATGCGCTCGACGAGCCCGGCGAGATCGTTGAGGACGAGCGAGAATTCCTCGGTCGCGTCGCGCAGGTCCTGGATGTCCTGCGCGTGCAGCCAGCGCGGCGGGCGCGCGAGCAGCCGGAACACCGAGCCCGGTTCGGGCGCGAGCAGCCGTTGCAGCCTCACGAGCACGCGCCGCTGCGCGCCGAGATCCGAGCGGGTCGTGGACGCATGCGTCGACAGAAAGCGATCTTCGATGCCGTCCACTTCCGCGCTCGTCCGCCGCACGATCTGCACGAGCAGATCCGCCTGATCGCGCAGCAGATGCGCGAGCAGTTCCGCCGGCGAGCGGAACACTTCGCCGCGCCGCACGGACTCGCGCAACGAATCGATTGAACGCAGCGGCTTCATGCGCGCGGTGACGAGCAGCTTCTGGTGCGTGTACACCCAGAGCGTCGCGATTTCCGAGGGCGTCAGCTCGAAATTGAACATGACGTCGTTGATGACCGCGAACAAGGCGCCTTCCTGATGCTCGATGCGCGTCGAATGCGAGCCCTCATGCAGCGTGTCGAAGAACGCGTCGGGTAAGCCGAGCCGGGTTTTGATCCAGCGCTCGCATGCGCTGTTGGCGAGGTCGAAGTGCAGCCAGAGGAACTCTTTGGCCGTGTCGTCGCGGCCGACCCAGTCGCTCGCCTGCTCGGAATCGATGGGCTCGCCCGGTTGATCGACGCGAAAACGGAAGCCGCAGACGAGGCCGGTGAAGTCTGAACCGTAGAGCGATGTTTGCGGGATAGCGGTTTTCATGCGGTCGTTATGTGCGGTCGAAGACTGGCGGCTTGCTTCGTCAGGCGCTAGTGTGCCACCGCTCGGTGCTGGCGACGCAGGTTTGGCGCTCATCGCTCGTGGAAACAATCGCGGCATTCGTGTCGCGGAATGTAAGAATGATTGTCATATTGACAGCGTATGATGACCGGACACGCGACGATAGACGCCGGACCCGGCGCGCGCCGACTGTCAAACTTGGGGAGAAGCGTTGTGGATGATGACCGTGACGATCTGGATGGCGCGACGCAAACCACCGCGGCGGGACTGATACGCCTCGCCTCGGTGATATCCGGCCTGGCGCGCGACGGCGCGCTCGACACGCGCTTCGGCGCGAAGCTTTTCAAGCGGCTCGACAAGGAAGCGCGGCGCGTGGCGGCCGGCGGCGAACCGGCATGCGAACAGGCCGACCGCGATGCGCTCGTGGCCGCGCTCGGCGAGCTCGACCTGGCGCTGCGGCAGCGCGACGCCGCCTCGCTGGTTCAGGCGAATGCGCGGCTGCGCGAGAGCGAAGAGAGCGCCGCGAAACGGCGCAAGGGCAAGCGCGAAGCGGGCGCATGACGGGTCGCCCGCCCGGGCGCGATTCGTGCGATACGGCGGTCAGATGAATATCGCGACTTGCCATGCCCGTGAATTTGCATTCGCCCCAATGCGCTCTCTGGACCAACCGCAGTATCGACGTCGATCTCCCGTGCTGGCGGATTCTCGTCGTCGATGACAACGCTTCCAGCGCCGAGGCGCTCGCCGCGGCCCTCACTGCCGACGGATTCGAGACGCGAGTCGCCTTGTCCGGCGTCGACGCGCTGCATGCGGTCGACGGCTGGGTGCCGCACATCGTCATTCTCGATATCAGCATGCCGGAGCACGACGGCTTCGCGACCGCGCGTGTGCTACGGCGCATCGCTCGTACGCGCGACGCGGGAATCATCGCGTTTACGGCGCTCGGCGAGGAGCTCGTGCGCACGAAAGGGCTGCACGCCGGCTTCGACGCGTATTGCCAGAAGGGCAACTCGCCTGCGACGCTCGTCCACCTGATGCAGCGTCTCGTCCACTGATAACGTCCCGAATCGGCCTTCGACGACGCCGATCGGCACGAGATTGTTCTGTCCCTAGCGAACAGCTTAATTGACGCCCGTCGCGCTCAGCGCCGTACGCAGCGCGGCTTTGAGCCATTTCGCACGCCCGTGCGGCCAGAGATTGTTGGCGCTGGATGAAAAGTGTATTGAAATATATCGGGATAAAAAAACGATAGTAGGGGTATACACTGCTTTCCATCGACGTAGCAGACAGTTTCTCGCAAGACCGCTGCGGCGCTTTCTGATTGAACGTCAACCGTCTTTGGAGATCACCATGAAACGCAATCTTCTCGCTACCCTTCTTATCGCCGCTTCCGCCACGCTCGCTGCGCCCGCTTTCGCAAGCGGCTACGGCCCGGCTCCGTTCTATCGCCCGGCTGCCGGCGCTCCGACGTCGCAACAAGGCCCGAGCGCCCAAGCGATCGCTGCTGAAGAGCACGCACACGGCGTCGATGCTAACGCCTACGGTGGTTCGCGTGACTCGCTGGCTCAGTCCGGCGCCCGCACGAAAGCAGCAAACAGCACCAACTCGGTCTTTTTCGGTCACTAATCGAACCGGTCTGGCCGGCTTATCCGCCGGCTCTCAAGACTGAAGCGACCCATTCGGCGCCCGGCGCGGCAGACTCACAAGGTCTCTCCGCTCCGGGCGCCGATGCTTTTGCGCCGCCGATTCAGGCGTTGACGATCGCGCCGCGCATCACGCTGGCGAGTTCGGACGCCTCGAACTTCGAGACGTACGCGTTCGCGCCGACCTTGCGCACGTGCTGCTCGTTCGCCGATCCCGACAGCGACGAGTGAATCACCACCGGAATGTGCTGCAAGCCGCTGTCCGCCTTGATGCGGCGCGTGAGCGTGAAGCCGTCCATCTCGGGCATTTCGAGGTCGGTGAGCACGAGCGCGATTTCGTCCGAGACTTCGGTGCCGTGCTTCTGCGCCTTTTGCAGCGCGGCTTCGAGCACATCCCACGCTTCCTGCCCCGTCTTCGTCATGACGAACGGCACGCCCATCGCGGTCAGGCTCTGTTCGATCAGCGCCCGCGCGACGCCCGAATCGTCCGCGGCCAGCACGCGCGCGCCCGGCTTCAGTTGCAGACGGCCGGTGCGCGCTTCCGTGATGTCCGATTCCTGGCCCGGCAGCACGTCCCGCACGATGCGCTCGACATCCAGCACCTGCGCGAGCCGCGATCCGTCGACGTTGCCGTCGAGGCGCGCGAAGCTCGTCACCGTGCGTCCGCTCGAATGCGACTCCGCCGACAACACCTGATTCCACTCCAGGCGCACGATATCGTCGACTTCCTCGACCGCGAAGCCCTGCGTCGTGCGAGCGAACTCGGTCACGAGCAGAATCTTGGGGCCGTTCTTCGGGCGGCAGCCGGTGATGCGCGCGAGGTCGATCACCGGAATGATCTGTCCGCGAATGTCCGCGACGCCGAGAATCTCCTCGCTCGAACCGGCGACGGCGGTGATCGTCGGCATCGCGAGGATCTCGCGCACCTTGAACACGTTGATGCCGTACAGTTCGCGCTGCTCCGAATCCGGCGCCTCGCCCAGCTTGAAGAGAAGCAACTCGAACATGTTGCTGCCCGCGAGCCGCACGCGCTGCTCGATATCCTGTTGTGAATTGCTCACTGCTTCTCCTGTGGTGTGGGCGCTTGCGCCGCGTAGTCCTGGCGGAAGACGGAATTTCCGCGCGATGCCTGATTAGCGGCACGAATCGGCGAAACTGAAGGCAGGGAAAGCACAGGTGCCACAGCGATGCGTGTCCTATACTCTTCGCGAATGGTCGGGTTAATGCCGATGAATGCATCGGACGGAAGCCTTACGCTCATACAGCGCAGCAACGTGTTCCGGATACAACGCAGCGCGCCTGACCGTCCACCACGCGGACGGCGAACGGCGCGCAAGTCAGACGGAGGCGGTCGATGGCAACAGTCGCAAAGGTTCTGAGCTCGAAACCCGAACAGACGGTCTATACGATCGCGGATACGGCGCCGGTCTTCGACGCGATCAAGCTGATGGCGGACAAGCACATCGGCGCGGTGATCGTCACGCGCGGCGACGAAATCGTCGGCATCATGACCGAGCGCGACTATGCGCGCAAAGTCGTGCTCATGGACCGCTCCTCGAAAGACACGCCGGTGCGCGACATCATGACTTCGCACGTGCGCTACGTGCGGCCCGACCAGACCACCGACGACTGCATGGCGCTCATGACCGACAAGCGCATGCGCCATTTGCCGGTGATCGACAACGGCAAGCTCGTCGGCATGATCTCCATCGGCGATCTGGTCAAGAACATCATCTCCGAGCAGCAGTTCACCATTCAGCAACTCGAGTACTACATTCGGGGCGAGCACACGTAAGCATCAGGCGGCGCACGCTCCCGTTGTAAGGCTTTCGTTATAATCGGCACGCTCGCCGGCCGCTTCGATGCGTCTCGGCGCACGCAATCATGCGACGAACCGCAAGGAGCGCAGCCGATGACCGTGTCCGCACCTTTGGCCGATGCGTCGGCCGCCGCCCGCGCGCTCGCGCCCGACGCGCCGTTTTTCATCGTGATGAACGCCGGTTCCGGGCGCAGGCAAGCGGACGAAACGCGCGCGGCATTGGCGCGCGAATTCGGCGCGGCGGGCCGGCGCTTCGATCTGCGCGTGGTCGACAAGCCCCCGCGTCTCGCCGCCGCCGCGCGCGAAGCCGCCGAGCACGCCCGCGCGCAACGCGGCGTGCTCGTCGGCGCGGGCGGCGACGGCACGCTCTGCACGGTCGCCGAAGCGGCGCTGAAAGCGGACGTGCCGTTCGGCGTGCTGCCGCGCGGCACCTTCAACTACTTCAGCCGCGACCACGGCATTCCCGCCGATCTCGACGCATCCACGAAACTGCTGCTCGACGCGCGGGCCTATCCGGTGCAAGTCGGGTACGTGAACGACCGCATGTTCATCGTCAACGCGAGCCTCGGGCTGTATCCGAAGCTGCTCGAAGACCGCGAAGCCTACAAGCGGCAATTCGGCCGCAGCCGGCTCGTCGCGCTGTGGTCGGCGCTTTTCACGCTGTTGCGGCGGCATCGTCATCTGAGGCTGCATATCGAGCATGAGGGACGCACGCGCGAAGTGCGTTCGTCGACGCTCTTCGTCGGCAACAACCGGCTCCAGCTCGAACAGATCGGCATGGCCGAGGCCCGCGCAGTGGAACAGGGCTTGCTCGTCGCGATTGCGCCGCGGCCTATCGGGCGGCTCGCGCATCTGCTGCTGTCGCTGCGCGGCGCGGCGGGACGTCTCGCCGATTCGGATCACGTCGAGAGCTTCACGTTCGACCGGATCACGGTGACGCGGCCGTCGCGCGGCATGCGGTCGACGGGCAGACGCCGCGTGAAAGCGGCAACCGACGGCGAAATCGCGTGGCTCGACATGCCGCTCGAATTCCGCGTCTCCGAACGGCCGCTGCTGTTGCTCAAGCCCGAGCCCGACGTGGCCGAAGCCAATCGCTCATGACCGTATTGCTGCATATTTCCGATCCGCATTTCGGCACCGAGCGACCCAAAGTCGTCGCGGCGCTGCTGCGTCTTGCCGAAGCGGTGCCGCCCGATGTCGTGATTCTTTCGGGCGATATCACGCAGCGGGCGCGCCGCTATCAGTTCGACGAGGCGCGCGCCTTCATGAATACGTTCGGCGCGACGCCCGTCGTGATCGTGCCGGGCAATCACGACATTCCGCTCTACGATGTGTTCACGCGGCTCATGCGCCCGTACGCGAACCATCAACGCGCGTTCGGCGCGGAACTGGAGCCGTCGTTCGAATCGCGCGATGTGCTCGTGCTCGGCGTCAACACGACGCGGCCGTATCGCCACAAGGACGGCGAAGTGTCGATGCCGCAGATCCGGCGCGTCGCTGCGCGGCTGGAGACGGCGAGCGCGGCGCAGTTGCGCGTCGTGGTCACGCATCAGCCGGTGGCGGTGTCGCGCGCGAGCGACGAGACGAACCTGCTGCACGGGCGCGAGCGCGCGGTGCCGCGCTGGGCGCGGGCGGGCGCTGACCTGATTCTAGGCGGGCATATCCATCTGCCGTACGTGCTGCCGCTGCACGATACCTTCGCCGACCTGCCGCGCCGCATGTGGGCGGTGCAGGCGGGCACGGCGCTGTCGTCGCGCACGCGGGCGACCGTCGGCAATTCCGTGAACGTCATCCGCTACGCGTGCAACGCGACGGGGCGGCGCGCGCGCGTGGAACGCTGGGATTACGCGGAGTCGAGCGGCCGCTTCGAACAGCTCGCGTGTCATGAACTCGCGCTCGACAGTGCGTCGCAGACTGCGGCG
Organism: Caballeronia sp. Sq4a; assembly: GCF_023170545.1. NCBI lineage: Bacteria > Pseudomonadati > Pseudomonadota > Betaproteobacteria > Burkholderiales > Burkholderiaceae > Caballeronia > Caballeronia sp. Sq4a. The sequence continues at coordinate 790,571 of NZ_CP084251.1, read as the reverse complement.
CTGACATCGGCCGAATGAAGCGCGCGCCTGAGACAATAGACGGCCGACAGGAGACGACATGAGTTTCGAACTGACGATGCTGGCCTGGACGCTCGTGCTCGCGCTCGTGCAAGTGCTGCTGCCGGCGCTCTTGCGCAACCGCGAGACCGGCATCCGCTACAACACCGGCCCTCGCGACGGCCCCGCGCCGCCGCCCGGCAAGCTCACCGCGCGTCTGATGCGCGCGCAGTCGAATCTCTTCGAGACGCTGCCGGTCTTCGCGGTGGCCGTGCTGATCGTCCACGTGACCGGGCGCGAGAACCCGCTCACGCACTACGGCGCGCTGGCGTACTTCGTCGCGCGGGTGGTCTACGTGCCGCTGTACGCCGCGGGCGTGCCGTTCCTGCGCTCGCTCGCGTGGCTGGTTTCCGTGGTCGGCATCATTCAGATCCTCGTTCCCATTATTTAGAGAGAAGTGCTCATGAGCGATTCACCGTCGGTGGTGGAAATCGAAACTGCGCCGAATCCCGAATTCGCCGTCATTCTGATGCACGGCCTCGGCGCCGACGCGAACGACTTCGTGCCGCTCGTGCCCGAGCTGCGCCTCGCGGATGCGCCCGCCGTGCGCTTCGTCTTCCCGAACGCGCCGGAGATTCCGGTCACGGCGAACAACGGCTACGTGATGCGCGCGTGGTACGACATTCTGTCGTTCGAGGGCATCAACCGGAAGGTTGACGAAGCGGGCATCGAGGCGTCGGTTGAGCGCGTGCGCGCGTTGATCGCCGAGCAGAACGCGCGCGGTATTCCGACCGAGCGCATCTTCATCGCCGGCTTTTCGCAGGGCGGCGCGATGACGTATCACGCCGGTCTCACGCATCCGGAAAAGCTCGCGGGCCTGATCGTGCTGTCGGGCTATATCCCGTCGCCAGGTCTGATCGATGCCTCGATCAGCGAAGCCAATCGCGCCGTGCCGGTGTTCGCCGCACACGGCAGCTTCGACGACGTGCTCGACGTGCGGCTCGGCGAGGAAGCGTGCGAATTCGCGCGCGGCCACGGTTGCGCCGTGGACTGGCACGCGTACCCGATGGCGCATACGGTCTGCATGGAAGAGGTCGAGGCGCTGCGGGCGTGGTTCGCGGCGCGGCTCACCGGCCGTTGAACGAATCCGCCGCGATCATCGACACCATGCCGCGACGCAGTTCGGCCGGGCTCACGGGCTTGCTCAACACGTCGTGGTCGCAGGCGAGCGGCACGATGGTCGCCGCCGGCTCGCCGGTCACGACGAGGCAAGGGCACGCGCGCCCGAGCTTGCGCGCGCCGAGCATCGCCACTTCGCGCGCGGTTTTCGCATCGCCCAGGCGGTAGTCGGTGATGATGAGATCGGGGAAACGTTCGATGGTCGCGAGCATCGCTTCGTATTCTTCGAACGTCGCGGCCGAGTCGTAGAGCACGCCCCATTGCGAAAGCAGCGCCTCCGTGGAGGCGCGCACGAGACCGTCGTCCTCCACGAGCAGCACATAGCGCCCGTCCAGTTGCGCCGCTTCGGCAGCTTCGGAGCGCGCCGGCGCGCGCGCGGACGGCTGATCGGGCGACGGCCCGCATAGCGGAATATCCACCGAGAAGCGCGAGCCACGTCCTTCGGCGGACTTCAGTTCGATGCGGTGTTCGTCGAGCATCGAAATCACCGCATTCACGATCGACAGGCCGAGCCCCAGCCCCTTGTCGCGGTCCTGCTCCGGGTTATCGACCTGAAAGAACGGCTGAAAAATGGCGTCGAAGTAATCGGCCGGTATGCCGATGCCGTTGTCGAGCACGTCGATACGCGCGCGCGTCGGCGAGCGCACCACGCCGACGATCACCGTCGGCTTCGCGCGCTTGGCGGTATCCGCGTACTTGATGCCGTTCGACACCAGATTCGCCACCGCGCGGCCGAGCCAGTGCGCGTCGCTGCGCACGCACACGACATCGTCTTTCGGCAGGCGCAGGCGCAAGTCCACGCCACGGCTCTTGGCGAACGGGCGCAACTGCTCGGCGGCTTCCTCGACGATCTCGCGGACATCGAAGACGTGATAGCGCGGCACGACGCGCCCCGATTCGAGCCGCGACAAGTCCAGCACGGCGTTCAGAAGGCGCGCGAGAATCACCGACGAGCGCCCGCATTCGTTGATGAGCCGCTCCGCCTGATCGAATTCCTCGTTGCGAATGGCTTCGGCGGCGGCTTGCAGAAAGAGATTGAGCGCGTGCATCGGCTGCCGCAGGTCGTGCGTCGCGGCGGCGAGGAAGTTCGATTTCTCGCGGCTCGCCGTCTGCGCGGCGATCATCTGCTGTTCGCGCAGCGCGAGCAGCGCGTTGGTCTTCGTCTCCTGATCCTTCTTTGCGATTTCCAGTTCGCGATTCTTGCGTTCGAGCGAGCCGTTCGCGCCGCGCAGTTCGTCGTTGAGCGACGCCAGCGCGCGCTCGGCGAGATACCGTTCCCGCGACACGCGCTCGGCGTGCGCACAGACGCCGTGCCCGACCACCACGACGTTGAACATATAAAAGAGCCCGGCGAAGAAATCCTCCGCGTTGAGTAGCCCGACCGTGATCTGCATGAAGACGACGGAGGCCATCGTAATGACGCCGACCATCAGCGCGGCGCGCGAGCGCAGATAGAAAAAGCTGAACTGGAAAAAGAGCGCGAGGTACAGGCCGATGAAGTACTGCGTGTAGTTGTACGGCGCGGGTGTGATCGCCACCATCGTCAGAATGAGGCAGAGCAGGCCGTAAATGCCGGTGAGGATGACGCGGTGCGCGGTCGCGTGCGAGCGAAACGACGGCCGCAGCACCAGAAAGCCGACGCAGATCAAGAGCGCGACGCCGGCGAAGCGCAGCGCCAGAATGTCGGCGAGCCGCACGTTGAGCGCCTTGTTGCCGCGCACGAAGCTGAAATCCCACCACAGAAAGCACGTCCAGATGACGAGCGCGAGCAGCGCCGACGCGCGCCGGAACGCGCAGAACCGCTGGCTGTGGTCTTCGAGGAACTGCGCTTCGAGCGCGGCGTCGGCGAACGGTGCCGGAATCGACAGGTTGCGCACGAGACTCGCGCCGGCTTCGCGCGCGGCGGCGGTCAGGATTCCTTCGGCGCGCACGGAGGCGGCGCGTGGCGGGACGGCCATCGTCGGGATCTCGAAAGAGCGGTGCAAGGGAGGTTAACTACTTTAGATGAACGCTGCCATGTGGCAACGCCTTTTTTGCGGGCCGAGCCGCTGCGGGCGGCAAAAACTGCGGTCTCGGGGATGGAGATTGATTTCCGGGAGCGCAGAAAGCCGAACGGCGAGCGGACCAAGTGCTTGCCGCTCGCCGTTTCGAAGGACAGCCTTGACCGATCCCCGCGCGGTCGAGCGCGGTACCAGCCGATGACTTACGACTTCGCTTTGGCTTTCGTGGTGCGCTTGCCGACGCTCATTTCCTTCGCGCCGGCGGTCTTCGCGGTGGACGCCTTCGTGCCGGCGGTTTTCTTGCGGCTCGACATTTCCGTGTCGGCGGGATGGCTCGCCTGAGCCTTACGCGGGGATGGCATGATGGACCTCCTTCAGTGAGTGTCGAAGCGACACACTGATAACCTTAGGACGCGTGCAGCCGCTATTCAAGCGATCACGAGTCCGAGCGCGAAAACGCTTCTGAGAGCGAAGCAATTGATTGCGCCCCCGCATGCGCGGCGTGCGGGCGCTTCAGCCGATCAGCTTGAGCCCGGCCGGCAAGGTCTCGCCGAACACGCGGCCTTCGTCGGCGCGATCGAGCGCGACGGTCTCGCTCACCATCGCGATCCACGATTGCGCGGCGCCCTGCGTCGTGAGCCGTTCGATGACGGCGGCGCGCACGTCGTCCGCGATGTCGCGCGAGCGGTCGCCGGTCATGCGCGCGATCTGCACCGCCGCGAACGCCGCAGGCTCGACCTTCTTCCAGTCGAGCGCGAGGATGGCATTGAGCCAGCGCGCCGCGACGTCGGGCGGCACGACGCCATGCGCGCTGCCATAGAACGGCTGTCGCGCGCCGATGCGCCCGACCGCCCACCAGCTTTGCAGATTCTCCGAAGGCTTCTTCAGGCGCGTGAGCAGCCACTCGCCGACCTCGACCTTGCGCTCGACCGGCACGCGTTCGAGCGATGCCGCGAGCCGCACCATGTCCTCGTAGCCCGCGCGCGCCGCGCCCGCCGCTCGTCGATAGCGGCTGGTGCCGGGCGGCTGGAGCACGAACGCCATGTCGTCGAGCAGACGCAGCTGCGCCGCTTCATCGAGCCCGCCCGCCGCGCGCCGCCAGAGCGTCCACCATTCCGACCAGATCTGGTTCTCGTTGACGTACTGGATGCCCTGATCGAAAAGCGTCCACAGTTGCTCGACGCGCCATTCGTCGAGCGGATGCCCGAAGCCGGGACGCATCGCATAGCCCGCGAGGTTGAGCCACAGGCGTTCGTGGTCGGCGCTGCGCCGACGCTTCTTCGCGCGGTCCCACAGCGCGCCGAACAATTCGCGCAGAAGCGCGATGTCCCACGTGTCGCGCGGCCCGAGCGCCTGTTCGAGCTGCGCGCGCAGCCGCTTCACTTCCTTCGGGGCGACGTCCTGCGCGCGCGTCCCGAAGGTGCGGTCGATCAGTTCGATGGCTTTCGGCAGCGCCGGATGCGTCTCGCCGGCGGCGGCATCGCCCTTCGGCTCTTCGCGGCGCAGCTGGAATTCGAGCAGCCAGCGTTGCGCGGGATCGTCGGTGGCGATGCAGTGCATCTCCAGCGTGCCGACTTCCGTGAGCGACGTCGTAAGTTGCACCGGCGTCTCGCTCGGCTTGCCGGCGTTCGCGTGGCCGCGCGGATCGACGACCGTCGCGATCGGCGGCAGGCGCACGAAGTCGCCGCCTGCGGCGCTGACATCGGCGATTTCGCCTGCCCGGTACGCGGTATCCGCCACCGACGAGACGAGGTGAAAGCGCACCGGCGCGCCGAGTCGCAGCGCGAAGGTGCGATCGGCGAGATGGATGGCCTGGCCTTCTTCGGTGCCGCGCGGCAGCACGCAGACGCCGCGCGAGGCGTCGCCGTCTTCGTCGAGCAGCAGAAAGTAGCTGCGAGCCGAGCCGCCGCCGATCTTCGGCGCATGGCCCGCGCGCGCGAGCGCATAGGCGACCGCGCCGCGCGCGACGGCCACGTCGGGATCGTCGTTCGCGAGCACGTGCACCGGCTCGCCGCGCCAGTGGCCGAGCGTATCGGCGACGCGTTTCGCCAGCGGCGCCGCGCGAAAGACGCCGCCGTTCAGCAGCAGCGTGTCGGGAACGGGAAGGGCGTCATCGGCTCTCGGAGCTTCGCGCAACGCATCGCGCAACGCTTCGCGCGAAGGCGTCGCATGTTGCGCGAGGAACGCCGCGACGTGGCGCGTGATCGCGGGATCGCTCGCATAAGGCAGCCCGAATTCGACGATGCCGGCGCGCGTGCGGCCCGGCCGCTCGTTCTCGGACACGAGCGGAAAGAAGCCCTCGACGATGATCCGTTCGATCTCTTCGCGCGTCACCTCCGCCGAGCGCGCGCCGCCGATCAGCTTCGATCCCGCGCCGAGCAGCGTGATCGACGCCGACGCCGGCGCGTTCTCGCCGAGCAACTGCTCCTTGGCGGCGCGGCACCGCTCGACCAGTTGCGACAGCCGCGCCGCCGACAGCCGCCCGTCGCCGCCCGCGAGCTGCTTCTCGACGAGATGCGCGAGCGCGAGGTCCATGTTGTCGCCGCCGAGCATCAAGTGATTGCCGACGCCGATGCGCGTGAGACGCGGCTCTTCGCCGTCGCCGGCTTCGACCTGAATGAGCGTGAGATCGGTCGTGCCGCCGCCGACGTCGCAGATCAGCACGAGGCGCGTCTTCGCGAGTTCCTCGCCGAGCGTTTCGCGGTGGTGAAAGAGCCAGTCGTAGAACGCGGCCTGCGGTTCTTCGAGAAGCCGCAGCGCGTGAACGCCGGCCATGCGCGCTGCTTCGACGGTGAGGGCGCGCGCGCCTTCATCGAAGGAAGCGGGCACGGTCAGCACGATGTCCTGCGCTTCGAGCGGCGCGTCGGGGAACTGCTGGTTCCACGCGGCGCGCACGTGCGCGAGATAGCTCGCGCTCGCGGCGACGGGCGAAACCTTCGCGACATCGTCGCTCGCGCCCCACGGCAGAATCGGCGCGACGCGATCCACCGATCCATGCGAAAGCCAGCTTTTCGCGCTCGACACGAGCCGCCCCGGCACCTGCGCGCCGAGATGGCGAGCGAGGCGGCCGACGACCGCGGGCGGCTCCGTCGCACCGGCCGGCGACCACGGCAATTGCACGTCGCCCGGCGCGAGCTCGCCCGGCGCGGGGTGATACCGCAGCGACGGCAGCAGCGGCTGCGCGGCGACTTCGCCGGGACCGACGAGCTGCTCGACCGGAAACACGCGGATATCGTTCGAGCCGGCCTCGGCATAGGCGACGACGGTATTGCTCGTCCCCAGGTCGATGCCGACGCGATACCGCGCGCCCGACGCCGACGGCTTTTTCTTGCGCGCCGACACTTACAGGCCCGCGCCGTGATCCGCGCCGTGATCCGCGTTCACGCTGCCGCGCACGTCGAACTCGACCTTCCAGCGTTCCTGCGACCCGCGCGGGACCGCTTCGAGTTCCAGCGTGCCGGCTTCCGTCACCCGCGCGTGCAGCTTGACCGGCACCACTTCGCCGGGCGTTCGTCCTTCGGACGGCAGCGATGCTTCGATTTCTTCCAGTTCCTGCAATTCGTCCGGCTGCCAGTAATCGAGCAGCGTGCCGACCTGATCCTGCCTGCGCACCGACGAGCCGAAGAAGCGGAAATGCACCGGCTCGCCGACGACGAGCCCGAACTCCTGCGCCGGCAACGCCGCGTCGGTGCCTTCCTCCATGCCGAACGGCGCGACACACAGCGCGGACACGGGCGGTTCCAGTCCGGGCACGGCCGGCATCGCAGATTCGACCGCCACGTAATACGCCCGCGCCGTGCCGCCGCGAATGCGCACGCCCTTGCCACGCCGCACGTAGCCGTAATAGGCCGCGCCGCGCGCCACCGCGAGGTCGAGATCCGCGCCTTCGAGCAGCCGCGCGGGCGGCGCGTTCTCGGCGGCGAGCCACGCGTTGAGCGTCGTCATCACGCGTTCGACCAGCAAGTGCGACTTGAACACGCCGCCGTTGAACAGCACGGCGGTGGGGTGCAAGAGCGTCGCGCCGGGCGGCACGTCGCGCTGGATGCCTTCCACTTCGGCGAGCGCGTTCACTTGCCGGCCGAGGAACGCGGCCAGATGGCGCGTGACGGCTGCATCCTGCGCATACGGCAGCCCGAGTTGCGTGAGACCGACGCGAGCGCGCGCGACCGGGCGGGCGGACGCGTCCACTTGCGGGAAGAAGCCTTCGAGCAGAATCTGCGTGAGCTCGGCGCGCGTGAGTTCGGTGCGCAGCGATCCACCGATCAGCTTCGAGCCGCGGCTCGGCACGACGAGCGGCACGGTGTCGGTACTGGGATCGGAGAGCAGTGTTTCCTTGGCCGACCGGCACGCGTAGGTCAGCGCGCGCAACTGCCACGGATCGGGCTGCGTGCCTTGAGTCGCCAGCTTGCGAGCGACGACGTGCGCGAGCGCGAGATCCATGTTGTCGCCGCCGAGCAGAATGTGCTCGCCGACCGCCACGCGATGCAGTTCGAGATTGCCTTCGCGCTCGACCACCGCGATCAGCGACAAGTCGGTCGTGCCGCCGCCGACATCGACGACGAGAATCACGTCGCCCACCTTGACCTGCTTGCGCCAGCCGCCGCCCGACTTCTGGATCCAGCTATAGAGCGCCGCTTGCGGTTCTTCGAGCAGCGTCATGCGCGCGTAGCCGGCCGCCGCGGCCGCTTCGGCCGTGAGCTCGCGGGCGGCGGGATCGAACGAGGCGGGGATCGTCACCGTGACGTCCTGCTGATCGAACGGCGCGTCCGGATGCGCGTGATTCCACGCCTCGCGCAAATGCGTCAGATAGCGCACCGAGCTTTCCAGCGGCGACACGCGCTCGACTTCCTCAGGCGCGTCGGCCGGAAGGATCGCGGCGCGCCGGTCCACGCCGGGGTGGCACAGCCAGCTTTTCGCGCTCGACACGAGCCGGATGGGCGTGCCCGCGCCGCGGCTGCGCGCCAGTTCGCCGACGATGAAGGGCCGCTCTTGCGTCCACGGCAGCGTGAGGTCGCCGGGCGCGAGTTCGTTCGGATGCGGCAAGTAGAGGAACGACGGCAGCAGATCGCGCTCCTCGGCGGCGCCGGGCGCGGTCAACTGGGCGATGGAAAGCACGCCCTGCGCGGTCTTCTCGCCGTCGCTCGCGGACAAATCCACGTACGACAGCGCGCAATGCGTCGTGCCGAGATCGACGCCGATCGAATAGCGCGGCGTGTTTTGCTGATCGAAGTCGCTCATAGCTCCACCTCCGCCGGGGCGACGATGCTCGCGTCATGCGTCTGCGCGAGCTTCGGCAGGCGCGTTTCCTCGACCTTCCATCCGCGATGGCTGATGCTGCCGTTGAACGGCGGTTTGCCGACGACGTTGCCCGTGAGACGCACGGCGCTTGCGTCGAAGCCGTCTTGCAGCGTGATGCGGCTGCCTTCCGCTTCGCTGCGCACCGGCTTGATGGTGAAGTGCTCGCGCAGCACGGCGCGGCAGCCGTCGTGCACGAGGCGCGCGGCCGCGCCGATGTCGGCGTCGCTGTAATTGGCGATGTCTTCCTCGACGAAATCGATGAAGCGGGCGTCGCGCTGGAGGAGGCCCAGCAACTGGAGCGCGGCGACCGGGCTCGCTTCCTTCAGGGGCGACGGCGCGGGCGCTGCCGGGGCAACGGGCGCTGCGGCGGGAGCGGGCGTCTTGATGGGCGCCTCGGGTGCTTGCGGCGCTTCGCCGGCTTCGCGCAGACGCTGCACGCGGCCGGCGAACGCGCTGTTGCCGAGGATGCCGAAAAACGCGCCGAAGGCGATGGACAGCCGGCCAAAAAAGGACGGATTCATGTCGGTCATGGATGATGCTCCTGTAGGCCGCGTTCGAGGACGACCTCATCCTCGGGCGGCGCGGGTGGCCGAGTTCGGTGGCTGACCGGCCGCAAAGGGCCGGTTGCCGTGGATGCTGCGTCGGCGCGACATGCATCGCGCGCCGGTGAGACGAGCGCAGGAAACGCCGGGGCGTTCGTGCCTCATCCCGTTATTGTCCATGAAGTTGCGGATCACGCGGGAAAACATCCTCGCGGGCGGGTTTGGGCGGGCCGCTCGTTGGGGCGTTGGACGCGGTGGCGGCGCTCATTCTCGGGATTTGCTGGGGTAAGTCAAGGTGGGGCGGGGTGTGCACGGCGCGGGGGGGCATGGCTGAAGCGTCGAGCTCTCGCGGCCGGGCGCCTAGTCGGGCACGTCCGGGGCCGGTTCCCGGTCCGGGTGCGGGTGCGAGGTTGAGTTCGAGGGCAAGTCCACGCGCAAGCTCAGGTCCTAACCCGAGCCGCGAGCCCAGCCCCGAGCGGTGGCGCGGAGCCTCGGCTTGCAAGCTGCCACGCGCAGACCGCAACCCGTAGCCAAAGCCGCAAGGCACAAGCCGATGCGGCCGCGCGAAGCATCCACGAAGTTTATTGAGCGAAGCGCAATCGCTGGCGGGCGTCGCATCACACAAGCAGCGCGGACGACACCATCTAAACGGCGATGCCATCACGGCACCGGCGAGTGATCATCCAGCCGAACGAGGCGGGGCGGAGCCGAAGCTCGAACGCCGATCGCCCAACGCGGTCCATTCACCGATTCTTGTGGAATGCGCCATCTCCGGTGTGGTCCGCGCCGCTTCAGGCTCTCACATCAAACCCGGCGACATACCCCACCGCATCGCGGCCATCCCACACGCGGCCGTCGCAGAACATAGCGGTTTGCCCTTCCGCAGGAATCGGCACGCCCGAAGCGCCCGCCGCCTCGCGATACAGCGCCGTTTGATTCACAGCCGCGGCCACGGCGGCGTCATCGCTCTCGCCGGCGAGCATGCCCCATCGACGGTACTGCGTGATGAACCACAAGCCTTCGGAGGCGCGCGGATAATTCACCGCGCCTTCATCGAAGAAGCGCACGGGCGCGATGCCGCGCGGCGAGCCGAGCCGTGCTTCGATCAACTCGCGCGGCACGCTCAGCAAATCCGACGAAGCGAGCGCTCGCGCAATTTCCGCGCGGTGCTCGGGCCGGTCGACCCACGCGCACGCATCGAGCATCGTGCGCACCAGCGCGCGCGCCGTGTTCGGATACAGCGCGACGAAATCGCGCCGGCAGGCGAGCACCTTCTCAGGATGATCCGGCCATATTTCGCTCGTATGGACGACCGTGCGTCCCGCGCCACGCGCTTCGGCCACCGCATGCCACGGCTCGCCCGCGCAGAAGCCGTCGAGCGTGCCTTCGGCGAGCGCCTCGGCCATGCGCGGCGGCGGAATCACCACGCTGCGCACGTCGCGCAGCGGATGCACGCCATTCGCCGCGAGCCAGTAGTAGAGCCACATCGCATGCGTGCCGGTCGGGAACGTCTGCGCGATAACCGGCACGCGACCGAGCGATGTCAGCGCGTCCTTCACGCGGGCCCCTTCGCAGATCGCGTCGGCGATCGGATTCGAGAGCGTGATCGCCTGTCCATTGCGATTGAGCACCATGAGCACGGCCATGTCAGCCTGCGGCCCGCCGATGCCAAGCTGCACGCCATACACGAGTCCGTACAGCGCGTGCGCCGCGTCCAGTTCGCCCGACAGAAGTTTGTCGCGCACGACGGCCCACGACGGCTGCCGGCACAACTCGATCTCGATGCCGTGGCGCTGTCCCATCTCGCGCAGCGCGGCGGCGGCGAGCGGCGCGGCGTCGCTGAGCGCAACGAAGCCGAGCCGCAGATGGGTGCGTTCGGGCGCGTGCGTGGCGGATGAAGCGGATTTGGGCGAATTCATGACTTGATAGGGAGTACTGTCTAACCGAGCAGGTCGGCCACGGAAAGAAGCTGACGGGCGATTTCCGCGACTTTCACGCCCTGATCCATCGCGCGTTTGCGCAGCGTGGCGTAAGCGTCGTTTTCCGACATGCCGCGCCGCTCCATCAACAGACGCTTCGCGCGGTCGATCAGCTTGCGTTGCGCGAGTTCGTTCTCGACTTGTTCCAGCCGCAGCCGCAGTCGCGTCTCGTGGGCGAAGCGCGCGAGCGCGACCTCGATGATCGGCGCGAGCCGCTCCGGCGCAAGGCCCTCCACCGAATAGGCCGTCACGCCCGCGCCGACGGCCGCGCGGATGAACTGCTGGTCCGCGTCGTTGCTGAACATCAGCACGGGGCGCGGGGCGGCCTGATTCATCACCGCGAGTTGTTCGAGCGTGTCGCGCGAAGGAGAGTCCGTGTCGATGATGACGACATCCGGCTTCTGGTTCTCGACGGCCGCATGCAACTGGGCAGGCGCGGCGACCTCAGCGAGCATCTCATAGCCCATGCGGGCGAGCTGATCGCGAAGATCGCCGATGGGCTTGTCTGTGTCGGTGACGAGTAGGACGCGAAGCATCTGTTGAGCGGGAGGCGGTGTTCGGGGTATCGGTGGATTCGACTCTAACGCACGGCGCCACAAGCGAAAACCTGGCCGAATGGCATAGGCCGCATGACGGCGTCGCTCAGGCCGCGTGAGCGAAACCGTGCTCGCGGCGCGCCGCCGAATCAACCGCAAAGCCCACCGCTTCGCCGATCGCTCCGCCCACGAAGATCACAGCCGGGCTGCCGAGTCCGGCTGCGGCGGCATCGGTGGCAAGGCGATCGAGCGTGGTCACGAGCCGCTTCTCATGCGCCGAGCCGGCGTGCTGCACCACCGCCGCCGGCGTGCTGGCGGGCAGCGCGTCGAGCAGCGTCGTCGTGATGCTCGCAATGCGGCTCATGCCCATGTAGATGGCGAGCGTCATGCCGGTGGCCGCGAGCGCGCGCCAGTCCGGTTCGCCGTGATCCTGCATGTGCGCTGTCACGAAGGTCACGCCCTGGCAATGGTCGCGATGCGTGAGCGACACGCCGAGACTCGCCGCCGCCGCAAAGCCCGACGACACCCCGTTTACGATGTCCACCGCAATGCCCGCGCCGCGCAGCGCGGTCAGTTCCTCGCCTGCGCGACCGAACAACAAGGCGTCGCCGCCCTTCACGCGCACGACGTGCAGGCCCTTCTTCGCGTAACGCTGCATGAGGCGCTCGATGAACGCTTGCGGCGTGGACTTGCAGCCGCCGCGTTTTCCCACGCGAATCACGCGAGCGCGCGGCGCGAGCGTGACGATGTCCTGATTCGCGAGGTCGTCGAGCAGCAGGATGTCCGCTGAGACGAGCACGTTGGCGGCGCGGATGGTCAGCAGATCGAGGTCGCCCGGGCCTGCGCTCAGCAGCGTGACTTTGCCTGGGTTCTTCGCGGGAGTGGTGCTCATATTCGGTCCTGTATCGCATGTTGCTGGAATCGGCGCGGCGAACGCGCAAAGCGTCCGCTCGTGTCGGGCACGAGGGACGCCGTTGTCCGTGGTTCGCAGTCGGTGCGTTCGATCCGTCAATACTCATGCGCCAACGGCGCCGTTGCCGCGGCCTTCCTTCCAATGCAATAAGCGGGCCATTTTCTTTGCAGATGCCATTCGCCACGAAGAAGTCGCGCGGACAATGGGTATCGGCGTGCGCTAACCGGTTCGTACACGTGCGGTCACGCATCGCGCTTCGCACGCGATGAGTGCTGCGTCGCACCATCGCTGTGCCGGCGTGCATCCGAATGCGACGCCCGATGCATGCACGCAACGAGTGCGCTCTCCGCGCAAAGCCTTACGCCGCAAGCGAAAGCGGACGATGCCACGCGCATGGCATAGGCCTTGCCTTTAGTCTCGCCATCGGATCAACGGCGATCCGTCCTGAACATAGCGCCCGGCTGATTGAAGCCAAGTGGGCACGGACAACGGCGTCCCCTGCATCTGGCCATCGGCCGGATGCGCGGGACGCCTTTCTTTTTGCGGAAAGACGATGGATAAAGCCACCCGAATCGATCTATTCAGCTTGCGCACTGCGCCGATGCGCGCCTTCCATCTCACGTGGATGGCGTTCTTCGTGTGCTTCTTCGCGTGGTTCGCGTGCGCGCCGCTCATGCCGCTCATCAAGCGCGAATACGGACTCAACGCAGACCAGATCGCCAACATCAACATCGCAGCGGTTGCGGTGACGATTCTCGTTCGGCTCGTGGTCGGCCCGATGTGCGACCGCTTCGGCCCGCGCAAGGTGTACAGCGCGCTGTTGCTCGTCGGCGCGGTGCCGGTCATCGGCGCGGCGCTTTCCACTGGGTACGACAGCTTCCTGTGGTGCCGGCTCGCGATCGGCGCTATCGGCGCGAGCTTCGTCATCACGCAGTACCACACGTCGGTGATGTTTGCGCCGAACGTCGTGGGCACGGCCAACGCGACGACCGCGGGTTGGGGCAACGCAGGCGCGGGCGCGGCGCAAGCCATCGTGCCCTTGCTCGTCGCGGCAGCGATTGCATTGGGCGCAGGCGAAGCATCGGCATGGCGTATCGCGCTGATCGTGCCGGGCCTGGCGATGCCTGTCATGGCTTTCTTCTACTGGCGTTATACGCAGGACTGTCCGCAAGGCGACTTCGCGCAACTGCGTCGGGCGGGCATCGCCATCGACGGTGGCAAGAAGGGCGGCTGGCAGAGCTTTGTCACCGCCTGCGCGAACTATCGCGTATGGATGCTCTTCGTGACCTATGGCGCGTGCTTTGGCGTCGAGGTGTTCATCCACAACATCGCGGCGGTCTATTACGTCGATCACTTCGGGTTGTCGCTCGGTCAGGCGGGCATGGCGGCGGGCAGCTTCGGCTTGCTTGCGTTGTTCGCCCGCGCGCTCGGCGGCTGGCTCTCGGATAAAGCCGCCGCGCGGCGCGGCCTCGACATTCGCGCGACGTTGCTCTTCGTGCTGATCGCGGGCGAGGGCATCGGTCTGTATGCGTTCGCGCATGCGGACAGCATCGCGCTTGCCGTCATCGCGATGATCGCCTTCGGTCTCTTCACGCACATGGCATGCGGCGCGACCTATGCGCTCGTGCCGTTCATCGACCGCAAGGCGCTCGGCGGCGTGGCCGGCGTGATCGGTGCGGGCGGCAATGCAGGCGCGGTAGCCGCGGGCTTTCTGATGAAGGGCGTCGGCAACGTGCAGCAGACGCTCTCGCTGCTCGGCGTGCTGGTCGCGGGCTCGGCGCTGTGCGCCATCGCCGTGCGCTTCTCTCCCGAACACAAGGCCCGCGAAGCCGCGCTGCGTGAAAGCGCGCTCGCAGTCAATAACGGCGTTGCCCACTGAGGAAAGGTCCCTGTCATGAAGATCGTTGTCATCGGCCACGGGATGGTCGGCCACAAATTCCTCGAATGCCTCGCGGAAAGCGCCAATGAAGCACTGCATGTCACGGTGCTGTGCGAGGAACCGCACGCCGCGTACGACCGCGTGCATCTGTCGGAGTTTTTCGCGGGCAAGTCGGCGGACGACCTCTCGCTCGTCGAAGCACGCTTCTTCGAGCGTTCCGGTTACGCGCTGAAGCTGAATGCGAGAGCCGTCGCCATCGACCGCGCGGCGCGTACCGTCACGGCATCGACCGGCGAAACGCTCGCCTACGACAAGCTCGTCCTGGCGACCGGATCGTATCCATTCGTCCCGCCGGTAGAAGGTAAGGATCGCGAAGGATGTTTCGTCTATCGCACCATCGAAGACCTGGAAGCGATGCAGGCGTTCGGCGCGCGTTCGAAGACGGGCACGGTGGTCGGCGGCGGTTTGCTCGGGCTCGAAGCCGCGAAGGCGCTGCGCGACATGGGGCTTCAAACGCACGTCGTCGAATTCGCGCCGCGCCTGATGGCCGTGCAAGTGGACGAAGGCGGCGGCCGCGTGCTGCGAAGCAAGATCGAGGCGCTCGGCGTGACGGTGCATACGAACCGCAACACGCTTGCCATCGTCGACGGCGAAGGCGCGTTCAATCGCATGAACTTCGCGGACGGCGCGCATCTCGACACGGACATGATCGTGTTCTCCGCAGGCATTCGTCCGCGCGACGATATCGCGCGTTCCGCAGGGCTCGAAGTCGGCCCGCGCGGCGGCATCGTGATCGACGACGCCTGCCGCACGAGCGACGAGCATATCTACGCGATCGGCGAATGCGCATCGTGGAACGGTCAAGTGTTCGGCCTCGTGGCGCCGGGCTACGACATGGCGCGCATCGTCGCGAAGCAGTTGTCGGGCGAAGCAGCGTCGTTCGCGGGCGCGGACATGAGCACGAAGCTCAAGCTGATGGGCGTGGATGTGGCGAGCATCGGCGATGCGCACGCGAAGACGCCCGGCAGCCGCTGTTATCAATTCAGCGATGAACGCAAGCAGGTCTACAAGAAGCTCGTCGTATCGGAATGCGGCAAGTATCTGCTCGGCGGCGTGATGGTCGGCGATGCGACCGAATACGGCACGCTCTTGCAGTTGATGCTGAACAAGATGGAACTGCCCGAAGCGCCGGAATTCCTCATTCTTCCGCAAGCCGACGGCAAGGCCAAACCGGCGCTCGGCGTCGAGGCATTGCCGGACGCAGCGCAGATCTGCTCGTGCAACAACGTGAGCAAAGCCGAGATCTGCGCGGCGGTCTGCGCGGGCGCGACGAGCATCGGCGCATTGAAGAGCGCGTGCAAGGCGGGCGCATCGTGCGGCGGCTGCGTGCCGCTCGTCACGCAAGTGATGAAGTCGGAGATGAGTCGTCAGGGCCTGGCGGTGAACAATCACCTGTGCGAACACTTCGCTTATTCGCGGCAAGAGCTGTATCACATCGCGCGAGTCGAAGGACATCGCACGTTTGCGTCCCTGCTCGCGAAACACGGCAAGGGCCTTGGCTGCGATATCTGCAAGCCCGTGGTCGCAAGCATTCTCGCTTCGTGCTGGAACGAATTCGTGCTCAAGAAAGAGCACGCCAGCTTGCAGGATTCGAACGACTACTACCTCGCCAACATCCAGCGCGACGGCACGTATTCCGTCGTGCCGCGCATGGCGGGCGGCGAAGTCACGCCCGATGGCCTCATCGCCGTCGGTCAGATCGCGAAGAAATACGGGCTCTATACGAAGATCACGGGCGGGCAACGCGTGGATATGTTCGGCGCGCGCGTCGAGCAATTGCCGCTCATCTGGGAAGAACTCATTGCGGCCGGCTTCGAATCCGGACATGCGTACGGCAAGGCGCTGCGCACGGTCAAGTCGTGCGTCGGCTCGACGTGGTGCCGCTACGGAGTCGGCGATTCGGTCGGCCTCGCCGTGCAACTGGAAAATCGCTACAAGGGCTTGCGCACGCCGCACAAGATCAAGTTCGGCGTATCGGGCTGCACGCGCGAATGCGCCGAAGCGCAGGGCAAGGATATCGGCGTCATCGCGACCGAGAAAGGGTGGAACCTCTACGTCTGCGGCAACGGCGGCATGAAGCCGCGTCACGCGGAACTGCTCGCATCCGATCTGGATCAGGCGACGCTCGTGCGTTACATCGATCGCTTCCTGATGTTCTACGTGCGCACCGCCGACCGCCTGCAGCGTACCAGCGTATGGCGCGACAACCTCGAAGGCGGTCTCGACTATCTGATCGATGTGGTCGTCAACGACAAGCTCGATATCGCCGATGAGCTGGAAGCCGAGATGCAACTCGTCGTGGACACGTACGAAGACGAGTGGAAGAAGGCCGTCACCGACCCTGAAACCCGCAAGCGCTTCCGTCATTTCGTGAACAGCGACAAGGGCGATGAGACCGTGACCTTCGTGGAAGAGCGCGGCCAGATCCGGCCCGCGACGCCGGATGAGCGCAAGACTAAGCGCATCGAAATTCCCGTTGTTGTCGAAACCGTCTGAACACAGGAGCACACCATGAACGACCGTATCGAACCGGACTGGACCGCCGTTTGCGAACTGGACGATATCGTGCCCGACACGGGTGTCTGCGCGCTCGTCAACGGCGCGCAGGTCGCCGTGTTTCACGTCGCGGCGGATGCGAACACGGTGTACGCCATCGACAACGTCGACCCGCACTCGCAGGCCGCCGTGCTCTCGCGCGGCATCGTCGGCAGTCTCGGCGAACGGATCGTCGTGGCCTCGCCGCTCTACAAACAGCACTTCGATCTGCGCACGGGCGAATGCCTCGAAGCGCCGGAGCGTTCGGTCAATGCGTATCGCGCGCGCGTCGCGGGCGGCAAAGTCTGGATCGCGGCATGAGAACCGAATATGCGGTTGCGGCTGCGGCAGGCGCGGCTGGCGTCGAGAGGCAGAAGCTCGTGGTAATCGGCAACGGCATGGCCGGCATGCGCACGGTCGAAGAGTTGCTGAAGATCGCGCCTGAGCTGTACGACATCACCGTGTTCGGTGCCGAACCTCACGGCAACTACAACCGCATCATGCTCTCGCCGGTGCTCGCCGGCGAAAAGAGCATCGACGATATCGTCATCAACACGCGCGAATGGTATGACGCGAACGGCATCACGCTGCATGCGGGCGATGCGGTCGTCGAAATCGATCGTGCGCGCCGTATCGTGCGATCGGAGAAGGGACGCGAAGCACGGTACGATCGCTTGCTGATCGCGACCGGATCCACGCCGTTCGTGATTCCCGTGCCCGGCCGCCATCTGCCGGGCGTCATCGCGTTCAGAGATATTCGGGATGTCGAAGTGATGCGCGAGGCCGCGCGCCATCATCGCCGCGCCGTTGTCATCGGCGGGGGACTGCTGGGGCTCGAAGCGGCGAACGGGTTGCAGCGACAGGGCATGTCGGTGACCGTCGTGCATGCGAGCGATAGCCTGATGGATCGGCAACTCGACGCGAGCGCGTCCGCGCTGCTCAAGCGTTCGCTCGAAGCGAAAGGCCTCTGCTTCGCGATGGCCGCGCAAACCACCGAGATCGTCGGCGACGAACGCGTGCGAGCGGTGCGCTTTGCCGACGGCACCCAGATCGAGGCGGACCTCGTCGTGATGACCGCGGGCGTGCGCCCGAATATCGCGCTGGCGAAGGCTTCGGGCTTGCACTGCGATCGCGCGATCGTCGTCGACGATACGCTGCAAACGTTCGATCCGCGCGTGTATGCGGTCGGCGAATGCGTGCAGCATCGCTCGGCCACGTTCGGTCTGGTTGCGCCGATCTGGGATCAGGCGCGCGTGGCCGGCGCGCATCTCGCGGGCGCGGGGCATCGGCGTTACGTGCAGCGTGCAACCGCGACCAAGCTGAAAGTAACCGGTGTGGACCTGTATTCCGCGGGCGATCTCATCGGCGGCGAAGGCAGCGAAGATCTCGTGCTGCGCGATCCGCGCCGCGGCGTGTACAAGCGACTCGTGCTGCAAGCGGGCCGCGTGATCGGCACGGTCCTGTACGGCGACGTGAAGGACGGCGGCTGGTACTTCGATCTGATTCAGAGCGGCACCGATGTTTCGCGCTATCGCGACCGCTTGTTGTTCGGCAAGACACTTTGCGAAGGGGCCGCATGAGTAGCATGGACATCATTCCCATCACGCGCGCCGATCCGGTCGGCGTGCGCACGACATGCCCTTATTGCGGCGTGGGATGCGGCGTCGTCGCGACACGGCGCACGCCGGTCGACGTTGCGATTGCAGGCGACGAAGCGCATCCGTCGAACTTCGGCCGTCTGTGCGTGAAGGGCTCCGCGCTCGGCGATACGGTGGGCCTCGAAGGGCGGCTGCTGAATCCGAAGTTGCGCGACAAGGCGACGGGCGCACTCAGCGACGTGTCGTGGGACGATGCGATCGGCACGGTGGCGAGCGGCTTTGCGCGCATCATCGCCGAACACGGCGCGGATGCCGTTGCGTTCTATGTGTCGGGGCAACTGCTGACGGAGGACTATTACGTCGCGAACAAGCTCATGAAGGGCTATATCGGCAGCGCGAACATCGATACGAATTCGCGGCTCTGCATGTCGTCGTCGGTGGCGGGGCACAAGCGCGCATTCGGCGAAGACCTGGTGCCGATGAACTACGAAGACCTCGAACTCGCGGACCTGATCGTGCTCGTCGGATCGAACACGGCGTGGTGCCATCCGATCCTTTTTCAGCGCATGATGAAGGTGAAGGAAGCGCGGCCGGACGTGAAGATCGTCGTGATCGATCCGCGCTACACCGCGACGTGCGAGATGGCGGACCTGCATCTCCCATTGAAACCCGGCAGCGACGTCCGGCTTTTCAACGGACTGTTGGCGTTTCTCGCGGCGCATGGCACAACGGATGCCGCGTTCGTCGACGCGCATACCGATGGCTACGACGCGGCGCTTTCGGCAGCGGGAGCCGCGGACATCGAACAAGTGGCGCGCGACTGCAAGGTCGATGCGCACGACCTGCTCGCGTTCTATCGACTTTTCACGCGCACCGAGCGTGTTGTCACCGTCTATTCGCAGGGCGTCAATCAGTCGAGCGCGGGGACGGACAAGGTCAACAGCATCATCAACTGTCATCTGGCGACGGGGCGCATCGGCAAGCCGGGCATGGGGCCTTTCTCGTTCACGGGCCAGCCCAATGCGATGGGCGGCCGCGAAGTCGGCGGCCTCGCCAACACCCTCGCCGCGCATCTCGAACTGGATAGCGCGATGCACCGCGACACGGTG
This sequence comes from Caballeronia sp. Sq4a, assembly GCF_023170545.1. NCBI lineage: Bacteria > Pseudomonadati > Pseudomonadota > Betaproteobacteria > Burkholderiales > Burkholderiaceae > Caballeronia > Caballeronia sp. Sq4a. The sequence goes on along the minus strand of NZ_CP084251.1, from coordinate 770,946 downwards.
CAGACGTTCTGGTCTTCGCCACGCATGGCAGCGCGCGTGGGTCTGAAAGCCGTCGAACTGTTCGACGCGATCGAAACGGGCCGCGTGAAGGCAGTGTGGATCATGGGCACGAATCCGGTGGTGAGTCTGCCCGACGGCGATCGCGTCAAGCGGGCGCTCGACAAGTGCGAACTGGTCGTCGTATCGGACATCATCGAGAAGACGGATACCAATGCCTTCGCGCATGTGCTGTTGCCCGCGCTCGGATGGGGCGAGAAGGAAGGAACGGTGACCAACTCCGAGCGGCGCATCTCGCGTCAGCGCGCGTTTCTGCCCGCGCCGGGACATGCGCGTGCCGATTGGCGCATCATCTGCGATGTGGCGCGGCGCATGGGCTACGATGGTTTCGACTTCGACGCGCCGCACGAGATTTTCGATGAACACGCGCGTCTTTCCTCGTATCGCAACGATGCGGAAAGCGGCGTGTATCGCGCATTCCATATCGGCGGACTGAGCGATCTGACACGCGAGCAATACGATGCACTAGAGCCGGTGCAATGGCCTTTGCGTGCCACCAAAGCCGCCAGCAACACACGGTTGTTCGAAACGGGCCGGTTCAGTCATGCAGACGGCCGCGCGCGTTTCATCGCAACGCCGCCGCGCGCACCCGTCAATGCGCCCGATAGCGACTACCCGTTCGTGCTCAATACCGGACGCGTGCGCGACCAATGGCACACGATGACGCGTACCGGTCGTTCAGCGAAGCTCGCAGGACATATCAGCGAGTCGTTCATCGACATGCATCCGCAAGACGCGCTCGCATGCGGCGTGCGTGAAGGCGAACTGGCGCGGATCACGAGCCGCTGGGGTTCCATGATCGCTCGCGTGCAACACAGCGGCGGCATGCAGCGCGGCAGCGTTTTCGTGCCGATTCACTGGAACGACCAGGTGGCATCGGATGCGCGCGTGAGCGCAGTAGTGAATCCCGTTGTCGATCCGGTGTCGGGCGAGCCCGAGTTCAAGCATACGCCCGTGGCCGTCGAGAAATTTCATGTGACGTGGCACGGTTTCTCGCTTTCGCGCAGCACGCCGGCGCTCGATTCGGTCACGCACTGGACGCGCGTTCACGGCGACCGTTTCATGCGTTATGAACTCGCGGGACGCAATCGCTTCGATGCCTCGCATGGCGAACATCACGACTGGGCGCGCGCGTTTCTCGGCGTCGACGATCCGCACGCCGACTGGATCGAGTATGAAGACAAGAGCGCGGGCGTGTATCGCGCGGCGCACGTGGTAGACGATCGCATCGAGAGTTGCCTGTTCATCAGCGAGCGCCCGGACCTGCCGGCGCGTGCTTGGCTCGCGAGTCTCTTCGTTAAGGAGCGTCTGAGCGATGAAGACCGCGCGAGCCTCTTGCTCGGCCAGGCGATCGGCAAGGGCGAGGATACGGGACCGACGGTGTGCTCGTGTTTTGGCGTGGGCCGCAACACGATCTGCAACGCGATCCGCGAGAAAGGGCTGAAAACAGCGGCGCAAGTCACCGCCTGCGTGAAGGCGGGCGGCAATTGCGGGTCGTGCGTGCCGGAGTTGAAGAAGCTCATCGTGGAGACAGAGATGGCGCAACTGAGCGTCGGTTGACCCCTTGCCTCGTCATCCGGCGGGCCGCACGCCGATCTTGCCTTCGCGTGTCTGCGATGAGTGCGGCGCGCCGTTCTTCGCGAGGGTATGCTCAGTGCCGCGCATGCGTAGTTCGTGCATCGGCCGATCGTGGTTGCCGAAGCGCGCGACGGAGAACGCGAATGTATTGATGCCGTTCGCGCTCGTGGCCGACACCGTGCCGCGATGCATCTCCGCGACCGCTTTCACGATGGCAAGCCCGAGCCCGTGATTCTCGCGGCTATTCGTTCGCGAACTCTCCGCGCGATAGAAGCGGTCGAACAGATGTTCCATGATGTGCGGCGCAATCGGCTCGCCGGGATTGGCGACCGCTATGCGCACGCGCGTCTGCTCCCGCTTGATCGAAACCGATATGGTCGCGCCCGGCGCGCAATGCTGAATCGCGTTCATCACGAGATTCGACAACGCGCGTCCGAATAGCGATGTGTTCACGAAAGCCCGCGCATCTCCGCTCGATACCGCGCGCACGTGCGCTTCTTCGAGCGGAATCTCGAGGAAGTCCAGCGTGCGTTGCACTTCCGCGGCGAGCGACACTTCCACGAGGCCCGTCGCGCGTTCGCCCTGATCGGCGCGCGCGAGGAACAGCATGTCGTTGATGATCGCGCGCACGCGCTCGAATTCCTCCAGATTCGACTGCAACGTATGACGCAATTCTTCTATTGGACGATCCCGCGTCAATGCCACTTCGGTTTGACCGATGAGAATGGTGACAGGTGTGCGCAATTCGTGGGCGACATCGGCGTTGAATGCTTCGAGACGCCCGTATGCATGATCGAGTCGTTCCAGCGCGCCGTTGAATGACTTCGCGAGGTCTTCCAGTTCGAGCGGCAACGAACGCGTGTTGAGCCGTTGCGAGCGATTGTTCGGGCTCACGCTCTGCGCATCGCGCGTGAGCCGCGTGAGCGGCGCTAGCCCGAGCCGCGCGACCGAGTAACTCAGCAGCAATACAGCAACCGTCGCGAGCGCCGTCAGTGCGGCGAGCGCTACGCCGAATACGCGCATGGTGCGCACGTTCGGCGAGCAATCCACCGCGACGAAAAGCTGTAGCGGCGGACGGTCGGCGTTGGGCGGGATCGTGAGCGTGGTCATCAGCATGTCGTACGCGCGGCCTTCGGGCTTGAAGCGCGCATAGCCGCCGAGCACGCGTTTGGTGACGTGCCCCGCAGGCGGCGTGCCGTAGCTGAAGCGCGCGTCGTTGCTCGTCACGGCGAAAAGCGTGGAGCCGTCGCGCGGCGTGATATCCGCGAGCTTCTCTTTCGCGATCTTCCACTTGTCCGCGTTGGACACATGCGTGACGATGAGCCGCGCAATCTCGGCGCGGTTGTCGAGCGAATCGCGCAAGTGCTGTTCGAGCTGCACGCGAAGCACGAGAAAAAGCCCCGAGCCCACGAGCGAGAACACGAACAGCGCGACGAGCGCGAACATGACCGCAAGCCGCCGCGCGATGGAACGCTGCGAACGCGGCAGATTCTGTGCGTGCGGACCGTCGTGCGATGCTGCCCACGGAACGTTCATGATGGCCTCGCGTCTTCCCTCGTGTCACGTGCATCGCGCGGCTCGCGCACTTCGAGCACATAGCCCATGCCGCGCACCGTATGCAGCAGCTTCGTGCGAAATGGTCCGTCGAGTTTCGCGCGCAAGCGTTTGATTGCGGTCTCGACCACGTTCGTATGGCTTTCGAAATCCACTTCCCATACGAGCTCGGTGATCGCCGTCTTCGACAGGATATCGCCGTGACGACGCGCGAGCACGCTCAAAAGCTGAAACTCCTTCGCGGTCAGATCGAGGCGCACGCCGTCCCGCGTTGCGCGTCGTCCGATCAGATCGACGTAAAGATCGCCGACCGAAATCAGCGTGGATTCCTGCGCGCGCGTGCGCCGTGCGAGCGCATGAAGCCGCTCGACGAGTTCCAGAAAAGAGAACGGCTTCGTGAGGTAGTCGTCCGCGCCTTCGCGCAGTCCGCGCACGCGGTCATTGATGTGATCGCGCGCGGTGAGCATGATGACCGGCGTCGACTTCTGCATGCGCAGCGCCTTGAGCACGGCGAAGCCATCGCGCCGCGGCAGCATCACGTCGAGCACGATCACGTCGTAGTCGTATTCGACGGCGAGATGCGTGCCTTCTTCGCCATCCATCGCGACATCGACGACCCAGCCCTGCTCGGTCAGGCCGGAACGCAGGTAATCGACCACCTTGTGTTCGTCTTCCACTATCAGGACTTTCATGCCTGCACCTGTGTGTTCAGTGTGTGCTTATTGTGTCGCGGCGGTATTCACTTGGCCCGCGCGTCGGCGACATCTTGCGTCTGCGCCGGTTCGCTCACATCCCATCCGCCGCCCAATGCCTTCACGAGCGCGACCGATACCGTATGCTGCTGGCCGCGAATCTGCACGTCCTGCCGCTCGCTCGTGAGCAACTGCTGCTGCGCCGTGATGACATCGAGATAGGCGACGAGGCCGCCGGAATAGCGGTCATTCGCGAGCGAGAGCAGACGCTGCGCATCCATCACGGCGGCATGCGACTGTTTTGCCGCGCCGTCCAGCACGGAGAGCCCGACGATGCCGTCCTGTACTTGCTGGAACGCGTTCAGCACGGTCTGACGGTAATTCGCTTCGGTTGCGCGATACCCCTCGCTCGCGAATGCGACCGCCGCCGAGCGACGGCCGCCATCGAACACGACCTGGCTCGCCATCGTGCCGATGGTCCACAAGAGACTCGGCGCAGAGATCAGGCTCGTGAGCGCGGTGCTTTCCCAGCCGATGGAGCCGTGCAACGTGAGGCTCGGAAAGAACGCGGCTTTCGCGACCCCGATCTGCGCGTTGGCGGCGGCCATCGCGCGTTCCGCGGACGCGACGTCGGGTCTGCGTTGCAGCACGTCGCTCGGCACGCCGAGCGGTATCGGCGGAATCGGGCGTTCATCGACCTTCGCGGCAATCGAGAATCGCGGCGCGGGCGTGCCGACCAGCGCGGCGATCGCATGCTCGTATTGCGCGCGCTGATTGAGCAGCAGTTGCGCTTGCACACGCGTCGAATCGAGCTGCGATTGCTGTTGCAACACATCGAGGCCGGATACCGCGCCGAGACTATGCTGCGTGTTCACGTAGTCGAGCGCCTTCTCCTGCAACTGCACCGAGCGATTGAGCACGTCTATCTCAGCATCGAGTTCGCGCATCGAGAAGTAAGCGCTCGCGAGATCGGTGGTCAAGACGAGGCGCGCGTTGGCGAGGTCATCGCGCGTCTGGTCTTCCGATGCCTGCGCGCTTTCCACTTCGCGGCGAATGCGGCCGAACAGATCGAGGTCGTAATCGACCGTGGGCGCGAGCTTGAGGTCGTTCTGCACGGTCGACATGCTCGGCGTGCTGTAGTTGTTCACCGGGCGATTGCGCGAAGTGCGCGTGCGTGCCGCCTGTGCGCCAAGATCTACTTCGGGCAGCGCGAGCGATGACGTCTGCGCGAGTGTCGCGCGAGCCTGCTCGTAATGCGCGCTGGCGGCGGCGAGCGTCTGGTTCTGCGCGAGCGCCTGCGTTTCGAGCCCGTCGAGAACGTCGTCATTGAAGCCGCGCCACCAGTCGAGAGCAAGCGGCGCATGCGAAGGCTCGCCCACGCGCCAGTACGAGTCCGTCTTCCATGTCGGCGGCGTCTCGGCAAGCGGGCGCTGATAGTCGGGTCCGACCGTGCAGGCCGCGAGCATCGACAGCAACGCGATAGAGGCGATGCGTCTCATGATGCGGCCTTCTTGTCGCTCGCCTGCTGCTCGGGTTGCTGCGGTTGTTGCTGCTGCTCGTGCTGCTGGCCTTGTTGCGGCGCGATCACGACATGATCGCCGTCCGCCACCGAGTCGCTCGGGTTGATGATGATCTTGTCGTTCGCTTCGATGCCGCTCTCGATTTCCAGCGTCTGGCCGAGATCCTGCGCGATCACGATCTTGTGGAGATGCACATGTCCGCTCGAATCGACGACGGCGAGGCGCGGACCCTCCGAGCGAAACAACAACGCATTGCCGGGAACGATCAGGCGCGCATGCGCGACGGACGGCACCGCGACCTGCACATACGCGCCGGGGCGCAGACGTCCATCGGCATTGGGCAACGTCACTTCGATTTGCAGCGAACGCGTGGGCACGTCGATCGCGCCGGAGATGTGCGTGATCTTGCCGTGGAACTGTTGTCCCGGCAACTCGGCTTGCGTGACGACCACCTGCTGCCCGACCGACACGTTCTGCGCGTACGCCTGCGGCAGTTGCACATACACGCGCAACGGATCGGACTGCGCGAGCGCAAAGAGCGCACGGCTTGCGCCACTGCCCGCATCGATGAGATCACCGACATCGACATTGCGCTGTGTGACGACGCCAGCGAACGGCGCCACGATACGCTTGAACGATTCGAGCTGGCGCAGGCGCTTCACGTTGGCATCGGCTGCCGCGAGGTTCGCGACATCCTGGTTATAGGTGCTCTGGCGTTCATCCAGTTCCTGCTGGGAAACCGCATCGCGTTGGCGCAATTGCTTCCACCGTTCGAGCGATGTCTTCGCAAGCCCGAGGCTCGATGCGGTCTGGTCGCGTTGCGCGACGGCCTGCGCGAGTTCCTGATCGATCTCGGGCGTGTCGAGATCGGCGAGCAATTGTCCTTGCTTCACGCGCGCGCCGATATCGACGTACCAGTGCAGCAGATAACCGGTTGCGCGCGCGTAGATCGGCGACTCGACGAAGCCGCGCAACGTGCCCGGCAGCGTGGTCTCGCCGCTGCCGTCCGTCTGTGTCGGCGACGCCACGTTGACGTATTGCTGCGCGTTCTGCTGCGTGCGCGTGGCGACCGAACGGTTATGCAAGAGGTCGCTCACGACCGTGCGCGCGGCGCCTATCGCCAGCAGCGCGAGCACGATCACGATTGCAATCTTCGCGCGCTTCCATTCGAGATTGCGCGGCGGCAACGCCGGGCCTTCGTCGGGATCGCGAGCGGGAATGGCCAGCGATGCGTGGTTCTTTTCAGTCATGTTCGGCTTCGGGCGTAATGCGGTTCAATGTTGATCGTGATGCTGCGCTTCGTCTTTGCGCCGCGCGCGGCGTGCGAGCCGCGCGTGAATGCCGGCGAACACGAGCGGCACGAAGAAGAGCGTCGATACCGTTGCGAAGAGCAGGCCGCCGATGACCGCGCGGCCGAGCGGCGCGTTCTGCTCCGCGCCTTCGCCGAGGCCGAGCGCCATCGGAATCATGCCGATGATCATCGCGAAGGCGGTCATCAACACGGGGCGAATGCGGCTCGCGCCGGCTTCGAGCGCGGCCGTGAGCGGCGGCGCGCCGGCCGCGAGGCGTTGCCTTGCGAAGGACACCATCAAGATGCTGTTGGCGGTGGCGACGCCCATCGTCATGATTGCGCCGGTCAGCGCCGGAACGGACAGATGCGTGCCGGTGAGAAAGAGCATCCAGATGATGCCTGCAAGCGCGGCAGGCAATGCGCTCACGATGATGAGCGGGTCGATCCATGACTGAAAGTTCACGACGATCAGCAGATACACGAGGACGATCGCCATCGCGACGCCGACGCCCAGGCCGAAGAACGATGTGCGCATGGTCTCCACCTGTCCGCGCACGGCGATCTGGCTTCCGCGTGGCAGCGTGCCCCGCGCCTGATCGACGAGTTCGTTCACGCGACGCGCGACGCTGCCGAGATCGCGTCCTTCCACGCTCACGAAGATATCGATGACAGGGCGGATGTTGTAGTGCGACACGACCGCGAACTGACTCTGCGGCGAGAGGCGCACGAGGTTGCCGAGCAATTGCGTCGGCCCCGTGCCGGGCGCGGATACCGGCGTGCGCATCAGTTCATCGACCGACGATATCTGATACTGCGGCGTCTGCACCGCCATGTTGTATTCGACGCCGTTGCGCGGATTGAACCAGAAGCCCGGCGACGTCTGCGAGCTGCCCGACAGCGAAATCAGCACGTTTTGCGCGACATTGCTCGCAGACAGATTGAGCTGCTGCAAGCGCGTGCGGTCCATCACGAGATTGAGCGTGGGTTGGTCGAGCTTCTGCTGGATATGCGTGTCCACGTTGCCGGGGATCATGCGTATCTGCTTCATCAGGTTACTGGCAACCTGGAAATTGCCTTGCTGGTTTTGCCCTTGGATCTGCACGTCGATGGCCGCGGGAAGACCGAAGTTCAGGATTTGCGTGACGATATCCGCTGGCTGAAAGAAGAATTCGACGCCGGGAAAAAGGCGCGGCAGCAAGGAACGCAACTGGTCGATGTAGGTTTGCGTCGGCGCATGATCGGGCTTGAGCGCGACCTGTATCTCGCCATCCAGCGTGCCGATCGTGCCCGCGTTGCTATACGACAAGTTGATGCCGCTATACGGCAGGCCGAGGTTGTCGAGAATGGTGGCGAGTTCGTCCTGCGGCACGACCTTGCGCACGACTTTCTCCACTTCGTCCGCAAGACGCGCCGTTTCCTCGATGCGCGTGCCGGTCGGGGCGCGCATGTGCATGCGGATATCGCCGGCATCCACGCTCGGGAAGAAGTCTTCGCCGAGCACGAATACCAGTCCTGCCGACAACAGACAGAACCCCAGAAATAGCGAGCCGAAGACGCGTCGCCGCACGAGCAGGCTGCTCAGAATGACGATGTAAGCAGCGCGCATGCGTTCGAAGCCATGATCGAACCGGCGATGCAGCCGCATGAAAAGATTCGGTTTGGCCTTCGCATCCGCTGCGTGCGCGTGTCCCATCAAAAGCATCGCGAGCGTCGGCACGAGGGTGCGCGAGAGCACATAGGACGCGAGCATCGCGAAGACGACGGCTTCCGCGAGCGGCACGAACAGGTAGCGGGCCACGCCGGTCAGGAAGAACATCGGCACGAACACGATGCAGATGCATAGCGTCGAAACGAGCGCTGGCACGGCGATTTCGCCCGCGCCTTCGAGAATCGCTTCATGCAAGTCTGTGCCCATGTGCAGATGGCGCTCGATGTTCTCGATCGTCACGGTCGCGTCGTCGACCAGTATGCCGACAGCAAGCGCCAGGCCGCCGAGCGTCATGATGTTGATGGTCTGCCCGAGCGCATGCAATGCGAGCAGCGAAGAAAGAATCGACAACGGAATCGAGACAGCGATGATGCACGTGCTGCGCCAGTTGCCGAGGAAGAGCAGGATCATCGCGGCGGTCAGCGCGGCGGCAATCAGCGCTTCGCGCACCACGCCTTCGACGGCGGCCTTGACGAAGACGGACTGGTCGAAGAGCGCCGTGATCTTAAGATCTTGCGGCAGCGCCGCGCGCGCTTGCGGCAAAAGGCTGTGCAACGTATTGACGATGGCGAGCGTCGACGCATTGCCGTTCTTCAACACGGAGATGAGCACGCCGCGCCGGCCGTCCTGTCGCACGATATTCGTCTGCGGCGAGGAGCCGTCGCGTACGTGCGCCACTTCGCGCAAGTACGTGGTGGCGCCGTTCACCGTGCGCACCGGGATGTCGTTCAGGCCCGCAACCGTCGTCGGCGAGCCGTTCATGTTGATCGTGTATTCCTTCGAGCCGATCTTCGCGGTCCCGGTCGGAAGAATCAGGTTCTGCGCGTTGACGGCGCTCACCACGTCTATCGGCGTGAGGCCCTTGGCAAGAAGCGCGCGCGTGTTCAGGTCCACGGAAATCAGGCGCGTCTTGCCGCCATACGGATACGGGACGGCCGCGCCCGGAATGGTCACCAGTTGCGGGCGCAGAAAGTTGAGCGCGGTGTCGTTCAGTTCCTGTTCCGACTGCTTGGGACTCGACAGGCCGAGCTGGATCACCGGAATACTCGACGCCGAATAACTGATGACGAGGGGCGGTGTCGCGCCCGGCGGCATCTGCTTGAGCTGCGCCTGTTCGACGGCGACCGTCTGCGCAATCGCCGTCTGAATGTTGGCGGTCGGCTGCAGGAACAGCTTGATGATCGCGATGCCCGGAAGCGACTGCGACTCGATGTGCTCGATGTTATTGACCGTCGTCGTGAGACTGCGCTCGTTGACGGACGTGATGCGATTGGCGATGTCCTGCGACGACAAGCCCGTGTACGTCCAGATGATGCTGACCACGGGAATGTCGATCTCTGGCAGCACGTCTACCGGCGTCGTCAAGAGGACGAACGGCGTGGCCAGCACGATCATGATGGCCATGACGATGAACGTATAGGGGCGCTTCAGCGCAACGTTGACGATCCACATTGAGTCGTTAGGAGAGTGCGGGGAAGGGCGCCGGAATCGTGCTTGTCAGCGCGCGGCGTTCCACGAAGAGGCGGGCGCCTTACGTTCGGTGCCGATATGGTAGTGCGCGGGCACCAACGAGATAATGACGCGAAAATGGCGCTGCCGTCATATTCGATCGATTACGCCCGAACGTTCGGACGTTTATGAATCGCGGAGCGACCGCGCGAGCCGATCGCTCCGTAATGGCATCAGTTCACGTTGCCGTTGGTGTCGTTGGGTGATGATTGCGGAGCCGCCGTGCGATACACGCTTGCGCCGGTATAGATGCCCTCGCGTCGGTCGAGGAAGCTGCCGGGATATCGTTGATCGTCGACGCCCGGAAAGTATCCGGCCCGCTCGGCTCGGATCAGGTCGTCGCGGACTTGCTGCCGTGTCAGACCGTTCGACTGCGCGGCGGCGGCAAGCGGCGAGAGTGCGAACACAACGATGGCAATGCGCGTGACTGGCTTCATGGCGAACTCCTCATGCAGATGATGGACGGACGCAAATCCAATGCGTCCACGGCAGAGCCGCCGTGGACCGGTCCATTGTAAGCACGAGCGTTAGCAAGAATTCGCCTGTTTGCGGCGGTTTTATCGGACGCTGCGAGGGAATGCAGTGAACGAATGCGCGGACTATTGCGGCATCTGCTGCGAAGGCGTATTCGACATCGTACCGCCCGAGGCCGACGTGCCTTCCGGCGATGCGCCATACGCCGTGCCTTCATGCACGCGTGCTTCGGCCGCTTCGATGTCATTGGGATAGAACGCCTCGCGTGCCGCCGGCCGATAGCCGGCCTGCTCCAGTTGCTGAAGGTCCTGCTTGACCTGATCGCGCGTGAGGCCTTGCTGGGCCATCGCGGCGACGGGCGAGGCGATGAGCGCGGCGGCGACGATACGCATGACGAGTTTCATGGCGAACTCCTGATACGGGTGAATGGCGATCGCGGCATGCGGTCGGGACGGTGAGCGAAAGCAGAGAACAGCGCTTTCGCCACGGCTGAATTCTATTTGTCGTACCGTGACGAGATGCTGGCGCGCACATGACGTTTCAGTCAGCGGCGCACGCGTGTCGGCTGCCTGAAAGACGGCACGGCCAGTGATAGACTCGCCTGCGCGCGAAGCCCGCCCATCGGACGAAGGGTTCAACGCCGCGCCTTTTCATCGAACCGGATACGATCAATTGCCGTTCAAGCTGCCGACTACCGCTACCGCTCCGTTCTGCCCGTCAGAAGTGAAAGGCTCCGTCGTCGTTGCGCCGGGCACGCCGCTATGGAAGAAGCTGCTGCAATTCGCGGGGCCGGGGCTGCTCATCTCGATCGGCTACATGGACCCGGGCAATTGGGCAACCGACATCGAAGCAGGCTCGCGCTATGGCTATAGCCTGCTGTTCGTCGTCGTGTTGTCGAGCATCGCGGCGATGGTGCTGCAATGCCTGTCGATGCGCCTCGGCATCGTCACCGGCCGCGATCTCGCGCAGTTATCGCGCGAGCGTTACGCGAAGCCTGTCGCCAATGCGCAATGGATGCTCGCGGAGTTGTCGATCATCGCGTGCGATCTCGCCGAAGTGCTCGGCGGCGCGCTCGCGTTTCATCTGCTCTTCGGCTGTTCGCTGATGTGGGGCGTGATTCTCACGGCATTCGATACGCTGATCGTGCTGGGGCTGAAGGGCAAGAACTTCCGCGACCTCGAAGCGATCATGCTCGGGCTCATCGCGACCATCGGCGTGGGATACATCGTGGAACTGGCGCTCGTCAGACCGCACTGGCCGTCCGTCGCGGCGGGACTCGTGCCGTCGATCAACGTGCTGTCCGAGCGCGAGCCGCTCTATCTCGCCATCGGCATTCTGGGCGCGACCGTGATGCCGCATAACCTGTATCTGCATTCGTCCATCGTGCAGACACGCGTGGTCACTCGCGAGCCGAAGGCTCTCGCTTCATCGATCAGGCTTTCGCGGCTCGACACTATTGCGTCATTGATGCTTGCGCTCCTGATCAACGCCGCGATCCTGATTCTCGCGGCCTCCGCGTTTCATGCGACCGGTCACACGCAAGTGACCGAAATCGAGGACGCATACAAGCTGCTCGCGCCCATCGTCGGCAGCGGGCTTGCCGCGATTTTGTTCGCAGTGACGCTCTTCGCTTCGGGTCAGAGCTCCACCTTCACGGGGACCATTGCAGGGCAGGTCATCATGGAAGGCTTTCTACGCCTGAAGATTCCGTGCTATCAGCGGCGCTTCATCACGCGGGCGCTCGCGCTCGTGCCTGCGCTGATCGGTGTCTATATGCTCGGTAACGGCGCGGTCGGCAAGCTGCTCGTCGCGAGCCAGGTCGTGCTGAGTCTGCAATTGCCGTTCGCGCTGTATCCGCTGATTCGCATGACGAGCGATCGCACGCTCATGGGCAGCTTCGCGAACGCGTCGCATACGAAGCTCATCGCGTGGCTGCTTTTCGTCGTGATCAGCGCCGCTAACATCTGGCTCGTCGTGCAGACCGCGACGGAGTGGTTCGCGTAAGCGCGAGGCTCACGCGAACCAATTACGGCTTACTTGACGACAGCGACCGGCGTGTTCGATTTCGCCGCGACGGCAGCGGGAATCGCAGCGTCGGCGGGCAGTGCCTGATCGACCGTCGTGCGTCCGCCATCGCGGAAGAACGCGAGTTCAGCCGCCTTGTTCAGCACGAGAATGCTGATGCGCCGGTTCGTCGGCTCGTCGATGACGTCCTTGTTGAGCGGCAGGACGTCGGAGAGACCGCGCACCTGCAGCACCTTGCCTTCGTTCATGCCACCGGCGACCAGCGCGCGCCGCGCCGCGTTCGCGCGCTCGCTCGACAGTTCCCAGTTCGAATAGCCTTTCTGGTTGCCGGAGTAAGGCACGGCATCCGTATGCCCTGCAATCGACACGCGATTGTCCACGTCGTTGAGCGATGCGCCGATGTTCGACAGAATCGTCGTCACATAGCTTTCGAGCTTCGAGCTGCCCGATGCGAACATCGGCCGCTTCAGTGAATCGACGATTTCGATGCGCAAGCCTTCGCTCGTGATCGCAATGCGGATCTGATCCCTGAACGCGCGCAATGCGGGCGTGTTTTCGATCAGCGCGGTCAGCTTTTGCTTCAACTGTTGAAGACGCTGCATGTCGTCGACAGCGACTGCCGCGCGCGCGATGGAAGGCGGCACCGGCTGCGTCTGGCTCTTGTTGGCTTCGCCGGGACGCGAGCTGGACAGGTCCTTGCCGCCGCCGTTGACGACGCTCGTATGCGCGGAGGCGCCGCCTTCGTTGCCGAACAGCGCCGAGAGCGGCGTATTGAAGTATTGCTCGATGCCTTCCTTGTCGTACTTCGACGTGGAGCCGAGCAGCCACATCAAGAGGAAGAACGCCATCATTGCAGTCACGAAGTCCGCGTAGGCAATCTTCCACGCGCCGCCGTGATGGCCGCCGTGGCCGCCGCCCTTCTTCTTGCGACGCACGACGACAGTGGGCGCGAGCACGGATTGCAACGGGTCGCGTGACGGTCTTTCAGCCATGAACGATGCTCCTTGTGTCTACGCAGCAGCGGGTCAGGCCGACTTCGGCGTCTTGGTGGCGCGCACGGCGTCGTCCAGTTCCTTGAAGCTCGGACGGTCCGCCGTGAAGAGCACCTTGCGGCCGAACTCGACAGCGACCGTCGGCGCGTAGCCGTTCATCGATGCGAGCAGCACGGACTTCACGCACTGGAACGGCTTGGCTTCGGCGGCGCCCTTCGCGTTGAGCAGGTCCGCGAGCGGGCCGATGAAGCCGTATGCGAGCAAGATGCCGAGGAACGTGCCGACGAGCGCACCCGCGATCATCTCGCCGAGCACGGCGGGCGCAGCGCCCACCGAGCCCATCGTATGCACCACGCCCATCACCGCGGCGACGATGCCGAATGCCGGCAAGCCATCGGCCATCTTCTGAATGGCGTTCGCGGCCACCGCGCTTTCCGTGTGATGCGTCTCGAGTTCCTCGTCCATCAGGTCCTGCAATTCGAGCGCGTTCACGTTGCCCGCCGACATCATGCGCAGGTAATCGACGATGAAATCGAGCAGGTGATGATCCGCCATCACGTGTTCGTACTTCTGGAAGACCGGGCTGGACTCGGGCGCGTCGACGTCTGCTTCGAGCGCCATCATTCCTTCCTTGCGGGCCTTTTGCAGCAGTTCGTACAGCAACGCGATGAGCGACAGGTATTTCTCTTTGCTATACCCACCGCCTTTGAAAACCTTGGGCAGCGCCTGCAATGTTTTCTTGAGCGTGGACGTGGGGTTCGATACGACGAAAGCCCCGATGGCCGCGCCGAAAATACACAGCAATTCGAAAGGCTGAACGAGGGCCGCGAGGTGACCGCCGACCCCCATGAAGCTCCCGATGACGGAGCCGATGACGACTACCCATCCGATAACGACAAACATGATTTCTCCGCAAATGTCCGGGCGTTGCGAGCCGTGCGCGCTCGTCAGCGAAACACGCACGGCTCGCAATGCATTGTCTGCATGATGCTGGGCTTTTTAACGGCGCAGTACACGCCGACATTTAGGGTGGCGCCCGCAAACATTTCGACGCGGCCTCGCCCGAGGTAAAACTTACGGCGTGCTTTACGCGCAAGGTAATGGATTGCTGCCGTGCGCTTCGTCTAACATCGGCGCATGGACACGACACTGACAGAAGCTAAGCCGCGCGCGCCGGGCGTCACGCCTGCCACGGTCGGCATGTTGCTGCGCGAATGGCGTCAGCGCAGGCGCATGAGTCAGCTGGAGCTTGCTTGTATAGCGGACGTTTCGACGCGCCACTTGAGCTTTATCGAATCCGGACGCTCCGTGCCGAGCCGCGATATGTTGATCCGGCTCGCCGAGCAACTCGACGTGCCCTTGCGGGAGCGCAATGCGCTCTTTCTCGCCGCGGGCTATGCGCCGCTGTACAAGGAGCGGGCATTCGCGGACCCGGACCTCGAGCCCGCGCGGCATGCCGTCGAGCTCGTGCTGAAGGGCCACGAGCCGTATCCCGCGCTCGCGGTGGATCGTCACTGGACGATGATCGCCGCCAACGCCGCGCTGCAACCGCTCGTCGCGTCGGCGGATGCGTCCTTGCTTGCGCCGCCGGTCAACGTGCTGCGCCTCTCGCTGCATCCGCGCGGGCTCGCGAGCGTCATCGAGAACTGGCACGAGTGGCGGGCGCATCTGCTCGCGCGGCTGCGTCGGCAGATCGACGTGTCAGGCGATCCGACGCTCGCCGCGCTGCTCGACGAACTCGAAGCGTATCCGGCGCCGCCGCACGCGGGACGCGCCGAACGCGGCGCAACCGATCCTGTCGTCGTGCCGCTGCGCTTGCGCACGGAGTTCGGCCTGCTGTCGCTCATCAGCACGACGACGGTGTTCGGCACGCCGGTCGATATCACGCTTTCCGAGCTCGCAATCGAAGCGTTTTTCCCCGCAGACGACGCCACCGCGCGCATACTCCATCGGGCGCACGGCGAGCGTCGCTGACGGGTGATGTGGAACCTGCTGCCGCCGCGCGAATCAATCAACAGGAGGGGAGCGGCGTGCTGCCATACGCGCGCGCCGGTGCCTGCGTCAGCTTTTGTCCAACCAACGCAGAAGGCAGCCATGATTCAGACATTCGAACACGTGATCGGCGGCGAGCGCATGCAGTTTTGCGCGAGCATCGCGGAAGGCGGCGGACCGCAGCGCGTCATCATCAGCCGGGCGGACTCGGCGGAATCGCTCGTCATCGTCCAGGCCGATGGCATCATCGGCACGATCAGGGCGGAAGTGGAAGCGCCGGATACGTTCGTCGCGGACGCAGTGCGCAAGGCGCAGCAGGACGCGTTGATCGAACGCGCGCTGGAAACCGGCGAGGTTCAGACGACGAGCCTCTAGCGTGTTTTTATCCGACCGATGCCCGCGCAGCCCGGAAGGGTGCGCGGGCATTCGTGTCATGCGGACATGAACGAGCCGCTACATGCGCGGCTCGCCGTTCTTCGGATCGGCCGGGACGAGCGGCATCGCGGAATCGGGACCGTCCGGCATGTCGGGATCGTCGGGATTCGGCGCGGCATCCGGATCGAGCAACTTGTCCGGATCCGGTTCGACGGTTTCTTCCGGGGCGTGTGGCTGGCTGGACATGATGCGGGTTCTCCTTGAAGTGACTTGAGCCGGTTCGCAACCTGTGTTCCCGCCGATGCCCACGCGCTATTTCACCGCGCGTCGCGGCCGGTTCGCCGCTTCATTGTCGTCCGTCGCCGTCCCGCCGCGCACGCCACGCGCGATGACTGCCGCGCACGCCAGCATCGCCACCGACGCAGCCGCCGACCAGCGCACCGCATCGACGATGTGCGCCGATGCCGCCGCGCCTCCCGCTTGGCCCGCCAACGCGCCGAACGCGGCCACGCCCATTGCGCCGGCGGCCTGCCGCGCGGTGTTCAGCACGGCCGACGCCGTGCCTGCGCGCCGCTGGCCGACGGTGCCGAGGAGCGCCGTGGTCATCGCCGGGACAGCCACGCCCATGCCGGACGGAATCAGCAGAAACGGAAGCAGCAGAGCGACCGTCGGCGTATGGGCATCGACGAATGCAAGCGACGCGAAACCCGCCGCGTCGAGCAATGCGCCGGCGATCATCGGGCCGCGCGAGCCGAAGCGCGCCACCACCGGACCGCTCGCGAGATTCGACAACAGGAAGCCGCCCGTGAGCGGCAAAAACGCGAGGCCGGTCTGCAACGGCGTCTGGCCGAGCACGCGTTGCAAATACAGACTCAGCACGAACACGCTTCCATAGTAGGTGAAGTTCACGGCGATGCCGAACAGCACCGCGGCGCTGAAGGTGCGCTCGCCGAAGAGCGCGAGCGGGAGCATCGGCGCGCGGCTTCTTCTTTCGACTGCGATGAACGCGGCCGTCGCCGCCACCGCGATCGCGAATGCGCCGGTCACCAGCGGATGCGACAGCCCGAGCGGCCGTGCTTCGATCACCGCGCCGACCAGCGCCGTGAGCGCGACGATGGCAAGCGCCTGGCCGCTCAGATCGATGCCGTCGCCGCGCCCGTGCGACGGCGACTCGTCCACCCATGCGAGCGTCGCCGCGACGCCCGCCGCGCAGATCGGCAGATTGACCCAGAAGATGCTGCGCCAGCCGAACGCGGCGATCAGCGCTCCGCCGACAATGGGGCCTGCCGCGATGGACACCGCGCCCGCCGCCGTCCACAAGCCAACCGCGCGCGCCCGCACGCGCCTGTCCTGGCCGCACGCGGCGTTCAGCAGCGCGAGCGAATTCGGCAACATCGCTGCCGCACCGACGCCCTGAATCGCGCGGGCGGCGATCAGCTGCGCGGCATCGCGTGAAAAGGCGCACGCCAGTGAAGCGAACGCGAAGACCGCGAGACCGCCGACGAACAGCCGCCGCGCGCCGAACCGGTCGCCGAGCGAGCCGGCCAGAAGCATCAGCGCGGCGAATGCGAGCGCGTAGGCGTCCACGGTCCATTGCAGGCTCGCGACGCTCGCGCCGAGATCATGTGCGATGCTCGCGAGCGCGACGTTCACGATCGACACATCGAGCTGCGAGACGACGAAGCCGACACTCGTCGCGGCCACGACGCACAACTGGCGGGAAGACAGGTTCGAGTTCATGCCGCTCATCGTAGGCGCGTGGCGCGCGGGATGTTTCGGCCTCGCCTGAAATGAAAATGGCGCACCGCCGAGGCGTGCGCCATTGTCTTGCCGTCACAACGGAACGGCTCGCGGGTTCAGCGCGCCTCCTTGATGAAGAGCGCGGTCACCGCGCCGACCACGCACAGCGCGCCGACATACAGCGCGGGCGCGGCCGGGCTCGATTTCATCATCAGCGAAACGACGATCGGCGTGAGTCCGCCGAACACCGCATACGCGACGTTGTACGAAAACGAGATGCCCGAAAAGCGCACGGCGGGCGGGAACGACTTGACCATCACGAACGGAATCGCGCCGATCACGCCGACCGTGAAGCCCGTGAGCGCGTACCACGGCAGCAGCGTCGAGGCATCGAGCGCCACTTGCTGGAACAGCGCGTAGTACGAGCCCGCCAACAGGAACGCGCCGACGAAAAGCGTCTTGCCCGCGCCGATGCGGCCGGCAATCGCGCCCGCGAGCACGCAGCCGACCGTAAGGCACAGCGTCGCGGCGCAGTTCGCGATCAGCACCGTGGCCGGCGCAATGTGGAACTGCTTCTGGAGCAGCGTGGGCGTCATCAGGATCACGACGACGATGGCGGCCGAGAGCATCCACGTGAGCAGCATCGACACGATGACGGCGCGGCCGTGGTCGCGCAAAACGGCCTTCAGCGGGAGTTCCGCCGCGAGCGATTTGCGCTTCTGGAGTTCGGCGAACACCGGCGTTTCATGCAGCCAGCGGCGCAGATAGACCGAGCAGAGTCCGAACAACCCGCCGAGCAGGAACGGCAGACGCCACGCGAAGCTCGCGACATCGGCAGGAGCAAACGTCTTGTTGATGGCCGTCGCGATCAGCGAGCCGAGCAGAATGCCCGCGGTCAGGCCGGCCGTGAGCGTGCCGCACGCATAGCCGATGTGACGGCGCGGCACGTGTTCCGAGACGAAAACCCATGCGCCCGGCACTTCGCCGCCGACCGCCGCGCCCTGCATCACACGGAAAACCAGCAGCAGAACGGGCGCCATCAGGCCGAGGGACGCGTACGTGGGCAACAGACCCATCAAGAGCGTCGGGACCGACATCAGCAGGACGGAGAGCGTGAACATGCGCTTGCGTCCGAGCAGATCGCCGAAATGCGCCATCACGATACCGCCGAGCGGCCGCGCCAGATAACCGGCGGCAAAGATGCCGAAAGTCTGCAATTGGCGCAGCCAGTCAGGAATGGACGCCGGGAAAAACAGCTGGCCGATGACCGGCGCGAAGAACACGAAGATGATGAAGTCGTAGAACTCGAGCGCGCCGCCGAGCGCGGCGAGCGCGAGCGTCTTGTAATCGCCACGCGTGAGCGCGCGGCCGGCGGCGTGCGACGCGCCGTCGAAAGGTGTTGCCTGCATCGAATGAGAACCCGTAATGAGAAAAGCCACGCGTGCGGTCGAGCGACGCATGGGACGAGGCGATGCCCTGCGGGATGTCGGACGCGCCGGGTGAGCGCGAAAACGGGAACGACTGGGGCGCGGTCCAAAACCGGCGCCCGTCACCGCGCTGCGCATGTCGGCGGACAGCCGTGTCGCAGCTTGCGCTCGCGCCGTCTCGGTAAGGCGGCGGAAGCGGGGACTTTCGGCTCGATGTAAGCCGAAGGCGGCATGTTACAGGATGTAAGTCGCCACTACACAAAAAATCACGTTTAGATGTGGCGCGCTCGCGCCATTGGCGGCGCGCGGCGGTTACATGCGTTGACATTTCGGAGGAGTCCGATGGGAAAGGGTGGGCGCGCTGACCAGAATGCGTGCCTGTATTGCCGTCTCTTTTTGTAACGAGACGCCCGGGGAGATGCCGCGAGAAGCGGTATCGGCCCATGTCCTCAGACTCATCAGGCTTGACACTATGCGCGTCGCCGTTTTGCAAACCGACCCAAGTTACCGAAATCTCATCGCCGAAGTCGTCAAACGACTCGGACACACTGTCGTCACCTTCGGCGACGGCCTGCTGCTTTCCAAGGCGCTGTCGCGTTCGACCGTGGATCTGCTGATCCTCGACTGGAACTCGACGGGCCTCTGCGGTCTCGATCTGCTGAAATCCGTGCGCTCGAGCTTCGGCGAGCGCGTTCCCGTGATGTTCGCCACGGCCGACGGCGCCGAGCACAACGTCGTCTGCGCGCTGACGGCGGGCGCGGACGACTTCGTGGTCTATCCCATCCGTCCGGGCGAATTCGGCGCGCGTGTCGAAGCGTTGCTGCGCCGCGCGTACCCGACGACGTCCAGCGCGTGCCTGGAGATCGGGCCGTATCGCTTCGATTCGCGCCAGCAGACCGTCACCGTGCGCGGCCGCCCGGTGCAATTGAGCGGCACGCAGTTCCGGCTGGCGCAGCTCTTCTTCTCGAATATCGGTCGGGTGCTGTCGCGCGATCACATTTTCGCGATGGTGTGGGGCCGCGAATTCCGCGAAACCACGCGCACCATTGATAGCCATGTGTCGCGCCTGCGTCTCGCGCTCGAGATCGAGCCGGTGAATCACTTCCGTCTGCAGCCGGTGTACAAGAGCGGCTATCGGCTGCTCCATCTTTACGACGACGGCGAGGACGCGGGCGACGATCGCGTGGAAACGGAGCATGCGCGAATCGCTGCTTGAGGCGTTTGAACGAAGCTGATCGGAGATGCCGTCGTGAGACGGCATTTTTGTTTTTGCAAGCCGGATGCAGCGCTTTGGCTTGCGACGCTCGTCGCACGATAGCGGCAAGCGCGGCAGGCGCTTGCGCTCTCTGGCCGGGCGATGGATGCGGGGCAGCATGTCAGCGCGAGCATCGCCGGGGCGTCGTGCGCGGTGAGACGGGAGGCGCACCGTGCGTTGGTCGCGGTGGGGTAGGCGCGGCATCGGCGGCCACGCGACGGCGGACAGCATGTGCGACATCGCCCCGAGGAGCGATGCGTCGGCCCGACTCGCGCCTTTCCGGCTCGCGCGGCGCCGGGGCTCGCGCTGCGTCGGACTTGCGCGAACGCGGCGCCTTCTGCGCAGCGGCAGGCTCTTTTCGACGGCGGGCGGCGCCGAAGTGCTGAACAGCGCCGCATTGCGCCGAGCGAAGACGCCTCTCGTCAGCCCAAAACGAGAAGTCGCGGGGCATGTGCGAGCCGGTGATTCCTCAGCCGTTCGCGACTGCCCCAGTGCGCGGGATTAGACAACCGAGCCGGGTGAATCGAATGCAGCGGGCCACTTGTTCACACGTTGCATTGCGACCCAACTTAGACACTGTCTCACGCGCTCATTACCGCCACGACCGTGAGCACAATAATCGCAATACCGAGAAGCCACGCGGCGACGGGATTCGTGCCTCCACGACGGAGTAACTCAGCGTCGCGTATTTCGGCCGGTAAGGGAGAATCGCTTACCTTCTTGATGATCTTTTCGGCGTGCGCCAAGTAAATGGAATTCCCGCATAACCCCATTGCCAGCGGAAATGCGTAGGAAAGCGCACGATTGATGCCCTCGCTCAGCGAAGACGTGGCTAAGGCACAAACCAGAGCGATTGCAATGTATGCGGCGGCTTGCCAGTGCATTTTCCTGTACACGAGCCAGACCGGCCCTAGTAGGAATGCGGCGCCGTTCCAGCTTCGCTTCGACGTGCGCGGGTTCTGAATCACCCATTTGCGACTGTAGTAGTCGACATTCTTTCCCACGAACAGTGCCATGTCGCGATCAAGTTGAAATGATGCGGATCGTGCGTCGGTTTCTGACACGGCTTGCTCATTGATTTGATTCATCGGCGATTTTTATTGTATTAATCAAAAGCAAACAGCTTCGCACGATCGGCGTAGTGGCGTCCATGTGTGCGCCCCGGTTTGATAAAATGTTTAAATTCATTAGGCAGGCTAAACGACGATGCAAATCAAATTTCGGGACTCCGTCGTTTGGTGTCATGCGCCCGTCGATTAGTGAAAAAGCGAAGTGAGCAGGCGTGCAAGCGTCTCGAGAATCGTCGTCGGCACCACCTCATTCTGGGAATTGCGGCGCAGGCCAGATGCGTGGGTCAGGGCTGCGACGTCGATCAGGAAAAAGGGGCTCATGATTCGTTACCTCAGTTGCGTTTGAATAGGTGCAATTTTGAGATAGCGTGCCTTTGCTTGCCATCGGACGTATCTCAAAATTGCGCCGGCTTTGCGCTACGAGGAAACGCGCCCAGCAGGACCCGTTATTTTTGGTCGGGCGAGCATTGGCCGCGCAGCAGCGCCCATTCCTCGCACGACTTGCCGCTTGGAAAGCGGCACATGCCGATCTGGCCGTCGTCGCTATCAACGATTTGCGGCGTCCCGCCTCGGCGGATGCAATTCGTGGAAGCCGGGTTGGGTAGTCCTATCTGCGAATCGGCGCGCGAGGCGGGCTGGTCTGCAGGAACGCCGGTGGCGGAAGGGACAGGCGACATGCACGCTGCCAGTAGAACGGCAACGGCGAATGAGGTGGCGAGCTTGAACATGGACGAGCGACTCTATTCGGAAACCTGAGCACTGCGAATATATCAAGCGCTCCCCGCGCCGTCGAATTCTCGCGCCGTCGGTTCGAGCCGAGCGGAGCGTGGCGCGCCGCCCGCCCGCCAACCCTCATCCCGTCTGCTCAACCGGCGTCACGTCGACCTCGATCATCTGCGTGCCGCGCAGCACCGCGACCTTCACCGCGCGTTCGATACGCGATGCATCCAGCGCGCGCTGCAAGCCGTCGACGCTATCGACGTTCACGCCATCCACCGCGACGATACGGTCGCCCGTGCGCAGTCCGCCCAGCGCGGCCGGGCTGCCCTTGACGACTTCCATGACGTGCACCGCGCTCGCCGACGTCAGCCCGAAGAAGCGTTGCACGCGCCGCGACACCGGCGCCGTCGTTCCCGCCACGCCGATATACGCGCGCCGCACGCGTCCGTACGCGAAGATCTGCATGATGACCCACTTGGCCGTATCGATGGCAGTCGCGAACGAAATGGCCTGCGCGCCCGAAATGATGGCTGTGTTCACGCCGATCACCTGTCCCGCCGAATTGATGAGCGGACCGCCCGAGTTGCCGGGATTAAGCGCGGCATCGGTCTGGATCACGTCGTAGATCATGCGGCCGGAGGTGGAGCGCAGCGACCGCCCGAGCGCCGAGACGACGCCTGTCGTCACCGTCTGAGCGAGGCCGAGCGGATTGCCGACCGCGATCGCGATCTGGCCGACGCGCAGCTTGCCCGATTCCCCCAGTTCGACGTGCGGCAGCGGCTCAGGCGAGCCGATGCGCAACACCGC
The DNA here is from genome assembly GCF_023170545.1 of Caballeronia sp. Sq4a. Lineage (NCBI taxonomy): Bacteria > Pseudomonadati > Pseudomonadota > Betaproteobacteria > Burkholderiales > Burkholderiaceae > Caballeronia > Caballeronia sp. Sq4a. The sequence goes on along the minus strand of NZ_CP084251.1, from coordinate 748,160 downwards.
GAGATCGCTGCCCGGATCGTCGCCGACGAGATCGGCGTGAAAGTGCGCGCCGTCAGCGAGCGTCACGGTAATGCGCGTCGCGCCGTGAACGACGTGGCTATTGGTCAGCAGATAACCGTCGGGCGTGAAAATGAAGCCCGAGCCGGTGCCGCCCGCCTGACGGCGCGCGCCGCGGGCATCGGCCAGTTCGCGCTCGACCGAAATGAAAACGACGGCCTGCTGCACGCGTTCCAGCGCGCCGATCACGGTGCGCGAATACGCATCGAGCAACGCGGTGTCGTCGAGCGGCTGCGGCGGTGACTGCGAGGCGTCTTGCGGGCCGCGCGCAAGATCGTCGATGAATTGTGGCCGGCTTCCCATGTTGGACTCCCGATATTCGAGAGGCGAAATGCAGGCCGCGCCGGCGGTTTTCAAGCCCGCGCGGCGGCTCAGACGCGGCCGGCGGCGCGGGCGAGCAGGTTCATCGGCCCGAGCGTTTCGACGATGCGGCGCTGGGCATCGTCGCGCACGAAAAGCGAGCCGGCGAAGCCGAGCGCGTTGATCGCGATGCCTTCGACATCGGCCGCCGTGCGCGGCACCGCGAGCATCCAGCGGCGCGTGACGAGCAAGTTGTACGGCGCGGCCTGATGCGTTGCCCCGGCGACATCGAGCGGCTCGACGCCAATCGCGTCCAGCAACCGTCGATACGTGTCGTGCGCGTGTTGCGGCGTGTTGTCGGACGGGGCGTCGAGCCACGCCGCCGCGTGACCGAACGCGAGCCCCGGCACGCGGAAGATCGCGCGGTCCTTCGCGTTCCGGATCAACGGCTCGATGGGCGCCGCGAGACCGTCGAGCGGCAGCCGTACCATCTGCATGTGTTTGTGCGGCTGGCTCGATCCGGCGACGGCGCCGCCGTTGTAGAAGCCGAGTCCGTCGAACTGGTTCAGGCACGCGAGCAGGGCGGCGAAGTCGTCGGTATCGAGCAAGGCTTCCTGTGGCTCGAACTGCGTGGTCACGATCAGCAGATGGTGCGCGAGGACATTGAACTTGTTCAACAACAGGAAATGCCGCTCGCCGATATCGCCGACGCGCAGGGCGTCCTCGCACGGCGAGAACGGATCGCGCCACGCGCTTGCCGCATCGGTGGCAGACTTGGCCGCGAGCTTCGCGGCCTCTTCCTTGCGCGCGAGATTCGCCGCTTGCCGCACGAGAAAGCGCACGCCGCCTTCTTCGATGACATGCTCGATCGTGTCGAACGGACGCAGCGCGCCGCACGCGAGCGCGCGCGCCGTCTGCTCGACGACGGCTTCCCATGAAGGCGCTTCTGGCAGTGAAGTTGAGCTCATGTTTCTGACGAGTGATTGCCGGAACGAGCATTCTGCTGCGTCTGCGCACATTGCGTGCAGAAGCTGTTTCCGGGCGGCCGCTATGAAACGTCTGCGCAGCGAAACGGCACGGAATAGCTTCGATAGTTCAGACTTTTCGGCGTTCATTTATTGCGGTGACTTGGATAGACTTTCTCGCACTCAGTCGTTCGCAAACGCAGTTATCCGTTCGTTGTACATAACGAATAGACGTCATGACTGAGCGCCACGCTGGTCCGGGATTGCGCGCGCAGCGCAGATCGCTTCCGGCGTATTACCTACATTCTTTGTTTTTAGCGAGAGGCACTCTCATGCAAAAGATCGACCGCGCAGCTCTGGTTCAGGCAAACATCGCTGGTGGCACCGCCAAGGCGTCGAGCACGTCTTCGTCCACCACCAATGTCTCCGTCACGATCACGGCTTAACGCTGCGACGTCGGCGTTACAGCACTATCGCTTCAACCGTTATTCAAGAAGGTATGCACATGCAAAAGATCGAACGCGCTGCTCTGGCTCAAGCAAGCATCGCTGGCGGCACGGCCAAGGCGTCGAGCTCGTCGTCGACCAACACGACCGTGGACATCAAGATCTCGGCGTAAGGTCGCCGCTCTCTTCGTGAGAGCGTGACCCGGTTGTGCGAAGGCTCCCGTTTCAGGGGGCCTTTGTCGCAGGACAAGTCACTCCCAGTCTTCCTCGCCGTTCTTCGGCTCCGGCAACGTCAAACCGGACGCTGGCAGCGGCAGCGCCGTTTTGTAGCGCACCTGCTTGAGCGCGAAGCTCGAGCGAATGTTCGACACGCCCGGCATCTTCGTGAGCCGCTCCAGGATGAAGCGCTCCAGCGCCGCCACGTCGGGCAGCACCACGCGCAGCAGATAGTCGGCATCGCCCGTCATCAGATAACACTCCATCACCTCCGGGCGCTCGCTGATCGCCTGCTCGAAGCGCGCCAGCGCGTCCTTGATCTGCTTTTCCAGACTCACCTGAATGAACACGTTGATGCTGAGTCCCAGCGCCTCCGGACTCAGCAGCGTGACGTGTTGCCTAAAAAGCCCGGCTTTCTCCAGCGCGCGCACGCGATTGAAGCAGGGCGTCGGCGACAGGTTGACGGCGCGCGCAAGTTCCGAATTCGTAATGCGGGCGTTGTGTTGAAGCTCGTTGAGAATGCCAATGTCGATGCGGTCGAGCCGCTGCTTCGTCTGTGAGCTCATAGTTCAAACGTTCCTGTTTCGCGCGTTTTCGCAGAATAAGAACACTACCGCAAAGCGATCTCGCAGCCAAATGAGATGCACATTCTGTGCGCGAGTGGTTATCCTCGACTGATACTAGCCTGCCAGCGGAGCCGCGCCATGACCGATTTGTCGAACGGAACCAGTCAGCTTCTTTCTCTTGCGCGGGGGCGTGAAGACGCGGACCCCGGCGAAACAGCCGAGTGGCTGGATGCGCTCGATGCGGTCGTTGGCCACGTCGGGAAGGAGCGCGCGCAGTATCTGTTCGACCGCCTCGCGGAGCATGCGCTGTCGGTCGGCGTCGAATCGGCGCGGGCCCGCGCGACGCCATACGCCAACACCATTCCTGTCGAACAGCAGCCGCCGTATCCGGGCAACTTCGAGATCGAAGAGAAACTCGCCGGCGTGCTGCGCTGGAACGCGCTGGCCATGGTCGTGCGCGCGAATCGCGCCTACGGCGAACTCGGCGGCCATATCGCGAGCTACGCGTCGGCCGCGGATCTCTTCGAAGTGGGCTTCAATCACTTCTTTCGCGCAGCGGGCAGCGACCACGGCGGCGATCTCGTCTACTTTCAGCCGCACTCGTCGCCGGGCGTGTATGCGCGGGCCTTCCTCGAAGGCTTCCTCGATGAAGCGCACTTGCAGCACTACCGGCGCGAGATCGGCGGGCCGGGGCTGTGCTCATATCCGCATCCGTGGCTGATGCCGGATTTCTGGCAATTTCCGACGGGCTCGATGGGCATCGGGCCGATCAACTCGATCTACCAAGCGCGCTTCATGCGCTATCTGCAAAACCGCGGCCAGAAGCAGACGGAAGGGCGCAAGGTCTGGGGCTTTTTCGGCGATGGCGAGATGGACGAGCCAGAGTCGATCGGCGCGCTGTCGCTGGCTTCGCGTGAACGGCTCGACAACCTTGTGTTCGTCATCAACTGCAATCTGCAGCGGCTGGATGGACCGGTGCGCAGCAACGGGCGCATCGTCGACGAACTCGAAGCGCAGTTCACCGGCGCGGGCTGGAATGTGATCAAGGTGCTGTGGGGATCGGACTGGGACGCGCTTTTCGCGCGCGACCGCACCGGCGCGTTGCTGCGCGCGTTCGCGCATACCGTCGACGGCCAGTTTCAGACCTTCTCCGCCAACGACGGCCGCTACAACCGCGAGCGCTTCTTCGGCCAGAACCCGGAACTGGCCGCGCTCGCCGCGCATTTGTCGGATGAAGACATCGACCGTTTGCGGCGCGGCGGCCACGACGTGCGCAAGCTGCATGCGGCGTACGCCAAAGCGCTCGCCCACAAGGGCCAGCCGACGGTGATCCTCGCGAAGACGATGAAAGGCTTCGGCATGGGAACGGTCGGGCAGGGCCGCATGACCACGCATCAGCAGAAGAAGCTGGATCTCGACGACCTCAAAGCGTTCCGTGACCGCTTTCGCCTGCCGCTTTCCGATGCCGACGTCGAGGCGCTGAAGTTCTACAAGCCCGCCGACGACGCCCCGGAAATGCGGTATCTGCACGAACGCCGCGCGGCGCTCGGCGGCTACCTGCCGCGGCGACGCGCGAAGGCGTCGGAATCGCTCGTGCCGCCTGCGCTCGGCACGTGGGCGCAATTCGCGCTCGACAGCGCCGGCAAGGAGATGTCCACGACCATGGCGTTCGTGCGCATGCTCGGCAGTCTGATGAAGGACGCGACGCTCGGCCCGCGCATCGTGCCCGTGGTGGCCGACGAGGCGCGCACCTTCGGCATGGCGAATCTGTTCCGGCAGGTGGGCATCTATTCGCCGCTCGGCCAGCTTTACGAGCCGGAAGACATGGGCTCGATGCTCTACTACCGCGAGGACACGCGCGGGCAGATTCTCGAAGAGGGCATCTCCGAGGCGGGCGCGATCTCGTCGTGGATCGCGGCGGCGACCTCCTATAGCGTCCACGATCTCCCGATGCTGCCGTTCTACATCTACTACTCGATGTTCGGCTTCCAGCGCATCGGCGACCTGATTTTCGCGGCGGCCGACCAGCGTTCGCGCGGTTTTCTGATCGGCGCGACGTCCGGGCGCACGACGCTCGGCGGCGAGGGCTTGCAGCATCAGGACGGCACGAGTCATCTGACGGCATCGACCATTCCGAACTGCCGCGCCTATGACCCGGCGTTCGCGTACGAAGTCGCGGCGATCGTCGACGAGGGCATGCAGGAGATGTTGACGCGCCAACGCGACGTGTTCTACTACCTCACCGTCACGAACGAGAACTACGCGCAACCCTCCGCGCCCGGCAAAACGCTCGATCCGGCCACGCGCGAAGGCATTCTGCGCGGCATCCACCGCATTTCCGGCGCTGACGAGGCGAGTAGCGCTCAGTTGCAACTGCTCGGTTCGGGCGCGATCCTGAACGAGGCGATCGCCGCGCGCGCCATGCTCGAAGCCGACTGGAACATCGCGGCGGCCGTGTGGAGCGTGACGAGCTATGCGGAACTGCATCGCGATGGCGCGGCGTGCGAGCGCATGGACCGCCTCTCCGACGACGCGCCGACGCCCTATGTGACGCGCGCGCTGCAGGCATCGCGCGGGCCGGTGATCGCCGCGACCGACTACGTGCGCGCGGTGCCCGAGCTGATTCGCGCGTATGTGCCGCGCCGTTATGTGACGCTCGGCACCGACGGGTTCGGGCGCAGCGACACGCGGCAGTCGCTGCGCGCGTTCTTCGAGGTGGACCGCGTGGCCATCGTGCTTTCGGCGCTGAAAGCGCTGGCGGACGACGGCCTGATCGAGCGCGCGGTGCTGCGGCTCGCACGGGAGAAGTACGGCGCGACGCATGCCGAACGCGACGCTCCGTGGACGCGCTAGGCGCTCAGTCCTAGAAGCGCGCGCACTTCGTCGTCGCTCGTCTGCTCGAAGTCGATGTAAAACTGCCCGACGCCCAGAAAGTGACGCGGCTGAAGCACGCAGACGCATGCATCGACGGCTTCGGCGAAGCGCGACGCCGCATCCAGCGGCGCGACCGGCAACGCCGCGATCAGGCGCGCGGGCGCGGCGCCGCCGTTGCGCAGCGACATCGCGGCGGCGCGCATGGTGGCGCCGGTGGCCATGCCGTCGTCCACGACGATCGCGACCTTGCCGGCGGTATCGAGCGGCGGACGCGACCCGCGATACATCGCCTCGCGCCGGGCCAGTTCGGCGCGCTCGCCCTCGATCACGGCGTCGAGTTCGGGCTTGCTGACGCCCGCATAGCCGACGATGCGGTCATCGAGATAGAAGGCGTCGCCGGACGCGATCGCGCCCATCGCAAGCTCGGGCTGCGACGGCACGCCCAGCTTGCGCACGATGAGCACGTCCAACGCAGCGCCAAGCGCGCTCGCCACTTCGAAGGCTACCGGCACGCCGCCGCGCGGGAGGCCGAGCACGATTACGTCGTCGCGGTTCGCGTAGTCGGCGAGCAGCGTGGCGAGTTCGCGGCCGGCTTCGCGCCGGTCCTTGAAGAAGGAGTCCATGTGGCTTGGGTCTTGCCGGCGCGTGGGGCTGTCGTCCTGATCGACATCACGCCGGGGCACGCGTGATGGCCGCACGGCGCGGGTCGCCGGGCGTTTGCGCGCATCCGCCTAGAGGAGCATCCCTACATCGTAGGCGATAAATCGTCTGTTACCCATGTGAACGAGCGCTCGCGCACGGCGGCGCGGCACGAACCGGCCCGGCGAAAAAAAAGCGCCCCGACTCGGGGGCGCTTTTGCATGAGGGATTCGAACGCTCAGAGATTCGCGCGCACTGCGTCCCTGAGAGCGTCCATCACGATGCCGTAATTGAGCGGAATGTCCAGCGAGTCCGAGTAGCCCGTTTTCTCGGCTGACTCGGCGGGCGCAGCGCCGACCGGAATCGGCTCGTAGGCAGTCTCGCCTGCCGGATTGTTGCGTCCTTCGATGGCACTCTGCAATTGCGGATTCTTCACGATTAACTCCTTTCCGGTAAGGGAGCGGCGAGGACCTGCAAGATAAACCAGTGTCGTGACAAATTGACGACTTCGATTGAGCACGCATCCGCAACATAGGCGTCCGGCGCGCCGGTATTCGCCGTAATGACGCAATGTCAAAGAGCGCGGGGGCTCTAGTGTAACGGCGGCGCGCGTCGGGCGAAGCGATTTTTTCTTATGACGCCGGCGGAGCGGTATCGGACGCGGACGTGACAAAGCGGCGCGGAAATTGCATCCCCGCATCGGGCGCGTTGCTGGACTCAGCGGCGTCCCGTACGATCGTTCTCGCCAACGGCTGTTCGCGGGAAGGAATCCGAACCATCAGGACCGCTCACTCGACGTTCCTTATCGGCGTCCGGCGCGAGAGGCGCGCGCGACGACCATGCGCACGCGGCAAAACAAGGAGAAAAGAAACATGAGCAGGATCGCGATCATCGGCGCTACCGGCAATGTCGGAAGCCGGCTCACGCACGAAGCGTTGCGGCGCGGACACACCGTGACGGCGCTCGCCCGCGACACGTCGAAGCTGGAAACGCGCGAAGGTCTCGACGCGCGAGACGTGGATGCGCTCGATCTCGACGCGCTCGCCGATGCCATCGCCGGACACGACGCCGTCTTCAGCGCGACGCGTTTCTCGACCGTGCCCGAGAGCGCGATCGTGGGCGCGGTGAAGCGCGCGGGCGTGGAGCGGCTCTTGGTCGTGGGCGGGGCGGGCAGTCTGTATCTCGCGCCCGGCCAGCGCCTGCTCGACGCGCCGGGCTTTCCGGACGCCTACCGCGCGGAAGCGACAGCTGGCGCCGCGTTTCTCGACGCCCTGCGCCGCGACCGCGAGCTGAACTGGACGTTCGTGTCGCCCTCGGCGGAGTTCGTGAGCGGCCCGCGCACGCAGCGGTTTCGCACGGGCGTCGACGAACTACTGGTCGATGCCAACGGCCGGAGCTGGATTTCCTTCGACGATTTCGCGATCGCGTTTCTCGACGAGTTCGAACGCGGGGCGCATATCAAGCAGCGGTTCACGGTCGGCTATTGACCGCAGGCGGCCGCACGAAGTGCCGCCCGCGCCGCCCGCCCGCCGCCATTCCTCAGCCGTGGACGTCGGCTTCGACTTCTTCGGTCTTGGGCATCGCGGCGGCGAGAATCATCGCCGATGCGTTCTGGGGCTTCGGATCGCGCTGCGACGGCCGATAAACCTGATCCCCGCGATGGATCGGCATGCCCGAAAGCGAGCACACGCCGTCGCCGGACGCAGTGGTAGCGCGCCAGCCCTGATAGCCGTAATGGCACGTTCCCGGATCGGACCAATAAACAAGCGCGGTCGCGCTGCTCGGGCGCTCGATCACGCGCACGATGGCTTGCGGGAAAGGCAAGCGGTCGTTCGACTCCCGCGGATGCGTGCGATTCCAGTCGCGGGTCAGGCGTTCGAGGAAGGCGCTTTCGGCGCGGGCCGTCTTCTGCGACGGCGCGGTCCGCCCCGACTCGACGGGGATCGTTTCAAGTTGGTGGACGGTCTGTGACCACGGGTCCGCTCTTTTCGAAAAAGCTGTCATGGCATTGTTCCAGGCTTTGACTCGACCTAGAACGTACGTCATTAAGCATATTCCGATAAATACGGGATAGGTGAAAACACTGTCCCGTTACTACGAATAATCCGAAAGGGGAGCGAGCGGGGTTTGGATGCGGGCCGCCGGGTTGGTATGTGGACCGGCGCGCAGCCTTGCGTGGCGGGGGTTTGCGGCGGGTCTCGCCTTTGATCGAAGGCCGGACGGCGCGGGACTGTCTAGTCGCGGCAGGGAGACAAACGGCTCGCTTTTCCGTACGGGCGACGTGGGTTTGTCGGACAGATCAGGCGGCCACGTCTGTGTGGGAGCCCCGGCCGTTCGGTCTGGCGCTCGTGCGCGGGTCGCGTCTGAGGCGCAAGGATGCGACCGAGCCGGCCGGCTCAGACGGCTGCACGCGGCCCTATGGTGACCCCTGTCGGACAAGGCGACACGGCCGCCGTCGCGGTCTCGGCCCACTGCCGCGCACGTACGGACGAATCGAGACCGGGCAGGCGCCGGTCAAAAACAGATGGACAAGTGGGAGTGCGGCAATGGGCCGACCGGTGACGTTTGCCGAGCAGTTCAGATTGGTCGGCTCAGGCGACGAAAGTGCGACGACGCGTTGATATAAGAATGGTTGCGGACGCGAAACGAGCACGAGAGCAACCGACGGGAGAAAACCGCAGCGCGAGCGAGCAAGAAATGGCGCCTTGCCCACAAGGCCGGATGAGCGCGCGGAGTCTACGCCCGGCGGCGAGCGCCGCCGTGGGCTCGGTTTCGGCTATAGCGAGGGCACGATTCAGCGGGCGTTGAGACCGAAAGAACCAGACCCTAGTGCGGGCGCGTGGCCCAGCGCGGGAGGCCGTCCTATAAGCCTGCGTTTTGATCCACCGCCACGGCCTTGGACCGAAATCGCCCGCAGCCAAGAGCTCTGCGAGCGCAAGTCGAAGCAATAATCGGCGGTAAGCCGTTTGGCGGCGGAACCGCGGTTTGACGCCCTCAGGCGAGAAAGAGCGAGCGCCGCCGTGGGCTCAGTCCCAGCCATAGTGCGGGCCATTCAGCGGGCGTTGAGCCGGACTCGAAACGAACAGGCCTTAGTGCGGGCGCGCGGCCAAGCGCCGAAGCCCCCTGTATAAGCCGACAATCTGATCCACCGCCAAGGCCTCGGACCGCAATCGCCCGGGCTTAAAAGCGTTGCGAGCGCAAGTCGAAGCAACACTCGGCGGTAAGCCGTTTCGCGGCGGAACCGCGCTTCGGCCCGCTCAGGCGAGAAAGAGCGAGCGCCGCAGTGGGCTAGGTTTCGGCCATAGTGCGGGCCGCTTTCTGCGGGCGTTGCAACCGACTCGAAAGGAACAGGCCCTAGGGCGGGCGCGTGGCCGCCGTCGAAGCTCGCGGGATAAGCCGGCGTTCTGATCCACGGCCACGGCGTTGGACCGCTATCGCCCGCGCCGGAAAGCCATGCGAGCGCAATAAATGCAGCAACCGGACGGTAAGCCAATTTCGCTGCGAAAAATGCAGTTCGGCCCGCTCAGGCGAGAACGAGCGTCATGAGGATTCAGGGAGAGAGGGCGCCAGCAAGGCCATCGCGCCCGCCGTCCTTGGGGGAAAAAGCGGCAGGGCCGGGACTACCTTTCTGCTCGACGTACCCGAGGTCGCCCAAGCCACCTTCGCAACAACTCCCGTCACGCGACTACGATGCCGCGCGTCTGCCTGACGCGCAAATCGCGCCCGCGTTCAACGAACGCATCGGCGCGACCGACCCCCTCAGGAAAGCGCAGCACATTCGCTGCATTCTTGTGCAACCTGCAACCCATCGGTCGATGCGGGCTCCACGAACGGCCGCCACACCGGCGCAGTCGGCGCGAAATCGTCGAGCATGGAGAATTGTTCGAGCGACGTGTTATCGAACATGATCGACCTCATTGTAATTTAGTTAGTTAAACGAAGTAATTCAACGCGAGACGACGTTGTTTCGCACCGGCGACCCATTCGCATACTCGACGATCCCACGATTGCGCGCTTCCGCTTGAGCGGCGACCGCATCGCCCCACATGCTGCGCGACGGATAGCTATTGCGATTCAACACCGGAAGCGAGCCGTCGGAGTAAGCCGCTGCAAGTTCCGCACGGACTTGCGCGCGCGTCTTCGGTGCTTCGCTCGTGCTCGACGTGGTCTGAGTCAGATACGTCCCCGCACGGCCAATGCCTTGTCCGCCTTCAGCGAAAGCCGTGCTCGAAATGACGGCAGAGATAGCGGCAAGCGAGACACTCGCGACGATAAAGCTTTTCATGTTGCGACTCCTTTCGATCCGTTCCATATGCATCGGGATACGACGCATCGTTCACATTGAGCGATGCGTCGTGGCAGGACGAAATGTAGTCGCGCGGTGCCGGCGGATAAATGCCTCATCCGCGAATAGATTTATCGACATCCGCGAATAATCGCTCGCGGCGTCGTCATTGAAGTAAGCGGGAAATGAGAGAAATGCTTTCCATCACGGCGATGGAAAGCATTCGAGAAACGAGAAGAACAGCGACGCTTCGTTAAACGACGACGTCTGCCGTGCCTGCCACTTCGGGAGTGCCATGACGCACGATCATCGGCGATGCGGTGCTCGTCGGCAGGCAACGCTCTTCCGCATCCTTCTGTCCTTGCAGCAGCGGGCAGCGTTCGAATAGCTCGGCAACCCAGTCCACGAACACGCGCACTTTCGGCGACAAATGCCGGTTATGCGGATAGACCGCGGAAATAGGCATCGGCAAGGGATTCCATTGCGGCAAGACTTCGATGAGTTCGCCCGAGCGCAAATAAGGCAGCGCCATGAAACGCGCGACCTGCACGATGCCGACGCCCTTCAGCCCGCAGCTCAAGTACGCTTCGGCGTCGTTCACTGCGATCATGCCGCGCATCTTCACTTCGATGGTTTCACCGTCCACGACGAAATCCATATCCATAATGCGGCCCGTGCGGCTCGAAAAATAATTCACTGCCGTGTGGTTCTGCAAATCGTCGAGCGTCTTGGGCGTGCCGTGACGCTCCAGATATTGCGGACTCGCCACCGTCACGCCCTGGAACACGCCGATGCGCCGCGCGACGAGACTCGAATCCTGCAGCGTGCCCACGCGAATCACGCAGTCGACGCCTTCCTGAATGAGATCGACGGGCTTGTCGCCGAAGCCCATCATCAGCTCGATATCCGGGTAGCGCGTGTGGAAATCGCATAGCTGAGGCATCACGATCAGACGCCCGATTGCGCCCGGCATGTCCACGCGCAGCTTGCCGTGCGGGCCTTTGCCGTTGTTGGAGAACGTGCTTTCCGCTTCTTCGATATCCGCGAGAATGCGCACGCAGCGCTCGTAATAAGCCGCGCCGTCCGGAGTGAGATTGAGCCTGCGCGTCGTGCGCTGAAGCAGGCGCACGTTGAGAAACGCTTCGAGGTTTTGAATGATCGTCGTCACGGACGCGCGTGGCAGATTGAGCGTATCCGCTGCCCGCGAAAAGCTGTTCGTGTCGACGACGCGGGTAAAGACCTGCATTGCTTGTAGCCGATCCATGTTCTCGTACCTTCGATGCTGAGTGAGCGAGGAATTAAGCGGGTGGCTAAGAAATGAATTGCGCGGTCTAGCCACGATTGCCCCGATTGTTCGGGGCGACCGAATTGTGTTGCCGGATTATAGGCATTTATCTAAAAAGGCGTGGACTCCAGAATTCGCACCATCGCAACTCATGCGCGGACGCCTTGTACGCAAGGCCGTGCGAACGGAATAACCATGGCAACACTGCTGGATCAGGAGCAACGCCCGAGACTGTGCATCGAAGAGGTGCATATCGCAGGGCACGTCCAGCCAATCGTGCTGCGCAGCTACCGCCCGGCATCCGATGGCACTGTCTTGCCCATCGTGCTCTATTTTCATGGCGGTGGTTTTACACACGGCAATCTGGACGATGCCGACATCGCCGCTTCGACCATCGCGCGCGATACGCCGGCGTGGGTCGTGTCCGTCGGCTATTCGCTCGCGCCGGCCTATCCGTTTCCCGCCGCGCCGGAAGACGGCTATCGCGCGGCGCAATGGGCCTTCGCGCATGCACGCGGCCAGCGCGCGGACCCGCAGCGCATGGGCGTCGCGGGCCACGATGCAGGCGGCAATCTCGCGACGTGCGTGGCTGCCATCGCTCGCGATCGCGGCGACATTCGCGTGTCGGCGCAGGCGCTGCTCGCGCCGCTGCTCGATCCGAGCATGACGCGCGTGGCCGACGAGCGCAAGGTTCTGTGCCCCGATCTCGAACTCAGCGAGTGCGCGCGCTGCTATCGCGCCTACTTGCCGAATCCGTCGCAACGTTTGCATCCGTACGCCGCGCCGCTCGAATCGCGGCGTCTCGCTGGCTTGCCTCCTGCATTGATCGCGAGCGCGGAGCATGACCTGCTGCATATCGAAGCCGAGAAATACGCGGCCGAACTCATTGCGGCGGGCGTGCCGACCGAAGTCACGCGCCACTGCAAGGCATCGCACCAGGCGCTCGCGGCGCATGCGGCGGCATTGAAGGATGTCGTCGCCTTCTTCAGGAAACGGCTCGCGCGCACCACATAAGCGCAAAGCCACGCACCACAACAATACGAACTCAACGCAACCGGAGCTTTCCATCATGATGTTCACTCGCAAACGCATCTACGCCGCGCTAGGCGCGACGCTGATCATCGCAGGCGCGGGCGGCTATACCGTCTGGCGCGGCCAGGGCGACGCGGCCATCAATCAGGCGCGCGCCGCGGCACACAGTCCGACCGCCACCGAAGTGGACGTGGCGACCGTCGTGTCGAAGACCATCACGGATTGGCAAAGCTATTCCGGCAGGCTCGAAGCGGTGAATCACGTTGACATTCGTCCGCTCGTGCCCGGCACCATCGTCGCGGTTCATTTCAAGGACGGGGCGCTCGTGAAGAAGGGTGATCCGCTCTTTACCATCGATCCGCGTCCCTACGAAGCCGAAGTCGATCGCGCACAGGCGCAGCTTGCGGCAGCGCAGGCCCGTAACGGCTATACGTCGACGGATGCTGCGCGCGCCGAACGTCTGCTCTCGGACAACGCCATTGCCAAGCGCGACTACGACGAAAAGCAGAACGCCGCGCGCGAGGCCGTCGCGAACCTGAAGGCCGCGCAGGCCGCGCTCGAAGCCGCGAAGATCAACCTCGCGTACACGCATATCGTCGCGCCGGTGTCGGGCCGCGTCTCGCGCGCGGAACTGACGGTCGGGAACATCGTGTCGACGGGCGCGAATGCGCCGCTTCTGACGACGCTCGTCTCGGTTTCGCCGATCTACGCCTCGTTCGATGTGGACGAGCAGACGTACCTGCGCTATCTCGGCCGCGATGCGAGCAGCACCGTGCCGGTCTCGCTGGGCCTGGCGAACGAGGACGGCTATTCGCGCGAAGGCGTCGTCGATTCGGTCGATAACCGGCTCGATACGACGTCCGGCACCATCCGCGTGCGCGCGCGCTTCAACAACCCGGATGGATCGCTCGTGCCGGGGCTCTACGCACGCATCAAGGTGGGCGGCGGCACGCCGCATCCGGCAGTGCTCGTCGACGACGCCGCCATCGGCACGGATCAGGACAAGAAGTACGTGATGGTCGTGGACAAGGACAACCGCGTGCAATACCGCGAAGTCACGCTGGGCCAGACGCATGACGGCCTGCGCGTCATCGCGAAGGGACTCGCTCCGGGCGAGCGCATCGTCGTGAACGGCTTGCAGCGCGTGCGTCCGAACGATGTCGTGAAGGTCAACGCCGTCGCCATGAACAACACCGGCGATGCGCCCGCGGTGAAGACCGCATCGGCACAGTGATGCGCGTCATTCGTAACGAACAGAACCCGTCATGAACATATCCAAATTCTTCATCGACCGCCCGATTTTTGCGGGCGTGTTATCGGTGGTCGTGCTGCTGGCCGGGATCATCGCGATGTTCAGGCTGCCGATCTCCGAGTATCCGGAAGTCGTGCCGCCTTCGGTGGTCGTGCATGCGCAGTATCCGGGCGCGAATCCGAAGGTGATCGCAGAGACCGTCGCTTCGCCGCTCGAAGAGCAGATCAACGGCGTAGAGGACATGCTCTACATGCAGTCGCAGGCCAACAGCGACGGCAACCTGACGACCACGGTCACCTTCAAGCTCGGCACCGATCCGGACAAGAACACGCAGCTCGTGCAGAACCGCGTGAATCAGGCGTTGCCGCGTCTGCCGCAAGACGTGCAGCGGCTCGGCGTGACGACGATCAAGTCGTCGCCCACGCTCACGATGGTGGTCCACCTGAACTCGCCCAACGGCCGTTACGACATGACGTATCTGCGCAATTACGCGCTGATCAACGTGAAGGACCGGCTCGAACGCATCGCCGGCGTCGGCGAAGTGCAACTGTGGGGCTCGGGCGATTACTCGATGCGTGTATGGCTCGATCCGCAAAAGGTCGCGCAGCGCGGCCTGACGGCGACCGATGTCGTCAACGCCATTCGCGAGCAGAACGTGCAGGTCGCGGCCGGCGTGATCGGCGGTTCGCCCACGCTGCCTAACGTGCCGCTGCAACTGAACGTGAATGCGCGCGGCCGCTTGCAGAACGAGTCGGAGTTCCGCGATATCGTGCTGAAAACGTCACCGGACGGCGCGGTCACGCATCTGGGCGATGTCGCGCGTGTCGAACTCGCGGCATCCGAATACGGCTTGCGCTCGCTTCTCGACAACAAGTCGGCCGTGGCTATCGCGATCAATCAGCAGCCTGGCGCGAACTCCCTGCAAATCTCCGACGAAGTGCGCAAGACGATGAAGGAACTGCAGGCGGACATGCCCGCGGGCCTCGAATATCAGATCGTCTATGACCCGACGCAGTTCGTGCGTTCCAGTATCGAAGCCGTGATCCATACGCTCGCGGAAGCCATTGCGCTCGTCGTGCTCGTGGTGATCGTGTTCCTGCAGACGTGGCGCGCGTCGATCATTCCGCTGCTCGCCGTGCCGGTGTCGATCGTGGGTACGTTCTCGCTGCTGCTCGCATTCGGTTTCTCGATCAACGCGCTGTCGCTCTTCGGCATGGTGCTCGCCATCGGTATCGTCGTGGACGATGCGATCGTGGTGGTCGAGAACGTCGAGCGCAATATCGAAGCGGGCTTGTCCGCGCGAGAGGCGACGTATCAGGCCATGCGAGAAGTGAGCGGGCCGATCATCGCGATTGCGCTGACACTGGTGGCCGTGTTCGTGCCGCTCGCGTTCATGTCCGGCTTGACGGGCCAGTTCTACAAGCAGTTCGCGATGACCATCGCCATCTCGACGGTGATCTCCGCGTTCAACTCGCTGACGCTGTCGCCCGCGCTGGCCGCGCTGCTGCTCAAGGGTCACGACGAGCCGAAGGACTGGCTCACGCGCGGCATGGATCGCGTGTTCGGGGGCTTCTTCCGGCGCTTCAACGCGGTGTTTCATCGTGGCTCCGAGTCGTACAGCAAGGGCGTGAAAGGCGTCATCAACCGCAAGGCGATCATGATGGTGCTTTATGCGGTGCTGCTCGGCGGCGCGGTATTGATGGGCAAGATCGTGCCGGGCGGATTCGTGCCCGCGCAGGACAAGGAGTATCTGATCAGCTTCGCGCAGTTGCCGAACGGCGCATCGCTCGACCGCACCGAAGGCGTGATCCGCGAAATGAGCGCCATCGCTCTGAAGCAGCCGGGCGTCGAAAGCGCGGTGGAGTTTCCGGGCTTGTCGGTGAATGGCTTCACCAATTCGTCTAGCGCGGGCATCGTGTTCGTCACGCTCAAGCCGTTCAAGGACCGCGTGCATGACAAGGCGCTTTCCGCGAACGCCATCGCAGGCGCGCTGAATCAGAAGTATGCGGGCATCAAGGGATCGTTCATCGCCGTGTTCCCGCCGCCGCCGGTGCTCGGCCTGGGCACGCTCGGTGGCTTCAAGATGCAGCTCGAAGATCGCGGCGCGCTCGGCTATGCGGCGCTCGCCGATGCCACGCAGGCATTCATCAAGCGTGCATCGCAAACGCCGGAACTCGGGCCGACGTTCTCCAGCTATCAAATCAACGTGCCGCAGCTGAACGTCGATCTGGACCGCGTGAAGGCGAAGCAACTGGGCGTCTCCGTCACCGACGTGTTCGACACGATGCAGGTGTATCTCGGCTCGCTGTACGTGAACGACTTCAATCGCTTCGGCCGCGTGTATCAGGTGCGCGTGCAAGCGGATGCGCCGTTCCGCGCGAATCCGGAGGACATCGGCCTGCTGAAGACGCGCAATGCGAATGGCGACATGGTGCCTTTGTCGTCGCTCGTGAAAGTCTCGCCGACGTATGGCCCCGAAATGGTGGTGCGCTACAACGGCTATACGGCAGCGGACATCAACGGCGGTCCCGCGCCCGGCTATTCGTCGGGGCAGGCGCAGGCGGCGGCCGAACGCATCGCTGCGGAAGTGCTGCCGCGCGGGATCAAGTTCGAATGGACCGATCTCACGTACCAGCAGATCCTCGCGGGCAATGCGGCGCTGTGGGTGTTTCCGATCAGCGTGCTGCTCGTGTTCCTCGTGCTGGCCGCGCTGTATGAAAGCCTGACGCTGCCGCTCGCGGTCATCCTGATCGTGCCGATGAGTATCTTGTCCGCGCTGCTCGGCGTATGGCTCACCGACGGCGACAACAACATCTTCACGCAGATCGGCTTGATGGTGCTCGTGGGCTTGTCTGCGAAGAACGCGATTCTGATCGTCGAATTCGCACGCGAACTGGAAATGCAGGGGCGCTCCATCGTGCAGGCCGCAATCGAAGCCAGCCGCCTGCGTCTGCGTCCGATTCTGATGACGTCCATCGCGTTCATCATGGGCGTGGTGCCGCTCGTGTTGTCGTCGGGCGCAGGCTCTGAAATGCGCCACGCAATGGGCGTCGCGGTGTTCTTCGGCATGTTGGGCGTGACGCTCTTCGGCCTGATGCTCACGCCGGTGTTCTACGTGATCCTGCGCAAGCTGAGCCGCACCGAACATGTGACGGACAAGCATGGCACGCATCCGCAGATGCGCGGTATCGGCGCATCGTACGAGGCGCAATGAGGTCGATAATGAACAAGATGCCTATACAAAAATGGCTGGGTTTGCCCGCGTTGATGAGCGCGTTGCTGGTGGTCGCAGGATGTTCGCTCGCGCCCACGTATGAAAAGCCGGACGTCAACGCACCGAGCGCCTATAAAGAAACGCCGACGCTCGCGCCTTCGGAAGCGGGCACCTGGAAGACCGCGCAGCCTTCGGAAGAGATGATGCGCGGTGAATGGTGGACGCTCTTCGACGATGCCACGCTCAACGATCTGGAACGTCAGGCGCAAGAAGCCAATCAGAACCTGAAAGCCGCGGCGGCGCGCGTGAAGGAAGCGCGGGCGATCAATCAGACCGCGCGCGCGGGGCTGTTTCCGACACTCGACGCAGGCTTCGGTCCGACGCGCGAGAAGCTCTCGCCCGCATCGCAGTTCCTGCCTCCGAACGCTAACGTTCCGGCGCAGACGTTGTGGCGCGCGCAGGCGAGCGTGTCGTACGAGGTGGATCTGTTCGGGCGCGCGTCCAATACCGTGCAGGCCGCCAACGCCGACACGCAGCAAAGCGAAGCGTTGTTCCGTTCCGTGCAGCTCGCGTTGCAGGCGGATGTCGCGCAGAACTACTTCGAGCTGCGCGAGCGCGATGCCGAACTGGACGTGTACACGCGCACCGTGACGCTGCGTGAAGAAGCGCTGAAGCTCGCGGAGCGACGGTTCGCCGAAGGCGATATCAGCGAGTTGGATGTCGCACGCGCCAAGTCGGAACTCGCGACCGCGCGTTCGGATGCGATGACCGTGCAACGGCTGCGGGCGGCATCCGAGCATAGTCTCGCGGTGTTGCTCGGCAAGACGCCCGCCGAGTTTTCGATGGCCGCTAATCCGCTCAAGCCTGTCACCGTGCACGTGCCGCCTGGCTTGCCGTCTTCCTTGCTCGAACGTCGCCCGGACATTGCGGCAGCGGAGCGGTCGATGGCGGCGGCGAATGCGCGAATCGGCGTGGCGAAAGCGGCGTTCTTTCCGTCGCTCACGCTGACGGGCTCGGGCGGCTTCGAATCCGCCACGCTCGGCGATCTCTTCAACTGGTCGAGCCGCACGTTCCTGCTCGGACCGTTCGCGGGCACCATGCTGAACCTGCCCATCTTCGACGGCGGGCGTCGCAAGGGCAACCTCGCCAATGCGCGCGCCATCTACGAAGAGGACGTGGCGAATTATCGCCAGCAAGTGCTTGTGGCGTTTCGTGAAGTCGAGGACAACCTGTCGGACTTGCGCATTCTGGAAACGCAGACGGCGACGCAAGCCGATGCGGTGAATGCGTCGGTACGCGCCGCGCAACTGTCGCGCAGGCAGTACACGGAGGGCGCGGTGAACTATCTCGACGTGATCGACGCGGACCGCACGGTGCTGCAATCGCAGCGCGCGGCCGTTCAGCTCGCGGGCGCGCAGGCGGTATCGACCGTCAACCTCGTTCGGGCTCTAGGCGGCGGCTGGGGCGATGCAATGCCCACGCCCGTGCCAGAACCGAGCCTCGCGCAGAAGTAACGCCAACGCACAAAGCCCCGCTCGAAGCGGGGCTTTTGTCATGAAGGCGATTGTTCGTCGCGAGGAACATATGTCTTCACCTGGCGCCCATTTATCCCGCACGACGCGATCCCTAGAATCTCAATCATGGGAACGGGAGCGTGCTATGAGAGCTTTGATCGAAAGACAGCTATATCAACCGTCAGTGGTCCTGCCACTGCTTCTTCTAACGCGCCTGATGGTGTCGCTCGACTTCAATCTCGCGCAAGTTGCATTCGTGGTGCTGCTCAGAGGCTCGCAGCAGGTCTATCATTTCGTGCATCAGGCGGCGCTGCGTCAGCGCGGCGGCACGGCGGTGGAGCGCATCGCCTGCCGTCACTGCTGCTGAACTTACTCAATACACTTCGGGGACGTACATCGATTCCGGCACGGGCTGACGCAGATAATCGGGATTGAACACGCGCTCGGGCAGCGTGATCTGCGGGTGCTCGATCTCGTGATACGGCACCTGGCTCAACAGGTGATGGATGCAGTTGAGGCGCGCCCGCTTCTTGTCGACAGCCTGAACGACCCACCACGGCGCTTCGGGAATATGCGAGCGTTGCAGCATGACTTCCTTCGCCGCCGTGTACGCTTCCCAGCGACGGCGGCTCTCCAGATCCATCGGACTCAACTTCCACTGCTTCAGCGGATCTTCGATTCGCGCCTGAAAGCGCACTTCCTGTTCGTCGTCGGTGATCGAGAACCAGTACTTGATGATCTGGATGCCGCTACGCACCAGCATCTTCTCGAACTCCGGTACCGAGCGAAAGAATTCCTCATACTCTTCGTCGGTGCAGAAGTGCATCACGCGCTCGACGCCCGCGCGGTTGTACCAGCTGCGGTCGAACAGCACGATCTCGCCACCCGCCGGCAAGTGCGAGACGTATCGCTGAAAGTACCATTGCGTGCGCTCGCGATTGTTCGGCGCGGGGAGGGCGGCGACGCGGCAGACACGCGGATTCAACCGCTGCGTGATGCGTTTGATCGCGCCGCCCTTGCCGGCGGCATCGCGCCCCTCGAAGATCACGACAAGCCGGTGGCCCGTATGAACCACCCAGTCCTGTAGCTTCACCAACTCGCCCTGTAGCCGGAACAACTCGCGGAAATAGGTCTTGCGAAGCTGCCGCTCTTCGTCCGAGAACGCCGCTTCGCCATCGAGGAAGCGATCGTCGATTTCCATCTCGAACTCTTCGTCGTAGCTGTCGATCAGGTCGGCGTGAAAGCGGCGCTGCTTGTCCGTCGTCGTCATTGAATGCTCCATGTGCGTGCTATGGCCTGCTCTTGGTGCAGTGTGCGGGCGGCGCAGAACGCCCGATGGTGACGTTCCCGCATGGCAGTCGTATGACACCGCCTTCCGCGTCATCTCGCGTCATTCATTGTATGAAGCCGCGCGCTTTATGACACGAGCCGCGCGACCCTTAGAATGGACGAGCGTTTGATGGCATCACGATGGCACAACCATTCCAGAGGCGAACCGCACGATGATCGACACACCTGGCGCAATTCCCTTTTTCGACGCGGCGCAAACCGCGCGCCTTCTGCCTTACGACCGCTTGGCGGATACGCTTGCCGCGACGATGCTCGATTATGCAGCCGGCCGCATCGAGAGTCCGGAGCGGATGGTCGTCCCGCTCGCGCACGGCGGGGTGATGCTCTCGATGCCCGCGACGGCCGCCGACATTGCCATGCACAAGCTAGTGAACGTGTGCCCGGGCAATGGCGCGCGCGGCCTCGCAACGATTCACGGTCAGGTCACCGCTTTCGACGCCACCACGGGCGTGCCCCAGTTCATGCTCGACGGTCCCACGGTCACGGGTCGCAGAACGGCCGCGGTCTCCATGCTGGCGATACGCGCGCTGGCGGCCGACATTCCACGCGAAGTGCTTGTGATCGGCACCGGAAAGCAGGCGGTGTCGCATGTGGAAGCGCTCGCAAGCCTGTATCCGGACGCGCGCCTATTCATTCTCGGCTCGCGTGCGGGGCGCGCGAGTGCTTTCTGCGCGGACCATGCCGCGCTTTCGCCGAACCTGATCCCGCTCGAAGGTCCGGCGATACCGGACTCCATCGACGTGGTGATTACCACGACCACCAGCAAGACCCCCGTGTACACGCTTGCGGCCAGCGCGGCGCGACTCGTGATAGGCGTAGGTGCATTCACCGCCGATGCCGCCGAAATCGCCGCTTCGACCGTTCAAGCCAGCGCCTTGTTCGTCGACGATCTCGCAGGCGCGCGCCACGAAGCGGGCGATTTCATCCTCGCCGGAATCGACTGGAACGTGGTGCGGCCGCTCGCGACGGCGCTTGCATCGCATGAAAGACTCGACGTTCCGGTGGTTTTCAAGTCGGTCGGATGCGCGGCCTGGGACCTCGCGGCCTGCCGCGTTGCGAGGGCAGTTTTGTCCGACCAGAGCCAAGCCGGGTGACAGGTGGAACAACCTTTGCTGTAAGTTTGCTCGATGACGATTGCGCGACGGCGCTCAAGCACTCCAGCGAATGAACAGATCAATGAACAGTCGAATCGACACCGACCGGGCAGCATGGCCGGCAGAATACCGAACCGCCCATAGCAACGACCTTGCGGTTGCGCGGGCGCCGGCGCCTTCTGTGCAGGGGCGCGCCGCGCCGCCCGCCGCTTATTTCATCTCCGTCCTCGAGATGGCGACGGGCGAACAGCTCGGCAACGAGGAACGCGTGCGCGCCGTCGCCATGCTGGAGACGGAATTCGGCGCGGGACGGCCACGTACGCTAAAAGAGGCGGTGCGCATTTGCGCCGCCGCCATCGATTCCTCTACTTTGCAGCGCATGGCGCGCGGAGCAAAGGCCTGATTCGAAGCGCCGAAAGCGGTCATGGCAGACGGTCTTTAAGCACATTCTTTCATCAACGTGTAAAAGAAACGTGCTACTTGACGGTCTGAATGACTTCGAAGCCTTCGAATTCAGGGTGCCCGAGATAGAGCTGGCGCGTCTCGCCGCCTGCGTTGCGATGCGCGGCGCGAAAGGCGTCGGAC
The DNA here is from genome assembly GCF_023170545.1 of Caballeronia sp. Sq4a. NCBI lineage: Bacteria > Pseudomonadati > Pseudomonadota > Betaproteobacteria > Burkholderiales > Burkholderiaceae > Caballeronia > Caballeronia sp. Sq4a. The sequence goes on along the minus strand of NZ_CP084251.1, from coordinate 726,486 downwards.
CGCGTCCAGTCTTCGAACGCCGCCCGATTCGCCCAGATCGTGTGGCTCGAATAGAGGACATGATCGTCCTTGGCCGGGCCCTTCAGCAAATGAAATTCGACGAAGCCGGCGACGTCCTTGAGATGCGTGTCGCGGCTCGTCCATAGGCGCTCGAAGTCGGCTTCGGCGCCGGGCACGATCTTGAAGCGATTCATGGCGATATACATGTCGACGTTTCCCTTTGTGGTGATTGAACGAACGAAGGCTTAAGAGCGCGCCAGTTCGACTATCGTCGCAAATCCGCCGAAGAACATGCGCTTCGCATCGAACGGCGGCTCGCCGTGCTCCATCATCGCCTTCAGACGCGGGTCATTCATGACCTTTGCGTTGACTGCGTCGCGCTGCTCGCGCGATTCATAGAGTATCCACGAGAACGCAATCGTTTCACCTTCCTTCAACTGCACGCTCTGCGGAAATGAAGTGACTTCCCCGGGCTTCACGTCGTCGGCAATGCTCTCGACGAATTGCAGTGCGCCGTGCTCCAGCCAGATCTTGCCCGCCTCTTCGGCCATGACGCGATACGCGTCGATCTTGCCGATGGGGACAGGTACGACGAATCCATCCACATAGTGCGCCATGTGAGCCTCCTTGAGCGATATCGACAGCGTCATGCCGTCAATTGCATTGGAGCCCGAGCCGCACGACGAAGTTCAGGCCACGGTCCAGACGCCGCACCGCCGGTCATAGTCGAGCGATATGGACGACAGGGGCGCGAAGTCCATCGCGAAGATGGATTCGAGCGGGTCGCCTCGCACATGCGCCAATGCGGCTTTGACGACGATGGCATGCGTGACGATCAAATAACGTTCGGTGCGGGCATTGTCGTGCACAAGAGTTGCCAGCGCTTTCGCAATGCGTTCGGACAGCATCGCAATACTCTCGCCGCCGTGCGGCCGCGCGTCGACATTCGTGAGCCATGCGCTCATGCCTTCAGGCTCCTTGTCGGCGATGGCGCGTATCGCATGCCCGCGCCAGCGGCCGTAGTCGATATCGCTGAAGGCGTCGCACGTTTCGACGCTGCTTGCTATCCATTCGGCCGTCGCGCGGGCAACGGCCGCGGGACTCGCTATCACGCGGCCGTCGAAATGCGCGAAGCGCTGCGCAAGCGCCGCGCGGTCATCGCATGCAGGCGGCTCCTCGCCCGTCGGAAAGCGGGCGGCTTTCATCGCGTGCGTGGCGGCGTGGCAGAGAAGCGTGAGGTTCAATGAAGGAGGCAATGGGCGCATCGTTGCTTTACTTTGCCCGCAATCGTCCTAGAATGGCAAGCTTGCAGTGCGAGGAAGCCGGTGCAAGCCCGGCACGGTCGCGCCACTGTAAGCGGCTTTCGTGAGAACGACAGTCCGCGAGTCAGACCCCGCTGCAAGCTCTTTCGTCTATTGGGACGCGCTTTTCCCTCGGAGAAACTCAATGAATGTCGCTCACGCGCCGGTCTATTCCGCCGCTTCCGTTTCGCCCGCCGTCGATGCGCCGGTGCCTATTCCGGTACGTGAAGTCTTGCCTTGGGCCGTGTTCATCGGCCTGATCCTTTTGATCGCCATCTATTTCGTCGGCGCGGAGCAGGGCGCGACGTCCATCTTCTCCGGCATGTACGTTCACGAATTCGTGCATGACGGCCGGCACTTGCTCGGCTTTCCCTGCCACTAAGGGCGCGTCATGATTCGCAGCTTGTTGATACGCGGCATGATCGCGGGTCTCGTCGCGGGCCTGCTCGGCTTCGGCTTTGCGAAGCTCGTCGGTGAGCCGTTCGTTGCACAGGCCATCGCGTTCGAAGGAGAACATGCGCATGGACATAGCCCTCAGGAAGCCACGGCTCATTCACACGATCACGACGGCGATGAAGAACTGGTGAGCCGGGACACGCAGGCCGGTCTGGGTCTCTTTACCGGCGTGGCAGTATTCAGCGCTGCGCTCGGCGGCATTTTCTCGCTCGTCTTCGCGTTCGCTTATGGACGGCTCGGCGCATTGCATGCGCGCGGCACATCCGCGTTGCTCGCGATATTCGGTTTCTTAAGCGTGGCGGTCGTGCCTTTCCTGAAGTATCCGCCGAACCCGCCGTCGGTCGGCAACGCGGCGACGATCGGTCCGCGCACCGCATTGTTCTTCGGCATGTTGGCCCTCTCCATCGCGGCAGCGGTGTTCGCCGTCGCGCTGCAAAGGCGGCTGCGCGTGCGGCGAGGCGAGTGGAACGCGACGATGATCGCAGGCGCTTTTTATATCGCATCGATGCTGCTTGCGCAGTTCGCGCTGCCGCGTATCGAAGAAGTGCCGGCCGGCTTCTCGGCGTCGTTGCTCTGGAACTTTCGCATCGCGGCCATCGGCATTCAGGTCATCATCTGGACGACGCTCGGGCTCTTGTTCGGCGCGCTCGCTGCCCGCGAACTCGAGCGGCCCGCATTGCGCAAAGTGGCGGCCGTCTAAGCGTTTTCTCGCGACAATGCCGCTTGCCTTGCGGGCAATTCATCCAATAGCGCGAGTTTCGCGGCATCGTCCATCGAACGGAACGACTTGATCTCTTCGCGGCTCCTGAAGCATCCCGCGCACAGACCGTGTGCGGGATCGATCTTGCATACGCCCGTGCACGGCGAACCGACCGGCTCTTGCGACTTCGCGCGTGCAATGGTGAAGGCGAGGTCGATGATCGTCATAGCGATTCACCGCGAAAGAGCGCCGCGGCGGCGGCCGGATTCGATGGCCAATACGCGTGCATATACGTGGCCGTGATCGGACCATGGCGATAGAGGGCTTCGCCTTCGGCGCCTGTCGTTGCATGCTTCGAGGTCAGATGCGGCTGCATGGGTGTATCGAGCGTGGAGTAATGGAACGTGTGGCCGGTGAGCGCGCCATGCGCGGTATCGAGCCTTTGCATTGCAAGACGCGCGAGACGGCGCTGCATGAAGGCGTTGCCGGGCAGAAGACCGAGCATCGCATGCTTCGTGCCTTCCACGTCCGTCAGCGTGTCGAGCAGATACAGCATGCCGCCGCATTCAGCGACGACGGCTCTTTCACGCGCCACATGCGCTTGAATCGCTGTCCGCGTGCGAAGGTTCGCGGCGAGCGTGGCCGCTTGCAGTTCCGGATAGCCGCCGGGAAGATAGAGCGCGTCGGCATCGGCGGGCACGGGTTCATCGGCGAGCGGCGAGAAGGTGCTGACGCGCGCGCCCATTGCGTGCAGCAAGTCGATATTGGCCGGATAGACGAATGAAAACGCAGCATCGCGCGCCATGGCGATATGCAAGCCTTCGAGCAAACGCGGCGGCGCTTCCTGCATCGCGTCCTCGAAGCGCACAGGCGGCGGTAGATCGGCAAGCGTGGTAGCGGCAATGGCATCGGCGGCGCGATCGAGACGCGCATCCAGTCCCGCCACTTCCTGCGCTTGCGTCAAGCCCAGGTGACGCTCGGGCAGCGCGATGTCCTCTGCATTCGAAAGATGCCCGCAATAGCGCAGTCCATCGGGGATGGCTTCGGCCAACATCTGCGCATGCCGCGCCGATGCAACGCGGTTGGCTAGCACGCCATGGAACGGCACGTCCGCGCGATAACGCGCCAATCCGAACGCGATTGCGCCGAACGTCTGCGCCATGCCATGCGCGCCGATCACCGCGAGCACCGGCACGTTGAACGCGGCAGCGAGGTCGGCGCTGCTCGGCGTGCCGTCGAAGAGACCCATGACGCCTTCGATCAGGATCAGATCGGCTTCGCGCGCGGCCTCTGCGAGCAACGCGCGGCATGCGTCGAGACCGACCATCGACAGATGCAGCGAATAGACGGGCGATCCGCATGCGCGTTCGAGAATCATCGGATCGAGAAAATCGGGACCGGTCTTGAATACGCGCACGCGCAGGCCACGCCGCGCATGATGACGCGCAAGCGCGGCCGTCACCGTGGTCTTGCCTTGATGCGACGCGCTCGCGCCGATGAAGAGTGCGGGGCAGGAGGGCATGAGTTCAGTACTCGACGCCACGTTGCGCCTTGACGCCCTGCTCGCGATACGGATGCTTCACGAGCCGCATCTCCGTGACGAGGTCGGCCAGTTCGACGAGCGCATCCGGCGCATGACGGCCCGTCACGACCACATGCAGCATCGCGGGACGCGCCTTCAGCACATCGAGCACTTCGTCGAGCGGCAAGTACTCGTACTTGAGCACGGCGTTGAGCTCATCGAGCACGACCATTTGATATTCGCCGCTCTCGATCATGCGCCGCGCTTCGTTCCAGCCTTTGCGCGCGGTCGCCATGTCGGCCTCGCGGTTTTGCGTGTTCCATGTATAGCCGTCGCCCATCGTCACGAAATCGCAATTGGCGACCGCGCTCAGAAAATCGCGTTCTGACGTATGCAGCGCGCCTTTGATGAATTGAACGACGCCGAGCTTCATGCCATGCCCGAGCACGCGCACCGCCATGCCGAAAGCGGCCGTGGTCTTGCCCTTGCCATTGCCTGTGTTGACGATCAGGAGACCCTTCTCGTGATCGGCGGCGGCCTGCTTCTTTTCGTGGCCTTCCTTGCGACGCTGCGTCATGCGCAGATGCGATTCCGTATCGGTTTTCATGGGCTCTTTCAGGCTTTCTTCGTTGCTATGGCGACGGTCACATGACCGTCGATCATCTTCGGCACCACAAGCTCTCCGCCCTCGCTCGCAAGCAGCGCGCTAGGCTCGCACACGCCCTCGGCGGGCATGTGCGCGAGCTCGTCCGCGCGATAAAGGCGCAATGGCAGGGCATGACGCTCGCAGAAAACACGCAAGCCGGCTTCGTCGTGTTTGATGTCGATGCTCGCGACCACCGCGATGTGCGCGAACGTGAGTTCCGGTGCTTGAAGCGCACCAAGCGCATGAAGCGCACGAAGCACGGCCGCTTCTATCGCATCGGCGCTTACGCCGCGTTTGCAGCCGATGCCGACGGCGAGATGGCGTCGGCTCACGCAAGGAAGCATCATCGAACGAATGGACGGAATGCGTGCGCCGCGCATGCGTCCCTCGCGGATGGCGGCGTTCGGCGAAGGCATCATGATGGCGAGATGCGCTTCGTCCCCTGCGCTGGCCGGTATCCGGGCTTGCGTCCGTCATCGCGCAGCCTTCCCACCGTGAACGGGCAGTGGCCGTGTGCGCCATGCGCGATATCATGCAAGCCGATACCGCCGGTCGCGTACCGTTGCGGGGACAGCACAGGTTGGCGAGCGCTTGCATGATCGTGAAGACGCCGCTTCCTGTTTCCCGTTTAACTGCGCGTTTCGTGTGAACGCGCGAGCACCAGTCGCGCGCCAACGATACCACATGCACCGGTTTCGGCGCCGGCTTCCTTGACGCTCTTTCGCAGGCAGCCTAGACTTCACGCAGTTCTGGTGCCCGCGTGCGAGCTTCTTTCGCATGCAGTTAAACGGGAAGCAGGAAGCGGATGCGTTCATCATGTGAACGGACGCGCGCCAACCTGCGCTGCCCCCGCAACGGTAAGCGACCGGCGGTATCGGCAAATACGATATCGCGCGTTGCGCACGAAGCCACTGTCGGTACATGGCAGGAAGGCTGCGCAACGAGGTCGCAAGCCCGGATACCGGCCAGACTTTCGCAGGGTTCACGCCGCGGGGATGCGGCATGGTCCATGATCCATCAGTCGTGCGCTTTTTCCCGCAGATCTCGCCGGCGATACCTTCCTCGCGCGACGCACGCACGACGCACGCACACACGAGCCACGGAGCGACGATGCAAACCCGCAAGATACCCGTCACGGTCGTGACCGGCTTTCTCGGCAGCGGCAAGACCACCTTGATGCGCCACATCATGTCGAATGCGCAGGGCTTGCGCCTTGCTGTCATCGTGAATGAATTCGGCGAGCTCGGCATAGACGGGGAAATCCTGAAGGGTTGCGGCATCGGTTGCGACGACGAAGCCGGGTCCTCCGAGCGCAATCTCTATGAGCTCGCTAACGGGTGCCTGTGTTGCACGGTGCAGGAAGAGTTCTATCCGGTGATGGAGCAGTTGCTGGAACGCCGAGAGCGCATCGATCATGTGTTGATCGAGACGTCGGGCCTCGCGTTGCCCAAGCCGCTCGTGCAGGCATTCAACTGGCCGTCGATCAAGAATGCGTTCACGGTGGATGCCGTGATCACGGTGGTCGATGGTCCTGCCGCCGCAAGCGGACAGTTCGCCGCGAACCCCGCAGCGGTCGATGCGCAACGCAAGGCCGATCCGAATCTCGATCACGAATCGCCGTTGCACGAGCTATTCGAAGATCAACTGTCTTCGGCTGATCTCGTGATCGTCAACAAGACCGACCTCATGGACGCCGACGCACTGCGCCGCGTGGAGGCACTCGTGCGGCCCGAGATTCCGCCGCAAGTGAAGGTCGTGCCCGCGCAAATGGGCAAGCTCGATCTGCATGCGCTGCTCGGTCTGCAATCGGCGTCCGAGGACAGCATTCATCTTCGCCACGATCATCACGGTTCTGCCGACGATGAAGGCCACGTGGACCATCACCATGACGAATTCGATTCGGTCGTCGTCGAAGGACAAGTGGAATCGCGCGAACAGGCCATTGCGGCGTTGCAGGCGCTCGTGGAGAGCCACACGATCTATCGCGTGAAAGGGTTTGCCGCGCTGCCGGGCGCGGGCATGCGTCTCGTGGTGCAAGGCGTGGGCCGGCGTTTCGACAGCTATTTCGACCGGCGCTGGAACGAAGGCGAAGCCGCGAGCCGCTTCGTGCTGATCGGAGAAGACCTCGATGGTCCAACCTTGCAAGCAGCGTTGAACGCGGCGCTGGCGAACGCGCTCGCGCAGGCCTGACGCAATGCATCTGTTACGCACGACGCCCGGAGGTTTCGTCGATGACGCAGCAGGCGTCATGCGTATCGAGCAGACGCGCGCACCGATCGTCGTGCTAAGTTCGGCCGATACCACGCTCGCGCTGCTTGCAAGCGTGTTTCCGCGTCTGGAGCCGGGCTTTCCCGAGGTGCGGCTCGCGAATCAATCGTTTCTGCGCCAGCCCGCATCGGTCGACTTCTATGTCGACGATGTATTGCGTCATGCACGCGTCGTCATCGTCGATCATCTCGGCGGTGAATCGTACTGGCCTTATGGCATCGAGCGAATCGTGGCGCTCGCCGAGCGCGAGAAGCAGATGCTCGCCATGTTCTCGGGCGATCTCACCGAAGACCCGAATCTGATCAGCAAAAGTACCGCGGATGCCGCGTTCTGCCGAGAGTTGTCACGCTATCTGCGCGAAGGCGGCGCGGGCAATGCCGAGGAATTCCTGCGCGCGATCGGTTATCACGCGTTCGGCTTCGGTCGCGCGCCGCAAGCGCCGCGTCCGCTGCCTGCCGTGGCCATCTATCATCCCGAGCGCGACATCGCCGCAATCGACGACTGGCGCGCGCGCTGGACCGACGGCGCGCCCGTCGTCGCGATCCTGTTTTATCGCGCGCATCTGCAGGCGGGCAACACCGCTGTATTCGATGCGCTCATCGAAGCGCTTGAAAAGGAAGGGCTGAATCCGCTGCCGATCGCGATTGCTTCCCTCAAGGAAAACGTGAGCCGCGAAGTGATCGCGCGCTTGTGCATGGAGCATCGCGCATCGCTCGTATTGAACACGACTGCGTTTGCAGCGAGCGTGATCGGCGAAAGCGAAGACTTCGACATTGCGGGCGATGCGCCCGTGCTGCAAGTGATACTGAGCGGCGGCAATCGCGAAGACTGGGAAAAGGACAACCACGGCCTCAACTCGCGCGATGTAGCGATGCATGTCGCGCTGCCCGAGGTCGATGGCCGCATCATCACGCGCGCGGTCAGCTTCAAGGGACTCGCGTATCACTGCGCGCAGACGCAAGTGGACGTGGTCCGTTATCAGGCCGATGCCGAACGCGTTCGCTTCGTCGCCGAGTTGAGCCGCCGCTGGTGCAAGCTGCGGCATACGCCTAACCACGAGAAGCGCATTGCGCTCGTGCTCGCCAACTATCCGGCGAGCGAAGGGCGCATCGGCAACGGCGTGGGACTCGATACGCCGGCATCCGCGGTCGGCATCCTGTCGATGCTCGCCCGCGAAGGCTATCGCGTGGGCGAATTGCCGGAGAGCGGCGACGCGCTCATCGCCGCATTGACGCAAGGCGTGACGAACGATCCCGTGGTTCGCGATATGCGACCGGCGTTGCAAAGCCTTTCGCTCGACGACTATCTCGACGCTTATCGCGCGTTGCCCGCCGATGCACGCGCCGCGCTCGAAAAGACCTGGGGCGCGCCGCAAGACGATCCTACATTGAGGCGCGGCCGCTTCATGATCGCGGGCTATCGCTGCGGCGAAGTGTTCGTCGGCATTCAGCCGTCGCGGTCGCGCGAGCGTAACGACTACGCGAGCTATCACGATGCCGAACTTGTCCCGCCGCACTCCTATCTCGCGTTCTATTTCTGGCTGCGCATGCGCTTCAACGCGGACGCGCTCGTGCATGTCGGCAAACACGGCAATCTGGAATGGCTGCCGGGCAAGAGCGTCGCGCTGTCGGCATCGTGCTGGCCTGATCTGATTCTCGGGCCGATGCCGCATCTTTATCCGTTTATCGTCAATGATCCGGGCGAGGGCAGTCAGGCCAAGCGGCGGGCGCAAGCGGTCATCATCGATCATCTGATGCCGCCGCTCACGCGCGCCGAGAACTACGGTCCGCTGCAAGACCTCGAACGGCAAGTCGATGAGTACTACGAAGCATTGATGGTCGACGTTCGGCGCGCGAAGCTGTTGCGCAAGTCCATACTCGCGAGCATCGTCGAGAACAAGCTGCACGAAGAGCTCGGCCTCGATGCCCCGCGCGATACATCGGGCGAAGACGCGTTGCTCACGCGCGCCGATGCGTATCTGTGCGAGCTGAAAGAAGCGCAGATTCGCGATGGACTCCATGTTTTCGGCGTGTCTCCGCAAGGCGTGCAGCGGCGCGATACGCTGCTTGCGCTCGGGCGTTTTCCGATCGGCGACGGTCAGGGCGCGAACGCCAGCCTCATCACCGCGCTCGCGCGCGATCTGCAATTAGGCGATGACTTCGATCCGCTCGACGCCGACTGGGCCGCGTCGTGGCAGGGACCGCGTCCGCAGGCATTGCAGTCGATGAGTGATGCTCCCTGGCGTCATCACGGCGACACGCGGGAGCGGCTGGAATGCCTCGCCATGCAACTTCTCGAAGGCGAAGCGGCCGCGCCCGGTTTGCATACGGAACGCGTGCTCGCGCGCTTACATGGCGATGTGCTCGCGCGGCTCGATGCATGCGGACCGCAAGAGTCACTGCAACTTAAGCGCGGTCTCGAGGGCCGCTTCGTTCCGCCGGGGCCGAGCGGTTCGCCATCGCGCGGCAGACCCGACGTGCTGCCGACGGGGCGTAACTTCTATTCGGTCGATACGCGCGCATTGCCGACGCAAGCCGCCTGGTCGCTCGGGCTCAAGTCCGCGAACTTGCTCGTCGAGCGGCACGTGCAGGACCACGGCGATTTTCCGCGTGCCATCGGTCTGTCCGTGTGGGGCACGGCCACCATGCGCACCGGCGGCGACGACATCGCGCAGGCATTCGCGCTCATCGGCGTGCGGCCGAAATGGGCGGCGGGCAGCCATCGCGTCACCGACTTCGAGATTCTGCCGATCTCCATCTTCAACCGGCCGCGCATCGACGTTACCCTGCGCGTATCCGGCTTTTTCCGTGATGCGTTCGCGAATCTCATGCATCTGTTCGATGCGGCCGTGCAGGCCATAGCGGACCTCGAAGACGAGCCGGAAGACGTCAATCCGATTCGCGCGCGTATTTTGCGTGAGCGCGACGAGTTGATTGGACGCGGCGTCGATGCCAAGGAAGCTCGGCTGCGTGCCGGCTGGCGCGTGTTCAGCACGAAGCCGGGCGCGTACGGCGCGGGCTTGCAAGAACTCATCGACCTGAAGCAATGGGAAACCGATGCCGACCTGTCCGCCGCTTATCAAAGCACGGGCGGCTATGCCTATTCGCAAGCCGTCGACGGCGCCGAAGCCCGGTCTACCTTCGGCGCGCGGCTCTCGACACTCGATGTGGTGCTTCAGAATCAGGATAACCGCGAGCACGACTTGCTGGATTCGAACGACTATCACCAGTTTCAGGGCGGAATGATCGCGGCCGTGCGTTACTTGTCGGGCGTGCAGCCGCAGGCGTACAACGCGGATCACAGCAACCCCGCCGCGCCGCGCATGCGCACGCTGAACGAAGAGATCGCGCGTGTCGTGCGCTCGCGCGTGGTCAATCCCAAGTGGATCGACGGCGTGAAGCGGCATGGCTACAAAGGCGCGTCGGAACTCGCCGCGACGGTCGATTATCTCTTCGGTTACGATGCCACCGCGCGCGTCGTCTCCGATCATCAATATGCGCTGGTCACGGATGCCTACGTGAACGATGCCGGTACGCGCGAATTCATCGCGCGGCACAACCCGCACGCGCTCCAGTCGATCTGCGAGCGCCTGCTCGAAGCGATGCAGCGCGGGCTGTGGCAGGAACCCGGCGCCTATCGGCAGTCCGTGACGCAGCATCTGCTCGATGTCGAGCAGCAACTCGAAGGCCGACAGACTTGAACGAAACCTCATTTTTCCCCGCGTTTCCTTTCACCGCGCTCGTCGGGCAAGCGCCGTTGCAACAGGCGTTGCTGCTCGCGGCTGTCGATCCGTCATTGGGAGGCGTGCTCGTGAGCGGGCCGCGCGGCACGGCGAAATCCACGGCGGCGCGCGCGCTCGCTGAACTCTTGCCGGAAGGAAAACTCGTCACCTTGCCGCTCGGCGCGAGCGAGGAGCAACTCATCGGCACGCTCGATATTCAAAGCGCGTTGCGCGATGGCGGCGTGAAGTTCTCGCCGGGCTTGCTCGCAAAAGCGCATCGCGGCGTCCTGTATGTCGACGAAGTGAACCTGCTGCCGAATCCTCTCGTCGATCAACTGCTCGACGTGGCAGCGAGCGGCGTGAATATCATCGAACGCGACGGGATATCGCATCGGCATGACGCGCGGTTCGTGCTGATCGGAACGATGAATCCGGAGGAGGGGGAACTGCGCCCGCAATTGCTGGATCGCTTCGGGCTTGCCGTCGAACTCGCGAACTGCTTCGACGCCAACGTGCGCCAGCGGATCGTCAAGGCGCGACTCGCATTCGATTCGGATGCCGAAGCATTTCGCGCGCAGCATGCGGATAATCAGGCGGCGCTCGCCGAACGCATCGAAGCGGCGCGCGCGGCACTCGACCAGTTCGATTTCGATGACGTCGTGCATGCGCATGTGAGCGAGCTGTGCATTGCAGCCAACGTCGATGGCCTGCGAGCCGATCTCGTGATGCTGCGCGCGGCGCGTGCGCTCGCGGCGCTCGAAGGCGCGGAATACGTCGAAACGAAGCATGTTGATTGCGTGGCCGATGCGGTATTGCGGCATCGCCGGCGCGAGCCTGAGGCGCCAAATCGTGAAACATCGCGCGAATCATCGCGCCCGGAAGGCAGCGCGAATACCCCGCAAGGCGGCGACTGGGGCTACATGCCGCCGGAGCCCGTCGGCATCGCGAAGGTCAAGCAGGTCAGGCCGCTCGCCGCAAAAAAAGCCTGAGCCATCGAAGGCCCGACGCCGATGCGAACGCGCATCGTCTTCGATGGCAGGAGGCGCGTTCGCGTGGGCGAGAACATGGGCGTGAAGGGCTCGCTACTGCATCGGTCGACTGGATGGCGACGCTGCGCGCCAAACGCAACGCACGCTTCGATGCCGGTCACTTGCGCTATCGACGCGGCCAAGGCGAAGCATCCGCGCTGCATTGCTTCGTGCTCGATTGCTCCGGCTCGATGCTCGGCGGCGAACGCCTCGCGCGCGCGAAGGGCTTGCTGATCGCGCTGTTCGACCGCGCGTATCGCGAACGCGCGGAGGTCGCGCTGGTGTGCTTCGGCGGGGGACGCGCGGAAGTGCGTCGTCAGCCGGGAACGGCGCATTGGTTCAATGACCGCTGGATCGCGCCGATTGGCGGCGGAGGCGGCACGCCGCTCACGCTCGGATTAGCGACGGCATCGACCGTGCTTGCGCGAGCCGCGCGTCGCAAGCCTTCGCAACGCCGCTGGCTGTGGCTGTTGAGCGATGGACGCACGAACGAGCGGCCCGCGGCGCCCGCGCTTGCGGACCGTATCGTCGTGGTGGATTTCGAGGAAGGACGCGTGCGGGTCGGCGGGGCGCACGCGCTGGCGCTCGACTGGCGCGCGCAGCATATACCCGCCGAATCGCTTCAATACGAGCGAGGCGTATAGACCCATTCGCCGTCGCCGATCACGCGCGTCTTAGACGACCCGACGATCACCATCGTTCGCATATCGACGAGACCGCCGTGCAATTCGCCGAGCGTCACGACGCGCATCGTTTCTGCCGGACGTCCCACATCGCGGCCGAGCACGACGGGCGTAGCCGCGTCGCGATACTCGCGCACGATGTCGATTGCGCGATCGAACTGCCACGGTCGCGCCTTGGATAGCGGGTTATAGAACGCCATCACGAGATCCGCTTCGCTTGCATGCCGGATGCGATGCTCGATCACGTCCCAGGGCTTGAGGTTGTCCGATAGCGACAGCACGCAGAAGTCATGGCCGAGCGGCGCGCCCGCGCGCGCGGCCGTTGCGAGCGACGCGGACACGCCCGGCACGATAGCGAGTTTCACGGCGGCCCATTCGGCATGCGTTGCCCATCCCTCGTCGAGCGCTTCGAGCACGGCGGCAGCCATCGCGAAGACGCCGGGATCGCCCGACGATACGACCACGACCTTTCGCCCTTCGCTCGCGAGTTCGAACGCATGTCGTGCGCGCTGCAACTCCTCGCGGTTATCCGTCATGTGGATGCGCTGGTCTGCGCGAAACGGGCCGGCCATGCGCACGTACGTTTCATAGCCGAGAACGTCGTGCGCGGAAGCGAGCGCGGCTTGTGCGGCAGGCGTCATCAAGTCTGCGCTGCCGGGGCCTAGACCGATGACGGTCAACGTGCCACGCGCGCGACCGATGGACTCCACGTCGAGAGGCGCGTGGCCCACGCTCAGCGCGATTCCGTTCGCGCGAAGCGCGTCATTAGGCGGCTGTTCGCTGCTGAAGCGAAGGGGCACGTTGAGCGCGTTGGCAGCATCGCTGAGCGCATCGAACGTCATGCTTTCTGTCGGTGCGACCAGCGCGGCAAGCGCAAGCGGCGAGAGCCCGTGCTCGCGCAATGCATGCTGAACGCGATCAGCAGTCGCATCGTCCTGCGCTTCGATCCACGCGGCCACGCAACGCGGATGAATCACGAGACTGCTCTCGTCGTTCATCACATGCGGCGTGATGCGCACGGCAAGGCGCGCGTCCTCTGCGCGGGGCAAGTCGGCCTGATTGAGCCACGGTGCATGGCCTTCCACGCGCGTGGTTTCGCCCGCGAGCAGATCGGACACGAAACGCTTGCCGCGCTCCATATCCGCCAGCGCGTAGCCATCGGGCGGCGCGAGCAGGCACATGCCGAAGCGCAGTTCGCCGCTCGTCGTGATCGCGGGCGTGATATCGAGCGCCGCGCCGATCTCGCGCGCGAGCACATTCACGCCGCTCGTGCCACCGAGCAGCGGCACGACGGCGCTGCCATCCTGCGCGACCGCGAGCACTGCCGGCTCCGCGCATTTGTTCGTGAGACAAGGCGCGAGCGAGCGAATGACGATGCCAGCCGCGCACAGCGCGACGATAGGCGTGGCTGCCAGATAGAGCGCTCGCACGTGCGCGCCGAAATCGTCGTAGGCGATATCGGCATGAACCCGGTTGGCGAGACCATGCACGAGCGACCCCGGATAACGCGCCTGAATGCGGCGCGCGACAGGAAGCGCGCTTTCGCCGAGCACGACGATCGCGATCGATGACGCCGCGTTCATGCCTGCCATTTCTTCCCCGGCACGACGAGCAGCGAGAAATAGGGCGACGCCATCGGATCCACTTCATCGAGCGGCACGATCCGTTGATTCGCCATCGTCGCGCGCTCGACATAGAGCGCGCGCTTGTCCAGCCCCAGATCGGTGAGCACGCGCCGCACTTTGTCGAAGTTGCGGCCGAGCTTCATCACGACGGCAGCATCGGATGCTTCGAGCTTGCACTTCAACTCGTCTTCCGGCAGCACGCCGGACAGCACGCAGAGACTCTGATTGCGATAAACGAGCGGCACGCCGAGCACGGACACGCCGCCCAGCATCGAACATACGCCGGGCACGACATGCGCATCGAAACGTCCGGCGAGACGGTCGTGCAGATACATGTACGAACCGTAGAAGAAGGGATCGCCTTCGCAGATCACGGCCACATCGCGGCCCGCTTCGAGATGATCCGCAATGGCGAGCGCGGCTTCGTCGTAGAACGCGCTGATGATCGTCTCGTAGCACAGCGGCGGTTCGAGCGCTTCGGTCGTCACCGGATACACGAGCGGCAGGCGTGTCTGCGCGTCGTCGAGATGCGCTTCGATGATGCCGAACGCGTTGCCCTTCTTGCCCTTCGCGACGAAATACGCGACCACCGGCGCGGACTTCAGAAGCCGCAGCGCTTTCACGGTAATGAGTTCGGGGTCGCCTGGACCGACGCCGAGACCATACAGGCGTCCGCTCATCATTCGTTCTCCGAAGCAAGTGCATTGACTGCGGCGGCGGCCATCGCGCTGCCGCCGCGTCGTCCGTGTAATGCGACGAAGGGCACGCCGCGGCTGTCGGCTGCGAGCATCGCCTTCGATTCCGCCGCGCCGATGAAACCGACTGGGAAGCCGAGAATGAGCGCGGGCTTCGGCGCGCCGGCATCGAGCATGTCGAGCAGATGAAAGAGCGCGGTAGGCGCGTTGCCTATCGCGACAACCGCGCCTTGCAGATGCGGCCGCCAGAGTTCGAGCGCAGCGGCAGAACGCGTGTTGCGCATCGCGCGGGCGCGCTCGGGCACGGACGGATCGCCGAGCGTGCAGATGATGCGGTTACCGGCCGGAAGACGCGCCTCCGTGATGCCGTGGGCGACCATGCGGGCATCGCAGAGTATCGGCGCGCCGGCTGCGAGAGCCGTGCGTCCCGCGTCGCCCGCGCCGGGAGAGAAGCGCAGATCGTCGACGATATCGACCATGCCGCACGCGTGAATCAGCCGCACGGCGAGCTTTTCGAGGTCGGGCGGAATGGCGCTCAGGTTCGCTTCGGCGCGGATCGTCGCGAAAGACTGGCGATAAATCTCGGCGCCGTCGCGGATATAGTCAAGCATCGGCATGGCTCCGGGCGAGCCACGCGGCCGCCTCTTCGATAGATACGTTTGGTGCGACGAGGCGCGCGTCGACATACAAGTCATAGCGTCCAGGCGACACCGCAATCAATGTGTTCGCGACGGGATGCGCGGCGGCGCACGAGCGTTCGCAGCCGCTTAGATGCACATCGTCGTGCACAGGCAGCAGCGCGGCGAGGCGGTGCGCATCGGCTTTGGTATCAGCGCGACTCTTCGCGCAACCCGACGAACCGGCGCACGCGATGAGGCGTGCAAGCGGATGGTCTGCGCGCGTGATAAGGCCGAGCGCGTTCATGCGATCGAGCACGTGTTCTGCATGTCGCGGCATGACGCCGGGTACGAGCACGCCTTGCCAGGGCGTCATCAAGAGCCGGCCTTGCGCGTGTGTCGAAGCAAGATCGGCGAGCGCGTCGAGCGTGGCGGCGTCGAGCCGTCCCAGTTGCGTCTGCGCGCCGACATACCCGTGCGCGCCGTCCGGCATCGGATGCGCGCCTAAGCGCAGCGCGTCGTTGACCGGCGCGCGACGCCAGGCCGTATCGATAGGATCGAACGAAAGCATCGCGAGAAAGCGCGTCACGCCGATTCGCGCGAGCAGGTCACGCATGCGATGTTCGTCGTTCGAAGCGAGCGCAACGAACGCGCGCAGCGCCGCGAGCACGAAGTCCACGACACGCTCTCGCGCGATGCTGCCGAGCGCGGGTGAGTCGTTCATACGATGCGGCATCGAGCCCGCGAAGCCGAACGCGTAACGCGCGCCGTCGTCGAGCGCGGAAAGCCACAGATCGTGCGGATGATCGAGCATCGCGAGCCGTTCGCCGCCGTCGACTTGCAGCGCGAATTTCGGCGACAACGCGTGCAGCGCGGCATCGGACTGCATCGCGGTGACGATGGCGGCGGCGAGGCCGCGCGTGGCGTCGCTCGCGAGTGGACTCAGCATCACGTTGCGCAAGTCGTCGCCGCCTTCGGCTTGTGGACCGAGGCCCGCGTTCAGCGCGAGATCGACGAGTTCCGCGTGGGCATCGGCGCGAATGCCGCGCAGTTGCAGATTCGCGCGATTGGTCAGCTCGATGACGCCCGAGCCGCACCTAACGGCCGCGTGCGCGACGGCATGCGCCGCGTGCGCGTGGAGCTCGCCGCCGGCAAGACGCAGGCGCGCGAGCCCGCCGTCGCGCGCCTGCACGATGCGCATGAGGCCGGGACAAGCCGATGGCCGCGGTGTCGGAAAAGAAGCGTTCAAAAGCGTGACCGGTGCGATTCTCGCTTCGGGCGATGCCACCGGTACACCCCGCCCGGACGGCGTCGCGCGAATAATGCGTGCAAAGCGTGAGTCGGCAGGTCTCTTGGCTGGCAGGTCTGCGCCCGCGCCGGCCTTCCCGGTATAAACCAGTGGCAGTGGAGCGCGGACTCGCTGCGTACAATTGCGGGGGCAGCCACAGTTTCGCTGTGTTCCCTGTTAGGCCCGCGGGTTGAACCGTTGGGCACCGACGTACCGATGTATTATGCCCGCTTTTATCGACCATCAGAACGCTTCGTGCAGGGCATCGTCGCATGAAGCGCGTCGCGAACCGCAAGGAGGGCACGCCCCATGTCGAGCTGGCTGACCGTGGTAGGCATCGGCGAGGACGGCTGGCAGGGCCTCAGCCGCGCGGCGCGACGGGCGCTTGTCGAGGCCGGCGCGATCCACGGCGGCGAGCGTCATCTTGCGCTCTTGCCTGCGCGTATAGCCGCGCGCCGCGTGCCGTGGCCCAGCCCGTTTTCTCTCGATGCCGTGCTTGCCGAGCGCACGCGCGGCATGCCCGTATGCGTGCTCGCGAGCGGCGATCCCATGTTCTTCGGCGTCGGCGCGACGCTCGCTCGCGAGCTTTCCGTCGACGAGATGCGCGTGATTCCCGCGCCTTCGTCGCTGTCGCTCGCCGCTGCGCGTTTGCACTGGGCGTTGCAGGACGCGCGCTGCGTGTCGCTTGTCGGGCGGCCCGTTGCGTCGCTGCTCGCGCATGTGTTTCGCGGCGAGCGCCTGCTGGTCCTGAGCGCGGACGGCGCGACGCCCGCTGCGATCGCAGCGCTCTTGACGGCGCATGGATTCGGCCCGAGCCGCATGACGGTGTTCGAGCATCTCGGCGGCGTGAACGAACGCCGCATCGACGAGCGCGCGGACGACTGGCGCGAGCCGTTCGTGGCGTCGCTCAATCTCGTGGCCATCGAATGCCGCACGCATGCGGGTCATGCCGGGCCGCCGCTCACGCCCGGCCTGCCCGACGACGCCTATCGTCACGACGGCCAGCTGACCAAGCGCGATGTGCGCGCCGTCACGCTCGCGCGCCTTGCGCCGCAGCCGCGCGAACTGTTGTGGGATGTGGGTGCGGGCTGCGGGTCGATCGGCATCGAATGGATGCGCGCGCATGTGTCCTGCCGTGCCATCGCCATCGAAGCGAACGAGGGCCGGCAGCGTCTGATCGAACATAACCGCGATGCCCTCGGCGTCCCCGCGCTACAACTCGTCAAGGGCGAGGCGCCCGCCGCGCTCGCGGGCCTTCCCGCGCCCGACGTCGTGTTCATCGGCGGCGGCGTGACCGTGCCGGGCGTGCTCGATACGTGCTGGTCGCGACTGCGTCAGGGCGGGCGGCTGATCGCGAACGCGGTCACGCTGCAAAGCGAAGCCGCGCTCGTCGACTGGCGCGCGCGGCATGGCGGTGAACTCGTGCGCATCGGCGTGGCGCAAGCGGAACCGCTCGGCGGCTTCGATACCTGGCGGCAAGCGTTGCCCATTACGCTGCTGTGCGCAAGCAAGCCGTGACCGCATTCGACGCTCATCATGCGTGACGAGACATCGGAACAACCCGCGCCGCTCAGAAGCGGCTACACGACCGGAAGCTGCGCGACCGCGACGAGTCTCGCAGCCGCGCGTCTGTTGCTGACCGGGCAGGCGAGCGATCGCGCGGAGATCGTGTTGCCCAAGGGCCAGCGCGTCACGATGAAGCTCGAATTCTGCCGCGCGGTCGACGGCATGCGCGATGCAGCGGAAGCGGGCGTCATCAAGGATGCAGGCGACGATCCGGACGTGACGCATGGCGCGCTCGTGTTCGCGCGCGTGTGTCTCTCGGCGGCTACGGGCGTGCGCTTTCACGCCGGACCGGGCGTGGGCACGGTGACGCGGGCGGGCCTGGCGCTTTCCATCGGCGAGCCGGCCATCAACCCCGTGCCGCGCAAGATGATGACCGAGCATCTCCTCGCGCTCGCGCCGCTCGCGGACTATGCGGGCGGCTTCGATGTGACGATAGGCGTCGAGCATGGCGAAGCGCTCGCGCAGAAGACGATGAACCCGCGGCTCGGCATCGTGGGCGGCTTGTCGATTCTCGGCACCACGGGCATCGTCCGGCCGTTTTCCTGTTCGGCGTATATCGCCTCCATTCATCAGGGCATCGACGTGGCCCGCGCGAACGGCGTGCGGCATATCGCGGCCTGCACCGGCAATCAGAGCGAAGACGCGATGCGCGCGCGCTACGGCTTGCCGGATATCGCGCTGATCGAAATGGGCGACTTCGCGGGCGCGGTGCTCAAGCATCTGCGTCGCGCGCCGGTCGAGAAGCTCAGTCTGTGCGGCGGCTTCGGCAAACTCAGCAAGCTCGCGGCGGGACACATGGACCTGCATAGCCGCAGCTCCAGCATCGACTTGCCTCTGTTGGCGTGCTGGGCTGCGGAGGCGGGCGCGAGCGCGGCGCTTCAGTCGGCCATCCGCGCGGCGAATACGAGCCAGGAAGCGCTGAAGCTGGCGCGCGCCGAAGGCATCGCGCTGGGCGACCTCGTCTGCGCGCGCGCCCGCGACGTGGCGCTCGATACCGTGCCGAGCGGCGTGATCGTCGAGACGTTCGCAATCGACAGGCAAGGCGTGATCGTCGGGAGCGCCGCATGACGCGCGGGTTGCTGCTCGGCGGAACGGGCGACGCGCTCGCCATCGCACGAAACATGGGCGCGCCGCACGTCTACAGTCTCGCGGGACTCGCTCGCGTGCCGACGGATCTCGCCTGTGCCGTGCGCGTGGGCGGCTTCGGCGGCGTGGCGGGTCTCGTCGATTATCTCCATGCTGAACGGATCACGCTCGTCATCGACGCGACCCATCCGTATGCCGCGCAAATGAGCCGCCATGCGCGCGAAGCCTGCACGCTGGCGCATGTGCCGCTCTGGGCCGTGCGCCGGGCCGCATGGCAGCCGCAGCCCGGCGACGACTGGCGCGATGCGGCTGACTGGCGCGGCATCGTCGAACGTATCGCGCCGTTTCGCCGGCCGCTGTTCACACTCGGACGCGAGCCGCTCAAGCATCTCGACGAGATCCCCGCGTCGCAGCACTGGACCATTCGCTGTCTCGGCGCGCACGAAGGGACGGCGCGCGCCAGCATTCTCGATGCGCGCGGACCGTTCGATATCGACGGCGAGCGCGCCTTGTTCGACGCGGCTCGCATCGATGTCGTCATCAGCAAGAACAGCGGCGGCAAGGCAACCGAGGCGAAGCTCGCGGTGGCGCGCGAACGGCACTTACCCGTGGTGATGCTCGCGCGGCCGAAGCTGCCCGAAGCAGACCGCGAATTCGACGACCCCGCGAGCGCGCTTCATGCGCTGCTCGCTCTCGACTCTCACTGACATGACGGTCTATTTCATCGGCGCGGGCCCGGGCGATCCGGAACTCATCACCGTCAAAGGGCAAAGGCTGATTCGCGCGTGCCCCGTGATTCTGTATGCGGGATCGCTCGTGCCGGAAGGCGTGCTCGAAGGGCATCGGGCGCATCGCGTCGTGAATACGGCGGAACTCGATCTCGATGCCATCGTCGCGTTATTGCGGCAAGCGCATGCGAATGGCGAGGATGTCGCGCGCGTGCATTCGGGCGATCCGTCGCTGTACGGCGCGATTGGCGAGCAGATTCGTCGACTGGAAATGATAGGGATTCCTTATGAAATCGTGCCGGGCGTGACGGCGACGGCGGCATCGGCGGCGGCGCTCGGGCGCGAGCTAACGCTGCCCGGCATCTCGCAGACGGTGATCCTCACGCGCTATGCGGCGAAAACGTCGATGCCGCCCGGCGAATCGCTCGCGGACCTGGCGCGTCATCGCGCAACGCTCGCCATTCATCTCGGCGTGCGGCATATCGAGCGCATCGTCGCGGATCTGTTGCCGCATTACGGCGAGGACTGCCCGGTTGCGGTGATCTTCCGCGCAAGCTGGCCGGACGAAGAACGCGTGCAGGGCACGCTCGTCGATATCGCGCAGAAAGTGCGCGCATCGGGCATGGAGCGCACGGCGCTGATTCTCGTGGGCCGCGTGCTCGACGCGCGCGATTTCGCCGATTCGACGCTCTACGCGAAGGACTGAGCGTCCATGCGCGATCTCGACGCCGTATTCGATGCGCTCGCGAAATCCGCGTTTCGCCGGCGATTCGCGCTCGGCGTGCGCGAAGGCCGCTATCTGCGCGAGCGCGGCGTGGAAACGGTGATCGCGCAGGCGCATGAACTCATCGCGAAACGGCTCGCGCCGCAGGCGCCGCTCAACGACGGCAAGCAGACGCCGTTTCGCGGGCATCCCGTATTCATCGCGCAGCATGCGACGGCAACGTGCTGCCGGACCTGTCTCGCCAAATGGCACGGCATCGCGGCGGGAAAAGTGCTCGACGATGCGGAGCGCCAGCATGTGGTCGATGCCATCGAGCGATGGCTGCGCGGGCAGCCGATGCCTCCTTCCGCTGAAAGCACCGAGGACAACCCGCAGCGCGAGTTGCCCTTCTGACGCTCAGTGCGGCTTCTGCTCCCGCGACACGGCAACGCGGCGCTTGCTGGTCGCGCGGCGCGCCAGCATGTTCAGTCCTTCGACGAGCGCGGAGAACGCCATCGCGGCGTAGATGTAGCCCTTCGGTACGTGGGTGCCGAAGCCTTCCGCGATCAGCGTCATGCCGATCACCAGCAGAAAGCCGAGCGCGAGCATCACGATGGTCGGATTGCGTTCGATAAAGCGCGAGAGCGGCCCCGCCGCGAACAGCATCACGGAAACCGCCGCGATGACCGCGACGAACATGATCGGGATGTGCTCCGTCATGCCGACCGCAGTCACGATGCTGTCGATGGAAAACACGAGATCGAGCAGCAGAATCTGGCCGATGGCCGACAACGGCGTGAGCCGCGCGCCGGATGCGGGCCCGGCGTGATCCTCGGCGTCGTGCGTGACGTGATGATGAATCTCGCTCGTGGCTTTCCACACGAGGAACACGCCGCCGGCAATCAGAATCAAATCGCGCCACGAGAAGCCGTGGCCGAACGCTTCGAAGATCGGCGCGGTGAGCCGCACGATCAGCGCGACGGTGCCGAGCAGGCCGAGTCGCATCACGAGCGCGAGCCCGATGCCGATGCGCTGCGTGCGCGCCCGGTGCTCGGCTGGCAGCTTGTTGGTGAGGATCGAAATGAAGATGAGGTTGTCGATGCCGAGCACGACTTCCATCACGACGAGCGTCGCGAGGGCCGCCCAGGCGGCGGGGTCGGTGAGAAGGGCGGCGATGTAGTCCATGCGATGCGTTATTCGTAGGAGGGAAGAGGCGTGATCTTAGCCGGTGCAGCCGGTATTATGAAAGCTATTTGAAACCTTCGCCGGCCCTTGGTTCCGCAGAAGTTCGCTTCAGCGGTAAGTTCGCCGTCGAAATCCGACAAATAACCGAACTAGGGCGGAAAAGTCCTCCTGTTCCGATGATGCGCCGCAACGAATGCGGGTAAACTCCAATGCTTCGATGCGGCCGCTGTCGAGCCGCTCTTCGTCCACCTACTGCATTGCGCAGCACACACGGTCACGCCGCATGTCCGGACAATCCAAACGCCTCGTCGAGCTCGACTTCTTCCGGGGGCTCGTGCTCTTGATTATTGTCGTCGATCATATCGGCGGCAGCGTGCTGTCGCACTTTACGTTGCACGCGTTCGCGCTGAACGACGCCGCCGAGGTCTTCGTGTTTCTCGGCGGCTTCGCCACCGCGACCGCTTACGCGTCTCTCGCTCAGCGCCGGTCGGAGCGCGCCGCGGGCCTGCGTTTCGTGCGGCGGGCGTTCGAGATCTACCGCGCGTTCCTGATCACCGCCGCGCTGATGCTCGTGGCCACCTTCCTGCTGCGACCGTTCTATGGTCACGCGCCGAATCTCGTCCTGCACGACCTTGACACGCTGACGGCGGCACCGGTGACGTCGATCGCCCAGATTCTGACGTTCGAGCGCCAGCCGTATCTGGCCGCTGTCCTGCCGATGTACGCGTTGTTCGCGCTGGCGGTGCCGCTCGTGTTGCCGCTCGCGCGCACGAAGCCGTGGGTTTTGCTGGGCCTGAGTCTCGCGCTTTGGTCGTTCGCGCCCGGCATCGGCGAATATATGCCGTCCGTCGACGACAACCTTTGGGACTTCAACCCTGCCGCCTGGCAACTCATGTTCACGCTCGGCGTGCTCGCGCGCTGCCAGCCGGTTTATCAGCGCGTGGCGTCGCACCGCTTCGGCTGGACGATCAGCGCCGCCGCGCTCGCGGTGATCGTCGGCATGGCGTATTACAAGCTGCTCGTGCTGCCGCCCGTGCTCGACAGTGCGTTCAAGCGCGACCTGGCAGGCGCGCGCGTCGTCAATTTCCTCGCGATCGCGTGGATCGCGACCAACCTCGCGCGGTACGGCGTGGTGAAGGCCGTCGCCAGCCGTTTGCCGTGGATCGGTGCGATAGGGCGCGACGGCATGGTGTGCTTCGTCGCGGGCACGGTGATTTCGCTCGTCGTCGATTCGATCCTTTTCACCTTCACGGACGGGCTCGTGAACGTGCCGGCCGGTCTGGTCGGCGACGCGGTCGCGATCATGGCGCTGCTTTCCGTGCCGCGTTTGCGCCAACCGGTGGCGAACTGGCTCGGCATGCGGACGCGCGTTCCTGCGGCGAGCGCTGCCGTGGTTGCAGCGGCGGAGAATCCGGCGCGCGGCGTGCGCTGAGTTTGACAAGAAGGCACCGCCGTTTTGACGGTGCCTTTTTTTGAAATCTGTTTTGCAACTAACGGTCTTGGGCATCGACGCCAGTTAATCGGCGGGGCACGAGGCTTGCAAGGAGCCTGCTGTTCACAACAAAAAAGGCTCGTTCATGCTCAAGCTCGCTATTCTCTTCGCGGTCATCTCGGTCATCGCCGGCTTCTTCGGTTTCGGACGCGTTTCCTCAGGCGCGGCCGGCATCGCGAAGATCTGTTTCTTCATCTTCCTCGTGCTGTTCGTGATCTTTCTGGTCGTCGCGATTTCGGCGGGGTCGCTGGTGCTTTGACGCGGCGCGTTTGTACGCGAGCGCGACGAACCCCGCTCAGCGTTCGCCCTCGATCCGCCCCACGCCCGCAGGCGAGGGCAGCGCACCGCTGCGGTCTTTCAATCCGACGCCCGTCAGCCCGAGCCGCCGCGCTTCGTTCAGCAGCCAATGCAGCTTGAACGCGGCGGCATCGTAGCCGAGTCCTTCGGGGCGCACGTTCGAAATGCAGTTGCGCTCGGCGTCCATACGCCCGGCGCGTGGCTCATAGGTGACGTAAAGCCCGAGGCTGTCGGGCGAACTGAGGCCCGGCCGCTCGCCGATCATCACCACGACGATCCGCGCCCGTAAAAGCTCACCGATGCAGTCGCCCAGCGCGACACGCGCCTGCGTCGCGATGACCACGGGGCCGATGTTCCAGCCGTCGAGCATGGCGCGCAATCTGGACAACAGCGGCGCGACGTGGCGCTGCGCAGCGAACGCGGAAAGGCCATCGGCGGCGACGAACACGACATCGGGCGCACCGCCGTGCTCGCTGACGTACGCGGAAAGGCGCGCGGCGCTGGCGTCGTCAAGCATGCGGCCCATGTCAGGCCGACGCAGATAGTGATCGCGATCCGGCGCGGCGCTCGCGACTTCGAGCGTCGCAAAGCCGGCTGCGCGCAGCGCTTCGCCGAGCGATGCGGTGTCGAGCGGCTGATGCACCGCGTCGCGCGCCTGCGCGTGCGCCAGTTGAAACGCGAGAAGCGGCGCCGTCGGCAGACTGTTGCCCGCGCGCCCGAGCGCGATCCGCGCGTTCGTGAACCGCTTGAGCGCGTCCCAAGGGTCGGCGTCGATCCGGCTTGGCGTGCCGTCGTCGGTCATGAGTCGATCCAGTCAAGAAGCGGTTGTCGCATTGCGCCCGATGAATGCGGCAGCAGCGCGCCGCGCGCATCTGTCACCCGCATTCGCGCGAGCCACGCCTCGAATTCAGGCGCGCGCTTCAGATTCAGGACGCGGCGCACGTATAACGCATCGTGGAACGACGTGCTCTGATAGTTGAGCATCACGTCGTCGGCGCCGGGCACGCCCATGATGAAATTGACATTCGCGACGCCGAGCAGCGTCAGAAGCGTGTCCATATCGTCCTGATCGGCCTGCGCGTGGTTGGTGTAGCAGATGTCGCAGCCCATCGGCACGCCGAGCAGCTTGCCGCAGAAATGATCTTCGAGTCCCGCGCGGATGATCTGCCGCCCGTCGTACAGATACTCCGGGCCGATGAACCCGACCACCGTATTCGTCAGAAGCGGCCGGAAGTGTCGCGCGACCGCGTAGGCACGCGCCTCGCAGGTCTGCTGGTCGACGCCATGATGCGCGTTCGCGGAGAGCGCGCTGCCCTGACCGGTCTCGAAGTACATGACGTTGTCGCCGACGGTCCCACGCGCGAGCGATTGCGCCGCGTCGTGCGCTTCCTGCAACAGCGCGAGCGACACGCCGAAGCTCGCGTTGGCGCGCTCCGTGCCCGCAATCGACTGGAACACGAGATCGACGGGGGCGCCTTGCTCGATCGCCGCGAGCGTGTTGGTCACATGCGTGAGGACGCACGACTGCATCGGCACGTCGTAACGCTGGCGGAAATCGTCCATCATCGTGAGTAGCGCGGCAATGTCCGCGGGCGAATCGGAGGCCGGATTCACGCCGATCACGGCATCGCCGCAGCCGTAAAAGAGGCCGTCGAGCATGGAGGCCGCGATGCCCTTCGGATCGTCCGTCGGGTGATTCGGCTGCAAGCGCACCGACAGCCGGCCCGGCAAGCCGATGGTCGTCCGAAAGCGCGTGACGACAGGGCGCTTTCTCGCGGCGAGAATCAGATCCTGATTGCGCATGAGCTTGGAGACGGCGGCGGCCATTTCGGGCGTCAGGCCCATCTGCACGGCTTCGAGCGCCGCAGTGTCGGTCGTATCCGACAGCAGCCATTCGCGCAAATCGCCGACCGTCAGATGCGCGATGCGCGCGAACGCGGCGGCGTCGTGCGTATCGACGATCAGCCGCGTGACTTCATCCGTTTCGTACGGGATGAGCGGCTCATCGAGGAATGCGCGCAACGGCAGGTCGGCGAGCGCCATCTTCGCGGCGACGCGCTCTTCCTCGGTGGCCGCCGCGACGCCCGCGAGTTCGTCGCCCGACCGCTGCGGGCTCGCGCGGGCGAGCAGCGTCTTGAGGTCGTCGAAACGGTAGCGCCGCACGCCGATAGTTGCCAGATAGCCCATCGATTCTCCTGCCCGCATGACCGGATTCGCGATGCCCTTACTGTAACCGCATCGCGGCGCGCGCAAAAATCCGCCGCAAAACCGAATTCGCTCTCCGTGCGATAATTTCGGGCTTCGCCGCCGCCGAATCGCGCTCAAATTCCGTGAAAAACCTGCTCGTTTCAATCGACCGTCTTCAGGATTTCGATGAAATCGTCGATGTCCGCACGCCGCTCGAATTCGCCGAGGATCACATTCCCGGCGCGATCAACGCGCCGGTGCTCGAAAACGAGGAGCGCGTGATCGTCGGCACCATGTACAAGCAGGTGTCGCCGTTCGAGGCCACGCGCGTCGGCGCGGCCATGGTCGCGCGCAACATCGCGCGTCATCTGGACACGATCTTCGCGGACCGCCCGCGCAACTGGCGGCCGCTCATCTATTGCTGGCGCGGCGGCAAGCGCTCCGGCTCCATGACGACGTGGCTGAACATGATCGGCTGGCAGGCGCGGCAGCTCGATGGCGGCTACAAGAGCTACCGGCGCGACGTGCTCGACAGGCTCACGGCGTTGCCGGCGCAATTTCGCTTCATCGCGCTGATCGGCCACACGGGCAGCGGCAAGACCCGGCTCTTGCACGCGCTCGCGCAAGCGGGCGCTCAAGTGCTCGACCTCGAAGGGCTCGCGGCGCATCGCGGCTCGCTGCTCGGCGCGCTGCCGGGGCACGCGCAGCCGTCGCAGAAAGCATTCGATTCCGCGCTCGTCCATACGCTGCGCGGCTTCGATCCGGCCAAGCCCGTTTTCATCGAGGCGGAAGGCCGGCGCATCGGTTCAATCTCGACGCCCGACTCGCTGCTCGACAGCCTGCACGCGGCCGCCTGCGTGGAAGTGGAAGCGCGCCGCGAGGACCGCATCGCATTTCTGTTGCAGGACTACGCGCATCTTTTCGACGAACCCGCGTTCTTCAAGGCGCAGTTGTCGAAGCTCGTCGCGCTGCATAGCCGCGAGCGCGTGGAGCATTGGCATCGGCTGATCGACGAAGGCCAGCGCGCCGCGCTGTTCGCCGAGCTGATCGACCGCCATTACGATCCGGCGTACGGCCGCAGCAGCCGCGCGCTTTACACGCAGTTGCCGCACGCGGCGCATATGCTGTTTCGTCCGAACGACGCCGACAGCGTCGATCAGGCCAAGGCGCTGCTTGCGCAGTTATCCGAGACGACGCCGGCGCTCGGCTGATTTTCTTTTTTCGATTCGACCAAGAATATGACCACGCTTCGACAACCCCGCGTCGCGCTCGGCTGGCTGGTGTTCCTGCTGATCGCCGTCGCGGGCCTTTTCTATGTCAAATGGTTTCCGTACTACAACCGTGCGTTCGTCGCGGCGAGCCAGCATTCCATCGGCAAGTCGATTTTGATGGGCGCGTCCGCGAGCGCGCCGGAGCCGTCGTGGCAGGCCGCGCTCGATTATGCGATGGCCTACGGCAAGGCCATCTGGCAGGCGATGGTGCTCGGCCTGTTGCTGGGCTCGGCGGTGCAGGCGCTGATCCCGCCGCAATGGGTCGCGCGCGCGCTCGGGCAGCATAGCTTCGGCAGCGTGATCAACGGCGGACTGATGTCCTTGCCCGGCATGATGTGCACCTGTTGCGCGGCGCCGGTCGTCGCGGGGCTGCGGGCGCGTCAGGCGGCGCCGGGCGCGGCGATCGCGTTCTGGCTCGGCAACACGGTGCTCAATCCGGCGGCGCTCGTGTTCATGGGCTTCGTGCTCGGCTGGCAGTGGACCGGCCTGCGGCTGGTGCTCGGCGTGTTGATGGTATTCGGCCTCGGCTACGCGGTGAACCGCATGGTGACGCCCGCGCAGGCGACGGCATCGCGCGAGGCGCTCGCGAAGCTGATCGAAGAAGACGAGCCGGGCACCGCGTTCTCGCGCTGGATCAAGATTCTCGGCCGCATGACGCTGCGGCTCGTGCCCGAGTACATCGTGCTGGTGCTGCTGCTGGGCGCGGCGCGGGCGTGGCTCTTTCCGCATATCGGCCCGGATATCGGTAACGGCGCGCTGTGGATCGTCGCGTTCGCGGTGGCGGGCACGCTGTTCGTCATTCCGACGGCGGGCGAAGTGCCCATCATCCAGGCGATGCTGTCGCTCGGCATGGCGGCCGGCCCGGCGGGCGCGCTACTGATGACGCTGCCGCCCGTGAGCGTGCCATCGTTCGCGATGCTCGGCCGCTCGTTTCCGGCGAAAGTGCTGGCGTTCGTGGCGGGGGCGGTGGTCGCGTTCGGCGTGGTCGCGGGCGCGATTGCGGCGACGTTATTTTGACGTTCGCCGCAACGTCCTCGCGGTTCAATGTATCGCCGTCCCGAGCCGAATCAACAGCTTGAACGGCAGCGCGAGCAGCATCGCGCCGCCGACGCCCGCCATCCACAGCGCGACGAACCAAAACAGCTTCGTCGCGCGCGTCATTGCAGCGTCTCCGCCGCGCTCAGTGGTAGTGATGTTCGCCATGACGCACCTTTCCTCGGAATACCCAATAGCCCAGCGTCGTGTACGCGATGATGACCGGCAGAATCACCGCCGCGCCGACAATCGTGAATAGCTGGCTCGACCGCGGCGAGGCCGCATCCCAGATCGACACGCCGGGGAAAATGTCGTTCGGCGAGATGCTCGCGACCAGTCCCGCGTAACCCAGCACCACGAATCCGAGCGCCACGGCGAACGGCCGCTTTTCGTGGCGCGACAAGATGGACCGCCGCATCGCCCAGGCGCATGCAAGGACGAGTAT
Organism: Caballeronia sp. Sq4a; assembly: GCF_023170545.1. NCBI lineage: Bacteria > Pseudomonadati > Pseudomonadota > Betaproteobacteria > Burkholderiales > Burkholderiaceae > Caballeronia > Caballeronia sp. Sq4a. The sequence continues at coordinate 697,941 of NZ_CP084251.1, read as the reverse complement.
CGGCACCGGCAGCATGCGATAGAAAAGCGGTGAATCGAACCAGCGGGACGCGATGCTCGCATCGAGCAACGGCGTCCATACGCTGACGACGGCGATCGTCGCGAGTTGCAGCAGCGTCAGCGGCCACACGACGCGGTACATGCGCCGCTGCAAGTCGCCTTCGGTTTTCGCAATCAGCCAGCACGCGCCCAGCAGCGCATACGTGACGACGAGCGCGCCGCCCGTGAACATCGAAAACGGCGTGAACCAGCCGAAGGCATCGCCGGAAAAGCGGCCGTCCGCGACCGGAATGCCGTCGAGGAACGCGCCCAGCGCCACGCCCTGAAAGAACGTCGCGCCCGCCGAGCCGCCGATGAACGCGAGATCCCACATTGGTTTGGTGCGCGACGCCTTCGCGCGAATCTCGAACGACACGCCCCGGAAAATCAGGCACACGAGCATGAGCACGAGCGGCAGATAGAGCGCCGAGAGCACGGTGGAATAGACCATCGGGAACGCGGCGAAGAGGCCGGCGCCGCCGAGCACGAGCCACGTCTCGTTGCCGTCCCAGACGGGCGCGACGGTGTTCATCATGACGTCGCGGTCGTGCTGGTCCGGAAAGAACGGAAAGAGAATGCCGATGCCGAGGTCGAAACCGTCGAGCACCACGTACATCAGAAGACCGAGCGCGATGATCGCGGCCCAGGCGAGTGTGAGGTCCATGGTCATGCTCCTTCGATGGACTGATTGGGCAACGAAAGCGGGCGGCGGGCGGTTTTCGCCGATGAAGCCGGCGCGTGCGGCGTCTCGCCCGGCAGCGCAGGGCCGTGCCGAAGCAGCTTCAGCAGGTAGTAGATGCCCGTGCCGAAGACGATCGTGTAGACGACCACGAACGCGAGCAGCGACACGCCCACCTGCTGCGCGGTGACGGGCGAGACGGCATCGGCCGTGCGCATCACGCCGTAGACCACCCACGGCTGACGGCCGGCTTCGGTCGTGACCCAGCCCGCGAGCAGCGTGATGAAGCCGGTCGGCCCCATGACGAGCGCGAAGCGATGGAACCAGCGCGCGTCGAACAGCCTGCGCTTGCGATGCAGCAGCCACCCGGCGACGGACATCACGATCATCAGCACGCCGAGGCCCGCCATCACGCGAAAGCTCCAGAACACGATGGTCGAGTTGGGGCGTTCATCCTTCGGGAAAGACTTCAGGCCGCGAATTTCGCCGTTCCAGCTATGCGTGAGGATCAGGCTGCCGAGATGCGGAATCTGGACCGCGTATTTGGTGGTTTCGGCCTGCATGTCCGGAATGCCGAACACGTTGAGCGCCGTGCCGCCTTTCTCCGTGTCCCAGATGCCTTCTATCGCCGCGATCTTGGCCGGCTGATATTCGCGCGTGTTGAGGCCGTGCGCGTCCCCGACGAGCGCCTGAACGGGCGTCAGCGCGAGCAGCAGCCACAGCGCCATCGAGAAGGTCTTCTTGATCGCAGGATCGCGCCGGCCCTTCAGCAGATGCCATGCGCCCGTTGCCGCGACGACGAGCGCCGCCACGATGAACGCGGCAATCGCCATGTGCGCGAGCCGATACGGAAACGAAGGGTTGAAGATGATCGCGAACCAGTCGACCGGCACCACATGATCGCCTTCGATGCGAAAGCCTTGCGGCGTCTGCATCCAGCTATTCGAGGCGAGAATCCAGAACGTGGAGATGAGCGTGCCGATGGCGACCATCAGCGTCGCGCCGAAGTGCGCCTTCGGGCCGACCTTGTTCCATCCGAACAGCATGATGCCGAGGAAGCCCGCTTCGAGGAAGAACGCGGTCATCACTTCGTAGGTCAGCAGCGGGCCGGTGACGGGACCGGCGAAGCTGGAAAAACCGCCCCAGTTGGTGCCGAATTCGTACGCCATGACGACGCCCGACACGACGCCCATGCCGAATGCGACTGCAAAGACCTTCGACCAGAAAAGGCACAGTTCCTTGTAGACCGGTTTGCCGGTTTTGAGCCATGCGCCTTCGAGCACGGCGATGAAGCTCGCGAGCCCGATGGACAGCGCCGGAAAGATGATGTGAAACGATACGGTGAACGCGAACTGTATTCGCGCCAGATCGAGTGCTTCAGGAGTCGATTGCATGATGACGTCTGCTACGTTGCGTGTTTCGGCCGGGTCGGCCGTACTTCGATTTGCGTTGGTAACGGGGCAGAGCGTAGCGCTGAATCGCGCGAAGTGTTGCGCTGCGTCAGCAAAGCCGGCTTGCGCGGAAATGCCGCAGTTTCTGCGTAGGAACGCGTCTATTTGCTTGAAAACGCGAGGTTTTCGAGATGGCGGGCGCGACCGGCATGACAGACGCGAGCGGGCATCGTCGCGACAATCGACCGCACTGCATCACGCGCTTTGCAGGACATTCGGCAATGCGTTCGCGTCGAAACAGGCGGACGAACTTTGACGGACCGGCCGCGTAGAGAAGGGCGCCGGCGCGGGTACGATAATCGCTTTGTCAGCAGCGCGCGACGCGCCAACTAAACGGAGAAAGCAACATGCGCCTCGATGATGAAGCGGAAAGTCAGAACGTCGAAGACCGGCGCGGCTCGGGCGGGTTCAGCATTGGCGGCGGCTCGATCGGGATCGGCACGATCATCGTCGCGCTGGCGGCGTCGTATTTTTTCGGCATCAATCCGATGACGATCATCAACGGCGCGCAGGTTCTGCACGGCAATGCGCCGCAACGCCAGGCCGCGCCGAGCGACGCGCCGCCCGCCAACGATCCGGGCGCGGTGTTCGTGCGCCGCGTCCTCGGCAATACGGAACGCACGTGGGAGCACATCTTCCGCACGCAGTTCAATCAGGACTATCCGGCGCCGAAGCTCGTGCTGTTCTCGGGCGGCACGCAGACGGCATGCGGCATGGGCCAGGCGGCAATGGGGCCGTTCTACTGTCCGGCCGACCGCAAGGTCTATATCGACTTGTCGTTCTACCGCGAGTTGCGCGACCGTTTCGGCGCGGGCGGCGACTTCGCTCAGGCTTATGTGATCGCGCACGAGGTGGGGCATCACGTGCAGAACGTGCTCGGCATCTCGGACAAGGTGGACCAGGCGCGGGCGCGGATGTCGCGCGAGCAGGCGAATGCGTTGTCCGTGCGCGTCGAATTGCAGGCGGACTGCTTCGCGGGCGTGTGGGCGGCTGTGGCGCAACGGGACAATGCGAAGCTCATCGAACCGGGCGACTTCGAGCAAGGCTTGAACGCGGCCGGCGCGATCGGGGACGATCGCTTGCAGCAGGAAACGCAAGGGCGCGTGGTACCGGAAGCGTTCACGCACGGGACGAGCGCGCAGCGGCAGCGCTGGCTGCGGCGAGGGATGTCGACGGGGGATGTCAAGCAGTGCGATACGTTTTCGGCGCAGGGGTTGTAGGGCGGCTCAGGTTTATGCGCATAACGTCGAGAGGGCAATAGTGACCGCTCCGCTGTCCGATCACCGCCCTTAAGAGGTAGGTTATTCCGAAATTGCTTGACGACCGCGCGGTCAACGGCGACGATTCCCTGAAACCAATAAGAATCGTCCGACCAATGACCGCACAATCCACTTCCCCCGTTTCTCCGGCTCTTGTCCGCCTCGCCGTCAGCGACATCCCGCTGAACGCGCCCCTCGGAGCGCCGCTCCTGGGACCTGACGGCGCGCTGCTTTTCGAAGCAGACGTCGTCATCCCCGACGAAACCACGCGCGATTTCCTGTATCGACACTTCGAGCCGCACCGCGCCACCAATGAGCCCGCGACTGCGGAACCGAGCAGTGATGCAGGCCGCGAAGCGCCGCTGACGCTCGACGACATGGGGCTTTCGATCGGTGGCCGTGTCGGTCTGCGCGGCGGCGGGTGGTCCGCGTCCGCGACGTACGCGAGCCGCGTCATCGGTTTCTCGGCTGTGCGGCGCAACGGCGAGCGGTCGCTCTTCGTCACGCAGCCGGTGATGACCGGCGTCGCACCGCTCGAACTCACGCGTGGCGAGACGGTGGAACTCGTCGCGCTCACGGGCCGCGGCGTATTCCGCTTCGCCTGCACCGTCGATGCGACGAGCCGCGAGCCGCTCAGCTATGTCGTGCTGTCCGCGCCGGGCGCTATCCGCCGCCTGCGCACGCGCAAGTTCGCCCGCATGCCGACACGGCTCGCGGCGCTTTATTCGATCGAAGGTCAGCCGAGCGCGTCACCGCAACTCGGCCGCGTGAGCGACATCAGTCCGTACGGCATGTCGTTGACCGTGCCCGCGCCGACCGCGCAGGCAGGCGACCGCCTCCGCCTGTCGTTTCGCTTCAGCACGGATGGCATCGACGTGGAGATCGATACATCGGCGTTGGTGCGCCACGTCGGCGCGGCGGAATCCGGCGACGCGGGCATCGCATACGGACTCGAATTCGAAGCGCTGGAACCGTCGCAGCGTATCGCGCTGAAGTCGTTCATGGCGGAGCATCACTGCTAGACGACTTCGAGCGAGCGTATCGGCTCAGCTGCCCGGAAAGCCGTCGGGAAAGAGTCGCTCGATAGCCGCTTCGAAATGCTGGACCGGCGCGGCGCCGCGCAGGGCGATGGGCGGCGGCGGCTCTTTTCCGGGTGCCGGCTCGCGCGACAGCACCGCGAACGGAACGCCGGTCACGCCGATTTTCTTCGCGAATTCCTCGTCTTCAACGACGAGATCGGTGTACGTGCCCTCATCGAGCGCTTCTTCCAGAAGTTCGGGATCGACGCCACAGGTCGCGGCGATGTCCAAGAGCGCGTCGGTATCGCCGATATCGATTCCTTCCTCGAAGTACGCCTTGAAAATCGCGCGATGCACGACGTCGTAGCGGCCCGACTCACGCGCGAAGAGCGCCGTCTCGGACGCCTTGCGGCTGCGCGGCGCGACGGGCGGCATGCGCATGAGCAGCGCGCGCTCGTCGGCGAGCGGGCGCACCGACTTCTCCCACGACTCCGCGATGTGTTCGCTATTCGGATCGAGCAGCGGCGCGGGTTCCGGACGCAGCTCGAACGCGTGCCAGCGAATTTCGACCGCGTCCCCGTAGGCGTTGCGCAACTGGTCGAGCACCGGCGTTTCCAGATAACAGAACGGACAGACGAAGTCGGACCAGACGTCGATGAACAAAAGGGGCGTGGATGCCATGAAAGCCTCGAAACGAATGAAGTGCGGCGGCGTCGCCAGCGAATCCGGTATGTTAGCGCGTGCCGCCGCGCGCCGCGAAGGCGCCCGGTTTCGTCAGAAGCCGCCGTCGATCTCGATCTTGCTGCCGTCGAAGAAGCGCGACAGACGGAACGCATGCGGATCGACGAGCGGCGCGTCGTTCGCGACGATATCGGCCATCAACTTGCCCGCGCCCGGTCCGATGCCGAAGCCGTGCCCCGAGAACCCCGTGCCGATGAAAAGCCCCGGCACGCGCTCGACGCCCGAAATGACGGGCACCGCATCCGGCGTCACGTCGATATAGCCGGCCCACGACTGCTCCACCGTCACATGCGCGAGCGAAGGGAAAATGGACCGAAACTCGGCGAGCGCGGTTTCGTTGAAGGCTTCGACGGGCGCGGGGTCGAGCGTGCGCACGCGCTCGAAGACGGTTTCGCGGTCGAGCGGCCAGCGGCGCGGGCGGCGCAACTCCTCGAAGAAACGCGCGTTGAAGCCGAGCTTGATGGAACCGAGCTGGCTCTTGAGCGCGGGCAGGAACTTGCCGAACAGACGAAAGCTGTCAGGCGTAATGTCGCTATAGCTGCGAAACGCGTTCGCAATCGAATAGCCGCCGTCCAGCCGCCTGCGATACCCGACCGACTGATTGCACGCGCTCACCTCCGGGCCGCCGGGCAGCGGGGCGGTGCGCACGACCGACGAGCGCACCATCAATTGCGGCACGTCCACGCCGAGATTGCCGGCGAAGAGCCGCGTCCACGCGCCGCCCGCGATCACCACGCTGCCGCACCGAATTCGCCCGTGTTCCGTCACGACGCCGCTCACCGCGCCGCCGCTCGTTTCCACGCCGCGCACGGCGCAGGGCATCGCGATCTTGACGCCGCGCTCGCGCAGCGCGGCGGCCATCGCGGGCACGGCGCGTTGCGGTTCGGCGCGGCCGTCGCTCGGCGTGTAAATGCCGCCTGCGAAGCGTCGCGCAGCGCCCGGCATGAGCGCGGCCGTTTCTTCAGGCGACACGATGCGCGAATCCAGCGCCCCGCGTCCGACCTTCGCGACGGCGCGCGCGAGCCACGCTTCGTGATCGGCTAGGGCGTCGGCGTCATCGGCGGCATACAAAATGCCGCATTCGCGATAGCCGCTGTCGATTCCCAGATTCGCGTCCATGCGACGCCACAGCTTCAGGCTTTCGAGGCTGAGTTCGAGCTCGCGCAAGTCGCGGTGCGTCGCGCGGCACCAGCCCCAGTTGCGGCTCGACTGCTCGCCCGCGACGTGTCCTTTCTCGCACACCGCGACCGACAGCCCTTTCTCCGCGAGAAAGCGCGCGGTGTTGATGCCGATCACGCCGCCGCCCACGACGACGACATCGACGCGCTCGGGCAGCACGACATCTTCGGCAATGCGTTCGGTCGGCGGTCCCATGCTAGGCGGCTCCCCGGGTCGCGGCGCGTCGTGCGAGTGGAATCATGTATTAAGCATGCAGAGAGTTGAACGAGCCCACGCATCCTAAGTGAATCGGCGGTGCTTCGCCATCTGAACAAAAGTCGTGCGGCAGCGCGCTTCCTGCGCCGCGAGCACCGATCCGCTACGATGGACCCGACGCTTCGCGCAGTGCTTCGGCGCGACGCGTTCATCGACAAGCGTCATCGAGACCGGACGCGTCGTGCGCATTGATCGAAGCGAGGCCAGCGCGCCCGGTCGAACGCAACTGAAACCATCTTCACGGAGAACTCTCGTGCAAAAGACTGCATCGGCTAAATGGAGCGGCGGCATCAAGGACGGCAAGGGTTTCATCTCGACGCAAACCGGCGTGCTCAACGAAGCGCCGTATGGATTCAAGTCGCGCTTCGAGGAAGGTCCGGGCACGAACCCCGAAGAACTGATCGGCGCGGCGCACGCCGGCTGCTTCACGATGGCGCTCTCGCTGCAACTCGAACAGGCGGGCATGAAGGCGGAAAGCCTCGAAACGAAGTCGACGGTCACGCTGGAGAAAGACGGCGAAGGCTTCACGATCACGTCGTGCCAGCTCGACCTGAAGGCGAAGATTCCCGGCGGGGACAAGGCCGCGTTCGACAAGGCCGCTCAGGCGGCGAAAGAAGGCTGCCCGGTGTCGAAACTGTTCGCCGGCAACGCGAAGATCACGCTGAACGCCGAACTCGAGTCGTAATTCGCCACCGAACGGCGCATCGCGGACGGCTCAGGCCGTCCGTTTCGTTTTGTGTCGCGCTATTGCGCGTTGTCGTCGGCGCGCGGTCCGCCCGCTATCATGCCGATGGATCGTCGCCGCAGGCCGACGATCCCATTCACCCGACAAGCCCGGAGCGCCGATGAAACTCAAGCTCGACTGGACCCTCGTTGCGCCGATTCTCGCGCTCGTCGTGCTCGGCGCGGCCGCGCTCATTCACGGCGCCGTGCTGACCGCGCTGGCGGCGGTCGCGCTGGCGTTCGCGGTGTTCGCGGCGGTGCATCACGCCGAGGTGGTCGCGCATCGCGTCGGGGAGCCGTTCGGCACGCTGGTGCTCGCGGTGGCGGTGACGGTGATCGAAGTCGCGCTGATCGTCTCCGTGATGCTGTCCGGCGGTCCCGAGAAGGCGGCATTGCCGCGCGATACGGTGTTCGCCGCGATCATGATCTGCGGCAACGGCATCGTCGGGCTGTGCCTGCTGATGGGCGGCCTGCGACATCATGTGCAGGACTTCCAACTGCAAGGCGCGAGCGCGGCGCTCGCCATTCTCTGCGCGCTTTCCGTGCTGACGCTCGTGTTGCCGAACTTCACGAGCACGGTGGTCGGCCCGGCGCTTTCGACGTCGCAACTGATTTTCGTCGGCGTGGTGTCGCTCGTGCTGTACATGATGTTCGTGTTCGTGCAGACCATCCGCCATCGCGATTATTTTCTGCCGTTCGAGCCGAAGGCCGCGAGTTCGCCCGATGCCGCCGACGACGGCCCGCACGCGCCGCCGCCGAGTAACGGTGAAGCGTGGATCGCGCTCGCGTTTCTGATGCTGTCGCTCGTCGCGGTGGTCGGGCTCGCCAAGCTGCTTTCGCCGGCCGTCGAGGCGGGCGTGGCGGCGGCAGGCGCGCCCGAGGCGGTCGTCGGCGTCGTGATCGCCGCGCTCGTGTTGCTTCCCGAAGGCTTCGCTGCGTTGCGCGCGGCGCGGCTCGACCGCTTGCAGACGAGCCTCAACCTCGCGCTCGGGTCGGCGCTCGCCAGCATCGGATTGACGATTCCGGCGGTGGCAATCGTGTCGATCGCCATCGGACAGCCGATCGCGCTCGGCCTCGCGCCGAAGGAAATCACGATGCTCGCGCTGACGCTCGTCGTTTCCGTCATCACGCTCGGCACGGGCCGCTCGACGGTGCTGCAAGGCGTCGTGCATCTCGTCATTTTTGCGGCGTTTCTGTTCCTTTCTGTCGTGCCGTGACGCATTGCGTTTGCTACCATTCAGGGTTTTCCCGAAAGGGGCCACCGCGCGCCGCGTGTTTCGAAGTAGAGGAACGCAGCGCGCCAGCAATCACCGCAAGTCTCGAAGGATTGGAATGTCGCAGAAGAAGTTCGTCAGCAAGTCCGCATCGTTCGCTCTGCGCGCGATGCTCGCCGCACTCGCCATCACCTCGTTCTCCGCGCACGCGAAGGACATCACGCAAATCCGCTTCGCCGTGGACCCGTCGTATCCGCCGTTCGAATCGAAGCAGCCTGACGGCAAGCTCGTCGGGTTCGATATCGATCTCGGCAACGCCTTGTGCGCGCAGATGAAGGTCAAGTGCGTCTGGGTCGAGAATAATTTCGACGGCATGATTCCCGGCCTGAAAGCGCGCAAGTTCGACGCCGTGCTCTCCGACATGGGCATCACCGAAGAGCGTCTGAAGCAGATCGACTTCACCGAGCCGCTTTACGACACGCACGCGCAACTCGTCGCGCGCGCCGGCTCGGGCATTCTCCCGACGCCGCAGGCGCTCAAGGGCAAGCGCGTCGGCGTCGAGCAGGGCACCGTGCAGGAACGCTACGCGAAGGCGAAGTGGGAACCGCAAGGCGTGACGGTCGTCGCGTACGGCGATCAGGAACAGGTCGAAGGCGACCTCGTCGCGGGCCGCATCGACGCCATGTTCACGGACGCGGCGCAGGCGGCCATCGGCTTTCTGAAGAAGCCGCAGGGCAAGCCGTTCGCGCTCGTCGGGCCGATCGTGGAGGACAAGGCGCTCATCGGTCCGGGCACGGCCATCGGCCTGCGCAAGGGCGACGCCGATCTGCAGAAGGGCCTGAATCAGGCGTTCGACGCGATCAAGAAGGACGGCACGTTCAAGCGCATCATGGCGAAGTACTTCGCGACCGACGTTTCCATTCAGTAAGCGCCAAGCGTCGCGCATCCGGTCGAAAGGCATCGCTCGCGGTGCCTTTGCTTTTTTCAGGCGGCAGTTTCGAAGGTCAGGCGCCATGCAGATTCACGATCATCCGCTCGTCGGCGCCGCGCTCGGCACCCGGCGCGCGATCAGGAGCTATTCGTTCGGACCGGCCGACGACGCCACGCCGAAGGTCTACATCCAGGCATCGCTTCATGCCGACGAGTTGCCCGGCATGGTGGTCGCGTGGATGCTCAAGCGCCGCTTCGCCGAGTTCGAGGCCGCGGGGCTGCTCCACGCGCGGGTCGTGCTCGTGCCGGTGGCGAATCCCGCCGGGCTGGATCAGCACTGGTTCGGCACGCACATGGGCCGTTTCGACATGCAGTCGGGACACGACTTCAACCGGCGCTTTCCCGATCCCGGCCCGGCGCTGGCGACGCATCTCGAAGGCCGCCTGACCGACGACGCCGCGCGCAACGCAGACCTGATCCGCGCCGCGTTGCGCCGGCATTTCTCCGCGAGGGAAGGCGCGACGGAACTGGAATCGCAACGCATCGCGCTGATGCGTCTCGCCTGCGACGCGCATCTCGTCATCGATCTGCATTGCGACTGGGAGGCCGTCGCGCATCTGTACACGACGCCGGATGCGTGGGCCGCCATCGAGCCGCTCGCGCGCTTTATCGGCAGCGAGGCGCAATTGCTGGCGGACGTGTCGGGCGGCGAGCCGTTCGACGAAGCATGCACGGCGACCTGGCGCTTCTTGCGCGACGCGTTCGACACGCGTTTCCCGATTCCGACGGGCGTCACGCCGGTCACGCTCGAACTGCGCGGCGTGCGCGATGTATCCCACGAGATGGCGGCGCACGACGCGCAAGCGATCGTCGATTATCTGACGCACGCGGGATTCATTCATGGTGATGCGCCCGAGCCGCCGCCGCTCTGCCATCCCGCGACGCCGCTTTCCGGCTGCGAGTACCTCCATGCGCCGGCGTCGGGCGTGATCCTGCATCGGCGCGAGGTCGGCGAGCGCGTGCGTGCCGGCGAGACGATCGCCGACATCCTCGATCCGATAGAAGACCGGCTCGTTCCGCTCGTCGCGCAGACGAAAGGCGTGCTGTACGCGCGCCACTGGACGCGCTTCGCGACGACGGGAATGCTCGTCGCGCGGATCGCGGGCAACGGGCCTGCGCGTCACGGCGAATTGCTGGCGAAGTGAGAAATCGGAAAATGCGACCGGGAGACTGACAAGAGACGGTGTAGCTTTTTTGAGAATTGGTTGCAATGCAGCATGAAAAGCGTATAGTTAGGGTTATCCCCTAGCTACTTACCCTGAGAGCCTTTCATGAAAACCACCGCTCAACAATCTGTGCTCGTTTCGTTCGGTTCGTGGATGCGCGCGGCGAAGGCTGCGGTGCGTCGCGAGTGGAATCGCGCGCTGCAATTGCATCTGCAGAACTGCGAGATCCTCGTCGAAGCGTATCGCAAGTAAGTCCGAGTCCGCCTCGGCCTGACGCCCGGTCAAAGCGCATCAGCATTGGACAAAGCCCCGGAAGCAAGCGCTTCCGGGGCTTTGTCGTTTCAGCGCACTGCGTTCAGATCGCCCAGCCGCCGAGATAAAAGACCGCGAGCGCCGCTGCGATCGCCACCGTTCCCACGTTCAGCTTGCGAATCTCGCCCGCGACCACGCGCCCGATCACCAGCGTGCAAAAGCCGAGCATGATGCCGGTCACGATGTTCGCCGTCAGCACGATGAACACCGCGCAGACGAGTCCGGACATCGTGTCCACCGTGTCGTCCATGTGCAGCTTCGCGACGTTCCCGAGCATCAGCAAGCCGACGTACATCAGCGCGGGCGCCGTCGCGTAAGACGGCACGAGGCTCGCGAGCGGCGAGAGGAACATCACCGCGAGAAAGAGCGCGCCCACGACGCTCGCCGCGAGACCCGTTTTCGCGCCCGCCGCCACGCCGACCGACGATTCGATATACGCCGCCGCCGGCGCGCCGCCGAAACACGCGGAGAAAATCGAGCTGATGGAATCCGCCGTCAGCGCGCGGCCGCCGTTCACGATGCGTCCATTCGCGTCGATCTGGCCCGCCTGGCCCGCGACCGCGCGGATCGTGCCGGTGGCGTCGAATACCGCGGTCATCACGAGGGCGAGCACGCTCGGCAGCACGGCCATCGACAGCGCGCCTTTGATATCCATCGCGCCGATCAGCGACGCATGACCCGGCGCGGACAGCGACGGCAACGCGAACACGCCATGAAAGCGCACGGCCGGATCGATCACGAGGCCGATCGCCGAGAGTCCGATCACCACCAGCAGAATGCCGCCCGGCACGCGCCGGCGCTCCAGACCGAAGATCGCCGCGAGTCCGGCCACGGACATCAGCACGGGCAGCGCCGTGATGTGACCCAGCGAGACCGGCATGCCCGGCGCGGGATTCTTCACGATCATGCCGACATCGTTGGATGCGATCAGAAGCAGAAACAGCCCGATGCCGATGCCCGTGCCATGCGCGACGCCCGTCGGCAGATTGCGCAGAATCCACGAGCGCACGCCGGTCACGGAAATCGCCGTGAACACGACGCCCATCAGGAACACCGCGCCCAGCGCGATGGCGGGCGAGAGCCCCTTGCCCAGCACGAGGCCGAACGCGGTGAACGCAGTCAGCGAAATGGCGCAGCCGATGGCGATCGGCAGGCGCGCCCACACGCCCATCAGCAGCGAGCCGAACGCGGTCGTGAGGCACACGGCGACGAACACCGCGCTCGTATCGAAGCCCGCCTTGCCGAGCATGCCGGGCACGACGAACACGGAATAGACCATCGCGAGAAAGGTCGTGACGCCGGCCACGACTTCGCGTTTGGGCGTGCTGCCGGCTCGCGAGATGCCGAAGTAGCGGTCGAGCACGCCGCCGCTGGCCGTCTGAACATCCTGTTCCCGATTGACGGGCGTGATATCGCCAAGCTGCTGGGCGGGGGATTCCAACATGAGCTGCTCCTTTATCAGCACGCTGAAACGAATGGCCGTGCGCGCGTCGATGCGCACCGCGGTTCCGTCGTCAGGGTCGTCTCGTATGTAGTTCTGGATGGGCCGGGCGCGTCGCGCGCAGCGGCGCATGGTGCACTCGGTCAGGACAGAGACTAGGGGAACGAAACGCGCGGTCCAATCCCGCGCGAAACATGCCGCTCATGCCAGCATTCTTATATTTCTGAGCATCCCGCCTAGGACGGGCGTAAGAGCGCGACCGGCGAAGGCCGGACTAGGGCAAATGCCTAGTCCGGAGCGCTCACGATACTTTCACGCTGTAAGCGTCGGTGTGTCTTTACTGAATGACGCGCGACACGCCACGTCCGCGCGGATCGGACATCGGCTCAGGCGTTTCGCCGTTGATGCGGATAGCCTGAATATCGCCGTTGAAGCCTTGCATCGAGAACGTGTAGCCCTTCGCCTGTAGTTGCTTCACGACCTCCGGATCGAGCTGATGGAACGGCTCCTGATAGATCGTGTTGGGCGGCAGCAGTTGATGGTGAAAGCGCGTCGCGCCGACGGCTTCCGGCAACGGCATCTGGAAGTCGTACACGTTCGACAGCACCTGGAAGATCGACGTGAAAATGCGCGATCCGCCCGGCGTGCCGATCACCATCGCGACCTGATCGTCCTTCGTGAGGATGGTCGGCGTCATCGACGAGAGCGGGCGCTTGCGCGGCGCGATGGCGTTCGCGTCGCTGCCCACCACGCCGAACATGTTCGCCACGCCCGGTTTCGCGGAGAAGTCGTCCATCTCGTCGTTCAGCACGACGCCCGTGCCTTCCGCGACCACGCCCGCGCCGAAGTAGCCGTTGATCGTGTACGTGTTCGACACCGCGTTGCCCCACTTGTCGACGACCGAGAAGTGCGTCGTCTCCGCCTTCTCGGGCATCGAGGTGCCGAGCCCCGGCTGCACGCTCTTGGTATCGGACGGCGTCTCCGGATTCACTTCCTGCGCGCGCTTCAGGATGTAGTCGTCGTCGATCAGTTGCGCGACCGGCACCTTGTAGAAGTCGGGATCGCCGAGATACTGCGCGCGGTCGGCGAACACGCGCTTCTCGATCTCCGCGACGAGGTGAATGTACTGCGCGGAATCCAGCGGCACGCCTTCGAACTTGTCCTTCAGGTCGGCCTTCATCTTCAGCAACTGCACCAGGCCGACGCCGCCCGAGCTCGGCGGCGGGGCGGTGATCACGCGATAGCCGTTCCAGCTCGCCACCACCGGCTGCCGCCAGACCGCCTTGTACTCCTTCAGATCGCGCGCGGTGATGAGTCCGTGTCCGGTCATCGACGTGGCGATCAGCTCCGCGGTCTTGCCCTGATAGAAGCCCTTCGCGCCCTTGTCCGAGATGCGCTGCAACGTCTGCGCGAGATCCGGCTGCTTGAACACTTCGCCCGCTTTCATGCCGCCGAAATACAGGTCGAAGTTCGTCTTGCCGGCGAAGTCTTTCGACGCGCGATCGCGCCGCTCGATCAGTTGATCGTCGACGACGAAACCGTCCTGCGCGTACTGGATGGCCGGCGCGAGCACCTGCTTCCATTTCAGCCTGCCGAAACGCTTCTGCGCCTCCCACATGCCTTCCACCGTGCCCGGCACGCCGACCGCGCGATGCCCGTACAGGCTCATGCCCTTGATGACCTCGCCCTTGTCGTCGAGGTACATGTTGCGCGTGGCGGAAATCGGCGCGCGCTCGCGGTAGTCGAGGAAGTAAGGCCGATGGTCCACGTAGAGCGTCATGAATCCGCCGCCGCCGATGTTGCCCGCTTCCGGATACGTGACCGCGAGCGTGAACGCGATGGCGACGGCCGCGTCGACCGCGTTGCCGCCCTGCTTGAAGATCTGCTCGGCAGTGTCGGCGGCGTACTTGTCGGCGACGGCGACGGCGGAGGCGGTCAGGACTTGCGGCTGCGTGTCCGCTGTCTTCGCATACGCGGGCGACGTTTCGACGAAGCCCGCGACGCTGAACGCGGCGACGGCCGCGGCCGTCAGCGCGAGGGACCGAAAGCGATGTTGCTGTTTCAACGGCATCTCCTGCATTCTCCTTTTTTCGGTAACGAGTTGCGCCTTATAACACGGCCGGCGCGCCTCACGGCATCAACTGGCCGCCGTTGACGTCGATGATCTGACCGGTCACGTAGCGCGACATCGCCTCCGACGCGAGATAGAGAAACGCGCCGCTGCAATCGTCCGCTTCGCCGATATAGCCCATCGGGATCGACTTGCGGAAGCCTTCGAGTTGCTCGGGCGTCGAGAAGCGGTCGTGAAACGGCGTGCCGATCACGCCCGGCGCGACGGCGTTCACGCGAATGTGGTCGGCGGCGAATTCCTTCGCCATGCCCTTCGTGATGGTGCTGACGAAGCCTTTCGACGCCGCATACAGCAGCGCGCCCGGACCGCCGCCATTGCGCGCCGCCACTGACGTCACGTTGATGATCGAGCCGCCGCCGCCCGAGCGCAGCGAAGGCAGCGCCGCGCGCGTGAACGCGACGACCGAGCGCGCATTGATGTTGATGACGTCGTCGAAGAGTTCGTCGGTCGCGCTTTCGAGCGGCTCGCGCTTCACGAGACTGCCCGCGTTGTTGATGAGCACGTCGATCTTGCCGAACGCATCGACCGTTTGCGCGACGGCGGCCACGATCGCCTTCGAATCGCGCACGTCCGCGCCGACGGTGATCGCGCTCACGCCGAGCGCGCGCACGTCTTTCGCGACTTCCTCGGCCTGGTCCTTCGAACTGTTGTAATGCACCGCGACATTCGCGCCGTAACGCCCGAACGCGCGGGCCGCCGCCGCGCCGATGCCCGTGCTCGCGCCCGTGATAAGAATCGACTTGCCTTTCAGATCGTGCATGAGTGCTCCGTTTGATGGGGAAGTGGGACGTGCTCCGACCGAGAGTATGAAGCGAATAGTGAAAACTTGTTAAGGGCGCGTGGCGGCGCTTTGCGGCGCTCGCCCAAAACCGGCACCATTTGAGGTGCGCCGCCGGTGGCGAATGCGGCGTCCGCTAACCTTTGCCGATTCCAGGAGGCATTCATGAGTGCACCAGTCGATCCCATCCCCGAAGGCCGTCTTGGCGTGATTCCGTATATCGCGGTGGCGGGCGGCGTCGCGGCCATCGACTTCTACAAGAAAGCGTTCGGCGCGATCGAACTCTTCACCATGCAGGAGCCGGGCGGGCGCGTCGGGCATGCGGAGCTGCTAATCGGCGGCAATCCGTTTTATCTGAGCGACGAATTCCCCGAAATGGAGGTGAGAGGTCCGCTTGCGATCGGCGGCACGCCGGTGATGCTGCATCTGTACGTGGAAGACGTCGATGCCGTGGTGCAGCGCGCGGTCGACGAGGGCGCGACCATTCTGCGTCCGGTCGAAGACCAGTTCTACGGCGACCGCGGCGGCAAGCTGCGCGATCCGTTCGGCCATGTCTGGTGGATCGCGACGCACAAGGAAGACGTATCGCCCGAGGAATTGCGCGCTCGCGCCGAGCGCCTCTTCGGCGGAGCCTGATCTTGCGGTGAGCGTGTCGTCGCGCAATTTCCGCGACGACACGCTGCCGTCCGTTCTGTCGAGCCGCCGCAGGCTCGCACCGGTCCCAGTCGCTCATTCGGGCGATATTTTGAAAAATTTCGTCATCAAGCGCGATTGCGGGTGGCATCCGCATGACCGATGCGAAATACTCGCTGCCAGTCATCAAGCGCGCCGAGGCCGCTCGGAAATCTTCCAGACAGCGGTGCATGCCTTTGGCATTTATCAGTGATGCTAAGTGTTAGATGCCGTTCCGTTTAGCCAGACTCGGCTAAACGCGGCGACATTCAAGCAACGAAAACAAGCAATACAACGAGACAAGAAGGAATCCTATGAAGTCGTTCGCCGCTTTTGCTTTCCTCCGACGCGGGTCAGTCGCTGCGGCCAGCGCCGCGTTTCTGTTTGCGGCGATGCCTGCCGCAGCCGCCATCGTCCCGCCCGGCGTGACGCTTGCCGCGAAGCAGGAACTGGTGCGCAACAACGGTTCGGAAGTGGAGACGCTCGATCCGGCGCTCGTCGAATCGGTCGGCGCGGCGAATCTGGCGCGCGACCTGTTCGAAGGGCTGACCGCCACCAACGGCGACGGCGCAGTCGTTCCCGGCGTCGCGGAGAAGTGGGAGCAGAAGGACCCGACCACGTGGATCTTCCATCTCCGCAAGAACGCGCGCTGGTCCAACGGCGACACGGTGACCGCGAACGACTTCGTCTACGGCTGCCAGCGTTTCATCGATCCTAAAACGGCGTCGTCGTACGCGAGCGTGTTCGGTCCGTTCCTCCTGAACGGCGCGGAGATCGTCGCGGGCAAGAAGCCGGCGAGCGCGCTCGGCGTGCGCGCCATCGACGCAAACACGCTCGAAGTCAAGACTTCGGGTCCGGTGCCTTTCCTGCCGGAATTGATGTCGAACGCGAACCTCGGGCCGGTGCATCGCGCGACGGTGGAGAAGTTCGGCAAGGAGTGGACGAAGCCGGGCAATCTCGTCACCAACGGCCCGTTCCAGCTGAAGGACTGGCAGGTCAACAGCAAGCTCGTGCTCGCGAAAAACCCGAATTACTGGGACAAGGATCACGTCCAGTTGACCAAGGTGACGTATTTGCCGGTCGAGGACGAGAACACGGACGTCAAACTGTTCCAGTCGGGCGAGAACGACATGACGTATCAACTGCCCACCGGCACCTATGCCAAATACCGTCAGCAATTCCCGAAAGATATCCGCAACTCGCTCGTTCTCGGCACGCGCTACTACAGCTTCAACAACCGCGATCCGCTCCTGAAGGACGTGCGCGTGCGCAAGGCGCTCTCCATGGTGATCGATCGCGATCTGCTCGCGCAACGCGTGACCGCCGACGGCCAGACGCCGAGCTACGGCCTGCTGCCGAAGGGCGTGAGCGGCGCGGACGTATCGGCCTATGAGTGGGCGAACTGGCCGATGGACAAGCGCGTCGCGGAAGCGAAGAAGCTGCTCGAACAGGCGGGCGTGAAGCCGGGCACGACGCTGCGCTTCGCAATGAATACGAGCGACTACAACAAGAAGATGGCGATCTTCGCGGCGTCCGAATGGAAAACGAAGCTGGGTCTTGCCACCGACATCGAATCGATGGAATTCAAGGTGCTCTTGAAGAAGCGCCATGACGGCGACTACCAGATCGCGCGCAACGGCTGGGTGGCGGACTACAACGACGCGACGACCTTCCTCACGCTCGTGCAGTGCAAGTCCGAGCAGAACGACAACTTCAACTGCAATCCGAAGGCCGACGCGCTCGTCAAACAAGCAAGCGAAACCACGGATCTCGTCAAGCGCAAGCAGTTGTTGACCGAGGCGGCCAAGCTCGTGATGGACGACTATCCGATGCTGCCGCTTCTGCAATACGGCTTGCCGCGCCTGGTGCGCAGCACGGTCGGCGGCTATTCGCTGAAGAATCCGGCGGACCACTACGGCAGCAAGGACCTCTACATCGTCAAGCATTGACGCGAAGGACGCGCTCTCATGTGGTCATATGCCCTGCGTCGCGTGCTGCTCACGCTGCCGACGCTCCTGATCGTCGTGACGGTCTGCTATCTGCTGCTGCACGCCACGCCCGGCGGTCCGTTCGACGGCGAGCGCAAGGTCTCCGCCGAAGTGCTCGCGAACCTGCAGGCGAAGTATCACCTCGGCGAGCCGTTGTGGAAGCAGTATCTGCTTTACCTCGACGGCCTGCTGCACGGCGACCTCGGCGCGTCGTTCCGTTACGCCGACTGGAGCGTGAACGAACTCGTGCTGCGCGCGCTGCCGGTGTCGCTCACCATCGGCGGCGCGTCGATGGCGCTCGCCATCGTCATCGGCGTGCTGCTCGGCGCGGGCGCGGCGCTGCGGCGCAATAGCATCGCGGACTACGCGCTGATGCTCGTCAGCAACGCGGGCAATGCGTTTCCATCGTTCGTCATCGGGCCGGTGCTGATTCTCGTCTTTGCCATCGGCCTCAAGTGGCTGCCGGCGGGCGGCTGGAACGGGGCAGACGCGCGCTACATGGTTCTTCCGGTCGCGCTTCTCGTGATGATCAACGTCGCGACGGTCGGCCGCGTCACGCGCGCGAGTCTCATCGAAGTGATGAACACGCCGTACATTCGCACCGCCCGCGCGAAGGGCTTGCCGATGCGCGCCATCGTGCTGCGCCATGCGCTCAAGCCGACGCTGATCCCGGTCGTCTCCGTGATCGGGCCGCTCGCGATCTCGTCGATCACGGCGGCGGTCGTCACGGAGTCCGTGTTCTCGCTGCCCGGCATCGGCAAGCTGATCGTGAACGGCGCGGCCAATCGCGATTACACGCTGGTGCTCGGCCTCGTCGTGCTGGTCACGGTCGTGGCCGTGCTGCTCAACCTGCTGGTCGATCTCGCGTACGCGTGGCTCGATCCGAAGATCCGTTACTGAAAGGGCGCGCGATGAAATCTGCTTCTCTGGCGCCTTTGCTCGAACAAGCGGTCGCGGGCCGCAGTCCGTGGCAGGACGCGCGCGCGCGCTTTCTGCGCAACAAGGCGGCGGTCGTGAGTTCCGCGCTGCTCGCCGTCATCACGCTCGCGTGCATCGTCGGGCCGTGTGTCTTGCCGAACGCGTTCGATTCCGCCGACTGGAACGCGATGAGCGCGCCGCCCACGTTCGCTCACTGGCATCTTTTCGGCACGGACGAAACCGGCCGCGACCTGCTCGTGCGCTGTCTGGTGGGCGGGCGCGTCTCGCTGATGATCGGCGCGCTCGCCACGCTGACGTCCGTGACGCTCGGCATCGTGTGGGGCGCGATCGCGGGCTTCGTCGGCGGACGCGTCGACAACGCGATGATGCGCTTCGTCGACATGATGTATGCCATTCCGTATCTGCTCATCGCCATTCTGATGGTGACGCTGCTCGGCCGCGAGTTCTATCTCGTCGTGCTGACCATTACCGTGTTCTCGTGGATGGACATGGCGCGCGTCGTGCGCGGCCAGACGCTCGCCATCCGCTCGAAGGAATACGTGGAGGCCGCGCGCGCCATCGGCGTGCCGACGCGGCGCATCATCGCGCGGCATGTCGTGCCGAATCTGCTCGGCATCGTCGCGATCTATACGACCGTCACCGTGCCGGGCGTGATTCTCACGGAGTCGGTGCTGTCGTTCCTCGGACTCGGCGTGCAGGAGCCGATGACGAGCTGGGGCGTGCTGATTCAGGACGGCGTCGGCGTGATGGAAGCGTCGCCGTGGATTCTGCTGTTTCCGGCCGGGCTGCTGTCGGTGACGCTCTATTGCATCAATTTTGTCGGCGACGGGCTGCGCGATGCGCTCGATCCGAAGGACAGGTGAGCCATGCCGCTAGTCGAAATCAACGATTTGCGCGTCGAGTTCTCGACACACGACGCCACCGTCCGCGCGGTCAACGGCGTGAGCTTTACGCTGGAGGAGGGCGAAACGCTTGGCATCGTCGGCGAATCGGGCTCGGGCAAAAGCCAGACGGTGCTCGCCATGCTCGGGCTGCTGGCGTCGAACGGGCGCGCAAGCGGCCGCGCGATGT
The DNA here is from genome assembly GCF_023170545.1 of Caballeronia sp. Sq4a. Taxonomy (NCBI): domain Bacteria; kingdom Pseudomonadati; phylum Pseudomonadota; class Betaproteobacteria; order Burkholderiales; family Burkholderiaceae; genus Caballeronia; species Caballeronia sp. Sq4a. Next base: position 677,895 of record NZ_CP084251.1, on the reverse strand, counting down.
ATCGCGGCGATAACCTGCTCGGCATGTCCGCGAAGGCGCTGAACCGCATTCGCGGCAACCGCCTCTCGATGATCTTTCAGGACCCGATGAGCTCGCTCAATCCGTACCTGACGATCGAGCGGCAAATGACCGAAGTGCTGGAACTGCACAAGAACATGACGCGCCGCGAGGCGAAGAAGCGGGCCATCGCCATGCTCGAAGCCGTGCGCATTCCCGAGGCGGCGCATCGCATCGGACAGTATCCGCACGAGTTGTCGGGCGGCACGCGGCAGCGCGTGATGATCGCGATGGCGCTGCTCTGCGAGCCCGAAGTCCTCTTCGCGGATGAGCCAACCACCGCGCTCGACGTCACCGTGCAAGCGCAGGTGCTGCAACTGCTGCGGGACTTGCAGCGCGATTTCGGCACGTCCATCGTGTTGATCACGCATGATCTCGGCGTCGTCGCCGGCCTGTGCGAAAAGGTCATGGTGATGTACGGCGGCCGCGTGATGGAGCAGTGCGATGCCGCCACGCTGTTCGCGAAGCCCTCGCATCCGTACACCATCGGCTTGCTGCGCGCGTTGCCGCGCCTCGACCAGCAGGGCGGCGAGCTCACCGGCATTCCCGGCAATCCGCCGAACATGGCGCATCCGCCGGCGGGCTGCCCGTTCCAGGAACGTTGCGCGGATGCCGCCGCAGAATGCGCCGAGCGCGCGCCCGGGCTTGCGGCGGTCGACGGCGTCCATTGGCTGCGCGCATGCCATCGGCCGGTGGATGCGCTGAAGACGCGTTATCGGAGGGCGAGCCATGTCTGACGCGGCATCGACCATTCTTTCCGTGCGCGACATGCGCGTGCATTTCCAGGTGAAGGCGAAGAGCCGCCTGCCGTGGGCGCCCGCGCGCACGCTGAAGGCCGTCGACGGCGTGAGCTTCGATCTTCGCGCCGGCGAGACGCTCGGCGTAGTCGGGGAATCGGGCTGCGGGAAGTCGACGCTTTCGCGCGCCATTCTGAACCTGATTCCGGCGACGAGCGGCGACATCGTCTGGATGGGCACGAATCTCACGCGGGCCTCGCAGCGCGAATGGCATGCGGCGCGCGCCGACGTGCAGATGATCTTTCAGGACCCGCTCGCATCGCTCGATCCGCGCATGACGGTCGGGCAGATCATCGCGGAGCCGCTGACCGAGCATCGGCCGGGTATCGGCAAAGAGGAAAGTCAGGCACGCGTGCGCGCGATGATGGCGAAAGTCGGCCTGCGCGAGCAGATGATCAACCGGTATCCGCACGAGTTTTCGGGCGGGCAGTGCCAGCGTATCGGCATCGCGCGCGCGCTCATCGTGGAGCCGAAGCTCGTGATCTGCGACGAACCCGTTTCCGCGCTCGATGTCTCCATTCAGGCGCAGATCGTCAATCTGCTGAAGTCGTTGCAGTCGGAGATGGGGCTGTCGCTCATTTTCATCGCGCATGATCTGGCGGTGGTGCGCCATATCTCGGACCGCGTCATGGTGATGTACCTGGGCCGCGTGATGGAGCTTGCCGACAAGCAGGCGCTTTACGAGACGCCGCGGCATCCGTACACGCGCGCGCTGCTTTCGGCGGTGCCGGTGCCTGATCCGGCTGTCGAGCGCGGCAAGACCGTGCAAATTCTGTCCGGCGATATCCCGAGTCCCATGAGTCCGCCTTCCGGCTGCGTGTTCCATATGCGTTGCCCGATGGCCGAGGCGCGATGCGCGTTGGAAACGCCCGAATTGCGCGTGCTCGATAACGGCGCGTCAGCCGCGTGCTTTTTCGCCTGATGCGCAAGTTTCCATAGCCCGCGATATGCACGCGTAGGAACCCTAAGCGCGCGTCGCTCGTCCCGACTGCCTCGGTCGCCGGGCGCGGCTCGTTGCAGGCCGTCGATTTTGAGAGTTGGTGTGTGTAGTCCGCAGGTTGAGTCAGTCGTTGGAGATACTTTTCGTGAAAAAAGAAAAACTGTCAGTCGCACTTTCGATTTTGCTGTTCAGCGGCGCGATGGCCGCGACCGTGGCCGCATACGGCCAGGAAGCCGATACCGACCCGCTTTCGCGCCATACCGAAACCGTTCCGAGTTCGCCGCCCAATACCGAAGCCGATGCGCCCGTGAGCAGCCAGGCGAAGTCGAAGGGCTTCATCGAGGACTCGCATTTCAATCTGCTCGGCCGCTCTTTCTCGGAACACTTCGAACCGGAGGGCGCAAAGAAGAAGGACGCGTGGGTGCTCGGCGCGCAGGCGGTGTTCGAATCCGGTTTCACGCGCGGGCTGGTCGGGCTCGGCGGCGACGTGTCGATGTTCGGCGCGTTCAAGCTGAACGGCGGCAACGGCGCGGGCACCCGCGTACACGTTGGCACGGACGGCGGCGGGGCGAACCAGCTTGCGTGGGCGTATCCGGGCGTGTGGGACGTGAAGGCGCGCGTGTCGAACACAGTGCTCAAATACGGCCAGCAACTCTTCGACAACCCGTTCCTCGTGCCGCACGACAACCGCGCGCTGCCCCCGACGTATCGCGGCTTCTCGCTCGCGAGCGACGAGGTCAAGAATCTCACGCTGAAGGCCGGCACGGTGGATGGCGTGATCTCGCGCGGCATGACAACCGTGACGGGGCTTTCAACCGAATACGGCGGCAAGCACGTCTCGCAATTCACGTACTTCGGCGGCGACTGGACGCGCGGCGACGATACGGCGGTCACGCTGTACGGCAGCATCGCGAATAACGTCTGGCAGCAGTACTATCTTTCGGCGACCCAAAGCATCGGCGACGCGAAATCCGTCCGCTGGACCGGCGCCCTCAACTATTACTACACCGGCGCCATCGGCGACAAGCGTCAGGGGCCGATCAATAACAACGCGTATAGCCTCGCGCTCGCCGGCACGCATGGCGCGCACACGCTGCAATTCGCCTTCCAGCAGATTCTCGGCGACCAGATGTTCGACTACATGCACGAGTCGGGCGGCGATTATCTTTCGAACTCGCTGGATGTGGACTATAACCAGCCGCACGAAAAGTCAGTCAGTCTTTCTTATTCGCTGAATCTCAAGGACTATGGCATGCCCGGCTTCAAGGTGACGACGTGGGTCGCCTATGGGTGGGGCGCAGACGGCAGCGCGATGGCGAATAGCGGCACGGTCAACGCGAGGAGCTATATCGTGAACGGCGAACCCGTGCACGGCACGCATCACGAATTCGGCATTATTCCGAGTTACACGGTGCCGGACGGCAAGTTCAAGAACGCGTCGGTCAAGTTCTATTACATGCATCACCAAGGCAGCAAGTATTATTCGGACGGAACCAGCGACATTTATCGGTTGATGGTGAATGTGCCGTTTAATGTGTTTTGAGGGGATGCATGGCGTGGCGGGTAGTGCCGCCACGCTTCGGAAGACGGCCGGCTCCATCCGTTCTGCTCCTCAGACTTCATCGGGCGTGTAGGGGCGAACGACTCTGACAAAGCTATCGCGGCAAGTCAATTGAATATCGAGCCCGATATTCGGCATGAGGTCGAACCTGATCAGATCGTCTGGCGTTCTCGAAAAGCGCACGTCTGCAATCCATGCCGCTTCCAGCATTACATTCACGTCAATTTCTGAGCTGGTTATGTCGAGCAGTTCGAGCATGATCAAGTGACCCTGGATCCCGTCGTTTTTTGGTGGACCATAACGATTGTGGAGAATCTCCAATTCAAGATCCACCAACTCGCGTAGTTTTCCCGACGGGCCGCGCTCCGTCCTTCCCCGCTTGAGACAGAAAGTTCGCACTGCAGAGTCGTGGAAAGAGGGAAAGCAATCAAATACTTCAAGCAGCGATTCGCAATTCCGAACCATTTCCCAACCGCGAAGATTGTCCATACAGGTTTGGTTAGCGAGGGTTGATAGGCGACATTGGTAGATGCGCATTATCTCGTACCGCGCCATCGAAATTATGGCCGTGAGCGTCTCCGTGACTTTCATGGTACTGAGCGCATAGGTTGCCATCGCCATCGAAGTAGTCGACGTCAAGTCCATTCGCATTGATGCGGAAGCCGCCCGGTTCGTTTCCCGTCAGCCCGACGCCTCGCGCCGCAACGTCGAAACTGTCGTCGTCGCTCGCATTCTCCGCTCCGTACTCGAACGGCTCCGCGTCAGCCAAACCTTCTCCCACCGAATCGCCGCCGTCCTTGTCATCGCGTACGCTTCCAATAGCCCGCGCGATCCTGCCATCCGGCAGCCTATCGCCCGGCTCTGCGCGCCAGGCTGCCATGCAGTCGTCGGCAAAGAGCCGAATGGGGGCAGGGCGCTCGTACGAGCGAACCGCCGGTATTGGCGACGCGCGCCTGAAAAGCTGCGATGGCGTGAACGTCACCGAAGGTAGCCGGGGCATATCACTACCGCCGCTGCCGCTGAGACCGCTTCCCCGCGTATCCGGTATCGTCACGAGTTCGCCGGATTCGATAGCACGACGCACCTTCCATCGCGCGTTAGAGACGTCGGCCTCGTCGATGCCCAAGGCAGCTTGCAATCTCGCCATCAACGCCTGATCGCGCATCCAGTCGACTGCGTCCGCCAGGAACTTGCGTCTGCTTTCAGCGGCGCGCAGCTTTTCGTCCGCGCTGACGAAGTGTCTGTCGCGCCTGAGGTACAACGTGAGCGACCACTTGTCGGCTCTTATTCCGCTATGCACTTGCGCGTGCTCCCCGATACCCGATCGGGAGGATTGTTATCACGCGGCAACAGGCGAGGAATAGTGCGTTTGTCTGAAAGTTGGGGCGATGGCGGCCGGCGCGTCGCAAAGATGCGTCCAGCAGCATGCTGCACGTCGAGAGCGCTTTGATCGCGAGGACACGCCGCGCATGCGCCACATGCGGCGCGCCCGATGATCGCGTCTCCGAAACAGAAGTGGGTAAGAAAAACGAACCCGCCGTTGCCCAGCGCGGGTCCGTCTTCTCGACCCAAATCAACGCTCAATCGAGCGCCGCAGCCGGCCCGAAGAACTCATAGCGGCTCTGCGCTTCCGGCACGCCGAGCGCCTTCAGATGCTTCTTCACCGCCTTCATGAACGACATCGGCCCGAGAAAGTAAGCATCGACGTCGCGGTTCGCAGGCAGCCACTGCTCGAGCAGCGTTTCGTTCACGAAGCCGACGCCGTGCGGCTCGCTGTCGCCGGCGCGCCGATTCTCATAGCAATAGAAGCGTTTGAGTTGCGGGTAACGAGCGGCCAGTTCGTCGATCGTCTCGCGGAACGCGTGCGCCCCGCCGTGCCGCGCCGCGTGGATGAAATGGATCTGGCGCTTAGTCGTGGCGAGCGCGGCGTGGAGCATCGCGAGCGTCGGCGTAATGCCCACGCCGCCGCTGATCAGGACGAGCGGCTTGTCGCCATGTTCGAGCCTGAAGTCACCGGCGGGCGGATACAGGTCGAGCGTGTCGCGTTCGTGAATGCGGTCGTGCAGGAAGCTCGACACCTTGCCCTCCTTCTCGCGCTTGACGCTGATGCGATATTCGCGACCGTTGGGCGCCGCCGACAGCGAGTAGTTGCGACGCAGTTCCTCGCCGTCGATGAACACACGTAGCCCGATGTACTGCCCCGGATGAAAATCGAGGAGACTGCCGCCGTCCTCGGGCACGAGATAGAACGACGTGATCTCGTCACTTTCCGCGACCTTGCGCGCGACGACGAAGCGCCGCGTGCCGCGCCATCCGCCCGGCGCGTGTTCGCGCTCGCTGTAGATCCCTTCCTCCAGGCCGATGAGCAGATCGGCTAGCTGACCGTAAGCAGCGGCCCACGCCTCAATGACGGCGTCGGTGGCGATGTCCGCGCCGAGCACTTCGCGAATCGACCGGAGCAGGCAGCTTCCGACGATCGGATAATGCTCCGGCTGAATATTGAGCGCGACGTGCTTATTGATGATCTGCCCGACGAGTCCGCCGAGCTTGTCGAGCTCGTCGATATGCCGCGCGTACATCAACACGCCGTTGGCGAGCGCGCGTTGCTGGGCGCCGCTTGCCTGATGCGCCTGATTGAACATCGGGCGCACTTCGGGGTGTTCGTTCAGCATGGTGGCGTAGAAGTGGCGCGTGAGCGCTTCGCCGCCGCTTTCCAGAAGCGGCACGGTCGCTTTGATGATGGCTCGATGTTCTGCTGACAGCATGGTGTAGTCCTCGTGACAAGGGCGGAGCCGAAAAGCTCCGCGAGCGGTTTGTGCCATCACCTTATACAGCTTCTATGCCAGTGTAGAATTACCGCTGATTCAACGACTTGCGGGGAAAGATGGTCACTTCGACTCTAGTCCAAAAGACTGCCGATGTAGTCGCAATGACTTCACGCGTCGTCCTGGATGCCCTTGTTCCGCTAATCGAAGACCTGTCGCAGGACATCCCGGAGAGCGAGCGCTATCGCCGGCTGCTGAGCACGCTGCGCGCGCTTTTCCCGAGCGACGCCGCTGCGCTGTTGCGGCTCGATGGCGAAACGCTGGTGCCGCTCGCCATCGACGGGCTATCGAGCGATACGCTCGGCCGGCGCTTCCTCGTGCGAGACCATCCGCGATTCGCGCGCATTCTGGCGCGCCCCGAGCCGACGCGCTTTCCCGCGCATTCGAGTCTCCCCGACCCGTACGACGGCCTCGTCAAGCACGCGGGCGCACACTTAGAAGTGCACGACTGCCTCGGCAGCCCGCTTTTCATCGGCGGACGTCCGTGGGGCGTGCTGACGCTCGATGCGCTCGATCCCGCGCGTTTCGACGGCATCGACATGGCTTCGCTCCAGGCCTTTCTGAGTCTGACGGCGGCGACCGTGAGCGTCGCCGAGCGCATCGACCGACTGGCGCGCACGAGCGAGGCGGAACGCCAGCGCGCCGAGGTGTATCGGCAGGCGAGCGGCCCGCGCCGCCGCGAGATGATCGGCAGCAGCGCGCCGCAGAAGCATTTGCTGGAAGAGATCGGGATCGTGGCGTCGAGCGACCTGACCGTGCTGATTACCGGCGAAACGGGCGTCGGCAAGGAACTCGTCGCCTCCGAGATTCACGCGCGTTCGCCCCGCGCGGACAAACCGCTCGTGAGCCTCAACTGCGCGGCGCTGCCGGATACGCTCGTCGAAAGCGAACTCTTCGGACATGTGCGCGGGGCGTTCTCGGGCGCGTCGTCGGACCGGCGCGGCAAGTTCGAACTGGCGGACGGCGGCACGCTCTTCCTCGATGAAGTCGGCGAACTGCCGCTTGCCGTGCAGGCCAAGCTGCTGCGCGTGTTGCAGAACGGCCAGTTGCAGCGCATCGGCTCGGACAGCGAGCATCGCGTGGATGTGCGGCTGATCGCTGCAACGAACCGCGATCTGGCCGAAGAAGTGCGCGGCGGACGCTTTCGCGCGGACCTGTATCACCGCCTGTCGGTGTATCCGCTCGTCGTGCCGCCGCTGCGCGCGCGTGGTCGCGACATCTTGCTGCTCGCTGGCTACTTTCTGGAGGAGAACCGGTCGCGGCTCGGCCTGTCGGGCCTGCGACTTTCCGCCGATGCGCAGGCCGCGCTGCTTGCCTACCGTTGGCCGGGCAACGTGCGCGAACTGGAGCACCTCATCGGGCGAAGCGCGTTGAAGGCGCTCGCGGGGCATCGCGAACGGCCGCGCATCCTGACGCTCTCCGCTGCGGACTTCGGCATCGGCGATACGGCGAGCGTCGCGCCGCCCGCACCGCTCGCATCGGATGCGCCCGCCGCTGTCGGCTTGCGCGAAGCGGTCACGGCATACGAGCGCACGCTGGTTCTCGATGCGCTCGCGCGCAATCAGCAGAACTGGGCATCGACGGCGCGCGAGTTGGGCATCGACCGGGCGAACCTGAACCGGCTCGCACGACGCCTCGGGCTCAAATAAAGAGTGCGAATCTCGAAAACAAATCGCCCTCTCCGCAGAGCCAATCCATAAGCACCACAGAGACCGTCAACCGCTTGGTTGAGCATCTCGAAATAATGCGCGCCTTTGATCAAACGCAAAGTTTTGCGTTGTCTTGTCACGCGCAGCGATCGCATGTATTGAGACAATCTGAGGGCTGGAGAAAACGAAGCGCGTCTCCTACCATCTGAAGAGCCAAGCACAGCCCGCCACCGGCAAGACCTTCAGCTTTGAAGAACAGCGTCGCCGTCTATCGCATGCAACCCGTTGCATGCGACCGGCCGCGCGTCCAAACGAAAACGGCAACCTGAAACGGGGGATACGTGGGAAACGTGGCTCAGCGCAGCGCCTTGTTGCTGATTTCGGCGCTCTTCACGTTTTGCGGCTTCGACGCATGCGCCGCGGACGCGCCTCTCGAACGCGCGCCCGACACCATGCAGGCGCGCGTCATGGGTTGCGCCGCGTGCCACGGCGCGCACGGCGAGGGCACGGACAACGATTACTTCCCGCGCCTTTCCGGCAAGCCCGCCGGTTATCTGTACAACCAATTGCTCGCGTTTCGCGACGGCCGGCGCAAGTATCCGCCGATGAACTACCTGCTTGCGTACTTGCCCGACGCGTATCTGAAACAGATCGCCGATTATTTCGCCGCCGAGCGCCCGCCGTTCCCGCCGCCGTCCGCCGTCACCGTCGATGCAAAGACGCTCGATCTCGGCAAGACGCTCGTCATGAAGGGCGATGCGTCGGGCAAGGTCCCGGCGTGCGTCAGTTGTCACGGTGCGTCGATGACCGGCATGGAGCCGGCGATCCCCGGGCTGCTCGGCCTGCATGCCGACTACATCAGCGCGCAACTCGGCGCATGGCGTTACGGCACGCGTTCGACCGTCGCGCCGGACTGTATGCGGCAGGTCGCCCAGCTTCTGAGCGAGCGGGACATCACCGCTATCTCCGCCTATCTGGCTTCGCTGCCCGCGCCGGCGAATCCGACGCCCGTCGCCGCCGGCTCGCTGAAGATGCCGCTCGCGTGCGGCAGCGTCCAACACTAGAGAGGGCCGACGTGCTTCGTTTCAGACAACTTGGGGCGCTTGCCGTAGCGGTCTTCTTCGCGGCGTGCGCCGTGCCGGCCGGCAACGCGCTCGCGCAGGCGAAGACCGCCGATGCCGACACGGTCAAGCGCGGCGAGTATCTGGCGCGCGCGGGCGATTGCATCGCGTGTCACACGCTGCCGGCGGGCAAGACCTTCGGCGGCGGCCGTCCGATGGACACGCCGTTCGGCACGCTCTACACGCCGAATATCTCGTCGGACAAGGAGACGGGCCTGGGTTCCTGGACCGCCGACGAGTTCTACAACATGATGCACACGGGCCGCTCGCGCGACGGCTCGCTGCTCTATCCGGCCATGCCTTTCGCGTCGTACACAAAAGTCACGCGCGCCGATTCGGATGCCATCTACGCATTCCTGATGTCCACGCCGCCCGTGCATCAGCCGAACCGTCAGCATGAATTGCGTTTCCCGTTCAACCGGCGCGAACTGCTGATCGGCTGGCGGTCGCTATTTTTCAAGCAAGGCGAGTATCAGCCCGATCTGAAGCAGTCCGTCGAATGGAATCGCGGCGCGTATCTGGTCGAAGGTCTCGGGCATTGCTCGATGTGCCATACCGCGATCAACGCGCTCGGCGGCAACGTGAGTTCCAAGGCGTTCGAGGGCGGCCTCATTCCGATTCAGAACTGGTACGCGCCGTCGCTCACGTCGAACAAGGAAGCAGGTCTCGGCAACTGGAGCATGGACGACATCGTCGGCATGCTGCACGCGGGCGTCTCGGATCGCGGCGCGGTGTACGGCCCGATGGCCGAGGTCGTCTACGACAGCCTGCAATATCTGAACGAAGACGACGTGCGCGCGATGGCCGTCTATCTCAAGGCGCTGCCCGCGCGCACCGGCGACAAGTCGGAGCCGCCGACGCAGGCCGTGGTCGAGCAGCGCACGAGTCTCTCGCCGCTCGGCAAGAAGATCTACGACGCGGAATGCGCTGTCTGTCACGCCGCGGAAGGTCAGGGAAAGCCGCCGCATTTTCCGCCGCTCGCGAACAACCAGTCGATCGTGATGAGCTCCGCGGTCAACCCCATTCGCATGGTGCTCAACGGCGGCTATCCGCCCGGCACGTTCAAGAATCCGAAGCCCTATGGCATGCCGCCGTTCGCGCAGTCGCTGTCGGACGTGGAGGTAGCGGCGGTGGTCACGTATATCCGCACGACGTGGGGCAATAACGGCACGCCGGTCTCCGTGAAGGAAGTCAACGAACTGCGCTCGGCACCCCTTTACTAGTCTCGACACGACCATGAACGACGATCCGAACGAAGACGCCAGACTCGACGAAATCGTGCGCAGCGGGCCGGGCGGGGCGCTCGCGCTCGCGGGCATCGCGACGGCCATTGTCATCGGCATCTGGTTTGTCTTTTACTTCGCCGTGTTCCTGCCTCGCGGCGTGATCCAGTGACTCATTGGTCCACTCATTGATCGATACAGCAGCGATATATGGCCATCCATCCAGGTTCACATGAAGTCGCGGAGCGCGTCGAGAAACGCTGGGCGATGCTCGTGCTCGCCATCGTCGCCGTGCTGGTCGCGATGGTGGTCTACACCGGCCTGCACTGGGCGATGATGCCGCCCTCGCGCGTCGAGACTGTGCGGCCGGAGACGCTGCACGTGTCGGGCGAATTCGTCGAAAGCAATCTGGGCACGGCGCCCGAGGCCGACGGCTCGGTGACGGTGCGCGTCGTCGCGCAGCAGTACTCGTTCACGCCGCAATGCCTGCTCGTGCCGGCAGGCGTGCCGGTCACGTTCCGCGCGACGAGTTCGGATGTCGTGCATGGCTTTCTGATCACGAAGACCAATATCAACTCGATGCTGGAGCCGGGCTATGTCTCGACCTTCAAGACCACGTTCGACGAACCCGGCGACCATCTGATGCCGTGCCACGAGTTCTGCGGCGTCGGGCATCACGGCATGTGGGCGCATGTGAAGGTGATCGATCGCGCCGAATTCATGCAGATGGCCGACAAGCTGCCGGCCCATTCGCGGAGACTGTCCTGTGTTAAATAGCAAGCGCCTTATCCTCGCGCACTTCTGGCTCGCGTTCGCGGCCTTCGGCGTCGCGCTGTTGCTCGGCGCCTGGCAGATGTTCGCGCGCAGTCCGCTCTTCATCGGACTGCAAAATCCCGAGATCTATTACCGGTCCGTGACGGCGCACGGCTCCGCGATGGGCTACGTGTTCCCGACGCTCATCGCGATGGGCTTCGGCTACGCGGTGAGCGAGCTCGCGCTCAAGCGCGCGCTCGTGGGCGCGCGCTGGGCATGGCTCGGCTTCTGGCTGGTCGCCGTCGGCTCCGTCATGGCGATGATCCCGGTCGCGATGGGCCTGGCCTCCGTGCTCTACACTTTCTATCCGCCGATGATCGGCAACGCGTTCTACTATCTCGGCGTGGTGCTGGTGGTGGTCGGATCGTGGATCTGGGTCGCGCTGATGTCGGTGAACCTGCACGCGTGGAAGCGCGACAACCCCGGCAAGACCGTGCCGCTGCCGATGTTCGCCACCGTCGCGGGCGCGTATCTGTGGGGCTGGACGGCAGTCGGCGCGGCCATCGAAGTGCTGTTCATGATCCTGCCGGTGGCGATCGGCTGGAAGAGCACCATCGACGCGGGTCTCGCCCGCGTGTTCTTCTCGTGGACGCTGCACGCCATCGTCTACTTCTGGCTGATGCCCGCGTACATCGCGTATTACACGATCATCCCGCGCGCCATCGGCGGGCGTCTGTATAGCGACGCGATGGCGCGTATCTCGTTCATCCTGTTCCTCGTGGTGTCGATGCCGATCGGCATTCACCATTTGTTCGCCGATCCGCAAGTGGGCTCGGGCTTCAAGTTCATGCATTCGGTGTTCACCGCGCTCGTCGCCGTGCCGACGCTTCTGACCGTGTTCACCATCTGCGCGTCGGTGGAGATCGCGGCGCGACTGCGCGGCGGCCGCGGCGCGCTCGGCTGGATTCGCGCGCTGCCGTGGGACAACCCGATGATGCTCGCCGTCGCGTTTTCGTTCGTGATGCTCGGCTTCGGCGGGGCGGGCGGCATCATCAACATGAGCTATCAACTGGATTCGACCGTCCATAACACGCAATGGGTCACGGGCCATTTCCATCTGATTTTCGCGGGCGCGATCGTCATCATGTACTTCGCGATCGCTTATGACCTGTGGCCGCATCTCACCGGCCGCGCGCTGCGTGACGTAAAGCTCATGCGCTGGCAGTTGTGGCTGTGGTTCATCGGCATGATCGTGCTGACGTTCCCGTGGCATTACGTCGGCGTGCTCGGCATGCCGCGACGCATGGCGTTCTACGATTACAGCGATCCGCAGATCGCGGCGCAGGCGGCCTCCGTCGTGACATCGACCATCGGCGGGTTCATTCTGGTCGTGTCCGCCATTCTGTTCTTTGTCGTGCTGATACGGGCGCACGGCGCGCCGCGCGTGAGTGTCGAAGAGTTCCGCTTTAGCCGCGCGGTGCACGAGCCGCGCACCGTTCCGGTCGCGCTGAACAGCTTCGGGCTGTGGATCGCGCTGATGATCGGCCTCACGCTCGTCAACTACGGCTATCCGATTGCGCAGCTCGTGGCGCGCTCCGATACGTCGGTGCCGGCCGTTCCGATCGGAGCGCAGCGATGAGCGACGAACGTCTCTTCACCTTGCGCAACCGCTGGTTCGCGACGAGCGTTTTCGCCACGGTCGGCGTCGCGGTGGTATCGGCGCTGATCGGCTTCGTGTGGCTGCCGTCCGCGCAGCGCGACGCCTCGTTCACCGGCGTGTGGAACGCCATCTGCAGCGCGGCGGGCGTGCCGCGCGTGTGGCACAGCGGCGACACGACCGTCCAGCCGACAAGCAGGCTGTCCGCCGTCGAAGTCACGCCGCAACTGCTCGCGCACGCGAGCGCGAACTCCATCGGGCGCGGCGCGACACTCGCCTTGCGCTGCACGATGTGTCACGGCGAACGCGGCATGAGCCAGGCGAATTCGCCGAATCTCGCGGGGCAGTATGCGTCGGTCATCTACAAGCAGTTGGTGGACTTTCAGACCGGCGCGCGCACCAATGCCGTGATGTCGCCGATGGCCGTGAACCTGAGCGATCAGGACATGCGCGATCTCGCCGCCTACTATGCGAGCCTGCCGAGGCCGCCCGCGCAGCGCAAGGTCAGCGATTCGCTCGCGCCGGGCATCGTCTCCCACGGCGCGCCGATGCGCAACGTCGCGCCGTGCGCCGCGTGTCACGGCGGTATCGACAACAAGGCGGGCAGTCCGTGGATCGACGGCTTGCCGGCGGCGTACACGAAGGCGCAACTGATCGCGTTCGCGAAAGGCACGCGCACCAACGACATCAACGAAGTCATGCGCAACGTCGCGCGCAACATGACGCCGGAAGAGATCGATGCCGCGTCCGCGTACTACGCGCGCGAGTTGAACAAGCAGTAGGCGGCCGCGCGGAATCGCCGCCCTGGGCGCAGGGGCTTCGTTGCCGCGCCCGGATGCTTTCTGTATCGTGGACCGTTGAATGCTGGCAACGCAGGACAGCCGGCACAACGGAAGACGACTACATGAACGCATCGAGCAGCACCATTCAGACGGATGTATTGATCATCGGCGCCGGGCCCGTGGGCCTGTTCGCCGCGTTCGAGGCGGGCGTCCTCGGGCTGTCGTGTCATATCGTGGATGCGCTGGGGCGCATCGGCGGCCAATGCATCGAGCTGTATCCCGACAAGCCGATCTACGACATCCCCGCCATTCCCTCGTGCACCGCGCGAGATCTGGTCGACCGGCTCCTCACGCAGATCCGCCCGTTCGACGTGCCGATTCATCTGGACCAGCGCGTGCAGTCCGTCGAACAGCGCGACGATCACCGCTGGACGGTGCGCACGGAACAAGGCATGACTTTCGATGTCGCCGCCATCTTGATCGCGGCGGGCAACGGCGCGTTCGTCCCGCAGCGTTTGCAATTGCCGGAAGCGGCGGCGCTCGAAGGGCGCGACGTGCTCTACAGCGTCGCGCGTATCGCGGATTTTCAGGACCGCGAGGTCGTGATCGCGGGCGGCGGCGATTCGGCGCTGGATTGGGCGAACGCGCTCGCGGGCGTCGCGCGCAAGCTGACGCTCGTGCATCGGCGCAACGGCTTTTCGGCGGCAGCGGCCTCCGTCGCGGCGATGAAGGCGAAGGTCGAGGCGGGCGAGATGAGCTTCGTCGTCGGCATGATCGATTCGCTCGACGCGCCCGATGGCGCGCTGCGCGGCGTGCGCATCAAGCACGTGGAAGGCGCGACGGATATCGCGGCGGACAAGCTCATCGTGCTGTATGGACTCGTCGCGGATCTCGGGCCGATCGCCGGCTGGAATCTCGATGTGCGCGGCGGCCGCATCGAAGTCGATACGTCGAACTACGAATCGTCGCGGCCGGGCATTTTCGCGGTCGGCGATATCGCGAACTATCCGAACAAGCAAAAGCTCATTCTCTCTGGCTTCCACGAAGCGTCGCTCGCGTTGCGCAAGGCTTATTCGTACGCGTATCCGGACAAGAAGCGCACGCATATCCATTCGAGCTACGACGCGAAGCTCGCCGAGCGCGTGCAGGCCAGCGCAACGGACGCCGCGCATCCCGCGGGCTGACGGCAAGCGCGCCGGAATGCGGAGAGCAGGGTGATCGGGCGAATCATCCGCTGGCTGTTGCTGCTCGCGTTCGTCGCGGCGCTGGTGCTGGCGTACGGCGTGTACACGCGACGCATCGCCGTGCCGGAACGCTACGATCCGTTCGCGCCGCTCGACGTGCGCGCGCCGCCCGGCCCGCTGACCGATTTCAAGCTCTGGCGCACGACCCACGACCCGCAACTCTGCGATGCCGCGCTCACGCAATCGGGCCTTCAATATCGGCCGATCGCGGACACGTCCGGGCCGGGCGGCTGCGAACTGAAGGACGTCGTGCGCGTCACGCAATCGGACGACGTGCGCTTCAGCGCGCCGTTTCTCGCGACGTGTCCGCTCGCGCTCGGCATCGCGTTCTTCGAGCATCAGTATGTTCAGCCCGCCGCCATCGACGTCTTCGGCGAGCGCGTGACGCGCATCGAGCATGTCGGCAGCTACGCGTGCCGCAACGTGAATCATCAGAAGGACGCGGGGCTGAGTCAGCATGCGAGCGCGAACGCCATCGACCTGACCGGCTTCGTGCTCGCAAACGGTCGGCGCATCACGCTCGCGCGCTGGGACGACGACGCAGCGTCGCCGGACGCGGTGTTTCTCCGCCGCATTCACGACGGCGCGTGCCGTTCGTTCGACACCACGCTCGGGCCCGACTACAACGCGTTGCACAAGACGCACTTTCACGTCGACATGGGCCCGTATCGCATCTGCCGCTAATGCACGCGCGAGTCGGAATCCAACGTGAGGTTCGCTAGAATCGGGATGAACGCGGCGTGCGTCATGCGATGCGCGCCGTCCGCATTTCATCTCCTACCGAAAGGAAAGCGCGCATGACGAACCAAGCGGCCCCGATACAGGAACCCTATGAACGACGCGCCTTGCTGCTGCATCTCGGCGATGTGCTGGAGACCGTGTTTTGCCTGAGCCAATGCGCCGACGAGTACGCGAGCATCGGCGACGCGGTGCGCGGCAACGACGCGCTCGCGGGCTTCACGCTGCTCGGTTTCGTCGATGCGCGCATGTCGCCGCGCGAGTTCATCCGGCGCGCATCGGGCGCGTTCTTCGTGTGGCCGAAGGCGCTGCTCGACGAATCGCTGAATCGTCCGATGCTCGCGAACACCGTGAAGCACGATCTCTTCGAGGACAACCCGACCGGCTGGCGCGCGTATGTGGAGGAGAGGCGCGCCGAAGTGCCGTGGTTCGGCGAGGACTTGCCCGAGATCGCCGAAAGCGCGGCGCCCGCGCATGCAGCCCGCGAGGACGCGCCGAAGCAAAAGAGCGAGGACGCGCCGAAGCAGAAAAACGAGACGCAAAAGCCGTCTCGCTATCTCACGTGGCCCTGGCCGAACAAGACGACGTGAGCGCGGCTCGCGTCCTTCGCACGATCAGGGCTTCTTGCCCATGCTGCCCGCGTCCGTATCGAAGCCGAGGCCGTTCGGGCGCTTCGGCGGCGGCGCTTTTCCCGCCGACGTCTTGCCCGGCTGCGTTCTCAGCACGCCGCTCGCGTGCTCAGCCGCGACGGCCGGCGGCGTGACGTTCTGTTCCTGAAACGCGGGCGTGCTGTCGTTGTCCAGCCGGCTCGGTTTCGTCTGGTTCGGCTGCGTGGTCTGCTGACCGCTCGGATGGCCTTCCGGCCTCGACGTCGGATTCTGCGCGTTCGCCGCCAGTGCGAACGTGGCACCCGCCAGCATCGCCGCCAGTCGTGCCGCTGCTCCAAAAGTGGGTCTCATCTCGTTCTCCCAATGTTCTGTCCTTTGCTTCTGTAAAAGCAAGCGACGGACCCGGCCGGCGTTTTCCTTGTCGATGCGCAAGGTGTCGCGTCGCCGGAGAAGCACGCGCCGGAATCCGTTGTCCGCTGTCAAAGAGGCGCGCGCAGGCCGCCGGGACAATCGGGCTTTCAACCGGGAAAGCGAAAGATGAGAACGAAACTTCGGGCGATGCTGCTGGCAAGCGCAGCGATATTTGCGGGGACGGCACATGCGAGCGATTCACCACCGGCCAGCGATGCAGCGATGACCGGCATTCACGCGGGCGACGTGCTCGTGCGCTTGCGGGCGATCAGCATTCAGCCGCAGGTGTCGGCGGGCGGAACGCTCGGCTCGCTGGGCGTCGATGTGAACAACGCGATCGTGCCGGAGCTCGACTTCACGTACATGATCCGCGACCAAATCGGCGTCGAGCTGATTCTCGCGACGTCGCGGCATCAGGTGACATCGAACATCGGCGGACTGGGCGGCGTGGGCGTGTTGCCGCCGACCGTTCTGCTGCAATATCACTTCAATCATCAGGGCCATGTGCGGCCGTACGTCGGCGCGGGACTGAACTACACGTACTTCTACAACGACAAGCTAAAGGCCGGCGATACGCCCGTGTCCATCAAGCGCAGCAGCTTCGGCCCGGCGTTGCAGGCGGGCGTGGATGTCGACGTCGCGAAGAACGTCTTCGTCAACGCGGACGTGAAGAAGATCTGGATGCGCACGAGCGCGTCGGCGGGCGGGGCGGATCTGGGCTCGCTCAAGATCGATCCGTGGGTGCTCGGCGTGGGCGTCGGCATGAAGTTCTGACGCGGCGGCGGGGCGCGCCGTGTGCGGATTTTGGCGGAAGATGCCGGTGCTTCTGGCGTGGCGCGGTGCGTGAGCGCGGTATCCTTGACAGCAGGCCCGGCGCAGACTCGCGGCCATACGCGCGAGCGACGCGGTGGCGAGCGAACTGCAACGACTAAAAACACCGCATCGGGGAACGCAGTCAATGAAACCTTCACATCTCGCGGGAATCGCCTTGCTCGTCGGCTCTTGCGCCGCTCTCGCGCAGCAGCCGATGACCTTGCCCGGCCGCAGCCAGAGCGCGGGACAACAGGCCGTGGACAACGCCGCCTGCTATGCGTACGCCAATCAGACGACGAAGGTCAACATGGCGCGCGAGTCGCAGGCCGCGCCGAAACAGAGCACAGCCGACACGCGCACCATAAGCCCTCCGCGTGCCGTCGAACCGCCGCTGCCGCCGACCGCATCGGGCGCGCTCGCGGCATCGGCTGCGTCGCCGGCTTCGGGGACATCGGCCGCGGTGGCGGCGTCGGGGGCATCGGCGGCGGTCGCCGCGGGCGCATCGGCGCCGCGCGGCGCGTCGGCGGCAATGGCGGCGTCCGGCACCGCAGGCACGGGCATGGCAGGCATGCCGGCGATGCCGGGCATGGCGAGCGGCGCATCGGATGCGCTCTATAGCGGCGACATGAAGATGCCGCCGCTTCCGCCGCCCGAGCCGCCGATGGTTCGCTACTGGCGCGCGTACAGCGAGTGCATGCAAAACCGCGGATACTTCGTGCGATGAGCGCCTGAGCGCGCTCGGGCTTCGTCGCGCGGATGCGGCGAAGCAGGCAACGCCGGGAGCGATGTATGAGCCGCCATTTCATTCACGAAGGACATTGCGCGTGTGGCGCGGTTCGGGTGCGCGTGTTCGCGGAGCCGAACGAGGTCAATCTGTGTCACTGCATCACGTGCCGCCGCATCCACGGCGCGCCGTTCGGCGTGTACGCGATTTTCGCGCGCGACGCGGTGGAGGTGTCCGGCGATACCATCGCGTGGCAAAGCTCCGCGACGGGCCGCCGCCATCACTGTCCGACGTGCGGTTCGCCGGTCTATCTCGCGTTCGATGGCGTGCTGGAGATCGAAGTGCCGACCGGCATCTTCGATGAAATCGGGCTGTATCCGCCCGAGTATGAGATCTGGCGCGATACCGCCGAGCCGTGGCACGACGCTCAAGGCAGGGCGCGTTACGTGCGCAGCCGGCCTCATTAGCAGCTGGGCAGTCCGCGAGCGGGTTGGCGTCGTCCGTTTCAGCGCAAACGGCGCGGCCTCAGTAGCGGGCCACACTTCAGGATCGATGCGACGACGGCCGCCTTGAGATTCAGCGGCAACGAAGATGCGCGGACACGAACGCCAAGGCCGCCCGCGATAGCATCTCAGCGGTCCACAATCGAGCTGACGCCGTCCGCTTCCGCACGAGCGGCGCGACCGATGCGACGACGCCCGCATTGGGATTCAGGGCAACGAACACTGCGCGGGCACGACCGCCAAGCCGGACGCGATAGCGGCTCGGCGGCCCACAATCGAGTGGACGCCGTCCGCTTCCGCACAAGCGGCGCGGCCTCAGTAGCGGAACGACACTTCACAATCGATGCGACGACGCCCGCCTCGAGATCCAGCAACAACGAGAACTGCGCCGACGCGGACGATCAGGGCCAGCCGCGCTACCCGCGCAGCCGCCCAGATCAGCGCCTCAACACTCCACAATCGCCTTCACGACGCCCGCCTTCGGGTCCAGCAACGAAGAAAACTGCGCGGGCACATCGTTGAGCGCCATGCGATGCGTGTTGAGCGCATCCGTCGGCACGTCGCCGCGGCGCATCGCGGCGAGCACCGTTTCGAAGTCCTCGGGCGTCGCATTGCGGCTCGCGAGCAGCGTCGCCTCGCGCTTGTGGAACTCGGGATCGGCGAAGGAGATGCGGTCCGGCACGATCGACACGAGCACGTACTTGCCGCCATGCGCGATGAACTCGAAGCCGCGCTCCATCGCGCGCGAATTGCCGGTCGCGTCGAACACCACGTCGAAGAACTCGCCGTTCGTCAGTTGCGACAACTCCTCCTTGTCGCGCTCGCCGATCTGCACGGTGGCGTTCACCTTGAGTTCGCGCTTGCAGAACGCGAGGCGGTCTTCGCGCGTATCCAGCGCGGTGACGTTCGCGCCGCGCAGCCGCGAGAATGTGATCGCCGCCATGCCGATCGGTCCCGTGCCGACCACCAGCACGCGCTGGCCCGGCTGCACGTCGGCGCGGCGCACGGCATGCGCGCCGATCGCGAGGAATTCGACCATCGCCGCCTGATCGAGCGTGACGCCTTCGGCCTTATGGACGAATTGCGCGGGCAGATTCAGGTATTCCGTGAACGCGCCGTCGCGATGCACGCCGAGCACCTGAATGTTGACGCAGCAGTTGGTCTTGCCCTGACGGCACGCAATGCACTTGCCGCACGACAGATACGGCATCACATAGACCGTATCGCCCGCTTTGAGGCCGCTCGCGGCGTCGGCTTCCTCGATCACGCCGGACAACTCGTGGCCCATCACGCGTGGATACGACAGATACGGCTGGTTCCCGGTGAAGATGTGCAGGTCCGTGCCGCACACGCCGACGCGCTTCACGCGCAGCAGCACTTCGTTCTCGGCGCGCTGCGGCTTCGCGCGTTCTTCGGCCTTGAGGGTGCCGGGGGTTTCGCAGATGACGGTCAGCATCGTGTCTCTCGTTCGAATAAGGTGGGGCAGCGCATCAATCTATCGGCGCGCCGCCGTTTGGTCAAGCCAATTCCAGAATCGACGAAGTGGTAAGGCCGGTGCATCGGTAGGCATTAAGCCTTATATTTTCAAGATACCGCACCGGCAACTACCGCGCGTTTTTTTGCGCACCAAGGACAGCACGTGCTTTCACTTCATGACTTTGTCGAGCGGCATCCGCGGCTCTTCGTACTTTCCGGCGCGGGCATCAGCACCGAGTCCGGCATTCCCTGTTATCGCGATCGCGAAGGCCAGCGTACCGGCCGCGCGCCGATTCTCCTCAAAGACTTTCTCGGCTCCGATTACGCGCGGCGGCGCTATTGGGCGCGCAGCCTGATCGGCTGGCCGGTGGTGGCGAGCGCGCGGCCCAACGCGGCGCATCACGCGGTGCGGGCGCTGGCGGCCCGCTCGCGCGTGCATCGGCTGGTGACGCAGAACGTCGATGGACTGCACACGCGCGCCGGAAACCCGGACGTGATCGAACTGCACGGGAACATCGGCCGCGTGCGCTGCATGGACTGCGGCGCGCGGCACGAGCGGGCGGAGGTGCAACGCCTGCTCGAAGCGGCGAATCCCGACTTCGTGGGCTACACGGCGCCTGCGGTGCCGGACGGCGACGCGCTGATCGAAGACCTGGACTTCGGCGCCTTCGACGTGCCCGGCTGCACGCGTTGCGGCGGGCTGCTCAAACCGGACGTGGTCTTCTTCGGCGAAGGCGTGCCGCGCGAGATCGTGCAGGACGCGGCAAGCGCGCTCGACGGCGCGGACGCGATGCTCGTGATCGGCTCGTCGCTGATGGTCTATTCCGGCTACCGCTTCTGCGAGTGGGCCGCGAAAAGCGGCAAGCCGATCGCGGCCATCAACATCGGCAAGACGCGCGCCGATGCGCTGCTCGCGCTGAAGGTGGAAGCACCGTGCTCGGAGGCGCTGGGCGAACTGATCGCGCGGCTCGACGCGCGATCGGCAGGCAGCGAGGCCGCGCCCGCCTAGCTTCTTATTCGGCAACACCCCGAGCACCTGGGCCTGCCGCTCGGCATCCGACCTCCGCTATAACAGCGCGGGCCGCGTTGCGATGAAGATGTCGAACCTTCGCTGACCGCGCGAAGGTCCAAGCACCGTGCTCCGAGGCGCTGGGCGAACTGATCGCGCGTCTCGACGCGCGATCGGCAGGCAGCGAGGCCGCGCCCGCTTAGCTTGCCTAGCTTCTTGCCTCGCGCGACAACACCCTGCGCCTGGGCGTGCTGCTCGGCATCCGACCTCCGCTAGAACAGCGCGGGCCGCGTTGCGGTAAAGATGTCGAATCTTCGCTGCCCGCGCGAAGGTTGAAGCACCGTGCTCCGAGGCGCTGGGCGAACTGATTGCGCGGCTCGACGCGCGATCAGCAGGCAGCGAAGCGGTGCCCGCCTAGCTTGCCTCGCGCGCTGACGGGGAAGCGCCAAGTTCAGAGCGGCTGGGCATGTTGATCGCGCGGGTCGACGCGAGGCCCGTGGATGGCGAAGCCGCGCCCGCCTAGCTCGCTTGGTTCGACAACACGCCAAGCGTCTTGGCGAGCCGCTCGGCATCGGACATCCGCGAGAACAACGCGGGCGTCGCGCGGGCCGGGGTCACTGTGGAGATGTAGAACCTTCGTCGCGCGCGCTGAAGGCCTACGCGACCTCATTGCGCGGCTCGATGCACCATCCCAATCAGCGAACCGCGCCCGCCTAGTACGCCTCGCGCGACAACACGCCAAGCGCCTCGGCCAACCGCTTTGCATCCGACATCCGCGAGAACAGCGCGGGCGTCACGCGCACCACGTCTCCCGCGTCGGGACCCGGCCGCGTCACGGTGAAGATGCCGAAGCGTTCGCGTAGCGCATCGCACGTCGCGCGGGCGCTCTGGCCGTCGAGCCGGAAAGCGGTGATGCCGACCGCCATCGACGGATCGTCCGGCGTCAGAATGCGCACGCCCGGCAGCGCGCGCGCCGGCTTTACCCACGCATCGCGCAGCGCCCGCAGACGCGCTTCCTTCGCACGTGCGCCGATGCGCGCGTGCAAGTCCAGCGCCGCCGGCACCGTGAGCCACGCGGCGAAATTCGGCGAGCCGGTATGCACGCGCGAGCGGATGTCGTCGGCGGGCCAGGCGCGGTCGCCCAGATACGGATCGATGTTGTCGAGATGTCCACCGCGAATGTAGATCGCGCCGCAGCCGAGCGGCGCGCCGATCCACTTGTGCAGATTCAGCGCGGCGAATGGCACATCGAGCGCGGGCACGTCGAAATCGAGCGCGCCCCAGGAATGCGCGGCATCGGCGATCACGTCCGCGCCTGCTTCTTTCGCCAGCGCCGACAGTTCCGCGACCGGCATCACGAGGCCGGTGGCGAAGCAGACGTGCGAAACCAGCACGAGCCGCGTTCGCGGATGCTGGCGCAGCGCTTCAGCGTAAGTGTCGATGACCGCGCGGCGGAAATCCTCGCCCGCGCGCGGTTCGGGAATCGTGATCCGCACCGGAGTCACGCCGCGCCGCTCGCGCAGCCATTCCATCGCGTCCTTGCCGCACGGGTAGTCGAGATCGCTGTACAGCACGGTGTCGCCCGGCGACAGGCGGTTATAGCCGCTGATGAGCGCGAGCAGCGCCTCGGTCGCGTTGCGCGTCAGTTCGATTTCGTCGATGCCGCAGCCCATCGCCGCCGCGACGCGGTCGCGCAAGCCGTCGTGGATCGCGCCCCAGTGCGGGCGCACGAGCGTCGTCGTTTCGTAATTCAGGCGGTCGATCCAGTGATGGAACACCGACTTCACCGGCTCGGCCATCGCGCCCCAGTAGCCGTTCTCCAGATTGACGACGGCATCCGTCTGCCGATACAGCGCGCGCACGGCGTCCCAGTAGGTCTCGTCGGTGGAGACGTCGGCGGACGATGCAGGCGTGGGCGGCAGCGCGCGCAACGCGGCGTCGAATTCGGGCGTGCGGATATCGAGCGGATCGGTCA
Organism: Caballeronia sp. Sq4a; assembly: GCF_023170545.1. Classification (NCBI taxonomy): domain Bacteria; kingdom Pseudomonadati; phylum Pseudomonadota; class Betaproteobacteria; order Burkholderiales; family Burkholderiaceae; genus Caballeronia; species Caballeronia sp. Sq4a. The sequence goes on along the minus strand of NZ_CP084251.1, from coordinate 655,029 downwards.
TGAGGAAATCGGGCGGGGAAAGGCGTCAGTATCGCCCATCGCGCGACCGGCGTTCCATGGACAGCGCGTCGACGATTCGCCGGTCCAGCCCTTCAGACCTGCGCTCGCCGCGCCGTAATAAAAATGAACGCACGATGCGACGTCAGCAAACGTTCGCGCGTGCTTTTTCACGCCGAAGAGCGTGAGCGCCATGCACACAACGAATTTCCGGACCTGAGAGAGCCCAAGCGTGAATCTCCGCAACATCACCATCAAAAACAAACTGATCGCCGGCTTCGGATTGCTCGCCGTGCTGCTCGTGCTGGTCGCGGGCATGTCGCTGCGGGCGCTGTCCACGGCGACCGACGGCTTCGCGCATTACGTGCACGGCATCAACGCGCGCGCCGACGTGGCCGCGCAGGTCCGCGCCGCCGTCGACCGCCGCGCCATCGCAGCGCGCAACTTGGTGCTGGTCACGAAGCCCGCCGATGTCGAACTGGAGAAAGCCGACGTCGAGCGCGCGCACGCGGACGTCGAGGCGCGCCTCAAGCAGTTGCAGGACATGATCGCCTCCGCAAGCGACGCGAGCGACAAGGCGCGCAGTCTCGTCGCCGAAATGACGCGCGTCGAGGCGCTGTACGGGCCGGTTGCGACCGCCATCGAAGCGCTCGCGCTCGCAGGTCGTCACGACGAGGCCGTGTTGAAACTCGACGAGGATTGCCGCCCGCTGCTCGCGCGCCTCGTGAAGGCGACCGAAGACTACGCGGCCTACACGAAGGTGCGCCGCGACGACATGGTGCGTCAATTCGAGGCGAACTATCAGGCGCAGCGCGACTTTCTGTTCGCGCTCTGCGTGTTCGGCGGACTGTTCGCCGTGATCGCGGGCATCGCGGTCACGCGTTCCATCACCGCGCCGATTGCCGAAGCGGTCGGAATCGCGCAGACCGTGGCGCGCGGCGATCTGCGCAGCCGGATCGTCGCCGAGACGAAGGACGAAACCGGCGATCTGCTGCGCGCGCTCGCCGACATGAACGCGCGCCTGACGGAAACGGTCAGCTTGGTGCGCGAAAGCGGCGGTGCCGTCGGCAGCGCGGCGAAGGAACTCGCGGTGGGCAATACCGACCTGAGCCAGCGCACCGAAGAACAGGCGGCGTCGCTACAGGAGACGGCAGCCAGCATGGAGCAGCTCACGTCGACGGTCCGTCAGAACGCGGACAACGCGCAGCAGGCGAGCTCGCTGGCATCGAATGCGTCGGAAGTCGCGCGCAAGGGCAACGATGTCGTCGGCCGCGTCGTGTCGACGATGCAGGGCATCAGCGACAGCTCGGCGCGGATCGCGGAGATCACCGGAATGATCGAGGGCATCGCGTTTCAGACGAACATTCTGGCGCTCAACGCGGCGGTCGAGGCGGCGCGCGCGGGCGAACAGGGACGCGGCTTCGCGGTCGTCGCAACCGAAGTACGCAGCCTCGCGCAGCGGTCCGCGACGGCGGCGAAGGAGATCAAGGAACTGATCGCGGAGTCGGTCGACAAGGTGCGCGACGGCTCGGCGCTCGCCGGTGAAGCTGGCTCGACGATGAGCGAAGTCACGCAGGCGGTCGCGCGCGTGACCGACATCATGGAGGACATCGCGGCGGCGTCCGTGGAGCAGGGACGCGGCATCGAGCAGATCAATCAGGCCATCACGCAGATGGACGAAGTGACGCAGCAGAACGCGTCGCTCGTGGAGGAAGCGGCGGCCGCGTCGCAGGCGCTTGAAGAACAGGGGCGCAAGCTGAACGAAGTGATGGCGTTCTTCAGCGTCGAAGCGGGCGGTCCGGCTGTCGCGGCGCCGGCGCCGGTCGTCGCGCGCAAGGCAACGCGGCCCGCGCCGGTGCGTAAGGAAGTGGCAACCGCTGACGCTGATGCGAGCGGATGGAGCACGTTCTGAGGGCGCCAACCGCCCCCGCCGCGCTCACGCGTTCACATCCACGATCACGCGCCCTTTGATCTCGCCGCGCAGCAGGCTCGCCGCGCTTTCCGGCGCATCGGCGAGCGAAATGGCGCTCGCGACGCGCTCGATGGTCTCGACGGGCACGTCCGCAGCAATCGCGTTCCACGCCGCGATGCGCCGTTCGCGCGGCACGTAGACGCTATCGACGCCGAGCAGCGCGACGCCGCGCAGAATGAACGGCGCGACCGTCGCCGGAAAATCCATGCCCTGAGCGAGCCCGCACGCGGCGACCGCGCCGCCGTATCGCAAGCTCGCGCAGACGTTGGCGAGCGTGTGGCTGCCGACGCAATCCACCGCCGCCGCGAACCGCTCCTTCTGCAGCGGCTTGCCCGGCGCGGACAACGTCTGTCTGTCGACGATATCCGCCGCGCCGAGTTCGCGAAGCCGCGCCGCTTCCTCGGGCCGGCCCGTCGATGCCAAGACGCGATAGCCGCGCTTGGCGAGAATCGCCACCGCGAAGCTGCCGACGCCGCCGTTCGCGCCGGTCACGAGCACGTCGCCATCGCCGGGCGCGACGCCGTGCTGCTCCAAAGCCTGCACGCAGAGCATCGCCGTATAGCCGGCCGTGCCGACGGCCATCGCCTGACGCGTCGTGATGCCCGCAGCGAGCGGAATCAGATGCCCGGCCGGCACGCGCGCCTTCTGCGCGAGACCGCCCCAATGCGTTTCGCCCGCGCCCCAGCCGTTCATCACGACGAGGTCGCCCGGCTCGTAATCGGCGTGCGTGCTCTCCTCGACGACGCCCGCGAAGTCGATGCCGGGCACCATCGGAAAGGTGCGCACGACCGGTCCCTTGCCCGTGATCGCGAGCGCGTCCTTGTAATTGAGTGTCGAATATTCGATGCGCACGAGCACGTCGCCCTGCGGCAAACGCGACTCGTCGATTGACTGAATGGACGCAACCGTGCGGTCGTCCTGTTTGTCGAGCAGCAGCGCGTTGAACATAGGAGTTCCGTCGAACGTAAGAGGGATGCAGCGGCGGCCGCGCCGCTGCGTCATTCAATCACCAGGTCAGTGATGTTCGGCGTCGGCGCGCGGCGCCGGCGTGGACTTCACCTTCGAGTACTGAAATTCGGGCAGCGCCTTGATGGCGTCCTTGGTCGCGCCCGGCAGCACGAGCTTGCCGTTCTTCACGTCGAACTGCTCGATGGGAATCGCCACGTCGTGGTGCGACACGCCGAGGAACTGATTGGCCGCGATGATCGCGAACGAGACCGAATGGTCGGGCGCGATGATGATGTCGTGGATCACGCCGACGCGCGCGCCTTCGTCATTGACGACAGGCTTGTTCAGGATCGACTTCTTGACGCTCCATCCGTCGATGATCGCGGTCGAGACCTGGACGGACACGCCGAGCGGCTGCGCGCCCGCGACCTGCGCGAACGAAGAGGTGGAAGCGAGGCCGATGGCCGACGAAGCGAAGAGCGATGCCACGAGTTTCAAGTTCATATCGATTCCTCAAAAGATTTGGCAAGACGGTTCTGCGAAAAGGCGCAATGGACGGCGCGGTAGCAGTTTGACCGTTTCCCGGGGCTTTTGCATGAACCGCGTCGCCGCTCTTTTTCTTTCTTCCGCCACTCAGTGCGATATGTGCTTGAGCGCGTTGCCTTTATGGACCGCGCGCTTGCCGCTCTTGTCGCTTTCGACTTCGTAGTGGGGATCGTCTTTCGACGCGTTGACCGTGTGACCGTCGAGCGTGGTGCGCTCGGAAATGACGCGCACCACGCGGCCCGTGGTTTCGCCCTGCGGCGTATTCCAGCTTACGTGGTCGTGGACTTTCAGCGATCGGCTCATGTCGGGCTCCGTTGAAGTAGACATGCGCATGTTGCAACGGCCATGCCCGTCGCCCGAATCAGCGCAGGCGCATGAGCGTCGCTTCGTCCGGCTGGCCGTCGAAATGGCGGCGCAGCGTTTCGTCGAAGACCGGCTCGTCGGGCGCGGCGCGCGCGAAGAGCGTCATCGACGAATGGAATTTCATGTGGTCCGGATAGCCGAAAATGTCCTCGACGCTGCGCCCCTCGACGCCATTGACGATGCGCGTCAGTTCGACGAGCCGCGCGCCCAGCACCGGATGCGCGAGATACGCCTGCGCCTCGGCAAGCGACTGAATCGCGTAACGCTGCGCCATCGGGCTGTGCCCGAGCCCGGCGATCTGCGGAAACACGAACCACATCCAGTGCGTGCGTTTGCGGCCGGCCGACAACTCGGCGCGCGCTTCATCGATGATGCTTTCCTGCGCACTCACGAAGCGTTGCAGGTTGAACGGATCGCCCATCGATTGTCTTTCTCCCGTTGAACGTCACGCGACGGCTTCCTGGATTCGCCGTCTCAGCGCCGCATCCGGATAGACGCCGATGCCCGCGTGAACGTTGTCGATCATGTACTCGCGGCGGCCCGTGCCCGGAATGACGCACGTGACCGCCGGATTGCCCAGCACGAACTTGAGCAGAAGCTGTGCCCAGCTCGCGCAGCCGAGTTCCGCCGCGAAAGGCGGCAGCGGCTTGCCGCGCAGCTCGGCCAGCAGCGACCCGCCGCCGAACGGCTGATTGACGATCACCGCGACGCCACGGTCCGCCGCGAGCGGCAGCAGGCGCGCTTCGGCGTCGCGGTCGTTGGCGGCGTAGTTGATCTGCACGAAGTCGACGCGCTCGGCGCGCAACACGGCCTCAACCTGCGGGAACGCGCTCGAAGTGTAGTGCGTGATGCCGATATAGCGCACGCGTCCGGCGGCTTTCCAGTCGCGCAGGGTGGCAAGCTGCGTGCGCCAGTCGAGGAGATTGTGGATCTGCATCAGATCGATGCGGGGCGCGGCGAGGCGCTGCATCGACTGCTCCATTTGCGCAATGCCTTCCTCGCGGCCTTCGGTCCAGACCTTGGTCGCGATGAACGCCTTGTCGCGCGCGTGCAGTTCGGTGACGAGCGCGCCGGCGACGGCTTCGGAGCTGCCGTACATCGGCGAGGAATCGATGACCGAGCCGCCCGCCGCGAACAGCACGCGCAGCACGTCGGCGAGTTCGCGGCGGCGAGCGGCGTCGTTGCCGACATCGAACGTGCGCCAGGTGCCGCATCCGACGACCGGCAATGCCTCGCCGGTCGAGGGAATCGGGCGCTTGTGCATCGGCTCGATGGCCGCGTCCGCGGCGAATGCGCCAGCGCCGGGCAGGGCGAGCGCGGCGGCCGCGGTCGCGCGCAGGAAGTCGCGCCGGCCGGGCGAGCACCGCGTGTTGACAGGCTTCATGACTCCGACTCCCGCTTTCGTTGTGCAGGAGCCACAGAATAAACCGCGCGGCGCCGACCCGCGCGCTACTTCTTTCTCGCTTCCTCCAGACACGCGGCGAGTTTTTCGAAGTAGGCGAGCGCCTTGGCGGTCGGCACCACCGATTTCGTGCGCAAGTCCGCGCCGGTTTCATCGAGCGTGACGAGACCTTGCTGTTTGAGGCGCGTGAGCTTGCGGTGGACCGTGGCGGGCGCGCCGGCGACCGACAGCGCCATGGTTTCGGTGACCGTCAGCGTGCGGCCCGCGTGCCAGGCCGCCGTCAGCGCTTCGAGAAGGCGCTCCTCCGCCGCGTCGAGCTTCGGCACGGAAGGCAGCGCCTGCACGGCCTGCGCGAGATTCAGAAAGCGAAAGTAAGCGTCGACGAGCGGTTTCTTCGTCATTGTCATGCGCTTGCTCCAGCGTCCAGGGAATTTGACATCGTAGTGCACTGAATCATACTTGTCTGCCTGTGGCGCTCCGTCCACAAAAAAACTTATCAAGCTGATAAGCAAATGCTATGATGCGAAGTAATCGAGTTGGCAATGAATTGCTGAATAAGGCTGATTGCTGCGCGAGAACCTGAGAGAGATGAGAAGCAGTGAAAACAGGCGCCGCCCGGTATTCGAGCCGGGCGGCGTCATTCCTCGACCGGTTCACGAGTCGGTTCACGAGTCGCTCAAGCGCCGCCGCAACGGCGGGACTGTCACCATCACCCATAACGCCAGTTTGATTGCGTAAATCACGATCAGACTGCCGGACAAATCGCCCACCACCATGACCACGAAGCGCTTGCCCGCGCCCGCGGCTTCGCCATGCATGGCGAGCCATATTTGATGCAGCGCCGGACTGGCAATCGAATACAGCAGAATCAGCAAAAGAAGACGCTTCGCCGTCAAGTTCGATAACGACGTGCGCAGGCCGAGCGCGCCAGTTGCGAACAGATAGATGAGATAGGGCGCCAGTGCCGAAATGGTGCCGTAAAAAAGCGAGCGCACCGGATCATGCGGGAAATACAGGAAGACGCAACTCAACCAGGCTGCGCACAGCATGCCTATTGCGCCGGCTTCCCCGAAGAGCAGCGTACAGAGCAAGCGCATGCCGGCCGGCAGATAAATCCAGTTAGCGCCGGGCACGTACTCGGAATGCGGAAACAGTAATTCATTCCCGACAAGCGTGATGAGAAAGAGCGCGGCCGTGCCCGCGATTATCGGCACGCGTTGACGAAGATATTCCATGACATGTGATAACGGTGAGGCAGCGGCGCGAGTCGCGCTAAAGTGCGACTTTCAGTTCGGCTGATATGCGCAAATCGCAAACATGCAGCGTTATTTTATTGATCGATTCCCGCTGCAACACGCCTATCATTTAAGTCGGCACCTTTTATTACATCGAAAGAAGCAGTCGATCTGGCATCGTGCGCCGTCATTCGTTCTCGTTCTGAAAATGCACGTTGAATCCGACGTCCAACTCTCGGTCACCATCGACAGCGTTCGCACATTGCGCATGGCACGGCGGGCGCCCGAAGCGCAAGCCATGCTGCGCGAGATCGCCGCGCAGCCCGATGCCGGCGGTGTGCGGGCGGGGCAGATGGGCATCGACATGAACTGTCTCGGCATGTACGCCGAGGCCGAAGCGCGGCCTTCGCTCTCCGAGGTCGGACGTGTTCCGCTATCAGTTCACGCCGTGGTATCCGTCCATGCGTCTGTAGCAGAAGACGCAAGCTCGGCGACTGATCGCATCCGCCCGCGGAAATGCGGGCGGATCTGCATCGTTTTTGCCGCGTCGAATGACGCTTACGGCTTGCGCAACGCCTGAGCGCGCCGAAAGCCGCGGAAGCGTTCGCGTTGGTGTTCTTCGTCGAAATGCGCGCGCGCCGGCTTCACGAGATCGCTGCGCGAGACGATGCCGACAAGCCGCATCGACGCCTTATCCGCCACGACCGGCAGGCGTTCCAGGTCATGCACGGCAAGGCGCGTCGCAGCGAGACGACACGGTTCGCCGGGCAGCGCGACGGCAGGCGCGGCTTCGTTCTTCTCCGCGAGCGCCTCGCCGATGGTGACGGCGCCCGCGTGCGACGCCTCGCCGAGCGCCGCCAATGCCGCGCGATCCAGCATGCCGACGAGCGCGCCGTCGCGCACCACCGGATACGCGCGGTGCGCCTGCTGCGGCCCGAAATGCCGCGCGAGCACGTCAGCGAGCGGCGTCGCGGCGTCGATCGTGTTCACGTCGCGCGTCATCACTTCATCGACGTGGTGGCGCTCCAGCGGGTCCACCCCGTATTCGCGATAGATGTGATAGCCGCGCCGCGCGATCTTCTCCGTCATGATCGAGCGGCGCATCACCACGGTGGCGAAGCCGTGCGCGACGAGCGTCGCCGCCAGCAGCGGCAAAAGCGCGTTGCTGTCGTGCGTGAGGCCGAACGCGAAGACGATGGCCGTGAGCGGCGCGCCGAGTGTCGCGCCGAGCGTCGCGGCCATGCAGACGAGCGGCCAGAGCGCCGTGTCGTGGCCCGGCAAGACCGCGCCGAGCACGGTGCCGAGGCCCGCGCCGAGCATCAAGAGCGGCGCGAGCACGCCGCCCGACGTACCGGACGCGAGCGCCACGACCCAGATCACCGCCTTCACGGCCAGAATCGCGAGCGCCACCTGAATGGCGATGTGCTGATGCAGCAGATCGCCGATCACGTCATAGCCGACGCCGAGCGCGCGCGGTTCCAGATATCCACCGATGCCGACCACGACGCCGCCGATGGCCGGCCACCACATCCAGTGCAGCGGGAGCTTGCCGAACCCGTCTTCGAGCTTGTAGAGCGCCGCCGACAGACCCGACGCGAGCACGCCCGACAACAGCCCCGCGACGAGGCACGACAGCAGCGAAATCATGTGCGGCGGCTGCGTTTGCATCGGGAAAAGCGCACCGGTGCCGAACACGAACGCCCGCGCGAAGCCGGCCACAGCGCACGCGAGCGCCACGGGCAGAAAACTGCGCGGCCGCCATTCGAAAAGGAGCAGTTCCACCGCGAGCAGAACCGCGGCGACCGGCGTGCCGAACACGGCGGTCATGCCCGCCGCCGCGCCCGCCACGAGCAGCGTCTTGCGCTCGGCGGCCGTCACGTCGATGCACTGCGCGATCAGCGAGCCGAGCGCGCCGCCCGTCATGATGATCGGACCTTCCGCGCCGAACGGCCCGCCGCTGCCGATTACGATGCCCGAGGACAGCGGCTTGAGCACCGCCACTTTCGGCGACATGCGGCTCTTGCCGAAGAGAATCGCTTCGATCGCTTCGGGAATGCCGTGACCGCGAATCTTCTCGGAGCCGAAGCGCGCCATCAGTCCGACGATCAGCCCGCCGATCACCGGTATAACGACGACCCAGGCCCCAAGCGTATTGAGCGCGGGCGAGCGGTCCTCGATGAAGAACGTCTGGAAGAAGAACAGATTCGTGAAGAGATGAATGAGCGCGAGCAGCACGACCGCTGCAAGGGTGCTGATGCCGCCGATCACCGCCGCGAGCCCGCAGATGCGCAGCAGCCGGTCGTTCACGGAAAAGTCGCGTTTATGATGATTCATGCCTGTCACTCCAGAAAACTCCGCGAGACTCAGAGATCGATTTGCGGGACGCGGAACGCGCCGTCGAGCGATTTCAACTCCGCGCGATGCAGCGCCGCGAGGCGCGCGAGCACCTGCTCGCCGCGCGCTTCGAGATGCACTTGCACTTGCCGGCGATCCTCCGCGCTCTGCTCGCGCCGCACGAGCCCGAGCGCTTCGCAGCGCGTGACGAGCGCCACGACGCCGTGGTGATGCGATTGCAATCGCTCGGCCAACTCGCCGACCGTCGCCCACCCGCGGCCCGGAAAGCCCTTGATGTGCAGAAGCAGCAGGTATTGCAGCGGCGTGATGCCTTCTTCCTGCGCGGCGCGCTCCGAGAACCGCTCGAAGCGGCGCATCTGATAGCGGAATTCGGAAAGCTGCTCGAAGTCCGGCTTGGTCAGGGTGCGTGCGTTTTTCATCGTTTTTTCAGGAGCTCTTGCGCTCGCTCGCGAAGCTCTGGCGATACAGCCCCGAGATCAGATCCGTTTCGGTGATCATGCCGAGCAGGCGCTCGTTGTGATCGACCACCGGAATGTGGTGGTGCCCGAAGTCCGCGAACATCGGCACCAGTTCCGCGATGGGCGTGCGCGAGTCGATCGTGCAGACATCGGTGGTCATCAGCGAGCCGACGCGCGCCGGCGCTTGCGACGGGCCGCGCATGATGCGCTCGACGGCGCGCGCGAAGGCATCGCGGGGCGCGGACCGGTGCGCGGGCGCGAGGTCCGCTCGCGTGACGATGCCCCGCACGCGGCGCGTCATGTCGATCACCGGCAGCGCCTTCACGCGATGCCGGGCGAGCAGCGCGAGCGCCTCGTCGACCGTGGTGTCGGGCGTCACGGAGACGACGCCGCGCGACATGATGTCCGCGCAGCTGAATTCGGTGAAGCGGCGCGCGTAGGCCTGCAACTGCGTTTCGCGCAGCAGTGCTTCGAGATCGTCCGGATCGACGTCGAGCATTTCGCTGCGGCGTGCGAGCACGGCTTCGAGATCGGCGCGCGTGAAGGCCGCGCCGTCCGGGGCTTTCGGCGACGCCTGCGCGACGTGCGGATAACGGTGCCCCGTCAGCGCGTGATAGACGATGGCCGAGCACAGCAGCGCCGCCGACTGGATGGCCACCGGCGCGAGCACGAAGCCGTAGCCGAGCGCGTGGATCGACGGGCCGCCGAGCACCGCGGTCAGCGCCACCGCGCCCGAAGGCGGATGCACGCAGCGCAGCGCGAACATCCCGCAGATGGCGAGCGCGATGGCGAGCGCCGCGGCATCGACGGGATCGTGAATCAGCGCGGCGCACGACACGCCGACGATCGCCGACACGAGATTGCCGCCGATGATCGACCACGGTTGCGCGAGCGGACTCGCGGGCACGGCGAAGAGCAGCACGGCGGACGCGCCCATCGGCGCGATCAGGAACGGAATCGCCGCGCTATCGCCGACGAGCAGACGCGCGATGCCGCCCGTCAGCGCAATGCCGATGAGCGCGCCCGCGCCCGCGCGCAGCCGTTCGGTCCATCTGAGCGTGACGGGAGCGGGAAGGAAGCCATGTAACCAGCGGAAGAGGACGGTGCGCGACACGTTTTCAGCGAGGAGTTCTTGTGGGAGGTTCAATGAATCGCGCGTCGGGAACGCGGCGAAGCGTGAAATTATATCGCAACGTGATACAAATTGTCGCGGCGACATCGGCTCAGGTACGATGAACGTTCGCGCGTTTCCTCGTGAGCCGAACATGAGCCGGTTCTTCAGGCAAATCCCGTACGCATTGGCTTCGTGCCTGGTCGCGCTCGGCGCCTGGGCCGCGCCGGCGCCGGACGCCGACGAGCCGTCCACCGTCGTGTCCGACGTGCACGAGTTCGTCGTCGCGGACGACGGCTCCGTCAGCGAGGACGACCGCACCGTGCTGCGCGCGAACACGGCGGCGGGCGTCGACGAGATCGCGCAGCGTTACGTGTGGTACGACCGCAGCGTGTCGAAGGTGGACATCGTGGAGGCGTATTCGGTCGATGCGAACGGCGCGCGCCATGACGTCTCGTCTGATCAGATCCGCGATATTCAGGAGCCGCGCTCGGCGGGCGCGCCGACGTTTCAGGACGCGAAGCTGCGCGCGGTGATCTTTCCGGCTGTGGGCGTCGGCTCCACCGTGCACCTGCACTCGCGCAAGAGCCAGGCGAGCCCGGTCATTCCCGGCCAGTTCGGCTATTACGTCGAGCCGGGACAGCGGCCGGTGCTGGATCAGCAACTCGTTTTCGATCTTCCCGCGGCGAAGCCGCTCTACGCCGATACGCGCGGCTATGTCGCGCGCGCGCCTGTCACCGCAAACGGCCGCACGCGCTATGTGTTCGATTACCGTCGCGAGCAGATCGCGCGCATCGAAAGCGGTTCCGTCGGCTATGCGCAATACGGCGACCGGCTGATGGTGTCGACATTTCCCGACTACGCGAGCTTCGCGGCGAGCTATCGCGCGTCCGCCGCTGATGCGAGCGCGAGCGATCCCGCCGTGCGGGCGCTCGCTCAAACGCTGACCGCCAACGACGCCGACGCCCGCGCGAAGGCCCGGACGCTCTACGACTGGGTGCGCCGCAACATCCGCTACGTCGCGATGTTCATCGGGCAGAGTCCGGCCGTGCCGCATCGCGTGACGGACGTGCTCGCGAACCGCTACGGCGACTGCAAGGACCATGTCGCGCTGTACGGCGCGCTGCTCGACGCGGTCGGCATTCGCAACGAGCCCGCGTTGATCGGCCTCGGCTCGGTTTACTCGCTGCCTTCGGTGCCGGGCTACGGCGCGGGCGCGATCAATCACATCATCACGTATCTGCCGGACTTCGCGATGTTCGCGGACAGCACGGCGTCGAGCGTCGAGTTCGGCTTCTTGCCGCTGGCGGACATGGACCGGCCGACGCTGCTCGTCGATAGCGGTGCGCTCTCGCGCACGCCCGCGACGCAGCCGTTGTCGCGCACGGCGCGGCTTCAGATCGACGTCGCGCCGCAAGGCGAGGCGACGTTCGCATATTGGGTGCAAGACGCGGGATGGAGCGCCGAGCTGGAGCGCATGAATCTGCGGCTCGCGAGCGCGCAGCGGCGCGACCAGATCGCCGCGGACCGCCTGCGTTTTACGAACTTGCGCGGTGCGGGCGCGCTGACCACCACCGATGTCGATGCCACCAGCGGCCCGTTCGCGACGACGCTGCGCGGCACGCTCGACGACGTCGTCTGGCCGACCGGCACGACCGCCTTGCCCGCGCTCACGAGCCTGTCGGGCGGCATCGCCACGCAGACGCGCAACTGGCTCGCGGAACGCTCGCGCACGCAGCCGTATCTGTGCGTGGGCGGCGCTTACGACGAGGTATCGCAGATCGTGCTGCCGAAGACCATGCGAGTCGCCGAAGTGCCCGACGATCTCGAACTGACGAGCGGCTTTTTCCGCTATCGCTCGCGCTATGTGTTCGATCCGGCGAGCAATGTGATCCAGGTATCGCGCACGCTGGATGCGCGCTTCGGCAAGCAGGTCTGTTCGCCGGACGATTTCGAGGCGTCGCTGCCGGCGCTTCGAAAGATCGAACGCGATACGCAGGCGCAAATCATCGTGAAGGTATCGGCGCAGTGAGCGCGGTCACTGCGTGTCGCGCGCCACGCGAAAGCCGTTCTGCGATTGACGCACGCTCGCGCTGTACTTGAAGCGCGTGGCCGATTGCATATAGTCGCCGCCTTCGCGCCAGGAGCCGCCGCGAATGACGCGCACCGAACAGGAGGGCTCGTCCCACACGCGGCCATCGACGGGCGCGCCCTTGTATGAGCTATGCCAGCAGTCGGCAACCCATTCCCACACGCTGCCGTTCATGTCGTAAAGGCCATACCCATTCGGCGCGAACGAACCCACGGGCACCGGCGCATCCGCGTGATACGGCTCGCCGCAGTCCTTGCAGTCGGCGGTGCCTTTTTTCATCTGATCGCCCCACCAGAACGTGCTTTGCGTGCCGCCGCGCGCGGCGAACTCCCATTCCGCCTCGCTCGGCAGACGATACGGCTTGCCGCCTACTTTGCTCAACCACTTCACGTAGACCTGCGCATCGTCCCAACTGACATTGCGCATCGGCGAATTGGGCGGCGGCGGGGCGCTTGCGTTGCTGTCCGGCGCGATGCGGGTGCAGGCGCCCGCATCGGCGCACGCATTCCATTGCTCGACGGTCACTTCGTATTTGCCGATGGCGAACGGCCGCCCGAGCGTCACGCGATGCGACGGCTTCTCGCCGGGATCATCGTTGTTGCTGCCCATCGTGAATGCGCCCGGCACGATGGGAATGAGCAACGGACACTGCGGACAGTCCTTGATCTCGTTGCCCGTGGGCTTGGCCGTGGTGTTCGTCGGTGCCATTGGTTTGGCGCTCGCGACGGGGCTGGGCGGCTTGGCCGAAGCCGATACGGGAGCCGATGCTGGAGCGGACGCTTGAGCCGATGCAGGAGCCGCAACAGAAGGCTTCGCGCTCGCCGTCGCTTTGAGCCGCTCGATGCGCGCCTTCGCAAGTGCCGCGAAACGCCCGTTCGGATACGACTTCAAATACGCCTCGTAATCGCTCGGATACGTGCTGTCCTTGATCGATTCCCAGAACGCCAGTTCGTATTGCTCGCTGCTGTCCTTCGGCAAGATGCCGCGCATGCGGATCGGTCCGCCATCCATACCGGCGGATTCGGCCATCGCCGGCAGAGCGACCGTTGCGCGTCCGAGCGTGACATTGCCGGTCAATGTCGATGCCACCCACGGCCGCTGTGCGCCCCGCGAGGCGTTGGCGACGTCGGACGCGGCAGTATCGAATGAAGCGGACGTCATCTGCTTGTCTCTCGCGAATGCGCGTAAAAGCGCTGCGGTATAGCGACCGTTGCGTCCATCCTCGGCTGCGCCAGCATTGAGTTGCGCTGCGAATGCGATCAGCGTTCGCGGCGGAAGTTGAAGAGGTCCGGCCGAAGCATGAGGCGATGAATCGTCGAGGCACATGTCGAGTATGACGATGTTCGTAGCAAGCGGCCTCGCACGCGCCATGCGCGCCGCGAGATCCTGCGCTGCGATGCCTTTCTCGATGTTGCTTGCATCGATCGGCAAGAGCAGCGCCTGTCCGCGTGCCTCTACGCCGTGCCCGGCGAAGTACACCAATGCGATGTCTCGCGGACCGAGATGATCGATGAATGACTGAATGGTTTGCTGCATTGCATCGGCATTCAGATTCGTGCGGCGCGTCACGTCGAAGCCCATTGCGGAGAGTGCGGCGCTCATGTCTCTCGCGTCGGTGGCCGCGCTGCTCAGCGGCTCTTCGCCGTAACGGTCGTTGCCGATGACGAGCGCGACGCTATGCGCTGAACCGTCGTGATCGATGAGTACGGGAGCGGGCGACTGTCCGGATTGCGCGAAGTCTGCGTTCATGGCGACGAACACAGTCGCAACGAAGAATATCCGCCACATATTCATACCCTGTCCGTATGGCGTTGAGGGAGACGCACGTGTGCCGCACAAACAACGATAGCACGCTGCCCGCCACGTTTTGATCCCCTAAACGTAGGTATCCGCATGCAGCGTCTGCGACCCCTCGCACGCATGTATCTTTTCAAATCGTTACGTCCTAATCTGAACACAGAGCTTGATCGTTGGCCTGTGAACGGCCTTTCTTTGAAGAGGCATCCGAAACATGCTGAGAAGAACTGTGCTCGGCGCGCTCGCTTCGATAGCGGCGCTGGCCGCGGACGCGTCGTTTTCCGCCGGGCGTACCCGCAGCCCGGCACCCGCGAACGCAGAGGCGTACATCATCTGGCCGCCCGACGGCGCCGTCCTTTCAGGCGGCAAGCTATGGGTGCGCATGGGCCTGCGCAACATGGGCGTGTGTCCGAAGGGCATCGATATGCCTAACGTGGGCCACCACCATCTGCTGATCGATACGGACCTTCCGCGGCTGGATCAGGAGATTCCGTCGGACCGCAATCATCTGCACTACGGCGCGGGCGAAACGGATGCGCGCGTCGAGTTGCAGCCCGGAAAGCACACGCTGCAACTGCTCATGGGCGATTACAACCATGTACCGCACGATCCGCCCGTTTATTCGAAGAAGATCACGATCACGATGAAATGAGCCGGGCCGTCGCTTCGTCCGATGCACACCGTCCGGCGCACATCCTGAAGGTACACGACATGAAACGACGCACTGCCGGCGCACATTCGTGCGCACGTTCGATTCTGCTCGCCGCGGCGTTAGCCGCGCCATTCCACGCGAGCCACGCGGCGGGCGGACCGACGCCCGCGCCCGCCAACGCGCACGCGTATATCGGCTATCCCAACGACGGGCAGACGCTCCCGGCGGGGAAACCATTCCGCGTATGGTTCGGGCTGCGGTTCATGGGCGTGGCTCCGCGCGGCGTGAAGTTTCCGAACACCGGACATCACCATCTATTGATCGATACGGATTTGCCGCCATTGGATCAGGAGATTCCGTCCGACCGTAATCATCTGCATTACGGCGCAGGCGAGACTGAGACCATGCTCGAATTGCCGCCGGGTAAGCATACGCTTCAACTCTTGATGGGCGACGACCGGCATATCCCGCACAATCCGCCCGTCTATTCGAAGAAGATCACGGTCTACGTCAGGTGAGAGTGTCGGTGAAAGACGAACAGTCGGACTCCGAAGTGTTTGTCTGCAACCGATCGCGAACGCGGACTGGCATCGGGCAGTTGGAGTGAAAAGCCTTGTACCGCAAGGCATCGCAGGAATCAGCGCAAAGATGGCATACCCCGTGCATTGTACTGGCCCGAGCAAACAGATTGCTCGAACCCACCCGACGCGCAATGCGCACCCAAGGAGAACCACCATGAAGACGCTGACGATCCTCGACATTCCCCTTACCGAAGAACTCGACCGCCGCGCGATGTCGGCGGTACGGGGCGGCACCTCGTTCTACTTTCCCGGCTATGACGTCTCGAAGGTCGAGCTCTCGTTCGACACGCAGCAGTTCATCGGCCAGACGCAGAACACGCAAAGCCAGAACGGCGTGAACGTGGCGTTCGGCGGCAATATCACGGCCCACGTCGCGCCGAAGCAGCAAGCGACCAACACGAGCACCATCAACATCGGATCGGGCTTCGAGCTCCGCTGATCGACCACCATCCATCACTCTTAAGCCAGGAACCGACATCATGTCTACGCTGACCATCCACGATCTCGTCCATCACGCCGAACTGGGCCGCCATGAAATGTCCGCAGTGCGCGGCGGCACCGGCTTCTATTTCCCGAGCTACAAGTCGAGCTTCGATCTGAGCGCCACTACGCAGCAACTGACTAATCAGGCGCAGAACACGCTCAGCGCAAACGGCGTGAACAACGCTTTCACGTATGACACCACGGCGAAAGTCGCGCCGCATCAGAAAGCGGACAACACGAGCCACATCAACGTCTATGAGCCGTATGCGGCGTGAAGCAGGAACACGCCGGATAACGGCGGAGTAGGTGTTTCATGTTGTTGGCAGTAGGGGTGGAGCACGGGGAGCTCCGCTGCATCAACCGCCTGTCGCAAGGCGGCGCGGATCGCTCGTCGTTCCCGAGACGGCGAGCGAACCGCACCCGAGCGCGGTGATGAAGATACGCGCATTCCTCGTACTAGCGTGATCGTCGGAGCAGATCGTGCGAGCTTTAATCCCCTCGTCGCGCCTTATGACCGCATGCGCGATACTCTTTGCCGCCGTGCTGCTCGCCGGCTGCATCGATGTGAATGTGCCGGTCTATAAGCGGCCCGATACGCCGGAGAAGACGGCGTTCACCACGATAAGCGTCCCCAAGGCCGCTCCCGCTGAGACCATTCGCCCGGATTGGTGGAAACAGTTTCAGGATCCGTATCTCGACGGACTGATCGACAAGGCCATTAACGGCAACTTCGATATCAAGGTGCTTGCAGCGCGAATCCAGGTTGCGGGTGCGCAAATCGGCGAGGCGCGCGCGGGCGCACTGCCTTCAATGGATGTGGGCGCCGGCGCCAGCTTCGAAAAGACGACGGGCCAGCCATTCACGAAGCAATACAACCTCGGCACGCAGGTGAACTGGGACATCGACATCTGGGGCGCGGTGGAAAAAGGCGTGCAGGCGCAAAAAGCCGAGTATCGCGCGAGCGAAGCGGACTGGCGTGCCGGCTATCTCGAGCTCGTCGCGAACGTTTCGACGACGTACTTCCAGATCCTTCAGTTCGATGACCAGATTCAGCAGCAGCTGCTGACCATTGCAACGAACCAGAAAATACTGACGATATTCGAGGGCATGGAGAAGAACGGCCTGGTGCCGCATACGCAGGTGCTGAATCAACGCGCCGAACTGAATCGTCTTACGCGTGATCTGCTTGAACTGCGCCGCGCTCGTGACCTTGCGGACAATGCGCTGGCTACGTTGACCGGCGTGCCGGCTGGCGAATTCAAAGTGCCCGACGGCCAATTGCAGAAGCGCGTGCAGATTCCGCCTGTGCCTTCCGGACTGCCGTCGCAGTTGCTTGCGCGGCGGCCCGATCTGATTGCCGCTGAGTATCGCGTCCTCGAGTCTTACGATCTCGTCGGACAAGCGAAACTCGCGCAGTTACCCACGATCAGCCTGACAGGGCGTGGCGGCACCGCGAGCTTTGCGTTGACGGACTTATTGAAGTCCTTCACGTTCAGCTTCTTACCAAGCATCAATATTCCGATTCTCGACCCGAGCGTGCGCGCGCACGTCAAGACCACTGAAGCGCAAAGCACGGTCGCGGAACAGCAGTATCGAAGCACGGTGATGAATGCGTTCGAGGAAGTGGAGAATGCGCTCGTCAATCTGGATTCGCATACGAAGCAGCGAGAAGAATTGCAGCAGGAAGTCGCGCATCTGACGATCGTCGCCGCGCAGATCGATGCGCAACTCAAAGAAGGCGTGATCTCACAACTCGAAGTGTTCGAGACCGAACGCACGCTGCTCGCGGCACAACTCGCGTTGCTCGCGAATCATCAGCAGATCTTGTCGGACACGGTCACGCTCTACAAGGCGCTCGGCGGCGGATGGCCGGCGGTCGACGTACAGAGCGCCGCCATTGCAAAATATCAGTGAATCGCATGGCTAACGATCGTACCGGAATACGCGACGTCGACACGATGACGTTCGCTCACTCTAATGCCCAATTGACTAAGCGAATGCGTGTCTTACACTTCGAACAGCCGCTCTCTTCGCAGCGGTCCGACGCATCCTGTGAACTGACATGGCTCCAGGCGAACCGATAGCCGAACCGCAGCCGCGCGTGGACGAAGCATTCGATGTCGTCCTTCAGCCGGCGTCGCGCGGCACTCCAGCGCATGCGTTGAGCGAGATTCGCATCGAGGACGATCTCTTCGCGATCGGCCGCGGCGAAGCGCCATTCGACGAGAGCCCGCCCGAAGCCGTCGCGCAACTGTCGCGCCGTCACGCGCGCATCTTCGTCGAGCACGGCTGCGTCTATATAGCGGACTTGGGGAGCAAGAACGGGACGACGTTGAATGGCACGCCCGTGCGTGATGTCCCCGCTCGCGTCAAAAGCGGTGACGAGATTGCGTTCGGTAGCCGGCTCGCGTATCGCGTGCAATTCGTGCCCCGCCGGCGTCGAATCCATACAGCGAAGCAGGTCGCGCTCACGCTCGTGCCAGTGCGCGAAGAACTCGGTCTCGAACCGATCGAACTCACGCAGTTTCCATTTTTAGTCAGCAAGACCGACGACATCTTCGCGCGTTATCGCCCGCGTCACCCGCATCAGGTCAACTACGTGTCGCGCCGTCACGCGCATGTGTTCGTAAGAGGCGGAGCGCCGTTCGTCGAAGATCTCGGCAGCACGAACGGCACTTTCGTCAACGGCCAACGCATGGGCGACTCGGCTATCGCACTCAAGGACGGCGACACGGTGGCGTTCGGCGGCACGCATTTCGTCTATCGAGTGAGTCTGCATGGCGACGAAAGCGAATCCACGTTGACTGAAATGGCGGTCCCAGCGCAGCCTGATGCGCACCACGAGCGCGACAGCGACAAGACGACTTTCGTCGGCTCTGCGCATTCGTTTCTCGACATCTTCTGCGTGGACCATGCCGCGCAGGGCGATGATGAGATCAACGCCGACGCCCAGGCCGACTCGGCTCAAAAGCAACAGCGCGGCGAGGTCAAACCTAAACGCGGCAAGTGGGCTCTCTTCATTCGCGAGTTGCAACGGGCGTTCATAGGCGAGGATCAGCACGTCACGCGGCGGGCACGCGTCGTCACTGTCTGCGTGTTGTTGGCGTTTGCAGCTGGAGGCTTCGCGCTTTTCCATGCCGGATCACTCGAGCGCCGCGCGAAGTCGCTCATGGCAAACGGCGACTATGCGCAAGCTGCGGTGTTGAGCAACGACTATCTCAGCACGCATCCGCACGACGCGCCGTTCGCGTCGATGAACACAGAGGCCGTTCTAAAGGCCGACGTGCCGCGTTGGCTCGTCGCGTTGCGCAAAGGCGATTATGCGCAGGCGGACAGCATCATCGCGCAGATGGAAGCGTTGAGCGAGCACAACGCGGACGTCCGTCCCATGCTCGATGAATTGCGCTGGATCGGCAAGCTCGAACGTTTCGTCATGAGCCGTGGCGGCCCTGACGCGCCCGTTCGAATGTACGCAGACGAACCGCGCATCGCGGACATCCTTAAGCATTGGGAAGCGGATGCGGGAAGTCATCAGCGCGATCTGGACCGCATCGCGGGCTACGTGCCCGAGTTTCGCGATCCTTACGCGCTCGCGCTCAGCCATCTGCGCAAGCTGCAAAGCGATGATTCGGTCTATCTCGCCGCCATCGATCGATTGAATGCGAGTGTCGTGAAGAGCCTCGCCACGGACGACCTCGATGCGATCGATGCCGCGTTGAAGGACTATGCAGACCGGTATCCGCGTCTGGGCGGTCTCGATCGCCTGCGCGCCGATGCGAATGCCTACGCGAGCCTCAAGCACGCGATGACCGCGAAGAGCCTCGCACCGCTCGCCGACTGGATTGGAGCGACCACATTCTCGATGCCGCCTTTCAAGGAGAGGTTGGCGGAATTGAGCGCGCACCAGTTGCCGCCCGCCCCTGTGATGGCGCAATACGCCGCTGTATCCGATGCCTGGCGCAATGGGCGCAGTGCCCAGGCAATTGACCTCTTGACGAAGATTCCGCAAGGCAACTGGACGCCGACCTTGCAGAGTGAAATGGCTCACAAGAAGGCGGTGGCCGCCCAGTTCGACGAGTTGCAAAAGACACGCGGCTCCGGACGCTATGACGACGCACTGCTTTCGTTCTATGAATCGCTCGACCCGCAGAGCGACGGCTATTTCGTTAAAGCCGTTGCGCCCGACGTTGCAGCGCTCAACGGCAAGGCAGCCGCGAGAGGACAAGCGTTGATGACTCATGCGCAGACGCTTTGGGAGCAGTACCGGACGAACGGTGGAATAGGCGGGTCGCAACGGCTGGAGTCGGATGTGTCGGATGGCTTTCGCACGCAGGCCAAGCGCTTGTCGGATGCGCGGGACGCTTCCGTTCGCGGCATGCGCATGCTCAGGCAAGCGTCGCAAAACGGCGCGGCGGATCAAGGCAAATGGAATGCGCTGAGCAAAGAGATCGATGACGAAGCGGCTCTGCAACGGCGCTCTCTGCAAGACCTTCGCATGGTGCTGGATCCGTCGCTGCTGCAAGCGAAACTCAACCTGATTGGAGGGACGAGCGGTGAAGCGCAACGCGCCCCTTAGGCCATTCTCCGAAGCGCTCGGCGATCACGGCGCGGAAGGCGTCGCGATTCTGACCGCTGAGCCGCTGAAGCTCACGCAAGCCGTGGTGCTTGCCATGGTCGCGCTCGTGGTTGCGGCGCTCGCGTGGTCCTTCATCGGTCACGCGGACGTCCTCGTTACCGCGCAAGGCACGCTTGCGCCCGAATCAGAGGTCCGGCGCTTCTACGCGCCTATCGACGGAGAACTGGCCGACCTCTATATCGCGGAAGGGCAACCGGTGCGCAAGGACGACGTCGTGGCGCGCCTGAACGCACGAGGTGCAATCGAAGCCGCGACGAACGCACTGGAAGCGCAACTCAAGCTCGACGACGCTGAGCGCGAATGGAAGCAGTTTCCCGAGAAGAAGTTGCTGATGGAACGAAGAATTGCCGCGCTCAAGGACCAGATGGAAGTGGAGGAACATCAGCATCAGCAGCGAGTGAGCGAAGGCACGAGCAAGCTCGCCGAAGGGCAGAAGGCGCAGCTCCAGGAGCAGCGCAGCGTACTGGAGAATGCGCGCCGCGCTCGCGATGCCGCGAAGAGCGAACTGGACCGCTTCGCGCGACTCTTCGCTTTGCCGGGCGGCGGCGGCGTGTCGGAATCGCAAGTGGAAGCTAAGCGCAATATCTATCTCGAAGCGGATGGCGCCTATCGCGTCGAACAGGCGAAGCTCGCTGAGCTCGACTTTCGCTTGAGCCATGAATTCAAGCAAGCAAAGGCGCAACTCGAAACGAGCGGTCAGGAAGCAACGAGCCTCAGGCTGCAATACGAGTCGGCCATGCGCGAGGTGACGAGCACGGAAGACAAGCTGCGATTGCAATTGCAGACCGCGCGTCTCGTCGCGGACGCCGCTGCGCGCATCCGTTTCGAGAACATCGACAAAGACAACTTTCTGCTGATTCTGGCCCCTGTGTCGGGCGTGGTCACGGACGTAACCTCGACTCAGCCGGGAGACAAGATTCAGGCGAATACGCCGCTCGGCGGAATTGCGCCGGCAAATGCGCGGCCGGTCCTGAAGATAGAGATCGCCGAGCATGATCGCGCGTTTCTGCGCGAAGGACAGCGCGTGAAACTCAAGTTCAATGCGTTTCCTTATCAACGATATGGCGTGATCGACGGCACGCTCGCCTTCATCTCGCCAGCGACGAAGCCGGGCGCAATCGCGAAGCAACCGGTCTATGAAGGACGAGTGACGCTGGACCGCGACTACTACCAGATTGCCGGTACGCGATATCCGCTTCGCTATGGCATGACGGCTTCCGCAGAAATCGTGGTGCGCGAGCGGCGACTGATCGACCTCGGGCTCGATCCCTTCCGAAGCGTAGCAGGCTAGCGGGCTAAACCGAACGGAGAACGACATGACGGCGATTGTGCGAATCGACGATGAAGTGGTCGATGTCGACGAATTTCTCAGGCTTCTGAAACTCAATGGACAGTTCGACGGACTCGTCGAGCAACTGGTTCGCGACAAGCTCACGGTGCGCGCGGCAAAGAAGGCCGGCGTCACGCTCACGGCGGACGAGATACAGACCCGCGCCGATCAGTTCCGGCGCATCCGCGGGCTGCACCGCGCAGCGGACATGAACAACTATCTTGACGCGCTCAATGTGAGCCTCGACGAATTCGAGGCCTATATCACCGATACGCTGTACCAGGAGAAAATGCTGGAGCAGGTAGGCACGCAAGGCGCCATCGAAGAGTATTTCCAACTTAATTCGCCGCGATTCGACGGCATCGAAGTGCGTCATATCGTTTTAGATTCCGAAGGAAGCGCGAAGGAGATGATGTCTTATCTCAACGACGATCCCGACAGCTTCGCGGACATGGCGCGCGAACATTCCCTCGCTGATACGCGCGAAGAAGGCGGACTCATCGGCCGCGTGATGCGCGGACAGTTGCGGGCGGATATCGAGGCCAAGGTGTTCAATGCCGAGCCGGGCGACCTGCTGGGTCCGTTCGTCTCCCCAGACGGCGCCTCATACGAGATCTTTGCGGTGACGTCCAAGTATCCCGCGCAGCTGGACGAAGACACGATAGCGGAAATCCGTCGGCTATTGCGGGAGGAATGGCTCTTTGCAAGAGCGCAGGAACATGTGATTCAGGCGCGCTGAACATTGCACATGGACATGGACGCACCATCAAACCTCGACTCGCTCGCCAGTTTCCTCGCAACGGTGGAGATATTGTCACCGCTTTCGCGCGATGAAATCGAGCAGTTGGCGCAACACGCGGAGTCGCGCCGCTACGGCTTCGGCGAAACCGTGTGCAATGCCGGCGACGTGGCTGATGGCCTCTATGTCGTAAGAGCAGGCTCCGTGCGCATATTCACCGAGGAGCATGGCAAAGAGATCAGCATGGGCCTGAAGAAGGAGCGCGAGACATTCGCCGATATCGCGATGCTGCGCGACTATCGGCATGAGTCGTCCGTGCGGTCATCGGGCAAGACCGAACTTTTGTTCATACCGCGTCGCGCGATCGAGCCCGTCATCGCGAAGAATCCCGCGGCGCTCGCGTTCGCGACCAGCTATGTCGCCATTGCTTCAGCAGGCGGTTTCGTCGCCAAGCTGTTCGACCTGCGCGGCAAGCTCGACAAGGCGGAACTCGAAGAATGCGTGAGAAGCGTCGGCGTCAAGCGTATCGCTGAAGGGAAGGAGATTCTCAGGCAGGACGCTCGCGACGACAGGCGCCTCTATGTCGTGCGTCAAGGGGAAGTGCGCATCGTGCGCGAAGAAGGCGGGCATCAGTACGTGCTGGCAACGCTCGGCCCCGGCGAGATTTTCGGCGAGAAGGCGTGCGTGATGCGTCAGGAGCAAATGGCCTCGGCCATTGCGAACGCTGATACGCGCTTGCTCGTCATTCCCGAGAAGACAGTGCACTTCATCATCGAGCGCAACGTCAGGCTGCGTGAAGTGCTCGAAGAACGCATTCGCTTCAGCGAGCGGGAGTTACAGCGGCAAAAGAAGCTCGCGGAACGCCGCAGTCTTCCCGCGATGCTCGATTTGCACAGCAAGCCGGAACTCGGCGAACGAGTCATCAAACGCTTTGCATGGGTGCAGCAGGCCGAGGAGATGGATTGCGGGGCCGCGTGTCTTGCGATGATCTGCCGGCATTACGGCATCGGCATGACGCTCGGCAAGCTGCGCGAACTGGCTAACGTGACGACGCAAGGCGCGACGCTCGACAGTCTGGCGCGCGCGGGCGAGGCGCTCGGCTTCACCACGCGCGGCGTGCAGTGCACCTATGAATCATTGCGCGGCTTCGAATTGCCGTTTATCGCGCACTGGGAGGGCTATCACTACATTATCGTCTACGGCATTTCGAAGGCGAACGTGTGGGTGGCGGACCCGGCGATAGGCTTCAAAAAGATGACCGTGGACGAGTTCGAACGCGGCTGGAGCGGTACGTGTCTCGTCTTCTCGCCAGCGCACGATATGGTGCAGAAGGCGGTATCCAGTTCGCCGTGGATACGCTTCGTCGGATACATGAAGCCGTACCGCACCATCCTGCTGCATCTCTTTCTCGCCACCTTCGTCATTCAGGTCCTGGGCGTGATTCCACCGCTCATCATCCAGAACATTCTGGACGGCGTGATCGTTCACCAGAATGTTGGATTGCTCCACGTGCTGATTGCCGGACTGATTATCTCGAACGTCTTCTCGCAACTCATGTCCACGATCCGCGCGTATCTGGCGAACTTCATGATGCGCAATATGGACTTCGTGATGATGTCGCAGTTCTTCAAGCATACGTTCTCATTGCCGTTCAGCTTCTTCGCCAAACGCAAGACCGGGGACATCTTCGCGCGTTTTCAGGAAAATCACACCATCCGCGCGTTTCTGACTGAATCCACGGTCACGACAGTGCTGAACCTGTTGATGATCTTCATCTACTTCACCATCATGTTTCTCTACAACGTCAAGCTGACGTTGCTGCTGATTGCGTTCATCATTCCACTGATGGCGCTGACCGTGCTCGCCACGCCTCGCATCAAGCAGAACGCGCGCGAGACATTTTCGTCGGGGACGGACGCCCGGTCGTACCTGATGGAAGCGCTGGGTGGCGCGGAGACGGTCAAGGGAATGGGCATCGAGCGGGCCGTTCGCCTGAAGTGGGAGAAGAAGTACGCCAAGTCGCTCGAGATTCAATATAAGTCTCAACGCTTCAATATTGCGGTCGGCTTCTGTAGTCAATTGCTGAATGCCGCCACGACCATTGCAGTGCTATGGGCCGGGGCGAATCTGGTGCTCGCGCGCGAGTTGACGATTGGCCAGCTCATCGCGTTCAACGCATTCATGGGCAGCGTATTGTCCCCGCTCATGGGCCTCATCAATCTCTGGAGTCTGCTCAACGATGCCGGCGTCGCCATGGAGCGTCTCGGCGATGTGCTGGACATCGAGCCCGAGCAGAAGCCAGCGGACATGCAGCAACGCGTGATGCTGCCCGACCTTCAGGGCGACATAAAGTTCAACGGCGTCTACTTCCGCTACGGCGACGGCGACACGCCTTATGTGCTCGAGAACATCAGCTTCGATATCAAGCCGGGCGAACTCATTGCGGTGGTCGGACGCAGCGGATCGGGAAAGACGACGCTCGCGAAACTGCTCGTCGGTTTCTATGCGCCGACGGAAGGCAAGATGACCGTCGATGGCTACGACATCAACGTGATCGACAAAGGCTTCTATCGCGCGCAGATCGGTTATGTCATGCAAAGCAATTTGCTGTTCTCCGGTACCATCGCCGACAACATCGCAAGCGGCGACGAAGCGCCGGATCGCAAGCGCATCGAAGAAGTCGCGAAGATGGCCGACGCGCACGGTTTCATCAGCAAGATGCCGCTCGGCTATGAGCAGGTGGTCGGCGAACGCGGCGTGGGACTATCGGGCGGTCAGATGCAACGCCTGTGCATTGCACGCGCGCTCTATCATGACCCGCGCCTGCTGGTATTCGACGAAGCGACCTCCGCGCTCGATACGCAATCCGAAAGCAATATTCTCGGCAACATGCAGGAGATTTTGAAAGGGCGAACGGCCGTCATCATCGCGCATCGCCTGTCGACGATCATGCGCGCCGACAAGATCCTCGTGCTCTACGAGGGCGGCATCGTGGAGCAGGGCAAGCATGATGAGCTTGTCGCGAGAAAAGGCATGTACTACCAACTCGTGCAGAAGCAATTGAGCGCAGCATGAAGATACTCGACCAACCGGAAAGCGACAGCAACGTACCTGCATCGGCTATTTCGTATGCGGGTCTCATCGAGAAGATCGAGATATTGCGCTCGACGCTGCGGTGGACCTCGCGCCTCGAACGCCCCGAGATCGAGAAGCTGTTGCGACAGGCGAGCGCGCTGCGCGACGAGGTCATGCAGCTCTCGCACAAAGAGCGTTTCGTACAGGCTGCGGCGTCGGAGCCGAAGCGGGAGATGTCGCCGGGCGCCAGGCGACAGGCACTCCTGGAACGCAGCTTCATTTTCGAAGGCACGTTCGGCGATAACCCGAAGCTGCTCGAGGCGCTGGAAATCGCGGAAAAAGCGGCGCCGACCGATCTGCCGGTACTGATCGACGGTGAGAGCGGAACCGGCAAGGAATTGATGGCCAAGGTCATTCACGCGAACGGCTCGCGCGCGGACAAGCCGTACATTTCCGTGAACTGTGGCGCGATTCCGGAGAATCTCATCGAATCGGAACTATTCGGGCATCGGAAGGGCGCATTCACGGGCGCGACGAACGACCGCAAAGGAAAGTTCGAGAGCGCGCATACGGGAACCATCTTTCTCGACGAGATCGGTGAGTTACCGCTGTCGGGCCAAGTCAAATTACTGCGCGTACTCGAAGCGCATGAAATACAGCGCGTCGGCTCTGACGAGCCTATTGCAGTCGATACGCGCATCGTCGCGGCGACGAATCGCAATCTGCGGCGCTGGTGCGAGGAAGGGCGGTTTCGCGAAGACTTGTTCTATCGTTTGAGCGTCATTCATTTGACGCTGCCGCCATTGCGTGAACGGCGCGATGAAATTCCGCTTCTGCTCGCCTATTTCGGCGACGAAGCAGCGGCTGCGCTCAAGCGCCGTCCGGTGAAAATATCGCCGCGGCTGCGGGATTTCCTGCGCAGTTATGACTACCCCGGCAACATCCGCGAGTTGCGCAACATGGTTTATCGGCTTGCTTGCCTCGCAGGCGAGATGGCGGATATCGAGCATCTGCCGGTGGACATACGCCCGAAGTCATCGCTCGCCATTGCGATGGGAGCGCCTTCGGCAAGCGGCGAAGGTGTCGCCATGGCCGGCTCGCTGAGCGAAGCGAAGCGTGTAGCCAGCGACGAAGCAGAGCGCGCGTTTCTCGAACGCGGCTTGCAGGAAGTAGGCGGCACGGTAGCGGAACTTGCGCGGCGCTACGACATGAACCGCTCTCACTTGCAAATGCTTCTGAAGAAGCACGGGCTTCATTCGAAAGACTTCAGGCTCGCAGCGCAACGAAATAAGCAGTGAGCGAGCGTGGTTCACAGAGTGGGATTCACTTGCGTTCTGTCCGACCCGAGAACGTCTTCGGCGTGAGCGACGACGAGTGAAATGTTATCTCGTCCACCGCGCTCCAGCGCCATTTCCAGCAGCCGCTGCGCCGCCGCCTCGCAATTGCCCGGCGCCAGTTCGCTCGCCATTTCGGCTTCGGTTACTTCATTGGACAAGCCATCGCTGCATAGCAGGAACGTATCGCCGTCGGCGAGCGCGACGCTGCTTTCGTCGAGTTCCAGTGTGTCGAGCGCGCCTACGGCACGCGTAATCAGATGCTGCGCGGGATGATGCAATGCTTCTTCCGCCGTCAATTGGCCGCGTGCCTTGAGTTCTTCGACATGACTGTGATCGCGCGTCAACTGTGCGAGGCGGCCGTTGCGGAATAGATAGATGCGGCTATCGCCAGCCCAGAGATAAGCGCACGCGCCGCCGCGCGCGGCAAGCAATACAACCGTACTGCCTATGCGCGATACCTGTCGCCGTGCTGCCTCTGCACGAAGTTCATCGTTCACTCGCAGAAGCCGATCTCGTGCTTCTGCGATGACGTTCCCCAGTGCGCCGCCTTTTGATAAGCCAGTAAGGCGCTCGATCACCATGCGGCTTGCGAGATCGCCCACTGCATGTCCGCCCATGCCGTCGGCCACGGCCCATAGACCCTGCTCGGGCGAGTTAAGCACCGCGTCCTCGTTGACTAAGCGCACGCAGCCCACGTCCGAGCGCGCGGCGGATGTCCATCCGAACTCTGTTGAGAAGGTCACGCCAGTCTCCTTGAACGGACGCTAATGCAGTGCAATCGTGCTGCGCGCGATGTCAGCCTGCGCGATTCGCCGATATTGCATTGGGCGTCACCGTGAGGCTCGCTCCATCACCGGAATTGCGCACGTCGACGGACTGGAACTGATTGATCATCTGGCCGGCGGTGAAGTTGTTCGTAATCTCGTAGACGTTCACGACGCCGCCGAAGTTCGCGTGACGGTCCGCTATGAACGGCGTGATCCAGCCGTAGACCCATGGCGCGCCGCCTCCTCCGGCAATCGCGGACATTGCCGTGCGGTCGAGCCGGCGGTCGAAGGCGAGATCGGTGATGGTGAGCGTGGCCATTGTGCCTCTCCAGGCTGTGTCATAGGAACGCACGAAGTCAATGCAAGGCCCGTGCCGATTGCGTGCGCCTCCCGAGCTGTCTAATCGACGGACTTCCGCGCACTTACCCGACCGGCGATGTTAGCGGCTCGCCAACATTGTCTGCCGAAGAGAATGCTATAAACCGACACCGCCTTTAATCCCGAACTGACGCTCCACACCCAACGAAAGGGGCAGTAGAGCGTTGGCCCGGCCTCAACACATCTGGCTAGCCGACGCATCGCATGCATCGCTGAAGTCCGCAAATCAAGGCTCCGCAACGACTGGCAAGAAAGCTGCAAACGAAATGGCAAACGGGCGCGAAACGAACACATCACGCCGAGCCTGCGAAAGATGGAGCGAGCCATGTCAATCACGTCAACGTCGATCAGGACCAATCAGGCGCCCGTACCGCGCGTGCTTGCGTTCGATGACGAACCGCCGGTCGGCAGCGAACTGATCACGCGCCGCTGCGGCTATGAACACCACGGCCTCTATGCGGGCAACGGCAAGGTCATTCACTATGCGGGCTTCGCCAAGTCATTGCATCGCGGTCCCGTCGAAGAAGTGAGTGTCGCGCAGTTCGCAGACGGCTACGGCGTCATCGTTCGTCAACACGCGTCAGCGTACTTCGTCGGCGTCGAAGCGGTGCGTCGCGCGCGCAGCCGTCTTGGCGAGAACCGCTATCGCCTTCTGACCAACAACTGCGAGCACTTCGTCTCGTGGTGCCTGTTCGGCGAGGCGCGCAGCACGCAAGTGCGCGCCTGCCTCGTTCATCCTCGCGTCGCCATTCACGCGGTGAGAGGGCTCGTTCGAGCCTATATCGCCGCGCAGCGTCGCCGCCGCGCGAATTCACTGCCTGCCTGCGCCACGGATTGCGCCGCACTGGCCATCTAAGGGAGACCATCATGCAAACTTCGGCAAACTCACTGCACAGCGCCGTCGACAAATGGCTCGCGCCGACCGTCGCCCATCCCGCGCGCGTCGCGCAACTGTGCCGCTCGCACGTCACGGGTATGCGCTATGTGCGCATCGAGGGCTGGCATGGCGGGGCGCTGATCGACATCATTTTCTTTCGTCACGACGACGGCACATGGAACGTCTTTCCGCCTCAGGCACGCCGTCCCTCGATGAATGCCCAGCGGCTTGCAGCTTGAGCCGAACAATGCCTCGCTTTGACACGGGCGACGTGCTGCCGCTACGCTTGGCACGACCGCCCGCGTCCGTTGTGGCGTACGATGGGGCAGTCATGGTACTTTTTACGTCCGTGAACCAACTCGTACATTTTTCGAGGTATTGTCGATGACCCAGCCGCAATCCGCTGACCTTTCCACGGCCGCCGGCGCGATCCCCGATTCCGAAGCCGGGAATAACCCGCTCGGCATTGCGGGGCTGGAGTTCGTGGAGTTCTCGAGCCCGGATCCACAAGGCCTTGCGGAGCTGTTCGAACGGCTAGGCTTCGTGCCGGTGGCGCAGCACGTCAGCAAGGCAGTGACGCTCTATCGTCAGGCCAGCATGAATTTCCTGCTGAACGCCGAGCCCGATTCCTTCGCCACGCGTTTCGCAGAGACGCATGGCGTGGGCATCGCGGCCATCGGCATTCGCGTGGTGAACGCGCAAATCGCTCATGAACGCGCAGTGGACTACGGCGCGTGGGACTTCGAGGGCGAGAAGATCGGCCCTAACGAACTCGCCATTCCCGCTATTCAGGGTATCGGCGATTCGCATATCTATTTCGTCGATCACTGGCCCGGCAAGAACAGCGGCGAAGCCTCGATCTACGACATCGACTTTCGACCGCTCGATCATGAGCCGACTGGAGTCGGCGGTACGGGCCTGCTCGAAGTCGATCACTTCACGCAAACCGTCGGCGCGGGCCGCATTCAGGAGTGGCTCGATTTCTACCGGGAAGTGCTGCATTTCGAAGAGATTCACGAGGTGCATCCGGACTGGCACGTATCGCAAGATTCGGCTGTCACGGTTTCGCCGTGCGGTTCTATTCGCATTCCCGTGTATGAAGAGGGCACGTATCGCACGGACCTCATGCAGCAGTATCTGCCGGACCATGAAGGCGAGGGCGTGCAGCATATCGCGCTTGCGTCGTCGGATATCTTTGCTTCTGTCGATGCGCTGCGCGCACGCGGAGTGCGCTTTCTCACGCCCCCGCCGCGCTATTACGACGAGATCGACACGCGTTTGCCAGGACATGGCCTCGATATCGAGCAACTGCGTACACGCGGCATTCTCGTCGACGGTGAAATACTTCCGGACGGCACGCCGCAACTCTTTCTTCAAACGTTTCTCGAACGGCGGCCCGGCGACATGTTCTTCGAGATCGTCGAGAGACGCGGACATCATGGCTTCGGCGAAGGCAATCTCGATGCGATAGCAAAGGCGCAACGCTGACCGCGCGCGCCTTTGCCATCATTGCATCACCGCACGACGATGGTTCCCGTCATATGCGGATGCAACGAGCAGAAGTACTTGTACGTGCCCGGCCGATCGAACACATGCGAGAAGGTGTCGCCGCTATCGAGCGGGTCCGATTTGAACGACTTCGTTTCATCCACGACGGTATGCAGCATGTCGTCGCGATTGATCCACGTCACCTTCGTACCGGCCGGGACCGTGAGCGTCGGCTGGCTGAACGCGAAGTTGTCGATGGTGATGGTCGGCGCCGCTACCGCTGCGACTTGTTGCGCTGGCTCTTCGGCGCAAGCGGAGGGCATCAGGCCGAAGAGTCCCTTAATGATGATTGCAACCGCTAGCTGACGCACGCATCGTCCCGCGAAAGAGGCATTCATGCGCGTGCTCCTTCGAGTGACGTATCGACGATGGCCAACTGTTCGCGTCCCGGTATATGCGTGACCGCTCGCAGACCGAGCATGGACCGTAGCTGTTCTGCACCGACTTTCATGGGTCCGGGACCGGCTGCCGAACCGGGCGCAGGCTGAGGAAACGCAGTCGACATCGCGGAATAGAATCGCATGTCGCCTTCCACTTTCTGCGCGACCTGATGGACGTGTCCGTTCAACACTGTCACGGAACCGAAGCGCTTCAGAAGCGCGAGCGCCTGCGCGCTGTCGTCGGTGCCCCAGCCCCATTGCGGGTAGAGCGCCCAAAGCGGAATATGCGCGAAGACGACAATCGGCGTGCTGCTGCTTCTTGCCTGCAGGTCCTGTTTGAGCCACGCGAGTTGTGCGTCGCCGAGAAAGCCGAGGCCGCCACCCTTCAGGTCGAGCACATTCGTCAGGCCGATGAAATGCACACCGCCCTCATCGAAGCTGTACCAGTGACGCGCGCCACCTTTGCCATACTGGTCCGCGAAGCCCGCAAAAAACGGATCGCCGTTTTCGACGAGCACGTCGTGCTCGCCGGGCACGTAATGCACGGGCATACCGGCATCGTTGATGATCTGCGTGGCCGTGTCGAATTGAGCGGGCTTGGACAGGTGCGTGATATCGCCTGTGTGGATCATGAATGCGGGACGCTGAGGCATCGCGCGGACATGACTAATGGCCTCCTGAAGCGTGCCTGTCGGCTCCGTATTCGGATCTTTGTTGAATCCGATATGACTATCGCTGATTTGCACGAAACTGAAAGCGCGCGTGGTTTCTGCCGCATGAGCCGACGAAATCAGTTGCGAGCGCGGCACGCCGCCGCTGATCGTCCAGAGCACGCCCGCACCGGCCCACGCCATGCACGAGAGTGCGGTGCGCCGGCGTTTGCCGTGATCGTCGAGTTCGGACGGACAAGATAGGGAATTCAGTTCGGTTTGCACGGCGGCTCCTTGTTGAAGTGACGTATCCAGCGTCCATCGAACCGGCGCAGCACCTCCGATATTCCCGATAGAAATTATTTTGCCCCCGGTCGAAATACGAAGGAATAAATCGGCGAAACAAGCGGTAACAGCGAGTGTGAGCGCAATCAATAGGTTCCAATTCGGTGGCTTTGGGAGATCCGCGCAATGTGGCCAAGCAGGTCGAAGGTAGACGAGTCCCCGCATGCGCGCTTCGAAGCGACGGTCATGCCGCACCTCGATGCCGCCTATAACCTTGCGCGCTGGCTGTCGGGCAGCCCGAGCGATGCCGATGACGTCGTGCAGGAAGCCTATCTGCGCGCGTTTCGTTTCTTCTCGGGCTTCGAGGACGGCGATGAGTCGAATGCGCGGGGATGGCTGCTCGCCATCGTGCGTAATACATGTTTCACGGAGTGGCGTCGTCGCGTGCAGTTGGCCGACGCGACGCCGTATGACGAGGAGATCGCGGGCGACCAGGCATTGCCGGGATGGTCTGACGATGCCGGCGTGAGTCCCGAGACGCTCGCCGTGCGCAAGGACGAGGTGCAACTGGTGCATCGCGCGCTGGAGTCACTGCCTCTGGTCTTTCGGGAGGTGCTGGTGCTGCGTGAGTTGGAAGACATGAGTTATAAGGAAGTGGCCGCCATTACGGGCGTGCCGATAGGAACCGTGATGTCGAGACTCGCGCGCGGCCGGAAAATGCTGGCGGCAGCCGTGCGCGCAGCTCAGGGCGACAGACCGAACGTGCGGCTCGTGCGCAAATCAGAACCGGGTCATTCCGAGGAATCGGGCAATGGACAATAACGAAACCGCCTCGCTCGAAACGAGGTTGACCGATGGCTCGCTGTATCACCACGCGCCGGCGCACCTGCGAGCGCAAGTGCTGGCGCGCGTGCGGGACGAAGCGGCTCGCGAAGCACGCCGGCAATCGCCAACGCCTAACACGCGCAACACATGGCGGCTGCCTTTTTCCGCGCCGTGGCCCTTCTTCGGCGGGGCATTCGCAGGCGCGACGCTATCGGCAGTCGTGCTGGGCGCCGTGCTGTGGATTCAGACCGCCGCCCGCATGCCGGCCGAATCGCCGATCGCGCAAGAGATCGTATCGAGCCATGTGCGGGCGCTGATGTCGGATCGTCCAATAGACGTTTTATCCAGCGATAAACATACGGTAAAACCGTGGTTCAACGGTCGCATCGACTATGCGCCGCCTGTCATCGACCCGGCAGGACCTGGCTATGCGCTGGTCGGCGGACGGCTCGACTACATCGGGCATCGTCCGGTGGCGGTGGTCGTTTATCGCTATCTGAAGCATCCGATCGACGTCTACGTGTTCCCCGAAAAAGCGTCGGGAGGGGCGCAAAAGGACGCGAAGGCAGTCGTCACGCGCTCGGACGACGGCTATGCGCTTGCCCGCTGGAATCAGGACGGCATGACATTCTGGGCCGTGACGGATGCGTCCGGCGCCGTGCTGCATCAGTTCATACAGGCGATCGAGGCCGGCGCGCCTCGCTAAAGCACATAGCACGACACTTCTGGACGACGCGCATTTCGCACTGCGCTCATTTGGTGTTACCTTGCCCGAAACGGACAAGGAGACGCCATGAACAACAGCAGCGCCCCGCCTCGTCACCACGCCTTCTCGTCATCGGCACGGCTTGTCGAGCGCGGCAAGATCGTGTCGGCGCGCGAGGCCGTGCGCCTCATCCGGTCGGGCGACACAATCGCAACGAGCGGCTTCGTGGGCGTTGGCTTCGCGGAAGAAGTGGCGATGGCGCTCGAGGCGCGCTTTCTCGAAGGCAAGACAGCAGGCGACGCCGAAGCAGACGAGCCGATCGCGGATCTCACGATCGTCTATGCCGCCGGCCAAGGCGATGGGCGTGCGAAAGGCCTCAATCATTTCGCGCACGAAGGGCTCGTGAAGCGTGTCATCGGCGGCCACTGGGGACTCGTTCCCGGCTTGCAAAAGCTCGCCATCGAGAATCGCATCGAAGCGTATAACTTGCCGCAAGGCGTGATTTCGCAGCTGTTTCGCGATATCGCGGCGCATCGTCCGGGGCAGCTATCGACTGTCGGTCTCGGGACCTTCGTCGATCCGCGCAATGGCGGAGGAAAACTCAATGCCCGCACGACCGAGGATATCGTGCGTCTCATGCAGATAGACGGTACCGACTATCTGTATTACAAAGCCTTTCCCATCGACGTCGCAATCGTGCGCGGGACGACGGCCGATCTGAACGGCAACATCACGATGGAGAAGGAAGCGCTGACACTGGAAGCACTCTCCATTGCAATGGCCGCGCGCAATTCCGGCGGCATCGTTATCGCGCAAGTGGAACGGCTCGCCGAGTCGAACACGCTCAACGCGCGGCAAGTGAAAGTGCCGGGCGTCATGGTGGATTGCGTCGTTGTCGCGCGCCCGGAGAATCACTGGCAGACCTTCGGCGAGCAATACAGCGCCGCGTTTTCCAGCGAATTGCGGGTCGCCGCGGGTTCGCTGCCGCCCATGCCGCTCAATGAACGCAAGGTCATCGCGCGTCGCGCCGCGTTCGAACTGATGGCCAATAGCGTGGTCAATCTCGGCATCGGCATGCCGGAAGGCATTGCGAGCGTGGCCAACGAAGAGCAGGTGATCGACCTCTTCACGATGACCACCGAACCGGGCGTGATAGGCGGCATCCCGGCTGGCGGCCTGAATTTCGGCGCGGCGACGAATACGCAGGCGATCATCGACCAGCCTTACCAGTTCGACTTCTACGATGGCGGCGGCCTGGATATCGCCTTCCTCGGGCTTGCGCAAGCAGACCGCGAAGGCAATCTCAATGTGAGCAAGTTCGGACCGAAGCTCGCCGGCGCGGGCGGGTTCATCAACATTAGTCAGTCGGCAAAGAAGGTGGTTTTCGTCGGAACGTTCAACGCGGGTAAGCTCGACATTCTTATCGAAGACGGCAAGCTCATGATTCGCCGAGACGGAAATTGCCGCAAATTCTTGGATGCCGTCGAGCATCGCACGTTCAGCGGGCCCTATGCCGTGGAGCGCGGTCAGAAGGTGATTTACATTACCGAACGCTGTGTGTTCGAACTGAGTAGCGAGGGATTGGCGCTGAAGGAAGTGGCGCCCGGCATCGATGTCGAGCGCGATATCGTGGCTCACATGGACTTCCGCCCCTTGATGACGTCCGCTCCGAGCCTGATGGATCCGCGCATTTTCACGGACGAGCCGATGGGTCTGCGCAAGATACTGCTAGGCCTCGATCTCTCGGAGCGATTCAGCTACGACGCCGACAAGAACCTTTTCTTCATCAACTTCGAAGGCTTTGAGGTGGCGAGCCTGCACGACGTCGAAGCAATTCGCCTGGAAGTCGAGAAGCAACTCGCGGGCGTGAGCGTCAAGCCGCACGCTATCGTCAACTACGATAACTTTTCCATTCGCCCGAGCATGCTCGACGCTTATTCGGAGATGGTCACGCGGCTAGTCAGTCGGTTCTATGGCGGCGTAACGCGCTATACGACGAGCAGCTTCCTGCGCATGAAACTCGGCGATGCGCTGAAACGCCGGGGCGTCGCGCCGTATATCTACGAAAGCCCGCAAGAAGCGCGCGAACATGGCACCCGGCGGCCTCGTCAACCTTAGCTTCTTGCTGTTTGAGCCGGAGGCGTTTGCTTGTCCACGCGCAAGCGGCTATGCCGTATGCCGTATGTGAAGTAAATGACGATGCCGATCGCCATCCATATGATGAGCCGTATCCATGTATCGGCAGGCAAGCCGGACATGAGGAACACCGACGAGATCGCCCCTAACGGAGCCACGATGAACACGGCGGGCGTTTTGAAGGCCCGCTTCAGCTCGGGTTGCTTGATGCGCAACACCAGCACGCCGACGCAGACCACGGCGAACGCGAACAGCGTGCCGATGCTGACGAGTTCGCCTACGAGACCGATCGGAAGCAGCCCTGCGAGGACCATGACGATCAGGCCGGTAATGATCGTCGTGATGTACGGCGTATGGAAGCGCGCATGAATCTTCGAGGCGAAGGGCGGCAGCAAGCCGTCGCGCGCCATCGAATAGAAGATACGCGGCTGGCTCAGCAGCAGAACGAGAATGACCGATGTCAGGCCGAAGATCGCGCCCAGCTTCACGATAGGCGAGAGCCAGCGCATGCCGATGGCATCCACGCCGACTGCGATCGGGTCGGACACATTGAGCTTGTCGTACGACACGATGCCAGTCAGCACGTACGAGACGAGGACATACAGAATCGTGCAGATGGTGAGCGAGCCGAGCAAGCCGATCGGCATGTCGCGACGTGGATTGCGCGTCTCCTGCGCGACGCACGACACTGAATCGAAGCCGATATAAGCGAAGAAGACGACCGCCGCTCCTCGCAGAACGCCGCTCATGCCGTACACGCCGGATTCACCGGTATTGGGCGGAATGAATGCGCCGGTCGGATTCTTCGCAGTGACCCAATGACTCGTGTCGACATACGCAATGCCTGCCGCGATGAACGCGAGCACGATAAGCACTTTGATAACGACGATGAAGCTGTTGACCCGCGCCGATTCGCGAATGCCTATCACCAGCAGGATGGTGATGAGCCCCACGATGACCATGGCCGGTACGTTAAGGATAGCGCCCGCGTGACTCCATCCCTTGGCGGGGTCATAGGCGAAGGGCGCTTGCGAAAGCTGCGCAGGAATATCGATATGCAGTGAATGCAGAAAGCTGACGACATAGCCCGACCAGCCGATCGCCACGGTCGTCGCGCCGACTGCGTATTCCAGTATCAAGTCCCAGCCGATAAGCCATGCGATCAGTTCGCCCATCGTCGCATAAGCGTACGTATAGGCGCTTCCTGAGACGGGTACGGTCGAAGCCATTTCCGCATAACAAAGGCCGGCAAGCGCGCATACGATTGCGCCCAGCACGAACGATATGACGATGGCAGGGCCTGCATTCGAAGCCGCGGCGTGTCCCGTGAGCACGAAAATGCCTGCCCCGATGATGCAGCCGATGCCGAGCATGGTCACATCGAGCGCGGTAAGCGAACGTTTCAACGCGTGGCCGCCTTGCTCCTGCAAAACCTCTTCAGTTTCCGATGCTTCTTTTTGCAGTGCAGCGACGGTCTTTCTCTGCATGACGGCCACGATCACCTCCGGTCCCTTGGCAGGACAGTTGCAGGGCGACGAGTCGACGCCGGCCTGGGGTTTCAGTTTCGTAATAGCAGATTTTGCCGAGGAATACGAGAACGAAGCCGCGCATGCCCGAGCGCATGGGTCAAGAAACGCCCGGTCGCTTAAGCATTCCCTGTGCCGAAGACCGCATGCTCAGCGGGGTGATTCGTGGCGGTGGTCCGCTCTCGCGCGGAGCGGCACTATAATCGGCTTGTCGGTTTCGCTTTGACCAACGGGACCTGTTGCACGAAGGCGCAACGCTCTCTGATTATTCCTTGACGTGGAGATCAAATATGTCCATCCGCATTGGCGATGAAGCCCCCGATTTCACCGCAGAAACCACCGAAGGCCCGATTCGCTTTCACGAGTGGATCGGCGACAGTTGGGCGATCCTCTTCTCGCATCCGAAGGACTTCACGCCCGTCTGCACCACCGAGCTCGGCTATATGGCGAAGCTGAAACCCGAGTTCGACAAGCGCAACACCAAGATCATCGGCTTGTCGATCGATCCGGTCGACAATCATGCCAAGTGGGCGAAAGACATCGAGGAAACACAAGGCACGGCCGTCAATTACCCGATGATCGGCGATGCGGACCTGACCGTCGCCAAGCTCTACGACATGATTCATCCGAATGCGAGCGGCGGCGGTCCGCGCACGGCCGTCGATAACGCCACCATTCGAGCCGTGTTCATCATCGGTCCGGACAAGAAGATGAAAGCGACCTTCACGTATCCGATGAGCGCGGGCCGCAACTTCGACGAAGTGCTCAGGTTGCTGGACGCGCTGCAACTGAACGCGAAGCACACCGTCGCCACGCCGGTCAACTGGAAGCCGGGCGATGACGTCATCATCCCCACCTCGGTTTCCGACGAAGACGCCAAGAAAAAGTATCCGGAAGGCTTCAAGACGCTCAAGCCTTATCTGCGTACGGTCGCGCAGCCGAAGTAAGCGGTTGCCGGACCTTCGATGCGCTGTGCGGTGTCCCGCGCAGCGCATGTTCTCAGACGTGCCCCGTGCGTCTTTCCGGGGACGTGTCGACTTCTCCCGGACGGCGCAGCATCTTGTCTACTTCACCCGCGTGCAGTTCTTCGGTCTGAATCATCTGCCGCGCATATTCTTCGAGCGCGACCGAGCGGTCTTCCACGAGTCTCAGGAGATCGCGATAAAGGTCCAGCGCGACTTTTTCTGCTTGCAGCGACTCGCGAAGAATGGTCGCGATATCGAACGTGTGATTGTCCAGCAGCGGGCCGATTTCCAGCGATGGATACGCGCCGAGCGTGGTGATCCATTCGCCCGCCTGATGCGCGTGCGTCAACGATTCATCCGCCTGCGCGCGCAGCCATGAAACGATCGGTATGCGCCCGAACCCGAAGACGAGAAACGAATAGTGCGTGTAACGCACGACGCCGGCGAGCTCGGATTCGAGAATCCGGTTCAATACGGCGACGACCTCTTCCTTGTCGAGTTCTGCCATCTCTGCCTCCGAGTCTCAATGCCGAGCGGCTGGCACACCGAATCATTGACCGAATCATCGATCCATTGTAGTCATTGATTCCTGCACTCGCATTGGAAAAGGCAGAGGCGATTACACGGCTTCTTCGATCCACATCGAAGCAGTACGCTCGAGCATGTGCGTCATGATCGAACGCGCGCTGTCTGCATCGCCCGCGTCGATGGCGCGGACCACTTTGCCGTAATCGCTGATCTCGGACTCCGGCATGCGTGAGAGCCCCTGAGAGTGATTGCGCAACGTGGCTTTGATCGTCCTCATGGCCACACGCACCACACTACCCATCTGGCGCAAGATCTCGTCGCCGCTCGCATCGAGAATAGCGGTCAACAACGCTTCTTCCGTGGCCGCGTGGGAAGTCTCTTCGGGACTCGCATGCACGAGCCGCTGAAACGCGGCATTGATACCGATGCGCTGATGCCTGTTCGCGCGCGCCGCCGCAAGCGCGGCCGCCGGTGGATCGACGAGCGACCGGAACTCGACGAGACGTCGCAGGCAGTCCGGATCGGGCAGGGCACGCAAGCGCCACTCGGCCACTTCAGAATCGATGATGAGCCACTCGTGCGCAGGCCGAATGCGGGTGCCTGTCTTAGGCCGCACGTCCAGCATGCGCCGCGAGATGAGAATGCTCAACGCCTCGCGCATGATGGTGCGGGAGACACCATGCTTCTGCGAAAGAAGGATTTGAGGCGGCAGAACGTTGTCCTTGTATTCTCCGTTGATAATGCCCGCGACGAGTTGGTTCACCACGCGCTTGACGAGCGATGCTTCATATCCATGGTTCATTTTTTGTTCTCGTGAAAACACCCCACGCTCCGGCTGCGCGTCGCCCGTTGCCGGGCCGCTACCGCTTTTCCTGCCATGCGGCGCCTCGGCGCGCCGTATATTGGTCTCCCTACATTGCCTGCCTTCCCGGCACCTTCGGCCGGGAAGGCGTGCAGCACACACCCCATAGCGGTCGGTCATGGTCTGGAAACGCGCCGTCTATCCGCTGCAGCAAGCGTATCGTCCCTCGGCATGCTTTAACAATATGGTTCATTGGGAATTCGACTGACTATCGTGCGTCGTCCCACAAAGTTGCGCCGGCATACAAAGCGCAAGCGTTTGCGGGTCTAAGCCCGCGCCGGAAGCCTTCAGCGGTGTTGTGATATTTTCCCGTTGCAAAGCGAACGGACTTCGCGTGATGCAGTGACCAGGAGAAAGGAAACATGAAGATTGCTGTCATGGGTGCGGGCGCAGTGGGCTGTTATTACGGCGGCATGCTCGCTCGCGCAGGACATGAAGTCGCGCTGATTGCACGGCCCCAGCACGTCGAAGCAATCCAGCGCGAAGGCTTGAGACTCGACACGCAGACTTTCGATGAGCGCGTTCGCGTTGCGGCCAGGACAGACGCGAGCGCGGCAAAGGGCGCGCAGTTAGTGCTGTTCTGCGTCAAGTCGACGGATACGGACAGCGCCGCACGGGCACTTGCGCCATATCTCGATCCACGCGCGCTGGTCTTGTCACTGCAGAACGGCGTGGAAAATGCCGAGCGCTTGCGCCAGTTGTTGCCGCAAGAAGGCGCGGCGGCCGTAGTCTATGTTGCTGCGGAAATGGCAGGTCCGGGGCATATTCGACACCATGGACGTGGCGAACTGGTCATCGAACCTTCGAGCATGAGCGAAGACGTCGCGCATATGTTCGCCGCCGCGAGCGTGCCTACCGAGATATCGGACAACGTGCGTGGCGCGTTATGGGCGAAGCTCGTTCTCAACTGTGCGTACAACGCGCTTTCGGCCATTGCACAGGTGCCTTATGGACGACTGGTTCAGGGCGAAGGCGTCACGCGCGCGATGCGCGATGTCATCGACGAGTGTGTTGCCGTCGCCAAGGCCGATGGCGTGAAGCTCCCGGGCGATGTGGATGCCGCCGTGCGCCGCATCGCGGAGACCATGCCGAACCAATATTCGTCTACGGCCCAGGATCTCGCGCGCGGCAAGCACAGCGAGATCGACCATCTCAACGGTTTGATCGTTCGTCGCGGCGAAGCGCTGGGCGTGCCCACGCCCGCTAACCGCATGCTGCACGTGCTGGTCAAATTGGTCGAAGCCAAGGCGGAATGAGAACGCGGCGGGCAGCGCAGGAACGACCGATGCTGAATGTTGGGAGCAGGCGCAGAAATGCTGTCGCGCCGTCTAACAACTGGAGGATCTGTCATGAAGTCGATCGTTAAAGCAGTCGCTGCTGCCGCTGTGCTCGCTGCCCCGGCGCTTTGCTTCGCGCAAGCCGGCTCCGCCGTCGATCGCGGTCAGGTGCAGCAGGATCTGCGGCAGGTAGAAGCCGCAGGCTATAACCCCGGACAGTCGGATCGCACGACCTATCCGAGCGATGTCCAGAAGGCAGAAAGCCGCGTCTCGGGCCAGAATAGTGCAATGCAGGGCGCAACGAGCGCATATGGTGGCGTCGACAGCGGGACATCCGCAGCGGGCATGCGCGCATTGCGACCGATGAACGACGGAAACAAGCCGGTCTATTTCGGGCACTGATCTCCGGCGAGAAGCACATCATTGACGGCGGGCTACTGCGAGGGCGTTGAATGGACGTCTTCGCAGCAGCCCCTCGTGCTTATTGGTGACGCTCGGGCCCTGAAGCCTGATTGCACCTGTCTATGACTATTTCAATTCGCTCCCATTAAACGACCATTGAGATCGCCCTTGTCAATACTGTGCGATTGATGCGTTTCCCGACAACCTCTGTTCAATCAGCGGTGCTTAGTCAGCGTGAATAATAAAGATAATCTTCAGCGACTACGTATGAGTTCGCTTATCGGCTCCGGGCCAATGACTCATGCGAACGCACCAGAAGGAAGAACTACCGGTTGACAGTTTGATGAAAAACACGAGGCTGCAAAAACAGCATTCTGTTCTTGGTTAGGCGCGATATGTTTGCTAGCATGTAAACACCATCGAGCCGAACCAACAACGGCTTTCGCTCGGTGGCACAGCATTCATCGTTAATGATTGTCACGCACTGGCAGTCGCTTGCCGAACGTTGACGCAATGCTAACAGAACCTCTCACTCTTTAACTGCGTTCCAATCTTCGCATCGAGCGAATCGACGCTAATTGGCCGTGCCAGTCATGTCGAACATGACTGTGAGTATCGGCATTTCTCTTTGCTTTGACAGTTGAAGCAGGCCAGTTTCAGCCGCCATCGGCTTTAGCGGATGGTGTGCAGTCGCGCGCCTGCAATCCGTGATATGGCGGGAGGGAAAGTGGAAACCGAACTGAGTCTGAAACTCGCAAAGGCATTGCGACGCTGTGCGTTACATCGGCAATTGCTGACTTATCAGCGTTTTCATGCGTTGTGCGACAAGAGCGTGCCGCTGACACAGCGTTACGCCGCTTTGGAGTCTGCTGTCAGGACGCTGGGTGACGTCGAGGATATCGACTATGGCGTGCTGCTGGCGCTCGACAGCGGCTTGCCCGGAGCCGAGTTCTTCCAGCGTTACTTGCGCTACCGCCGCGGCGAATACGTCGCAATGATGGGCGACCCGCGATTTCATCGTCAGACAGTGGCCTCGAAGAAGGCCCTTGTCGCCCGAGAGCGCGACCGTGTCTACGCACATGCGCGCCTTGCTGCACAGGAAGCCGTGAATCCCGCGATGGCCGCCTGGAGCGGAGAGAGTATATGGGCGGTGCCTTCGTCTACCACATCACAATGACTCAGGCGCTGCCATAGCCGCCAATCACTAGCTTATTCAAACGAAATGTCGGAAGCCGACATTGCGAAGTCGACTTGCTCAATATAATCGCGACAACCAGCACACCGACGCTGCGGATCTCGCACGACGAATCCCGCGGCAAAAGGCGAGCAAAGGGAGCGGGGGCATCCCTTGGGATTCGTGTACGTCGCCAGAGCGAGGACAGAACAATGAGACCGGTCGTATTCGGTGGGCGATTGGGGTGGCTGCATGCAGGAACGGGTAAGCGGGGCGTCGTGCTTTGCAATACCTATGGCCATGAGTATGTCTGGACCTATAGCGGCTTGCGTCTGCTTGCGGAGTTGCTCGCAGCCCAAGGCCTTTGGGTCTTGCGTTTCGACTACATCGGCACTGGCGATTCCATCGGCGACGATGCCGCGCCGGGTCAGTTCGAGTCGGCGGTCGATGACATCGGCGCCGCCGTCGATTTCCTGAGAGAGCAGACGGGCGTCGAGCATGTGGCGCTTTGTGGCTTCCGAGTGGGCGCTGCTTTCGCATTGCATGCGGCACTGCGCCGCCCCGTGGATGAACTCGTGCTCCTTGCGCCCGTTGTCAGTGGACGCACGTACATGCGCGAACTCAGTGTGACGCGCAAGACCTGGCTCGAAAAGCTCGCTGCGCCGTTGCGCGAAATACAGCCACAGGACGGTCCGCTGAACGTTCTCGGTCAAAGCTATGGCGAAGACTTCAGGCGTGATCTGGAAGCCATCGATCTGGCAGCCAGCGTCAAACAATCGGGCATTGCACCCGCACCGCGCGTGCTGTTGATGCACGGACGTGTCGGTTCGAAAGACGCGTTACGCGATGCGCTGGCTTCGCTCGATGTCGATGTACAGGTTCAGACCTTCGACGACCTCACCGGATTCATTCAGGAATCGGCCTTCATGGTGATGCCGCATGCAGCGTTCGCGCAGGCGGTGCAGTGGCTTGCCGACGGGACTCACGACCGTAGCAACGAACCGTTGATGACGTCTGAATGGCCCGAAGACTTAAGCATCGAAACGCCCGAGGCCATCGAGCGGCCCGTGAGAATAGGCGAGGACGGTCTCATCGGCATCATGTGCGAGCCGCGCCGTACAGTGTCGCGTGGTCCCGCATTCCTGCTTGCCAATACATCGGCGAGTTCGCGTGTAGGCGATAGTCGGCTCTCCGTGCGCATTGCGCGCGATCTCGCACGACGTGGCATCGCTTCGTTGCGTTTCGATGCGCGTGGCCGCGGCGATAGTCCCGCTGCGCC
Source organism: Caballeronia sp. Sq4a (assembly GCF_023170545.1). Classification (NCBI taxonomy): domain Bacteria; kingdom Pseudomonadati; phylum Pseudomonadota; class Betaproteobacteria; order Burkholderiales; family Burkholderiaceae; genus Caballeronia; species Caballeronia sp. Sq4a. The sequence goes on along the minus strand of NZ_CP084251.1, from coordinate 611,355 downwards.
GGGCGTGGGTCAGACGGATACGCCCTATAGCCGCATCTATCATCCTGTTGCGACGCGCGATACGGCGGCGGCCGCGCGGTGGCTCTCGCAACGCGGCTACGCGTCGATCTACTCGTTCGGCATATGTTCCGGCGCCTATCACGCACTCAAGGCGGCCGCGTCGGAGCCCGCCATTACAGGCGTGATCGCCGTGAACATTCCGACGTTCAAACAGCCAGAGGACAAGTCAGCGGACGAGATGCGTCAATCGACACGCAATTCGATGGCGGGCTACGCAGCGTCGATGTTCGAGTTGCAGAAATGGAAAGCGATACTACGCGGCGATAAAAACCTGCTGCGCGTGCTCGGCTTCATTGCGGGTTATGCCGGGACGCGCATTCGTTCGCGCATCGCGGACCTGTTCCGCCTCGACAGTTCCACTGTTGCATCTGTCGAGCAAGCGACGACGCCCCAAGCGATCGCCCGCGTGCTCGATGCCAAGGGCGTCAAGACCTTGCTCGTCTATGGCAGCTATGACGCGGGGCTCGATCTGCTGGCTGCGCATTGCGGCAAGCTGGGCGTGCGCTTGTCGCGATACCCGAACGTCCGCGTGATGACGTTTCCGGACATCGACCATTCGCTATTCAATCCGGCGAGCGCGGCGCAAGTCATCGCGCTGTGCGAGAGCGTCATCAAGGAAACGAACGCGCCGGTACGAGAGGGAACAATGGGCGTGCGCGCGCCCGCTGTCTCCTGAGCGAATTTATCGAACGCCGACGCGATAGCGCGTGATCTGACTGTAGCGCTCTCCGGGCCTCAGCACCACGCGCGACGCATCCGGCATATTGATCTGGTTCGGAAAGGCACCGGCTTCGAGGCACAGCCCCGCATGAATGCGATACGGCTTCCCGTCGCGGCCGGGCACGCCTTGCAGATGGTTGCCGGTATAGAACTGCAAGCCGGGCGCGTCCGTCGATACGATCAGCTCTCTGCCGCTCGCAGGGTCGTACAGCACCGCGACCTTGCGCACGCCGCCATCGTTCGTATCCGGCAGGATATAGCAATGGTCGAAGCCGCCGGCGCGTGAAAGACGAGCATCGGGCCAGTCCAGTCGCGCGCCGATCGGCGCGCCCGCGCGAAAGTCGAACGCATTGCCGACCACGCTTGCGGGAGCGACGGGAATCATCGCGTCGTCTATGTCGAAGAAGCTATCTGCGTCTATCGCAATGACGTGGCCGCGTATATCGCATGCGCCAGGCGTACCGTCGCCGGACAAGTTGAAATAGGCATGATTCGTCAGATTGATGGGCGTGGGTGCGTTCGCGACGGCATCGTACTGAATCGTGAGCGTGCCGTCGTCGTCGAGCGCATAGCGCACGGTCGTTATGACGTTGCCTGGAAAACCGGCATCGCCTTCCGGCGACTCGTGAGTGAGTACCAATGCGCCGTCGCTCTCGCGTGCGCTCCAGATCGCGCGATGAAACCCCGCTGCGCCGCCATGAAGATGTTGCGAGCCTTCGTTGCGATCCAGCGAATAACTCACTCCGTCCAGCATGAAGCGGGCGTCGCGAATGCGATTGGCCCATCGCCCGATAATGCCGCCCAGATACGCGCGACCCTTTAGATAGGCTTCGGGCGTGTCGTGTCCGAGCAGAACGTCGGCGACGCGGCCCGCGCGATCCGCTGCATGCCATGAGACGAGCGTCGCGCCGAGATCGCTGATCGCGACTCTCATGCCGTGCGCGTTGCGCAGCGTAAAGAGACGCACGCTGTCGCCGCCTGGCAGGCTGCCCCAGCGCTCGGCGGAGATTCGGTCGGCGTTCGTTCGGGCAGCGCCCTCGGTGTCGGCGATATTCATAAGTCGATACCCTTCGTGGCGTCAGGCGGTGTGCGACGACGTGGCCTGAAGCCGTTCCTGATATTCACGCGGTGTGCAATCGAGCTCGCGCCTGAAAACGGCGTACATGTATTGCAGCGATGTGAAGCCACAGCGTATCGCCACCTCCGCACTGGGTATGTCCTGTTTCGCAAGCAATTGCTTGGCCACCTGTAGCTTGTGGCTGAGGATTTCCTGATGAACGGTGCAACCCAATTCGCGCCGGAAGTGATCTTCGAGCGAAGAACGCGATACACCGACGTAATCGGCCACCTGGTCGGTCTTGATGCCCTGACATCCGTATTGGCGAATGTAATGGCGCGCGCGCATCACGTAAGGGCTCGCCACGGGCTGATGGCGTGTGGATTCGAGCACGTTGATGCCGACCGGCGGCACGAGTATTCGCCGCCCTGCAAAGCGCGCCCCGCCGAGCATTTGATGCAGCAGGTGCGCGGCCGTTCGTCCCATTTCCTCTGTTCCCTGAATCACGGAAGACAGCTCGATGCGTGTGAGCGAGCGCGTGAGCGGATCGTTGTCGATACCGATGATCGCGACTTCCTCGGGCACTGCAATGCCTGAAATGAGGCACGCTTGCAGCAGATGTCGAGCGCGCGCATCGGTGACGGCGATGATGCCGACGGGCTTTGGCAGACTGTGCAGCCACGATGTGAGTTCGGCGCTCGCCTGGCTCCATACCGGGGCGCTCGTCGGCAAACCGCGATGGATCTCCGCTTCGAGTCCGTCCGCCTCGACCAGCGCCTGAAACGCGCGTTCGCGCTCCTGAGCCCAGCGGTTCTCGCTCGATTCCGGCAGGCTGTACAGCGCAAAGCGTTGCAGCCCCGCGCTGATGAGGTGCGTATAGGCGAGCGATACGAGCTTGGCGTTGTCTGTGGCGATATACGGCAACGATGCGGGGTAACACGCTGCGTCGTGATACGAGCCGCCCACGGCGACGACAGGAAGCGGGCAATCGGCAAGCGCGTCGCAGACGGCGGGGTCATCGAAATCCGCAATGATGCCGTCGCCGTCGAAACGTTCGATGCCGGTCAACCGCGCCCTGAAATCCTCTTCGAGAAAGAGGTCCCAAGCGACCCGCGTAGAGAGCAGATATTGGCCGATGCCCGTGATGATCTCGCGGTCGTACACCTTGTTGGCGTTGAAGAGCAACGCGATGCGATGCGGACGATTCATGAAAATCTCTTAGCGGACTTAAGGGTTTTCCATATGTGAAGCGTGACTGCCGACTATGCAGCCGCTTCATTCTAATGGCATGCGTCAATCAACTCCGGCCATTGCCAAGAATCGCTAATCGCGCTGGCGAATTTCGCAATTGAAGCACCGGGCGCGCGGCTGGCAGCATGGCGTCACTCTAAAGCGCGACTCGAATGCGCGCATTCGAAAACAGGAGACGCGATGCCTTCGCTCGAACATCTTCCAAGCGCCCGTTTCGAGGGCGCGGGTTCAGACAATCCATTCGCTTATCGGCATTACGATGCCGACAAGATGGTCCTCGGCAAGCGTATGGCCGATCATCTGCGGCTTGCCGTATGTTACTGGCATTCATTCGCGTGGCCGGGCGTGGATGTGTTCGGCGCCGGCACGTTCGATCGGCCGTGGCATAAGCAGGGCGATGCGATGGAAATGGCGCGCATGAAAGCCGACGCCGCGTTCGAATTCTTCGGGAAACTCGGCACGCCGTTCTATACGTTCCACGATACCGACGTCGCACCGGAAGGCACGAGCATTCGCGAATACGTCGACAACTTCAAGCGCATGCGTGAGTACCTCGCGAGCAAGCAAGAGGCAAGCGGCGTGAAGCTGCTCTGGGGCACGGCGAACCTGTTCTCGAATCCGCGCTATGCAGCGGGCGCCGCCACGAACCCGAACCCGGACGTATTCGCCTTCGCCGCCACGCAAGTGCGCGAGGCGCTGCAAGCCACGCTCGATCTCGGCGGCGAGAACTATGTGCTGTGGGGCGGCCGCGAGGGCTACGAGACCCTTCTGAACACGGATCTCAAACGCGAGCGCGAACAGCTTGCGCGCTTCCTTGCGATGGTCGCGGAACACAAGCACAAGATCGGCTTCAAGGGCGCACTGTTGATCGAGCCGAAGCGGCAAGAGCCGACCAAGCATCAATACGATTACGACGTCGCCACCGTGCATGGCTTTCTTACGCAATTCGGCCTGCAAGACGAGTACCGCGTGAACATCGAAGCCAATCACGCAACGCTTGCCGGGCATTCGTTTCACCACGAAATCGCGACGGCCTTCGCGCTCGGCGTCTTCGGCAGTATCGACGCCAATCGCGGCGATCCGCAAAACGGCTGGGATACGGATCAATTTCCGAATAGCGTGGAAGAACTCACGCTCGCGCTTTACGAGATTCTGCGCAACGGCGGCTTCACGACAGGCGGCATGAATTTCGATTCGAAGGTACGCCGACAGAGTATCGATGCCGAGGATCTGCTGCATGGCCACATCGGCGCAATCGACGTCATTGCGATAGCGCTCGAACGCGCAGCGAGGCTTGTCGAGAACGATCGGCTCGCCGAACTGAAGGCAGACCGCTATGCCGGTTGGGAATCCGAATTCGGGCGCAAGGTGTTCGCGGGCGGCTATTCACTCGACGCACTGGCGAACGATGCCATCTCTCGCGGAATCGATCCTCGACATGTGAGCGGCCAGCAGGAGCGCCTGGAGAATTGGGTCAACCGCGCGATCTACGGTTGAACGACGCCAAAAAACGTTAGCGCGAGCGGTCGATTTCGCAATTGCAGCGCGGGCGAATAGCGGCCACTCTTCGAGTCGAAACAATCAAAGCGACGCCAGCGAACACGTATTCGCGGCGCACTGTATGTAACGCCGGGCGCTCTCGCACGACTACGCCCGCGGCCATCCAAAACAGGAGTGAGACATGAAATCATCCATTCGCCGTTCGGTACTGAGTTCGCTCGTCTGCGCCACCATGTGCGCGGGCTTTTCACTCGCGGCGCCGCTCGCGCATGCAAGCAAGGACAAGCCCGAGATCGGCTTTTGCATCGACGACCTGCGTGTGGAGCGCTGGTCGCGCGATCGCGACTATTTCGTAGCGGCCGCCACGAAGCTCGGCGCGAAAGTGTCGGTGCAGTCCGCCGACGCAAGCGAAGCGCGTCAGATTTCGCAGATCGAGAACCTCATTTCGCGTGGCGTCGATGTCATCGTGATCGTGCCGTTCAATTCGAAGACGCTCGGCAATGTCGTGGCCGAAGCGCACAAGGCGGGCATCAAGGTCGTGTCGTATGACCGCCTGGTGCTCGATGCCGACATCGATGCGTATATCTCGTTCGACAACGAAAAGGTCGGCGAATTGCAGGCGCAAGGCGTCTATAACGCGCAACCCAAGGGCAATTACTTCCTGCTCGGTGGCGCGCCCACCGACAATAACGCGAAGATGTTGCGAGAAGGGCAGATGAAAGTGCTGAAGCCCGCTGTCGATCGCGGCGATATCAAGATCGTCGGGCAGCAGTGGGTGCCGGAATGGAGCGCATCCACGGCGCTGCGAATCACCGAGGATGCATTGACCGCGAACAACAACAAGATCGATGCGATCGTCGCATCCAACGACGGTACGGCGGGCGGCGCCATTCAGGCGCTAGCCGCGCAGAAGCTCGCGGGCAAGGTGCCGGTGTCGGGGCAGGACGCCGACCTCGCCGCGGTCAAGCGCCTCGTGGCCGGCACGCAGACCATGACGGTCTACAAGCCTCTGAAACTCATTGCAGGCGATGCCGCCAAGCTTGCCGTCGATCTCGCCAAGGGCGACAAGCCCGCGTTCAACGCGAAATACGACAACGGCAAGAAGCAAGTCGACACGGTCCTGCTGCAGCCGACATTGCTGACCAAGTCCAATGTCGATGTCGTCATCAAGGACGGCTTCTATTCGCAAGCGCAACTGGCCGGCAACTAATGGTCCTGCGGGCGTTGCCTTCGGCGATGCCCGCTTCGTTCAGCACAGTCAGGACACCAAGCATGGCACAGGCGCTATTGGAGATGCGCGGCATCGCCAAGTCGTTCGGGGGCGTCAAGGCGCTCGACGGCATCGACCTCGTCGTGAATCAAGGCGAATGCGTGGGACTTTGCGGTGAAAACGGCGCAGGCAAGTCGACGCTCATGAAGGTGCTGTCGGGCGTCTATCCGCATGGAACGTGGCAGGGCGAAATCATCTGGGATGGCAAGCCGCTCCGAGCGACCGGCATTCGCGACACCGAGCAAGCGGGCATCATCATCATTCACCAGGAACTCATGCTCGTGCCGCAACTGTCGGTGGCCGAGAACATCTTCCTGGGTAACGAGATCACGCTGCCCGGCGGGCGCATGAATTACCCGGCGATGTATCAGCGCGCAAGCGAACTGCTAGGCGAGCTGAACATACAGGGCATCAACGTGGCGCAGCCGGTGATGAACTACGGCGGCGGCCACCAGCAATTGATCGAGATAGCGAAGGCGCTCAACAAGAAGGCGAGACTGCTTATTCTCGACGAACCTTCTTCATCGCTTACCGCGTCGGAAACGCAAATCCTTCTGGATATCGTGCGAGACCTCAAGCGGCGCGGCGTCGCCTGCGTGTATATCTCGCACAAGCTCGATGAAGTCGAAGCCGTGTGCGACACCGTGACGGTCATTCGCGACGGCAAGCACGTCGCGACGCATCCGATGCGTAACGTGAACACCGACCGCGTCATCGCGATGATGGTCGGGCGCGAGATCACGAATCTCTTTCCGCGCCCTGCGAAGGAAGACCGCCAGCCGATCGGCGAAGTCGTGTTCGAAGCGCGTCACGTCACGTGCTTCGATATCAACAATCCGAACCGCAAACGCGTGGACGACGTGTCATTCGCGCTGAGAAAAGGCGAGATTCTCGGCGTCGCGGGGCTCGTCGGCGCGGGGCGCACCGAACTCATGCAGGCAGTGTTCGGCGCATACGCGGGCGAGAGCGCCGCGCAGGTCATCGTGAAAGGCAAGCCCGTTTCCATTCGCACGCCCGGCGACGCGATCGCGGCAGGCATCGCCATGGTGCCCGAAGATCGCAAGCGTCATGGCATCGTTCCGCAACTCGGCGTCGGGCATAACATCACGCTCGCGGTACTCAGGCGTTTCGCTAAAGGCGGACGTATCGATACGGCTGCGGAACTCGACACCATTCACACCGAGATGAAGCGGCTCTCCGTACGCGCGGCGCATCCGATGTTGTCCATCGCGAGTCTGTCGGGCGGCAATCAGCAGAAGGCCGTACTCACGCGCATGCTGTTGACGAATCCCGATGTGCTGATTCTTGATGAACCCACGCGCGGCGTCGACGTAGGCGCGAAGTACGAAATCTACAAGCTGATGTTCGAACTCGCGCAACGCGGCGTATCCATCATCATGGTGTCGTCGGAATTGCCGGAAGTGCTCGGTGTCTCGGACCGTGTGCTCGTCATCGGCGAAGGCCAGTTACGAGGCGACTTCATCAACGACGGCCTCACGCAAGAAGACATTCTTTCGGCCGCTATCGCAACGCGGCAGGATACCGACTCAATCGATTCAGCGAGCCTCGCATGACTCCCGATCTCATTTCGACGCCCAAGCCAAGCAAGGACGAGAAGGGCGCGCCGCAGCCCGCCGGCCAGCGCATGAAGCAGCTATTCACGCGCTATAAGCTCTTAGCGCTGCTGCTCGCCGTCGCCGTCATCTGGCTGTTCTTCTCGTTACTGACCAATGGCGCGTTCGTCACGCCGCGCAATCTCTCGAACCTTTTGCGGCAGATGTCGATTACCGGCATGCTCGCGTGCGGCATGGTATTCGTCATCATCTCCGGCGAGATCGACTTGTCCGTGGGCTCGCTGCTCGGGCTGCTCGGCGGCGTGGCCGCGATTCTCGATGTCACGTATCACTGGCCTATTGCGGCCACCTTGCTGGTCGTGATGATGCTCGGCGTTGCCATTGGTCTTTTCAACGGCTGGTGGTCCACGTATCGAAGAGTGCCCTCGTTCATCGTCGGGCTAGGCGGCATGCTGGCGTATCGCGGCGTGTTGCTGGGTATAACCGGCGGTTCGACCATTGCGCCGGTGTCGGATTCACTCGTGTTCATCGGGCAAGGCTACTTGCCGCGCGTGGCCGGCGATACGCTCGCCATCGCGCTCTTCGCTCTGCTCGCAGTGTTGACCTTGCGTCAGCGACGCAGCCGTCAGCGTTATGGCTTACCGGTTGTCGCGCCGTGGCAGGACGGCGTGAAGATTATCGCAGCGGGGGTGATTCTCTTCGCGTTCGTCGCGACGCTCAACCGTTACGGTGGCATTCCGGTGCCTGTGCTCGTGCTGCTCGCGCTGCTCGGCGTCTTCACCTACATTGCGACGCAAACGGTCTTCGGCCGGCGCATCTATGCGGTCGGCTCGAATCTGGAAGCGACGCGCCTCTCCGGCATCAACACCGACCGCGTGAAGCTCGCTATCTTCGCGCTCATGGGCTTGATGTGCGCGTTCGGCGGACTCGTCAATACGGCGCGTCTCGCGGCTGGCTCGCCTTCTGCGGGATCGATGGGCGAGCTCGACGCCATCGCGGCATGCTTCATCGGCGGAACGTCGATGCGTGGCGGCTCGGGGACCGTGTATGGCGCTATCATCGGCGCGCTCGTGATGGCGAGCCTCGACAACGGCATGTCGATGCTGGATGTCGACTCCTATTGGCAGATGATCGTGAAGGGCGCGATCCTCGTGCTCGCCGTGTGGATCGATGTCGTGTCGGGAACTGCGCGTCGATAAGCGCAAGCAGCGAGGTGCCGGGCGCCAGGCGGCCGCCCACGCATCGACGAGGTAAAGTACGAGGCTACGTTTCATCCCTCGTGCTCTCATGTGTGCATCGCTTCTGCTTCGAGAAATATTGCGCGTCGTGGCGCGCCGGTACCGTTTGCCCGCGCTCGCTGCCTTGTCCGATGGATCGTCGATACCGTTACCCGCCACGGCGCTTGCAATCGTCATCGAACAGGCACGCTGCGCGATCTCTCGAGGCGAAGCGCCGACCGTATCGATGAAACAGGCCTTTATCGAAGGGCTCGCACGCCTGATCGAAGAAGCCTTGCACGACGAATCCGGCGACCCGGTCTTCAAGGCCACGTTGCTCCGGCACCGCGTGGCGGAAGTGCGTGAATACGTGTCGCTATCGGCGCACGCGAAGCAGGATCGTCGATCCATTCGCGCCAGTGTCAACGCCATCGCTCATCCCGGCAAACAGCGCACGTCGTCGGATGCGCATCGCGAGGGGTTGGCGCAATTGCACGCTTATGCGTCATCGCCTAACTTTTCCGGCCTTGCCGATATCGCGCAACACCTGCTAACCATTCCCGGATTCGCCGACGAACCTCGGTCCCGTGATGCGCTGACGCGGCTGATCGAAAGTCCTTCCTTGCTTCGGCTACAACGTCTCGAAACGCTGCTTCGGGATGAGCACGTGCAGGCGTATCTGTCGCTATGGGACCGGCATGGTCCGCGTTCGGGCAGCGCGCAAGCGGCCGCGGAAGGTAACGCATCGCAGAAGCGCGGGGCAGCGGCCGAAGGGCGCGCCAGTCACGCGTTGCAAGCTATGGCAGACCGTCTTGGAGACGAAGATGGTGATCGCGCGGCGTATCGCGTCGTGACCTCCATGCATGTTCCTGCGTCCATTCCGGGGCGCGCCGAACGTGCCAAGAGCGAGTGGGATGCGGTGCTGCTCAAGCGGGCCAACAACGCCGATGAAGCGCCGGAATGGGATGTCTGTCTGCTCGTCGAATCGAAGGCCTCTGTCGATGCAGCGACGACCGATCTTTCCCGGCTGCTTCGTGGTATCGAACTCCTTGCGCATGCCGAGGAAAACGTCTCGTACGCATTCGATACGGCTCAAGGCGCCGTGCGTTTGCGCGGTTCGTCGCTACACCGCCTGACCACCGACGAGGCCGGTTTGCATCGCACCGTTCTCTACTGCTGCGATGCGCCTGCCGACACGGCGCAGCGCGTGCTCGGCGCGGGCAGCCGCATGCAGCTGCTGTCGGCGCAAGCGAGCCTCGATTACGCGTGCATGCTGCAAGACCATCGACCAGCCGATGTCCGAATGCTCGAACCCGTGTGGGATGATCTGCTCGAGTCGCCTCGCTGGCGCGGCGTGTTGGACCAATACCCGATGCTGCAACGAGTGCGCGAACTCATGGTCCATACGGAAGACTTGCTGGTTGCAATCGATCAGGTCTCGCCGAATGAATGAACGCGCATGTCCGTCATCGGCCGCTGCGCGCCATGCTCGAGAGCACGCCGTCGCGACGAATCAGCCCATGAAACAGGGCCGCGGCGAAGTGCATCACGAACGTCGCGAACAACAGCAGCGCGAGGTACGTATGCGCGCTTCTCAGCAACGCATAGAGACGCACGTTCACCGGCGCGATCGGCGGCAGATGCACGCCGCCCAGCATGACGATCGGAAATCCGCCTGCGGATAGCATCGACCATCCGACGAGCGGCATCGCGAAGAACAGCCCATAAAACAGCCAGTGCGAGCCATGCGCGATGCGTTGCTGCCAACGCGGCATGTCGTCGGGGAGGGCGGGCGTGCGGTGCGTCATGCGTACGGCGAGACGCAGCACCGTGAGCGCAAGAATGACGATGCCGAGAGGGCGATGTATCGCGATGAACGTCTGATGCCACGACGAGAGCGTCGCGACCATGCCGACACCGATGAATAACATGCCAGTCACGAGGACCGCCATGAGCCAGTGAATCCAGCGCGCCGCCGGACTGAAGTGGTTCGCGTCAGTGCGCTTCATGATGCGCCTCCTCATGCGTTCTGCGGTTGAACGAAACGGCATACGCGGACGAACGCGCCGCGAGCAAAGGATCGTCGGAGACCATGAGGCCAGCGGGCAACACGGTCGGATCGAAGTTGATGTCGCGGCAAGCGCCGTCGGCTTGCGGGCTCTCGCGGTCGATCACGAGCGTGCCTGCGTCGATATGCTTCCGGTCGTCGGGCCATGCTTTGGTCGCGTCGTTGGTGACGTCTCCCGGTTGCGCGACGGTCAGGATCAGGTGCCACCGTTGCGGGCCGTGAGCGAGGCGATCTCTCAGTTCGTCGTCGAGGAAGTCGTGACGCGCGGCGTCGCGTTGCGATACCGCCTCGTAGTTGGCTTCGGGCACGAGGGACCAGCGCACGGCATGCGTAACGCCCGAAGCGTCGGTCGCTCGAAACGCGTTGATGCCGTAGTAGGCGGCATTCGCGAAGCTCGATGAGGGCGCGTGCGCCTTGACCCAATCGCGAAAGGGCCGGGTTTCAGGATGCGCCGCAAAGAACGCGGCGAGCTTCGCGGGATCGGGCTTGCCGGTCTTCGGATCGGGACGCGATGCGATCAGCTGCTCATAAAACCCCTGCGCACTGTTCACGATGAACATAGGAGTACTGTTCATTGCCGTGCGCCACTGTTCGCCATCGCGCAGCCGGAATTCGAGCGCGAGGCTGCGCACGGGATTGCCCGAATCGCTGACGAACGGATTCGGGCCGGGTATCGCGAACCGGCCTGTCACCGGCGTGCGCTCCCGCCTGAACACTTCGGCACGGGAAAGCGATGACGCGTTGCCGTTGCCGTCGAACCAGCCTTCGACGCATACGCCTTTCGCATGATTGCGCCGGTATCCCGCGTGCACGCCGCTCACACTTTCGAGTGTGTCGACGATTTTGGTCGAAGTCAGCCTATGCGTGTCGCCGATGCCCGCCACGTAGGCGAACGCAGTGCCGATGGCGAGCACGCTGCCGCCGATGACCGCCAGTTTCGCGAGGTCGCGTGCATGTCGCCTTGGACTCCGCAAGAGTCTCATCAGTGAGAAGGGTGCCTGTTTCATGGTGTTTCGCTCGCTGTTCGATGGATCAGTGACGCGAACACAAGTGCTTGCAGCGTTATTCCAGCAAGGTGTCGATTAAATTCTTTGGAATAGATCGGCTCCGCGGACGGTTTGCCTTCATGCAAGCCCAATGAATTCTTTCTCAAGGAGTCGAACATGAACATCGCCAAAGTTATCGCCGTTTCCGCCGCACTCGTCGTCTCGACGGGCGCATTCGCGCAAGGTCTCACGCGCGACGAAGTGCGCGCGCAACTCGTGCAGGCCGAGCAGAACGGCTCGCGTCTCGTGACCGATGCCTCGTATCCGGACGTTAGCCCCATCTATCAGAACCAGAGAGCGCGAATGAAAACGCCGGAGAGCGGCGCGTATGGCGGCATGAGGACCGCGTCGGGCGCGGGAAGTGCGTCGATGAGCCCGTCCGATTGCGTGGGCCCTTACAGCTTCTGCCACATCTATGCGGGCTCGTGATCGCCACAAAAAAATCGACGCTCGCGGGAATAAACGCCTCGCAACGTTGTTTGCAATCGAAGACGACCTTTCCAGCGCGCAGGACAACGACCGTGGACCCGCACTCCGACACTCGCCTTTCCGAAGCCGACGTACAGGCCTTCGCCGACGGCCTGCTCGCGTCGGAACGGGCCGCGTCGCTGCATGCCTATCTCGCTCGCCGGCCCGAGGAAGCGCGCAGAGTGGTGTTCTATGATCGGCTCAATGCGCAGTTGCGCGAGATGTTCGGCGACGAACGCAGCGCGCGGCAAACGAGCCATCGGCGGCCGGGGGCGCGGTTGCGGCTGTGGGCAGCCATTGCCGGTTGTCTTTCGCTAGTGATCGCCGCGATCTGGGCCACGGTGCGCCTACCGGACGCGGCATTGGAACGCGCAGCCGTGTCCGCATTGGCGATTCAGGCGACGATGCCTGCGCGCGCGGCGAGCATCGCGGACGCGCCCGATCTGTCATCGGCGGGCTTTCACGCCGTCGATGCGACGAACGTCACGCTCGGGGCTTTCTCGACCGTGAAGGTGTTCGCGTATCGCAATGAGAGAAATCAGCCGCTCGTGCTGCTCTCGACGTGTGCGCCGCCGCCGTTCATGCGTGCAACGTGGCACGCGCATAGAATCGGAACCGTGCGTCTTGTCGAATGGATATCGACATCGGGCGTTCGCACGGTGGTCGGAGCTCGCGCCGGTACGCCGGGGCTCATGCGTGCCGCCGAAGTGTCGATGGCTCGTCAGAACATGCAATGGAATGAACGATGAACGCAAGATTGCCCCGCGAGGTGCGCCGATGAGCGTGCGCGAACAACTCATGGATCATCTGCCGCGCTTGCGTCGTTATGCTCGCGCGTTGATCCGCAATCAGGAACTCGCCGACGATCTCGTGCAGGACACGCTGGAACGCGCGCTCAGGCACACGGACAAGTTTCAGTCGGGCACCGATCTGCGCGCGTGGCTCTTCACGATCATGCATAACGTCTTCGCAAATCAGACGCGACGCGCGGATGCACGCGCGGTGCATGTTTCGGTCGACGACGATCCTCTCGACGAAAGCCAGTTCGCGGTGGCAAGCCGGGACACGCAATCGCTCGAAATGCGAGACCTCGATTACGCGTTGCAACGGCTGCCGGTCGAACAGCGTCAGGTGGTGCTGCTGGTCGGGCTCGAAGAGATGTCGTATGCGGAAGTGGCGCTCGCGCTGGAGATTCCGCTCGGCACGGTCATGTCGCGGCTATCGCGTGGACGGGAAAGGTTACGCGCGCTCATGGCGGGCAAGCAGGAAGGCGTGCAACTGAAGGTGGTGCGATGAACAAACAAACGACTCCCATCAGCGAAGAGGAAGTCCAGGGCTATGTCGATGGCGTGCTCGCCGAGCACCGGCGCGAAGAGATCGATCGGCTGCTGGAGACCGACCCTGCGCTCGCAAGTCGCGTCAGCGATTACTTCGCGTTGAGCGGCATGCTTCACGATCGCTTCGATCGCGTATTGCAAGAACCGTTGCCGGAGCGTCTGACGCGCGTGCTGGACACCTTGGATGCGCCCGATGCGCCCGATGCCAGCACCACGCGCGCCGCAAAGGTGAACGCCGGCCGAGGTCCCGCGGCGAACTGGCCCAAGTATGCGGGCATGGCGGCGGCGCTCGTGCTCGGCATAGGCATTGGCGTGGCCGGCATGATGAGTCCGCCTGCGCGCGACATGCTCGCGTCCGGCGATGAGAACGCGTCGCTTCGTCATGCGAGCCTGACGAAGGACGAGTCGTTCGCGCGGCAATCCGCGATCGCGTATGTCACGTATGCGCCGATGGTGACGCGCCCGGTCGAGGTCGGCGCGGATCAGGAAGAGGAACTCGTCAAGTGGCTGTCGAACCGGCTCGGCACCGACGTGCATGCGCCAGTGCTCACGCGCGTGGGGTTCAATCTGATGGGCGGACGGCTCTTGCCCGGCGACGAAGGTCCGATTGCGCAGTTCATGTATCACGACGCCAAGGGCGAGCGCATCACGCTCAACGTGTCGCATCGCAAGGTGAGCACCGACGTGACTGCGTTCAAGCTCTATCAGGATGGCTCCGTCAATGTGTTCTATTGGGTCGATGGCGACTTCGGCTATGCCGTGTCGGGTGCGATCCCGCGTCCGCAATTGCTCGCCGTGTCGCATGACGTGTACGAACAATTGACCGCGAGGAACGGGCAGGGCGCGGCTGCGCGATGACCGCATGCGAGGTGCCTACGCTCGTGCGCTTGCCGTCGCGGCCCGGTGCGGTATATGGTGACGAAGGCGCGCATTCGATCAAGCGCGCCGCAACGCACACGGAGACACGCAGGACATGACGGCAACAGAAGCAATACGCGCATTGCGCGAGACCCTCGGCGCGGAAGTGGTCGCGCTTCCGGAAGAATTCGGCGACCGGCGTGTCGTGGACTGGAGCGGACTGCCGGGCGAGATTCCGCTTGCGCTCATTCGCCCGCGCACGACTGAAGAAGTGGCACAGGCGCTTTGCATTTGCTCGCGCTTTCGGCAACCCGTGGTCACGCAAGGCGGATTGACGGGACTCGTCGGCGGAGCGAATGCGCGCGGCGGCGAAGTGGCGCTGAGTCTGGATCGCATGAATCGCATCGTGGAGATCGACGAAGTATCCGGCACGATGACGGTCGAAGCCGGGACCGCGTTGCAGACCGTGCAGGAAGCGGCGAGCGCGGCGGGCTTCTATTTTCCGCTCGATCTCGGCGCACGCGGCAGTTGTTCGATCGGCGGCAATCTCGCGACCAACGCGGGCGGCAATCGCGTCATCAAGTACGGGATGATGCGCGATCAGGTGTTGGGGCTGGAGGCGGTGCTGGCAAGCGGTGCCATCGTCGGCGATCTCAACAAGATGATCAAGAACAACAGCGGCTACGACTTGCGGCATCTTCTGATCGGAAGCGAAGGCACGCTTGCCGTCATCACGCGCGTCGTGCTGCGTCTGCGTCCGAAGCCCACTGCGACGGCGACTGCGTGGTGCGGCTTGCCGGACTTCAACGCCGTGACCACGCTGCTCGCGCGTTCGCAGGCGAGGCTGGCGTCGGGCGTGTCGGCATTCGAGGTCATGTGGGCCGGGTATCACGATGCGGTGCTCGCCAACTTGCCGCAGTTGCGCGCGCCGCTCGGTTCAGCCCATCCATTCTATGTCTTGCTGGAAAGCGTCGGGACCGATCCGGCGCGCCACGGCGAAGCGTTCGAGGAGTTTCTCGGCGCAATGCTGGAAGAAGGCATCGTGACGGACGCGGCGATAGCGTCGTCGGAGGCGCATGCGCTTGCGTTCTGGGCGATCCGCGATGCGCCCGGCGAGTATCAGCGGTTCATACCGAACCACGCCGCGTATGACGTGAGCTTTTCCATCGCGCAAGTCGGCGAGGCTGCCGCGCGCTGCGAGTCGCGTCTGCGCGAGCACTGGCCGCAGTCCCTCGTCATGATCTACGGGCATCTGGGCGACGGGAACATTCATATCGTCGTGGACGTGCCGGGCATGGGCAAGCACGACCATGACGATATCGACCGCGTCATTTACGACGTCACGCGCGAGTTGAACGGGTCGATATCAGCGGAGCACGGCATCGGCGTCAAGAAGCGAGCGTTCCTTTCGCAAAGCCGTCGCGAGACCGATATCGACGCGATGCGTGCGATCAAGAGCGCGCTCGATCCGCTCGGGCTGTTGAATCCGGGCAAAGTGGTCTAGGCGTTCGTCCGCTGGCGGGTTGGCTTTCGTCGTGTACGGACTAGGCGAGCGCCATGCCTTCCGATGCGAACACGTCGCCCGCTGCGGATCCGTCGAATGAACCGATCGCGCCGCCCGAGCGCAAGCGGAGTCCGACGCTCGGCACGCCGCCGGATGTGAATCCGGCGCGCCCGGGCGCGTCGCCGGCGCAAGAGAGCTCGCTCGGCGCGTCGGACCGGATGCCGCCGGGGAATAAGCCGGCCATGTTCGGCAGAATGCTTCACGGGCGCAGCGAAGTCTGTTTTGGGCGCTTACTAAAACATCGCTAATTTGTGTTATGTCAACTTACGCCCAGCGCCGGAGCGCTCGCGTTTCGCCCTCAAGTCCACGGCACATGCGTACGATCCAGATCCCGGTCCAGCTGATACGCCGCGCTGATCAACGCCAGATGCGTCAACGCCTGCGGAAAATTGCCTAGGGCCGCGCCGTTGGTCGCCACTTCTTCCGAGAACAGCCCGAGATGGTTCGCATAGGCGAGCATCTTCTCGAACACGAGCCGCCCTTCGTCCACGCGACCCGAGCGCGCGAGCGCCTCCGCATACCAGAACGAGCACGCGCTGAAGCCGCCTTCCATGCCGGGAAGACCGTCGAGCGTCGTGCCGCGCGTGTAGCGGAACACCAGCGGATCCACGCGCAGATCGCGACCGATCGCATCCAGCGTGCCGGTCCAGCGCGGATCTTTCGGGCCGATAAAGCGCACGAGCGGCATCATCAACGCGGATGCATCGAGCGTCGATGAACCCGGCGTCTGCACGAATGACTGCAGCTCTTCGTTGAAGAACTGCTCGTGTATGTCGCGATGAATGTCGTCGCGCGTCTGAAACCATGTCGCGAGCGGCGCAGGAAGCGAGCGCTTCTGCGCAAGACGCAGCGCGCGATCCACCGTCACCCAGCACATCAGCCGCGAATGCAGCAGCGGCCGCTTGCCGTTGCGAAACTCCCATATGCCGTGGTCGGCCTCGCGCCAGTGCTTCACCACATAGTCGACCGTTCGGGTGACATGCTGCCAGCCTTGATACGAAATCGCCGCGCCATATTTGTTGTAGAGATAAACGGAGTCGAGCAGCGCGCCATAGACATCGAGCTGGGTTTGTCCACGCGCGCCGTTGCCCACGACAAGCGTGCCCTGCGTCGATTCGCCCAGCGTCGAGAGCTGCGTCTCGTCGGGCGCGGGCTTGCCGTCCACTGCATACATGACGGCAAGCGATCCGTCGGAACTGCAATTGCGATTGCGCTCGGCAATCCAGTGCATGAAGCGCTCCGCCTCGCCTGTATAGCCGAGACGCAAGAGCGCATAAACGGAGAATGCGGCGTCGCGAATCCAGGTATAGCGATAGTCCCACCGGCGTGAGCCGTCCTGCGCTTCCGGCAAGCCGAACGTCGGCGCCGCGACGATTGCGCCATGTTCGTCCGAGCTCAGCAGCTTGAGCGTCATCGCGGAACGCAGCACGACTTCGCGATATCGTCCGCGATAGATCGAGCGAGACGACCACTCTTTCCAGAACGCGATCGTCTCCTGCAACATGCCGTCGAACTTCTCTTTGGTGTCGAGCTTCGGCATGTCATCGACCGCGCCTAGCGCGAAGCAGGCCGAATCGCCCTCTTTCATGTCGAGCGTCGCGCGCACGCCATCACGCTCGATGGAAAGCGGCACGCTCGCGCGCAGTTCCAGCGGCGTGCCGTTGTCGGCTCTCGTGAATTGCACGCCCTTTTCTACCGCATGTGCCGTATGCGAAACACGCGCATAGTCGAAGCGCGGATCGCAGCGGATATCCAGTGTCATGCGCCCATAGACGATGCGCACGATGCGCATCACGCAGTTGGGCACCACATCCACCCGCGCGTCAGAAGACGGCACGGGCATCAGGTCCAGCAACTCGCAGACGCCCTCGCCTGTCATGAAGCGCGTGAGCAGCACGTTCGTCTCGGGCAGATACATCTGCTTGACGTTGGCGTTCGGATCGCGCGGGGAGATCGCGAACGCGCCACCGTGCTCGTCGTCCAGAAGCGACGCGAACAGCGTCGGCGAATCGACGCGCGGAAAGCACATGAAGTCGATCGTGCCGCGCACCGAGACCAGCGCCGCCGTCTTCATGTTGCCGATGATGCCGCGTGCATCGACGGGCAGGACGGCGGGCGGAATCTGCTGCGATGGATGGCCCAAGGGAATGCGCTCCGGCTTGACGTTCCAAGCCGTTTAGCAAGGGGCATTCCCGTGAGGCGTCGCGTCGAGGACAAACGTTGGACGCGACGGATGTTTGATCTTAACGCGCTGCGGTCGTGTCGCTGGGACCGGAGACGGGCTGCATCGGTGCTGCGGTGAAGCTCGCTTCGCTCGCGGGCACGTCTTGCGTCGCGATGGCGTCGTGCGTCGTCGGCATGTCGATGCTGGCGTGATGCGACGACCTGCCATAGCTCGCGATATAGAGCGTCACCGCGACTGCCACGCCCACGAGCACCGCGACTACGGCCACGCCCGATGACTTGCGCTTCATCTCATCCCCATTTCGTGTTGACGTGCCAGCGTAGCATCGATGAGCGATGCGCACCGTGGGGCGACGCGCATTCGCTCGCGCGGGGATTTGGTCGTCGCGTCAAATGGATAGCGAGCGGGTCCCCGGCTTGTCCACAGGGTTGAGCACAGAAAGTGTGGATAAGCTCGGCGCGGCGCGTTGGCTCGCTGCCGTGCCTTACATCGCCCGACACGCCTCCGCGCACTTCCGACACGCGTCACTACAAGCCTGACAATGGCTCGCAGTATGCCGACTACACTCGTCCGCGCATGCATCGCAGATTCGCGCGCACAGGTCGAGGAAATCGCGCATGAACTGCGTATCGCGCGCCAGCGATTCCGACGTGAAGCGGCACAGCGCCGCGCAGTCGAGGTCCAGACGAATGCACTTCTCCATGTCCGGCAGATGGCCTTCCGCAATGCACGCGGAGGCGCAGCTGTCGCAAGCGGCGGCGCATCGGTCCAGCGCGGCAATGCAGTCGATATAGTCGCTCATTCGGCAAATCCTCGTCAGATAGTTGGACTAGCCGCGCGTCGATTGCGGCGGCACGGGGTTGTTGTCCTGCGCGGTCGGCAGCGCGTTCTCGCTCGCGGGATGCTTCTGCTTTTCGCGCTCATCCAGTTTCTCTTGCCGCGTATCGCCAGTGGCCGGAGCGCCCACCGGTTCATCCATGTCGTCGGCCGTTGCGCGCGAGCCGTCGTTATCGCCTGAAATCTGAGTCATGCTGCCCTCCTTTGGCGGGGTCATCGTTCCTGGAGGGTGCAGCAAGCCGCGGTCCCGTCGTGCCGCTCAGGGCTGCATTTCGATCGCTTCGTATCCGCCTTCCGGAACCTTATCCATCGACATGAACAGCATGCGCAGCTCCGTGCTCAAGCCGTGAAAATGGCACATGAACGTATCCGGCTTCGCGTAGTACCACGGCGTGTTGAGTTCGTTGAAGCTCACGAGGTCCGCAGAGTCCGGCTCGGGGCACAGGCCATGCGAAATCATCTGCTCCATGAAATAGAACTGGTCGCCCTGGCTCGAAAACGTGTACTTGATGTCCTCCGTTTCCAGCACGCGCGCAAGGACGCTTTGCAGCACGTTTGCATTCGCCTCGGTGTTGCGAAAGCCCATCACGCCCGAATTGAAGCGCCAGCCGCAGATATCGGCGGTTAGCACGCGGTCGCGGCCCTCGGTGAATCGTTCGAGCTTCACGAAAGGATTCATGACGAGAATGTCGGCATCGATCCAAAAGACCCATTCGTGATGCGGCAGATACTTGGCGAGCAAGAACGGCTTCGACCAGTTGCCGCATGCTTCGCGCTGAAAGTCGGCGGGCACCGCGCGATGCTGATACAGCGTGTAGCCGTGGCGCTCGCAGAACGCGCGCAGACTGGCTTCGCCGAAGCGCGCATAGCCCGCGATGTTCGGCGTGTACAACATGACGACCGCGATCGCCCTGCCCGGCTGATAGACGGTCAACGGCTCGTCGGTATCGCATTGCGGTGGCGGCAAGGCGTCGAAGAACGCGCTGTGTCCGGCCGCATGGCACGCGTTCAGATGACGCGTGAACACGGCTCGCCAGCGCGGACCGTACTTGCTATAGAGACGCGGCGTGAACACGAGCGACACCGCCACCACCGGCGTGCCGCGCAAGTCCGGGTGCTGCCCCGACCACATGGATGCAATCGGTATCACGCCGTTCAACAGGTCCCAGTCGGCGACTGTCGGAAACGCCTCCAGCAATTCTTCTTCCGTGACGAACTTGCCGTATTCGTAGAAGGCCCGGCATCGCGCTGCCATGCCACGCGCGATGCGGCGGTTCTCTTCGTTATTTCGGATAACGAACATTTCCGTATTGATGCCAAAGAAGCCTTTGGTCACGAGGCTGTCTCGTCCTTCCATGATCCGGCCGAAATCTTCGAAGCGAACGAAGAGCGCATTCTCCGTCGCGAAGATGACGACCTCGCCTTCGGCCGCGCGCGCGAGCCGGTCGCTGATCATCTGGTATTTGAAGAGGACACCGAGTTCGAGCGAATCGACGCTGCTCGACATCGACTCGTCGTAATGAGCCGCTTGCGTTCGGCGACAGAACTCGGCGTGGTTGTCGCGTGACGATGTCGCGCGGCGGTCGGAGAAGCAGCTAACCAGTGTGACCATGTTGTACCGGCAAGTGGATAGCGTGGACGCACGAAGCGCGGCGCAAGAGGCCGCGCGCAAGGGGCCATAGCATATCCGTTGCAGTCAACGAACTTGCAAATTATTGCGTCAACCGAAGTATCGCTGCGCGCAGCGAAGAGCGACCCGCGCTCAATTGTAGGACGCGCGCAGAAGCATGAAAGCGCTAACGACCGACGGCGCGCTCGCCTGTTCGAAGCACGCGCACGATGCCCACCGCGACGCCGATCGCGGCCGCTGCCGCCGCTCCGACAAGCGACACCTGCGCGCCGTGTTGTC
Organism: Caballeronia sp. Sq4a; assembly: GCF_023170545.1. Taxonomy (NCBI): domain Bacteria; kingdom Pseudomonadati; phylum Pseudomonadota; class Betaproteobacteria; order Burkholderiales; family Burkholderiaceae; genus Caballeronia; species Caballeronia sp. Sq4a. Next base: position 590,434 of record NZ_CP084251.1, on the reverse strand, counting down.
CATACATGCCGAACGCAACGGCGGCCAGCGCCGCGCCCAGCGAAAGGCCGACCATGCGGGCCATCGTCATGAGACCGCCCGCCGCGCCGCTGCGTTCATGCGGCGCGGACGTCAGCATGATGCGATTGTTCGGCGTCTGAAAGAAGCCGAATCCGATGCCGCACACCGCGACGCGCCACGCGATATCCACGTTCGAAGGCGATGCCGGCAGTCCGATCAAGAGGCATAGCCCGATCGCCATGATGCCCAGTCCCATGCCGCCGATCAGCCCCGGCGCGTACCGGTCCGACAGGCGACCGGCGAGCGGCGCGACGAACACGATCACGAGCGGCCACGGCGTGACGAGCAGTCCGGTCGTCGTCGCGCTGCGGGCGAACTGGTGCTGGAGCATGAACGGCAGCGCGAGATAGGCGAGCGTCTGCGCCACGTACGAGCAGATGGAGGTCAGCGAGGACAGCGAGAGAATCGGAATGCGCAGCAGATCCAGCGGCACGAGCGGCGCGGGCCGTCCGCGTTGATGGCGCATGAGCGCGAAACCGGCGACGCACGCGCACGCGATCTCGACGAGAGGCAGCGCCCGCAGTTGCACGTGACCCTCGCCCGCGCGCTCGCCTGCGCCGAGCCCGCCCACGCCCAGAATGAAGAGCCCGATGGCGAGCGCGCTCAGCGTCGCGCCCGCGAAGTCGAAGCGGCGCGCGGCGTTCGGCGTGCCGGGCGGCAGCATCGTGCTGGCGAGACCGAGGCCGATGATGCCGAGCGGCACGTTCACCGCGAAGAGCCAGCGCCATCCGGCGACCGACAGAATCCCCGCCGCGACAGTCGGCCCGAGCGCCGCCGAGAGCGCCACGGTCAAGCCGAGCAGCGCGACGCCGCGCCCGACGAGCTTCGGCGGATAAACCTGCCGCAGCAGCGCGGGCACGATGGTCGACATGCATGCGCCGCCCACACCCTGAATCGCGCGAGCAGCGACCAAGAGCGGCAGCGTCGGCGCGAGTGCGCAGCCTATCGACGCCAGCGTGAAGACCACGAAGCCCCACAGGAACACGCGCCGGAAGCCGAGCTTTTCGCCGAGCGCGGCGAGCGGCAGCACCGAGACGGCGACCGCGAGCTGATACGCGGTGACGACCCAGACGGTATCGGCTGCGCTGCGCGAGAGGTTGTGCGCGATGGTCGGCAACGCGACGTTCGCGATGGACGAATCGAGGTTGCCGAGAAACGTCCCGAGCAGCACGGAGACGACTGCCCAGTAATTGACGCGGTCGGCGGGTATGGCGCTAGTCATTCGTTGTTCTGGAATGCCCGCAGGAGACGGACCCGCGCGGCGCCCGCATGGTAATGGATACAGGCGTGCGTGTGCAAAAGCGTGCTGTGCGCGATTGCGGGTGATTGTGAGGCGCGAACGATCGTTCGTCTTAGCGGCGCTCAGATGACCGTGGGCATGCTCGCTCGTCTGTCGGAGCTCCGTGCTTCGCGGCGTCCGTGTCGAGCGTGGCGCGTTGCTCGCGGACTTCACAGGATTCAGCCGGCCTCAGAGCGGCCAAGCCGTCGACCGCGTGACTATAGACGGCGCTCGGGCGCAAAGCCGGTCGAGCGTGCAACGGTGGGATCATCGTGAGTCGTCATGTGAACGCCCCGCGGCGGATGGCGTCCATCCAGTTCATCCCTGCCGTATTGAATGGCGAACTGCTCGGCTGCCCGGGCCGTGGCGAACGGTCGAAACGGGCCGATCGCGCGCCGCACGCCGTCTGGCCGCTCGATCAGAACCGTCGCGATGAACTCGCCGGCCGCCCGCACGACGACCGCCGACAACTCACACCCGCGGTACTCCACTGGAATGGCGTCCATCTGATCCTCGCTTTGGAAAGGCTCGAATGCCAAGCCGTCTCTCGCATGCCGACGGCGTTCGGTATCAACGCCTCCTTTGTAGCGCCGAAACAAAAAACAGGACGTGCGTCGACGAACATTACGTCCGCGCCGGATGCGACGTGGAACCGCATGGTGACGCGCTACGACCGCGATGCGGACATCATCGAAGCGGGCATCGGCATGCGTTTCTGACCGCGCCGTTACGCCCGTCGCGTTTCGCCGCTGGCGCGGTACTTGCGTTTGGACGAGCCGTCATTCGCTCTCAACGGCTCCTCCATGATCGACGTCCCGCGCAAAACGCTGCTCATTTCTCCCCATCTCGACGACGCCGTGCTCGGCTGCGGCGCGTCGCTCGCCGGCGCCTCGAACGTACTCGTCTGCACGGTTTTCACGGGCTGCCCCCCTGCCGATGCCAGCACGGACTGGGACGCCCAGTGCGGCTTCTCGGACGCGAAGCAGGCGATGGTCGCGCGCATCGAAGAAGACAACCGCGCGCTCGGGCTGCTCGGCGTGACGCCGCTGCATCTCGGCTTCCTCGACTCGCAATACGTGCCTTTCGCGCCCGACGCCGACAAGCCCACGCGCGCGACGTTGACGCAGGCGTTTCTCGACGCAATAGACCAGCATCGCCCCGAAACGCTGCTGATCCCGCTCGGCCTGTTTCATTCGGATCACGCGCTCGTACACGAGGCCGCGTGCGATGCATGGTTGCGTCATCCCGAGCTGCCGTGCATCGCATATGAAGAGGCGCTGTACCGATGCAAGCGCGCGCTCTTGCAGCAGCGGCTCGCGGACTTGATGGAACGCGGCATCGACGCCACGCCGCTCAATGCGCGCCTTCCCGAGCATGCGGAAGCCGCGCGCCGCGAAGCGTTGAAGCGCGACGCCGTGAACGCGTATCCGAGCCAGTTGAAGGCGTTCGGTCCGAACGGATACGACGACGTGTTCCTGCCCGAGCGATTCTGGACGCTCGAACCCGCGGAGCAGCGCGCATGAGCGCCGTCCCGCAACCTCTGGAGCAATCCTCGGCGCGCCCGCGTCACGACGCAGCCGCGCGCCTGAGCGTGGTCGTGCTGACCTACAACCGCGCGGACCAGGTGCTCGACACGCTGGAACGACTCGCGGCGCTGCCGGATCGCATCGACATTGTCGTGGTCGATAACGCCTCGTCCGACGATACCGCGGCACGCATCGCGCAAGCCTTCCCGTTCGTCGAACTCGTCGTCGCGCCGTCGAACATGGGCGCGGCGGGGCGCAATCTCGGCGTGGCGAAGGTCCGCACCGAGTACGTCGCCTTCTGCGACGACGACACGTGGTGGAGCCCCGGCTCGCTCACGCGCGCAATCAAGATTCTCGATGCCTCGCCGCGCGTCGCGGTGCTGAGCGCGCGGGTGGTCGTCGGCGAAAACGGCGATGCCGACGAAACCTGCGAGCGCATGCGCGTGAGCCCGCTCGGCGCGAACGGTCTGCCGGGGCCGGCGCTCATCGGCTACATGGCCGGCGCGAGCGTGTTTCGCACGAGCGTCTATCGAAAGATGGGCGGCTATGAGCCGCGGCTTTTCATAGGCGGCGAGGAATCGCTGCTTGCGCTCGACATGCTCGATCACGGCCACGCGCTCGTCTATGCAGACGAACTCGTGTTGCATCATCACCCTTCTCCCATACGCGACAGCGCCTTGCGCAGACGCCTGCTCGCGCGTAACGCAGCGTGGGTCGCGTGGCTGCGATTGCCGCTCTCCGAAGCCTTGCACGCGAGCATGCAGGCGCTCGCCGTGATGCGGCGCGAAGGCGCGTTCTGGCGAGATGCGATTCAGATGTTGCGTGGATTGCCCTGGGCGCTCGCACATCGGCGCGTAGTCGGCGCTCACGTGCGGATCATGCGATCGATCGTGCGCGAAGACGATCGCCGCCATGCCCGGGCGGAAGCGAGCAAACACGCCACGATACCGGCAGACGCTACACACACCGTGTAAAACCGCGCCGCTGCTGTCGAAGCTACGTCTAACGAAATTTTGTTCGTCCCGCAACGAACCAACGATTCTGCGCAATTTTGCGCTGGTGGCACAACGAATGCTCACAGGCCATCAAGCTTCGAAAGACGCGGCAATCCCTGTGCGCGCTCAACGGCTCGAAGCCCATTTCGAACAACGCGAATCGAGGGGGCCTACACGTGAAGATCGCACTTATCAGTGAGCATGCGTCGCCTCTCGCGGTAGCGGGCGGTGTCGACAGCGGCGGGCAGAATATCTATGTCGCGCACGTCGCGCGGCAGCTCGCGCGCAACGGCCATCAAGTGGATGTCTTCACGCGCCGCGACCGTTCTCTGTTGCCGCTGGTGTCGCGTTTCGAAGGCATACGCGGCATTCGCGTCATCAACGTGCCGGCGGGTCCGCCCGTGCAACTGGCGAAGGAACAGCTTCTTCCGCACATGGACGAGTTCGCTCGCTTCATGATCGGCTTCTTCAGGAAGCAGGCAACGCCTTATCACGTCGTGCATGCGAACTTCTTCATGTCGGGACTCGTCGGCATGCGCATCAAGGAAGCGCTGGGCGTGCCGCTCGTCACGACGTTTCATGCGCTCGGCCGCGTACGGCGCATTCATCAAGGCGCGGGCGATGGCTTCCCCGATGAACGCTTCGACATCGAAGACGCGCTCGTGCGCGAATCGGATTCGGTGATCGCGGAATGCCCGCAAGACGAAGCGGACCTCGTGTCGCTGTATCACGCTGAGCGCGAACGCATCGACCTCGTGCCGTGCGGCTTCGACAGCACCGAGTTCCATCCGATGAAGAAGGCCGAAGCGCGTGAGCGTCTCGGCTGGCCGCAGGACCGCTTCATCGTGCTGCAACTCGGACGCATGGTGCCGCGCAAGGGCATCGACAACGTGGTGCGCGGCATCGGCCTCTGCAATCGCGCACTGAACGAAGACGCGCATCTGTATGTGATCGGCGGCAACTCCGATGAAGCGAATGAGATCGCGACGCCGGAAATCGGGCGTTTGCGCGGCATTGCGCAGGAATGCGGCGTGGCCGACAAGGTGAACTTTCTCGGCCGTCATGGAAGACAACGCCTCAAGACCTTCTATAACGCAGCCGATGTGTTCGTGACGACGCCGTGGTATGAGCCGTTCGGCATCACGCCGCTCGAAGCCATGGCATGCGGCAGGCCGGTCATCGGCGCGGACGTGGGCGGCATTCGCTATTCGGTGGCACACGAGGAAACGGGCCTGCTCGTGCCGCCGAAGGACCCGCGCGCGCTCGCCGATGCGCTCGCCACTTTGAAGCGCGACCCCGCGCGCGCCGAACGCATGGGTGCTGCGGGCCTCGAACGCGCTCGCGCGATGTTCACATGGTCCGGCGTCGCGCAGTCGCTCGAACGCGTCTATGCGCGCGTGGCGGGCGTCGATATCGCGCAGGACCTCGACAGCCGGCGCGCCGCATACGGCAGCGCCACCGCATGAAGCCCGCCGTTTTCCTCGATAAAGACGGCACGCTGCTCGACGACGTGCCCTATAACGTCGATCCCGCGAAGGTGCGTCTTGCGCCAGGCGCACGCAATGCGCTTGGCATCTTCGCGCGCATGAATGTGCCGATTGTCGTCATCAGCAATCAGAGTGGTGTCGCGCTCGGCAAGTTCGATGAATCCGCGCTTCGGCACGTCGAACGCAAGTTGCACGAGCTCGCTGCCGAAGCGGGCGCGCGGCTCACGGGCATCTACTGGTGCCCGCATCATCCGCAAGGGACGGTCGCACGTTATGCACGCGCATGCGAGTGCCGCAAGCCCGCGCCGGGCATGATTCAGCGGGCCGCGCGCGAACTGAACCTCGACCTGGCGCGAAGCTGGTTCGTCGGCGACATCCTCGACGATATCGAAGCAGGCCATCGCGCGGGCTGCCGCGCGGTGCTGATCGACAACGGCAACGAGACGGTGTGGCAGCGTGGTCCGTTGCGTGAACCGGATGCCACTGTGAAGGACATGGGCGAAGCCGCGCGCATCATCGAGCGTGCGTGGCATGCGACGGAGCTCGCCACATGAAGCGCGATCCGTCACGGGCGAGCGATATCGCCATCCCTCTTCAGCCCGCGAACGCGCACGCGCGCGCGCCGGCCATCGCGCCTCAGCGCGTATGGGGCGCGGACGTGCGGCGCATTCTCTGCATTCGACTCGACAATCTCGGCGACGTGCTGATGACGACGCCCGCGCTGCATGCGCTGAAACACGCGTATCCGGGGCGGCATCTCACGTTGCTTGCATCGCGTTCGGGCGCGCAGGCGGCGCGCTTCATCGACGATATCGACGACGTGATCGAATACGACGCGCCGTGGGTCAAGCATGACAAGCCCATCGATGCGAGCGGCGACATCGCGATGTGCGAGCGGCTTGCATCGCTCGGCTTCGATGCCGCCGTCATCTTCACGGTCTATAGCCAGAATCCGCTTCCCGCAGCGATGTTTTGCCATCTGGCGAAGATTCCGCTGCGCCTCGCGCATTGCCGCGAGAATCCATATGACCTCCTAACCGATTGGGTCGCGGAACGCGAGCCGCAAATGGGCACGCGACACGAAGTCGAGCGTCAGCTTGCGCTCGTAGAAAGCGTCGGCGCAACGAACGCGGATACGCGCATGCGATTCGCATTGCGCGCCGAAGACGAGGCGTCGCTTGCGCGCAAGCTCGACGAACGCGGTGTCGATCTCGACGCGCCCTTCTTTGTCATGCATCCCGGCGCGACCGCTGCATCGCGGCGCTATCCGCCCGAGCGATTCGCGCAGGCCGCGCGCGTGCTCGCGGATCGAACCGGCTGGCCCGTGCTCGTGACCGGCTCGGCGAGCGAAGCCCCATTGTGCGACACCGTCAGTGCCGGCGATGCGCGCGTGATTAGTCTCGCGGGCGCGCTCGAACTGGGCGAGCTCGCGGCACTGATCGCTCATGCGCGCGTGCTGATCTCCAACAACAGCGGTCCCGTGCATATCGCATCGGCGCTTAACGCGCCGGTCGTCGATCTGTATGCGCTCACCAATCCGCAGCATATGCCGTGGCAAACGCCGCATCGCGTGCTGTACCGCGATGTGCCTTGCCGCTGGTGCTATCGCAGCGTGTGTCCCGAAGGGCATCACGCGTGTCTGCTCGGCGTGAGCGTCGATGAAGTCGTCGATGCCGCGCTGTCCTTACTCGATGCCCGCACCGAACAACATCCTGCTCATCTGACACTACCCTGAGAGACGCGCCTTATGTACACACTCGGAATCAATGCGGTCTATCACGACAGCGCGGCGGCGCTGGTTCGCGACGGCGTCGTGATCGCGGCGGCGGAAGACGAGCGTTTCACGCATGTGAAGCATGCTAAGCGCCCCGTGCCTTTCTCGACTTGGCAGCTTCCTTTCGATGCCATCGACTATTGCCTGAAGGAAGCCGGCATCGAACTCGCGGATATCGACCATGTAGCGTATTCGTACGATCCGCATCTGTTCTCGGGCATGCCCAAGCAGGCGAAAGCGACCATCGCCCTGCCCTTCATGCCGTCGGAGCATGTGACCGGCAATCCCTCCGAGTCGCCGTGGGACCCGCTTTTCCTGAGCTATATCGTCAATGCGCGCGGCCAGTTGCTCGACGGCGCGCCGCATCATCTGAAGAAGCGTTTCGCAAGCGGCGGACGCGCGCCGCGCTTCGAGTGGCACAACGTCGATCATCATCTGTCGCATGAGGCGAGCGCGTTTCTCGCGGCGCCGTATGAGAACACGGCGGTGCTCACGATGGACGGCCGAGGCGAAGGCGTGACGACGAGTCTTGGCCAGTTCGTCGATGGCGAATACAAGCGCCTCAAACAGGTGGAACTGCCGCATTCGCTGGGCTTGCTCTACGAAGCCGTGACGGACTATCTCGGCTTCCTTCACTCGTCGGACGAGTACAAGGTCATGGCGCTCGCCTCCTTCGGCAAGCCCGCATACGTCGATCAGTTTCGTGAGATCGTGAAGTATCGCAACGACGGCAGCTACACCGTGGATGCGCCGCGTCTCGTTGAGCGCTTCGGCCCGCGACGCGAGCGCGGCGGTCCCCTCACGCAGCATCACTACGACATCGCGCATTCGCTGCAAGTGGTGCTCGAAGAAACGGCGCTGGATCTCGCGCGCTGGCTGCATGAACGCACCGGCCTCAAGCATCTCGCGATGGCGGGCGGCGTCGCGCTCAATTGCGTGATGAACGCGCGTCTGCGCGACCGTGGTCCGTTCGAAGACATCTGGGTTCAACCTGCTGCGGGGGATGCGGGCACCGCGCTCGGCGCCGCGCTCTGGACCGACTATCAGGAGCGCGTGAAGCAAGGCGATAGCAGCCGCCGCTGGCACATGAATCACGCGTATCTCGGCCCGCGTTATGAAGACGACGAGATCGAGCAGTTCCTCAAGTGGTCGAAGACGCCGTATCGCCGGCTGAACGACATTGCGAGCGAAACCGCTGAGATTCTGGCGTCCAATCGCGTGATCGGCTGGTATCAGGGACGCACGGAATTCGGTCCGCGCGCGCTCGGCGCCCGCTCGATTCTCGCGTCGCCGATCGATCCGTCCATGCAGGCGCGCCTGAACGAGATCAAAGACCGCGAAGACTTCCGGCCGGTGGCGCCCGTGGTGATGGAAGAACATGCTGCGGACTGGTTCGTCGATGCACGCGTCGCGCCGTTCATGCTCTTCGTATTCGATGTGCGCGAGGACATGAAGTCGCGCATTCCGGCGGTGACGCATATCGACGGCACGGCTCGCGTGCAGACCGTGAACCGCTCGCAGCATCCGCTCTATTACGACTTGCTCGCTGCATTCAAGGCGCGCACGGGCGTGCCGGTGCTCGTGAATACGTCGTTCAATACGCGCGGCGAGCCGATGGTCAATTCGCCGCGCGATGCGCTCGAATCGTTCTGGACCTCGCCGCTCGATGCGCTCGTGATCGGGCCGTTCCTGATCGAGAAGCCGGGAGTGCGTGCATGAGCACGATTGCAGGCTCGTTTCCCTACGACGGCGCGAAGGACGCGTCCACGCAGCGCAATGCGGGCGCAGCGGCGGGCGCGGCCCTCGACGTGTCGGTGGTCGTGCCGACGTATCGGCGGCCCGACATGCTGGAACGCTGTCTGCGCGCGATCATCGCGCAGGACTACGACAAGGCGCGCTTCGAGATCATCGTGTGCGATGACGGTCCGGATGAAGCCACGCGCTCGCGCGCGACCGCGCTCGCACGCGAGTTCGACGAAGCACCCCGCATCCGCTATGTTCCCGTCACCGCGACGCAAGGCCCGGCAGGCGCTCGGAATGCGGGATGGCGCGCATCGGGCGCGCCGCTGATCGCGTTCACCGACGACGACACGATCCCCGATCCGCATTGGCTCGCCGCAGGCGTCGCTGCGTTGCGGGCGGGCGCGGACGCCGTATCGGGGCGTATCGTGGTGCCGCTCGGCCCCCGTCCGACCGATTACGAGCAAGACGCAGCCGGTCTCTCCCGCGCGGAATTTGCGACGGCTAATACGTTCGTGACGCGCTCGGCGCTTGCACGCGTGGACGGCTTCGATGCCCGCTTTACGTCGGCGTGGCGCGAAGACTCCGACCTTCAGTTCGAACTGATGCGCATCGGCGCGCACATCGTGCGATCGCACGATGCAATGGTTCTGCATCCGGTGCGGCCCGCGCGCTGGGGCGTGAGCTTGTCGCAGCAGAAGAAGAGCCAGTTCGATGCGCTGCTCTACAAGAAACATCGGTCGCTCTTCAAGACACGCATTCGCAGCCTGCCGCCGCTGCTCTATTACGCGATCATCGTCGCGGTAGTCGTGGCCGTGTTCGCGCTCGCGAACGGCAACAACAAGCTCGCGGGCGTCTGCCTCGCGGCCTGGCTCGGCATGACCGCATGGTTCTGCTTCAAGCGCCTGAAGTCGACCGCGCTGACACCGTCGCACGTGCTAGAAATGGCGTGGACATCGCTATGGATACCGTTTCTTTCGGTGTACTGGCGAATTTACGGCGCCATTAAGTTCCGCGTGGTATTCATATGAAATCGGAGAGCGTCGAGCGCATTGCGATTTTTCGGGCGCTTCAGCTCGGCGACATGCTGTGTTGCGTGCCCGCGATGCGTGCGCTGCGCCGCGCTTATCCGAATGCACACATCGCGCTGATCGGGTTGCCGTGGGCGCATAGTTTCGTCGAACGCTATGCGCATCTCGTCGATGAATTGATCCTGTTTCCGGGCGCCGTCGGCTTTCCGGAGCAGGAAGAAACGGACGCGCACCTCCCCGCCTTTTACGATGCCATGCGCGCGCGCCGCTTCGATCTCGCGATCCAGTTGCACGGCAGCGGCGGCGTGGCGAACGATATCGTCGAAGCGATGCACGCGCGGGTCAACGCGGGCTTTCTCAAGCCCGACGAAGCGCCGCGCGCAGGCGTCTTCATTCCGTGGCCGGACGCGTTGCAGGAAGTCGCGCGCTATAACGCGCTGATGCAGGCGCTCGGTATCGATGCGCACGACACGCAGCTAGAAATTCCGCTCACGCAACACGACACGCGCGAGTGCGATGAACTGATCGAACGATATGGCCTCGACACTGCGCGGCTTGTTCTCGTGCATGCCGGCGCCCAGTTGCCTTCGCGACGCTGGCCTGCGGAACGCTTCGCGCAAGTGGCAGCCGCGCTTTCGAGCGATGGCTGGCAAGTCGCGTTGACCGGCAGCGCAGGCGAAGCGGCCATCACCGCGAGCATCGCGAACACGCCCGGCGTGAACGCGATCGACCTGACCGGCAAGACATCGCTCGGCGGGCTGGCGGCGCTCGTCGCGCGCGCGCGACTCATCGTGTGCAACGACACGGGGCTTTCGCACGTGGCGGCCGCGATGCGAACGAAAAGCGTCGTCATCGCATCGGGCAGCGACACGCAACGCTGGGCGCCGCTCGATCACGACAGGCATCGCGTGCTCGCGGACTATCCGCCATGCCGTCCGTGTTCGTTCCGCGAGTGTCCGTATGGGCATCCTTGCGCGCTCAACGTGAGCGTCGCGCAAGTGCTCGATGTCGCACGACTTCAATTGCCCGTAGAAAAACTGGAAACCGATGCCCACTGCTAATCAACGACGTCTGCGCGTGCTCACATGGCACGTGCACGGCAACTACCTCTACTACCTGACTCAGGCGAAGCACGATTTCTATCTCGTCACGAAGCCCGGTCATCCGCCCGGCTACGCGGGCAAAGTCGGCGTGCTGCCGTGGGGCGACAACGTCCATGAGGTACCCGCCGACGAAGTCGCGTCGCGTGAGTTCGACGTCGTGCTGTTTCAACATCGCACGCACTGGGACGACGATCGCATCAACCTGCTTTCGGATGCGCAGCGGCGCTTGCCTCGCGTGTATATCGAACATGATCCGCCGCAGGAGAATCCGTTCGAACAACGCCATTGGGTGCAGGATCGCGACACGCTACTCGTGCATGTGACGCACTTCAATCGCCTGATGTGGGACAGCGGCGAGACACCGACGCGCGTGATCGAACATGGCGTGGTCGTGCCGGAAGGCGTGCGCTATACGGGCGAGAAGGAACGCGGCATCGTCGTCATCAATCATTTGCGGCAGCGCGGGCGCAGGCTCGGCAGCGACGTGTTCGCGGATGTCGCGCAACGCGTGCCGCTCGATCTGGTCGGCATGGACGCGGAATCGGCGGGCGGTCTGGGCGAGATCGGCAATCTGGATCTCGCTGCGTTCTCCGCGCAATACCGCTTCTTCTTCAACCCGATTCGCTGGACGAGCCTGGGCCTCGCGATCGTCGAAGCCATGACGATCGGCATGCCGATCATCGGTCTCGCGACGACGGAACTCGCCACCGTCATTCGCAATGGCGAGAGCGGCTTCATTCATACCGATACGAACGCGCTCGTCGATGTCATGCAACAACTGTTGCGAGATCCCGCGGAAGCGCGGCGTCTCGGCGAAGGCGCGCGCCGTCTCGCGGTCGAACGCTTCAACATCGGCCGCTTCGCCGCCGAATGGGAAGCGACCTTGCGCCATGTGTGCAGTTGACCGACCGCGACCCAATCACCACAAAAAGGAACCGACATGAAGGAAGCATATCGCAAGCGCATTCTGGTGACGGGCGGCGCGGGCTTTCTCGGCTCGCATCTTTGCGAACGCCTGCTGGCGCAAGGGCACGACGTGCTGTGCGTCGATAACTTCTACACGGGCACGAAGGACAACATCGCGCATCTGCTCGACAGTCCCAACTTCGAACTGATGCGTCATGACGTGACCTTCCCGCTGTACGTGGAAGTCGATGAGATCTACAACCTCGCATGTCCTGCGTCGCCGGTTCATTATCAGCATGATCCGGTGCAGACCACGAAGACGAGCGTGCACGGCGCGATCAACATGCTCGGGCTCGCCAAGCGCGTGAAGGCCAAGATCTTTCAGGCATCGACGAGCGAAGTGTATGGCGATGCGCGCGTTCATCCGCAACAGGAAGCGTACTGGGGCAACGTGAACCCGATCGGTCCGCGCTCATGCTATGACGAGGGCAAGCGTTGCGCCGAGACGCTCTTCATGGACTATCGCCGCCAGCATGGTCTCAACATCAAGATCGCGCGGATCTTCAATACGTATGGCCCGCGCATGCATCCGAGCGATGGCCGCGTGGTCTCCAACTTCATGATGCAGGCGCTCGCCGGCGAGCCGATCACCGTCTACGGCGAAGGCACGCAGACGCGTTCGTTCTGCTATGTGGACGACATGGTGGACGCCTTTATCCGTTTGATGAACACGCCCGACGACGTGACGGGCCCGGTCAATCTCGGCAATCCGCATGAACTGTCGATGCTGGAGATCGCGCAGCGCATCGTCGCGTTGACGGGCTCGAAGTCGGAGATCGTGTTCCGCCCGCTGCCGATGGACGATCCGTGGCACCGTCAGCCGGATATCACGCACGCGCGCCAGCTTCTCGGCTGGGAGCCGGTGACCGTGCTCGACGAAGGCTTGCGCCGCACCGCCGCGTACTTCCGGCAGATCATCGAGGCGCAGCAGACTCGTTCAGCACTGGCTACGCTTTGACGTTGAATCCCGGCAGTCCGCGCGCTTCGTCTTGACGAGAAGCGGCGACTGCCTGCGCGAGCGCCTTGGCGAAACCTGCAATCGACGAGAAATCGCCCTGCACCCGCTCGCGGAAGTACCCGGCCCACGGGAACTTCGCATTGGCCTCGGGAGGATCCGAATAGACGCCCGCCATTCGCACGAATGCGGCAAGGCTCAGATACGGATCGTCCGGCATCGCGGCAATTGACGGCGGCAGTGCTTCGACCGGCGTTTCGCGGCCTTGCTCGTCAAACGGATGAAGCCAGCGCCGCTCGCGCAACGCGGCGATAAACGAAGCTTGATCGCGGTCGCTGTAGTCGCACGCGATCATGACCGGCACGACCTCGATGCGCAGTTCATACCACGCGCGCGCCCAGTGATGATGATCGATCACATGCAGCGTGCCGCCTGGCCCGCGTACCACGCGCAGCGCGTGCTCGCGCAGGAATGCCGCGCGTTCGTGCTCGGGCGTGCTGCTCGTCAAATGCATTTTCTCGCGCACGTGTTCCATGCCGAGCGCCCCTTGCGTCGGCTTTAGTTCAACGATGCGCGCCGACGATTCGGTGTCCATATCGTCTCCTCATGCTTCGGTTCGCACGGCGACCTGCCTGATCGCCGCGATCAGCCGCTCGGCGGGAACGGGCTTCGTCAAGTGCAACTGAAAGCCTGCCATCTGCGCGCGCAGCCGGTCTTCCGTCTGCGTGTGCCCTGTCAACGCAATGGCCGGCATGCGTTCCCCGAGCGACACACGCCGGCTGGCTTCCAGTTCGCGCACGCGGCGCAGTACCTGATAACCGTCCTCTTCGCCGAGCACGATGTCGCACAAGAACGCATCGGGCCATTCCTGCGTGGGCGCTTGCGCGAGCCATTCGAGCGCTTCCTTGCCCGACGCCGTCAGTCTCACGCCCGCCCCGGACATCTCGAGCACCGCGCCGAGCGCCTCGCGAGCGGCGTCCTGATCGTCCAGCACCATGACGCACAGGCCCTCCAGATTGCCGGTAACGTTTGCGTTCGGCTCCGCGAGGCCCGCGAGACTGTCGGTATCGACCACGGGACGCAGCGGCATCATCGCGACATAGGCGAGGTGGCCGTCGACATAGCCCACCGTGAACGTGCCGCCCGTTTCCGCCAGCGCCTGTTCGAGCCGGCGAGCCTGCTCCTGCGAAAGCGGCGCGGGCTGCGCGCGACGGCCCAGCACGCAAACGCGCACCTGGTTCGCTTCGCGTTCCACACGCAGCTCGACGCGCTCGCCACGCTCCGCCGCGCGTATCTCCGTGCGACACAAGTCCGCGATCACGAACTGCAGCACGCCGGGGTCGCCGGTCACGCGCAAGTCGGCATCGGGCATCATGGTGTAAAGCTGCACGCCATGCTCGACGATCTCCTCGTGCAGACCATCGACCACGCCCGCGATCAACGCGCCGAGCCCGACCGGTTGCGCCGACACCTTGCGCTGCACTTGCGCGAGCTCCCCTTGTTGCGATTGCAGCGCCCACATACGCGCGTACACGCCACCGCGCTCGATCAATTCCGCATGCTGACCTTGCTCGACGATGCGGCCGTGCTCCATCACGAGAATCCAGTCGGCATTCACGACAGTCGAGAGCCGGTGCGCGATGACGATGGACGTGCGGCCTTGCGCGAGCCGGTCGAGTTCGCTTTGAATGGCGCGCTCGGAGCGCGTATCGAGCGCCGAGGTGGCTTCATCGAACACGATGATGCGTGGATCTTTGAGAATGGCGCGCGCAATCGCGATGCGTTGCCGCTCGCCGCCCGACAACCGCACGCCGCGTTCGCCGACGCGCGTGTCGTAATGATCGGGCAATCGTTCGATGAAGCTGTCCAGTTGCGCCGCACGCGCCGCGCGCACGACATCGGCGCGCGTGGCGGACGGCCGGCCATAGGCGATGTTATAGGCGATCGTATCGTTGAAGAGCACCGTGTCCTGCGGCACGATGCCGATGGCTTCGCGCAGGCTCTTTTGCGTGACCTGCCGGATGTCCTGACCGTCGATGGTAATGACACCCGCCGTCGGAGAATAGAGCCTGAACAGCAGCTTCATGAGCGTGGACTTGCCCGAGCCGCTACCGCCCACCACCGCGAGTTTCTTGCCCGGATGCGCGCGAAAGTCGATATCGCGCAGTATCTGTCGCGCCGGATCGTAGCCGAAATCCACATGCTCGAATTCGATCTCGCCGGCCGTCACGACGAGCGGCTTGGCATCCGCCTCGTCCACGTCTTCACCGCGACGGCCCCGCGCAAGCAGAATCTCGAACATGCGTTCGACATTGACGATGGCATCGTTCGTCTCGCGAAAGACGAAGCCGAGCGTGTTGAGCGGCGCGCACACTTGCACGATATACGCGTTCACGAGCACGAGGTCGCCCACGCTCATCGTGCCCGCCACCACGCTCTGCGCGGCGAGCAGCATCACGGCCGCGATGCCGATGGCGATCACGGTGCTTTGCCCCACATGCAGGATCGTCAATGCGCGCTGGTTCGCGGTGCGCGCGTCGACCCACTTGTCGAGCACGCTGGAAAGACGCTGGCGTTCTACGTCTTCGCTCGCAAAGAGCTTGACCGTCTCGTAGTTCAGCAAGCTATCAACGAGGCGGCTGTCCGATTGCGCTTCGAGCCGGTTCACCGCGCGTTGGAAACGCATGCGGTAGCGCGTGAAAATCAGCGTATAGATCGCGTAGCAAACGAACGTCGCGCCGATCGCAACCATGAACGTCTTCGCATACTGGCTCACCATGATGGCGACGACCGTGCCGATTTCGATCAACGTCGGCACGATGGTGAAAATGGCCACGCCGAGCAGAAAGCCGATACCGTCAGCGCCTTTTTGCACGTCGCGCACCACGCCGCCTGTTTCACGCTGCGCATGGAAACGCGCGCCCATGTTGTGCAAATGAGAGAACGTGCGCGCTGAAAACGATGCGACCGTGCGTTGCGTGACGACGCTGAACAGCACGTCACGTGCTTCGTTGAGCACGTCGCCGAGATAGCGCATCAGCACGTACGTCAGGATCACGAAGACCGGAAATACGGCGTTCGCGGTGGGCTTGCTGAACTCGTCGATGACGTGTTTCAGCATCAGGGGAACGGATACCACCGCGAGGCGCGACGCAATCATTAACGCAACGGCACCGAGCGTCTGCAAGCGAAACGTCCAGATCGCCTGCCAAAGGTCCTTCACGATGCGGTTACGAACTTGCGAGCGGCTGATTTCCGTGGACGCAGTCATCATGTGCATGCTTCCATTCTCGTTGTCGATGCAAGCAACGCGTAAAGCGGCAGCAAGTGCCGCGCCCGCGCACGCCCGTTCGTCTTTTGATGCCTAGAAAAGCGCTTGCTGTCCCGACATCAGCGTGGCGAAGTCGTTGCGCAGGAAGGGCAGGATGCCGTCGGCCACGGGCTGTAGCTGCTTGCTCACGTAATGCTCGTAGTCGATAGGCGCATGACGCGCTTCGACCGGCTCGGGGCCGCCCACCGTCATCACGTAGCTGATCCATCCACCGTTCTGATATTGCAGCGGGCGTCCCTGCTGCGCGTTAAATTCGTCGGCGGTCCGCGCGGCGCGTACATGCGGCGGCACGTTGCGCTCATAGTCGTCGAGGCTGCGGCGCAGGCGCTTTCGATAGATCAACAGGTCGTTCAGCTCGCCGCGCCGCGTGCGCTCGACGTAGTCGCGCACGTAGTCTTCATAAGGCTCGTCCTTGAAGATGCGCATATAAAGCTCTTGCTGAAAACGCTGGGCGAGCGGCGTCCAGTCCGTGCGCACCGTCTCTAGCCCTTTATAGATGATTTCTTCGCTGCCGTCCGCGCGTTGCGTGAGTCCCGCATAACGCTTCTTGCTGCCTTCGTCGGTGCCGCGAACCGTCGGCATCAGGAACCGCTTGAAGTGCGTTTCGAATTGCAGTTCCAGTGCGCTTTCGAGGCCGAATGTTTCGCGCAGATGCTCGCGCCAGTAATCGTTGACATGCTCGACGAGCGCGCGGCCTACACGCGCGGCGTCGTCCTCGCTGCGGGCGCGGCGCAGCCACACGAAGGTCGAATCGGTATCGCCGTAAATGACGCTGTAGCCGCGTGCTTCGATCAGCTCGCGGGTGCGATGCATGATTTCATGGCCGCGCATGGTGATGGACGAGGCGAGCCGCGGATCGAAGAAACGGCAGCCGCTCGAACCGAGCACGCCATAGAACGAGTTCATGATGATCTTGAGTGCTTGCGAAAGCGGCTTGTTGCGCTGACGCTTCGCGGCCTCGCGCCCTTCCCATACTTGTTCGACGATGGCCGGCAGACAATGCTTGTCGCGCGAAAAGCGCGCGCCGCGAAAACCGGGTACGGTGCGCGTCTGTTCTTGCGTTTCGCTCATGCCTTGCGCAAGACCGACGGGATCGATTAGGAATGTACGAATGATCGACGGATACAGGCTCTTATAGTCGAGCACGAGCACGGAATCATAGAGACCGGGCCGCGAATCCATGACGAAACCGCCAGGACTCGCTTCTTCCGGCACGTCGCCGAGATTGGGCGCAACGTACCCTAAGCGATGCATGCGCGGCATGTACAGATGCGTGAACGCCGCGACCGAGCCGCCGCTGCGGTCGGCGGCCAGTCCCGTCACCGTCGCGCGTTCGAGCAGGAACGGCAGAAGCTCGGTCTTCTCGAAGATCTTCGTGACGAGCTCGCAGTCGGTCAGGTTGTAGCGTGCGAGCGCGGGCTTGTCTTCGCGAAAGCGCCGCGCGATCTCGTCCATGCGGGCGTACGGACTGTCGATCGCCTTGCCTTCGCCCAGTAGCGATTGCGCGACGTGTTCGAGACTGAACGACGGAAAGTTCCACGTCGCCGAGCGCAACGCCTCGATGCCGTCCACCACGAGCCGTCCCGCGACGGATGCAAAGAAGTGATTGCGCTTCATGCCGTGCTCGCGCCATTCGATCACGCTGCCATCCCGGCCAATGGCCAGCGGCACGTCATAAGCGTCGGCATGCTTCTGCAGCACGCGCAGATCGAACTGCACGACGTTCCAGCCGATGATCGCATCGGGATCGTGCTCGGCGATCCACGCGTTGAAACGCTGAAGCATCTCGGCGCGGCTCGCGCAATATTCGAGGTCGAAGTCGAGCGGCGGATGCGCGTCGCCCGTGGGTGGCCCGAGCATATAGACCTGCCGCGCGCCGCAGCCTTCGAGCGCGATGGAATAGAGCTCGGCCGTGGCGCTCGTTTCGATATCGAGCGAGACAAGCTTGAGCGTTGGACGATACGCCGGCGCAGGCTTCAGCTCACTGTGAACCACGCCGTCGCGCGCTTCGCCTTCGAAGGAAACGGGCGCGGTGATGAACCGCTCCATCAGATAGCGCTCGGTCGGACGGATATCCGCTTCGTAGACGGTCACGCCCGCATTCTTCAGCGTCTTTTCGAGCGCGAGCAATTGACGATACTGCGCGCAGTAGAGCCCTAGAACCGGCTTCTGTCGAAAATCCGTGAGCGGCAGTTCGCGCAATTGCGCATCGCGCACCGCTCGCACGAGCGGCTCGGCCTTGTCGCGATCTTCCGCGCGGATGAACGCAACCGGCGTTTGCGGCGCGATGCGGACCTTGCGGGGACCGTGATCGGTGGCGAGCCAGAACTCGACCTCGGTGCCCGCGGCCGTATCGCGCCAATGACGCGTCAGCAAAAAGCCCTGCTGGGAGTGATTCGGTGCCTGAGCCAAGGCGTGTCCTTCGAAAGCGCGTGCCATCGAAGCATTTTACTTTGGGGGCAGAAAATGCAGCGGCGCGCATGGAAAGCGCGCCGGCGTGAACGAAGCGAGAAAGCTGGTGCAGAAAGTAAAACGCGGTAGCGGCTTGCCGGTCATCCACCATCCAGAACATCCACGCTGGATGGTCCTCGAAGGATGCGCCGGCGCCGCTACCGCCTAAGCAGCCTGTGCGACCAGGCTTGCGCGCGGCGGCTGCAAGGCCGCCACGTTTTCGAGTGCGACATGCGCCGGAAACTCCGGTGCTGGCGGCACTTCGCTCTTGCTAGACACAACCTCCAGAGCGGCTTCTTGAACGGCCTGTCGAGCGGCCGCCGCTTTCTTGGTCTTCCCCGCGCGTGACGGCGGCTGGCAGGCCCCGCACACCACGTTGTTCTGCAAATCATGTTTGTGTGCGACAAACTTCCCGGTGCAGCGGCAGCACGCTGTCATCTGCAGCATGCCCGCGTCGAAGAAGCGCACAAGAGTCCAGGCCCGCGTAAGGTCGAGTACCGCCTCGGCGCCGCTATGATTGCAGTGCTCGAGATACAGCCGATACCCCTTGGTCAACGCATCGAGATGCGAACAACCGGCTTCGTTCTTGAGGAACGTATAGGTGTTGTAGAAAAGCGATGCGTGGATATTCGCGAGCCACGTCATATACCAGTCCGCCGAAAACGGCAGCATGCCTTTGGGCGGCGACACGCCCTTCACTTCGCGATAGAGACGAATCATGCGATCCCGCGAAAGCGTGAGTTCGCTCTCCAGCACTTGCATGCGCGCGCCGAGTTCGATCAGCGCGATGGCGCGGAACACTTCCTGGGCGTCTTCGGTGAGGCTCTTCTTCAGCATGGCTCGCTCCGTCTCTCTTAAGCGAACTGTTCGGCCGGCTGGCCAGCCAGCAGGATGGCTGCGTGCGTCGGCGCGATGTCCGCGTTCTTCGCGGGCTGCGTCAATGCGGACAGCATCGAGTGATCGTTGAAGCGGAAAGCGCACAGCAAGTTGTCGGATTGCGCGAGCTTGACGACCTGCGCGAGCGTGAGCCCCGACAGGAGGTCAGCCAGTTCGGCCGACAGCCCGAGCCGAAACATGCCGATGGCCCGGTCCTCGCGCAGCAGACGCTGTGCGAGCATGATGTAAGACAAGTTGATTTCCCGGATCGATTCCAGCGTCTCGCGACCGTTCATGGTTGCTGCTTCCAGTAAATCCCCGATTTTCTCGCCGGCTTTTGCCGATATCTTTTTTGTGCCTCACCGGGCTCTCTTCGCCCGGCTACGAACTTTGATACAGGCCGTTACAACTTGTAACAACACTGTGAAACGGATTCTAAGTACGGCCTTAATCGAACGCAAGACCATCTCAATAATATTTTGTTGCAAATAACACTTTCGATCGGTAACGTTTGCTTCGTCGAGAAACCGGCAAATTTTACTGCGTTTCGACGTGAGTTTTTCGTCTGTTCGTTCGAATTTCGCGAGGCTGGTTTTTTATATGAGTAATTGCCTGACGTCCGGAACAACGGGGCGTTCGGGCATTCGGTTGACAGATCGAAGGGATATTTTTGAGACGCGCTTTGGGCCAAAAAGCGGTAAAAAAGCCGCGATACCGGAAATTACCGATCCGCGGCTAAAGATGTAATAGATTCTGATGTCGTGTTACTACGTTGTGACATCGGACAAAACGAGGGTTTGCCCGATGCTTACCGCTGAGGGACGCCTTTGCGCCACGCGCCCCAGTGCGAGACGATTTCCTGAACGAAAGGATTGCCGGTCAGATACAAATTCTGGATGGCGGGTGTAAAACCGCCCTGCGCCGAATAGTTCAGAAGGTTGTCGCTGGCCGTCTGTCCTTCGTAGGGCCGGTCGAAGTCCGAGCCGGCGCGCAGGTCCGCCACGCGCGACAGATCCACTCGCCTGACGCTCGCGGCGCGCTTGAGCGCCTCGAAGGTCGCGTTGTCCTCCTGCTGCGTCGTGCAGTAGACGCCCTTCCCGTCGGTCAGCAGGCGCGTCCAGTAACGCGCCCGCTCGCCGATGTACTTGCCCGACCACCAGGTATCGCCTGCGAGCGTGTCGCACTGGATCACGCGTGGCTGCTGGTTCGCCGGCGCGTAGTTGAACTTGGCGCGTGCGACCTTCGCCTGATCGCTGTCGGAGAGCGTCACGTTGCGCGAAAGCGCATACGCGGCGTCCGCGAGCGACGCGTTCAGCGCAAACACTTCCGTGCGATAGTCGAGCGGCGGTTTGTCGTGCGGACTCTTCGTGTTGATGCCGAGGAAGCCGGTCGGCCAGTCCGCCGGCTTTTCGCGTGCGTCGATTTCCCACTGGATGCCGAAATCGACCAGATACTTCGCCCACGCCGCCGAGCCGAGCGTGCCCCGCGCCGGATCGATGCCGGCGATGCCCGCGATCAGGAAGTACGTGTGCCGCAGATCGAAGCGGTCGGAGAACGTCAGCGCCATGATCGACGCCGTGGCGTTCGCGTGGCCCATGCCGGTCGTGATGACGCACACGTCGTCGCGGTTGCAGTGCACGTCCGGATAGTCCGGCGAAAGTCCCGGCACATGCACCGCCTGCCACGGGCCGAGGTTGTCGAGCCAGACCTGGCCTTCCGGCCCGAACATGGTGACGATCATCACCTTGACGTGCCGGCCGCCGTCTCCATGGCGTTCGCCGTCTCCGTGGCGTTCGCCGCTCATGTCGTCGGGTTGTTGCGCGAAGGCGCAACCGGTGAAGGCGCACAGCGTCGCGAGGCCGGCGGCGGCGAGCGCCGTGCGCATCTTCGCGGGCGCGCGCTTGAAACGAGTCGATTGAAACCGTGCGGCGATTTTCATGGCGAGCATCGTCCTCTTGAAGGTTCGAACTTCGAAGAAAAGCCGCCGCGCCGTGGCAATCATGTACCGGCGCGGCCGGCCCGGACGATTATAGGAGAGCCAATAGCTATTCGACCGCGCGGGCTCCCCATGCTCATGTGCCGCTCATGTACCGCTCTGCGCGCCGCGCGGCGGCGGCGCGCTCGCGGCGACATTGCTGCCCGCGGCCGCTTCGCTCGTCGGATGCTGCGACGCCTTCGACGGCTCCGCGCGCTGTTCCGCGCCCGTCCGCTCGCTATCCTGCTGAAGCTCCTGCGCGGTCTCGTGCCCGTTGCCGCCGACGATCACGAAGTTGCGCTGCGGATTCGCGATCTCGATGCCGCGCGCCGTGAACTCGTTGAGAATGCGCCGGTTGAACTCGCGCTGCACCGGCCAGCGCGCGCTGTCGCGACACTGAATCTGGCCGGCGAGCGTGACGGTCGAACCATCGACCGCATCCACGCCCCAGAAGCTGAAGTCGGAGAGAATCCCGTCGCGGAACGCCTCGTCCTGGCGCAGCGCGTTGCCGATCTCCTTCAGCGTCGCAATGGCGAGATCGACGTCCTGGCCGAGCGCAATCGACACGCGCACCGCCGCGTTGCCGATGCCGCGGTTCGTGTTGTTCACCGTCGTCACCGAACTGAACGGCACGGTGTACAGCGAACCATCGCCGCCGCGCAGCCGCACGGTGCGAATGGACAGATACTCCACCGTGCCCGACACGCCCGCGACCGTCACCCAGTCGCCGACCTGCATCGCGTTTTCCATCAACAGGAAGATGCCGGTGATGAAGTCCTGCACGAGCTTCTGCGAGCCGAAACCGAGCGCCACGCCGAAAATGCTCGCGCTCGCGAGCAGCGGCGCGGTGTTCACGCCGATCTCCGAGAGCCCGGTCAGCACGACCACCATGCCGATGACGACGAGGAGCGCCGTGCGCATCATCGGCAAGAGCGTGCGCAGGCGCGCGGCGCGCACGCGGTCGCCCGTGGCGTTCCACTGTTCGAGACGACGCTCGACCAGCACGTTGGCCGTTTCCCACACGAGCACCGCGAACACGGCGGCGACCGCGATGGTCAGAATCGCCGACGCGAGCCGGTTGCCCACGCCGCCCGACGTGAAAAAGCGCACGACATGCACGCCCCACACTTCGAGCAGCGCAATGACGGTCGCCACGCCGATGACCGTCTGCACGATCCGGCGCAGCACCGGGTAATAGCGGTATGCATGGCGATGCGCGATGGACTTGCTCGCGAAGTCTTCGTCGTCGTTGTCGCGGAAGATGCGCCCGAGCGCGCCGAACGCGACGATCGCAGCCACGCGCGCGCCGACCAGCACCAGCAGCGACACGCCGCCCAGGTGGAAGAGCGTGCTGTAGCCGTTCTGCACGTCGAGCGCCCACACGAACCACAGCGCGATCACGAAGAAGATCGCGACGCCCGCCCAGATATCGGCGACCCAGCTGCCGACGAGCGCGACCGACCGATACGCCGTCATGCGCTGGCGAATGCTCTCGCCGACGAGCCTGCGCGATTCGAAGATCACCCACGCGACCATCAGATGCACGACGAGCGTGACGATTTTTAGAATCGCGATATGCGCGGCATCGGTCAGGCCGAGCGGCTCGCAGCCGTTCGCGAGCGCGATGCCCGCGCCCGCCACGATCACGATGCGCAGCAGCCAGCGGTACATGTACATCGCGTACTGATCGCGCATCTGCAGGAGCCGCAAGCCACGCGCGCGCGGCGCGACGAAGAAGCCGAACACGATCATCACGAGGCGGCAGACCAGATAAACGTCGATGAGCGCGCCCGCGACGTGCGCCTCGGTCGTGTTGTCGTCGATGAAAACCGACATCAGCACGGTCGCCGCGCCCATGAACACGCCGAGCGGGATCAGCTTCAGCACGAGATACAGCAGCGCGTTCGGCAGACGCCGCAACAAAGTCCAGTGCCGAGCCGCATGGCGCTTGCCGCGTGCCGCGTCCGCCTTGCGCTCCGCGACATGCTGCTGCACTTCGTCGCCGGAGCGGTGCGCCGCATCCTCGGCATGTTCGGCGGCGCGTTGCTCCTGCACCAGTTCCGGCTCGGTCACTTCGGCGTCCGCGACCCCGCGCGCGGCGACTTTCTCGCGCGACTTCCTCAGAAGACGCCCCGCCAGATATTCGATCACGAGCGCGGGCAGGAGCGAGAGCAGCACCGACCATGCGACGTGGGCCATCAGATCCCGCGCCTGCTCGCTCGCGAGCCGGTCGTGCCACCAGTGCACCACCGAGCGCACGTTGAGCAGCGCCGCCACCGAGTGCCGCAGCCCCGTGCCGAAATGCACGAGCCAGTTGCCCGCCTGACGCGAAATCTGCGATGCGAGGCCGTTGGCCTTCAGCGAATTCGCCAGCACGCCCGACGCCCCGGATGCCGGCGCGGCGCCCGCAGCCGAAGCGGGCTGCGCCGCGCTCGCGGGCACGGCGAGCGTGCCGGCCGCGGCCACCGCGCGCAGCGTGTCTGCCACTTGCGCGCGCCGCTGCGGATCGTCGAGAACGGAGAGCGCATCGCGCGCCTGTTGCGGCGTCAGCGCGACCGCGGGCTGCGACGCATGCTGCGCGGGCGCGGCGGCCAGGGCGGTTGGCGAGAGCATCGAGACGAGGCCCGACACGACAATGAAATAGACGGCAAGTAAATAGTTGCGCATGGGTCGGATGAAGATCACGAAATTTCGGGGACTCGATGCGGACGACGCGCACGGCACGGAATCACGCGATGGCTCGACAGGCGACGCGCCGCAAGCACTGCACGCCGCGGACCGAAGCGTGCTATCGCGTTGATGTTGAAACCACAATGACAAGGACAATGCTCAAACGTTCGCAGTACCGGGGTCGATTTCGCTGGTTGAAAGTCGGTGCGCACGGGGCGAAAGTCGCGCTCGCGGCGGCTTCGTTGTCTGTAGCACTTGGCGCACCCGCTCCGCTTTTCGCGTCGCCGGGCGGCATGCCGAACACGCCGCGCGCCGCGTCGGGCGCGCTTGCCGCGAACGGGCGACACGCCGCGCCGTTGCCCGAGATGGGCGTCACGCAGGTTCCGGGCCGCGGCCGCACCCGAGTGCCCGCAACGCCTGTCACGCCGCGTCCGCACTATGCGCGGGCACCCGCGCATTTGCCTTGAGTCTGCCTTATATGCAGCGCGGGGCTCAGGCAGCGGCGGCAGACTTGCGCACTTCGCGCGGCACATCCGGCTCGAAGAACACCCAGCGCACTTGGGGAAAAGCACGCTGAAGGTCGTCCTCGATGACGTTGATCGCGTCGATCATCGCGCGGCCGCTCGGGTAGTCGATCATCTCGGCCTGCACTGCGACGACGAGATGCTTGCCCCACTGCAACGTAATGAGGCTGATGATGTGCGTGACTTCCGGACGGGCGCGCAGATGCGCGTCGATGGCCTTGCGCACTTCGGGGCTCGCGGACTCGCCGACGATCATCGACTTCACCTCGCGGGCGACGAGAAACGCGATGACCATGAGCAGCAGGCCAACGCCGATGGAGCCGGCGGCATCGTAGGCGGGATTGCCGGTGATCATCGTGAGCAGCACAGCGGTGAAGGCGATGGCGAGACCTGCGAGCGCGGCCACGTCTTCGCCCGCCACGACGAGCAGTTCCGATTCGCGCGTCTCGCGGAACCATCGCCATAGCGTCTTGTTCGGCGTGGTCTTGCGGATCTCGCGCATGGCGCCGGCAAGCGAAAACGCCTCCAGCGCGACGGACACGCCGAGAATCACGAGCGCGACGATCGGATTCGACAAAGGCTCATGGTGCAGCAGCCGATGCGCGCCCTCGTACACCGAAAACGCCCCGCCCACGAAGAAGAGCAACAGCGCCACGAGAAGCGCGTAGAAGTAGATCTCGCGTCCCGAGCCGAGCGGATGCAGCGCGTTCGCCGGAGCCTGCGCACGCTTCAGCCCAAAGAGCAGCAGCAGTTGATTGCCGCAGTCGGCGGTGGAATGAATGGCTTCCGCGAACATCGAGCCGGAACCCGTGAACGCGGCTGCCGCGAACTTGCAAACCGCAATGCCGAAATTCGCGGCGAGCGCGTAGAAGATGGCTTTCGGCGATTCTTCCTTCATGAGCACCCGCTGAGGATTGTCCAGGAGAGTTGTGTTAGCGCACCTCTACGCGCCCCGCGCCGTCCGTCATTTCGCCGATGACCGCCGCCTCGGCGAAGCCATCGGCACGGAAAATCGCCAGCACGTCGTCGACGGCTTCGGGCGCGCACGACACGAGCAGCCCGCCCGATGTCTGCGGATCGGTGAGCAAGGTTCGGGCCGCTTCCATCGACGTGCCCGCCAGTTCGCCCAGCGTGACGTCCGCGCCATACGCGGCCCAGTTGCGGCCCGACGCGCCCGTGAAGATGCCGGCCTGCACGAATTGCTCGACCTGCGGCAGCCACGGCAGCGCGGCATAACGGATGCGCGCTGTCAGCCCCGCGCCGCGCGCGAGTTCCAGCGTGTGCCCGAGCAGGCCGAAGCCCGTGACATCGGTGAGCGCGTGAACGCCGTCGAGTTGCGCGAGTTCCGCGCCGGGGCGATTGAGCTTCGTGGTCGCGGCGATCATCGCGGCGTAGCCGGCCGCATCGAGCTGATTCTTCTTGAGCGCCGCCGACAGCACGCCGACGCCGAGCGGCTTGCCGAGAATCAGCACGTCGCCCGCGCGGGCGGCCGCGTTGCGCTTCACGCGCGACGGATGCACGACGCCGAGCGCCGCGAGCCCGTAGATCGGCTCGACGGAGTCGATCGAGTGGCCGCCCGCGACCGGTATGCCCGCGTCCGCGCACACCGCCTCGCCGCCCTTCAGCACCTGCGCGATGACTTCGTGCGGCAGCACGTTGATCGGCATGCCGACGAGCGCGAGCGCGAGAATCGGCTTACCGCCCATCGCGTAGACATCGGAGAGCGCGTTGGTCGCGGCGATGCGGCCGAAGTCAAACGGATCGTCGACGATAGGCATGAAGAAGTCCGTCGTCGCGACGATGGCTTGTTCATCGTTGAGCCGGTACACGGCGGCGTCGTCGGCGGTGTCGTTGCCGACGAGCAGATTCGGGAACGCGGGCATCGGCGCGCTGCGCTTGAGCAGGTCGGCCAGCAGCCCCGGCGCGATCTTGCAGCCGCAGCCGCCGCCATGCGAGAGGCTCGTGAGACGCGGGCCGTTTGTCGATTCAGGAGTAAGTGCGGTATCGGTCATCGTTTGAGTCATGCCAGAAAGTCTTCGATGACCTGCATTATCGCCGCTCGCGGCCCGGCGCGTCTTTACGCGATCCGTTCGAAGAGGCCGGGGTAGTCGGTCACGAGGCCGTCGTCATCGACCGCGATCTCGGCGGTAAAGCCCGTGTCGAGTCCTTCGAAGCGGTAACGCCTGTTCGGCTCGATACATGTATAGGCTTGCGCGACGGCGCTCACGGTCATCTCCGGAACACGCACGTACGCGACGCGAATCTCGCGCCGCTCGCCCGGCTGCAAGCGCAGGCGGCGGATGGGCAACGTATTGGTGAACGGCGTCGCGATGATGTCCACGTCAATGCAGCCGTTGAGCGCTTCGTGCGGCGCGCCGTGCTCGTCGGTCCACGCCTGCGCGCGCTGCAAATCGATCGACCCGCCGCCGGCTAGCTTCACGGCAAGCCGCGTGACCTGCCAGCGCGCATCGCACTCGATGCGGTAGGTGATGCCGAACGGCCCGGCCTCGCCTTCGCCCACGACGACGCTTTCGATGACGACGCCATCGGACCGCTCATCGAGCACGAGGTGCTCGAGCCCTCGGCCATCCCGCTGCATCCATCGCGCCTGTTTCATGATGTGCCTCGATTCGTAAGCCGGCTCACGACAAGCATACAACGCGACGCGAAGGCTTTCGATCGGCATTCGATCTTCGATGCGCTCGACGGAGAAAAACATCGCACGGTATACTTCGGCATCTCAAAAACGAGGCGCGCTTCTCCCTGCGATGCGCGTCCGTGCTCCATCTCGTTCCCTGCCGACAACGCCCATCGTGACTGCATGAAAACCTTGATCGCCCCTGCGCTGTGCGCGCTTCTGCTTTCGGCGTCGCTGTTCCAGATGGTTCAAGCTCAAGAGACGCCCGACCCTACCGAAGATTATTCGTATCTCACGCGCCTGCATGTGCCCGATACCGTCGTGCAATGCGTCGCGGCCTTCGACCGCTGGGTCGAGAACGCGCCGAAGTACGACACGCTGATCGTGCCGGACCGCCGCGTGCTGTCCGCGAAGATCGACGACGACACGGCGATTCTGAGCCCCGCCAATCCCATTCCCGTAGACAAGGTGATCTTGATGCGCGCGTTCGCCAAGGCGCGCGGCAAGGCGCAATGGATGCGCGTCGATAGCCGCTGCGGCGTTCGCGACGGACAAGTGGTCGGCGTCTCGCTCACGCCGAACTTGAAGCCGCAGATCGTGCGATGAACGGCGGCAAGCGTCGCGTTTATAAGCCTGCTTCGTAAATATTTCAGGCAACACTTTTGCTTACAAACGAACACGGCTTGTCATTTTGCTAACGGCTAAATTGGTTTCCACGGATTCACACGGAGAAACCCATGAAGAAGTTAGCGATTCTTGCGGTGCTGAGCGTGGTGTTGGGAAGCACGCTGTCGGGCTGCATCATCGTGCCCGACGGAGGCGGCTATCACCACCATCACGACTATTACCGCTAAAGCCGCAACGGCCTGACACGCTGCGAGTCATCACAATACCAAGGAGCCAATCATGTTCGACAAGACAAAAAAGAGCCTGCTTATCGCGTCCGTTGCTGCTTCGCTGGGCATGGGCCTCGTGAACGTCGCCTCGGCCAATGTGCATCACGGGCATCACCATGCCGTGAAGGTGGGCTGGCACGGCGATCGTTACTGGGACGGCCATCGCTATTGGCAGCGCGCGGAGTGGGAACGTCATCACATGCATCGCGGTTGATCGGGCGGGCTTCGCTCGATGGAAAAGCCGCAGCGCGTTGTGTCGCTGCGGCTTTTTGTTTTTCGGCGGGTCCTTCGTGCACGAGCTTGCAATGGAGCCTACGCGGTCTGATTGTTCCTCATGTCAATCAATCCCGTAACGGCACCCATGGCGCCGCCATGCCGATTTTGCAGAACATATTCTTGCTTCATGCGTGAGAACGACAGACCGACCGTTTCGATTGCGTATCCGCCATCGGCCGAAGGCAGGACCTTTGTGATCACCACATCGGACATCGTGATTCGATAGAACGTAAACGGCGACCCTCCCGCTTTGCGCATCGAGAGTTTGACTTCGCTGATGTGCTTGCCTTGGAAGCAGAACGCGGCGAGCGTCGGTGATGCGCAATCTACCTCGTGCTGAAACACGAGATCGGACACTGAGGCTTTGCTTGCGCCGCCGCCGGAGCCCGACAGCATGCGTGCATCTTGTTCGATCAGGAACTGCCAGTGAATTACGTCGATGGCATTGAGAAAGTCCGCATCTTGTGATTCGCCTTTGATGCCGTCGAGTTGGATAAAGATGTCTGAGGTCATTGCACTATTCGATGGAAGATTCGCTTCGCGAATCATTGCTTATTGACTTACGCCTGCGGTGCATGCGCTTCGCAAACTTCCAGACAAGAACTAAGGCCGCCGCTACGCTTGCCCAACAAGCAAGAACAATCGAGTAGAGTCCGACATCCTGAATATCTTCAGGCGCAGGGTCCTTCACGCCAAAGACGCCAAGTAGCCAACGGATCGCCATATCCTCTTCGTAGGACATCATTCCGGACCGGACAATGATGGCGCGTGCTAGTAAGACGCCTAGAACTAGCGACGCAACGGTGATAAGGACGATGTACAGAGCCTTCGTGTGCTTCATCGAACCGTCACCGTGCCATATGCTTTTAGCGCCGACCCCGGGACGCTTAGTGCGGGCGGGGACCGGCGAATGAATCGTTGAAGGAATTCGAATTCAGCGGGATTAACGAGCGTAATGCATCCTTCACTGATACCGTGCGTTCCCTCGGGATGCAATCGGAATTGCCCTCGCTGTATGCCGTTGATCATCGTCACGTCGCCAGTTCGCGGGTTCCAGAGCATGAACCATTTCCTACGGTCTGTGCTCCCGACGAAAGGAGCCCCGAAATCGCGCAATGCTCCCAATATTCCTCCTGAAAGACGATCCACAATATAGTATTGCCCCGGCGGTATGGGACCGATCTTCGGCGTAGCTATCTTCTCCGGATTATCCCGGCCCTCCTTCTGGCCCGAGAACGCCTCTACCGTTCCATATCCCTCACACACTAGCGTAGAAGTGCGGCGATGATTAAGAGTGAAGATGCAGCGAACCGGCATACTCAAGACCTCGTTGCTTCGCGCACAGCGCTAGAAGAATGCGGCGTAGACGAACGGTCGCCGCAAGTCATCGCGCTGGCTCGGCTGAACGACGACGCCATTAAGTCTTGCGACAGCGCAGCCATCTCGGAACTAATGGGCCGAATGACAACGAACCGAGCACCGAGGAAGTCGCTACCCGGATCGTCCTTGGCACGCACTGAACTTCCCTGATCATAGTTAGCATTCCCTATTGATATCGACATCGGCGCTGTAAGAGTAGCGCTAACGAAGAATGCTATGTATGGATTTCTGTCACGTCACCTGACGCTTGCATCAAAACAGAGATCGCGTGAATCCACTCGTCACCAATTCTTCGGATCCCCGCCCAGTTCCTTGCAAGTGTCATAAGCGATCGCCTGCAGCTTCGCCTGCCCGATCTGCCCGGAGAGCGCATAGCCGACGCGATCCGATGCCCAGTAGTACGTCGTGCGCGGACCGTCTTGCAGCATCCTGACCTTCGCGTCATTGCGGGCGACCGTGGTCATGTACAGCGTGAGCCGTTCGCCCGATGCGTTCTGATACATGAATTGCGCGGCCGGCCCTTCTTCGCCCGGCAAGAGGCGCCCGCCGACAAGCTCGAAGCCGTACTCCGCAAGCGACGGAATCGTGAGCGTCCGGTTCAGGCGCTTCGACAGCCAGTTCACAAGATGATCCTGCTGCGACGCCGCCACTTCCACCGCGTGGCGCTGCTCGGGCGCATACACCGCGTAGGCGATATCCGCGCGCTCCGCGAAACGCGCACGCGGCTCGCCCAAAACGGGCAGCAGCATGTGCATGAGAAACCCGCACGCGATGCCGACAACCAGCAGGCACGCAGCCAGCAGATAACGTTGCCTCGCGGGCGGCCGCATCACGACGATCTGCGGCTCCGCCTGTTCCGCCGCGAACAGCGCGCGCAATGCGTTGTCCTGCGCGCGATAAGCGGCCACCGTCGCTTCGCAGGCGGCGTCGTTCGCGATGCGCGTGGCGGTCGCGTCGCGTTCGTCGCCGGGCAACTCGTCGTCGATATAGGCGGACAGCGCCTGCAACGCGCGCTCGTTGTCGTCGGCTGGGCGGTCTTGATTCGTCATGAGCGGCTCACCACTTTCAACGGCGCAGGACGCTCCTTCTCTTCGCCCAGCAAGACGCGCATATGTTCGCGCGCCCGCGAGAGGCGCGACATGACCGTGCCCGCCGGCACGTTCAGCACCTGCGACGCTTCCTGATAACTCATTTCCTCGACGCATACGAGCAGCATCACTTCGCGCTGCTCGACCGGCAGGCAGTACAGCGCGCGCTGCACGTCGCGCAGCACGAGGCCATCGACTTCGCCGCGCGGCGCGGCCATCTGCCGCCAGGGCGCGGTTTCATCGTCGACGGCAATATCGCGGCGTCCCCGCAACTGGTCGATATAGATGTTGCGCATGATCGTGAAAAGCCACGCACGCAGATTCGTGCCCGCGCGGAACATGCTCGCGCGGTTGAGCGCGCGTTCGGTGGCATCCTGCACGAGGTCGTCGGCCCACGCGCGATCGCCCGTCAGTGCGCGCGCATAGCGGCGCAACTGCGGGAGATGCGCGAGAAGATCGTGCTCGAAGTTCACGAGCGTGCTTCCGAGTGTGCTTTATAACGCGCCGGTCACGGCTTCAAGGCTTGACCACGTGCCACGCGTTGCGAAAGTTGTCGCCGTTCTTGTCGCCGGGCTTCGTGTCCTTGGCGAACCGGTACACGCGCTTGCCGTCGTAGGCCCATTGCTTGCCGCCGTCGGCCGATTCGGTCGTCCATTTGCCGCTCGGCTGGTCGGAGTCGCTCGCCATCGCGGCCGGCCACGCCTGCGCGCAGCCGCCGGTGCACGCGCTCGGGCTGCCTTTGGTGTCCTTGTCGAACGTATAGAGCGTCATGCCGTTTTCGTCGACATACATGCCGTTGGCTTCCTTGGGCGCCGCCGCGAAAGCCGACGACGCGACGCAGGCAGCGGTGCTCGCGACGGTTACAGTGACGGCCAGCAGAATGTGCTTGTTCATTTCATCTTCCTCGCGAAAAAAGTACGTGGCAGTTTCCGCAGAACGTCCCGCGGCGCTGCGTTATTCCGCGGACGATGAAATAAACCGATGCGGCAGCGCCGACGCATCGCCAGTCAGCATTCGTGAGGTCATGCGCAGTGCGTCGTGCGTCGTACGGCTCAGGCGCCGGCGGCGGCCGCATCGCGCCAGCGGCGCGTATCGCGCAGGGGCGGCGCGCCGAAGAGCCGGCTGTATTCGCGGCTGAACTGCGACGCGCTTTCATAGCCTACGCGATGCGCGGCCGTCGCGGCATCCGCGATATCGAGCAGCATCAACCGCCGCGCTTCCTGCAAGCGCAATTGCTTCTGATATTGCAGCGGGCTCATCGCGGTCACGGCCTTGAAGTGATGATGCAGCGACGACACGCTCATATGCACGTCCTTCGCGATGTCCTCCACGCGCAACGGCTGATCGAAATGCTGACGCAGCAGCTTGATGGCCTTCGCGATGCGCTGCGTCTGGCTGTCGTTGAGCGCGATCTGCCGCAGCCGCGCGCCGGAGCCGTTCATCAGCAGCCGGTACAAAATCTCGCGCTTGACGAGCGGCGCGACGATCGGCACGTCTTCCGGCGTGTCGATGAGGCGCAAGAGGCGCAGCACCGCGTCGAGCATCGACGTGCCGAGGCGATTGACGAACAGGCCGCGCGAAGCGTCGGTCTGCGTCGCGGGCGGCAGGTTCTGGTCCTGGATCAGCGAGGTGATCTCTTCGACATCGAGGTCGAGCCGCAGGCCGAGATACGGCTCCGAATCGCTCGCGACCGTCACCTGCCCGATCACCGGCAAATCGACGGACGAAACGAGATAGTGCATCGGATCGTAGACATACACCTCGTCGCCGACGATCACGCGCTTCGAACCCTGCGCGATGAGCGCGAGCGCCGGTGTCTGGATGCCCGGCTTCGGCCCGCCGGGATTCATCACGCGATGCAGGAAAAGGCCCGGCACCGGCGTCTCCGTCGTGCCTTCGCAGCCTACGGTAAAGCGGTCGATCAGCGCGACGAGATCGAGCCGCGCCTGATCGAGCGTGGAGTCGGATGAAACGCGGTGCGTTTCGCGGGAATGATCGTGAGCATCTTTTCCGGCGAGGCCGGGCGTGTCGTTCAGCGCCATGGTTTCCGAAGGGACTCGAGCGTGGAAGAAGTCGACATAGCTTACTCGCGCGAGCGCGATCGTGCGCGCGCCCTGCCCCCGCGTTTGCAGGAACAGGCAAGGATTCGACAGGATCAGGCTATGAACGCCGCGCGTTGCCGGACGATACTGCATTGGGGGCACCGAACGCTCGTCGCATTTCAGCGAACGCTTCACGCCTCGTCCACTCGGGAGCAACCATGCGCTACAGGAAATTCGGCAACACCGGCCTCTTCGTCTCCGAACTGTGCCTCGGCACCATGACGTTCGGCGGCGGTGGCGGCGGCATCTGGGACAACATCGGCCAGCTTCAGCAGGCGGACGCCGACAAGCTCGTCGGCCGGTCGCTCGACGCGGGCATCAACTTCATCGACACCGCCGATGTCTACGCCGACGGCCAGTCGGAAATCATCACCGGACAGGCGCTCAAGAACCTGAAGGTGCCGCGCGAGAATGTCGTCGTCGCGACGAAGATTCTGGGCGAAGCGGGCACCAAGAGCGTGAATTCGCGGGGCGCGTCGCGGTTTCACATCATCGACGGCGTGAAGGCGAGCCTCAAGCGCCTGCAACTCGATCACGTCGATCTCTATCAGATTCACGGCTTCGATCCCGCCACGCCGATCGAAGAAACGCTGCGCGCGCTGGATACGCTCGTGCAGCACGGCCACGTGCGCTACATCGGCGTGTCGAACTGGGCGGCCTGGCAGATCATGAAGGCGCTCGGCATTTCGGAGCGGCTCGGACTCGCGCGCTTCGAATCGTTGCAGGCCTATTACACGATCGCCGGACGCGATCTGGAACGCGAACTGGTGCCGCTGTTGCAGAGCGAAAACGTCGGGCTGATGGTGTGGAGCCCGCTCGCCGGCGGCCTGCTTTCCGGCAAGTTCACGCGCGAAGGCGGCAAGGAAGAAGGCAGCCGCCGCTCGAAGTTCGACTTCCCGCCGGTCAACGTCGATCGCGCCTACGACTGCATCGACGTGATGCGCCGCATGGCCGAGGCGAAGAGCGTGTCCGTTGCGCAGGTCGCGCTGGCGTGGCTCCTGCACCAGAAGGTGGTGACGAGCGTGATCGTCGGTGCGAAGCGTATCGAGCAGCTCGATGACAACATCGCGGCGACGAACGTGCGGTTCAGCGAGGACGAACTCGCGGCGCTCAACGAAGTGAGCCAGTTGCCGGCCGAATACCCCGGCTGGATGCTCACGCGCCAGGGCGAATACCGCCGCAACCAGCTGAAGGAAGCGGCGGGCGAGTAAGTCTCGGGCTGGTAGGGTTAGCCGGCAGGCCGGTCAGATGATCGGCTTGCCGCCCGTCACCGCGATGGTCGCGCCGGAGATGTAGCTGCCCTCGTCCGAGGCCAGCATCACATAGGCGGGCGCGAGTTCGGCGGGCTGGCCGGGGCGCTTCATCGGCACCTGCGATCCGAAGTTCTTCACCTTCTCGGCCGGCATGGTGGATGGAATCAGCGGCGTCCAGATCGGGCCCGGCGCGACGCAATTCACGCGAATGCCGCGCTCGGCCAGCAACTGCGCGAGTCCGCCCGTGAAGTTCTGGATCGCGCCCTTCGTGCTGGCATACGCAATCAGGCCGGGATTCGGCGAGTCCGCGTTCACGGACGTCGTGTTGACGATCGCCGCGCCTTCCTTCATATGCGCGAGCGCCGCCTTCGTGATGCGGAACATCGCGCCGATGTTCGTCGAATAGGTCTTGTCCCACTCGTCGTCGCTGATTTCCTCGAGGCTGTCGTAGGTCATCTGATACGCCGCGTTGTTCACGAGCACGTCGAGCCGGCCGAACGCTTCGGCCGTCTTCGCGACGATGTCGCGGCAGTGCTGGCGATCCGTGATGTCGCCGGGCAGCAAGAGCGCCTTGCGCCCCGCCTGCTCGATCCAGCGCGCGGTTTCCTTCGCGTCGTCGTGTTCGTCCAGATAGGCGATGGCGACGTCCGCCCCTTCGCGCGCAAACGCGATCGCCACCGCGCGGCCGATGCCGCTGTCGCCGCCCGTGATCAGCGCCGCTTTGCCGGCAAGCCTGCCGCTGCCTTTGTAAGTCTCTTCGCCATGATCGGGCTTCGGATTCATCGCTTCGGTCAGGCCCGGCGTGCGTTCCTGTTGCTGGTCGGCGAAAGGCGGCTTCGGATATGCGCTTGCGTCCATGTCGGTGTCCTCGTGTTGATGAGTCGGGATAAACCCTTGGTCAGCAAGCACCGGACCCGATTTCACGCGGGTTCGCGGCCGTTATCTCAATAATGGATAGGCGCTATCCGCTGTATCGCGTTGCGGCATATCGCCACGATGGCGACACTGTACGCACAACATCACGACGCAACGGAGACATTCATGCGTACTCAAGTCGGCATCGTCGGCGCGGGCCCGGCGGGGCTTCTGCTCTCTCATCTCCTTCATCTGCGCGGCATCGAATCGGTCGTGCTCGAAGTGCGCAGCCAGCAGGACATCGAATCCACCATTCGCGCGGGCGTGCTCGAACAGGGCACGATGGACGTGCTCAACGAAGCCGGCCTCGGCGCGCGGATGCAGGCCGAAGGCGCGCTGCATCACGGCTTCGAACTCGCGTTCGAAGGACAGCGGCGGCGCATCGCGCTGACCGAACTCACGGGCCACTCGATCACGGTCTACGCGCAGCACGAAGTCATCAAGGATCTGGTCGCGGCGCGCATGGCGGCGAACGGTGCGCTGAAGTTCAACGTGTCGGACGTTTCGCTGCACGACTTCGCCGAGAACAGCGACCGCAAGCCGCGCATCAAGTACCGCCACGAGGGACGCGACGAAGAGATCGAGTGCGACTTCATCATCGGCTGCGACGGCTCGCAAGGCGTGTCGCGCAAGTGCATTCCGGAGGCGGTGCGGCAGGACTATCAGCGCGTGTACCCGTTCGGCTGGTTCGGCATTCTGGTTGAAGCGCCGCCTTCGTCCGACGAACTCATCTACGCGCGGCACGACCGCGGCTTCGCGCTCATCAGCACGCGCTCGCGCGGCGTGCAGCGCATGTACTTCCAGTGCGACCCGAAAGATTCGGTCGATGCCTGGTCCGACGACCGCATCTGGGCCGAACTGCACGCGCGCGTCGATACGGCGGACGGCTGGCAGATCACTGAAGGGCGCATTTTTCAAAAGAACATCGTCGGCATGCGTAGCTTCGTTTCGACGCCGATGCAGTCCGGCAAGTTGTTTTTGGCTGGCGACGCGGCGCACATCGTACCGCCGACCGGCGCGAAGGGCATGAATCTGGCGGTGTCGGACGTGCGCGTGCTGACGGCGGCGGTCGTCGGCTTCTACGAGGAAGGCGACACGACGCGGCTTGCCCGCTACACCGAGACAGCGCTCAAGCGCGTGTGGCGCGCCGAGCACTTCTCGTGGTGGATGACGCGCATGTTGCACAAGCTCGAAGACAACTCGCCTTTCGAGCAGCGCCTGCAGGTTGCGGAGCTCGAGCACGTGACGACGTCGCGCGCGGCGGCGACGGCGCTTGCGGAGAATTATGTCGGGAGCGTTGCGGTTTGAGTTAGCGGTTGCTTCGCTAGGCGCTGATGGCAAGGCGCTGGGCGTGGCGGACGATCAGCGGCTGTAAGTCGCCGAGCTTCAATCAGGCCGCGACCATGACTCGGCAGCTACCCGGCAAAAGTCCGGCGCGAATCCGGTCGTCGCGCTTGCGCCGGACCGCCGCAGCCGCGCGCTCTATCGACTCGCAGCGCGAACGCGAGCGCGACTGCTCGGACGCGACGCGGGCGAAAATCCGCTTGCCGCACTCGCGCCGGTGCGCCGCAGCCGCGCTTACCCTCGACTCGCAGCGCGAACGCGACCGCTTCGCGCGCGGCGCACCCAGTTCGCGGGGGACGAGCTTGCCGTCGTCGCCGAAAGCCGTCCGATCCCGACCGCGCCAAACGGCGCTTGTAAAACTCGACGGCCTCGCCTACGCCCGCACAGACGATGCGCGGCGCGAGCGAGTGCATGCCTTCGCTTCGGGAGCAGTTTGACGAACTGGGAGACACGGTGGCGCCGTGATTCAACGTGTCGGACGAGCGGACTCATTCGGCAGCTTGCCGGTCTCTAATCCCAATCACGCTTCGCTCTTCGACGAGGGCGCCCGGCATTTTTCGAAGCGCCCCAGCCGACTTTACAGCACCGCCACGACCCGCGCATCGCCCTCCACCGACGGCACCACTTGCCCGCCCACACGCCGGAACGTGATGGTGACGTTCTTCTCGCCGATTCGCAGATCTCCGATCTCCAGCCAGTCGATGCCTTCTGGCAACTGCGGCCGGTCGACGCGAATTTCGTCGTTGACCGCGTCGATCGTCACGCCCAGACACGCCTCCAGAATCATGAACGGTGCGCCCGCCGCCCACGCCTGCGGCAGGCACGCGACCGGATACGCGATGGGCCGCTCGCCGCGCTGCCGCGTGAAGCCGCAGAAGAGCTCGGGCAAGCGCATGTCGAACGTGACGGCCGCCTCGAACAGCGATTGCAGCAAGCCCACCGCCGCCCCGCGCTCGCCGTAGCGCGCAAGGCCGCGCGCGCAGATGGCCGAATCGTGCGGCCATACGGAGCCGTTGTGATACGACATCGGATTGAAGCGCGGCTGCCCGGCCGCGAGCGTGCGCACGCCCCAGCCGGTGTGAAAGAGCGCCGATTCGAGTTGCCGCGCGACCGCCTCGCCGCGCTTGCGCTCAACGAGATCGAATGCAAGCAGATGCCCCGCATTCGACGAGAGCACCCGGCAAAGCTCGTTCCGCCCATCCAGCGCGATGCCGTAGAAGTCCATCTCGGGCATCCAGAAGAGCGCCTCGACGCGTTCGCGTATGTGCTCGGCGCGCCGCTCGAACTCCGCCACCTGCTCGTGCTCGCCGCGCTCGCCGGCAAGACGCGCCATCGTGGAGAACGCCGTCGATGCGTAAGCCTGCACTTCCACGAGCGAAATGGGGCCGATGGGAAACTGGCCGTCCGCATGGAACACGGAGTCATGGCTGTCCTTCCAGCCCTGATTGGCAAGGCCGTATTCCGTCGCCCTCTGGTAGCTCAAGAGACCGTGCGGGTTGCGGTCGCAATGGCGCGCCACCCAGCCGGCGGCCAGTTGCAGCGCGGGCCAGATTTCGTCGATGAGCGCGCGATCCCCCGTTCGCTCCGCATACGCGCCGGCAAGCACGATGAAAAGCGGCGTGCTGTCCACGCCGCCGTAGTACAGCGCGAACGGCACTTCGCCGGTGGCCGCCATTTCGCTCTTGCGCGTCTCGTGCATGATCTTGCCGACTTCGGCGTCCCTGAACGCCGAGTCTTCGCGCGCCTGATGCGCAGCCAGAAAGCGCAAGACGCCGCGCGCGAGCGTCGGCTGCAGCCAGAGCATCTGCAGCGACGTGATGATGGCGTCGCGTCCAAACGGCGTCGAGAACCACGGAATGCCCGCATACGGGTACGGACCGGTTTCGAGATCCGTGGTGAGCAAGCCGAGGTCCGCGAGCGACCGGTCGATCCATTCACTGAAGAGCGGATTGCTCGACCTGACGCGGGCGCCGGCGCGGCGCTTGTCGCGCATGCTGCGGTGCGCGTCGACGAGCGCCTCGCGGATGGCCGGGCGTCCCGACTCCGGCGCGCATTCCGGCGCTTCCGCTGCGTTGCGCTTGCTTTCCTCGCTGGCGTCGTTCAGGGCGTGCGTGACCGCCGTCACCGACAGATACACCGAAATCGCCGTTTCCGACTGAATGTGGAGCGCGTAGTCGGCGCGCGTTGGCGAGAGAACGTCCGGGGCGGGCGTGAACTGGATGCGCGCGGTGCGCTCCACCTCGTCCAGTCCGATGTAGCTCAGGACGACTTCCCCGTTTTCGACGGCGGGCGGGCGCAAGGTGCCGCGTTTCGGCCGAATGGTGCCGCGCACTTCGAACATGTCCAGGAAGTCGGCGGCGAACGAGATGGAAAGCGGCACCGTCGACGGTTCCGTGCCGTAGTTCGTGAGCACGATGCTTTCGTGCAGCACGTGTCCCGATAGCACACGTTTGCGCTCGACGTGAATCACGCCCTCGGGCGTGCGTGCCCCGCCGATGGGCGGCAGGGGCCGGTTCGTCAGATGCGCGGTGAACACGGCGTTGTCGCTCGAAACGCTCCCCGATAGCAGCGAAGGTGCGCGGCCGCCGAAGGTCAACACCAGTTCCGAAAGCACGCGCGTGTCGTTGACGAACAGGCCGTCGTCACGACCGCGGATATCGCCGTTGGCGTCGTAGACGGCGAAGGTGTTGCCGGACTTGAGAACGAACTGCCGCTCGGTCGGCTGGTTGACGTTCTCGGTGGGGATGAATGCCTCGTCCGCCGCCGCCAACTGCTGCTGTTGCTGCTGTTGTTGTTGCTGTTGTTGTTGCTGTTGCGTCGGGTTCTGCGTCTGTTCCTTCGTATCCATTGCACCTTCCTGAAAGTGACGTGAAAGGGGCGCCCGATGGCGCAAAGTGGCGATTCGCAGTGCGCCGTGAGCCGTTACAGGCGAACGGCCGGCGGCTCGCGCACGGGTTTCGTGCAGCAGGTGAGCCGCTGACCGGCTATCATCGACGGTTTTTCGACCCACCGACGCCTGACCGGTTCTCTCCGCGCGCATGTCATTTCCGCATATCGACTTACTCTATTCCGCTTCCGGGCTGGCGGTCGGCTTTCTCGTCGGGCTGACCGGCGTGGGCGGCGGCTCGCTGATGACGCCGCTGCTCGTGCTCCTCTTCGGTATCCATCCGGCCACCGCCGTGGGAACCGACCTGCTCTACGCCGCCGCCACCAAAACCGCGGGAACGCTCGTCCACGGCCTCAAAGGGTCCGTCGACTGGCGCATCACCGGTAGGCTGGCGGCAGGCAGCGTGCCCGCGGCCGCCGTCACCCTGTACTTCCTGAACCAGCACGGGATTACCTCGCCCGGCACGGCGCGGCTGATTCAATTGATCCTCGGGACGGCACTCCTGATCACCGCCGTATCCCTCGTGTTCCGACCGCAGCTCGCGCGCTTCGCTTACCGCAAGGGCCGCAGCCGCCCGGAACGGCCCGCGCGCACGGCGGCGTGGACCGTGCTGACCGGCGCGATCCTCGGCATGCTGGTTTCGCTCACGTCGGTGGGCGCCGGGGCTATCGGCGTGACGGTGCTACTGCTGCTCTACCCGCGCCTCGCCACGGTGCGCATCGTCGGCTCCGACGTCGCGCACGCCGTGCCGCTCACGCTGATTGCCGGCGCGGGCCACTGGATGATGGGCTCGGTCGACTGGTCGTTGCTCGTGTCGCTCCTTCTGGGTTCGATTCCGGGCATCGTGATCGGCAGCAATCTTTCGTCCAAGGCGCCGGAAGCATTGCTGCGTTATCTGCTCGCCGCCACCCTCGTTCTCGTCGGAATAAAGCTCGTGTTCAGTTGATGTTAGTCACGCGGCTCGGCGGTTTCCAGTCGGCCGAATGTCATAGGCAAAATCGCACGTTCCGGTTTTTTTGCTTATGCCGTTCGGCCGGGTTTCCGGCAGCCGGTCGATGCGGCATCATGCGCTGTCAGAGCCAACGAGGCGCCAGCGTCAGGCGAGCGTCGTTTTGGCGTCGATCATCCGCGCGCCGGCCGGCGTGTGCATGCAACGAGGAGTCACGCGATGAAACCGAACGACGAGCCGAACGACGAGCCGAACCGCGAGCCGAATCACGACCTTCCCGCAGGCCACGACGCCCCCGCCGACCCGGCGCGGCGGCGCTTGCTGGCTGCGGGCGTCGGCCTTGCCGGATGGTCCCTCGGCGGCTGCAATCTGTTCGATCACAAGCCCGCCACGCCGAAGACGGCGGCAGACCTTTCGGTGGATCGCGCGCTCGCGGCGCATGTGCGCCAGATCGTCGTGATCTACGCCGAAAACCGCAGCTTCACGAATCTCTACGGCGACTATCCGGGCGTGCAGTATCCGCTCTCGGCAGTGACGTCCGCGCAATACACGCAGTTCGACCGCGACGGGGTGACGCCCCTGCCCACGTTGCCCAAGATCTGGGGCGGCCTGGTGCCGCAGGCGCAGGACGTGGATGGCAAGCGTTACGCCATTGCGGAACATCAGATCAGCGAGCTGCCCAACGGACCGTTCCGCCTCATGGACGCGCACGGCGACCCGCTGCCCAACAGCGTCATCACGCGTGATCTGGTGCATCGCTTCTATCAGAACCAGATGCAGATCAACGCCGGGCGCAACAACCAGTTCGCGGCGTGGGGCGACTCGGGCGGCCTCGTCATGGGCCACTACCGGAATTCGCCCGATACGCTGAAGCTGTGGGGCCTCGCGCAGCAGTACACGCTCTGCGACGACTTCTTCATGTCCGCATTCGGCGGCTCGTGGCTGAACCACATCTTCCTGATTTCGGCGCAGGCACCCTTCTATCCGGACGCAAAGAACGGTCCGGCGGCGAAACTGCTGGCTGTCGTCG
The DNA here is from genome assembly GCF_023170545.1 of Caballeronia sp. Sq4a. Lineage (NCBI taxonomy): Bacteria > Pseudomonadati > Pseudomonadota > Betaproteobacteria > Burkholderiales > Burkholderiaceae > Caballeronia > Caballeronia sp. Sq4a. The sequence goes on along the minus strand of NZ_CP084251.1, from coordinate 548,933 downwards.
AAGGCGACGACCCAACCGGCACGCGTCTCAAACTCGCGCCGGATTCGCCGGGCTCTGCGCTGGACGGCCCGCCGAAGTTCGTGCGCGACGGCGCGCTGACCGCTGACGGCTACGCGGTCAACACCATGTTCCCGCCGTATCAGCCGAGCAACGTGAAGCCCGCGCCCGGCGGCGACCCGCGCCTCGCGGATACATCGAACGCGCTGGTGCTCCCGCCGCAAACGTACGCGACCATCGGCGACCGCTTGTCGGACAAGGGCGTCGACTGGGCGTGGTACAGCGGCGCGTGGCAATACGCGCTCGATCACCGCGACACGGGCGCGGTGCCCGACTTCCAGTACCACCACCAGCCGTTCAACTACTTTCGCAACTACGCGCCCGGCACGGCCGCCCGCGAGCGGCATGTGCGCGATGCCGGCATCGGCGACGATCCTTCGACGAACAAGCTGCTCGCCGATATCGACGCCGGCCGCCTGCCGCCTGTCACGTTCTACAAGCCGCAGGGCAATCTGAACATGCACGCCGGTTACGCGGATGTGGCCTCGGGCGACCGCCACATCGCCAATGTGATCGAGCATATCCGGCGCGGTCCGCAGTGGCAGAACACGGTCGTCATCGTGACCGTCGACGAAAACGGAGGCTGGTGGGATCACGTCGCGCCGCCGAAGGGCGACCGCTGGGGGCCGGGCTCGCGCATTCCGGCGCTCGTCATCTCGCCGTTCGCGAAGCAAGGCTATGTCGATCACACGGTCTACGACACGAACTCGATCCTGCGCTTCATCTCGCGCGTGCATGACCTTGCGCCGCTCGACGGCGTCGCCGCGCGCGACCGGGCGATGGCGGCCAACGGCGAAGCGCCGCTCGGCGATCTGACGAACGCGCTGGATCTTGCTTAGACCGGAGCCGGTTCGACCCACGCACGCGCCGAGATTTCGAGCAGATAGCCGTAATGCAGCGCGCCGACCGGCACGACGGCGCGCGCCGGTTTCCACGCGCCGAAATGACGCGCGTAGATGTCGTTGAACGCCTTCCAGTGCTCGACGCCGACGAGATAGACCGTCACTTCGATGCAGTCCGCGAGCCCCGCGCCCGCCGCTTCGAGCACGGTTCGGAGGTTGCGCAAGGTCTGCTCGGCCTGCTCTTCGAAAGGAAGGTCGCCGGTGTGCGTGCCGTCCGGGCGCACGGGCAACTGGCCCGAGACGCAGATCAGATTGCCGGCGCGCGTCGCATGGCTGTAGTGGCCGGCGGGAATGGGCAGGCCGGGGGCGTTGATCGCTTCGATCGGTGGCATCGTGGAGTCCTGTATCGAGTGCGAGCAGCGGTGCCGTCAAAGCGCCAGCTTGCCCGCGAGGAAGTCGAGAAACGCGCGGGCGCGCGCGGCCATCGACTCGCTTTGGTAATAGACGGCGCTGATCGGCTGGCGGACGTCGCGCAGCGCATCGTCGAGAATCGGGCGCAGGCGGCCCGCCTTGACGTCGGCGGCGGTCATGAAGTCGGCGAGACACGCAATGCCGCCGCCGTCGATTGCCAACTGCCGGATCGTCTCACCGCTCGATGCGGAAATCGCGGGCTCCACGGTCAGGAACTCCGTCTCGCGCCCTCCGCGCCTATTGCGCAGCGGCCAGTCGTTGAGACTCTCGGGCGCCGTGAAGCCGATCAGCCGGGCGCGCATGAGTTCGTCGACGTCGCGCGGCTCGCCGTGCTCGGCAAGATAAGCCGGACTGGCGAGCACGCGCAAGCGGCTGCTGCCCAGCGCGCGTGCGTGCAGCGTCGAATCCTGCAGCGCGCCGATCCGTATCGCGATATCGACACGCTGTTCCAGCAGATCGACGATGCGCTCATTGCTCGTCAGCTCCAGCGAAATATCCGGATAGAGCGCGGCGAACGCTCTGACGTGCGGCACGACGCAATGAAGCATGAACGGCGACGCCGCATCCACGCGCAGCCGGCCCGCCGGACGCTCACGGCGTCGGGAAAGCGCTTCCTCGGCGTCGTCCATCGCGGCGAGTATCGCGCGGGCGCGGGTCAGGAACAGCTCGCCTTCGTCGGTGAGTTGCAGCCGGCGGGTCGTGCGGCGAACGAGCGTCGCATCGAGTTTCTTCTCCAGCCGCGTCAGCGTCCGACTCACGCCCGAGACCGTCTGTTGCAGGCGTTCGGCCGCCGCCGTCATCGATCCGCTGTCGACGACGGTGACGAACACGAGCAATTCGTCGGTGTTGGTCTTCATGGCAGCGCGTCGATTATTGAATCGTAGTCAAGTTTCCTTTGAGACTAACACGCTTTTTGCGAAAGTCGAAACGGACGATACTGGGCGCACTGGTTCAACCAATGGAGCAACGAATGAATATCTTTGTGACTGGCGCGGGCGGTTTTATCGGTGGATCGATTGCGGCGGGGCTCGTTCGTGACGGCCATCGCGTGCGTGGACTCATCCGCCGCGAAGAGCAGCGTGAGGCGTTGAAGCGCGCGGGTATCGAGCCGGTCGTCGGCAGTCTGGACGACAGCGCCCTGCTCGCCGATGAAGCGCGAACCGCCGATGCCGTCGTCAACGCGGCGAGCAGCGATCATCGCGGCGCGGTCGAGGCATTGGTGCATGCGCTCGAAGGTTCGGACAAGCCGCTGCTGCATACGAGCGGATCGAGCATCGTCGGGGATGGGTCGGGCGGCGAGGCGTCGGAGGACATCTACACCGAGGCGCAGTTGCCCGAGCCGACCGCCGACAAGGCGCCGCGCGTCGCCATCGACCGTCTCGTGCTCGACGCAGCCAAGCGCGGCATGCGCTCGGCGGTGCTCTGCAACACGCTCATCTACGGACACGGCGCGATTCCGGACACGGCGAGCGTTCAGTTGCCGCGTCTCGAGCGGCAAGCGAAGAAAAGCGGCGTCGTCAGGCACGTCGGCCGCGGCATGAATATTTGGTCGAACGTCCATATCGACGACGTCGTCGATGCGTACCGGCTGGCACTCGAGAAGACGCCGGAGGGCACGTTCTACTTCATCGAGAGCGGCGAGGCGCAGTTCCGCGACATGACGACCGCGATGGCGAAGGCGCTCGGCCTGCGCGGTCCGGAAAACTGGCCGCTGGAACAGGCGATCGAGGAATGGGGTTACGAGATGGCGTCGTACGGGCTCGGGTCGAACAGCCGCGTACGGGGCGAGCGCGCCCGCACGCTCCTCGGCTGGCAACCGAAGCGCACGTCGGTGATCGAGTGGATCGAGAAAGAGATGGTGCGCTGATGCGCACCACGCGGGCCGAAATTGGCTTGACCAATTTCGGCCCGCCAGCGTCTTGCGCTTACTTCAATGCGTCCGCGTACTGCGCGATTTCGGCTTCGGTCATGCCGGATTTTTGCGCCGATTCGCGAATCTGCTTCCACGTGGTCGGATCGATCGGCACACCGTTCGCGCCGCGTTCCGCGAGACGCGCTTCTTCCGGCTCGCCCGGCGCGTAGATCGCATCGACACCCTCGGCGTGCGGCGACGCCTTCATCCATTCGAGGAAGGCTTCCGCTTCGGCCTGCGCGGCGGGCGCGTCGAACGCGTTCGGATCGAGAATGACCGAGGTCATGCAGTTGTAGATGGCGCTCGACTTCTCCAGCGTGCTTTCGTGCGTCGTATAGCCGCCCGACAGCGCGCCGCCAAAAATCTCGCAGAGCGCGGCCAGTCCCGAACCCTTGTGCAGGCCGAACGCCGTCAGCGCGCCGAACGGCTCCTCGTGCATGACTTTCGGCTCCACGGTCGGGCGGCCTTCGTGGTCGAGCAGCATGCCCGGCGCGACCTTCACGCCCTTGTTATACGCGACGCGCGTCTTGCCGTAAGCGATGCCCGCCGTCGCGAAATCCAGTACGAGCGGGTTCTTGCCGTCGCGCGGATACCCCGCGCAAAACGGGTTCGTGCCGAAGCGCCGGTCGATGCCGCCGAACGGCGCGACGAGCGGATCGCCCGCTACGTTCACGAAGTGGAACGACACGAAGCCCGCCTTCGCGCATTGCTCCGCCCAGTGGCCGATGCGCCCGATGTGGTGCGCGTTGCGCAGCCCCACCGCGCACACGCCGAACTTCTTCGCGCGCTCGATGCCGTGTTCCATCGCCTCATACGCGACGACCTGCCCGAAGCCCTTGCGGCCATCGATGGTCAGCACCGCGCCGGCGTCGCGGACGATCTCCGCGTGCGTGTTCAGCTGCAATTGCCCGTCGGCGAGCGACGACGTGTAGCGCGGAATCATGCCGACGCCGTGCGAATCGTGGCCCGACAGATTGGCCATCACGAGGTGATCGGCCACGAGTTCCGCCTCGCGCGCCGCGCTGCCGGCGTGCTCCCAGATGGCGCGGACGTAGGCATGCAAGGTGTCGGCGGCGATGCGCTGTTCTTTTACTGCGGTTTGGCTCGTTTCGTTCATTGCGACTCTCGTCTCCAAAGTCGATTGCTGACGCGTCGTCTCTACGTGCGACGCGGGGCCTTCTACTTTACAGACGATCAACTGGCCTGACCAGTTTCATTTTCAGCCAAACCAAAGAAAACGCCCGCAAGCGCGGGCGTCAGTCCTACAACCGTACAAGGAAAGCTCAGGGCGCCGCCGCGATGACTTCCGCCACGGCCGCCGTCAGCTTGCGGGCATACGGCACGTGCAGGAATTCGTTCGGTCCGTGCGCATTCGATTTCGGGCCGAGCACGCCGCACACCATGAATTGCGAGCGCGGGAAGCCTTCCTTCAGCGTATTCATCAGCGGAATGGTGCCGCCCTGCCCGATATAGGCCACATCGGCGCCGAAATGCCGGCGCGACGCGTCGTTCAGCGACGACGCGAGCCAAGGCGCGAGGTCCGGCGCGCTCCAGCCCGTGGCCGCGCCCGCTTCCGGCTTGAACGTGACCTTCGCGTTGTACGGCGGATCGAATTCGAGCAAGGACTTCAACTGCGCGACCGCCTCCGTCGCCTCGACGAGCGGCGGCAGGCGCAGCGACAGCTTGAATGCGGTGCGCGGCGCGAGCACGTTGCCGGCGTCCGCGAGCGGCGGCAGGCCGGCTGCGCCCGTCACGGTCAGCGACGGCCGCCACGTCGAATTCAGCAGCGCTTCCTTCGGATCGGTGGTGGTCGGAAGCACGCTGCCTCCATCCTGGCCGCAGCTCCACGGCAGCTTCTTCCAGACGTCGTCGCCGAGAATTTGCGCCGTGGCTTCCGCTTCGCGCAGGCGTTGCGCCGGAATCGCGCAGTGGAAGTCTTTCGGCAGCAGATTGCCGGTGGCAGCGTCTTCGAGGCGCTCGAACAGTTGCCGCATGATGCGGAACGTCGACGGCGCAATGCCGCCGTAGCCGCCCGAATGCAAGCCTTCTTCGAGCACTTGCACTTCGAGGTCGCCCGCGACGAGCCCGCGCAGCGACGTGGTCAACCAGAGCTGATCGTAATTGCCCGCGCCCGAATCGAGACAGATCACGAGTCCGACGTCGCCGAGGCGGTCGCGCAGCGCGTCGATGTACGGCAGCAAGTCGTAGCTGCCCGACTCCTCGCACGTCTCGATGATGCCGACGCAGCGCGGCCGCTCGACGCCCTGCGCGTCCAGCGCCGCCAGCGCGGTGATGCTGGCGTAGGTCGCGTAGCCGTCGTCCGCGCCGCCGCGCCCGTAGAGCTTGCCGTCCTCCAGCTTCGGGGTCCACGGACCCAGATCGCTGCGCCAGCCTTCGAACTCCGGTTGCTTGTCCAGATGGCCGTACAGCACGACCGTCTCGGTGCTGCCCGAGCGCGTGGCGGGCGCTTCGAAGAAAATCACCGGCGTGCGCCCGGTCAGCCGCACGATCTCGACTTTCAAGCCCTTGACTGGCTGCGCCTTCACCCAGTCGACGGCGTCCGTGACCACGCGCTCGATGAAGCCGTGGCGGGCCCAGTCGACGTCGAACATCGGGCTTTTGGCGGGAACGGCGATGTAATCGGTGAGCGCCGGAACGATCTCGTCGTTCCATTTGCGGTCGACGAACGCCTGCAGGGCGGACGCGTCGAGCCGGACTGCTTCTTCTTGCGGTGTGCTGTCGCCAGTAGTCATGACAGAGGTTCCATGCGGGCAAACCTCCATCATAGACGGGAAACTTCCGGCCCGCGAAGCGTCTCGCGATCTCAACGCGTGCCGGTGACGACGATGCGCGTGAGCGCCGGATCGGCATCGATGGCTTCGTCGGTGAACGGGAACCGCTGCCAGTGCTTCGCCGCGAACAAACGCGTGGCGTCGCCCGAGCGAGGCGAAGCGGGATCGTCCGATTCCGACGGCGCGAGCATGGTGTCCGCCTCGACGCCCGCCGCGCCGTCGGCCGTGAACGTGACGACCTGCATGTAGCTGTCGCCGTGGCCGTTCGCGTCCATCGAATAGCCCTTCGGATCGAGCGGACGCCCCGCGCAGACGACCGTGAAGTAGCCGGCGTCGTCGCAGCCGCCGTAGAGCGGCACGTTCGCGCCGTTGCGCGTCGTGTAGAGCAGGTCGCCACGCCGCGAATCCAGCGCGAAACCGTTGAGCCGCAGCGAGAGCGCCGCGCCGCCGAGCGCCTGCCGCAACTCCTGCACGACCTCCGGGCTGTCCGTCTTTAAGCCGCTCGGCGTCGCGAGCGGGCGCGCCGGGTCGAAGCGCGTCGCGGCCAGCGTCTCGGGCGCGAGCTTCGTGACGCGCCGCCAGAACTCGTCCCACAGATTCGCGCCGCGGGCGTCGATATCGGCCGTGCCGTTCCAGTTGCGCAGCACGTCGCAGGCGTCGTTGAGCGCGCTCATCGCGTCGCCGGGCGTGCAGACGGCGTCGAGCACCGGCTGACGGTACAACTGCTCGGACAACGAGTGCGTCTCCAGCACGGCCTGCTCGACCGCGCCCCGCGTCACGCCGCCGGGCTCGCGCTGCAGCCGCGCCGCGAGCAGATGCCCGTAGCGGGTGCGCATGGACTGCTCGTAGCGCGTCGCGCCGAGCACGCGCGCGTAGCCGGTGAGCGGGACGTTCGCGTTCGTGAGCCAGTAACTGTCGTTGAAATTGCCGACGTAATCGCCGCGAAGCATGCTGGGTAATTGAGTAACCGGCAATGTGCCCGGCTGCGCGCCCGCCGGATCGCTGCGCCACATGCAGGCGGTTTTCGAGCCGTCGAGGACAGGCACGCCGGGCATCCGGCTCGCCAGGGCGCGGCCGGTCGGCGTCGTGCAGGCGTCGGCGAGCGCGTCGGGCACGCCGGGAATCGGGCCGATATCCGCGAACCACGCCCGCGGGTCGCCCCGGCCGATGGCGAACGTGTTGGCCCACGGAATCGCCTTGTACCGCTTCTGTATCGCGATGAAATCGTCGAGCGAGCGAGCCTGGTCCCACGCGAAGAAGTTCTCGAAGCTGCGCACGTTGTCCGCGTTGACGTCAGCGAATGCGTAGGCGCTCTGCGCGTTCCAGCCGAGGCCGGCGTTCATGGCCGACAGATCGACGACCGGACCGAAGCGCGTGCGATACAGCGTGCGCGACACCGATTCGAGCGAGCCGTCCGCGTGGCGCACGCGCACCGTGAGCGGCACGGGCGTCATCGGCTGGCTCGCGCCGTCGAAGAGATAGTGCGTCGGGTCGGCGGGATCGAGCGTCATTTCGAAGAGGCCGAAGCGGCGGCCCGTCGAAACGGTATGCGTCCACGCGATGTTTTCGTTGAAGCCGAGCACGACGAGCGGCATGCCGAGAAACGACACGCCCGCCACGTTCAGGCGGCCGGGAATGGTCAGCTGCGCCTGATAGAAGCGGTCCGGGCCTTGCCAGGACCAGTGCGGATTGCCGAACAGGATGCTGCGCTTCTCCCGCGTGATCGGCGCGCCGAACGCGAGCGCGTTGCTGCCGAGGCCGGACATGTCGCCGACGGCGTCGCGCCGCTCTCTCCTGTCCAGCGACGCGGCCGGCGGCTGCGCGCCCGGCTTCGGCGGGTGCGCCGCCGCGATGGCCTGCACGAAACGCGCCGATCCGCCCGCCAGATTCGCCGCGATCACGCGACGGTAGATGTCGTCCGGCTCGATGTTCTCGACCCACGGCTGGCTGCGGCAAGCGGCGTGCGCGCCGGGAAACTGGCCGGCTTTGAGATCGGCCAGATAACGGTTGTAGCCGGATGCGAAGCCGTCGACGAGATCGCGCAACTCTGGCGGCTGCGCGGCGCGATAACGGTCGACGGCGGCCTGATCGTCGACCAGGCGGAAGAAGAAATCGGCGTCCAGATTGCGCGCCTGGCCGAACGTCGATCCGCTCGGCAGGCGGGCGTCCGCGCCGAAGTACGCGGACCGCTCGCCGCGATAGGTCACGAAGCCATCGGCGAGCGTGCAGAGCGTGTCTTGCGCCTGCGCGTAGCCGTAGCCGAAACCGAGGCTGCCCCAGTCGGCGGCGCGGACGTGCGCAATGCCGGACTGCGTGCGGCGGATTTCGGCGCTGTACGGCGTGTCCTTGCCCGGCGCGGCGCGCGCCCGGTCGGACGCATCCTGCGACGACGCGCAGCCAGCGAGCACCGCGCTCAATAGCGCGCCGAAGATCGCAAGCCTGATGGTCTGATTCATCGAGGGAGTCCTTCGATCCAGTCGAGTGGGTCGGATGCCGCAACTGCGTTCGCGACGTTCGCGGCAGTATCGCATTGAGCGAATGATGAACCCGCCAAAAGTTAGCCGTTGAGTTTGCCGTTGGGAGCCGCTCAGTCGGACGTGTTTGCGCGCGCACGGCTTGCGCTTGCGTCGGATGAACCGGCGGTCCAAGCTCAATTGTCGGCCCTGCCAAAACGTGGCGGCCTGCGAACGCAGCCGCCCGTCGCGTCCGACGAACCGGCATCCCAGTTCAATGCACAATCACGATCCCGACGCTCCTCCAGACGACCCGCGCCCCACGCCGCCCGAGCGCCCGGCCCCGGGCGATTGCTGCCAGAGCGGCTGCAATCCCTGCGTATTCGACATTTATCAGGCGGCGCTCGAACGCTATCAGGCGCAGTTGCGCGAGTGGGAGGCTCGGCACGCGCGGCCGTAGCCGGCGGTTTATGCGCAGCGCCGCGGCGGGCGCTATGCTTGTCGCCCATCACTACCCGGGCCGTAACGGTCCGCATCACGTCAAGGAGCGCAAGACCATGTCCCTCTCGATGTATCGCGCGTCGATTCCGGTGTTCATCCGCGGGCTGGAAGTCTGCTCGTCGCTATTGGAGAAAGGTGCCGCCTTCGCCGACGAAAAAGGCCTCGCCCACGCCGACGTCATCGCCGCGCGGCTCGCGCCCGACATGCTGCCGCTCGCCGCGCAGATCCAGCGCGCGAGCGATACCGCGAAGCTCTCGGCGCAGCGTCTTTCCGGCGTCGATGCGCCGAAGTTCGAGGACAACGAGGACAGCTTCGCGGCACTGCAGGAACGCATCGCTAAGACGATCGCTTACTTGAAGAGCATTCAGGAAGCGACGATGGAAGGTAGCGAGACGCGCACCGTCACGCTCAAGTTTCCGGACTTTTCGCCGTCGTTTTCGGGCGTCGATTATCTGTTCGGCTTCGGATTGCCGAACTTCTATTTTCACGTCGCGACGACTCACGACATCTTGCGCCACCTCGGCGCGCCGATCGGCAAGCGGGATTATCTGGGGCCGCTGAAGTGAAGTCGACGCAGAGAGGAACACACGTCGACCGCGCCCGATACGGACGCACACGCTGAAGCAAAAGACGCTGCGCAGTCGTCGAGTTGACCAAGCAGCCAAACGGCCGGCTCAATCGAACCGGCCGTCGTCGCCCTGATCTCACGCCGCTTGCTTCGCCGCGATCTGCTTGCGCCAGCCGGCCAGAATGCGCCGCGCGAGCGCATCGTAGTCGCCGCCGAAGTGATGATCGCCCGGCAGCTTCACTACGTCGATGCCCGTCTTCGTCAGCGCCGGGCACAGCGTATCGTCTTCTTTTTCGCCGTAGATGCACTGGACCATCGCGGGCGGCAGTTGCGCGAGCTCCGGCTTCACCTTGAGCGCCTTGTCGCTCGCCTTCATGCCGAGCCAGCCGGTCACGCGAATCTGGAAATCGGCCTCGGGCGCGAAGCCCATCAGCGAAATATACGAGACCTGGCGCCGCACGTCGTCGGGCAGACGGTTGTACGCGAACGGCATCACGTCCGCGCCGAACGAGTAGCCGACGAGCGCCACGTGGCTCGTATGCCAGCGCGCGCTGTAGGTGCGCACCACGCGGGCGATATCCGCTGCGGTGCGCTGCGGCGACTTCTCGCTCCAGAAATAGCGCAACGAATCGATGCCGATCACCGACACGCCGTCGCGCTGAAGGGCGAGCGCCATCGTCTTGTCGAGGTCGCGCCAGCCGCCGTCGCCGGAAATGACGATCGCGAGCAAGTCAGTCGGCTGCGACGCGCGAAGTTCGATGAGCGGCAGATCGGACACGTCGTTCGCAGCAGGCGCCTCGGGTTTGGTCAGATGCGGCGCGGTCATCGCCACGAGCGCGTCGGCCTTCGTGCGTCCGGGCTGCCACGCGGCGCGTTCCATGAAGCCCGGCAAGCCCTTCATGTGGATGATGGTCGGGTCGGGCGGACACGGCTTGAAGCGCGCGTCGAGCGTGGCCTCCGGCGCGAGCGACACCGCGCCCGCCACCGTGTTGTCCGGCGCCTGGCCGAGCGCGTGTTCCGCGACGGTCGCGCCCTGGCCCGCGCCGGCGAAGATCGGCGAGAAATAGCGGCTCGTCTCGACCGTGCGTTCGAGCTGGTGGCTCATGTTCTCGGCATCGCCGACGAGGTTGTGGCACGTCTCCTTCTTCTCGGCGGCAAGGCGCGCGGCGTAGCGCGGCGTATCGACGCCGACGACCATCGCGCCCTTGGCCGCGAGCGCATCGGCGGCTTGCTGGTCCGACTCGCTCCAGCCGCTCTCCTCCGACAACAGCACGACGAAGCCCGTCATCGCGCCCGCCGGTTTCGTCACCGTGACCTGCCCGTAGCGGCCGCCCGAAACGGTGTTCGCGTGCGCCGCGCCGATCAGGGAGACGCCGCAGACGGCGGCCGCCGCGAGCGCCGCCAGTTTCTTGCCAAACTTGTTCATGAACGCCAGCCTCCCGCCAGCAACGAGAGGTCCGCCAAAGTGAGAAACACGCTGACCGAACCGGACGCCGCGAGATAACGCGGCTCCCAGTGCGGCTGGAACTTGCTCTTGAATCCGCGCAGGCCGCGGAAGTTGTAGAAGCGTCCGCCGAAGCGCCATACGAGCCCCGCCAGCCGATGCCAGTACGACGCGAGCGGCGTCGGCTCCATGCCGGACAACGGCGCGATGCCGAGCGACAGCGATTTGAACCCCGCCTCTTTCAGATGCAGCGCGAGCTTGGTGAAGAGGTACTCCATCGCATACGACGAGGCTTCCGCCACATGACGCATCACGCCGACCGTCGCTTCGGTGTTGAGGTCCGTCGTCATGAAGGTGACGAACGCCACCGGCACGCCCTGCTGACGCACGAGCAGCACCGACTGCGCGGCGAGATATTCCTCGTTGAACGCCGCCACCGAGAAGCTTTTCTCACGCGCCGAGCGGCTGTCGAGCCAGTCGTCGGAAATCTCGCGCAGCATCGGCATGCTTTCCGCGATGCGGTCCGGGCCGATCAGTTCCGTATCGAAACCGTCGCGTTCGCCGCGCTTCAACGCATAGCGCAAATGCGCGCGGTGCGATCCTTTCAGATCGAACTCGGATAGCGCGACGTGCGCTTCCTCGCCGAGCTTCATCAGCGTGAGACCAGCGTCGAGATAGAGCGGCAGCGCGTCCGCGCGCACCTGATAGAACGCGGCGCGGCCGTTGTGCGAATGCGCGAGTTCCACGAAACGGCGGATCAGCCCCGCCCACTCGCTGCGCGGGCCGACCGGATCGTGCAGCGCGGCCCACGTGCGGCCGTGCTTCGCGTACATGAGAAACGCCTCGCGCGACTCGGAGAACAGAAAGCTCTTGTCGCCCATCATCGCGAGGCCGGCGTCGCTGCGCTCCTGCGCGCGGAAAATGCGCGCGGCATCGGCGAGGTCCTGCGGCGCGGGCATCTCGAAGCGGCCCGCCGCCGGGCGCAGCAATTGCCAGACGGCGAACGCGCACGCGAACACGCCCGCTGCGAGCGTCGCGCGCAGCGCACGCGGCGCGCGCTCGTCGAACGCGAATTGCCACCACAGGTCCGTGTTGTACGGCACGTCGCGGAAGGCGAAGAACATGATCCATACCGCGACCGCCATCACCATGCCGACGGAAACGAGCCACGTCGCCGTGAACCGCTCGGCGAACAGCGACGCCCGGCGGTTGAAGCGCTCGCGCGTCAGGACGAGCAGCGCGATGAGGAACGCGAGAACGCCCGCTTCGATGAATGCGAGCCCCTTCGCCAGCGACAGCGCGAAGTTCGCTACCGCGAGAATCAGCGCGACCCACCACGCGGCGTCGAGCCGGCGCATGAGGCCGCGCGCCACGAAAAGCAGCATGACGCCCATCACGCTGCCGAGCAGTTGCGAGCTTTCCAGCACCCACAGCGGAATGACGGTCTGCAAGAGCGCGATGCGCATCTTGAACGCGGGCGTCGCGCCGGAGATGACGAGCATCGACCCGGCCGCGAACGCGATGATCGCGAGGAACAACGGCGCGAGCGACGACACGCGGCGCGGATGCAGGAACGCGAAGCGGCCTTTCAGCGCGCGGCCTTCGAACGCGGCCATCACGGCGGCCGAGAGAATCAGCGGCAGACCGAAATAAATCGCGCGATAAGCGAGGAGCGCGGCGAGCACGTCCGGCGTCGCGACGTTGCGGCCGAGCGCGAAGACCATCGCCGCTTCGAACACGCCGACGCCGCCCGGCGTATGGCCGATCATTCCGAGCAGCATCGCGGTCGAGAACACCGTCATGAACTCGCCGAAGCCGACGTGCGCGCCCGGCAGCATCGCCCAGAGCGCGAGTCCCGCGCCGAGCACGTCGACGACGGCGAGCGCCGTCTGCGCGATGAAGTCGCGGCGCGTCGGCAACGTGAACGCGAGCCACGTCCAGCGCGAACGCAGCGTGCGCTGCTCCCGTCCGCAGAAGACGAGCATCGCGACGAACACCGCGAGCAGCGCCGCGCCGAGCACGCGCAGTATCGCGGGCGAGAGATGCAGCATGCTCGCCACCGTGCCCGCCGAGCACAGCATGCCGAGCGCCGCCATGAACGCGAGCGAGAGCGCGAGCGTGACGCCCGTGAAGATGGACAGCCGGCCGACCTGCGCGGGCGTCACTTCCGCCGCGCCGTAGACGCGGCAGCGCACCGCACCGCCCGTCAGCGCGCCGAAGCCCGTGACGTTGCCGAGCGCCGAGCCGACCGTCGCGCCGACCCACAGCAGCGAACGCGGCACCGCGACGCCGATGTGCCGCAAGCCGACGGCATCGCGGCCGACGAGTGCGGCGAAGCTCAGCGCGGTGGCGAACAGCGCCGCGCCCCACGCTTGCAGCGAGAGCAGCCGCAGCGAGCGCACGACCGACTTGTAATCGACCGTATGCGACAGATGCTGGAACACGACGAGGAGCAGCGCGCACACGAGAACCGTGAGCGCGGGCGCGGCGAACCGTTGGAGATCGAGACGCGCGAAGCAAGAGCGTCCGAACGTGCGAATGGCGCGAAGCGAGGTGAACGACTTTCTGCGAGACATGCGTTTTCTGGACTTGCTCGCGCCGCGATCCGGCGATGACACTGCCGGCTGCGGCGCAAATCGTTGTTATCGGGGGCGGCGCATGATGCACAGTGGGCGCGCCGCGTCGGTATTCGCCTGCGGCTCGCCATACAAAACGGTTTCTGCGTAAGAAACGCCTGTATAACGGCTACGGTTGACCCAACTTGACCGATATTCGGGAAGCGTCGGGAGCGAAGGCTGCTTCAATACGAGCGCGCCGCGCATCATCGGCGAGAAGACTAAGCGGATCACACCACCAAAGGCATCGGAAATATGAGAAAAAGTGTCACAAGCACGTTGGCAGTTTGTTTCGCGCTGGCGCTCAACGGCTGCGTCAGCACCGACGACGCGCTGCTGAAAACCGTGCCGATCGGCTCGGGCGCGTCGACGCTCGCGACGTTGGATTTCACGAAGTGCGTCAAGGCGCGGTGGACGCCCATCGCGCCGCGCGTGCGGGAATATGGCCTCGGCCCCGATTCGCTGGCGGTATCGGTTCCGGGACAGGGCGGCTCATCGGCCATTTTGGTGGTCGCGCAGCCGGCGGCCTACGGCACCGGCTACACGATCTACGGCGACAGCGCAGCGGGCAGCCGCTACGTCACGGCCGCGCACGCCTGCGACTGAAGCGCGCCGCGTACTTACGACGGCTTGCCGTTGCGCATGTCGACGCCGGCGAGGTGCGTGCCGACGATCCGCCCAATCAGATAGCCGTCGGACGCGCACGCGTTGGTGCGCTCCTTGCCGTCCCACTGGATCTTGTACTGCTCGTCCTGCGAGTGGATCGCCGACGGGTCGAACTTGCCGAGCTTGCTCTTGAGCGGTTTGCCGCCGTTCTCACGCACGGCCTCGCCGACGAGCCGGTTCCATGTCAGCGCATAGCCGTAGCGCACGCCGTCCGCGAAGGCGGCGTTGTCGCAAACCTGCGCGGGCGGCGTCGTCTTGACGGTCACGCGATACCCGTTCGCCCCGCCCACCACGATGCGCTGTTCCGTCGGCCCCGAAGGCTGCGCGGCGGCCTTCGCCGCTGCCGCTGCGGAGGCCGCCTGCGCGGCTTGCACCGCCGACGCAGCCGCGGCCGCGTCGGCGCTTTTCTGCTGATCGGGGAGCGGCGCGCATGCAGCGAGCGCGACCGCCGTTGCCAGCGCGAACGCCGCGCTGACGCCTTTCGTTCCGTAAGTCATCGACCTGCTCTTCACCTGCGCGTTTCCCATCTCAAAATAAACCGGGCTCTACCTTACCATTCCGGTGGGAATCCTCGGAGTTTTGAGAAAAGGGGACGCGGTGCGCGCGCGACGCCGCCGTGCCGCGAAGAACGGCTCAGGACGCCGACGACGTATTGCCCATCGGCATTTCGATGCCCCGCCGCGCCATCTCGACGATCAGGAAGGTTCGCCGCGTGACATGAAAGCGCGCGAGCAGGTCGCTCGAATATTCCTTGGCCGTGTTCTCGCTGATGTTCATCTTGCGCGCGATGGCCTTGTTCGACAGCCCTTGCAGCAGATAGCGCAGCGTTTCGGTCAGGCGCGGCGGAAGATCGAGCGATTCGATGGTGACGCCCGCATGCGTCGAGACGGGCTTCGGGCTGTGGCCGCCCTTGCCGAGCACGGTGTTCGGCAGATAGACGCGCCCGTTGAGAATGGTCTTCAGGGCTTCGCGGAACACGCTCGCGCCCTGCTCGCTGCCCTTCGAGATGAAACCGCACGCGCCGTTTCGAATGCATTCGAGCACGGTATCGCGGTCGTCCTGAGCGGACAGCATGATGGTCTGAACCTCGCGCTCCTCCTCGCGTATCCAGTTGAGCAGGTCCATGCCGGTGGCCTGGCCGCGCAAGTGATAGTCGAGAAACATGAGATCGTACGAATTCGCCGAGAGCTTCGCTTTCGCCTGCTCGAATCCATCGGCTTCGTCGATCTCGAGCAAGGGCTCGTTCGCGAGGATCAGCGTCTTCATCGCGCTGCGCGTGAGCCCTTCGTCCTCTACCAGCAATACTGTTTTGAAATAGCCGTTTTCCATTGCGAGTCCCCGAGAACGCTTCCGATATTACGCGCGCCCGTCATCGATCGAACCCCTCCATTCGCAGGGATACGTTCGGCAGTCTCCCAGAATCTTCGCCGTTCCCCGCCGCCGCCGGGTGTCGGGCGGCGCGCGGCCGGCCGACACTCGACGCATCCGTCACGAAGAGGAGAACGCGATGCCACCCCGCTCATCCGACAACGAAAGCGAGTTCGCGCTGTGGCGCATCAAGCGCGCGCGCCCGGGCGACTCCGCGCGGCGCGTGCTGATCGCGCACAAGGACAAGTCCATCGCGGATTCCCTCGCGGTCCAGCTTCGGCTGAAAGGCTTGCAGGTCATCCACGCGCAGGATCTGGCGTCGGTGCGCGCGCTGCTGCATAGCTGGCAGCCGCAGGCGCTCGTGCTCGATACGGCTCTGGACAGCGATCCCGGCTATGTCTTCATTCGCACGCTGCGCATGGACGCCGACGTGACGGGGCGTTTGCTCGTCGCGATGAGCAACGTGTGGCCTGCCGATCCGGTGCAGAACCTGAAGGACGCGGGTTTCGACGCGCATTGCAGGCGTCCGTGCTCGACATGGCGCATCGTCGATCTGGTCGATGCGTTCTTTACCGCGCCGCTCGCGCGGTGAGCGGCGGACCGGTTCAGCGCCCCGGTCTCATGGCGAGCGACGCGGACACTTCGCTTCCCGGCGCAATGACGACGACGCCCGTTCCACCGATACCTTGCGCGTCGAGATTGAATCCGTCGCTCACATGCGAGACCGGCTCGACGCACAGATACGCGCCGCCTGCCGGGCAATGCACGACCGCATGCCCCAGCGCGCCGTCCGCTTCGAGCGCGAGCGCGCGGCCATCGGCATAGGAAAGCGTCGCGCGGCCGTCCCAGCCGCTCAGATACCGCGTATAGCCGTCCGACTCTCTCACATGACGGCGCAGCGGATGCTCGTCCGACACTCCCAGCGCGATCTCGGCTTCATGACGCCAGAGCGTCGCGGCATCGAGCTCGGCTTCGAGCGCCGCGAAATACGGATGAAAACCGAAGCCCGCCGGCATCGGACGCGGCGAGCGGTTGACGACGCGCATCGACCAATGTGCGCCGTCGGGGGCCGCTTGAATCGTCTGGATCGCGTCGAACGCCCACGGCCAGCCGTGCTCGCCCTCGCGATGCGAGTAACGCAGTTCGATGCGATCCGCTTCGTGACCTTCGACGCGCCATGCCGCGTACTGGCCGAAGCCATGCAGCGCGTGCGCCATGCCGGGGAACGTCGACAGTCGGACGCGCTCGCCGCCGGGCGCGGGAAATTGCGCATCGCGCACGCGGTTCGAGAACGGCACGAGCGGATAGCTGCCGCCCTTCGGCCACGCGTCACACGGCCAGCTCGACGCGGTGATCGGCACCAGCCAGTCGTGCGCGCCGGTTTCGTCGTGCGTCGTGAAACGCGTGATGCGCCCGCCTGCGGACGGCGCCACCTCGATCACATGCGGGCCGTTCGCCACGCGAAGGCGCGGCTCGGCCCGTAATTCGATGACCCCGCGCATCGGCTGCGAAGACGTCATTGCCGCTGCTCTTTCACGCGCGAGACCAGTTGCGTCGGACTCACGAATTGCAGCGCGATCAACACCCAGACCAGCGTGATGGCCATGTAGATCATCGCCATCGCGTCGATGGATTGCGGCGCGCGCACGCCCGTCGAAAACACCGCGTAGTACAGCGCGACGACGAGCGTCTGGGTCGTCGGCCCGGCAGTGAAGAACGTCAGCTCGAACATGCCGATGGTCCGCACCAGCACCAGCAGCCCCGCTGCCAGCATGCCCGGCACGAGCAGCGGCAACAGCACGTAGCGGAAATAGCGCACCGTGTTCGCCCCGAAAATGCGCGCGGCGGATTCCAGATTCGGATCGATCTGCTCGATGAACGGCGTCATCACCAGAATCACGAACGGCAGCGCAGGCACCAGATTCGCGAGAATCACGCCGGTGAGCGTGCCCGCGAGATGGAACTTGTACATGACCGTCGCCATCGGGATGCCATAGGTGACGGGCGGGACCATCAGCGGCAGCAGGAAGACGAGCATCGCGAAGCGCTTGCCGGGAAACTGCACGCGCGCGAGCGCATACGCCGCGGGCACGCCGAGCACGATGGACAGCAGCACCACCGCGCCCACCACTTCGAGCGTCACGAGCAGCACGCTCGACAACTGGAAGTCGCTCCACGCCTGCGCGTACCAGTGCAGCGTGAAGCCCTGCGGCAGCAGCGTGCCGAACCAGCGCGTCGCGACGGAGTTCACCGCGACCGTCGCGATGAGAAGCAGGACGTTCAGCAGGAAGAAGCCCATCGTGACCCAGACGAACGCCTTCCACACGCGGTCGCGCAGGCTCGCTTGCTGTTTCATGTTCTTGCCGGAGCGTTGAGTCGGCGCGGGGGCCTGCCAGGCGGGCGCCGCGCGGTTGTCGGTTGCCATTATCCCTTCCCTCCGGTCACCGGGCCGGTGTAGAAGAAGCGGCGCGCGCCGAGCATGCCGCCCACGACCAGCAATTGCACGAAGCCCATCACGATCGCAATCGTCGATGCGAGCGAATAGTCGTAGCTTTCGAACGCAGCCTCGGATGCGGCAATCGAGATCACGCGCGTCGGACCTGCGGGCGCGCCGAGCAGCACCGCCGACGGAAACACCGAGAACGCCTGCACGAACGAAAGACACGCGGTCATCGTGAGGCCGGGCAGCAAGAGCGGCAGATAGATCTGGCGGAACTGCTGCCACGGACTCGCGCCGAGCGTGGCGGCGGCGCGCGCGAGCGTCGGGTCGATACCCGTCACGTACGAAAGCGTCAGCAGGAACGCGAACGGAAAGCCCGACACGATCAGCGAGATGAGCACGCCCCAGTAGTTATGCGTGAGCCGTACTTCGTCGCCATAGAGATGAAGCGCCTGAACCGCCTGCGGAAACCAGCCGTTCGGGCTGAAGTACGTGAGCATGCCGTCGGCGATCAGCACCGTGCCGAGCGTCACCGGAATGACGAGCAGCGTGGTCACGAACTTCTGATACGGCGACGAGCGCCGCAACGCGAACGCAACCGGCACCGAGATGCCGACGTTGATGATCGTCGCGGGCACGGCGAGCTTCAGCGTGACGATGATCGTCGGCCACATTGACGTATCGGTGAAGAACGACACGTAGTTCGCCCAGGCACCGCCGCCGTTCATCGGATTGAACGACAGCATGAGCCCGTACGCGAACGGATAGATGAACAGCGCGATGATGAAAACGAGCGCCGGCGCGACGAGCCAGCCCTTCGGGTCGCGCTGCGCGGGAAGCGCGATCATTTTTCTTCTCCGTACACGAGCGCCTTCGCCGGCGACACGCGCAGCACGATGCGCTCGCCTTCCGCGCATTCGCCCGCGATACGTGCCCACAGCTTGCCGAACGCCGTATTCACGCGGATGAGCGAATCGCGGCCGCCGTATTCGACGGTCTCGACGTGCGCGTCGAACGCGTTCTGGTCGCCGGGCGCGGCGCGTTCCATGTCTTCCGGACGCAGCGCGACGCTCACGTTCTTGCTGTCGAAGCCTTCCATCGGCGTGCCGAAGAGACGCACGCCGTTCGCGCTCACGGCAACCGTATCGCCCTGCGTGCCTTCGAGCGTGAACGGCGCGACATTACGAAAGCCCATGAAACGCGCGACATGCAGGTTCTTCGGCCGCGAATAGACTTCCTTCGGCGGCGCGACTTGCTGCACGACGCCCTCCTTCATCACGACGATGCGATCCGCCATCGAGAGCGCTTCGTCCTGATCATGCGTCACGTAGATGGTCGCGCGCTCCAGCTTGCCATGAATGCGGCGAATCTCGGCGCGCATCTCGATGCGCAGCTTGGTGTCGAGATTCGAGAGCGGCTCGTCCATCAACACGAGCGGCGGCTCGATGACGATCGCCCGCGCAATCGCCACGCGCTGCTGCTGGCCGCCCGAAAGCTGGCCGGGGAGCTTCGCGTCGTGGCCCGTGAGCTGCACGAGTTGCAGCGCCGCTTTCGCGCGCTTGACCGCTTCCGCTTTCGACACGCCGCGCATCTTCAGTCCGAAGCCGACGTTATCGAGCACGGACATGTGCGGAAAGAGCGCGTAGTTCTGAAAGACCATGCCGAAGCCGCGCTTTTCGGGCGGCAGGACGTCGATACGCTTGTCGTCGAGCCAGATGCCGCCGCCCGTCAGCGGCTGCAATCCGGCGATGCAGTTCAGCGCGGTCGACTTGCCGCAGCCCGACGGTCCGAGCAGCGCGATGAACTCGCCGCGCTGGATGTTGAGATCGAGGCCTTTCAACGCGGCGAGCTGATGTCCCTGCGCGTTGGTGAAGCTGCGCGAGACCGAGTCGAGGCGCAACTGCTCAAAAGTGTGCTTCATGGCGATTTCCCGTTGCGCGAGCGGCGACGCCCCCGAAGGAGCGCCGCCGCCCAAAGCCCTGCGAGTGCGATGTGCTTACTTCGTCTTCTGCGCGCCGATTTCGCGATCCCACTTCTGGAACGCGGCGACCATCGCTTGCGCATTCAGCGGCACGACATGCGGCCGGTCGGCCAGCAGCTTCGCGTACTCGGGGCGGCCGAACTTCTGAATCACTTCCTGGCTCTTCGCCGGCGCGGCCGAGAGCGGCACGTCCTTGACTGCCGGGCCGGGATAGAAATAGCCGTCGTCGTACGTCAACGCCTGCTGCGCCGGCTCCAGCATGAAGTTCATCAGCTTGTAGAGCACGTCGAGCTTCTCTTTCGGCACGCCCTTCGGAATGACCATGTAGTGAGCGTCGTTCACCCACGTCATGTTGTCGAATGCCTGCACCTTGAATTCGGCCGGCACGATACCGAGTGCGCGCGGATTGATGTCCCAGCCGGTCACGGTCACAGTCATGTCACGCGTGCCTTCGCCCAGTTCCTTCATCACGGCCGACGTGCCGCCCGGGTAGTAAGGAATGCAGTCGTTCAGCTGCTTGAGGAACGCCCAGGTCTTGTCCCAGCCGTTGACCGGGTCCATTGGATTCTTGTCGCCGAGCACGTAGGGCAGGCCCATCAGGAAGGTGCGCCCCGGACCGGAGTTGGCCGGACGCGCGTAAATCAACTTGTTCGGATGCGCCTTGCACCACGCGAGCAACTGATCCGGCGTCTTCGGCGGATCGCTGACCTTCGCCGGGTTGAATTCGAGCAGCGGGCCGGCGGGCATGTACGTGACTTCGAGACCGTAGCCTTGCGCGATGTCCTGCATCTTGCGCGGACCGGGCGCGTATTTGTCCAGCACGCCGGGGAACACCGCGGCGTGTTCGGGCAGCAGCTTTTCCCACAGGCCCTGCTGGATGCCGGCGGCGAGCGCATCGGTGCCGGTCACCACGAGGTCGATGTCCGAGCGGCCTGCCGCCTGCATCGCCTTGATCTTGCCAGGCAGTTGCGGCGCGGGCGCGTTGGTGAACGTGATGCTGGACACGAGGTCCGGGTACTTCGCCTTGAACGCTTCGAAGCCCTTCTGCGTCAGTTGAAGATTGCCGGCGACGTCCACGATGTTGATCGCCACCGGGTCTGCCGCCTGAGCCGCGCTCGTCGCGAACGCCGCGCTCACGGCGACGCACAGCGCCGCCAGTTTCACTGACAGTCCTGCCTTGAAAGCCATGTTGTCTCCTCACTTCTCTCGCAACCGCTATTGGGACGAGGTCCGGTCGCTTGTCGATTCTGTCGATGAATTCGATCGCCGGCCTGTTCGTGCTTCGTTCTGATGGTGCTCGGTGCGCTGTCTCTTGGTCTGTCGGTCGGCGCCCTCGCGTCGTTATTAGCTCACGAAGCAGCAAAATAGCCAACCGAATCATCGTATGTCAAGCAAATCGGCGGCGGCTTTCCCTGTTTCCTTGCATCGCAGAAAGGGAGCTTCATGCGTTGTGGCGCGGCGTTGCGGCTGGCTGTCGGGATATACCCGGAGCGCGCCGTTACCCCGCTTGTTTTACTTCTTTTAACCGGCGTTTCCTGCCAGCGTGCGGTCGAATGCCAGCAGCGCCCGCGCTTCGCGCTCGACGGCGGGCAACGCATGATCAGGCGTTGCCGAAAGGAGCGGCAGGATCGGACCCATGTCCGCGATGCCCGAAAGCGTGACGGCGTCGTGCAGCACGCGTATCAGCGAGATGTCGTCGCGCAGTGTTTCGAGCGGAAGAAAGCGGTCGTAGAGACGCTGCGCTTGGTCCGCCTCTCCGGCCTTCGCGGCCCGCAGCAGCGCCATCACGGCGTGCGGAGCGATGCAACCCGAGCCGGTCGTCCAGGCGGCGAGGCCGAAGTCTCGCGTGTGGACCAGCGCGGGGCGCTCGCCCATGCCGGATATCACTTGCGACGCCGGCACGCTGTCGAGAAGCCGCCGCAGGAACGGATCGTCGGACGGGTCGGCACGCACGATCGCATATTTGACGGCGAGCAGCGTGCCGTCAGCGACGAGCGCCGCGAGGGTATCGACATCGATGTAGTCCTCGCTCTTGATATAAAGCGTGAACGGCATGCCGGCGATATCCGTCAGTCGCCTGAGGCCGGTCGCGACGCCCTGCGGCGTCGTGAAACCCGCTAGCGGCAGGACCATCGCGGTGCGGTAGTCGGTCTGCGCCAGCATGCGCGCCTGATCGAGCATCTTGCCGTAGTCGGGGCCTATCGCTGGGATCACGCGCGTTTGCGGCCCGGCGATTTGCGCGAGCATGTCGAGTAGCTCACGATATTCGCTCACTGCGACGTGATAGAGGTTGGCGTTGCCGCCGTACAGCAATGTGCGCACGCCGCCGGCCTCGATATGGGCCACCAGGGCGCGGTTCTGCGCCTCGTCGAGTGAATAGTCGGCCCGCCGCGCAAGGGGCGGCACGGCCATGACGCTTTGAGAGAACTCACTGACGGTGATGGGCTCGACTTTCATGAATAACGCCTCGCTCGGCATGGGCTGACCGTGCGTGGAAGCTAGCAAGGCGGTATCAAGTTGTCAAACAACTTCATCGATCAAAAGGCGTTAATCAGCGTTTCCCCGAATGCGCCGACGAGAGTCGTATGACATCTAGTTGCCGAACATGCGCTCCAGCGCGCCGGCAAGATGCGACTTCATCGCCTGACCGGCGCGAACTGAGTCGCGCGCGCGAATGGCTTCGAGGATATCGAGGTGTTCTCGCTGCACGAGCCGCTGCCGTTCGAGCGTCTTCACAAGCGACAGATTGCGCGAGAGATTCATGCTGAAGACGACCTGCTCTTCGATGAACGATATCGCGCTGATGAAGAACTGGTTCTTCGATGCGCGGGCCACCGCGAGATGAAACGCGAAGTCATCGCTCGCGCCGATGCCCTGCTGAGCTTCCACCACGCGTTCGAGTTGATTCCACGCTTGCTCGATGGCGCGAAGATCCTCGTCATCGGCTTTCTGCGCCGCGAGTTCCGCCGCGCCCGCCTCCGTGACGATGCGGAATTCGTAGCAGCGGCGAATGTCGGAGAGCGTTTCGAGCGGGGCGAAGCGCCGCACGTCCGGATCGGGGCGGCGGCCGACGGTCGTGCCCGAGCCGCGCCGCGTCACAATGATGCCGTCCGCGCGCAGACGTGCCAGCGCTTCGCGCACGGTCGGCCGGGAAGTCGCGAAGCGGTCCGCGAGCGCGTGCTCGGTCATGAGCCGGTCGCCTTCCTTGAACTCGCCTTCGATGATGCTGTTGAGAATGTCGCTGTAGATGCGGTCGGCCAGGCCGGGCGACTTACGCTCGTTCATGTTCACGCTGGACAGCTTGTCAGGGTAGACGACGATTGTAAGGCAGATTTTCCGGCAATTGGCTACTGCGTCGTTGGCACTGAGCCCGGCGTGGCACCCGACACTCGCGGGTGCCCGCCCTTATCTGCAAGCCGTCTCAGCGCCAGTTGTTAAAGCGAAAGCAGCCGGCGCGCCTCCTTCGCGCTCGCCACCGGACGCCCATACTCGGCGCACAACGACGCCACGCGGCTCACCAGTTGCGCGTTGCTTTGCGCGAGCGTGTCTTTGTCCCAGCGGACGTTGTCTTCCAGACCGGTCCGGCAGTGGCCGCCCATTTGTAGCGTCCAGTGATTCACTTCGAGCTGATGCCGCCCGATGCCCGCCGCCACCCACGTTGCGTCGGGCAAATGCTTCTTCAGTTGCTCGACTTCGAATTCGAGAATCTCGCGGCGCGCCGGCAATGCGTTCTTCACGCCGAGCACGAACTGGACGTGGACCGGCCTCTTGAGCAAGCCCTGATTCACCAGATCGACCGTGCTGTACAGCATCGCCAGATCGAAGACTTCGATTTCAGGCTTCACGTTGTGATCGAGCATGAGTTGCGCGAGCGAGCGCACGAAGTCGGGCGGATTCTCGTACACGATCGTCGGAAAGTTCACCGAGCCCGTGGCAAGCGACGCCATGTCCGGCTTCAGGTCCAGCATCGCGCCGCGCTGCTCGAACGATCGTCCGCGGCCGCCCGTCGAGAACTGAATGATGATGTCCGGGCAATGCTTGCGGATGCCGTCCTGTAGTTCTTCGAAGCGATGACGGTCCGAACTCGACCGTTCTTCTTCGTCGCGCACATGCAGGTGCACGAGCGTCGCGCCGGCTTCGTACGCCTCGTGGGTGCTTTCTATCTGCTCGGCAATCGTGATCGGGACCGCCGGGTTGTCCTTCTTGCGCGGCACCGACCCCGTAATGGCGACGGAAATGATGCACGGTTCGTTGGTAGTGGCTTGCGTCACGCTTGTCTCCTGTCCGGGGTATCCCCGATTTCGCCGCGAAAACGTCTAGCGCCGCCCGGCCGCATCGGCGAGCAGCTTGCCGAGCTGTTCGTCCGTCAGCGCGGGCATGATGTCCAGCGTGAACAGATCGGACCATTCGTACGCCCATCGCGCGACCGGTTCTATATCGTCGCTCTCTGCCACGCCGAAGCCGCGTATCGACCCGATGCCGTGCCAGCGCCCGAGCAATCGGACGCCGTCCGGCGGCGCGCCGGCGTTCTGAAGAAACCGCTCCGCTGCCCGCTCGCGGACTTCGGGCAGCGCGGTCCAGCTGACGATGAACAACATGGCTCGGCCCTCCTTCTGACGATTGCCACGCGACGAACATCATGCGCCGACGTGGTCCATTCAGTATAGAAGCCGTGGATGCGTCATCGCAGGCTTGAGCGCAAGCATCGGTCCCGCGTCAGCGCGTTCGCATGGCGCGGGCGAAATGCACTATGCTCAGTGCATCGCGGTCAACGCACGACGACCATCGGCGCGGCCACGACCGGCTGCGCATACAAGACGCGCACGGGCGGCGCGTACACGCGCACCGGCGCGCTCACGGCCACGACCGGCGGTTTCATCGGCGGCGGCGGCGGCGCGATCACCGCAACCGGCGGCGCGACGGGCACGGCGACGACCGTGCGTGCGGGCACGTAGTAGTAAGGCGGCGCGGGCGGCGCGTAGTAGTAGACCGGACGCGGCGGCGGCGCATAGACCACGGCCGGCGCGACGTAGGAGACCTGAACGGCCGTTCCCGCCGACGCGCTCTGCGTGCAGGTCAACGTGAAAGCGGCGGCAGCGGAAAGACTGAGCAGACGGATGTTCATCATGATGTCCTTTCGTATCGTTGGGTTGAATCGACGGATTGAATCGATGAGTTGGATCGCTGAAGACGCGACCCGAGCAACGATAGCCAAAGGAGAAACGAAAGCGTTAGCGGCAACTTGTGTCGCCGCATGTCGCCCTATCGGCGCGGCGCATGACTGCGGACCACGACATATCTCGACATGATTCGTAGCGCCGGTGTCATTGCCTTCGATGCGCGCCTCAATAAAAATCTCTGTCACCGATTACTTCGCTTTGCATTTCGACAAGGAGAACGTCGTGCAGAAGATTGCCGCTTCAATTGCCTCATTGGCCACATGCCTCGCCCTTCTTTCCGCTCCGGCGTTCGCGCAGACCGCGACGCAGCCGATGGGCGTCTCGCCGCGCGTCGAACGCGGCATGCAGATGCTGCAAACGCCCTTCGCGCAAGCGAACGTCACGCACGACGGCAAGCTCACGCGCGATCAGGCCTCCACCGGCATGCCGATGGTCGCGAAGCATTTCGACGAGATCGACACGCAGAAAAACGGCTACGTGACGCTGCCGCAGATCGAAGCCTTCATGCGCGAGCACGCCGCGCAACGCTGACCGGGGCCATCTCATGGAAGCGGCGCCGAAGATCATCGTGCTCGATGACGAAGCCGAACTGCGCAACATGCTTCAGCGGTTTCTCACGTCGCAAGCGTTCGAGGTGCGCGTCGTGGAAAACGGCAAGCGCCTCGACCGCTATCTCCAGCGCGAACCGTACGACCTGCTCGTGCTCGACTGGATGATGGAACCGGAAGACGGCCTCTCCGTGTGCCGCCGCTTGCGCGCCGAAGGCCATACGCTGCCCATCCTCATGCTCACCGCGAAGGGCGATCCGGTCGACAAAGTGGTCGGGCTCGAAACCGGCGCGGACGACTATCTGGCCAAGCCGTTCCTGCCGCAGGAACTCGTCGCCCGCGTGCGCGCGTTACTGCGCCGTCAGAAAATCGCAGCAGGCGATCCGACGCTGACCACGCAAGTCATCCGCTTCGGCGACTTCCGGCTGGATCTCGGCAAGCAACGTCTGTTTCGCGGCGGCGAGCCGTTCGAGATGCACTCGGCGCAGATGCAGTTGCTCAACGCGCTCGGATCGTCGCCGAATCGCGCGGTGAGCCGCGATAATCTTATCGCCCGAACGCGCGGCCGCGAACACGACGCGCTCGACCGCAGCATCGACGTGCAGGTACTGCGCCTGCGTCAACTGATCGAAGACGATCCCGCCAAGCCGCGCTTCATCAAGACCGTGTGGGGCGTAGGCTACATGCTGCTCGCGGATATCGAGCCGTGAGCCTCGCGCCGCGCTCGCTTTTCGCGCGCAACGTGCTGCTGCTCGTCGCGCTCGTCGCCGTGAGTCAGGTCTGCGCGCTCGCCGTGCTCCTGCACTTCATCCAGACGCCGCGCATCGAGCGGGCCGCCGCGACGTTCGCCAGTTACATCGAGACGCTCGATACGGTGCTGCGCGACATGCCGGCCGGCACGGCGCGTCTCGACGCCCGCGCAGAATTGCCTTCGAGCGCGAACACGGAGCCGCCCCGCTCGTGGCTGCGCTTTTATCGGACGTATCAGCGCGATACGTTCGTCGCAAGCCTGCGTCGTTATCTGCCCGCCGACATGCCAGTGCGCTGGCAAAGCGCCGAGACATCCGCCGATGCGCAGCAGCGCTTGTGGATTCGCGTGCATCTCGCAGGCGAGCCGCGCTGGATCGCGCTTCCCGTGCCGGAAGCCGCGCATGACGACGGGCTGACCACGACGCTGTTGCTGTCGCTCGGGCTCGGCGCGCTCGCCATCGCGACGGCGTACGCGATCCAACGCCACCTGAACCGCCCGCTTGCCGATCTCGCCGATGCCGCGCGGCGCTTGTCCGCAGGCGGCGAGCCGGGCGTGTTGCCGACCGACGGCCCGACTGAAATCGCGCAAGTGAGCGCCGCGTTCAATCGCATGACAGCGGCGCTCGCCGAAGCCGAGGCCACGCGCGCGCTGATGCTTGCCGGCATCTCGCACGACATCCGCACGCCGATGACCAAGCTGCGCCTCGCCATGGCGATGTCCTCGGTGCCGTCGGTGGACGCATCGTTCGCGGCATCGGCGGAAAGCTATCTCGACCAGATCGACACCATCCTCCAGCAGTTCATGGACTACGCGGGCAGCGGCGCGAAAGAGTCGCCCGTGGTCGGCGACATCAATGCGCTGGTCGCGAATCTCGCTGCGGATTTCGCGGGCCTCGGCCACGAGTTCGCGCTGTCGCTCGGGGACATACCGCCGTTCGCATTTCGCCCCATCGGCATGATGCGCATGCTGATGAATCTGATGCAGAACGCGGTGCTGTACGGCGTCGTCGGGCTCGGCGTGCGCACGTGGATGGACGAAAAGACCCGCAGTGTCTGCATCGTCGTAGAGGATCGCGGCAAGGGACTCGGCACGCAGGATGCCGAGTCGCTCAAGCAGCCTTTCAAGCGCGGCGGCGGCGAAGGCCAGCCGAAGGGCACGGGCCTCGGGCTCGCCATTGTGGAGCGCATCGCGCGGCTGCACGGCGGCACGCTCGAACTGCGTCCACGCGAAGGCGGCGGCGCACAGGCGCGGATCGTCTTGCCGCTGGCGAATGCCGTTGCCAATTGATGCATTTCCGTTACGCGTGGCGTAGACCATACTGGATGCGTGGAACTTGCAGGAGAACGGGCATGGTCAGCGCCAACGATTCCGACGACGCGCGTCGGCCCGCCGCCCTGCATGTGCACTT
The DNA here is from genome assembly GCF_023170545.1 of Caballeronia sp. Sq4a. Lineage (NCBI taxonomy): Bacteria > Pseudomonadati > Pseudomonadota > Betaproteobacteria > Burkholderiales > Burkholderiaceae > Caballeronia > Caballeronia sp. Sq4a. The sequence goes on along the minus strand of NZ_CP084251.1, from coordinate 520,936 downwards.
CGCGGACACCGACGGCATCGCGTTTCCGACTCGCTCTGTCGTTCGTGGCGATGCGCTCTACTGCGCCGCCGAGCCGCTTCGGAGCCTCTATACGGTGCAGTCGGGCAGCTTCAAGAGCGTCGCCGTCTACCTCCCCGCCGCCGACGACACCGCCCCGCGCACGCAGGTCACCGCTTTTCATTTGGCAGACGAAACGCTCGGGCTCGACGGCATCTGCACCGGCTGTCATCAGAGCGATGCCGTCGCGCTGGAAGACAGCGTCGTGCGCATCATGCCGGTCGGCATTCTCGAACCGCTGTGCCGCGAATATGCGCGGATGCAGCACGCGCTGCTCGCCATCATGAGCGTGGAAATCGTGCGCGCGGCACGGCTCGCGGTGATGCTCGGCACGTTGCCGGCGCGCGAACGCGTCGGCGCATTCCTGCTGGATTTGTCGTCACGACTCGCTTCGGACGATTGCGCCGACATGCTGTTGCCCATGACACGCGCCGACATCGCGAGCCATCTCGGACTGGAACTCGAAACGGTGAGCCGCGCGTTGTCGAAGCTGCAACGCGAGCGCGCCATCGAACTCACCGGGCGGCGTTTGCATATTGTCGACCGGGCGCGGCTCGCACACGTCTGACGATCGTTCGTTATGCCGTCTATCTTTCGCGAAAGCCCGATCCCGGGCGCAAACCGGACGCGCTGGTGCATGGCGCACTCGTCTGGCGCTCGTCTGCCAAGCCATATCCACGCGATGATGACGGTTGTCGTCAAAGCGTCAGCGGCTGGGACTATGCTTGAAGCACGCGCGCGAGGATTTCACGACATCGGCACCGGACTTGCTTTTCATCGCTCGTGAACCCAATGTCTCGCGCATAGTCGAACCCGATTCGAAGCTCCAGCGACGCAACCCACAACACGCCGCTAACGCAGTCAGCGTCCGCCCCGTCGAAACTCGTTTCATGGAGGATGTCATGCGTATTACCGTCAAGCTCGATGGTTTCGAGGGCGCGCCACCCGCCGCCTACGCCATCCTGTGGCTCGACAAGGAAACTCGCCGCTGGTCGCGCGAAGGCCATCAGTCGGTAGATGTGCCGGACTGGGGCGGGCTCGGTTCCGCGGCGGACGGCACGCTGATCTGCCATCCGCATGAGCAGCAGCCCGTTTGCAAGCTCGAAGAACTCGATGTGGAAGCGCCCGGCGGCCCGCCCGAAGGCGTCGCTGGACGCGTGCTGTGGTATGCGGAGGGCGCGTCGAACCCACGCGTCGGCCGCTGGCATGTGCAGTGCGTCGACCGCGCGCAGATCAAGGCCGAGCACAGCGTATTCGCGGACGACGAATATTTCTGACGCGGCGCACGCGCGGTCCGGCGGAAGCGTCAGGCGTGGTCTTCGGGCATCGGCATCAAGAGGACCGCGAATGACGTGACGCCGATCAGAACCGCGAGCGCGCCGTAATCGAGCGCGGCCTGCCTGTCGAAGACAAGGCCGTGCAACGCGACCATGATGCCCGCGAGCGCCACGAAAACCGCTATCGCCGCCGCGACGATGCGCGCTTCGGCTTTGACCATCGCTTTCTCCACGCCGCCTCGTGCGGCTTCTTCATTCTTATGATGGTCGATTGCGGCGAGCCGCATTTGACCTGAATCAAGTCGTCCGTTGCGCGATCTGGTGTTTTCCCTTGCCCCATTTCGGACACGTATATTGGTAGTATCAGGAGCCGGCCGCTCGTATTAAAAACGGCGGTAAACGGCGCACTGCCGCGTGAAGGCGACGGTCATCGAATCGCGCCCGCGCTTGTCCGAATGAACCTGGGAGGCAAGATGAATCAATCAAAATTCAGCGATCCGTTCAGCCAGTTTGCCGCCATGTTCCAGCAGTATCAGCTACCAGGGTTCGACGTCACCGCCATCATGGAATCGCGGCGCAAGGACGTCGAGGCGCTCGCGGCAACCAATCGCGTCGCGTTCGGCGGCATCGAAGCGTTGCGCGACAAGCAGCTCGAAATCCTGCGCCGCACGCTGGGCGATCTGGAGTCCATCGCGAAGCAGATCGCGTCGTCGTCGGGCAAGCCGCCGTTCAACGCGAACGAGGTCGTGCAGCGCGCGCTGCACAACGCGCTCGCCGACATGCAGGACATCGCGCGCACCACGCAGCAGACGCAGGCCGAAGCCTATGCGCTCGTGAGCAAGCGCATGGAGGAAGCGTTGCAGGAACTCAAGGCCGCGGTTGAGAAGCCGCAAAGCTAACGCTCACTTCTTCGGCTGCGTCGTGATCTGAACGATATCGACGGCCACGCGCTCGCGACCGTAACGGGCCGCGAGCGCGGCGAGCCGCTTGTCGACCGCGCGCAGATACTCGGGCTTCGCCTCGCTGTCGGGGCGCGGGGCGTCGAAAAGCGGCGCGGGTGCGACCGTGAGCACGATCATCTCGGCGCCGAAGGGCTTGCCGACCACCCAGTCGCCCATGCTGCCGAGCGTCGCGGTATAGCCGGGCGGCGCCTGGTTATCGCGAGCATGCGCGTTCGGCAGCAGATGCACGACGCTGCCGTCGAGCATGAAGTAATCGACATTCACGTAGGAATCGAAGCCGGGGGTCATCAGTTCGACGATCAGCGGATCGCCTTCGGTCAGCCGCGTCTGGTGGGACCGCGTATGCACGGACGCGGGCCGGCCAGACTGCCGGTTGGTCGTCCAGTACGGGCCGAGGACCTTGAGCAGATCGCACTTGTCGTCGGCGACCGGCTGCACGCCGAAGTTCGTCGTCCTGACGCCCGGCACGCGCCCGAGCGCGCCCTTCAACTGCGTCAGGCCGTATTGCTCCGACACGAACCCTTGCACGTCGACGGTCTGGTCGTGAACCGATGCAACGAGCGCCGAGCACGGCACGCTCGCAAGGACCGGCGCGACGGCGGCCATCGTGAGCGTCGGCGTCGTGGCGGCGGGGATAGCGGGCGTGATCGCGGGCTTCTCGGGCGTCGGCATGGGTGTCGGCGGAGCGACCGCGACGGCAGGCGGCGCATTCCCGCCCTTCTTGTGCGCGACGACGTAATACGCTGCTCCTCCGATCAGCGCGAGCGCGACCGCGCCGATCACGGCTTTCGGCAAGTTCGCGGGCTTCGCCTTCGGTGATCGCGACGCGGCTGGCGGCTCCTCGCTGATCTCATCGAGAAACTGCGCGACAGTCGGCGTGCGCGCTTCGCGCTCGAACGCAAGCGCCGCCTTGAGCGCCTTCCATTGCTTGTTGCCGAGTTGCTCGGGACGCTGCGGCTTCATGCCCGCGCTTTTGGCCTGCGTCGCCGGCACGCGGTCGAACGGATGCTTGCCGGTCAATAGCTCATAGGTGATGCAGGCGAGCGCGTAGATATCGTCGCGCGGGTCAGGCTCGCGATGTTCGAGCATTTCCGGGCTCGCGTACGCGGGCGTCAGCGCGCCGAGGCTGCCGGGATCGAACACAGTGGCTTCGCTTTCCTCTTCCGGGCGCTGGATCGCCCGAGCGATGCCAAAGTCGATGACCTTCACTTCCGACGCATCGGTCACGAACACGTTCGCGGGCTTGAAGTCGCAATGCACGAAGCCGCGTTCGTGCGCGTAGGCGAGCGCGGTCGCCATGCCCTTAAAGAGCGGAAACACCTGCGAGAACGGCATGCCTTTATAGTTCGGCGTCCGAAGCATTCTAGACAGCGGCTGGCCGGAGAGATACTCCATCGTCAGATAGACAATGGCGTTATCGCGATCGAAGTCGTAGACCGTGACGATATTGCGGTGCGCGAGCTGCTGCGCCTTGCGTGCTTCGCGTTGCAGCGCGATGAGCGATTTCGGGTTGCCGCGAAACTGCAGATTCAGCACCTTGATGGCGACATACGGCCGCCTGTCCGACGCCTCCAGCTTGCGCAAATCCAGCGCCTTGTAGACGGTGCCCATCCCGCCTATGCCGAGACACTCTTCCAACACGAAGCGATTATTGAGCGTGTCCCCGACGCCCTTCACCTGTTCCGTGTCCGCGAGCACTTGCGTCGCCTGGCCCGATGTCGCGCCGCTCGGGTCGCTGCCCGCGCCCGGGGCGTTCGTCACGCGCGGCGGCAACGGAGGCGGAAAGTCCGGCGGCGCGCGCATGCGCGTTTCGTCACGGCCGGGCTCGAACGCGGTGCCGGGTTCGCCTGCGAAGCGCGTGCGCGCCGAATGCTCGATGCGGCGGCGGATGGCGGCATAAATATCCGGCGGGAGCGGATTGGCCGCGTGGGCTTCGTCGAGGATCTGCATGAGCCGCGCGGGCGGGCTGCGCTCGGCGGCCAGTGCGCCGTCGACTCCCGCAAAGAACGCGTCGCGCGATCCGCCTTCGCCCCGGTATGCGCGAAGCGATTCTTGAAAGCTAGTCATCTGTGCGACGCGTTGCGGCTCCGGATGAACGTGGTCGGCCGGCCATGCACTTGTCGTAACAAACGCCGGTGGATCGTTCGATACTAGCCTTCGTATCCGGCTTAAGCAAATGGCGTTTTATCGGATGCGCGGCATCGCGCACATGTCTTTCGCATACCGACACAATGCATTCGGCTGTTGGGTTCGGCGCGGCATTGACGAGATTTCGCGTCTTCCTCTCATGCCCGGCTCGTCGACGCATGAATCTCGCAAAAGCCCATGAAACAAGGCACTTCCAGCGTTTTCTTCCGCGACACGCGGCGCTTGGCACACCCTATGCGTTTAACTGGCCCGAGCAAACATGTTGCTCGAATCCGCAACCGAACGCGCCATGCGCACCCAAGGAGAACCGCTATGAAGACGCTGACCATCAAAGACCTGCCCATCGCCGAACAACTCGATCGCCGCGCGATGTCCGCCGTGCGAGGCGGCATGGGCTACTTCGTGCCGAGCTTCGACTTCTCGAAGACGTCGCTCTCGTTCAATACGCAGCAAATGGTGCAGCAAGAGCAGAACACGTCGAGCCAGAACGGCGTGAACGTCGCGTTCGCAAGCGACATCGATGCCAAGGTCAAGCCGGTCCAGACCGCCAGCAACTCGAGCAACATCAACATCGGCGGCGGTCTGGGCATGCTGCGCGCCTGACCTACGAATCTCTTCGCGAGGAGCACCATCATGTCGTCCATCGTCGTACGGGACTTGTCCCACAGCAAGGAGCTGGACTGCCGCGCGATGTCCGCCGTCACGGGCGGGCAAGCCTACGGTCCGTATGCGAACGTCAACGTGAACGTCGGCATCCTGCAGAACATCTCGCAGCTGCAAAACGTGAACGTCAACACGCTCAATGACGTCGGCGTAATCGGCGCGAACTTCGGCGCGCCGTCCATCAACGTGGATCCGAAGCAGTTTGCGAATCTGAAGGCCGCAGTGTTTTGATGCGCCACGTGCATTGCTAACGACAAGCGCCCTTAAGAGCGTCGGCGGCGGAAGGCTTCGGCCTTTCGTCGCCCGTTGGCTTTTGTTAGACGCAACCACGCGCCCGGTTACTTTCTATACTCAATGGGACGCGGCACTCATCAAGGAGAAGCAGTCATGGCTGTCATCAAGATCAGGGACCTCGCCGACAGCGTCGAGCTGGACCGGCAAGCGATGGCCAGCATCGCCGGTGGCTCGCGCGAGCGCATGCGTTCGTCGTTTCGCATTCTGCATGCAAACCCGCAGCGCGTGGTCGATTACCCCGGCGTGCCCGTGAAAGACGTGCCCGTGCAGCAGCCGGGACCGTTCGTTCACAAGCTGGTATCGAAGTGATTCGGAGCGATCAGTCGGGAACCGCCACCTGACGCGCGGAAGACGTACTCAACGACCGCGCGCTTCGTTTGACGAGGGCAAGACGCACGCGTTCGCGCATTGGCGCGTCGGCATCGCCGAAAACATGCGTCTTGCCCGCGATCACCGCGCCGACCGGCACACCATCCAGATAGAGCACGCGGTTGCCCGCCAGCGCCGGCACTTTGTCGCCCGGAAGCAGCGTTCCGGCGAGGTTCAGCGGATCTACCGCGCTCAACGCGACGAACGCGCCCTCCTTCGGCCGCCTGCGCATCTCGCGCAAAAGCGGCACGGCCTCGGGCAGCGCGAACTGCTCGCCCGCGAGTCCCGCCACGAAACGCCCGCCACGTATTTCGCCGCGCGCTTCCAGCCGGTGATAGACGCGCAGCAGCTCGCGCCACGGCGGCAGCCATTGCGCCTCGCGTTCGAGCAGCCGCCAGAACACGACGCCGTAGCGCCGAAGCAGCGCCAGCGCGACGTGCTCCGCATCGCCGCCGTCATGATCGCGGCTCGCGCGACGCAGCAGCGCCCAGCGGCCTGCATCGTCCATTCCGCCGATGAAAAGCCCGCCGCCCGGCCTGCGCGTTCGCCGCGATATCGCGTTGCGCTTGGCGGCGGGCGTGAGCAGCGCGCGCAGGCCCGCGAAGCTGTCGGCGTTTACGAGGCCGAGCGCGACGAGTTCGCCGAGCGCGTCCTCCAGTTCGGTGCGCAGCATGCGCGTGTCGGCGAGCAGTTCGTCGAAGAACATCGCGCCGTGCGCCGACAGAGCATCGAAGACTCGCTCGGCACGCGACGACAGCGCGGGCGCTTCGTCCGGGCGCATCAGCGCATTCCACGCCGCGAGCGCGCGTCGCGGCAGCAGCACGATCGGCGTGCCGCGCACGGGACCGCCCGCTGCGCGCATGCGTCCCGCCGGACGCGACCACGTGATCTTCCCGGCGCGGCAGATTTCGTCGAGCCAGATGCCGGAATAATCCGCGATGCGCGCGGGCAGAATCTCGTCCTCCCACGCGACGGCAGGCGCCTCGAAGCCTTCGAGTTGTTCGAGCACGGCGAGCAACGCGTCGCGACCCTCGCCACGCGCATCGGGCGCGACGCGCTGCCACTCGAACAGGAAGCGCATGAAGTCCTGCCGCTCGACCGGCTCGATTTCGCGACGCAGCCGCCGCACCGTATAGCGATGAATGCGCGCGAGCAGATGGCGCTCGCACCACTGTTCATCGATGCCGGATGTGCCCGATGCATTCGGCATGAAGTGGCCGCGCATCACATAGCCTTCCGATTCGAGGCGCGTCAACGCGACCGCGACGGACGACGCCGGCAGCGCCAGCGGCCGCGCGATCTCCGCCAAGGTCAGCGGGCCGAAGCCCGACAGCCGCGCGCGCACGATCTCCACGAGCGCGTCGTCGGCGGTCCACGCCGCGTCGAAGCCGGGCGGCGGCGTCAGGCGCGGGTGCATCGGCGCGCGTTCGTAGACGGCGCGCAGCAACGACAGGCGCTCGACGGGCGTCCACAAGCCGTCGTGCTCGGCAATCTGCAGGCGCGTCGCGCGGCCGGCGCGGGCCAGCGCGTCGAGCCATGCAGGCCAGCCGTCGCTCGCGGCCGCTTCGGCGTCCGTCACCGCGGCGAGGCTCGTCAGCGCCTCGTGCATTTCGTCGGCGCTCGTCACGGTGGGCCACGCTTCTGCCCGCACGCTCGCGATGGCGTCGGCATCGAGCGCGCCGAGATCGTCCGTCGAGTGCGGATCGGTCCAGCGACGCGCGAGCACTGCCTGCGTGCGGCGTTCTTCGAGCGGGGCGTCGTCGAGGAAGGCATACGGCCGCGCTGACAGAATCTCGGCGGCGAGCGGCGATGGCGCAGGCAAGTCGCGCGTGACGAGCCGCACGTCGCCCGCCTCCATGCGTCGCAGGAGCGCGAGCCACGCGTCGCTGTCCATTGCATCGTGCATACAATCGTCGATGGTCTGCTGGACGAGCGGATGCGCCGGCACGTCGCGCTCGCCGACGACGTTTTCCGCGCACGCGACCTGATCCGGAAACACGGCCGCGAGCAGATCCTCGCTTTTCATCCGCTGCAATTGCGGCGCGACCTTGCGCCCGCCCGCGTAACGCGGCAGCGCGAGCGCGTTGGTCGCGTTCCACCGCCAGCGCACGCCGAAAAGCGGCGCGTCGAGCAGCGCCTGAATCAGCACATGCTCGGCGGTGGCCGATTTCAGATAGCGCCACACGTCGTCGAGCATGAAGCTATGGCTGCCGGTCAGCGACAGCACGATCGCGTCCTCGGTCGCCGCCGCCTGAAGCTCGAAGTTGAACGTGCGGCAGAACCGCTTGCGCAGGGCGAGTCCCCACGCGCGATTCACGCGGCTGCCGAACGGCGCGTGAATGACGAGTTGCGTGCCACCGGATTCGTCGAAGAACCGCTCCATGACGAGCGTGTCCTGCGTCGGCAGAACGGAAAGCGCCGCGCGCGAGCGGGCCAGATACTCGACGATTTGCCGCGCCGCTTCCGTGCCGATGCCCGTTTCGTCGGCAAGCCAGCGGAGCGTGGCATCGACGCGCGTCTCGGCATCTTGCATCTTGCATGCTGCATCCGGCGTGCAAGAGACCGCGCGCGCGTTCTCGCCGGATGCAAGGCGCGCATCGACGTCCGCGCGCAATCGCGAGATGGCGAACGAAAGCTCATCGCTGCGGCCCGGCGCTTCACCGAGCCAGAACGGAATGTTCGGCGGTTGGCCGTTCGCGTTCTCGACGCGCACGCGCCCGCCTTCGACGCGCAAGATGCGGTACGACGTATTGCCGAGCTGGAAGATGTCGCCGGCAAGGCTTTCGACGGCGAAGTCCTCGTTGACCGTGCCGACCTGCAAGCCTTGCGGCTCGAGCAACACGGCGAAATCCGCGTTATCGGGAATCGCCCCGCCCGACGTCACGGCGGTGAGCTTGCCGCCGCGCCGCGCGCGCAGCGTGCGGCTGACCGCATCGCGGTGCACGTAAGCGGCGCGCACGCCTTGGCGCCCCGTGTAGCCTTCGGCCAGCGTGCGCAGAACGGCGTCGTAGCGCGAGCGGTCCAGCGTCGCGTACGGATACGCGCGGCGGATACGATCGAAGAGCGCATCCTCGCCCCACTCGCGGCACGCGACCTCGGCGGTGATCTGCTGCGCGAGCACGTCGAGCGGCGCGCGAGGAACCGTGAGGGCGTCGAGCTCGCCGCGCCGCACGCAGTCGACGAGCGCGGCGCATTCGATGAGGTCATCGCGCGAAGTCGGAAAAAGCCGTCCTTTCGGCACGCCGCCGACATGGTGCCCCGAGCGCCCGACGCGCTGCAGAAATGCGCCGATGGAGCCGGGCGAACCGATTTGGCATACAAGATCCACATCGCCGATATCGATGCCCAGTTCCAGCGAAGCGGTGGCGATCAGCACGCGCAATTCACCGCGCTTCAGACGCTGTTCCGCGTCGAGCCGATGCTCCCGCGCAAGGCTGCCGTGATGCGCCGCGACGGCCTCCTTGCCGAGCCGGTCCGTCAGATGCCGCGCCGCGCGCTCGGCCATGCGCCGCGTATTCACGAAAACGAGCGTCGTGCGATGCTGCGCCGACAGTTCCGCGAGCCGGTCGTAGACGCGCTCCCACATGTCGTTGGACATGATTGCTTCGAGCGGCATCGGCGGCAGTTCCAGCGCGAGATCGCGTGCGCGCGCGTGCCCCACGTCGACGATGTCGCATAAACGGCCTTCCCCCGCGAGAAACTTCGCGACGAGCTCGATGGGCTTCTGAGTCGCCGAGAGCCCGACGCGCACGGGCGGCGCCGCGCCGCGCTCCTCGCACAGCGCGTCGAGCCGCTCCAGGCTCAGGCTCAGATGCGATCCGCGCTTGCCGCCCGCCACGGCGTGTATTTCGTCGACAATCACGGTGCGCGTGGTCGACAACATGCCGCGACCGGAGTCGGAGGAAAGGAGCACGTAGAGCGATTCCGGCGTCGTCACGAGGATATGCGGCGGGCGCTTCTTCACCGCGTTCCGCTCCTGCTGCGTCGTGTCGCCCGTGCGCACGGCAGCGCGGATCTCCGGCGCGGCCGCGCCCATCTCCCGCAACTCGCGCGCGATGCCGGCGAGCGGCTCTTCGAGGTTCACCCGGATGTCGTTCGACAGAGCCTTCAGCGGCGAGACATAGACGACGCGCGTCTCGTCCGGCAACACGCCGCCGCCCGCGATGCCGTCGCGCACGAGCTCATCGAGCGCGGCGAGAAAGGCGGTGAGCGTCTTTCCCGAACCGGTGGGCGCCGCGACGAGCGTGGAGCGGCGGGCATGAATGAGCGGCCACGCGCGCGCCTGCGCGGCGGTGGGCGCCGCGAAGTGCGCGCGGAACCAGTTGACGACAGCGGGATGAAAGCCCGCAAGGGCGTCGTCGGGCGATGTGGAGTCGGCGGTCATCGAGACATTTTAGGGGTGGTTCCGAAACCGCGTTTTTTGCATCCTGCATGCCGTTTTCGGACAGATCCCATGCGACCGGGCGTCAATTGCGACCATCCTACGGCCGTCCCGGCTCGCCTCCCGCCGCTTCTCCTTCTTTTGCATATTGCATTCATGATCGTCATCAGCCTGCTTTCCGACCACGCGCCCGGCGCGCTCGCCAATCATCGCCGGTATGCTCGCACCCACGGTTACCGGCACGTTGAGATCGACATGTCGGAACTGTCCGGCAGCAGCGCGCATGTGCTGTGGATGTTCAAGTACGAAACGCTGCTGCAATGGCTGAACCAGGCCGAACCCGGCGCCATCATCATGCTGTTGACGCAGAACGCCGCGATCATCGGCGCACTGCCGTTGGCCGAGTTGCTCGAAGGCCGCGACTGGCTTCTCACCTGCGAGGACGCGCCGCATCCGCAGACCGATATTCAGATATGGCGCAACACCGAAGACGTTCGCCGCAAGCTCTACAGGCTCGTGACGCACTGCCGGTTCAGCGTCGAGCTTCCCGCGGAAGAAGGCATGCTGCTGCAAGCTTTCGAGTCAGTGCACGGCCGAAGCATGATCGGTGGAGTCCATGTGACCTTGCCCGCTGCGGCGTCGCTTCAAAGCGTGTGGGCGACATGGCCCGCTTTCTCGCTATGCATCCGCGAAGAGCCGCAGCATCGGCGGTTTCGCACGGCGCTGTTCGCGCATATCAATGCATGCATGGCGCGGGGCCTGCCGTTCCTGTCCTTCCTGGGCGGCGAAACGGACGAAACGTGCGCACAGAGCGTTTATCAGCCCGGCCAGCCGATTGCCGTGGTCACGCTCTATACGCCGAATGTCGCTCGCTATGGGCGCATGGCAGAGGCTAATTTCAGGCGCTACTGCGCGCGTCATGGCTATACGCTGTATGTTCACCGTGAGATTCCGGCGCATCTGAACGACGGCAAGACAGCCGGCAACTGGCTCAAGCCCGCTCTCTTGCGCGAATATCTGCCGCATCACGAATGGGTCTTCTGGGTCGATGCCGACGTGCTGTTCAACGACATGAATCGCACGCTCGAATCCATCATGCAAGGACAGGACGCGCTATTCGCCCGCGACGTCGGCATCTGGAGGTTCAACTCGGGCATCATGGGCTTTCGTCGCACGCAAGCCAACTACGACGCGTTCCATCACATTCTGCACGACTGCTCGCAACTCGACGACAAATCGAGTGTCTATGCGAATAAGGGCGATCAGTACTTCTTCATTCGCGAATACGAACGGCATGCGGACTTCGACGCGACGCGCATTGCGTCGTTCATCTCGTGGAATACGCCGTGGATCTACCGGCGTCCCGACAGCTTCATGGTGCATTACATCGGCATGTGGGAAGACAACAAAGCCTTGCTGATGGATTACGATCTCGCGCAGTCCGCCATGTAATGAGCCGCGTCTGCGGTTCTGTCAAAACTTCGTCGCGAGAACACAAGTATGATGTTGCGCGACGCTTCCACATTCTTTTCGCTTCTCAGGGGCGCGCTCTCGATACGCCCCTGAAATCCACTGCGTTCCCTCACAGGACCCCGACCTAGCCGAATCACTCGCATCAAGCCGCAAGCCGACGCTCGACCCGAACTTTCACCGCAAGGAGAAGCAATTGAACGACGACGTCCAAGGCAAGACCGCGACGCACACCCCGCTCGCTCCCGACGTGCTGCGTAATATCGACGCCTATTGGCGCGCCTGCAATTACCTCTCGGTCGGCATGATCTACCTGCGCGCCAATCCGTTGCTGCGCGAACCGCTCAAGCCCGAACACATCAAGCGACGTCTGCTCGGCCATTGGGGCTCCGACCCCGGCCAATCATTCGTATGGGTGCATCTGAACCGCCTCATCAAGCGCGACGATCTCAACGTCATGTTCGTCTCCGGACCCGGCCACGGCGCGCCCGCGACGCTCGCGAACTCGTATCTCGAAGGACATTACTCGGAGATCTATCCGGACCGAAGCCCTGACGAGCGCGGCATGTTGCGGCTTTTCCGCGCCTTCTCGTCGCCGGGCGGCATCGGCTCGCATTGCACGCCCGAAACGCCGGGCTCTATTCACGAAGGCGGCGAACTCGGCTACAGCCTGTCGCATTCTTTCGGCGCGGCCTTCGACAATCCCGACTTGATCGTTGCGACGATGGTGGGCGATGGCGAAGCGGAAACCGGTCCGCTCGCGACCTCGTGGCATTCGAACAAGTTTCTCAATCCCGCGACCGACGGCGCGGTGCTGCCGATTCTCCATTTGAACGGCTATAAGATCGCCAATCCGACCATCCTCGCGCGCATACCGCACGACGAACTGGAAGCATTGTTCAAGGGCTATGGCTATGCGCCGTATTTCGTCGAAGGCGATGAACCCGAGACGATGCATCAGTTGATGGCCGCGACGCTGGAACGCTGCATCGACGACATTCGCGCGATACAGCAGCGCGCCCGCGAAAATCCTGCCGATGTGACGCGTCCCCGCTGGCCGATGATCGTGCTGCGCTCGCCGAAAGGCTGGACAGGTCCGAAGGAGGTGAATGGTCACAAGGTCGAAGGCTTCTGGCGTTCGCATCAGGTGCCCGTGCTCGACCCGGCGACGAACTACAAGAGTCTTTCTGTGCTCGAAGACTGGATGCGAAGCTACAAGCCGGAAGAACTCTTTGATGAAGACGGACGCCTTGTCGAGTGCCTGCGCGAACTCGCGCCGGTGGGCGGCCGGCGTATCAGCGCAAATCCGCACGCAAACGGCGGCTTGCTGCGGCAAGCGCTCGATATGCCGGATATCCGCGATTACGCCTTCGAAGTCGAGAGCGCCGCGAGCGTCTATCATTCGCCGACGATGGTCCTCGCAACCTTTCTGCGCGATGTGATCCGTCGCAACATGCAGAGCTTCCGTCTCTTCGGCCCCGATGAAACGGCAAGCAACAAGCTCGACGGCGTGTATGAAGCATCCGGCAAACGCTGGCTCGCGCAGATCAAGCCCGAAGACGCCGACGGCAGCGCGCTCGCGACAGATGGCCGCGTGATGGAGATGCTTTCCGAGCACACGCTTGAAGGCTGGTTCGAAGGCTACGTATTGACGGGCCGTCACGGCCTTTTCGCGACGTACGAAGCGTTCGTGCATGTCATCGATTCGATGTTCAATCAGCACGCGAAATGGCTGGAGAAGGCAAAGAAGGAGCTCTCGTGGCGCGCGCCTGTGCCGTCCATCAATCTGCTCATCACGTCGCTCGTCTGGCGTCAGGACCATAACGGCTTCACGCATCAAGACCCGGGCTTTCTCGACGTCGTCACCAACAAGAGCCCGGAGGTCGTGCGTATCTATCTGCCGCCGGATGCGAACTGCCTCTTGAGCGTGGCGGATCATTGCCTGCGATCGCACGACTATGTGAACGTGATCGTCGCGGACAAGCAGCCGCACTTGCAGTACCTGAACATGCAGGACGCGATGGTGCATTGCGCGAAAGGCATCGGCATATGGGACTGGGCATCGACCGATCAGAATCACGAGCCGGATGTGGTCGTTGCATCAGCAGGCGATATCGCGACCATGGAAGCCCTCGCCGCCGTCGAGATTCTCAAGACGCAATGCCCTGATTTGAAGATCCGCTTCGTCAATGTGGTGGATCTGTTCAGGCTCATGCCCGACACCGATCATCCGCACGGCCTGTCCAATCGCGATTTCGATTCGCTCTTTACTCGCGACAAGCCGGTGATCTTCAACTTCCATTCGTATGCGTCGCTCGTGCACAAGCTCACGTACAACCGCACGAATCACGACAACATGCACGTGCACGGGTACCGCGAACGCGGCAACATCAATACGCCGTTCGAGCTCGCCATCATCAACGGTGTCGATCGCTACAGCCTCGCTATCGATGTGATCGACCGCGTGCCGGGTCTTTCGAGCACGGCGGCGCATACGAAGGAAATGCTCAAGAATCAGATCATCGAGAGCATTCGCTATGCGCATGAGGAAGGCATCGATCGGGACGAGATCCGCGAATGGACGTGGAAGGGTTGATGCGATGACACAAGGCATCGTGGTGTTGAATAGCGGCTCGTCGTCGCTGAAGTTCGGCGTCTTCGTGCCACGCGGTAACGACGAACAGGCATGGCTCACGGGCAGCGCGAGAGGCATCGGGCGCGAGGATGGGTCGCTTTCCATGCGCTCGGCGGATGGCAGCATCGATATCTCGCAGGATCACCTGATGGAGTCGCAGCACGACGCGTTGCAACGCGTCGCCGATGCCCTTCGCGAGCACTTGCACGAGCCGCTTGCGGCAGTGGGGCATCGCGTCGTGCACGGCGGCCCGCGTGTGCTCGCGCATTGCGAACTGACGCCGGAGGTGAAGAAGCGCCTCAGCGAAGCGGTTGCGTTCGCGCCGCTGCATCTGCCGCAGTCGCTCGCATTGATCGACGAAGCGCAACGCATCTTCTCCGGCATGCCGCATTTTGCATGCTTCGATACGGTGTTCCATCGCACTATGCCGGAACGCGCGACGCGCTTCGCGTTACCGCATGATTATGCGCAACGCGGCGTCGTGCGTTATGGCTTTCACGGGCTGTCGTATGAATACATCGTGAACGCGCTGGGCGACGCCGTGCCCTCGCGCGTCGTGATCGCTCATCTCGGGTCCGGCGCGAGTCTCTGCGCGCTGAAAGACGGCCGTTCCGTCGATACGTCGATGGGCATGACGCCGACAGGCGGCATCCCGATGGCGACGCGCAGCGGCGATCTCGACCCGGGCGTGCTGATTCATCTGCTGCGCAACGAATCGCTCGACGCCGACGCGCTGGAAGCGCTCGTCAATCGTTCGAGCGGCCTCAAGGCGCTGTCGAATTCCGACGACGACATGCAGACCCTTCTCGCCCGCCGCGATCAGGGCGATGCAGACGCGACGCTCGCGATCGACGTGTTCTGTGACGCCATCCGCAAGACGATCGGCGCGTATGCGGCCGTGCTCGGCGGGCTCGATCTGATCGTGTTCAGCGGCGGCATTGGCGAGCATAGCGAGGCGATCCGCGCGCAGATACTCGAAGGGCTGGCGTTCCTGAATGCGCCGCATCGCGTCGTGCCTACCGATGAGGAAACGCAGATCGCCCGCCATTGCCGACGCTTGCTTGCCGGCTGACTCGGTGCTGATCGCATGCTGCGCGCTGCATCTTGCATGCAGCATGCAAGACGCAAAACGCCCGGCGGCAGTGATGCTCGCCGGGCGCTCGCCGTATCGATCGAGCCTTAACGCGAACTTGCAGCAGCATGGTCTCGCTGCCGCAAGGCCTCCGGCAAGCCGAACAGCAACAACAGCGCACAGACGACGCTCATCGCGCCGATTGCATACAGCGCGGGCGTCGTGCTGCCGGTGACATCGCGAATACGGCCGACCATCACCGGGCTCACGATTCCGCCCAGCTGCCCGAGCGTGTTGATGAGCGCGATGCCGCCCGCCGCGCCGGCGCCCGTCAGCAGCTTCGGCGGCAATGCCCAGAATGCGGGAATCGAAGCGATGACGCCCGCGCCCATCACGCCGAGCGCGACGATCAAGAACGTCGTCTGCTTGTCGAATGCGCCTGCCGCGAAGAAACCCGCCGCCGCCATCAAGAGCAGCGCGCAGACGAACTTGCGGCGCTCGCCGGATGTGTCGGACATGCGCCCCACGACGACCATGCACACCGCTCCGCAGATATAGGGAACCGCCGTCAACAGGCCGATGATCGTCGGATTATGCGTACCCGCCGCGCGGATCAGATGCGGCGCCCAGAAGTTGAGGCCGTATGACGCGATCTGGATCAGAAAGTAGATGAGGCCGAGCATTAGAAAGCCAGGTGTCCGGATTGCGCCGAAGAGCGAATGACCGGTCGTCGTTGCCTGACTTTGCGTCGCGATCTGGCTCTTGAGCGTGCTCTTCTCCGCGCTGGTGAGCCACGCGGCATCGTCTATGCGGTCCTTCAGCACCTTGAGCACCAGCACGCCCAGCAGGACGCAAGGCAAGCCGCCTAGCAGGAAGAGCCAATGCCATCCCGCGATGCCGAGCACGCCGTTCACATGCCCGAGCACGAGGCCCGACAACGGCGCGCCGACGAGCCCCGAGAACGCGGATGCGAGAAACAGCAAGGACGTGATACGCCCGCGATAGCTCGCCGGAAACCACAAGGTCAGGTAGTACAGCACGCCGGGCGCGAAGCCGGCTTCCATTGCGCCGATGACGAAGCGCAGCGCATAGAACTGCCATTCAGTCTGCACGAAGACCATGAGCGCGGTCGCGATGCCCCACGAAATCATGATGCGCGCGATCCAGCGCCTCGCCCCGACCTTGTACAGCAGCAAATTGCTCGGCACCTCGAACAGGACGTAACCGATCACAAAGAGGCTTGCGCCGAGACCGTAGGCGGTATCGGAAAAGCCGAGCGTGCTTTGCAGCTGAAACTTCGCGAAGCTGATGTTGATGCGGTCGAAGAACGCGAACAGATAACACAGCATGATGAGCGGCATGAGCCGCCATGCCACTTTGCGAACGATGTCGCTCGTATTCTGCAATGCCTGCGGCTTGTCCGCGGCGGATACGCTTAGGTCGCTCATGATTGTCTCCTTGTTTGTCCGTCCGTGATCGGAATTGTTATCGGACAGGCTGCTTCAAATGGCTCGCACGTGATGGGGTACTCAATCGGGCACGGGATGCAGGTCGCAATTGCGCCCCGCCTTCGCCACTTGCCCCGGCACCTCATGGCCGACGAGCGCAGGCAGCGTGCGAGACAGCGCGATGAGTCTCTCCAGATCGATGCCCGTCGGAATGCCCATCTCGTCGCACATGTTCACGAGGTCTTCGGTGCAAATGTTGCCGGATGCGCCGGGCGCGAACGGGCAACCGCCCAGCCCGCCTAACGCGGCATCGAAGCGTCGCGCGCCGGCGTCGTATGCGGCCAGCACGTTGGCGAGGCCCAGACCGCGCGTGTTATGGAAGTGCAGCGTCAACGCGGCAGCCGGAACATGTTCGAGCACGCGCGATACGACGCGCTCGACCTGACGAGGATTCGCCATCCCCGTCGTATCCGCCAGCGTGATTCCCTCGATGCCCATCTCGCGATAGCTGCGGACAATGGACACGACGCGGTCTTCATCGATGCGGCCTTCGAAAGGACAGCCGAAAGCCGTGGCCACCGTGCCATTCAGACTTATATTCGTTGTCCCAACTATCTCCGCGAAGCCATCGAGCGATGCTTCGCAACTCATGCGCATGTTCGCGCGATTGTGCGTCTGGCTTGCCGACATCACGAGGTTCAGTTCATCGGCTCCTGCCGCGACCGCGCGCTGTGCGCCCTTCACGTTCGGCACCAGCGCGACGTACACCACGCCCGGGGCGCGTCGGATGCCGTGGAAGACCGCATCGCCGTCGCGCAGTGCGGGAATCGCCTTGGGCGAGACGAACGAGCCCGCCTCGATGCGCGTGAAGCCGCACGCGGACAGCCCGTCGATCAGCGCGATCTTGTCTGCGGTCTCGACCCATTTCGCTTCGATTTGCAAGCCGTCGCGCGGCGCGACTTCCTGCACGATCAACCGTTCGCTGTAATCGCGCGTCATTGGACGGCTCCTTTCGCGCGCAGCCGTTGCACGTCGCTTTCGTCGAAGCCGAGGGAAGCGAGCACGCTTTGCGTGTGCTCGCCGAGAGCCGGGCCCTGCCAGCGCACTTCGCCCGGTGAGTCGGAGAGCTTCGGCACGATGCCCGGCATCTTCACCGATACGCCGCCCGGCAAGCTCGCCTGCAACAGCATGTCGCGCGCCTGATAATGCGCGTCGCCGATGATGTCAGCGACCGAATAGATGCGGCCGGACGGCACGTCCGCGTCTTCGAGCGCGGCCAGCACGTCGTTCATCGCGTGATGCTGTGTCCACGCGCCGATCGCTTCATCGAGCATCGCGCTCTGGCGCACGCGGCCATCGTTATGAGCGAGCGCGGGATCGTCGGCGAGATCGGGGCGGCCGATGACGTTCATCAGGCGCTTGTAAATGGGATCGCTGTTGCCCGCGATCACCACGAAGCCACCGTCTTCCGTGCGGTACGTGTTCGACGGCGCGATGCCCGGCAGCGCACCGCCGCTTCGCTCGCGCACGTGTCCGAGCAAGTCGTATTCGGGAACCAGGCTTTCCATCAGGTTGAACACGCTTTCGACGAGCGATACATCGACGACCTGTCCGTCGCCCTGCCCCGTCTTCACGCGCAGCAGCGACATCAACGCGCCGATCACGCCATGAAGCGACGCGAGCGAATCGCCCAGGCTGATGCCGACGCGCGACGGCGTGCCGTCCGCGTCGCCGGTTGTATACCGAATGCCACCCATTGCCTCGCCGATCGCGCCGAAGCCCGGACGATCGCGGTATGGACCGGTTTGTCCATAGCCAGAGATGCGAACCATCGTGAGTTTCGGGTTTATTGCATGCAAAACGTCCCAGCCGAGCCCGAGTTTTTCGAGCGCGCCCGGCCGCATGTTTTCGATGACGATGTCCGCATCGGCTGCCAGACGCTTGATGACGTCCGCCCCGTCGGGCGACTTGAGATTCACGCAAACGGACTTCTTGTTGCGCGACTGGAGATACCACCAGAGCGACGTGCCCTCGTGAAGTTTTCGCCATTTGCGAAGAGGATCCCCGCCATTCGGCGCCTCGATTTTGATGACTTCCGCGCCGAACTCGGCCAGCATGCGTGCGGCAAACGGTGCGGCAATCAGCGTGCCGATCTCGATGACGCGAATGCCCGTAAGCGGTCCGCTCATGTTGCTTGTCTCCGTGAATGTATCGTTGAAGACAAGCTTATGGGCGGCGCACGCACCGCGTCCAACCGCATTTCGGCAAGCACCGTTCGTCAAACGCGAACGCTCGGCGCTCAGCGCTCAGCGATAAGCGATCAGCGCTGCGCGGCTTCTATCGAACGAAGATGGTCGTATAGCAGCCGGCTTACCGGGGAGAGCGCCGTCGCATCCCGCACGACGATGATGAGACTGCGCGCGGCCCACGCTTCGTCCAGCGGAACGGCGGCGAGTCCGAGTTGCCGCCCCATCGCCTCGAACACTGCGAGCGGCAAGACGCCGACGCCCATGCCCGCCTGCACCATACGGCACACGGCATCGAAGCCGGGCACGTGAATGCGCAGCCGCAGCGGCTTGCCCGCCTGCCGCGCGGCGAGGTGCGTGCGCGCGTTGATGGAACTGGCCGAATGCAGGCCGATGTGATCGAAGTCGAGCGTATCGGCGAAGGACACGCATTCGCGCATGGCGAGCGGATGATCGCCGGGCGTGACGATAATCAGCCGGTCATGTCGATAATGCGTGCTTTCGAGGCCGCGCGTATCGGCATCGCCCGAACAGATGCCGAGATCCACGAGGCTGTCCAGCACGCCATCCACGATGCCGCCGCTCGGCCGTTCTTCGAGATCGATCTTGATCTGTCCGTGCGCGGCGGAGAAGGCGCGCAAGTCTTCCGGCAAGAACTCCACGATGGCCGAGAGGTTCGCCATCATGCGCACGTAGCCGCGCACGCCGCTCGCGTGCTCGGCCAGTTCGATGCCGATGTTCTCGACATCGCGCAGCACGCGGCGGGCGTGATGCAGCAGCGTCTCGCCGGCGGGCGTCAGCGCCATGCCGCGCGCCTTGCGTTCGAAAAGCGCGGCGCCGACGGCCTGCTCCAGTTCCAGAAGCCGCTTGCTGGCCGCCGACACTGCGATGGCCTCGCGATCCGCCGCACGGGTGAGCGTGCCTTCCTCGAAGACCGCAACAAAGAGCTGGAGCGTCGTGAGGTCGAGACGCCGCAGCAGGTTCTTGAGCGCCATGACCGTTCAGCGCGCGTATTTGAAGGTTCCCTGCGCGCTCGCGATCATCACGCGATCGTCGACCCACGCCTCGCCGCGCGCAAAGTACACGGAGCGTCCCTTGCGCTCGAGAAAGCCTTTGGCCACGACCTTATCGCCGATGCCGCGATCGAGGTAATTGACCGTGAGCGAGAGCGTGAAGCCGTGAATGGGCGCGGATGCCGTCGTGAAGAGACCCGTGTAGCCGCAGGCGGCATCCAGCAGCGTGGCAATTGCGCCGCCCTGCAAGATGCGCTGGCGGTTGAGATGGCCCGCATGTATCGGCATCGTGAATTCCGCGTAGCCGTCGCGCCACGCGGTCAGTGTCGCGCCGAGTGCTTCGAGGAAAGGATTGTCGAGATCCAGATTCGCCAACTGTGCGCCTCCCTGCGTCAGAGCTTCTTCGTCGCGTCGACTCTTGAGCTTGGGAGGATTGTGCCATCGCAGGGCCGCGCCTGCGCGCGCCGGCCCCGGCAAGGACGACGCAGGTTCAGCGCAGACGAGGTTTGAGGTGAAGCGCGATGAGCGTCAGCGTGGCGAGCTTCGTCAGGCATTCGACGGTCGAAAGAATAGCGAGCCACGGCGCATGCCCGAACTCGCCGGGCAGTTCGGGCGCGATGGCGAGCACGCTCGTGACGCACACGAACAACAGCAGATAGCGCGCGAAGCGCCGCCCGCGCAGCGCAAGCCCCGCGATCAGCATCAGGAGCGCCTTGGCCGTCAGCACGGCGGCGATCTGTTGACCGCGGCTGTCGGCGTCGATTTCCCACGGCACTTCGAAGAGCGACCACGCGACCATCACGCACGTCGAGGCCGCGAGTGCCCGGCGCAGGCGGTCCGCGTCATTGCGCGCGTCGATGAACGAGCGTCCGCGCGCAGGCGAGTCGATGCGATGCGCACGGTCGTCGATTTCCGACGAAACAGTGGACAGGGAAGGCGGCAATCGTGGCTCGACTGCCGCGTGTTCATCGACGTGCATCATACGGCGCTCCAGTCGATACGCGTAGCAGACGCGCAAAGGCGCGGTCAGGCGTTTCATGCGGACAGATCCGCATGCGCCAGCGTAGGCGTTCAGAAAGAAAACGGATTCGAGCGACGCACTGTTTTCTTCTTGCGTCGGCGCAATGCTTTGTAACGATGGAATGTGGCGAACCGACCGCGACGACTGCGCGTCTTTTACGATACGCAAATCCGCCGTTCGGTGCGAATTGCCTTTGGCTATCGATATTCGCTGCGCGCCCATTCTCGAATGCCGAATTGCCGCGCAACGAATCGTAGTGCAAAACGCTTAGTTATATCCGCGAACCACGCAGGACTTTTGTTCCTCTTCTGTTTTTTCTCCCGCGAAACGGCCGCATACGTCGGCAACATATTCCGGTTCGGCGCACACCTGACTAGACCGGTGAGAAGCCGTTGCAGTCGAGTCGCCCGGTGCCTGCTGGTCGTCCATCCATTCTGCAAAATGCGCGTGTTGCGTATTGGATCGAGCATCCATCTTTTGCCTCCTGTTTACACTCGAATAATCGAGACATATTCAGCATGCGCTTCCTCGGGCCAACTGGCCCTAGTGGATTTCATCGATAGACGCGAGGAAAGACGGTGTCGATCATTTAAAGAGTGTCCGCTTAAAGCGTATTCGCGACGTACAAAACAACATTCCCTATACGACGTTTTTCTCCACGATCGGCCGGCCTTCCATGACACGCGCCCAACCGAGCGGCGCTAGATCGAGTGTCGTATAGCGGCCATTCAGGATTAGTTCGCTGACGCCGCGACCGGTTGCCGGGCCGTGCTGCAGGCCGTGTCCGCTAAAGCCGCTTGCAAAGATGCAATTGTCGATGGCCGGATGAGAGCCGATTATCGCGTTCTGATCCAGCACGTTGTATTCGTAATAGCCGGACCAGCAGCGCTCGACCCGCAACGCCTCGAACTGCGGCACGCGATGCGCGAGCGTCGGCCAGATCACGTCGTCGAAAAGGGCGTGGTCCACTTCGTCGAGCGGAAGGTCGTCGGGGTCGTTATCCGCCGATGGCGACGTCCCGCAGATATACGTGCGCCCTTCCGGACGGAAATAGACGCCGGTCGGGTCGATCAGAAGCGGACACGCGTCGAGCTTCGCCGGCGACGACACATTGAAGATGCTGCGCCGCCGCGCGTGTACCGGAAGGTCGATGCCGAGCATCGCCGCAATGGCACGCGACCAAGCGCCGGCCGCATTCACGACCATATCGCATGAGTACCCTTCGCCGTTCGATGCGCGCACGCGCGTCGCTCGCCGCCCTTCCCGTTCGATGCCGGTCACGTCCGCCGTCACGTAACGGGCGCCCAACGACTGCGCCTTGCGTCGCAACGCCTGCACGAGGCCGTAGCCATCGAACCAGCCCTCGCCACGCTCGCCGAATGCGCCCGCCGCCAAGTCGTCCGTATTGAGCCACGGAAAGCGCGCCCGCAATGCGGCGGGATCGAGCAGCGTGATGTCGGCGCCGAGCGCGCGTTGCATCGCGTGATTCTCGCGCAACGTGTCTTCGCCGCGCGGCGTCGCGAGAAAGAGATAACCGCCTTCGTGCAAATCGATGGACGGCCGCTCGCCGTTCACTTCGAGCCGCTCGCCGATGTCGCGCAGGAACTCGATGCCGAACAGCGACATGCGCACCGAAAGCGGCGTCGAGAACTGCTGGCGGATCGATGCCGCCGACAACGCAGAGGACGAGCGCGCGTAGGTCGGATCGCGCTCGATCACCGTGACCTGCACGCCCGGGTCCGATGCCCGCAAGAAATACGCGACCGAACTCCCGATCACGCCGCCACCGACGATCACTATCTGTTGAGCCACGCCGCCCCCGTCGCAGTCGTTTGCGTTGAATGCTTCAGCCGAGATTGAAGTCGATGCCCTGCGCGAGCGGCAATTCGGACGAGTAGTTGATCGTGTTGGTCGCGCGGCGCATGTAGGCCTTCCACGCGTCCGAGCCCGATTCGCGTCCGCCGCCCGTTTCCTTTTCGCCGCCGAACGCACCGCCGATTTCCGCGCCGCTCGGCCCGATGTTCACGTTCGCGATGCCGCAGTCGCTGCCCGACGCGGACAGGAAACGCTCGGCTTCGCGCAGGTCCGTGGTGAACGCGCACGACGACAAGCCGTGCACGGCCGCGTTGTTCAGCGCGATGGCTTCGTCGAAATCGCGGTAGCGCATCACGTACAAAATCGGCGCGAACGTTTCCTTTAGGACGACTTCGGTTTGCGCGGGCATCTCGACGAGCGCGGGACGCACGTAGTAGCCGTTCTCGCAGCCTTCGACCGTCACGCGCTCGCCGCCGAAGACCTTGCCGCCCTCGCCCTTCGCCTGTTCCAGCGCGTCCTGCATGCGCGCGAACGACTGCACGTCGATGAGCGGTCCCATCAACACGCCGTCGTTCAACGGATTGCCGATCGGCACTTTCGCGTACAGGTCTTTGAGACGCGCGACGGTTTCATCGTAGATGCTGTCATGCACGAAGAGACGCCGCAGCGACGTGCACCGCTGGCCCGCCGTGCCGACCGCCGAGAAGAGGATGCCGCGCAGCGCGAGATCGCGATTGGCCGTCTGCGAGACGATGCCCGCGTTATTGCCGCCGAGTTCGAGAATGGAGCGGCCGAAGCGGCGCGCGACTTCGACGCCCACCGCGCGGCCCATCTCCGTGCTGCCCGTCGCGCTGACGATATCCGAGCGCTTGTCCGCGACGAGCTGCGTGCCGATGTCACGGTCGCCGATCACGACTGCTGCGAGTCCCGGCGGCGCGCTGCCGAATTCGTCGAGCGCTTCGCGAAAGATGCGATCCACGGCGAGCGCGGTCAGCGGCGTTTTCTCCGACGGCTTCCACACGACCGCATTGCCGCACACGAGCGCGAGCGCCGCGTTCCACGACCAGACCGCGACCGGAAAATTGAACGCGGAAATGATGGTGCACACGCCGAACGGATGCCACGTCTCCGCCATGCGATGCCCCGGTCTTTCCGATGCGATCGTCAGGCCGTAAAGCTGCCGCGACAGGCCGACGGCGAAATCGCAGATATCGATCATCTCCTGCACTTCGCCGAGTCCTTCCTGCAGGATCTTGCCCGCTTCCAGCGAGACGAGCCGCCCGAGCGCGGTCTTCTTCTCGCGCAAGCGATTGCCGAGCAGCCGCACGAGTTCGCCGCGCCGCGGCGCGGGCACGTTGCGCCAGTGAGCGAACGCAGTGCGCGCCTGGGCGAGCGTGGCGTCGACCTCGGCGGCGGTGTGGCGCTTCACGCGCCCGATGACCTGCCCCGTGATCGGCGACGTGACGGCGAGATCGCCGTCCTCGACGAGCCCTGCGATGCCGAGGTCGGAAAGAATCGATTGAGCGTCCACGGTGGAATCCTCTCGTACTGCTGCGTTGAACGGTGCGCCGACGTGTTTCTGATCAGAAACTTCGCGCGGTTGCGAGAGACTATACGCGCGGATGCCTCGCGTCACAATGCCGCCAATATACGGGTTCTCCCGAGGCGCGCAGGCTCGACGGCGGCGCCGTCGACGATCGCGTCGATGTTATTATCGGAAACAAAATTTCCTCGCATCGTGATGACGACCCTACCGACCCGCCAAGCCCCCGAGCAGTCCGCAGCCGATCTCGGCCGCCGCGTCAGACAGGCGCGCGTGGCGCAGGACATGACGCTGGAGACGGCGAGCCGCTTGTGCGGCGTGTCGCGCTCGGCGCTTTCCAAGATCGAGAACGGGCTGATGTCGCCCACTTTCGACGTGCTCCAGAAGATCGTGCGCGGCTTGCGCATCGATCTGGGCGAACTGTTCGGCAACACGAGCGCGCCGAGCGCGAGCGGAAGGCGCGCGCTCACGCGCCGCAATCAGGGCCAGCGCCACGCGTATCGCGGCTATCAGATGGAACTGCTCGCCACCGAGCTCGCGCACAAGGCGATGCTGCCGTTTCGCATCCGCATCTCCGCGCACACGCTCGACGCCTTCGACGATTGGGGCCGTCACGAAGGCGAAGAGTTTCTGTATGTGATCAGCGGCAGCGTCTGCCTGTACTCGGAACTCTACGCGCCTACGCATCTGAACGCCGGCGACAGCATCTACTTCGACAGCCGTACCGGGCACGCGGCAATCTCCACGAGCGAAGAGGACGCCGAAGTACTGTGGATGGCCACCGGAGGCGGCGTGCCCGCGGTCCCGGCGTCCGCACCGGACGCTCAGTGAGACGCGACAGGCTTATCTCGCAGTTGAAGCCGCATCGGCATGGCGCTCGGCACCATCGTGAAGGCGCAGACTTCGTGGATGTTCGCCGGATCGGTCGCGAGCCGCGCGACGAAGTTCGCCATCAGCATCGACGCGACGAGCCGCATTTCCACCGACGCCAGATGCCGCCCCGGACACACGCGCGGCCCCGCGCCGAATTGCATCCAGGCGCGGGGTTCATGCGTCGGCGCGTCCGAGTCTCCATCTCGCCGACGATCGCGCAGCCACCGCTGCGGGTCGTAGCGCGCGGCGTCGGCGAAATGGCGCGCGTCCAGCATGGCCGGGCGATTCAGCATGAACATCTTGGTGCCCGCCGGCAAGCGCACGCCGGACAACTGCACGTCCTCCAGCGGTTCGAACGACAAATACGGCGCGACCGGATGCAGGCGGCTCGCCTCGGTGCAGACGGCTTCGCACGAATCGAGCGCGCGCATCGCGTCGTAGGTCGGGCACACGGGCGCGTCCCCGAGCGCGTGACGAGCATCGGCGGCCACGCGCGCCTGGAGCGCATCGTCGGTTCCGAGAAACAGCAGCGCCCAGGCAATCGACGTCGCCGTCGTGTCTTCGCCCGCCACCAGTAGCGTCATCACGTTGGCTGCAACGTCGTCGTCGGTGATGTCGGCGCCCGGCGCGTCGCGCAGGACCAGCATCGCTTCGAGCAGATTGCGCGGCTCCTCCTGTGGCTGCATGCGTTCGCGCGCACGGGCCATGAGCGCGCGAATATAGCGATGCACTTCGGCCATCGCGTGTTCGAAGCGGCGGTCGCGCGGCATCTTCAGATAGCGCCAAAACTTAGCGGAGGCGCAGCGGCTCAACCGTTAGTTGCTTCTAAAGGTGGACTTCATTGAAGCCGTTTTCAATCTCCACTACAGTTCGCCATCCACGCTTTTTTACATCGGCCCGCGCGCTCCCCCGCGCGTCCAACGGAGAGACCCGACGCATGGCGCCCGACACATCCTTTTCCGCATCGCTCGATGCGGGCCTGAGCGGCGCGACCCGCGTGTATTTCATCGTCGGCGATCCGATCGCGCAGGTGCGCTCGCCCTCCGGCGTCACGGCGGCGATGCGCGCGGCCGGCCGCGACGCGATCGTCGTTCCCGCGCACGTCGCGCCGGCCGATCTCGACGCCTTCTTCGCCGGCGTGACGCCGATGCAGAACGTCGACGGCATCATCATCACGGTGCCGCACAAGTTCAGCGCCGCGCGGTACTGCCGCACGCTCACCGACGAGTCGACGTTCCTGGGCGCGACCAACATGCTCCGACGCAATGCCGACGGTACGTGGCACGGCGGCATGTCCGACGGCGTCGGCATGGTTGCCGCGCTCGCGGACGCAGGCTGCGAGCCGGCTGGCAAGCGCGCGTTGTTGATCGGCGCGGGCGGCGCAGGCTCGGCCATCGGTCACGCGCTGATCGAGGCCGGCGTGGCGTCGCTCGCCATCCGAGATTTCGATGCCGAGCGCACCGGCGCGCTCGTCTCGCGGCTCGCATCGCTGGGACGCGGCGCGGTGAGCATCGCCGATGACGGCGACGCGCCGACACACGACATCGTCGTGAACGCGTCGCCAGCCGGCATGCGGGCAGGCGATCCGCTGCCCTTCGACGTATCGCGCCTCCCCGCGACGACATTCGTCGGCGATGTCGTCACCAAGCCGCCCATCACGCCGTTCATCGAAGCCGCCCGAGCTCGCGGCTGTCCGACCGTCACGGGCACGCAGATGTTCGGCCGCGTCTGCGACGCCATCGTGGACTTCCTGCTGCGCGATTGAATCGGCGGCTGGCGGAATCGGAGGAGTCTGGTTCAAATAGGCACGGCGCTGCTGCACCATACCGCGGCGCGCGCGCCTCCCTCAGCCGCGCATGCCGGCTGCCGTCGATACATCGGCTCGCCGCCCTTTTCGGGCGGCATTTTTTTGTCCGATGCTTCGCGGCTCTTGCGGCACAGACGCTCGACGTCGAACCGGGGGTTTTCAGAAGCTCAATGAAGGCTGCAATGAAATCGTATCAACGCATCGTCAAATGCCCGGCGCTGGCTGGCGTCGTCGTCGCATGCGCGCTGCTTGCGGCGTGCGCAAGCGGTCCGGGCGCATCCGGCGCCCTTCCCGCCGACGCCCGGCTCGCCAACGGACGCATCGCGGACAAGCAGTACCTGACCACGGTCGCCACCGGCGCGGCGGCGTCTTCGGGGCCGGCGGTGAGCGTCGGCGGCGGCGGCGTGGGCGGCAGCGGCTGGAGCGGCATCGGCGCGGGCGCTGGACTGAGCTTCGATCTGACGAGCCTCTTCGACAAGGCGCCGGAGCAGACCGCGAAGGTGTATCGCTACGGCGTGCAGACCCGCGACGGCGCGAAGCGGGAAATCGACAGCACGCTCGACGTGCAACCGGGCGCATGCGTCACGACGATCGATTCGGCGCAGCCCGGCTATCCGCGTCTGATGCCGTCGAATGAGTGCTGATTCGCTTCGAACGCATCCGGCTTCGGCGACGGACACCGCTAGAACAGCGCGGATCGCGATAATCCCGCCAACGCGAAACGCAGTGCTTCGAAATGCCGGTTGAGTCGGCCATGCGGCCTTGCGATACTCACCTGCATCCCGTTGTCTCCTCACGCGTCCGTTCCCCCGTTCGGGACAGTCTCGCAACGGACGCGCTCTCGCCGCCTACCCCGGGCGGCTTTTTTTGCCCGGCGCAATGAAAACGGGCGGCGTTCACCGAACGCCGCCCGCTTGTGTCGACGCCGTTTCCGGCGACGCTTATTGCTTATTGAGTACTCGCGTCTTGCCACGAGTACGTGGGAAGCGCGCTGACCGGCGAGCCGATCTGGAAAGTGATATCGCGATGCGAGGTCAGCACGATATCGCGCGGATCGCCCAGATAACGCCGCGAGTCGCCGTTGTCGTTGATATAGACCACGACGTTGCCCTGAATACCCGCAACGTTCGTCGTCGTGAGCGGCTGGCCCCAGATGTCGAACAACTGCCCGAGCGTGTAGGTCTTCACGTTCGGCGTTTCGATATGGACGATGCCGGTCTGGTCATGCGTGTGCATCTCGTAGTTGCAGCTTCCCGGAATGCCGATCTGCTTCGGGAATCGCAGCCACTGACCATCCTTGATGATGGCGACGTGCGCGTGGACGTGGAACGTCTCCGCCATGCCCGCGGCGCAAGTGATGCCATCGATGGTCGTGCCCGTCGCCGTGCCGCCGATCCCCCACGCATCCGTATCGCCGACGACGCCGCCATAAACCAGCGTGACCGGATTGTTGTTGAACGCCGGCGGATCGATCCACGTGTAGGTCGGAATCTGCGCGGGCGGCGTGCCGATGGCAAGCGTCACTTCCCCGTGCTGCGGCAGGACGAGACCGGCGAGATCGCCCGTGTACTGTTGAAGCGCGCCGCCCGTGTTCACCCATGCGGTGACCGGCCCGGTGATGCCCGCCACGTTCGTCGAGGAAAGCGGCTGCCCCCACACGGCGAAGAACTGGCCGAGCGTGTACGACGCATTGCTCGTTTCATCCATGCGGATCTTGCCGGTGTTGTCGTCGGTATGCACCGGATAGACGCAGCCGGTCTGCAACGCCATGGTCGGCGCGACGGTGCCGATATTCGCGGGCAACGCCAGCTGTTTGCCGTTCTGATAGATGGACAGGTGCGAGTAGCTGTACGTATTGCCCGCGACCGTGCAGTTGAGGCTGCTCACCTGCTGGCCCGTGCCGCCGCTCGCGGTCGAGCCGCTCGCCCATTGCGCCGCGCCGAGCGCCGTGCCATCAAGGACTTGCGTCGCGGCGGCGAGCGTCGGGGTGGTGCTGGTCGAACCGCCGCCCGACGATGAGGTTCCGCCCGAACTCGTCGTCGTGGTCGTGCCCGCTCCGTTCGAAGTCGTTTCGCCGCCACCGCCGCCGCCGCAACCGGCAAGTAAAACCAACGCGGCCGCCGAAGCGAGGGCGCTAATCCAATGAGTATGTTTTCCTTCCATGTCTCAACTCCGCCTATCGTTAAATGAATTCGTTGCGGCATGCGTTTTCAGGCGCACAACGCTCCGCGATGACATGCGCATGCATGCCTTCTGCGTGAATCGAGCAAACAAAACGTCGCGCACGACATAAGACCGGGCGAAACGGGTGTTTCGCTCGGAGGCGCTGGTCTCATGCGCGCAAGTTTTGCCTATATGGCTTTTGCATGCGGTCGAATTAGCCCGACGCAAGCACTGGCCACAGAATCACGCCCTGACGGGCGCTGTTTTGTAATGGCTCAAAGATTCTGAGCAATGGAGAAACGTGCACCTGCGAATGGATAAATCGCTGGTGGAACGAAGCGTAACGTTCAAGGCTAATTGCCGCAAGTGTATTTGTCGGGCTATTAAACGTTCGTGGTTTATCGCGCGGCTATTAGTCATTCAAATGACGAGACAAAACGAATCCGGAAGACAAAACAAAGTATTAATCCGCAATGTCGCGGACAACGCTAATTGACACTCACTGGCGCCGCGTGAAAGCATCCACGCGCATTGCCTCATGCAACCGCGCCGCTCTCTACCGGAGTGCTCACATGATCTTTCACGCGTCCATTCCCGCCCGCGACCCGAAGCACGTCGCGCACGTGCTCGCCGAACTATGGGACGGCTTCGCCGCGCCCTTCTCGCCGTTTCCCGATGCATGGATGGCCGTTGCGGGCGACGAGCGCGGCAGCATCATCGAGGTCTATCCGAGCGATCGCGTGATCACGCCCGGCGGCGGACACGAAACCAGCGTGAGCTACGGCGCGGGCACGGTCGAGCGGCCGCAGTACAGCGCGTTCCATATGGCTATCGCGACGCAGCGCAGCGCCGCCGACGTGCTGGCGATCGGCGAGCGCGAGGGCTGGCGCGCCGTGCGTTGCACGCGCGGCGACCATTTCTTCGACGTGATCGAGTTATGGATCGAGAACGCCACGATGCTCGAATTCCTCACGCCCGAGATGCAGGCCGAGTACCTGGCGTTCGCTACGCCCGAGAACTTCAGGGCGATGGCGGCAGCGGCTGCCGCCTGATCTTCAGCGGGCAGCGGCGGGCGCGTTACCGGTCACGCGAATGGCGGGAAAGCGGTCGGTCGGTTTCGCGATTTCGTCTTGCGACGCCACGATCTCCAGTTCGTAGCGGCCCGCCTCGTAGGTGGCCTTCACCACGGCGTTGACGGCCGCGAGCGTGTGTTCGAGCGCGTTGCGCAGCGAATCGCCGAGCAGCGTGCGCGCGACGAACACCGCGCTCGTGAGATCGCCCACGCCGACCGGCTGCCGCGCGAACGGATACAGCGGCCGCTGGGCGAACCATGCCTCGTTCGCGCTGACGGCGAGCATGTTGAACGTATCGGCGCGGCTGTTGCGATCCAGCAGATGCTTGACGAGCACGACGCGCGGCCCCCGCGCGATGACTTCGCGGCAGGCATCGACGGCTTCCTCGACGGTCTCGATGGTCCGCCCGGTGAGCTTCTGAAGCTCGTTGTGATTGGGCATGATCGCATCGGCGACTTCGGGCATCGTCGTGACGAGGAAATCCTCGATGCCGGGCGCGACCGTGCAGCCGCCCTCCACGCCCATCACCGGATCGCAGAAGTAGAGCGCGCGCGGATTCACGGCCTTCACCATCTTGACGATCTCGACGACCGCGCGGCCCTGCTCCGTCGCGCCGAGATAGCCGGAGAGCACCGCGTTGCAGCGCGCGAGCACGCCGATCGCGCCGATGCCTTCGATCACGCTTTGCAATTCCTCGGCATCCACCACGCCGCCGGTCCAGCGGCCGTATTGCGTGTGATTGGAGAACTGCACCGTGTTGAGCGGCCAGACGTTGACGCCGAGCCGCCGCATGGGAAACACCGCCGCGCTGTTGCCCGCATGCCCGAACACGACGTGCGACTGGATACTCAGGACATTGTTCATGTTGTCATTTCCGGGCTTGCAAGGAGGCTGTGAGACGGCGGTGAAAGTCGATCCGGCGGGCCATTGTGTATTGTGCCGCGCCAACGCCCCGCGCGGCATCGCGTGCTCGTTATAAATTGCGGCGCCGCATTTTGTCCAGTCGCGCGCATGCAACAGCGCCGCCGCGTCACACCCCGCACTTCGCGATACGCGCTCTGGCATATGCCTTGCTCAGTGCGCTCGACGACCAATGCCTGCCGGCAACAAAAATTCGAACGCCAGCCCCGCAGGATTCGAACGCGCGCCGATAATGCTACGAACATCAACGCGCGCACCGTCCGACGCAGCGGCCGCCAACCCTCGAGGATCGAAGCACCGCCTAGCATCCACACGACATCAACAGACGCAGGTCAAAATCAGGAGCCGACATGGAGACGCCGTCAAAGAATCGCACCGACTTGCAGAAGTCCACGCTCGCAATCGTCCTCGCCGGCGGTCGCGGCACGCGTCTCGGGCCGCTCACGGACAAGCGGGTCAAACCCGCCGTCCACTTCGGCGGCAAATACCGCATCATCGACTTCGCGCTGTCCAATTGCCTCAATTCGGGCATTCGCCGCATCGCGGTGGTCACGCAGTACAAGGCGCATTCGCTGTTGCGCCATCTTCAGCGCGGCTGGGGTTTCCTGCGCGGCGAGTTCAACGAATTCATCGACATCTGGCCGGCGCAGCAGCGCGTCGATTCGAGCTGGTATCGCGGCACGGCCGACGCCGTGTTCCAGAACCTCGACATCATCCGGTCGATCGCGCCGGAATTCATCATCGTGCTCGCGGGCGATCACGTCTACAAGATGGACTACACGCGCATGGTGCTCGACCACGTCGAGAGCGGCGCGGACTGCACGGTCGGCTGCATCGAAGTGCCGCGCATGGAAGCGACGGCCTTCGGCGTGATGCACGTCGACGAGAACCGCCGCGTCACTGCGTTCCTGGAGAAGCCCGCCGATCCGCCCGCCATGCCGGGCAAGCCCGACATCGCGCTCGCGAGCATGGGCATCTATGTGTTCAGCGCGAAGTATCTGTATCAACTGCTCGAAGAGAACATCGCCGCGTCGAGCACGGACCACGATTTCGGCAAGGACATCATTCCGCGCGTCGTGACGAGCGGCCGGGCGATTGCGCATCCGTTCGGCATGTCCTGCGTCACCTCCGACAACGATCCGAACGCGCCCGCCTACTGGCGCGATGTCGGCACCGTCGACGCCTACTGGGCCGCGAATCTCGATCTCGCGTCGACGATTCCGCAACTCGATCTCTACGATCGCAAGTGGCCGATCTGGACCAATCAGGAGCAGCTGCCGCCCGGCAAGTTCGTGCGCGACCTGAACGGCCAGCAAGGCGCGATCACGAATTTGCTGGTCTGCGGCGGCTGCGTGATTTCCGGCTCGCAGGTGTCGAAGTCGGTGTTTTCGTCGGCAGTGCGCGTGCACTCGTTCTGTAACATCAATGAGGCAGTCTTGTTGCCTCAGGTGACGGTAGGCCCGAGTTGCCGCTTGCAGCGCGTGGTGATCGACCGCGGCTGCACGGTGCCCGAGGGTCTCGTGATCGGCGAGGATCCCGAAGAAGACGCCGCGCGGTTCTTCCGCACCGAGTCGGGCGTCACGCTCGTCACGCGCGACGCGCTCGCGCGGCTCGCCGAGCGCTGATCGCAAGTCCAGGCCGGACCGGGGGCGGGCGCGCCGCTCGCCCGATAACGCAGTCAACCATAATCGACGGGAGCGCCGATGACCGTATGCGTGCTGCATGTCGCAGCAGAGATGTTTCCGCTTCTGAAAACCGGCGGCCTCGCCGATGTGGTCGGCGCGCTTCCGCCCGCGCAATCGCAACTCGGCGCGGACGTGCGCGTCGTGCTGCCCGGCTTTCCGGCCGTGATCGCCGGGCTCTCCGATATCCAGCCGGTGACGAGTCTCGGCGCGGCGTTCGGCGTCGGCGACGTGCGCCTCGAACGCGGCGTGTTGCAGCCGCACGGCGTCGTGGTGTATGTGGTGCGCGCCGATCAGTTTTATGATCGGCCGGGCAATCCGTATCTGGACGCGTCGCACAAGCCGTACGCCGACAGCGACCGCCGCTTCTCGCTGCTCGGCTGGAGCGCCGCGCGTATCGCGACGGGTGCCGATCCCGCGTGGCGGCCGCATATCGTCCATGCGCACGACTGGCACGCGGGCCTCGCGCCCGCGTATCTGCGCGCGCTCGAGCGTGGCGGCGCGCCGCGCGTCCCGACCGTCATGACTGTGCACAACCTGGCGTATCAGGGCGTCTTTCCCGCGTCGCAGTTCGGCGCGCTGCAATTGCCGGCCGATTTCTTCGCGGTGGAAGGCGTCGAGTTCTACGGCCAGACTTCGTTCCTCAAAGCCGGCCTGTACTACGCGGATCGCATCACGACTGTCAGCCCGACCTACGCCCGCGAAATCCAGACGCAAGCGCAGGGCGCGGGCCTGCACGGCCTGCTGCAAACGCGCACGCACGACATCAGCGGCATTCTGAACGGCGTCGACTATGCGATCTGGAGCCCCGCTATCGACGACGCGATCGCCACCCGCTATACCGCCGCCAAGCCCGCCGGCAAGAGCAAGTGCAAGACGGCGCTACAGGAGCGCATGGGACTGAAACGCGACGACGACGCCCTGCTCTTCGGCGTCGTCAGCCGGCTCACCGAGCAGAAAGGCATCGATCTGCTGCTGTCGGCGGTGCCCGAGATCGTGCAGCGCGGCGGGCAGCTCGTCGTGCTCGGCACCGGCGACCCGGCGCTCGAAACCGGCCTCAAGAACGCCGCGGCCGCGCATCCGGGCGCGGTGGCGGTCGAGCTGGGCTTCGACGAAACGCTCTCGCATTCGATCATCGCGGGCAGCGACGTCGTGATGGTGCCGTCGCGCTTCGAACCTTGCGGGCTCACGCAGTTGTACGCGCTCGCCTACGGCTCGTTGCCGCTTGTGCATTGCGTGGGCGGCCTCGCGGATACGGTCGTCGATTGCTCGCTCGAAAATCTCGCCGACGACACGGCCACCGGCTTCGTCTTCGACCGATTCCAGCGCGCGGGCATGGTCGCGTCGATTCGCCGTGCATTTGCGCTGAAGGCGCGGCGCACCGAGTGGAAGACGGTCGTCAAGCGCGCGATGACGCAGAACTTCGGCTGGGAGACGGCGGCGCAACGTTACGCCGAGGTCTACCGGCAACTGCTCGGCGCGTGAGAATGCGTCGCATGTCGGGCGCGCACCTTGCTGCGGCTTCACATCGGATCAACCGACATCAGGAAGCCTCATGCAAAAAGCCCTCGCAGGCCAGATCGCACTCGTGACCGGCGGCAGCTCCGGCATCGGCGCGGGCGTCGCGAAGGCGCTGGCGGACGCCGGCGCGCACGTCGCCATCAACTATCACTCGCACGCGGAGCCGGCTGAAAAGCTGGCCGACGAGATCGCGGCGCTCGGCGGCGAGGCGTTCGCCGTCGGCGCGGACGTGTCAGACGAGAAAGCCGTCGACGAGATGTTCGACGCCGTCGTGAAGCGCTACGGCACGGTGGATATCGTCGTCGCGAATTCCGGATTGCAGCAGGACGCGAAATTCGTCGATATGACGCTCGACGAGTGGCGCAAGGTCATCGACACGAATCTGACGGGGCAATTCCTGACGGCGCAGCGCGCGGTGCGCGAGTTTCTGCGGCGCGGGCCGCGGCCGGTGTCGAAGGCGCTCGGCAAGATCATCTGCATGAGTTCGGTGCACGAAGTGATTCCGTGGGCGGGACATGTGAACTACGCTTCGTCCAAGGGCGGCATTCAGATGCTGATGAAGTCGCTCGCGCAGGAAGTCGCGCCGCAGCGCATTCGCGTCAATTCGATCGCGCCGGGCGCGATCCGCACGCCGATCAACCAGGACGCGTGGGATTCGAAGGAAGCGCTCGACCGCCTGCTGACGCTCGTGCCGTACGGACGGATCGGCGAGGTCGACGACATCGGCCGCGCCGCCGTGTGGCTCGCGTCCGATGACAGCGATTACGTCGTCGGCACGACGCTTTTCGTCGATGGCGGCATGACGCTGTATCCGGGTTTCGCCGACAACGGCTGATTCGCCTATGGACTCTGTGAAAGTGGACGTCGCCGTGATCGGCGCGGGCACGGCCGGCATGGCCGCGTTTCGCGCGGCGCGCGATGCGGGCGCGAAGGCGGTGCTGATCGAAAGCGGCGAACTCGGAACGACGTGCGCGCGCGTCGGCTGCATGCCGTCGAAGCTGCTGCTCGCCGCCGCGAACGGCCTGCACGACGCCCGCTCGCTCGCGGCGCGCGGCATCGAAGGCACGCATGCGCTCGATGCCGACTCGGCGCGCGTCATGGATTACGTGCGCCGGGAGCGCGATCATTTCGTGCGCGGCATCGTCGAGGAAATCGACGCGTTCCCGGACGGGTCACTGCTGCGCGGACAGGCGCGCTTCGAAGCGCCGGGGCGACTTCTCGTCGGCGACAGCACGCGGGTCGAGGCGAAAAGCATCGTCATCGCGACGGGCGCGGCGGCGAGCGTGCCCGACGAGCTCGAAGTCTTCGGCGACAAGCTCATCACGAGCGACGATCTCTTCGAACTGCGCACGCTCCCCAGACGCATGGCCGTGTTCGGCACCGGGCCGCTCTCGCTGGAACTGGGACAGGCGCTCGCGAGACTGTCGGTGGAAGTCTTCATGTTCGGCAACAACGGCAGCGTCGCGGCGCTGTCCGACACGCCGGTGCGCGACGCGCTCACGGCCGCGCTCGCCGACGAGTTCTATCTCGATCCGGACGGCGACATCGAACACATGTCGCTGGAAGACGGCCGCCCGACGCTGCGCTTCAAGTCACGCGACGGCGCCACGCGCACCGAGCAGTTCGACCTCGTGCTCGCCGCCACGGGCCGCGCGCCGAATCTGAAGCCGCTCGCGCTGGAACACGCCGGCATCGAACTGAACGAAAAGGGCGTGCCGCGCTTCGACGAATCCACGATGCAGTGCGGCGACAGCGCGATCTTCCTTGCCGGCGACTGCGACGGCACGCGTCCGTGGCTGCAGGACGCCGCCGACGAAGGCAAGCTCGCCGGCGAAAACGCCGCGCGTTTCCCCGACGTGCAGCCGGTCAAGCGCAAGATTCCGTTCTCGATCGTGTTCTGCGAGCCGCAGGTGGTTGTCGTCGGCGCGTCGTACGAATCGCTCGACAAGCAAATGACGGTCACGGGCGCGGTGTCGTTCGAAACGCAGGGACGCAGCCGCGTCATGCGCCAGAACCGCGGCCTGCTGCACGTCTACGCCGACGCGAAAACCGGCCAACTGCGCGGCGCGCAAGGCTGCGGCCCGGCGCTGGAGCACGTCGGCCATTTGCTCGCCTGGGCGATCCAGCTCGAACTGACGCTCGACGACGCGCTGAAGCTGCCGTTCTATCACCCGGTTGTCGAGGAAGGCTTGCGCACCGCGCTGCGCGACGCCAGCGAGAAGTGGTACGCCGAACGCGCCGCCAAGCCGCCGAACCTCGCGAGCGCGGCGGGCTGCTAGCACGTCGCGCTTCGGGAGAAGACAAAGGCCGGCTGTCGAAACAGCCGGCCTTTGCTTTGTGACGACTAAAACTGCGCCGCGAATCAGCTTCCGCTCAACCCATATTGCAGCGCAAGGTCGAAGCCGAGCACGACCATCGAGCAGAACAGCCCGAGCAGCAGATTCGCCAGCCGGTGGCCGACATCTTTATGCCGCGTCAGCACGGCCCCCGCGAGGAACGCGATTTCCACGATAACCTGCATGGCGAACACGGCGATCATCAACGCGAACTCGTAGCCCATCGCATTGAAGTTCATGAAGTTGAAGCCGTTCACCGCGACCCAGGATCCCACTCGCCAGGCTTCGTATGCCAAAAGCAGCAACGGAAAGAAATAGCTGGCTACGTAAGTCGGCATCGTGGCATGCCGGAGTTCCATATTCAAATGACGTGTAACTTGCATCGCGTGCTCCTCATCTGATCGCCCGAAAGACCGGGCTCGTCGCCTGCATCGGAGGCGCGCGCGACACCGTTTCTCCTGGTGTGGAACTGAACGGCACACGCGCGTCGTGCTTTCAGAATAGGACATTTTTTTGGAAAGCGAATCATCGTAATCCCGATGACTCCGCCCAGTAAGCCAGAGCGCGATGTATTGTGCAGTGCAACTTAATAAAGCAGTTATTCCGGCGATCGGATTCGGCACGCACGTGCGTGCCGAATCCTCTCACTCATGCTTGCCGTATAGCTTGATAATGCCTGAAAAATCGAGTCCGCCGAGCCCTTGCTGACTCATCGATTGATAGAGTTGCTGCGCGATTGCGCCCATGAAAACAGGCTGCTTTGCGCCGCGCGCAGCATCCACCGCGAGGCCGAGATCCTTGAGCATCAGGTCCGCGCCGAAGCCGCCGCTATAACCGCGCGATGCCGGCGCTGTCTCGACAATACCCGGATAGGGATTACACGTATCCGAACTCCAGCAGCGCCCCGTCGAGGTGTTGATGATCGCAGCCAGCTTCGAAGGATCGATGCCCAGCGTTTCGCCGAGCTTCATCGCTTCGGCGACGCCAATCATCGAAATGCCGAGCAAGAGGTTGTTGCAGATCTTCGCGATCTGTCCGGTGCCCGTCTCGCCGCAGCGCACCATGTTCTTGCCCATGCCCGAGAGTACCGGCCGCAGCGTTTCGAAGAGCGCCTCGTCCGCGCCGACCATGAAGGTGAGCGTGCCCGCCTGTGCGCCGACCACGCCGCCCGAGACCGGCGCATCCGCGAACGGATTGCCGTGCGCGGCCGCGGCCTCTCCGATGAGCTTCGCGGTGGCCGGATCGATCGTGCTGCTGTCGATGAGCGGCACGCCCGCGCTCACGCCCGCCAGCACGCCGTCGTCGTTCAGATAGACGGCTTTGACGTGCGGCGCGGCGGGCAGCATCGTGATGACGACTTCCGCGCCTTCGGACGCAGCGCGCGGGGAATCCGCGAGCGTTGCGCCCGCCGCCTTGGCCGCGTCGAGCGCGGGCGGCGAGAGATCGAAAGCCGTCACCGCGTGACCCGCCTTCAGCAGATTCGCGGCCATCGGGCCACCCATGTGGCCTAGTCCGATAAAACCGATTCGCATCGCGTGTCTCCTTGTCGTTGTTATCGGAGCGAGATGGTCGTGTTGACGCCGTCGTTCACGGTGGCGTCGTCGAACCAGCGCGCCGTGACCGTCTTCGTCTGCGTGTAGAACTGCACGACCTGCTTGCCGTACGGCCCCAGATCACCGAGCTTCGAGCCGCGCGAACCAGTGAAGCTGAACGACGGCACCGGCACCGGAATCGGAATGTTGATGCCGACCTGTCCGATGTCGATCTCGCTCTGAAACTTGCGCGCCGCCGCCCCGCTCTGCGTGAAGAGACCGACGCCGTTGCCCATCGGATTGCGGTTGACGAGCGCGATGGCGTCGTCGAGCGTGGCCGCTTCCAGCACGCACAGCACCGGCCCGAAAATCTCCGTCTGGTAGATGGCCATGTCGGTGGTCACGTCCGAGAAAATGGTCGGGCCGATGAAGTTGCCGTTCTCGTAGCCGGTCACGGTGATATCGCGGCCGTCGAGCGCGAGCGTCGCGCCCTCTTCCACGCCTTTCGCGATCAAGCCGAGAATCCGCTCCTTCGCCGCGCGCGACACGACCGGCCCGAGGTCCGCGCCCGGCTCCGTGCCCGCGTTCACCTTCAGCGAGCGCGCGCGTTCGACGAGATCCGGCAGCCAGTCCTTCGACGCGCCCACGAGCACGACCACCGACGTCGCCATGCAACGCTGCCCCGCCGCGCCGAAGCCCGCGCCGGCCAGCGCGTTGAGCGTCTGCTCCTTGTTCGCGTCCGGGAGCACGACGGCGTGGTTCTTCGCGCCCATCATCGACTGGACGCGCTTGCCGTGCTGGCACGCGAGGTTGTAGACGTGCGTGCCGACCGCCGTCGAGCCGACGAACGACACCGCCTTGATATCCGGATGCGTGCAGAGCGCATCGACCACCTCTTTGCCGCCATGCACGACGTTGAGCACGCCCGGCGGCACGCCCGCTTCCATCGCCAGTTCGACCAGCTCCATCGTCGAGAGCGGGTCTTGTTCGGACGGCTTCAGCACGAAGGTGTTGCCGCAGACGATCGCCATCGGGAACATCCAGAGCGGGATCATCGCGGGGAAATTGAAGG
Organism: Caballeronia sp. Sq4a; assembly: GCF_023170545.1. Taxonomy (NCBI): domain Bacteria; kingdom Pseudomonadati; phylum Pseudomonadota; class Betaproteobacteria; order Burkholderiales; family Burkholderiaceae; genus Caballeronia; species Caballeronia sp. Sq4a. Next base: position 481,542 of record NZ_CP084251.1, on the reverse strand, counting down.
GCGTGATGCCGGCGCAGACGCCAATCGGCTGGCGCAGCGTGTACGTGTCGACGCCGCCCGCGACGTTCTCCGCGAATTCGCCCATTTGCAGCGTGCCGATGCCGCACGCGTGTTCCACCACTTCGAGGCCGCGGAAGATATCGCCTTCCGCGTCCGCGAGCGTCTTGCCCTGCTCGGCCGTCAGCGTCTGCGCGATGCGCTTCATGTTCTGGCGAATCAGGTCCTGAAAGCGGAGCATGAGCCGCATGCGCGTGCCGAGCGGCGTCGTGCGCCACGTCTCGAACGCGTTCTGCGCGGCGGCGACGGCGGCGTTCACCTCGTCCGTCGTCGCGAACGGCACGCGGCCGACGACTTCCTGCGTCGCCGGATTGACGATGTCCCGCCATTCGCCCGTTTTCGATTCGACGAACTCGCCGTCGATCAGCAATTTGGCGGTACGCACGGACGCGCCGGGGCGCACACCCTGCGCCGGATGTTCAGCAACGATATTCACGGATGACTCCTCGATGGGAACGGTGCGAAGAAAGGAGCGAAGACGCGCGGGCGTGACGCGGACAGAGCGTCGAGGGGAAAGACATGTCGTCTCCGTTATAGGTCTCGGCCCGCTAATCGGCACTATTCGGCAGGCTCGTGCCTTTGAGTATAGTTATGCAAAAGTCCGCCCTGGCACTAGAAAAACACCCGACCGATATGCAAAAAGGCCCGAAGTTCGACGCCGCGAAACTGAACTGGGACGACCTGCGCTATTTCCTCGAAGTGGCGCGCACGCAGCGCGCGAGCGGCGCGGCCAAGCGCCTGGGCGTCGATTACACGACGGTCGCGCGGCGCGTGCGCGCGCTCGAAGACGCGCTCGGCACGCTGCTCTTCGACAAATCGCGCAGTGGCGGCTTTGTGCTGACCGCCGAGGGCCAGCGCCTGCTCGGTTTCGTCGACGCGATGGAAACCACGGTGCAGTCCGCCGCCGAGCAGATCGCCAACACGGGGCACGCGCTGTCGGGCCACGTGCGCGTCGGGTCGACGGAAGGCTTCGGCTGCTTCTTTCTCGCGCCGCATCTCGCGCGGTTTCAGGACGCGCATCCGAACATCTCCATCGACCTTCTGCCGGTGCCGCATTTCGTGAGCCTCTCGAAGCGAGAGGCGGATATCGCGGTGACGCTCGAACGCCCCGAGCAAGGCCAATACGTCTACACCAAGCTCTGCGACTATCGCCTGAAGCTCTACGCGACGCCCGGCTATCTCGACGCCCACGCGCCGATTCGCGCGAAAGACGATCTGCGCGCGCATCGCTTCGCAAGCTATATCGACGACCTCGCGTTCAGTCACGAACTGCTGTATCTGGAGCGCGCGGTGCCGGGCGCGGTGTCGCGCTGGCGCAGCACGAGCGCGATCGCGCAGTATCACGCCGCGTTGCAGGGACGCGCGCTCGCCATTCTGCCGTGCTTCATGGCGTCGCCGGACGCGCGGCTCGTGCCCGTGCTGCCGGAAGAGATCGTCGTGACGCGCGCGTTCTTCCTGTCGTGTCGCGAAGACTTGCGCCGGCTGAGGCGCATCACCGCCGTCTGGGACTACCTGCGCGCGGCCGCCGAGCTAAACCACGCGTTCCTCATGGGCGACGCGCCCGAGATCGGCTGGGTGGACATCAAGTCGTCCTGAACATACTTTCGAGATAGGTTCAACCTTTTTGACGTTGTTCGCGCGCCCAAGTGGTTTAATGGCCGCTTTCCGCCGATGCGTTCACGCATCGGCAATCGGCATCATCCGCCGGATTCGTATTAATTTGATTCGCCATCCCGACGAACTGTCGGCGCGCCGGGCACCATGCGGCATAATCGCCGGCCCGCTTTATCGCGTCGTCCGTCGCGGCGTTGCTATCTCCGTGAATCGATTGAGCCTTCTCCTAATTCAACCCCGTCCGGACGCGCGCGCCGGCTCACTGCACGCCGTTCGCTGATGTCGTTCGTCATCTGGTCAAGACGCTCCGTGTCGAGCCAGCGCGTGCGCTTCGTCGAAGCGCGCACGGCTCGCACCATCGCCGTCATCGGACTGATTGCGCTTCTGATCGCCGCGCTCGCGCTCGGCATCGCCATCGGCGCGACGTTCGCGCGTAGTCATCTCGGCGAAGAGCAGGCGTTCGTGTCGCGCCGTTCCTATGAAATCGAGCAGCTCGGGCGCATCGACGCCGACATCGGCGCGCTCGTGCCGCGCGTCGCGGCGCTCGCGGCTCAGGTCGGCGAGTTGCGCGATTTCGATAACCGGCTGAAGACCGCGCCCGGCGCGGGCACGGCCGCCGGCGTGCACGACGTGCCGCCGCTGCCCGACAGCGAAGGCGCCGCCAGCGCGCTCGACGGCGCGGGCGGTCCGGAACTGCCGCCGCGTCTTTGCAACGCCGAGCGCGCGCAGGACGGGACGCCTTCGCAGCGCCTCAAGAGCGCGCAGAAGGTCATCGGCTGCCTGAGCGACACGCTCTCGCAGTTGCAAGGCCAGGCGATTGCGCACTACACCGCGTACATGGCGTTTCCCGGCCGCGATCCCGCGCCCGGCTCGCACTTCGGCTCGCCTTACGGCAACCGCATCGATCCGTTCACCGGACACGTGAGCTTCCATCCGGGGCTCGATCTCGTCGCGCCGACCGGCACGCCGATTCTCGCGAGCGCGGGCGGGCGCGTCATTCAGGCGGGCGAGCGCAACGGCTACGGCAACGCGGTGGATATCCGCCACGGCAACGGCACGGTGACGCGCTACGGCCACGCGTCGCGCATTCTCGTGACCGAAGGCCAGTACGTGATGCCGGGCGACGAGATCGCCGAAGTCGGCTCGACGGGCCGCTCGACCGGGCCGCACCTGCACTTCGAAGTGATCGTGGGCGGCGCGCAGCTCAATCCGAAGCCTTATCTCATGCTCTTCAGGCAGAAACCCAATGCGCAAGGCTGATTCGAAGCGGGTCTCGCTGAAGCTGACCCAACATTCCTATGCGCTCACGCCCAAGCGCAGCACCGCGTATATCCCCGGCGTGATCGCGGCCATCTGCGCGATCGGCGCGCTCGTCGCGGCCGGCTACGCGCTCAAGACCTCGCACGAACAGGCGCGCAAGCTCGACGTGTTGTGCGCGCCGCCCGTGTCCGAGCAAAAGCTGCGCGAAGAACTGGCCCACGCGCAGTTCGCGCTGCAACAGCAGACGGCAGCGCGCGCCGCGCTCGAACAGCGCGCGATGCAAAGCGCCGCGCAGATAGAGCGGCTACAAACCGACCTCGCCTTTTTGAAGAAGCAACGCTGATTCATCCGGCCGACCGAGCACGCAATGGCGCGTGTTCGTCGGAAGCCACCCTTTACCGCATCGCAAGGAACCGCCATGTTCTCATCGAAGAAAGATTCGCAAGGCGTCAAGCCGGCCAAACTCTCCACCCTGATCGCGCAGAATGTCCACATCTCGGGCGACCTCGAATTCAGCGAAGGCCTGCGCATGGACGGTCAGGTGACCGGCAACGTGACCGGCCGCGCCGGCGACGAATCGCTGCTCGTCGTGAGCGATCAGGGCGCGATTCACGGCAACGTCAGCGCCTACGACGTCATCATCAACGGCCGCGTGGTCGGCGACGTGATGGTCGCGCATTTCGTCGAGCTCCAGTCGAACGCGCATGTGCACGGCAACATCTACTATCAGAAGCTGCGCATGGACGTCGGCGCGACGGTCGAAGGCAAGCTGACCAAGCTCGACGCGATGCAGTCGAACGTGGCCGCGCTGCCCGCCACCGAAGTCGTGCCGCAGCTCGACTACACGGCAAGCTGAACGCCGCGCGCGCGTGCAAATACAGGGCGCGTGGCGCGTCGCGATCCGCTAAGATTTCCACGAGGAAGTCCGCGCGCCCGCGCCTGTCTTGCATCCTGTGCATCTTGTGCACTTACAAAAGGCGGCGCGCGGCTGATTACATCCAGATAACAAGGGCGCCCCATGCTGGTCAATTGCGCGGCTTATCAGAACGGCCGAAAGCTCGCAGACGTACAGATCGACGACATCAATGCGTACCGGGACCTGCCCGACTCGTTCATCTGGGTCGCGTTGAAGGAGCCCGGTCCGGGCGAGCTCGCGCACATGGCGCATCAGTTCGGCCTGCATGAACTGGCCGTCGAGGACGCGCAACACGGGCATCAGCGGCCGAAGATCGAGGAGTACGGCGATTCGCTTTTCGCAGTGTTCCATACCGTCGAGTTCGACGAGGAAGGCGAACTGCTCGTCGGCGAGATCAACGTCTTTGTCGGGCGCAACTACGTGATCTCCGTGCGCAACCGCACCACGCAAGGGTTCCAGGAAGTGCGCAAACGCTGCGAGCGCGAGCCGCAGTTGCTCAAGCACGGCCCGGCGTTCGTGATGTACGCGCTGCTCGATGCCGTCGTCGATCGCTATTTCCCCGTGCTGGAATCACTCGGCAACGCGCTCGACGAAGTGGAGGAGCGCATCTTCGAGCGCAACGGTTCGGCTGCGTCGCGCGAGATCATCGAAGACCTGTACTCGCTCAAGCGCCGCATGACGCTCATGCAGCATCACACGGCGCCGCTGCTCGAAGCCGTAAGCAAGCTCTACGGCGGGCGGCCGCCCGGCGTATGCGCGGGCATGCAGGAATATTTCCGCGATGTCTACGACCACCTGCTGCGCATCGTGAAGACGATCGAAGGCCGCCGGGAAATGATCGTGACGGCCATTCAGGTGAACCTCGGCCTGATCGCGCTGGCGGAAAGCGAAGTCACGAAGCGCCTCGGCTCGTTCGCCGCCCTTTTCGCGGTCCCGACGATGATTGCCGGCATCTACGGCATGAACTTCCACCGGATACCGGAACTGGACTGGACGTATGGCTATCCGGCATGCATCGGCGCGATGTTGCTGGTCGATATCGTGCTCTTCTGGCGCTTCAAGAAGGCAGGTTGGTTATAATACGGGGTCGATGCGAAGTCATCGCAAGAACACAGCATCACTCGCCGGGTATCGCGCAAGGAACTTTTGCGCGGTTTCCTCTGTCTAAACGGATTCTGTCGCGACGCAGACTCAGTGCTTGGTCAGCAGCTTGTCTCAGTAGCTTGCTCAGTAGCTTGTATTTTCGCTTTCTGACCGCACCTGCCAGTCACAGCAGACCCATTCACCGCATCACACCGCACGTCGGCACTCGCGGCATCGCCCTGAATCTCGGTCGAAGCCTCGCAGGGAGCCGGCGTCGCCGTCCCGGTCATGCCGGCCAGGGCTTGCCGCTCGAAGGCGAGTTCCGTCGTTCCGGCCTATGCCGTCAAGCTCGCCACGAGCCTGAAAGCAAGACGCGGCGCGTTCGTCTTCGAGCGCGCCGGATCACGCCCGACTTCGCTTCCGACGCGTTGCAGCGGCGATGCGCTCTGCGCACCGTCGCCCGCCGACACTCGCGAAGGCCGTTGCGTGGCGTCGAGCGGCGCGGCACCCACTATTACTTGAACAGGAGCTCAAATGGCGAAAGAAGAACTGATCGAACTCGACGGTATCGTTGACGAAGTGCTTCCCGACAGCCGCTATCGCGTGACGCTGGACAATGGCGTCGTCGTCGGCGCGTATGCCTCGGGCCGCATGCGCAAGAACCACATCCGCATTCTGGCCGGCGACCGCGTGACGCTGGAGATGTCGGTGTATGACATGACGAAGGGCCGCATCAACTTCCGTCACAAAGACGAACGCGCAAGCGGCGGCGGTGCAGCCCGCGCGCCGATGCGCCGCCGTTAAACCAGCCATATCACGCTACACGCTACAACCCACGCGCCGACAAGAGCGCGTTGATTCCCACCGCGAAGCCGTCCTCGTCGTTCGTCGACGAGACGAGGCTCGCGCGTCGTTGCACCGCCTCCGACGCCTGTCCCATCGCAATCGACGTCCCCGCAATCTCGAACATCGCGATATCGTTGGTCATGTCGCCGAGCACGGCCACGCGCTCGAGCGGCACGTTCCGGCGCTTCGCCAGTTCGCGCACCGCGTCGCCCTTATTGGCGAGCAGATGCGTGATGTCGAGGTAATAGCTCTGCGAGCGCGCCGCGTTCGCGCGCCCTTCGAGTTGAGTCTGCAACTGCGCTTCCACGCGTTCGAGCAGCGGCGCGTCCGCCGTCGAACCGACGATCTTGTCGACGGCATCCAGATCCACATCGTCGAAACGCTGCACGAGCACGCCGTCATAGCCGACCGTGCGCCGTTCGCGCGGCACATACGCGCCGTCGGGATTGGTCAGATACCACACGTCGCCGACGAACACCCACGCATCCACGCCCGCCGACGCGAGCGCCTCCAGCGACGTCTGCACGGCATCGCGCGGCAGCTTGTGCGCGGCGAGCACTTCCCATGTGCCCGGCTGAACGAGATTGCCGCCGTTATACGACGCATACGGCATGTCTACGCCGAGCGTCTCCACGATATAGCGCATGCCCGCGCCCGGCCGGCTGCTCGCGACGGTGAACTCGACGCCCGCTTGCCGCAGCCGCCGCACCGCATCCTTCGCGGGCTCGCTGATCGACTTGTCGGTGTGAAGCAGCGTGCCGTCGCAGTCCGAGACGACGAGTTGGACGTGCGCGAGCGCCTCGAACGCGGCGGCGGCGTCGCCGCTTATGCTGTGCAAACCGAATTGGCCATTGGCATTCATGAAGGCGCTCCTTCGCGCTGGTTGAAGTCGGAGAGTTGGCGAGTCTCGCGAACCGAGCGCGGATGCCACAGCTTCGCGCCGCCCTCGATGCCCGCCGCGTTCGATACGACCGCCACGTTCGGCGGCAACTCGAAGTTCAGATGCGTGGCGTTGCCTCCGCCGATCCAGAGCTTGTCGAAATTGACGAGCGTGTCGAGAATGCCGAGCACCTTCTCGACGCGGCGGTTCCAGCGCTTGTTGCCGACCTTCTCGCGCGCGGCGTTGCCGATGTATTCGTCGTAGGTTCGGCTTTTCGACACCGGATGATGCGCCAGTTCCAGATGCGGCATCAGTTCGCCATCGCGAAAGAGCGCGGTCCCCGCGCCCGTGCCGAGCGTCAGCACGAACTCCAGACCACGACCTTCGATAGCCGCGAGTCCCTGCATTTCGGCATCGTTGATCATGCGCGCCGGCATGCCGCCGAGACGCTGGGCGATCATGTCCGCGAGCGGCACGCGCTGCCAGTATTCGTTGCCAAGATTCGGCGCGGTCAGCACGACGTTATCGCGCACCACGCCAGGAAAGCCGATCGAAATGTGCGTCGGCGGCTCCGCGAGAATCGGCTGTACCAGCGCGACAAGCGTATCGACGACCACGTCGGGCATCGCGGGCTTCGGCGTCGGCACGCGCACGCGCTCGCTCTTCATCTCGCCGTCTTCGGACAGCACCGCGGCCTTCAGCCCCGTCCCGCCGATGTCGATGGCGAGAATGCGGTCCGCCTTCGCCGCGCCCTTCGCGGTGCTCGCGCGCTTTCTTTGCTTCGTTCGAGTGTCCGTGCTCACGCTGGTCATCGTTGTTATCCAGATTTCAGTTCTTCTTGCGGTTGTCGGTCAGCGGCCGCCACGCGCGGCCGTCTTCGGCGAGCAGACGGTCCGCCTCCTCCGGGCCGGCGCTGCCCGCCGCGTAGCCATGCACCGGCAGTTCGCTCTCGGGATGCAGCACGCGATCCACCGCCGCCCACGCCGTCTCGATGCTGTCCGCGCGCTGAAACAGCGTTTCATCGCCGAGCATGCAGTCGTAGAGCAGCGTCTCATAGCCCACGTTCGCGCGCTCGGCGAAGAAGTCGCCGTAATCGAACGACGAGCGCACCGCGCCCATCTGCATGACCGGGCCCGGCACCTTGACGTTGAAGTCGAAGGTCGTGCCGTGCGCCGGGTCGATACGCAGCGTGTAGACGTTCGGCGTCAGCTCGTCGACGGGCGTGTCGCGGAACAGCCGGAACGGAACCGCCTTCAGTTGCACCGATATCTCCGTGCGGCGCTCCGTCAGCCGCTTGCCGGTGCGCAGATAGAACGGCACGCCGGCCCAGCGCCAGTTCTCGATGAACACGCGCGCCGCCGCATACGTTTCGGTGCGGCTGTCCTTCGCGACGCCCGGCTCTTCGCGATAACCCGGTCCCGCCGCGCCGGCTTCATATTGCCCGAACACCACGTCCCGCGCCGAAAGCGGCTTCATCGCGTCGAAGACCTCGGCCTTCTTGTCGCGCACGGCTTCGGCGTCGAAGGAATTGGGCGGTTCCATCGCCACCATGCCGAGTAGCTGAAAGAGATGGTTGGGCACCATGTCGCGGAACGCGCCCGTCTGCTCGTAAAAGCTGCCGCGCCCTTCCACGCCGATGGTCTCCGACGCCGTGATCTGCACGTGATCGATGTATTCGCGCCGCCAGACCGGCTCGAACATGGCGTTCGCGAAGCGCACGGCCAGAATACTCTGCACCGTGTCCTTGCCGAGAAAATGGTCGATGCGATAAATCTGCGATTCCTTCGCATACGCGAGGATGCAGCGGTTGAGCGCCTGCGCCGAAGCCAGGTCGGTGCCGAACGGCTTCTCGATGACGAGCCGCCTGAACGCGCCGTCTTGCTCCGTAAGCAGTCCGGCACGCCCGAGATGTTCCGCGATCGGCGCAAAGAACCGCGCGCTCACGGCGAGATAGAACACGACATTGCGGCTCTTCATCTCGGTGAGACGCGCTTCGAGCCGCGCGAAGGTTTCCTCGTCGTCGAACTCGCCCGCGAAGTATTCGAGCTTGTTCGCGACGCGGTTCCACGCGTCTTCGTTCAGCTTCGACGTATGGAAGGTGCTGGCCTTGTCGGCGGCGAACTTGCGCAGCGACTCGGTGAGTTCTTCGCGCCACGCGGAGGTCTCGCGCTCGCCGTGATTCACGCCGATGATCTGCATGTCGTCGTCGAGCAGGCCGTCGGCGGACAGGTTGTAGAGGGCGGGCATCAGAAGCCGCCGCGTGAGATCGCCGCCCGCGCCGAAGATCACGAGCGTGCACGCAGGCGCGCGGCGCTTCGCTGCGGGCGACGCTGAAGACGGCTTCGAAGCACTTGCCTGACTGCTATTGTCTGCATCATTCGGCATGACGTGGGTGTCCTCATCCGTTGAGCGAAAATGGAAAGACCTTCGGCGACGCGGCACAGTTCAATCGCGCATCGCTTCTTACGGCGCCCGCTTCGTTGTAGGCTATCTGTAATTTTCAGCTTCGCGTGTCGTAGAATGCTTGCGCGACTTCGCAGCACGAGGCCAACATCGACATGACATCACCCGACACGCTCATCGACCTGCCCGCCTACTTCGCACGCATCGGCTTCGGCGGCGGCGACCGGCCCGCGCCCACGCTCGACACGCTGCGCGCGCTGCATCTGCTGCATCCGCAGGCGATACCGTTCGAGAATCTCGACGTGCTGCTCGGCCGTCCGATCCGAATCGATCTCGCCTCGATTCAACGCAAGCTCGTCATGAACCGGCGCGGCGGTTACTGCTACGAACACAATCTGCTTTTCCGCAGCGTACTCGAAGCACTCGGTTTTCGCGTGAAAAGCTACGCGGGCCGCGTGCTGTGGGGCCGCGATGCGTCGGCCATGCCGCCGCGCTCGCACATGCTGCTCGTCGTGGAACTGGACGAAGGCGCGTTCGTCGCGGATGTCGGCTTCGGCGGCATGACGCTTTCCGCGCCGCTCGCGCTGCAAGGCGGTCTGGAGCAGATCACGCCGCACGGCGCGTTCAGGCTGCAACGCATCGACTGGGATGCGGGACTGCCGAACTATCGGATGGAAGCGCTGATCGACGGAACGTGGACGGCCATCTACCGCTTCGACTTCGATCCGCAATACGACATCGACTATGAGATGTCGAACTACTTTGTCTCCACGTATCCGCAGTCGATCTTCGTGCATCACCTGCTGGCGGCGCGGCTCGCGCCGGGGCGCCGCTACGGTCTCTTCGACCAGCGACTGTCGCTGCACGACGAACGCGATGGCACCACGCATCGCGAACTGATCGGCGTAGAAGCGCTTCGGCGCGTGCTGAGCGAGGATCTCGGCATTCGTCTGCCCGATGCAGACGGCTCCATCGCTTCGTCCGATCTCGACGCCGCGCTCGCGCGCCTCGCGCAGTCCGATCCCGCCTGACGCATCGCGCCGATGTTCAAGAGCAATAAAACGCGCGGCCGCCGCGAATTCCATACGCATCATCGCAGCGCCATGCTCGCGCAGAGGCTGCCCGCGTGGCGCTCGACGTTCGTGCTCGCGGGCGTCACCGCCGCGTTCCTCGCGCTCGCCGGGCGCGCGCTGTGGGTGCAGGTGGTCGACCACGCGTTCTATATCGGCGAAGGACAGAAGCGCTACCAGCGAACGCTCGCGCTCGACGCCACCCGCGGGCGCATCGTCGACAGAAACGGCGCGATGCTCGCGGTCAGCCTCGCCACGTACGAGGTCTGGGCGAGCCCGAAGCGTTTCGACGCCGCCCGCGCCGACGACATCGCCAAGCTGCTCGACTTTCCGGCGAGCGAACTCAGCCGCCGCATCGGCACGGATCGCAGCTTCGTCCTGCTCAAGCGCCAGGTGGAGGCAGAGACGGCCGAGCGCATCGCGGAAATCGGTCGCGCGGGCATTACGCTCGTGCCGGACACCAAACGCTTCTATCCCGAAGGCGAATCGGCGGCGCATGTCGTCGGCTTCACGGACAACGAGGATCGCGGGCAGGAAGGCGTGGAGCTTGCCGCGGACGCGCGCCTCGCCGGTTCGGCCGGGCAGCGCGAAGTCATCCGCGACCGGCTCGGGCGCGTGGTGTCGCAGATCGGCGAAACGGAGATGCCGCAGAACGGCGAAACCATCCACCTGACGATCGACCGGCGCATCCAGCAACTCGCGCATTCGCAACTCAAGGCGGCCGTCGCGAAGCATCGGGCGCGCGCGGGCAGCGTCGTCGTGCTGGACGCGAAGAACGGCGAAGTGCTGGCGCTCGCCAATTACCCGAGCTTCGATCCGAACGACCGCCGCCGTCTCACGGGCGAGCAGCTTCGCAACCGCGCGCTTACGGATACCTTCGAGCCGGGGTCGACCATCAAGCCGCTCGTGGCCGCGCTCGCCATCGACCTGGGTCACGTGCGGCCGGACACGCGCATCGACACGAACCCCGGCACGCTGAAGATCGGGCCCAATGTGATTCACGACACGTCGAATCATGGCGTCATCACGGTGTCGGAAGCCGTGCAGATGTCGAGCAACGTGGCGCTGACGCAGCTCGCGCTGAAGATTCCCGCGCGGACCATCTGGGACAAGTACCGCGAATACGGCATCGGACAGGCGCCGGAACTGACGTTCCCCGGCGCGGCCACGGGACGGCTGCGCGCGCCTGAACGCTGGAAGCCGATCGAGCAGGCGACGATGGCCTACGGCTACGGCCTGTCGCTGTCGCTCCTGCAGATCGCGCAAATCTACACGGCGTATGCCGGCGACGGGCGCTTTCATGCCGCGACGCTCATCCACGGCGAAACCCGCCGCCCGGGCGCGCCGGTCGTGCAGCCCGCGACGGCCGCCGCCGTGCGCGACATGCTCGAAGCGGCCACAGGATCGGACGGCACCGGACGCGCCGCCGCGGTCGAAGGTTATCGCGTGGGCGGCAAGACGGGCACCGCGCGCAAGCAAGTCGGGCGGTCGTATGCGGCGAACAAATACCGCGCGTCGTTCGTCGGCATTGCGCCGATGAGCGATCCGCGCGTGATCGTCGCCGTGATGATCGACGAGCCATCGGGCGGCGCTTACTTCGGCGGGACCGTCGCGGGGCCGGTGTTCTCGGGCATCGTCGGGGGGACGTTGCCGCTTCTGGGCGTGCCGCCGGACGCGTGAGCGAGGCGCTGCGCTCAGCCATGTACAGCGCGTGCGGGCGCGGAGGTTGCTGCCATCGACACTGCGCCGAACTGTAAAGACGCTGTGCTCTAATGGAGCGTTCGAATCCACACCCTCATACCGGGAAGATCATGAAGAAACTCGCCGCGGCCCTCGCGCTGCCCCTTCTCATCGCCGCTTGCGGCCGCTTTCATAACGAAGACGCCGGCCAGCCGGAAGTCGAAGCCGCATCGACGCATAACGAAGTTGCGAGCATCGTCCAGTGCATCACCGACGAAGCGAAGAAACACAACGCCACCTACAAGCAGACGGCGATTCCGCAAGGCACCATGCTCGAATTCGGCGACTCGAACGTCGTCAAGGTCCGCTACGACAACGGCGAGACCACCTACCGCTTCTACCCCGGCGAGCGCCACGTGTCGAACATGTGGATCGAAGGCGCGGGCAAGAAGTGCGCGCCGTGAGCGGACGGGCCTAGCATCATGCGCTCGACACGAGCCATCAGCGCCGTCGAACGGCTGAAGACGCGCAGCGGCAATCCGCATTACGCGGCCGTGAGCATGCCGGGCGGCTACTTCTATCTCGTCGAACGCGCGGCCGAAGGCTCGAAGAAGCTGTGCGACCCATTGCCGATGGACGACTTCATCGCGTTCGTCAACGCGCGCGAGCCCGCCAAACCGCGCAAGGTCAGCAAGCTCGACGAAGCGCTCGAAGCGCAGATCGGACGCAGCGGCAAGCGCGCGGAAGAGCCTTCCTCCGACGACGCCGACTAAGCTCGCCGCCCGCCTCTGCATGCTCGGCGTGGCGCGGCGCAGCATCGAAAAAGGCGCCAGCCCCTTGATCAATGTGCGATGACAGACGGAGGCAACAGGCCCCCGTTGCGTACATTTTTGTCAACGGTCGTACCGTTGGCAGCCGCCGAGCAAGACTGCGGATCACGCCTGCCGGTCACGCCCGAACAATTTCAGAAAATGAGCAAGGGCCGCCCGCGACGTTTCAATAGAAAGCGCGTGGGTGAACGGGGTGCCCGTGCGATGGGAGACGCGAGACAGCGTCACGCCGCGCGGCTGAGAGGAAGACCAACAATGAAGAAGAAGAGCGAGACCAAGGGCAGCCTGCTGCCCTCGGCGATGGCGGACGTCGAGTTGCAGCATATCGAACGCGCCGTGGCGCAGCTTCGCGCGATGAAGAGCCAGTCGTCCGGAACGCTCAACGTCGAATACTGGCGCGAGCGACTCGCGGCCGTCGTCAGCGGCTATGCGCTCGTGCCCGCGCAGAAGCAGCGCATTCAGGCGCTGCGCGCCGCGCTCGACGCCGTCCACATTCATCCGCGCGACGGCGGCAGCCGCAAAAGGTCGACCAATAGGCTTTGGGCGAAAGCGGCCTGACCGCCGCTTTCGCCACTCGCGCCACGTGCGCGACGCTCATCGCCCGCACGGTCCGGCCGGCGGGCGCGCAGGCTCGCAGCGAGAGGCTTGAGCCGACACGGCGGAGACGCTTCTCAGGCATCGTTCGTGCTCGGCTCTTGGCTCACGAACTGCATGGAGACCTCATGTCCGCATCACGCAAACGAATCGCCGCCACGCTGCTCGCGGGCTTCGCCGCCGCAACCAGCGTGTGCGCCAGCGCGCAGATCACGAAACCGGAAGGCTCGGATCAGCAGGAGAACCGCACGTCCGATTCGACCGCGCGGGCCAATCCGTCCGGCGTCGCAGTGCATGAGACGCAGAAGCCGCAGTCGAAGGACGCGGCGGGCGCATCGCGCGGGCCGACCGTCGGCAAGGAACACTCGACGAACGGCGCGGGCGGCTTCAACAACGGGCTGTACGGCACCGGCGCGGGCAACAACAAGTAGCGCGCCGCGCCGTACGTCGGCTTAATCCGCGTTCTGCGCCGTGCCGTTGATTTCCGGCGCGATGGCGGCGTGATTCACAATCGCCACGAGCGACACGCCGCCGAGAATATTCCCGATGAGCGTCGGCACGAGGAACACGAGGAAGTAGTCGGAAAGGCTGGCCGCGCCCGACATCACCCCATAAGCCGCTTCGACGGACCCCGCGATCACGTGCGAGAGCTTCGCGACCGCGACCGTGTACGTGACGAGCAGAATCGTGAGCAGACGCGCCGATCTCGCGCTTGGCAGCAACCAGACCATCAACGCAATCAGCCAGCCCGCGAACAACGCCCGCGCCAAGGTCACGCCGAAGCTGCCGGCATACGGCGCCTTCGCCACCTTGGCGAGCGCCTCGGTCACTTCAGGCGAGAACACGCCGGGAAGTTGCAGCAGGCCCGCGAAGATCGCTGTGCCGATCAGATTGAACACCAGCACGATGATCCACAGGCGCAAGGTCTTGGCGACCGTCTTCATGTCGCGGCGCGTGAGGACGGGCAACACCGCCGTCAGCGTACTTTCCGTGAAAAGCTGCTGCCGCCCCAGAATGACGAACACGAAGCCGATGGTATAGCCGAGGCTCGTGACGAGGTGGCTCCACTGCGACTCGGGCACCGCGCTTTCCAGTATGGACTGCACGAGAAACGAGAAGCCCATCGACAGGCCGGCGGCGAGCGCGGACCACATCAACGCGGCGAAGGTGCGCTCCATCGCGGCCTCGCCTTCCTCCCGCACGATTTCGTGAATGACGAGCGCGTGTGGCGTGGAATGCTCGGCCGCCTGTTCGCGTTGTGCATCGTCGAGATTCGGTGATTCCGCGCCTGCTGAACCCTCGCGCGAGTTGTCCTGCGTATCTGCCATGGTTGTGTTCTCCCTGAGAGCCGTTCATGCCGAAGCCGACGAACGGCAGGCGCTCATCGACAGCAGAAACGATGCCCGCATCAGGAAAACGAAAGCTGGCGCGAAGGCGAACGTCGAAGCTAGCGCGCGATGCCCGAGTCGAGCGCGTCGTCGGCGGCATCGTAGCCCCGCCACTTGTAGAGCAGCGCGGAGGCCAGCCAGCATGCGGCGAAGAGGCCGATGACTGCATAGCCGAGCGCGCCGAAGTGATCCGAGAGACGCGCGGCGAAGTCCCACAGCCCGCCCTTGAGTTGCAGGCGATCCGCGAGCAGGCCGAGCGCCTCGACGCTGCCGACGAACACCGCGATCACGACCGAGGCCAGCGTCACCGTGAGGTTGTAGTAGAGCTTGCGCACCGGCTTCATGAAGGCCCAGCCGTACGCGCCGACCATCAGCAGGCTGTCGGCGGTATCGATCAGGGACATGCCGGCTGCGAACAGCACAGGGAACACGAGGATCGACCATACCGGCATGCCGCGCGCCGCTTCGGACGCGGCAATGCCCATCAGCCCGATCTCGGTCGCCGTATCGAAGCCGAGGCCGAACAGGAAGCCGAGCGGATACATGTGCCAGCTCTTGCCGATCAGCGCAAAGAGCGGTCGCGCGATGCGCGCGAGCGGGCCGCCTCCGACGACGAGCAGGTCGGCATCGTCGCCGTTCAGCGCGTCGCCGCGGCGCGCGCGCCGGAATGCGCGCCACACGCCGCGCAGCACCACCAGATTCATCGCGGCGATGGCGAACAGGAAAAACGCGGACACCGACGTGCCGATGAGCGCGCCGATCTCGCGGAACGCCGCGAAGCGCGCCTGCACGGCGAGCGCGGTCGCGGCGATGAGCGCGGTCGCAATCATCACGACGGTCGAATGTCCGAGCGAGAAGAACACGCCGACGGAGAGCGGGCGCTCGCCGTGCTGCATCAGCTTGCGCGTGACGTTGTCGATGGCGGCGATGTGATCGGCATCGACGGCATGGCGAAGCCCGAGCGAATACGCGAGCAGCGACGTGCCCATGAGCAGCGGATAGTGACGAAACGCGATGAGCGCCCAGAGCCACGCGAGCACGTTGAACGCGATGAGTCCGGCGAAAAGACGCGCGGAGCGGGCGGAATCGGTGGGTCGGGTCATAGGGCGCGTGGCGGCGAAGAACCGGGGACAGCGTCAGAGAATACCTTGCTTCGGCTCGCGGCCAATAATCGCTTGCGGGGCACCCGGCCGTGTCGCAGAGTACATTGATTCGGCATCCTATTCATTTCATGGGAAAAAGCGCGTGGAAAACCCGCTCCAATTCGCGCTGCGCGAAAAACATAGGCGTATTCGTTCGTTGGGCTTGCGGCGGCACACGGCTAACATGGCCCTTCGCCATTCAGAGCCCGCCATGCCACGCTATCTCGACGACGCCCAACGCGATGCAATCCAGGATCGGCGCGCGTCGTGGCGCTGGCGCAGCGAATGGCCGACGTGGCTCGTGATCATCGCGGTGTACGGCGGCTGGTTCGGCGTCGCGACGAGCGCGCGCACGCTCGGCATGCCGCTCGCGCTCGGGCTGCTGGCGGTGCTGTCGTGCTGGTACATGTCGCTGCAGCACGAGCTGCTGCACGGGCATCCGACGCGCTGGCCGCTCGTCAACATGCTCTTCGGACTAGCGCCGCTCGCCGTGTGGTTTCCCTATGCGGTCTATCGCGCGTCGCACCTGCGTCATCACGACGATGCGCATCTGACCGTCCCCGGCCGCGATCCCGAAAGCTACTACGTGACGCCCGAACAGTGGGCGAGCGCGGGCGTCGTATTGCGTGGCGCGATCGCCGCGCGCAACACGTTCGTGGGACGCGTGCTGATCGGGCCGTGGTTCGCGATCGCCGCGTCGTGGCGGGAAGCGGCTCAGGCCATTATCGATCGCGACTGGCGGATCGTCGCGAGCTGGGTCGCGCATCTCGCCGCGCTCGCGGCGCTCGCGTGGTGGCTCGACACTCGGTGCGGCGTGCCGTGGCGCGCCTTCGCGGGCGTGGGCTATGCGGCGCTCGCGCTTGCTTCGGTGCGATCGTTCCACGAGCATCGCGCGGCGGGCGCGGAACCTGAGCGGACGGTCATCAACGAGGCCGCGTGGCCGTGGCGGCTGCTTTTCCTGAACAACAACTTCCACGCAGTGCACCACGACCTGCCGGGCGTGCCGTGGTTTGCGCTGGCTGCCATCTATCGCGAGCGGCGGGACGCGTATCGGGCGAACAATGGCGGCTTCGTCGCGGAAGGATACGGCGAGTGGTTCCGGCGGTATGCGTTCGCGCGGGCGGTCGCGCCGGTGCATCCGTTCGCGGGCTCGGGCGAGGACGCAGCAGTGCGAACGTTCGGGCATGCGGAAAGCGCGGAGGCGGCTTCGGGCGGCTTGTGACGCGGAATCGGCCGGTTCGTTCGTCTGTTATGTCAGCCGAGACGCCGAGAAAGGCTTAGTCCTTCCATTGAAAGACGCATCGCTGCGAATACCGCTACGATGCGACATCCCCCGCCATTCCCCGACGATGCACTGGACCGCCGCCCTGCCGATGTACAACGTCACGCCCGCGCTCGCCGCCGACTGGCGCGCGTTGCTCGATGCCGTGCACGCCCGCCTCGCCGACACGCTGAGGGCCCGCGGCGATACACTCGGCATGACCGACTCTGTTTCCGATCTGACCGCCTTCTGGCTGCGCGACGACCTGCTGCTCTCCCAGACGTGCGGATATCCGCTGCTGCATGCGCTCGATGATCGCGTGCAGCTCGTCGCCACGCCCGATTTCGATGCGCCCGGCTGCGAAAGCGGCTACGAAAGCGGCGCCTATCGCAGCGTGCTCGTCGCGGGCGCGCATGTGAACGCGGCATCGCTCGCGGACTGCCGCGGGCTGCGCGCGGTCTATAACGACGAAGATTCGAATAGCGGCATGAACCTCTTCCGTCATGCCGTGGCGCCCTTCGCGCAGGGCTCGCGCTTCTTCGCTTCCGTGGCGAAGAGCGGCGGACATCTCGCGTCGCTGCAGGCGGTCGCGATCGATAAAAGCGCGGATATCGCCGCCATCGACTGCGTGACGCTCGCATTCGTGCGCACGCATCGGCCGGAACTGGCGGCCGGCGTGCGCGAACTCGGCGTGACGGCGAGCTCGCCCGCGCTGCCGTTCATTGCGTCCAAGCGCGTGCCTCGCGAAATCGTCGATGCGCTCGCCGCCGCGCTCGGCGATACGGTCGCGCAAGACCCGGCACTCGCGAGCCGGCTGCGGCTCAAAGGCTTCGTGCGCCTCACGCCAGCGGATTACGCGCCGATCCTTCGCTACGAACGCGAAGCGGCGGAGCAAGGATATCCGGTGCTGGCCTAGCGTCGGCGCAGACTCCGCTCAGAATCCTCGGCTCGCGACCGCTTCGGCAGACTTCGCAGACTTTCGGCACAATCGAATATCCAACGCGTGGCCGCGTCGAGGCCGCTCTGCCCATGCGCATGTCGCGCCGCCACGCCATCACGCTGTAGCACGCCAAACTCGCAATGATCCCCTTCTCGCTGCTGGACCTCTCGCCCATTCCGCTCGGCTCCACCGCCGCCGACGCTTTCGCCCATTCGCTCGATCTTGCGCAGCACGCCGAACGCTGGGGCTACCGGCGCTACTGGCTCGCCGAGCATCACAACATGACGGGCATCGCCAGCGCGGCCACGTCGGTGGTGATCGCGCACATCGCGGCAGGCACCAAGACCATTCGCGTCGGCTCGGGCGGCATCATGCTGCCGAATCACGCGCCGCTCGTGATCGCCGAGCAGTTCGGCACGCTCGCCTCGCTGTTTCCGGGCCGCATCGACCTCGGACTCGGGCGCGCGCCCGGCACCGACCAGACGACCGCCCGCGCGCTGCGCCGCGACCTGCAAGGCAGCGCCGATTCGTTCCCCGACGACGTCGTGGAGCTTCAGCGCTACTTCGCCGATCCCGTGGAGGGCCAGCGCGTGCGCGCGGTGCCCGGCGCGGGACTGCATGTGCCGATCTGGCTGCTCGGCTCGTCGCTCTTTTCCGCGCAGCTGGCGGCGGCGCTCGGCCTGCCGTTCGCCTTCGCGTCCCATTTCGCGCCGGATTATCTGATGACCGCGTTGCACGTCTATCGCTCGCAATTCCGGCCGTCCGCCACGCTGGACAAGCCTTACGCGATGGTCGGCGTGAACGTCTTCGCCGCCGACACCGCGGACGAAGCGCGCTTCGCGTTCACATCGCTGCAACAGCAGTTCATCAATCTTCGACGCGGCACGCCGGGACAACTGCCGCCGCCCGTCGAATCCATTGCGTGGACGCCGGCCGAGCGCGCGGGCGTCGAGCACTCGCTGTCGTGCTCGGTGATCGGCGATCGCAGTGACGTCGAAGCCGGGCTGCGCTCGGTCATCGACCAGACGCAGGCGGACGAACTCATCGTCACGGCGCAGATTTTCGATCACGCGGCGCGCCTGCGTTCGTTCGAAATCACGGCCGAGGTCCGCGACGCCATCGCCGCCAACGCCTGAGGGCGCAAACGGGCGCAAGCAGGCGCAAAAACTCGCGCGCTGGACGCCCGCGCATTTGACAGGCAATAATGAGATACCGGAGCGCGCTCGCGCAGGCGCCGCGCTTCGCGTCCGCCGTATCCGCCCTGTTTCGTCCCTGGAGCCCGCACGCCATTCGCTGCGCGCGGCTGGGCGATGCAGCGGAACAACAACAAATGCGTCGCAAGACGGGAGGAAGAATGTCGATGCCGAGAAGCGCAGCCACCGGAGCCATGACGCTCCTGACCGAATTTGACGACACCACCGGCCAGGAAGTGCGCTCGTTGAAGCTCGAACCCGCTGCTGACGGCAAGGCCGTGCTGCTGATCGAGATCGATGAACGCAAACCCGGCATTCATCGCGAAGTCCGTTATGAAATAACGCCGGCGGAACTCATTGCCGCGATTCGCGCGCACGGCGCGGAATTACCGGGAGAACAACATTCGCGTTAAAACTTTTTAAACGCTGCCAAGACCGGCATACAATACAAGTGGAGCGAGCCTTTCGGCCGCCGCCTCGTCGCGGCGGCGCGGCATGCCCCTCTGCGGATCGCGGTTTTCGGCGTGACTTCCCGCGCGCACTCTTGTCGTGCGTCCGTCGCGGTGATCCTCGAGCAAGTGAATGGACCGAACCGGCTCTATTCGGCGAATGCGTCAATGAGTCTGGCGGATTAAAACAGCCTCGCGGTAAATACACCAATTGACGAGCGGCACACACTGCGCCACGCTTGGTAATACATATATTTAAGTCATCGAACCGCCCCGGTCCGCGCGGGGCATGGGTTCGTCTTCTGCAAATCAAAAAGCTGAATCAGGAAAGCCGTGGACGAAAGAAAGCGAGATAGCATCATTGCGTACTTGCGCAGCCGAATGGCCGAATTCGGGATTACCGAAACTGCTCTGGCCGAAGCATTAGCCGAAGCGCAGGCCGCGCCCCCGCCACCGCCCACGTTCACCAGGACCAACGGGAACGCGGCGAATGGCGCGCCGAAACCGCATCGCGCGATGCCGAAATTGCCGTCCGTGCCGGTATCGAACGGCGCGGGTCCGGTTTTCCGAAACGCGAGCGGCGACACGTGGGACGGCGTCGGCGACATGCCCGAATGGTTGAAACGCGCGGTACATGCGGGTCAGGATATCGAGTTCTATCGCGTTTGACGTGTCTGCGAGTCGTGGTCCATGTCCACGACTGAGCAAATCAGTCGCACCATCGAAAACCGACACCCGCAGCGTTGCACGCCGCGCATCATGCGTAGGCCGAATACGCGCGCCGATCCGCCCATAGGCAATTCACGCCCAATATTCAAGCCGAAATATTTTCGGCCATGCGTGTCCATTGCGCCTTAAAACGTTTATTGGTAGCCCACAAGTAGCCGGCCTGGCTTTCGCGGCCGCGCATCCTTTCGCCGTTGAGCACGCCCGATCGAGTTCCGCAGTCTCCCGACAAGGAGCCACGCATGAACGCATACGGACGCCGTGACGCCGCGCCCCGTCTGAACGCGCCCTGCGCTTACCGAGCGCACTCCACGGCGCGCGGCTGCGCCGCCGGGCTGCGCGGCTGACCGGCCGCGCGAGAAAAGCCGCGGACCGCGACCGAGCGACCAGCGCGATGCCGTCCCGCCCCGCCACCCTTCCGAGCGTCGTCCGGCGCATGACCGCCGGGCGCAGACTGCTGGAAGGCGCATCGGTGGAGACGGTCGCGGACGAATTGCACCTCTCGGTGCAGACAGTGCGCCGCTACCGGGCCATCGTGTCGGACGGCGGGCTCGACGCGCTCGCGAAGATGGGCGTCGGTGGGCGCACGTCCGTGCTGGATCGCGCCGCGCTCGACTGGATCGCGGCCGCGTTGCAGAATTCGCCGCGCAAGCACGGCTTTCCGAGCGACGCGTGGACCAATGCGCGTCTGCGCGAACTGATCGAGCGGCGCTTCGGCGTGCGCTTCTCGCGCGTGTATGTCTGGCAGATCGCGACGAATCTTGGCCTCGCGCACCGGCTGTCAAAGTCGCGTCGATAGTTAGGGTTGCTTATCGTATGACGATGGCGGAGCGTGCAGCCGCTCCGCCGCGTCTTTCAAAAATTGAAACGATCGATATTGCTCGCGTCGAACGTGGTCGGCGGCCCGAGAATGACTTCGCCGCTCTTGCCCACGGTACGCTTGCCGAGCTTGCCGGCATCGAACGAATCGCCTTCCTTGCCCGTGATCGTGCCGGAGGCGAGGTTCGCCGCCGCGAACGCCGCGAGATAGCCCAACTGGCCCGGGTCCCACAATTGGAACGCCTGCACGGTGCCGTTCTTGATGAACGCGCGCATCTGGTTCGGCGTGCCGAGGCCCGTCACGACGACCTTGCCCTTGGCCGGCGAACTGGAGATATAGCGCGCCGCCGCGGCAATGCCCACCGATGTCGGCGCGACGATGCCCTTCAGGTTCGGATACGCCTGCAACAAGCCCTGCGTTTCGACGAACGATTTTTGGTCATCGTCGTTGCCGTACGCGATCTTCACGAGCTTCATCTTCGAATATTCGGGCTTCTTCAACTCCTCCTGCATCCATTTGATCCACGTGTTCTGGTTCGTCGCGTTGGGTGTGGCGGAAAGAATCGCGAATTCGCCTTCGCCGCCGATCAGCTTCGACAGCAATTGAATCTGCCCGCGCCCGATGGCCTCGGACTCGGCCTGATTCACGAAGATCTGCCGGCCTTCGGGTGCCGTGTCGGAGTCGAATGTCACGACCTTGATGCCCTGCGACATCGCTTTCTTGAGGTACGGCACGAGCGCGTTGGCATCGTTGGCCGCGATCACGATGGCGTTCTGGCGCTGCGTGATGAGCGTGTTGATATAGCTGACTTGCGACGACGCCCCCGCGTCCGACGGCCCGACGACCTTGCCATCGCCCTTCATCTCCTTGATCGCGGCCATGCCACCATCGTCGGCGATCACCTCATACGGGTTGTTGATCTGCTTCGGCACGAACGCGATCTTGAGGCCGCTTTTCACTTCGGCGGCGCTCGCGGTCAGCGCCACGGCGACGGCCAGGAAGGCCGCCGCGAGCATCGGGCCGCGTGCGAATCGATAGGGCTTTCTCATGTCGGTATGTCTCCTGTCATTGCGCGCAGCCCCTGAAAACAGGCTTCGGCGCGGGTTATCAACGCGGGGTATAACGGTTCGTCATAGGGTCTGCGTCATGAGGTCTGCGTCATGACGTCTGCGTCATCAGGCGTTTCTCGCGTACTGCCCGCCAGCGCGCGACGAGATTCGGTATCAGCACCGACGAAAGCAGCAACGCGCCGGTCACGATGGTGAGCGTTTCGCTCGAAACGTCCGCGAGCGTCAATGCATTGCGCAGCACGCCGATGATGACGAGCGACAGCAGCACGCCGATCATCGAGCCGCGTCCGCCGAAGATGCTCACGCCGCCGAACAGCACCGCGGCGATGACGGACAGCTCGAAGCCTTCGCCGTTGTCGCCGCGCGCGCTCGTGAAGCGCAGCGTATACACGATGCCCGCGAGGGCCGACATCGCGCCCGACATCATGAAGAGCTTGAGCTTCGTCTTGTCGACGTCGATGCCGGAAAACTGCGCGGCTGTCGGGTTCGCGCCGATGGCATAGAGGCTGCGTCCGAAGGGCGTCGCCTGCAACAGAACCGTGAAGACGATGGCGCCCGCGATCACGAGCAGGAACGGCATGGGCAGGAACGTATCGCCGACCGTATTGATGCCGAACGCCGTGTACGATGCGGGGAAATCCGCGATGGCCTGATCGCCGAGCAACACATACGCGAGGCCGCGAAAGAGCGCGAGCGTGCCGATGGTCACGGCAAGCGAAGGAAGGCCGAAGCGCACGATGACGAGCCCGTTCAGCAGCCCCGCGAGCGTGCCCGCGACGAGCACGATGGCGATGACGAGCGGCATCGGCAATCCCATATGCCAGAGCACGCCCATCAGCGCGCTGGATGCGCCGAGCACCGACGCCACCGACAAGTCGATCTCGGCCGCCACGATGACGAGCGTCATCGGCAGCGCGATCAACGCGATCTCGGTGAAATCGGCCAGCATGTTCGAGAGATTGGCCGACGACAGAAACATCGGCGCGAGCACGCGCCCCGCCACGAGCGAGACGACGAGCACGATGACGAGCATCGCTTCCCATTGCAAATGACGGCGCTTCGTGATGGACAAAGCGGAATCCGGTTTAGCCATGATCGCGTTTCCTCATCATGCGGCGCGCGACGGAACGCGCGAGCAACGTATCCAGCGTGATCGCCGCGACGATCAGCGCGCCTTGTATCGCCTGCTGCCAGAAGGGCGACACGCGCAGCACCACCAGCGCGATGTTGATGACGCCGAGCACCAGCGCGCCGAGCGTCGCGCCCGCCACCGTGCCCACGCCGCCCGTGATCGCGACGCTGCCGACGACCGCCGCCGCGACCACTTGCAGTTCGATGCCTTTCGCCGTGCTGGCATCCACCGTGCCGAAACGCGCGAGCCACAGCACGCCCGCAAGTCCCGCAATCCCGCCCGACAGCAAGAAGCCGATCATCACGCGACGGTCCACGCGAATGCCGGCGAGTCGCGCCGCTTCGGGATTCGAGCCGATCGCGTAATGCTCGCGTCCGCCGCGATACTGCTTCAGATACACCGACAGCGCGACCAGCACGACAAGCGCGATCAACACGAGATTCGGCACGCCGAGCAACGAGCCGGTCGCGATTCTCGCGAACGCATCGGGCAGGCTCGTCGCGTTGATCTGTCCGCCGTGGACCCATGCGTAATCCGCGCCGCGCACGATGTATAGCGTCGAAAGCGTGGCAACGAGCGACGGCACGCGGCCGAACGTGACGAGCGCGCCGTTCAATGCACCGATAAGGAGTCCGATACATATTCCGGCGAGCATCGCGACCGCCACGGGCATATGCGGAAACATGACGAACAGGCTGCCGACCGCATAAGCGCTCACGCCGACGATCGACGCCACCGACAGGTCGATGTGCCGCATCAACATCACCATGGTCATGCCCGCCGTCAGCAAGCCGATGATCGACACGTTGAGCAATACGTCGCGCAGATTCTGCAGGTTGAGGAAGTCGGGCTTCACGGCCGCCGTCGCGCCGACGAGCGCGAGCAGCACGACGAAGAGCGTCAGCTCGCGGCTCTTCGCGATGGATGCCGCGAAGCCGTCGCGTTTCTCTTGCGCGGCGGGCATGGCGGGCAAGCTGGGAGAGTGTCGTGTCATCATGCCGCGTGACCCAATGTATGCGCAGGCGCGCCCAATGCCGCGCTCATCACGCGCTCCTCGTTCGCATCGGCGCGGGCGATGTCCGCGCTGATACGGCCTTCGTGCATCACGAGCACGCGGTCCGCCATGCCCAGCACTTCGGGCAGTTCGCTCGATATCATCAACACAGCCATGCCCTCCTTCACGAGTTCCGCGAGCGTGCGATACACCTCGGCCTTCGCGCCCACGTCGATGCCGCGCGTCGGCTCGTCGATGATGAGCACCTTCGGGTTTGTCGCGAGCCACTTGCAGAGCACGACCTTCTGCTGATTGCCACCCGATAGCGTGCCGACGGGCGCATCGAGATCGCTGGCTTTCAGGCGAAGGCGCTTGCCCCAGTCAGCGGCGAGCGAGGCTTCGCTACGCGACGAGATGAGACCGTGCCGCATCAATCGCCCGAGCACGGTCAACGACGCATTGCGCGCGATGGACAGCTCCATCGCGAGTCCTTGCGCGCGCCGGTCCTCGGGCACGAGCGCGAGCCCGGCGCGCACGGCAGCAGCCGGCCTGCCCAGTTCGATCTTGTCGCCGCCGACCTTGACTTCGCCGGCATCGACCGGATCGATGCCGAAGATAGCCCGCGCAACCTCGCTTCTACCCGCGCCGACGAGACCTGCGAGCGCGACGATTTCGCCCGCGCGTACATCGAACGACACGTTCTTGAAGATGCCTTCTCGCGTCAGATTGCGCACGGAAAGACGTACATCCCCCGGCGAAACATCGGCCTTCGGGTAGAACGTATCGAGATCGCGGCCCACCATCTTGCTCACGATGGAATCGATGGTCATGTCCGCGGTCAGCGCGTCGTGAACCTTCATGCCGTCGCGCATGATCGTCATGCGTTGCGTCAGCGCAAAGACCTCATCGAGCCGATGCGTGATGAAGAGCACCGCCGCGTTGCGCTCGCGCAGACCGCGCACGATCGCAAAGAGCCGCTCCACTTCAGGCAACGAAAGCGCGGCGGTCGGCTCGTCCATGATGAGCACGTTCGCATCGAGCGACAGCGCCTTGGCGATCTCGACGACCTGCTGATCCGCGATGGACAACCCGCGCACCAGCCGTTGCGCGCGCATGCTGACGCCGAGCGAGGCGAGCAACGCATCCACTTCGCGATGCATCTCGTCATAGCGGATACGCCCCAGCCGGTCGCGCGGCTGGCGTCCCATGTAGATGTTCTCCGCGATGGACAGATCGGCGAAGAGCGTCGGCTCTTGATAGATGACCGCGATGCCGGCATTGCGTGCTTCGGCGGGATTGGCGAAACGCCGCGCCGCGCCGTCGACCAGCAGCTCGCCTGAATCCGGCTGATAAACGCCCGCGAGCAGCTTGACGAGCGTGGACTTGCCCGCGCCGTTTTCGCCGAGGAGCGCATGCACCTCTCCGGGGAAGAGCTGCAAGCTCGCGTCGCCGAGCGCGCGCACGCGGCCAAATGACTTGCTCGCGTGCCGCATTTCAAGCCTTGGTGTCATCGAACGTCTCCTGCTTAGATGCGGTAAATACGTTCTGCATTCCGAACAAATAATGCTTCGTTCTCGCTCTCGCTGGCGTCCTCGACGATGCGCGCATACGCGTTCCATATCGCCGTGTAAGAGCCGAACAAGCGGTCTACCGGAAAATTCGATGCGAACATGGCGCGCTCGCTGCCGAATGTGTCGATGGTTTCGAGCACGTAAGGACGAAAGCTCTCGACGGTCCATCGATGGTCGAACATCGCGAGACCGCTGATTTTCACCGCGACGTTCGGGCATGCCGCGAGCGCGCGCATCCCTTCACGCCACGCGCGATACCCCGCAGGCGACGCGCGATCCACGAACATGCCCGCGTGATTGACGATGAACTGCGTGTCGGCATGTTCACGCGCAAGCTGCGCGGCATCGGGCATCTGCGATGGATAAAGCTGCAAGTCGAACGACAAACCAAAGCGCCTCAGCAACGCGAAATGCTTGCGCCATTGCGGCTCGTGCATGTAGTGGCGGCCTACGTAGTCGTAAAGCGGGTTGTCATGCACGTTCAGTATCTGGCGAATGCCGCGCGTATTCGCGAACGCTGCGTGTGCTTCGAGCACGCGAGGCGCGTCGTCGCGCGACAGATCCGCGCCCGCGACGATGCCGTTCGGCATGCCGCGCCCTTCGCCGTCCGCGATGCCTTGCAGCCAGCGCGTTTCTTCCACCGGATCGGCGGGATCGTGATTCGCATCGACATGCACGAGCTTGAGCACGTCGATGCCTTCTGCATCACGCAGCAAGTCGGCGAGCAGATAGTCGTGCTGCAACTCGCGCGCATCGCCGACGAAGGAGGTCTGCGGATTGGCGAGCCACGGGTAATGATGCGTGGAAAGGTCCCACAGATGAATATGCGGATCGACAACCTGCATGATGATGTCCTCGCGGCTCGGGCTGATTCACGCAAGATGAAACACGGGCGCAAGCGCAACAGCGACGGGCGCGTTGTCCGCATGCTTCTCCATCAGTTCCGCCATGAAGTCCCACCATCTACGCATGATGGGCAAGTTCGGCAGCGCGTCGGTCGTATGTGTGTCCGCGCGCTTGTATATCGCGAATAGATGACCGGTCGCTTCGTCCAGAAAGATCCAGTAATCGCGGATGCCGGCCGCATGCAACGCATCGGCCAGTTCGGGCCATAGCTCGCGATGGCGCCGTTCGTACTCCTCGCGCATGCCCGGTTTCGGGGTCATGCGAAAAGCCACTGTCTCCATGGCGGCCGCCTTCTTATGTTCGATGCGCCCTGTCTTTGCGTAGAGGCGCGTTATGGCTGCGACTATAATGCGCCGACCGATAGCACGACAATCCGAAAGCAGGATTGGCCGATCGCAAAACCGTATCAGCGGACATCGTTGCGTTGCATCATGCGGGGCTCTTCAATGAACCAGAACGTCTCACAGCTCGCGCTCGTCAATCGCCTCAAATTCAAGCATCTCGCGCTGCTCGTCGCGCTCGACGACACGCGCAATCTTCATCAGGCCGCGGACAACATCAACGTCGCGCAGCCGAGCGCGAGCCGCATGCTCGCGGATATCGAAGAAGCGTTTGGCTTCCAGCTCTTCGACCGCAATGCGCGCGGCATGCATCCGACGCCGCTCGGCACCGCCGCGCTCGCTTACGCGCGCCGCTCGCTGGCGGACCTCACGCGCTTCGCCGACGATCTCGACAACAAGCGGCGCGGCGGTCACGGACAACTGACGGTCGGCGCGATCATGGGCGCGGCGCCCGACGTCCTCGCGATGGCGGTCACCGAACTGAAGTCCGAACGCCCGCTGCTCAACGTGCGCATACTCGGCGAAACGAGCGATCAGGTCGTGCAACTGCTGCATCGCCGCGAAGTGGATCTGGCGCTCGGCCGCCTGACCACGCCGCTACAGCACAACGATTTCGACTTCGAACCGCTCGCCCGCGAAGCCATGCGGCTCGTCGTGCGCGCGAAGCATCCGCTTGCAAGCAAGGCTTCGCTCGAACTGAACATGCTCGTCGGATGGCCGTGGATTCTTCAGCCGATCACGAGTCCCGCGCGCGGTCTCTTCGAGGAAGAACTCGCGCGCGCGGGATTGACCACGCCCGCCGATATCGTCGAATGCGCGTCCATCTTCGCGACGCTGCAACTGCTGCAAAACAGCGACGCCGTCGCGATGCTGCCCGAGTCCGTCGTGCGCGACTATCTGCGCGCGCAACTGCTCGTGGAGTTGCCCGTCGAGATCGGCAAAAGCCTGTCGGGCTTCGGCCTGCTGCGCCGCAAGTTCGAAACGCTGAGCGAGCCGGCCGAGTACTTCATCGCGTTACTGCGCAAATACTCGGCCGTTTCGCTCGCCGTCACTGCAAGTTGACGAAGAGCCCGCCATCGACCAGTAAGGACGCGCCCGTCACATAGCGCGCGCGGTCCGAGGCGAGAAACACCACGCATTGCGCGACATCGTCCGGCGCGCCGAGACGACCGAGCGGAATGCGCTTTTCCATGTAGGCGTGCTTGTCGGCGTCCGACAAGTCTTCGGCGTTCAGGTCCGTCGCGATGGTGCCGGGCATCACCGAATTACACCGGATGCCGTACGGTCCCAGCGCGATGGCGCACGACTGCATAAGCGAATGCACGCCCGCTTTCGTCGGCGTGTAATGCGTCTGCATGCCGCCGCCGACGAGCGCGCTGATCGAACTCGTCGCGACGATCGCGCCGCCCGTGCCTTGCGCCTTCATCTGATTCGCGGCGGCCTGCGTTACATAGAACGCGCCGTTCAGATTCACGGCGACCGTCGTTTCGTACACCGAAGGCGGCATGTCGAGGAAAGCATGAAACGGACAGATGCCCGCGTTGCTCGACAGCACGTCGACGCGCCCGAACGCTTCCACCGCGCGCCGCACCAGTTCGATGCCCGTCTCGCGTTCCGCGACGTTGCCTTCCACTGTAATCGCGCGGCGGCCGAGCGCCTCAATCTCGCCGACGATCGACTCCACCGCCGATGCCTTGCCGTAGGACTGATCGTTGTCGCGCCAGTAATTGATCGCGACGTTCGCGCCTTCGCGCGCGCTCGCCAGCGCAATGGCCCGCCCGATGCCGCGCGAGCCGCCCGTCACGATCACGACTTTGTTCTCTAGCAGCATGGGACGCCTCGTCAGTGGGTATAAGGCCGCGCCAGCGCGCATTCGGGGTTCAGCCGCACGCCGAAGCCCGGCGTCTCCGGCACTTTCATGCGGCCGTTGACCGGCACGGGCTCGTCGAGCAGCAAGGGCGTGAACATCGGCACGACCTGATCGGCTTGCGGCGCCATCATCAGAAACTCGGCGAACGGCGAGTTGTGCCGCGTCACGACAAAGTGATAGCTGTACACCGACGACCCGTGCGGCACGACGAGCACGTTATGCGCATCCGCCATCGCCGAAATCTTGATCAGCTCCGTGATGCCGCCGCACCAGCCCACGTCCGGCTGCACGAGGTCCGCGCAGCCCATCTCGAACAGCATCCGGAAGCCCCAGCGCGTCGCTTCGTGTTCGCCCGTCGTCACCATCATGCCGCGCGGAACGGAGCGGCGCAGTTCGGCGTAGCCCCAATAGTCGTCGGGCGGCAGCGTTTCTTCGAGCCACTTCAGGCCGTATTCGTGCGCGGCCGTGGCGAGCCGCTTCGCGTAGTTGAGATCGAGCGACATCCAGCAGTCGAACATGAGCCAGAAGTCGTCGCCCACTTTCGAGCGCATGTCCGCGAGTTTCGCGATGTTCGCGGCGAGCCCTTCCTCGCCTTCCGCCGGGCCGTGCTGCAACGGCATCTTCCCGCCGATGAAGCCCATCTGCTTCGCGAGGTCCGGCCGCGCGCCCGTCGCGTAGAACTGCAATTCGTCGCGCACCGGGCCGCCGAGCAGCTGAAACACCGGCTCCTTGCGCACCTTCGCGAGCAGATCCCAGAGCGCAAGATCGACGCCCGAAATCGCGTTCAGCACGATGCCCTTGCGCCCGTAGTAGAGCGTCGCGAAGTACATCTGATCCCACATTTTCTCGATGTCCGTCACGCGCTGGCCTTCGATGAAACGCGCGAGATGCTTCTCGACGATGAACGCGCCGATTTCGCCGCCGGTCGTGACCGCGAAGCCGACGGTGCCGTCGCTCGCTTCGATCTCGACGACGAGCGAGCCCAGCACGTTCAACCCGAACGACTGCCTGCTCTGTCGATACTCCGGATAGCGCGCCATCGGCGTGGCGATGTGATCGTCGATCCAGTGATCGGCGCCCTGATCGTGATAATCGGCGCCGCCGCCGCGAACCACGAAAGCGCGAACCTGGCGAATGGTGGGCATGGACATGGTTTCGTCTCCGTATGTTGGAATGGTCAGCACGCGTTCGCGGGCTTGGGCTATCGACGCGAGACTCCGGCGCCGCGCCGCGCGCCGGCACGCGCACGTACATCAAAGAGAAACGGCAGCAGCCGGCGCATCACGCGGGACGTGACAGCGCCTTCCGCCGCGGCGGAATGGTCCATGTCTCTCTCCAGTGAAGCGCGCGGATCAGTAAGTCGCGCGTCCGCCCGACAGGTCGAACACCGCGCCCGTGCTGAACGCGCAGTCCTCGGACGAGAGCCACAGAATGAGCGACGCCGCTTCCTCCGGCATAAGGAAGCGGTTCATCGGGATCTTGGAGAGCATGTAGTCGATGTGCTGCTGCGACATCGAATCGAAGATTTCGGTTTTCGCCGCGGCGGGCGTGACCGCATTCACGAGAATGTTCTTGCCCGCGAGTTCCTTGCCGAGCGATTTCGTCAGCCCGATCAGTCCGGCCTTCGACGCGCTGTAGTGCGAGGCGTTCGGATTGCCTTCCTTGCCCGCGATCGAGGCGATATTGACGATGCGGCCGTAGCCGTTCTTCAGCATGTGCGGCACGACGGCGCGGCAGGTCAGATACGGCCCGATGAGATTCACGTCGATCACGCGCCGCCAAACGTCGGGCGCCAGTTCCCACGTCGTCCCGTTGCCGCCGGTGATGCCCGCGTTGTTCACGAGCACGTCGATCTTGCCGTGCGCGACAAGCGTCGATTGCACGGCGGCATCGACGGACGCTTCATCGGTCAGTTCGACGACCGACTCGCTGACGGTGCGCTCCTCGTGCTTCGACGCGAGTTCGGCGCGCGTGCGCTGCAGCCGCTCGGCGTCGACATCCCACAGCGCCACGTTCGCGCCCGAAGCCAGCGCCCGCTCGGCGACCGCGAGGCCGATGCCCCGCGCGCCGCCGGTGATGACCACGGTGCGTTCCGCCAGATCGATCCGGTTCATGCCTTGTCTCCTGTTGTGTTGTCGATAGCACTATAGTCGGCCAGCGATAACGCAACAATCCGAATGGGCGATCGTTCGATAACGAAAGCGGATCGGTAGCTCTAGGGGTCAGCGGTCGGAGACGGGCCGCTGCGTCGTCTCGAAGCGCAGGCGCGCAGGCGGCTTTTGCCGGCCGCCGCGCCGAAACACCTTATCGGCATACAAGGCGAAGGCGAAAAGCGCGGCGACACCGACGGGGCAAAGCAACAAGGCAGCAACGAACATGATGAGACTCCTCGATAAAGTGCGAGGCAGTTTATCCGCGAAACGTCGGCTAACTAACACAAAATTGAAGCATTCGCCGCTTAACATCTGGAAACGCGTTTTCGAAATCCGACGATGGAGCCGGGCGTGCAACGAACAAGGCGACCCACAGGCACAGACGTTGCTAAATGCTTCGCACCGTCGACCGACCAGGCGCGCGCCGCGCGCACCGACGACCACTTATCCAACAAAAACAGCATGTTCACACCGAAGCCTTGTACCGCTACTTGCGTTCTCGACGGAATGCCCGTCACCCTCACCTACTACCCCGACACCACGCTCTTGCGCATCACCGACGCGACCGGCCGCTGCGTGCGGGAAACGCGCTGGCCGGCGCCGTGGCGCACGCTGCTCGCGACGCTGCGTGAATTCAGCGGCCGCCAGACGGAGGGCCAACTCTCCACGCTGCTCGACGAAATCCCCGCCGAAGCCGCGTTCGCGTGAAGACGCCTTCAACGATTACTTACCCAAGCGAGATTCGGTCTCGCTCAACGCTGCAGAAGAAGAGGAAATAATGGCAACTGGCACTGTGAAATGGTTCAACGACACGAAGGGCTTCGGGTTCATCAAGCCGGACGACGGCAGCCCTGACGTGTTCGCGCATTTCTCGGAAATCCGGGCGGACGGCTACAAGTCGCTGCAAGAAAATCAGAAGGTGCTGTTCGAAGTGCGCCAGGGTCCCAAGGGCCTGCAAGCCGCGAACATCCAGCCGCAGTAAACGCGTGTCCGGACGCTGAAGCCGTGAAGCCGTTGCATCGGCTTCACGGCTTTTTGCTTTCGACCATCAGACCCGTTCGAACACAGCCGCCGCCGGGCGCAGCGCCAGCCAGTAGATCAGGAAGCGGCCCGCGAAGATTCCCGCGACCACGCCCGAAACCAGCGCGCTGAGCACGGCCCACGTCGACTCCATGCCAGCGCCCGTCGCCAGTTCGAAGCCGATGAAGAATTTCGACGCGAACGTCGCGAGGATAAGCAGCATCGGCACGACGGAGCCCGGCACGGTGACGGTGCGCCGCACGCGGTCCACGGCGATGGCGCTGTTCTTCGCCAGCATCGCGCCGATGCCGCCGCCTATCGCGCCGCCGATCAGCCACGTCGCTGCCGGTTCCCAGCCGGCGTCCGGCCCGGTGACGACATGCAGCAAGCCCCACGCGGCGAAGATCGCCGGCACGACTGCGAGTTTCGAGAGCGGCGCCGTGCCGCCTTGCATCGCTTTGAGGCCGCGCGAAACGAGCACCGCCAACAACACCCAGACCCACGCCGGCGTACCGGCCAAGATTGCTTGCAAGGACATGATCGTTCTCCATTGAAACCGTCAGGAAAGTCACAACACAAATCTTTACGCTGGAAACATTGTGCTTTCTGGAAACAGCCGCGTCAACGGATTTTTACATTGTAAAGATTGATCGACCGGCGAGTTCTCATTCCTATGCTGAACATTGGCGGCTGCTTCATCGTTTCGTTTTCGAGCACGCCGAGCGTTGCCCTTTACAATGGGCGGTTCGCTGCGCGTTCGCAGCTATTTCCGCCTCGCCTGGCAGCATGGTCTCTGAAACCTCTTCACTGGAATCGCTCGCCGTCGCCGAGCGCGTGCGCGAGCTGATGAGCCGTCACGGCATCGGCAAGCGTCAGCAGACGGCCGAACTGTGCCGCATTCTCGATCTGAGCTTTTCGCAAGGGCATCGCAAGCTGCGCGGCAATAGCCCGTGGACGCTCGCGCAAATTCGCCGCGTCGCCGACGCCTTCGACGAGCCCGCGCTCCAACTCTTCGACAGCATCGATACGCGCCCCGACGATACCGAAGGCACCGCCCACGACGCCGTGTTGAAGCTCGGCTCGGTCGAGATTCCATGCACCGCGTGGATCGGCGATGCACTGGACGCGGGCAGCCGGCCCGATTTCATCGCGCAGAAAGTGAACGGCCGCTGGATCGTCACGCGCCATGAGGGCGTGCTGTTGCAGCAAGCGAGCGACGTCCACAAGATCGAGATTCAGCCGCGCCGCGCGGACACCGAAAAGCCCGTCATCGCGGTCGTGGATGACGATCACGCGTCGGCCGACAATCTGCACGACTATCTGGAGATGACCGGCTTCACCGCGATGGCCTTTTATGGCCTCGACGCGTTTCTGGAGGCGCTGCAGTCGCAGGTCTTCGACGCCGTGGTGATCGACTGGCTGTTCGGCGCGCACACGTCGGCCGGCGCGATACAGGCAGTGCGCGAGTCCGACAACCCCGACGCGCCGATCTTCGTGCTCACCGGCGAACTCACGACCGGCAAGGCGAGCGAATCGGAAATCAGCCAGATCATTCGCGATTACAACGTCGCGTGCTTCGAGAAGCCGGCGCGGCTCGGCATTCTGGTGGCCGACCTGTCGAAGCGGCTGTTGCGGAACTAAGCCTCAGGCAGCGCGCCGCCGCGCCGTCGCCGCGCGATGCACGGCCGCCTTCAGCACCTCGAAGCGCACCGGCTTCAGCAGATAGTCGAAGAAGAGCACCGTCGCCGTCGGATCGACGAGTTCGGGCACGTACGCGCTCACCGCGATGATCGGCACGCTCGCGCCCGGCGCGATCCGCGAGCGGTATTCGTTGGCGAACGAGTAGCCGTCCTTGCCCGGCATGTGCAGGTCGAGCAGGATCACGTCGGCGTCGTTGGCGCGCAGCCACGCGAGCGCGCTGTCGACGTCCGGCATGCCCACGGCCCAGTAACCCAGCAGCGTCAGCATCTCGATCAGCGAGTCGCGGATCGACTCGTGATCGTCTATCACCAGCACGCGCGACTTGCGCAAGGCGGAGGCTTCGGCGTCGTCGTCGCGGCGCTCAGGCATCTCGTCGACGGACACCGCAGGCAGGCTCACGCGAAACGCCGCGCCCTGACCGACTTCGCTCGACACGTCGATGCTGCCGCCGAGCAGATCGACCAAGCCTCGCACGACCGCGAGACCCATTCCCGCGCCGTCGAAACGCCGCGTGCTCGACGAATCGAGCTGCGTGAATTCCTGGAAGATGAGCGGCAGTTGTTCCCGCGCGATGCCGGGCCCCGTGTCGGTCACCGAGATATCGAGACGCGCCTGGTCGCGCACGAAGCGCACGTCGATGGACCCGGCGTCCGTGTATTTGATCGCGTTCGTGACGAGATTCGTGACGATCTGGCGCACGCGATGCGGGTCCGATTCGAGCAGCCCACGCTCGCCGCTGTATTCGCCGCGCAACTCCAGGCCCTTCGCGGACGCGGCAGGCAGGTTCGCATCGACGATGGAATCGAGCAGTTCGGCGGGATCGAACGCAGCGAGGCGCAGTTCGAGCTTGCCGGCGCCGAGGCGCGCGTAATCGGTCAGGTCACGCATCTGCGCTTCCAGATGACGCGCGCCGGTTTCCAGCCGCTGGATGATCTTGCGATCCGCCTCGCCCCGCAGATTCAGCCCGAGCAGTTCGATGGAGGAGACGATCGCGTGCAGCGGCGTGCGCAGTTCGTGGCTGATCATGCCGAGGAACGTGTCTTTCGCGACAGCCGTTTCGCGCGCCGCCCGCGTCGCCTGATGCTCGGCTGAGAGCGCGGCGCGTTGCTGCTCGATCAGGCGCGCGCGCCGATAACCGTTGAGCAGCAGCAGCGATGTCGCCGCCGCCGATAGCAAGCCGAGCAAAATGCCGCCATAAAGCAGATAGCGGCGCTTGGCCTCGAAGTCGCGCACGATGTTTTCGCGCTCGGCGGCGTCCATCAGCCGCCTGCCGGTCGCCAGTTCCGCGACGGCGGGCGCGTTTTGTCGCAGCACGCCGATCACCCGCAGCGCGCGGCTTTGCCTGACCGTCAGCCGACTCACGTCGCCTTCGATCGAATCGAGCGCCGTATGCAGCTGGCGCAAGATTTCCTGCTGCCGGTTGTGCATGGCGTCGTGGCCTTCGGGCGTGCGCGTGGCATCGGAGACGATGTCGAGCCGCGCTCGCAGCCGGGCGTAGGAATCGCGGACCGCGCCGGCATCCTCGTCGATGCCGCTGCGAAACAGCAGCACCTGGCTCTCGAAGCGCTCGTAGGCAATCTGGAACTGCGCGGCGTCCCAGTACAAACCCTCGTACGGCACGACCATGCCGTGCGGCTGCCGGGCCAGCAGGCCGGAGTACAGCATGTAGCCGACCGCGCCCAGCGGCGGCGCGACCGCCAGCGCGATCAGCGCCGCATACCAGAGGCGGCGCAGCCACGGACGCCGGTTCTGCATGAATGGCATGAGACGACTGCGGCGCGGCCTAGCGCAACGCTTCCATCGCGTGCGTCGCGCGTTCGGAGGCGACCACGATGAGCTTCATCGTCGCCCGCGTCGCGCCGACGAACACTTTGCGCGCCGCCTGATCGTCGAGCGTGTCGAAGTCGACTTCGGTGAGGATCACGCACGGCGCGGATTGCCCCTTGAAGCGATAGATCGACTCCAGAAGCACGTCGCCCTCGCGATACTCAGGATTGCCGAAGAGATCATACGTTCCCGTGAACGCGCGCAGCCGGTGCGGTCCGAGATGATCCACGGCCGTGAGCGCCGAACCCTCGCGCCCGCGAAACGACAGCACCGCGATGTCCTGCTTGCGAAAGCCGAGCGAGAGCGCGTGCGTGATGGCGCGCTTCGTGGCTTCGATGACTTCGTCGGGCTGCCCGTCCGCGTAGGTCGAGACGGTGACGTCCGAGCCGTCGAACGGACTGCCCGCATCGAGCCGCACATCCGGTCCGACGATCTTGCGAATAAAGCCAAGCAGGTCACGCGGACTGCGATAGTTGGTGGTTTCGCGCAGGATGGTCCAGCCGGGCAGCGGCACCGGCTCGCGCAGATAGAGGTTCTGCATCGGATCTTCGAGCCACCACCACGCCGCATCGGGCTTGAGCAGCCGTTCGAGCGCCTCGACCCACGCGGCCTGAAAATCCTGGCCCTCGTCGACGATCAGCACATCCGTCTTCCAGTGCTCCGGCACGGGCACGGCCGCGAAGCGTTCTTCGAGCGTCGCGAAGACGTTGGGCTGGCTGAAATCCGGCGGGCTGCCCGCATCCCGCGCAACGGCTGCGCTCAGTTGATGATAGTTCGCGATCTTCGCGTCTTTCGGCGCGATCGCGCGAATATGGTCCGCGAGCGGCCGGTTGAAGCAGACGTAGAGCACGCTCTTGCCGGCGGCCAGCGCGTCGCGCATCACGCGCACGGCGAGTTGCGTCTTGCCTGCGCCCGCCGTCGCGATCACGCGCAGACGGAACGGCTCGAATTCGAGGCGCCTCGCCCACGTCGCGAGTCCGCCCGACAGCCGCGTGACGAGCGTGTTCGCCGCGCCGACGAGCGCGTTCGTGTCCGGCGTGAGCGAGAGTTCATCGGCGAGAAAGTGGTGGATGCGCGCAGCCGCTTCGAAGCGCGGCTCGTCGGGCGGCAGAATCTCCAGCACGACGCGCGCAAGCTGCGCCTTGCGGCTTGCATCGACGATACGGCCCGGCGGCACGCCCGCGATCGCCGCGTCTTTCACCGTGTAGTCGGGGCAATACAGCAGTTCCTCGATGCGATACGTCCCCGCGCCGAACGCCGCCGTGAAGCGCCGGTGCAGGTTTTCCAGCGTGCGCGCAAGCTGGATGGCGACATTGCGCTCCTTTTGCAGATAGACCTTGACGAGCCCCGCGCCCGTTTCGCGCAGGAAACCGGCCTTCATCTCGATCATCAGCACGCGGCCCGACGGCGCGACCACGACGAAATCCGCCTCGCCGAAAACCGAGAAGCCTTCGTTGATGCGCGTCCAGTGGACGCCGTGATAGACCGTGTAGTCGTCGGGCAGCTTTTCGAGTTGCGCGAGCGTCTCCAGTTCGCGCGCCGCGGCGCCGGTCGCTTCGAGGTTCTTCCAGTCGTCGGGAACGATTCGGGCCATGCGTTGCCTTTGAGCGTGAGGGACTTGCGACGAAACGCGCGGCTAGGGAAGCGGCGCTTGGTGCGCCTTATTGTACGCAACGCGCGGCGCTTTCCTGCGCGGGCGGCTAGCCTGCGTAGTCGTAGCGGCCGCCGCGCTCCAGGGCGCGCCGATAAGCCGGCCGCGCGTGAATGCGTTCGAGAAACGCGCGAATATGCGGCCAATCCTTCGCGCCCGCGCGCTGGCTGCCGGCTTCGAGCGGGAAGCTCATCTGAACATCGGCGGCGCTGAAGGTATCGCCCGCGAACCACGGCGTCTTCGCGAGTTCGCCTTCGATATAGCTGAAATGCAGCTTGAGTTGCGGGTCGATGAAACCGCGCTGCAACGTCTCGCCGATGCGCCGGGCAATGGGCCTCGCGAAGAACGGCATCTTCGCCTTTCCGATTCGCGACGCCACGAGCTTGAGCAGGAGTGGCGGCATGGCCGAGCCTTCCGCGTAATGCATCCAGTAGTTGTAGCGCACGCGCTGAGGCGCCGCCCCGTGCGGCGGCGCAAAGCGCCCTCCGCCGTAGCGGTCCACCAGATATTCGATGATCGCCCCGGACTCTGCGATGGTTAGCGCGCCGTCCGTCACGACGGGCGACTTCCCGAGCGGATGCACGGCGCGCAGTTCGGGCGGCGCGAGCATCGTCTGCGGATCGCGCTGGTATCGCTCGATCTCGTAGGGGACGCCGAGTTCTTCGAGCATCCACAGCACGCGTTGCGAGCGGGAGTTGTTCAGGTGATGGACGGTGAGCATGTCTTCGCGTTGTGCCGGACGGTACGACTCTTGCAGGCAGAGGATGGCGCGCGGCAGCGCATTGTGCCTATCCTGACTATTCCGACAAGTAAAAGGAGAACCCGATGACCTTGATCATCTATCTCGTGGGCTGGCTCATTCTGATCGGCGGCGTGTCGTGGGCGCTCGTCGCCATGCACGTGGCGCAGCACACCATCGCCATCGTGGCCGTCATTCTGCTGGGAATCGCCGTCATCACGGGCGCCACGCGGGCGCGCAACCGCGACCGTTCATAGCGTCCTGCAAGGCGAGCGCCGCGCTGTGTCGCGCGGCGCTTCCTGTGTCAGGTCACGACACGCGCGTTGAGCGCGTCCTGAATCAGCGTGACGAGTTCGTCCGGGTGCGCGGGCTTGGTCATGAAGTGCTGAAAGCCCTCGCCGATGCTGCGTAATCGGTACTCGTCGCCGTCGTGCCCGGTGAGCGCGATGGCGACCGAAGGCGGCAGATTCCCGCGTATTTCGTGGTCGCGCAAACGTTGGATAAGATAGAAACCGTCCATTCCAGGAAGGTCGAGATCGCAGATCACCGCATCGGGCAGCACACGGGTCGCGGTTTCCGCGCCGTCTTCGGCGTCGGCCACGGCGACGACTTGCGCGCCTTCTTCTTCCAGCAACATCTGCAGTGATTCTCTGCTTTCGGGATCGTCTTCGATGAGTACGATCCGCGCATGCCCCAGTCTTGCCACTTCGTTCATCATGTTCTTTTCAACTGCCTAAAACGGAATTCTCGCGCACGGTCTCCACGGCTCGCCGCTTCACTACCCTCTGCCGACCGTCGCGCGCTTGCGTGGCGATTGACAGAAAATCGCGGCGGGAATTCCGGACGCACCGTATTTTTCGCCGCGCGTGCGCCGGTGCTGAACGTCTCGCGGTGTCCGGGCACCCGCCGGCGTGAAATGCTGCCCGGCCGCCGTGTCCCAGCAATTCTTATCGAGCAAAAAACGGACCGACGTACGTTTTAGCCCCGTCAGGCGGCGCATCGCGTGTTTCGGACGTATGTGCCTGCACCGTAACGGCACATCCGCCGGTAATTCCGGCATGCGCCGCGCCCGTTCTACCGTCAGACGTTTGCATACTGTTCGACGCGCGGCGCGTTCGTCTGCACCAGCGCCCGATATTCCGTCGGGGTGATGCCGACGGTCGCCTTGAACTGGCGCGTAAAGGCGCTGTGGTCCGTGTAGCCGCAAAGCGCGGCGACATCGGTCACTTTGTCGTGCGTCACCAAGAGCGCGGTGGCGGCATCGAGCCGCGTCTTGAGCAGCACTTGCCGCGGCGTCAAATGGAAGACCTTGTGGAAGTACCGTTCGAGTTGCGCGATGGACATGTCGGCCATTTTCGCGAGGTCGCGCATATTGAGCGGCTGCACGTAATTTTCCTGAATGTGCTGCACGACGGCCGCGAGCCGGCTATACGCCGGGTGCGTGCTTTCGGCCGCCTGCAAGTCGCGCGAGATGCCGGCCAGCCCGACGATACGCCCCTCTGCATCGTGCAGCGGCTGCTTGCACGTCATGCACCAGCCGGGCTCGCGTCCGGGGTACAGATGCAACTCCAGCTGATCGATCAGTTGCACGCCCTGCGCGATGATCGCCTGATCCTGCGCCGTGTAGATCCGCCCGAAGCGGCGCGGAAACACGTCTTCGGCGGTCTTGCCGATGAGCGCGGTCTTGTCGTCCTTGTGGCCGCAGCGCCGGGCGAGCGTGCTGTTGACCATGGCGTAACGCGCTTCGCGGTCTTTCACGAAGAACACGATGTCGGGCATGGCATCGAACACCGGCGCGAGCAGCGCGAAATGCGCGAGCATGTCCTGCAAGGCGGAGGCACGGGGCGACGCGATGTCCTCGAACGCGCGAGGCGAGGCGCTGCCGGCAAAGGGTGCGGTCGTGCTCATCGGTGCTTCGGGGCGCGCTAGTCGGAATGGCGCCGATTATAGAGGCGCGAAAACGACGCCAATATTGGCGCTCTCCCCACTATGTTTTCGGTGACGCGAGACTTTGGTGGAGTCGTCGACGCGCGACCAACATCAGCTAGCGCTCTGCTCTTGTCCCTCGCCCGTCGCATGCCGCGACGGCATCCCTCATTGCCTTGGTGAAACGCTAAACGACTGAGCGGATTAGAAAATTCCACGCGCGCCGACGTCAAGCGCGGCCCCAGGCCCACGCTTTGCGGAAAGTCAAGTGTTCTGGTGACTATGTGCGCTAGCAGCCGGTCAGGATCGCCGCGATCCGGCCTAATGACGAAAGCAGCAGGCGCACGGACGGGTCACCGTTCGGCCAGCCTGCCCTCCGGGGAAGGTCCCAAGGTCCGTTGAGAACCAAGCAAAAAGGGATTGCCATGACCAAGCACATCAACAAACATTCCGTACCGCGCCGCGAGGCCTTTCGTTGCAGCGGCCAGCAACTCGACGCCATCATGCGCTTCGCCGAAGAGCGCAAGCTCGACGAACGCCCGCTGCAATGGGTCGTCGCGCAATTCTGCCGGGCGCGCGCCAAAGCCGCCTGACGGCCGCGATTACTACTGTCCCGACAGGACGCGCTGTTTGAGCACCCAGATTGCCGTCGGCACCGCGTAATACGCGCTCACGTTGCCCGTGACCAGTTTGCCCGTGAGTTGAACGCGCGCGTTCTCGCCGGGCTCGGCGTCGATAATCTGTACTGCCGACACGTTCGACTGCTGCCGTCCGCCCTGCTGCCCGCTGCCCGCATTGACGACGCATACCGGGCTTCCCAGCGACAGCACCCACGCTGGCTTCGCTGCCGGGTCGGTCTGATGCGTGGCCTGACGCGTCACCGTGCCTTCGAGCGTGACGATATCGCCGTCGGCGTAGCACTGCGCCGCCCACGCCGGACCCGCGCTCGCTGCCCACAGCACGAAGATCCACGCGCATGCTTTCGTCGTCATTCGGGCCTCGCGAGGGGCGCACCGCTGGCGGCACGCGGAGTCTAAAAAGAAGTTAGACACTTTAGGCGATCCGCGTTGGGGTCGCAACCCGGCAAAATTGCCAGTGCGGCGCCGCCCAAAGGTCCACCCGTGCGGGAACGGCCGTTGCTCCATTCGTCTTACGATCAACACACGCGCATGTATCGCCAGGCGCCGTCGTTCGATCCCGGTCAGCGACGCCCGCCCGCGATAACGGCGCGAACAGGCGACCTGCGTTTGCGCGGGCCGACGGAGGGCGACGATGCATCAGACGGCAAACCAGACGAATCAGGTAATCGTAGGCGTGTTCGACTCGTATCGCGATGGACACGAGGCGCTGCGCGCGCTGCAAACGGCGGGACTGTCGCGGGACGACGCGCATCTGTATCGCGCGGGCCACGGCGACGCGCAACTCAAAGCGCTCGCGATGCCATCGCACGAAGAGGATGAGGCCGAGTACGTCGCGCATGGCGAGCATCAGGGCGTGGTCGGCGCGCACAACCGCTTCGCTCCGCGCGAGCCGCTCGCGCCGCGGCCGCCCGTTCCCGCCGCATCCGACGACAGTTGCCGCGAACGCACGCTGCTCATCATCCGTATGACCGACGACATCAAACCCGGCGCGATCGGCGACATGCTACATGAGCACGGCGCAGTTGCCGTGAAGGACCCGGCCGGTCACTGGCGCTTTTCTCCTTACCGAAACCACGCGCGCGCTTAAAGCACGGCGTCCGTGGCTCTAATGCATGCGCCGGTGCGTGGTTTCGACGCCAGCCGTGTCGGCTTCGCCGGATGACGCCGAATCGGGCTCGGCCTCATCGGCCTCTTCCTCTTCCGCTTCCTGCTGTGCGAGACGCACCGCCTCCTGTGCCGCCGCCGCGCGCAGCGCACGGCATTGCGCGGAACGCCGCAGCGTAGCGAGCAGACGCACCATTTCTCTCGGTCTGGCTCTCGTCGTGGTCTCCCCGCCGCAGCGTTGAGAAATTACTTTAAGTCTAGGCGGCAATCCGTGGAGAGCAAAGCCTTTCGCGCAAATAATCGCGTGCGGCGTTCCGCTTTTTTTCGAGGCGCAGGCGATCGCGAAATCATTCAGAGTGAACCGTCCAGTACATTTTTTAGTGCCGTGACCAAGGCACAACAGCCGCTCGCGGAAGCTGACTGTCGCCTTGCCAGCTTCTGTCGATGTACGCAGAATGGAAGCAACGGCTTAAAAGCGCCGTCCTGATTCACGGATGACCAACCGGCGAACACTCGATGGCGACCTTAGAGGGCAAGGCACGGTACGCGGTAGCGACGGACAACGCCGGTGCCGGCATCGCGATCATGATTCTGACCACGGCCGCCTTCGCGGCGAGCGATTCCACGGTCAAGCTGATCGGCGCTGCGGTCCCGGTCGTCGCGCTGCTGTGGGTGCGCTATCTGTTCCAGATGATCGTACTCGGCGTCTGGCAGGCGCGACGCGGCGCGTTCGGCCTCTTTCGCACCTTCCATACCGGCAGTCTCAAACTGCAAATCGTCCGGGCGCTGCTGCTGCTGACGAACTCCGCATGCACGTTCGCCGCCCTGCGCTACTTGCCGCTTCCCGTCACCACGTCCCTTGCGATGCTCGCGCCGCTGATCTCGACGCTGCTCGCCGCGCTCGTCCTGAAGGACCACGTCTCGCGCGGCAAATGGGCGATGGTCGTGCTCGGTTTCGTCGGCATGTTGTTGATCGTGCGGCCGGGCGGCAGCGATTTCACCTGGTCGGTTATCTTGCCGATCGGTTCCGCGACGAGCTTCGCGTGCTTTCAGGTGGTATCGAGCCACCTGTCGCGCGTGGACGACGCGATCACGACCAACTTCCTGACCGCGCT
Source organism: Caballeronia sp. Sq4a (assembly GCF_023170545.1). Classification (NCBI taxonomy): domain Bacteria; kingdom Pseudomonadati; phylum Pseudomonadota; class Betaproteobacteria; order Burkholderiales; family Burkholderiaceae; genus Caballeronia; species Caballeronia sp. Sq4a. The sequence continues at coordinate 438,629 of NZ_CP084251.1, read as the reverse complement.
CGTCGCGACGGTCGTGCTGTGCGCGCTCGTCTGGGCCGATCAGGCGCAGCTACTGCCGGAACTCGCGCGCGTCGGCGCCGGCAGTTGGCTGCTCGTCGCGTTCATGGCGACGATGGCCACCGGCGGCCAATTGCTGATGCTTCAGGCTTTGCGGCGCGCGCCGCTCGCGGTGCTTATGCCCTTCTCGTACGCGCAGCTCGCGTTCGCATCGTGCTTTAGCTGGCTGCTGTTCGGACAGGCGCCGGACGCGTGGATGACGGCCGGCATGTGCGTGATCGCCGCGAGTGGAATCGGCACCGTGCTGATGCACGGCCGCAAATAAGCGGCGGACCGACGCCCGCCGATTTTAGGAGCGAGGTTTCAGGCTGCGTGCGTCTGGCCGGTGCAGAGCCAATGCACGTCGACATCGAGCGCATGAGCGATGCGGTTGAATGCGTGAAGCGGCGGCACCGTAATGCCGCGCCGCCAGAACTGCACGTCGTGTTCGCTCGCATCGACCCATTTGGCCGCTTTGGCGGAGCTCACGTTGGCGCGTTGCATCGCGCGGTCGAGTCGCGCGGCCATTGCGCGCCGCAGGGTGTTGTCTTCGTGACTACGTTCAAGGTGTCCGATGGTTTGGGTATGTCGGCCCATGTTGCTTCAACTCTCTCGTTTTATATTTTCGCCGTTCAGCGCCGGCTGATATTCGCGCAGGTCGGAATCTTACGAAGTCACGGTGACGGCTCAGTGACAGGCAATTCCTCGCTGCGTGCGTGCTGCGAAACGCAAGGCCGAATTCTTTCAAGTGGCAAGGGGAAGCGTCAAGTGGGGAAATAACGCATCGGCGTTTGAGCGCGTCGGTGTTTACCCTTTTCCGGCCCCATACGGTTCTCGTCATTAATACGGACGATCGTGCAATTAAATCGCCTGCGAATTACATCACCGTTTAATACCGATTAATGCAAGCCGAGTTCACCCGCGCAATTAGCCGATTATCGTGATGCCTGAAAATGGGAATTGACAGGCATTATCTTTTCTCTAGAATGAGTCGTTCGCTGCGCTGCACAATCACGCGTAACTGAAGCAACTTCTAATGGAGTCCAGCATGAGCAGTCTTGCGCCAGAAACCTTTCTCGCGACCCAGCGGGCCGGCTTGGATGCCACCTTCGGATTCGCCACTCAGGCGGTTCAGGGCTTCGAAAAACTGATCGATCTGAACGTTCGCACTTTGCGGACTGCTCTATCGGAGCAGCAGGAATTCATCGGCAAGAGCTTCTCCGTCCGCGATATTCAGGAGTTCTTCGCCGTTCAGAACGCCCGCATGCAAGCGAACGCGCAGCGCGCGCAAGCCTATTGGCAGGACGTGAACGAAATCGCTACTGGCGTGCGCGGCGCCTACATGCAAGCGGCGCAGGACCAATTGGAGAAGTCGCAGCGCAACGCGCAGGCGATCGTCGAAAGCCTCGTCACGAGCGCGCCGCTCGGCAGCGAGGCGGTCGTGTCGGCGTGGAAATCCGTCATCGACTCGGCCACGCAATCGGCGAACTCGGCCTACGAAGCAGCGCGCACTTCGACGCGCCAGGTCGTGGAAGCCGCGCAGACCGAGGCGAGCGCAACCGCGACCGCCAGCTTGCCGACGCCGCCCGCCGTGCGCGTCGTCTCGAACAAGCCGGCTGGCACGAAGAAGTAAGCATCAACTAAGCATCGCGCGCGAGGCGGACGCGCTCCGCTTCGCGTGCTAGCGGGAAAAGGCCGTGAGCACGAGTTCGTGCGAATGGCCGATCCAGACCGCCGAATCGCGATGGTCGCGCAGATCGTCGCCCGTATTCGGATGCATGAACACATCCAGTTCGCCGTGATTCAGCGCGAGCCATTCGAGCATCGCCGCCAGTCGCTCGCTGCGGAATCCGAGCTGAAAAGACCATAGCGGATGAGGTCCAACCGGACGTTCGTGAAAGCGGCCGAGCGTCAGCGCGCCGCTTTCGATGTCGCCGGCGAACCGCTCTGCGATCACCTGCCGAAACTGCCATGCGGCGTCGCGGCTCGCGGCGTCGAAATAGACATGCGCATGCCAGCCTGATACCGCGGGCGCGTTGTCGGGTGCCATCGTTCGATCCATCCGTCGCGAGTCTGAGACGTCCGATTCTAATACGCGCCGCCGCCGCTGCTGCTCCCACTGGACGAGCGGTTGTACGATGCGCCGCCGCCGTCCGTCTGACAACCGGCAAGCGCGGACGTCACCAGCGCCAGACCGATCACGACGATTCTTGCGAACTTCATAGATGCCTCCGTTCGTTGGACGGCGACCATGATCGACGCCGCATCCACTAAACGCACGGCCGAAGCCCGTTATTCCACGTGCTAGACTACTGTACATGCGTACAGTTTCCGAGCCCGCCTACACCGTCGCCGTGCGCGCGCTCTGCGAGTTCACCGCGAAGCAAGGCGATCTCGACCTTCGTTTCACGCCGACGCCCACGGCGCAGGAAGGCGTGGCGGGCCACGTCACCGTCACGAGCCGCCGCCTGGCGGGTTATCTGAAGGAAATTGCGCTGTCCGAAGACTACGGCCCGTTGCGCGTGCGTGGCCGGGCGGATGGCTACGATCCCGCGCGGAACCGGCTCGAAGAAATCAAGACGCATCGCGGCAAGCTCGATTCCATGCCGCAGAATCATCGGCATCTGCATTGGGCGCAGGCGCGCGTCTACGGCCATCTCATGTGTCGCAAGCTCGGGCTCGACAGCATCGACATCGCGCTCGTGTATTTCGATATCGTCGATCAGACGGAGACCGTGCTCACGGAGACTCGGACCGCCGAAGCGCTCAAAGAACATTTCGACGCCCAATGCCAGCGGTTCATCGCGTGGGCGGAGCAGGAAGTGCAGCATCGCGCGGCGCGAGATGCGGCGCTTGGCCGGCTCGTCTTTCCGCACGGCGCGTTCCGGCCCGGACAGCGGGCGCTCGCCGAAGCGGTGTATCGCGCGGCGGTGTCCGGCCGATGCGTCGTCGCGGAAGCGCCGACGGGCATCGGCAAGACGATCGGCACGCTGTTTCCGCTGCTCAAGGCGTGGCCCGCGCAGCAGCTCGAAAAGATTTACTTTCTGACCGCGAAAAGCGCGGGCCGCCAGTTGGCGCTCGACGCGCTAGCGACGCTCGCCACGTCCGCGCCGAAGTCGCTGCGCGTGGTCGAACTCGTCGCGCGCGACAAGGCGTGCGAGCATCCGGACCGCTCGTGTCACGGCGAGTCGTGCCCGCTGGCGCGCGGCTTCTACGATCGCCTGCCGGCTGCCCGCGCCGCCGCGCTGCAACGGGCGCATCTGGATCGCGCGTCGGTGGCGGATGCGGCGCGCGAGCACGCCGTTTGTCCGTACTACCTGAGTCAGGAATTGACGCGCTGGGCGGACGTGATCGTCGGCGACTACAACTATTACTTCGACACGAGCGCCATGCTCTTCGCGCTCGCGGAGGCGAATCGCTGGCGCGTGGCCGTGCTCGTCGACGAGGCGCACAACCTCGTCGAACGGGCGCGCGGCATGTATTCGGCGTCGCTCGATCAGGCCGCCTTCAACGCGATGCGCCGCAGCGCGCCGCCCTTTTTCAAACGGATGCTGGCGCGCGTCGGCCGCAGTTTCAGCGACGCGAGCCGCGATCAGCTAGCGGCGGGCATCGACTACGCGGCGCACGACGAGCCGCCCGCGGCGCTTTTGAGCGCGCTCGGACAGGCGATCTCGGCGCTCACCGAAACGATGGCCGAGCAGCCGGACGCGTTCACGCCGGACGTGCTGCGCTTCTATTTCGACGCGCTGCACTTCACGCGCATCGCCGAGCGTTTCGGCGCGCATTCGATCTTCGACATCACGCTGTCCGGCAAAGGCCGCGCGGTGTTCTGCCTGCGCAACGTGATTCCCGGCCCGCATCTCGCGCCGCGCTTCGCCCGCGCCCATAGCGTCGCGCTCTTTTCGGCGACGCTCACGCCCGCGCATTACTACGCCGACACGCTCGGTTTGCCCGCGACGACCGTGCGCATCGACGTCGAATCGCCGTTCACCGCCGATCAACTCGACGTGCGCGCCGTCGCCGACGTATCGACGCGCTTTCGCGACCGCGAACGCTCCGTCGACCGCATCGCGGACCTCATCGCCGCCCAATACGTCCGCGCGCCGGGCAACTATCTGAGCTTCTTCAGCAGCTTCGACTATCTCGCGCAAGTGGCGTCGGCGCTCGAACGGCGTCATCCGTCGATCGTCTGCTGGCAACAGTCTCGCGGGATGAGCGAGGCCGACCAGCACGCGTTCCTCGCCCGCTTCGAACCCGACGGGCGCGGCATCGGCTTCGCGGTGCTCGGCGGCGCGTTCGGCGAGGCGATCGATCTGCCGGGAACGCGGCTCATCGGCGCATTCGTCGCGACGCTGGGGCTGCCGCAACTGAACGTGGTGAACGAGCAATTGAAGGCGCGCATGCACGCGGCATTCGGCGACGGCTACGCCTACGCCTATCTTTTCCCCGGCTTGCAGAAGGTCGTGCAGGCGGCCGGCCGCGTGATTCGCGGCCCGCAAGACCGCGGCGTGCTGTATCTGATCGACGACCGTTTCGCCCGCGCCGACGTGCGCCGCCTCCTGCCGGCGTGGTGGGACGTCAAGCTGCTGCGCAAGCGGGACCATAGCGGAACGAGAGTGGGCATCGCTCTTGCTGATTGACGGCACCCCATGAGCCTGCGGCTGTCCGAAGCCCCGGCCACACATAAGGAGAAGCCCGATGTCCACCGCACAAGAACCGCTCGACGCGCTCAAGATTCTCGAAGAAGACCATCGCGCTGTCGAACAGTTGTTCGAAGCCTTCGACCGCGCGCCGAAAGACGACCTCGAACGCAAGTCGACGCTCGTTCAGCGCGCCTGCGAGCTGCTGACCATTCACGCGATCGTCGAAGAAGAACTGCTGTATCCGGCCGCGCGCGAAGCCTTCGGCAGCGACGACGAGAAGATCGACGTGGAGGAAGCCTACGTCGAGCACTTCCTCGTCAAGACGCTGATCGAGAAGTTCACGCAACTGAAGGCCGGCGACGAAGGCTTCGACGCGACCTTCCGCGTGCTGAAGGAAAACGTGATGCATCACGTCGAGGAAGAGGAGTCGGAGCTCTTCAAGGAAATCCGCAAGACGAAGCTGGACGTCGCGGCGCTCGGCCAGAAGATCGAGGCGCGCAAGACGGAGCTGCAGAACCGCATCACCGAAGTGGCGACGCCGCGCTGAATGGCGCAGCAAGACCCGGAGTGTGCGGGCGGCGCGTGAGGCGCACAGTGGGAACCGGCACACGCACATCCGGAGCAACTGCATGAAGGCGATGGACAGCGCGCTCGCACCCGACGCGAGCGCGGACATTCCCGGGCGCATCGACGCGCTCGACTGGAACGATTTAGGCACGCAACTCGACTGCCAGGGCTCGGCCGTTGCGCCGGGCCTTTTTTCGCGCGAGGAATGCGCGGCGCTCGCCACGCTCTACGACGACGACGCGCGCTTTCGCAGCCGGGTGGTGATGGAGCGGCACAGCTTCGGTCGCGGCGAGTACAAGTACTTCGCGTATCCGTTGCCCGACGTGCTCGATGCCGTGCGCGGCGCGGCCTACCGGCATCTGGCGCCAATCGCGAATCGCTGGAACGAGGTCATGCGCATCGAGACGCGCTATCCGGACGAACACGCGGCGTTCATCGAGCGATGCCATCGCGCGGGCCAGACGCGCCCGACGCCGCTGCTCCTTCGCTACGTGCCGGGCGACTACAACTGCCTGCATCAGGACCTATACGGCGAGCATGTCTTCCCGATTCAGACGGCGATTCTGCTCTCCGCGCCGGGACGCGACTTCACCGGCGGCGAATTCGTGATGACGGAGCAGCGGCCGCGCATGCAGTCGCGCGTGGAAGTCGTGCCGCTCGCGCAAGGCGACGCGGTGTTCTTCGCCGTGCATCAACGGCCGGTGAACGGTACGCGCGGCGCGTATCGCGTGAACATGCGGCACGGCGTCAGCCGCCTGCGGTCAGGCAAGCGCCACATGCTGGGCGTGATCTTTCACGACGCGCGTTGAGGCGCGAAGGCGAGCGCGAGCGCTCTATTCGTTCTCGTCGAAGTAATGGCCGAAGCGCGCCTGCTTCGTCTTGATGTAGCGCTCGTTCTCTTCGCGCATCGGAATGGCGAGTGCCACGCGCTCGCTCACGGGGATGTCGTGGCGCAGAAGCGTGTCGAACTTCGACGGGTTATTGCTCATCAGCCGCACCGACTTCACGTTCATCGCGCGCAGGATGGCGGCGGCGGAGTCGTACTCGCGGGCGTCGTCGGGAAGGCCCAGATGCAGGTTGGCATCGACCGTATCCAGCCCCTGCTCCTGCAACGCATACGCGCGAATCTTGTTCGCGAGGCCGATGCCGCGCCCTTCGTGACCGCGCAGATACAGCAAGATGCCGCGGTTCTCCGCGGCGATATAGCGCAGCGCGAGGTCGAGCTGCTCGCCGCAGTCGCAGCGATACGAGCCGAACACGTCGCCGGTCACGCATTCGGAATGCAGGCGCGTGAGCACGGACTCGCCGTTGCTCACGTCGCCCATCACGAACGCGATGTGCTCGACATCCGTCTCCTTCACGCGATAAACGTACGAACCGAAGGTGCCGTAGCGCGTCGGAATGGTGGCGGTCGCGGCCAGTTCGACGTCCGCGCATTCGGCGCATTCGCCGAAGCGGTGATGAGAGTTCTGTACGTCCAGCGAGGGAGAAGCGGTTTTCATAGTCAATCAGCGAGTCCACGATGCCGGGAACGGCGGCGGTGTGCGCTGCGCCGGCCCGGCATGTCATGGTAAGGCCCATCGGGAAAGTTTGCAGATTGTCGCACGGCGCGCGCCGGCTTTACTCCTTTCCCTTAGTCGACGCTCACGCCGGATTCTCGAAGGTGCCGGGACTGCGGTCGGTCGCGCGCCATTCGGGCTTGCGCACCGGATCGGCTTTCTTCAGCGCCTCGCGCACGCCCGCTGCGTCGAGGTCCGCCGTGTAGACGGGCGTCGCGGGCTGCTGACGCCACGAGTCGTCGATTTCGCCGTTGTCCACCGCATCGAAGCCGATTTCGTCGATCAGCTTCATCACGATGGTCTTCGCGCGATGGTCGTCGCCCGATACCGGCAGCGCAATGCGCCCCGGCGTGCCCGCCGGCTTGCCGTTCTTGCGCAGATGCGCCGCGTAGATGTTGTTGAACGCCTTCACCACCGGCCGGCCGATCTGCTGCTCGACCCAGCGGCTTTCCGGCATGCCCTTCTCGATCTCCTCGATGCGCCCGTCGCGCTGCTGCGGATAGTAGTTGCCGGTATCCACCACGACGACGTTCTCCGGCACGCCCGCGAACAGATTCTTCGGCAGATCCGGCACTTTCGACTCCGGAATCGTCACGACGATGAGTTCCGCGCCCTTCACCGCGTCGCGCACCTCGACGGCGGTCGCGCCCGTGGTGCGCTCGACGTCGCGCAGCGAGTCCGGCCCGCGCGAGTTGGCAATGTTCACGTCATGGCCGCACTTCGTGAAATGCTCGGCCAGAACCTGTCCGATGTTTCCTGCTCCAATGATTCCGATCTTCATGAACACCTCTTGATGGACGATTGAGACAGACTTCTTCGCAAGCCGGATGCCGCCGGATGCCGCCGGGTGGCAACGGGTGGCAACGGGTGGCAACGGGTGGATCGACACAATAGCCCAGATCAATTAGAATGATAAAATCAATCCACTTCCAAGGATTGATAGTTTTAGTTCATAATCCATTCACTCCTTCAACAACACAGCTAGAGGAATCTGCTAAATGCCGATCATCAACAGCCAAGTCAAGCCGTTCAAGGCCACCGCTTATCACAACGGCGATTTCGTGACCATCACCGACGAAAACCTGAAGGGCAAGTGGTCCGTGTTCGTGTTCTATCCGGCCGACTTCACGTTCGTCTGCCCGACGGAACTCGGCGATCTGGCTGATCGTTACGAAGAATTCAAGAAGCTGGGCGTCGAAATCTACGGCGTTTCGACCGATACGCACTTCACGCACAAGGCATGGCACGACACGTCGGAAACGATCGCCAAGATCCAGTATCCGATGATCGGCGACCCGACGCTCGCGATCTCGCGCAACTTCGACGTCCTGATCGAGGAAGAAGGCCTGGCGCTGCGCGGCACGTTCGTGATCAACCCGGAAGGCGAGATCAAGCTGTGCGAAATCCATGACAACGGCATCGGCCGTGACGCAGGCGAGCTGCTGCGCAAGGTGCAGGCCGCGCAATACGTCGCAGCGCACCCGGGCGAAGTCTGCCCCGCCAAGTGGACGCCGGGCGCTGAAACGCTGACGCCGTCGCTGGACCTCATCGGCAAGATCTAAGCCTCGTCATTCGACGAGCGCCTCACGGACCCTGTCGCTGAATCGGCGGCAAGGTCGAAGCTCCAAACACGCTTTCGATGCGGCGCTTCGCGCGCCGTGCCGGAGCGTGTCCGCAACATCCCAAGAACAACGCCACGGAACGGACAACGCCATGCTGGACGCCAACCTCAAGAATCAGTTGAAAGCCTATCTGGAAAAGGTCACCCGGCCGATCGAGCTCGTCGCCTTCCTCGACGACAGCGACAAGTCGCGTGAGCTGAAGGGCCTGCTCGACGAAATCGCTTCGCTGTCGACGCAGATCAGCGTCGTCGAGAAAGAGGACGCCTCCGCGCGTCGTCCGTCGTTCACCATCGGCGAGCCGGGCAAGGGCGCGGGCATTCAGTTCGCGGGCATTCCGATGGGTCACGAATTCACGTCGCTCGTGCTGGCGCTGCTGCAAACCGGCGGCCATCCGATCAAGCTGGATGACGCGACCATCGAACAGATTCGCAATCTCGACGGCGACTATCGCTTCGAGACGTATTTCTCGCTGTCGTGCCAGAACTGCCCGGAGGTCGTGCAGGCGCTGAACGTGATGGCGATCATCAATCCGCGCATTAAGCACGTCGCGATCGACGGCGCGCTCTTCCAGAACGAAGTCGAAGAGCGTCAGGTCATGGCCGTGCCGACGATGTTCCTGAACGGCGAGAGCTTCGGCCAGGGCCGCAGCGGCGTGAAGGAAATCCTCGCGAAGCTGGATAGCGGCTCGGCCGCCCGCGCCGCGAAGGAACTGGAGAAGAAGCCGGTGTTCGACGTGCTGATCGTCGGCGGCGGGCCGGCTGGCGCGGCTGCGGCGATCTACGCGGCGCGCAAGGGCATCGCGACGGGCGTCGTCGCCGAGCGCTTCGGCGGTCAGGTGCTCGACACCATGGCCATCGAGAACTTCGTCTCGGTGCAGGAAACGGAAGGACCGAAGTTCGCCACGGCGCTCGAACAGCACGTGAAGAGCTACGAAGTCGACGTGATGGATGTGCAGCGCGCCGAGAAGCTGGTGCCGGGCCGCATCCACGAAGTGCAACTGGCGAGCGGCGCGGTGCTGAAGGCGAAGACGATCGTGCTGGCGACCGGCGCGCGCTGGCGCGAAATCAACGTGCCGGGCGAACGCGAGTATCGCGGACGCGGCGTGGCGTACTGCCCGCATTGCGACGGCCCGCTTTTCAAGGGCAAGCGCGTTGCCGTGATCGGCGGCGGCAATTCGGGCGTCGAGGCGGCGATCGACCTGGCGGGCGTGGTGGCGGCGGTGACGTTGCTCGAATTCGGCGGGGAACTGCGCGCTGACGCGGTGCTGCAGAAGAAGCTGCGCAGCCTGCCGAACGTGACCATCGTCACGAGCGCGCAGACGACGGAAATCACCGGCGACGGCAAGAAGGTCAACGGCCTGAACTACACGGACCGCGCGACGGGCGCGAGCCACCGCGTGGAACTGGAAGGCGTGTTCGTGCAGATCGGGCTGGTGCCGAACACCGAGTGGCTCAAGGGCACGGTGGAGCTGTCGAAGCACGGCGAAATCGTCGTCGATGCGAAGGGCGCGACCTCGGTTCCGGGCGTGTTCGCCGCCGGCGACGTGACGACGGTGCCGTTCAAGCAGATCGTGATCGCGGTCGGCGAAGGCGCGAAGGCATCGCTCGGGGCATTCGATCACCTGATCCGCGCATCGGTGGAAGACGAAGCGCCGGCCGAGGAAGCAGTCGCGGCGTAAGTCAGCGGTCAGCGGTAGCAGTGAACGAAAGGCGAACGGAGCGATCCGTTCGCCTTTTTACTATCGTGCGCTCACTCCGCGCTTGTGCTCTTGGGCGTAAGAACGAGCGGAAACGTCACTTCGAACACGCTTCCGTGGCCCTTCGACGAATGGAAGCGCAATTCGCCATCGAGCGTGCGCGTCAGTTCCTTGACGATGGCGAGACCGAGCCCCGTGCCGGGAATATCGTCCCCGGCGGCGCGCTGGAACTCCTCGAACACGCGCTCCTGATCCGCTTCGCTGATGCCGACGCCGGTATCGGCCACGCGCAGCCGCCAGCGGTCCTCGGGCGCGGCGGTGATCGACAACACGATCTCGCCCGACGACGTGTACTTGACCGCGTTGGACAGCAGATTCAGCGCAACCTGTTTGACCTTCAGCCGGTTCGACACCACGGTGCTCAGCGTGGGATCGACATGCCCGGTCAGCTTGAGCCCTTTCGCCTCGGTCGCGACGCGGCTCGACTGCATCAGTTCGTCGAACAGGCTTGCCAGATCGAAGCTGTCCACGGTCAGCGTGGAATCGTCGCTCAGCAGCTTCGAGTATTCGACCATCTCGTCGACGAGCGTCGCCATGTCCACCACCTGCCTGTTCGCGAGCCCGAGCGCCGTATCGCGTCTGCCAGGCGAACGCGCGGCCAGTTGCAACGCGGTCGAGAACACGTTCAGGAAATTGCGCAGATCATGCGCGACGCGCCGCGTGACCTGCATGCGCGACTCGTAAAGATCGCCGATGAGCTGCTGGCGCAGCGTCAGTTCCTGATTCGCGCGCTCCAGCATGCCGGTGTATTCGTCGATCTTCCGGTCGCGCTCGGTCACCGCTTCGCGAACCGATGCCAGCGTGACGAGGCTCACCACTTCGTCGGTCATGAGGCGCGCGTATTCTTCGTCCGCGCGGCTGAAGTCCTCATGCGACGCCGCGTATTCGCCGATTGCGGACAACAGAACCTGTCTGAAGAGATCGAGCTCGCGCACCAGTTCGTCGATGCGATAGCCTTGCTGCCAGCGCCATTGTCCGTGCTGGCGGGCGTCGTGCTCGAGCGCGCCTTCCTGCCCGCTCAGGTTGCGCGTTTCGAGGACGTTGCAGATTTCTTCGAGGATGCTCGGCAGATGGTCCGCAAGCTGGCGATACGTGAGCTGGTCCGAATGCTCGACTTCCTGATCGCCGAAGACGAGCTTCATCCATCTCTCGGTCAGCGCGGCCTGCTGCGTGCGCAGCGCGGCCACGAGTCCGTTCATGCCGTCGGCGGGAATGTCGCGCATGTGCGATTCTCCGAATTCTGCGCGCCGGAGACGGCGCTGAAGGACCGGTTGTTAGACCGGAAGTGCGACAGTTCGACAGTGCGGCAAATACATCGGCAGTATAGGCCGACAGCGGTGTGTCTAGTGCAAATCCGACCGGTCTGATCAGGCACTTGCGCCAAGCTTTACCTGCGGCGCTCCCTTCATGCTCGCGCGCGGCGCCTGAATCGTGCAAGATTGCTCCCGTACCCGTGACGCGGCAATTGCAGGAGAGAAAATGACCTCATCGGGCGGCTGGGAAGCGAAGCAGTACAAAGTCTTCGAAGCGGAGCGCACGCGGCCCGTCCGCGATCTCCTTCACGCGGCGCAGGGCGCGACGGTTCGCGCGGCGGTGGACCTCGGCTGCGGGCCGGGCAACTCGACCGAGACGCTGCTTGCTTATGCGCCGCAGGCGAGCATCGTGGGCATCGACAGTTCCGCCGACATGATCGAGGCCGCGCGGAAGCGTCTGCCGCAGTTGCGCTTCGAGCTGGCGGACATTTCGGCCTGGAACGAAGCCGGCCCGTACGACCTGATTCTGGCGAACGCGTCCTTGCAGTGGGTTCCCGATCACGAGACGCTGCTGCCGCGACTCGTCAGCCTGCTCGCGCCCGGCGGACGGCTCGCCGTGCAGATGCCCGACAATCTCGACGAGCCATCTCACAGGCTCATGCGCAAGGTGGCGGCGAACGGGCCGTGGCGCGAGCGGCTCGCAGGCACCGAGCGCACACTCCGCCACGATGCGCACTGGTACTACGCGCGACTCACGCCGCACTGCGAGCGCGTCGATGTATGGCGCACCATCTACCATCATCCGCTTGCAGGCGGCATCGACGCCGTCATCGAATGGTTCAAGGGCAGCGCGTTGCGGCCCATGCTCGCGAAGCTCTCGGCGGATGAACAGACCGCCTTTCTGGACCAATACCGCGAAGCGCTCAAATCGGCCTATGCGGTTCTCGCCGACGGCACCGTGCTGCTGCCGTTCCCGCGCCTCTTCTTCGTCGCAACACGCTGATGCCGCGTTACTGCGCCCGCTCGTTGTCCCGCAGCATCTGCACGAACTGGCGCGCCGCCGGCGAAAGCGCGCCGCCCTTTCGCGTCACGATGCCATACGTCTGCGATTTGAGCTTCATGCGTATCGGCAGCACGCGCAGCATGCCGTGGCGTTCGAACACGCGGGCGACGCTCGCCGGCAGAATCGATACGAGCTCCGGACTCTCCTGCAGCAGCGTGACCGTGACGAACGGCGATGCCGTCGAAATGGGATTGGCGGGCATCGGCAGGCCGGCGAGATCGAGTTCGCGCTCGAGCAGCGCGCTCATCGGCAGATAGCTCGGATACGTGACCCAGCGGCGGTTCGCCAGGTCCGCCAGCGCGACTTCGCGGGCCTGCCCTTCGCCGCGCGCGCGTCCCGCCACGATGCACAGCGGCTCGTCCGTCAACGGTTGATAGTGGTACTTCGACGGCTGCTCCGACACGCTCGCGCGCCCGATCACGAGATCGACGCGGCCGTCGTCCAGCATCGCGAGCATGTTGGCGCTCGTGTCCTCGACGATCTCGACCGCGAGATCCGGGTGCTTCGCGTGCATCTCGTTGACCATCGGCGCGACGACGCCCGGCACCGCGCCCATAATCGTGCCGACGGTCAGCCGCCCGCCCGTGCCCGCGCGAATCTGCGCGACTTCCTGACAGAGCGCGGACAAATCGGCCGCCAGCACGCGCGCATAGCGCACCACGCAGCGGCCGAACGGATTCGGGATGAGTCCGCTTTTCGCGCGCTCGAACAGCGGCGCTTCGAGCATCGACTCCAGTTCGGCGAGCGCCTTGCTCGCGGCGGACTGGGTCATCGCCATCGCGCTCGACGCCTTGTGCAGCGACTTGTGATCGTCGAGCGCGATCAAGAGTTGCAGCTGCTTCATGCGCAGCCGCGACATCAGGACATCGAGAGTCGTCTTCATCGTAGGAAAAAAAGCGCCGGTGATTCCAAAAAGCGATCAAGCGATGGAAAGCTTTCACTATACAGGCGCGTTCGCCGGGTCGTATAGTCGGCGCAGCACGACGCTCGCCAAGGAAGCGTCGCGACCCTCTATCACGGAAGGACGAGACACCATGGAACTCACAGGCAACCTGCTCATCGGCCAGCAATCGGTGCGCGGCACGAACGGCACCATCAAGGCCGTCAACGCATCGACGGGCGCAGCCATCGAACCGGGATTCGGCGGCGCAACGCTCGACGATCTCGACCGCGCGTGCGCGCTCGCGTGGGCCGCGTTCGACGTCTATCGCGAAACGGCGCCCGAAGCCCGCGCGAAGTTTCTCGAAGCGATTGCGCAGAACATCCTCGATATCGGCGACGACCTGATCGAACGCTGCATGATCGAAAGCGGCCTGCCGCGCGGGCGTCTGGAAGGCGAGCGCGGCCGCACGGTCGGCCAGTTGCGCATGTTCGCGGATGTGGTGCGCAACGGCGATTACCTCGGCGTGCGCATCGACCCGCCGCAGCCCGACCGTAAGCCGATGCCGCGCGTGGATCTGCGCCTGCGTCATATCGGCGTCGGTCCCGTCGCCGTGTTCGGCGCGAGCAACTTCCCGCTGGCGTTTTCCGTCGCAGGCGGCGACACGGCGTCCGCGCTGGCCGCGGGTTGCCCGGTGATCGCGAAGGCGCACTCGGCGCATCCGGGCACGGCGGAACTCGTCGGCCGCGCGGTGCAAAAGGCCGTGAAGGACTGCGGCATGCCGGAAGGCACGTTCTCGCTGCTTTTCGACAGAGGCCGCGACATCGGTCAGGGTCTGGTGAAGGACAATCGCGTGAAGGCGGCCGGTTTCACGGGTTCGCGTGGCGGCGGCACCGCGCTGATGAAGCTCGCGGCCGAACGCGCCGAGCCGATCCCGGTTTACGCGGAAATGAGCAGCATCAACCCGGTTCTGCTGTTCCCGGCAGCGCTCGCGAACCGCACCGAAGCGATCGCGCGTGGTTTCGTGCAGTCGCTCGTGCTGGGCGCGGGCCAGTTCTGCACGAACCCCGGACTGGTGCTCGCAGTCGACGGCCCGGACCTCGACAAGTTCATCGAAGCGGCATCGGCGGCGCTCAAGGAAACCGCCGCGCAGACGATGCTCACGCCGGGCATCCACAAAGCATACGAAGGCGCGGTCGAGAAGATTGCTTCGCACGACGGCGTCAAGACCGCCGCTCGCGGCCTGCCGGCGCAGGGCGGCAATCAGGGTCAGGCGGCGCTCTTCGTCACGACCGCCGACGCGTTCCGTGAGAACCACGCGCTGCAGGACGAGATTTTCGGCGCGTCGTCGCTCGTCGTGCGCTGCCCGGACCTCGCCACGATGCGCGAGCTGATCGAATCGCTCGAAGGCCAGCTCACCGCCGCGCTGCAGATCGACGAAGCCGATTACGCCGAGGCGCGCAGCTTCGTGGCTCCGCTCGAACGCCGCACGGGCCGCATTCTGGTGAACGGCTTCGGCACGGGCGTCGAAGTGGGCCACGCGATGGTCCACGGCGGCCCGTATCCGTCGACGGCCGATGGCCGCTCGACGTCGGTCGGCAGCCTCGCCATCAACCGCTTCCTGCGGCCCGTCAGCTATCAGGATCTGCCGGAAGCGCTGCTGCCCGATCCGGTCAAGTCGGATAACCCGCTCGGCCTGAACCGCCGTATCGACGGCAAGCTGCAACTGGCCAGCTGATCGTTGCCACGGAGCGCCCCTCGGGGCGCTCCATTCATCATCCCGCGATAGTTCGGAATCCTTCGCATCGCCCGGGCCTAGCATATGCCGCGCCCGAGGCGGTGCAAAAACAACACGCCGCGCGCACCGGAACGCCTTTCGCATCAGCGGGTTAGCGAGCGGTCGCCGGGCATTGTCGGTTATCGGCTAAAGAATGGCGTCTCACCACCGCGGCGCCGCGCCCAGAATATCCTGATGAGAGTAGCGAAGCGTGGCGCTGCGCGCGCACCGGAACGGTGTCGCGGCTGCATCGATTGCGCATTCGCATCCGACGAGGGCCATGCGCCGCCGCTTGACGGCAGGCGCGAGACGACACGCAGCACGGAGCCACCGCGCAGCCGCCGCCGTCGCGCGGCCCGAAGTAGGTGCGAAACGCAATTGACGTGCGTCGAGGGTTGACGCCATATTCGGATTTCGTCTTCCGCCGGCCAGCTTGACCGGAAGAGGAAACAATACGAAGGATTGCTGCCGCCCGGACGCCCCGGCGTTCATACGAGCCGGGCGCACGGCGGCCACGTTATCGCACATGTCCTTCGAGGGCTTCAGCATGACCACGCGTTTGACGTTTCCCGCATCCATGTTTTCCGTCGTCTGCCAGCGCTGCGGCAGCACCGTGCGCAAAAACGCCGACAGTTGCCCGAACTGCGGCGCCGATCGCAGCGCGGCTTTCGGCCGCAAACGCGGCGGCGCGGCACGTCCGCGCGCCAACATGTTCGAGCAACAGATGTCGAATCCGCCGTTCGTTTCGGCGTCCGCTTCCACGCCCGTCGACGATGGCGAACCCGGCATGAGTTCCGGCTGGGCCGGCGGCTGGGATCCGAAGCGCGCGAGCGAACGCATCGCGCAGAAGGCCGCCGAGCACCGGGCAAAGCGCGTCGAGCAATCCGCGCGCAACGCTTACGCCGATCCGAGCAACGATCCGGACGCCCTGCCCGGCCCCGACCGATGGCGCGGCAGCAAGACGCTCATCGCCGGCGCGTGCGCGCTGGCGCTCGTGGCGGGCGGCGTCGCCTATATGCAGTACGGCGCGGACGACCGCCCGGCTTCGGGCGAACTGAGCGCGTCCGGCGCGATCGACGCGAAACTCGGTCCGTTCGGGCGCGGCGCAACCGATACATCCAATTCGACCGACGCCACCCCTTCCGCCGACGCGCCCGCGCAACAAGCTCCCGGCGCGGCGAAAACTGGCGCGCTGATGCTCGCTCCCGGCGACCCGCTGCAAGGCACGCGCGCGGCGCTGGACCAGCACGATCTGACGCTGGCGCGCGCCCGGATGAAGGCGCTGCCGGCTCGCGAGCAGGCGCGCCCGGAATTCGACGCGCTGAAAGACGAGCTCGTCAAACGCGAACAGCAACGCGACGCGGCGCTGCAACTGGCGCGGGCCTGCGAACGCACGTCCGCGTGGGCGTGCGTGCAGCAGAACGCCGCCGAGGCGCTCGCGCTCGATGGCGGCAATGCCGAGTCGCAAGCCATGCTGGAGCGCGTGATCACGCATGCCGGCTGGCTCGTCGCGACGCCGCAAGGCGCAAAGAAAGGCACCACGGCCGGCAGCCCCACCGACGTCCCGAATACCGGCACCGCCGTTGCCGGCAGTGTCACGCCGGCGCCCGCTGCGGTTGCGACGCCGCCCGCTGCGACAGCGACGCCGCCCGCTGCTGTTGCTGCGCAGGCAAACGTTGCATCGGCTCCGCAGGCGGACAAGACCGACGCCCTGGCCGCGAAGCCCGCGCCCGACAAGCGCAACGGACAACGCAGCGCGAACGCGAACGCGGCGGCGGCCGCCGCTGCCGCTGCCGCCGCCCGGCAGGCCGCGCTCGACGACGCCCGCGCCGCCGAATACACATCGCGCGCCGAGAAGATCGCCCGCGCGCAAGCCGCGACGAACGCGATGGTCGCGGCCACGATTCTCCCGCCGTCGCCCAGCGTCGCGGCTCCGGCCAAGCCTGCGACGCCCGCAGCGACCGAGCCTGTCGCCGCCGCGCCCGCCGCTCCGGCTGCGGCCAAGCCGTCGACCGCCGCACCGACGCAGGCTCAGGAGTCCGGCAACGGCATGTACGTTGCCACGAGCCCGCCGAACAGCAACGGCATGTATGTCGCGCCGAGCAGCGTGCAGGGCGACATGTATGTCGCCCCCGCCGCGCCGAACGGCATGTATGTCGCGCCGGCAGCGCGGCCTGCGCCCGCGCCGTCGCCCGCGCCCGCTGCCGCGCCGACCCAGCGCGCGACGCCTTCGGGCCCGCAATCATCAGTGCCGCCGCTTCTGCCGCAGGCTGCCGCGATCCAGCCGCAAGCCGCGCACGCATTGCCGTCCGGCTCGCAGGCCGTGCGGCCCGCCAGCATCGAGCGTCCGGCGGCCGCCACCACGACCGCCGCGACCGCCACCGCGAGCACGCTGCCCACGACCACCGTCAGCGGCACCGCGCGCACGGCAACATCCTTCGGGGCGTCGAGCGTGACGGCGCGCATGGACGCCGACAAGACCGACGATGTCGAGCGCGCCATCAAGCAATACGGCTGGAGCAGCGGCAACGAAAGGCCCGCGCCCGCGCGCTGACCGGTTTCCGCATCGCCTCCGCGCTATCGCATCACCGGCATTACCGGCATTACCGCATCACCCGTTTCACGCGACGCCCGCGCGTCGCGTGACTTTCAAAGAACCCGTCCAACTCGACTCAAGGGTCAATCATGGTCTCCAGCCAATTCATGCGGATTGCCGCGCGGAGGGCGTTCGCCCTGTGCGCTTTCGTCGGACTCGCCTGTGCCGCGCAAGCCGGCTACGCGGCCGATCCCGTGCCGTACAAAATCACGACCGGGCAGGAGCGCGGCACTTATATCCAGATCGGGCAGGATTTGTCGAAGTACGTGGCCGAGCCCGCCGGCATGGACCTCGAAGTGCTGCCGTCAAAAGGATCGGCCGAAAACGTCCAGCGCATGCGCTATGAGCCCGGCGTGAAGTTCGCGCTGGTGCAGTCGGACGTGTATCAGGCTTACCTGGACATGGCGAATTCCGGCAACGCCGAGGCCGGCCGGATCATCCAGCCGCTGCGGCTCATCATGCCGCTCTACGACGAGGAGATTTATTTCGTCGTGCGTTCCGATTCGCCGCTCAAGAACATCAACGAGATCAAGGGCAAGAACATTAGCGTCGGGCCGATCGGCAGCGGCACGGCGCAGTCCGCGGAAACGCTGTACCGGCTGATGTTCGGCGAGCCGATTCCCGATGCCAACGAGCAGCACTACAACAACGAAGACGCGCTCGCCAAACTCATCGTGCGCAAGATCGACGTCGCGGTGATCGTCGCCGGCCAGCCCGCCAAGCTCTTTCAGGACATGAACCCCGAGTTGCTTCAGCAGATCAAGCTGCTGCGCCTCGACCCGTCCGCGCCTGAAACGGCCCGCGCAAAGCAGACGTATTTCCCCGCGACCATCCGCACGACGAGCTACCCTAACTGGATTCAGGAAGACACGCCGACGCTGACCGTGAAGGCGTTCCTCGTCACGTACGACTACGGTCTGCGCGGCACGGTCGGCGCGCTGTCGAAGTTCGCGGATTCGCTCTGCGCCAATTTCGATACGCTCCAGGCGAGCGGGCATCCAAAGTGGAAGCAGGTCCACCTCGAATTGCCGCCGCTCACGCGCGGCTGGAAATACTATCCGCCGATGGAAAAGCACTTGCGCGCGTGCATCGCCAAGCGCGCGGCGCTCGCGCAGTCGCAGGGCTCGGCGCAGACCGTGTCGGCGCGCGGCACGGACGCCGCCGCGCAGAAGAAGAAGTCATCCTGCACCGCGCAGGAAAAGCTGCTGCTGCTCTGCGACCAGTAACGCGCGGCGCTAGCTTCGAAGCGACGGAATGAAAGCGGACTCGAACGGCGGATATCTGCGATAAGCCGAGATCGACGTCCATTCGCGTGTCGTCGCGTCCGAGCGGAACTGGCGTTGCGCCGCGAGGCCGCCCTTGCTGGCCGATTTGTGGAGCGCGCGATGACGCGCCCGCGAACGCGCCTCGAGGCGGCGTTCCAGCGCCGCCGCGCCCGCGAACCAGTGGTCGATGGCGCCGCCCAGCGCCGCGAGGATGCCGACGCCCGCCATCCAGCCGGCCGCCATGCTGTCGAACGCGCAGGTGACACCTGCGCCGCCGCACATCGCCGCGAAGAAGACCAGCATGATCCACGCGAACGGCGGACTCTCCTCGTGCTCCGTGCGGCAAGCGAGCCGCGGGGCGCGTCCGGCCGCGGCCTGTCTCATGTCGTAAGCATTCGCTGATCGGTTCATCTTCGTTCTCCATGCGCCGCGGATTCGCGTCCGCAAAAGTTACGCAGATGCAGAGAACAGCGATATAAGACTTCTCCGAACAAAGCGGGCACGCATGTCTAGCGGCTACTTTGCGCCGGCGAACTCCTGCACGTCGGCATCGGCTTCGCCCGCGAGCGGAACGACGCCCGACGGACCCAATGCGCGCGGCTGCAACAACAACGCGACGAGCCCCGTCCAGCCCGTCTGATGCGACGCGCCGACGCCGCGCCCGTTGTCGCCGTGAAAGTACTCGTGAAAGAGCACGAGATCGCGCGAGCGCGGATCGGCCTGCAACAGCGGATACGCCGCCATCACCGGTCGCTCGCCATTCTTGTCGAGCAGGAACAGCGTGGTCACGCGGCGCGCGAGTTCGTCGGCGATTTCGGCGAGCGAGAACGTCTGCCCCGAGCCCGTCGGATACTCCACGCGGAAATCGTCGCCGTAATAGCGGTGGAATTCGAGAATGGATTCGATCAGCAGATAGTTCACCGGCATCCACACCGGCCCGCGCCAGTTCGAATTGCCGCCGAACACGCGCGAGGTCGATTCCGCCGGCTGATACTGCACGCAGAAGCTCTCGCCGTTGTGATAGAAGACGAACGGATTGTCGCGATGCACGCGCGACAGCGCCCGCACGCCGTGGTCGGACAGAAACTCGGACTCGTCGAGCATGCGCCTCAGAAGCGCCTTCATGCGATGCCCGCGCAACAGCGAGAGCAGCACGCTATTGCCCTGACCCGCGATATTCCAGCGCGAGACGAGCCGCGACAAATCCAGCCGATGCTCCAGAAACCAGTGCAGGCGCTCGCGCAACTCCGGCAACGCGCGATACACGCTCGGCTCCAGCACATGCACGGCGAACAGTGGAATCAGCCCGACGATCGACCGCACGCGCATCGGCACGCTGGAGCCGTCCGGCAGGCGCAGCTTGTCGTAGAAGAACTCGTCCTCGCTGTCCCACAGGCCCGTGTCGCAGCCGTCCTCGCAACTCACGGCTTCCGCGATATACAGGAAGTGCTCGAAGAACTTCACCGCGATATCGACGAAAACGGGATTCGCATACGCGAGTTCCAGCGCGATGCGCATGAGGTCGAGCGCATACGCCGCCATCCACGCGGTGCCGTCGGCCTGATCGATATGACCGCCCGTCGGCAGCGGCGCGGAACGATCGAAGATGCCGACGTTATCCAGCCCGAGAAACCCGCCCTGAAAGATGTTGCGGCCGTCCGCGTCCTTGCGGTTCACCCACCACGAGAAGTTGAGCAGCAGCTTGTGAAACACAAGCTCCAGAAAGTCGCGATCGCCCTTGCCGGTGATCGCGCGGTCGATCTCGTACACGCGCCACGTCGCCCACGCATGCACGGGCGGATTGGCGTCGCTGAACGCCCATTCGTAGGCCGGCAACTGGCCGTTCGGATGCTGATAGCGGTCCTTCACGAGCAACAGCAACTGCCGCTTTGCGAACGCCGGGTCGATGAGCGCGAACGCCGCCGCATGGAACGCGAGGTCCCACGACGCGTACCACGGGTATTCCCACTTGTCCGGCATCGACACGATGTCCGCGTTGCACAGATGCCGCCAGTCCGCATTGCGCCCGGTGCGGCGCTGTTTCGGCGGCTTCGGCTGAAGCGGATCGCCGTCGAGCCAGCGCGTCACGTCGAACTGGTAGTACTGCTTCGACCACAGCATGCCCGCGAGCGCCTGCCGCTGCACGAGCCGCTGATCCGCGCCCGCGATGTCATGCTGCAACGCGCCGTAGAACTCATCCGCCTCCGCGATACGGCGCGCGAACAGCGCATCGGCATCGAGCGGGACGGTGTCCGGCGCGGATTCGGGACGCCAGCGCAGAAACACCGTGGCCCTCGCGTGCGCGTCGAGCGTGAGATGCGCGCGGGCCGCGGCGCGCGTGCCGGCATCGCGGCGAACGGCGTCTTCATCCCCCGCGACGATGTAGTCGTTGAAGCCGTCCTTGAACGGGCCCGCGCCTTCCATCCCGAACAGACGCCGCACGTTGGTCTCGTTCTCGCAGAAAAGCCACTCGATGCCGTCCGTATCCGGCGACCACGCCGTGACGATCATCGGCTCGTGACCGTGATGATCGGCTGCGACCTGCGCGACGCCGCGCTCCGTTCGCAGCTTCAGCGACGGTTTGGCCGGCGTCGGCTTCCACGACCACGTGTTGCGCGCCCAGATCTGCGGCAGCACGTCGAGCGTGGCGGGATAGGCCGCGCGGTTTTCGATGGTCACGCGCATCACGATATCGTCGGGCGTGTGTTTCGCGTATTCCACCTGCACGTCGAAGTAACGCTCGTCGTCGAACACGCCGGTATCGAGCACTTCGTACTCGGGCACGTCCGCGCCGCGCCGCGCGTTTTCATCGACGAGATCGGCATATGGAAACGCCGCATGCGGATACTTGTACAGCATGCGCATATAGGAATGCGTCGGCGTGCCGTCGAGATAGAAGTACAGCTCCTTCACGTCCTCGCCGTGATTGCCTTGCTGATTCGTGAGGCCGAAGAGGCGCTCCTTCAGAATCGGATCGCGTCCGTTCCAGAGCGCGAGCGACACGCACCAGTTGAGCTTGTCGTCGCCGAAACCCGCGATGCCGTCCTCGCCCCAGCGATACGCCCGGCTGCGCGCGTGATCGTGCGGAAAGTACTCCCACGCGGTCCCGAACTCGCTGTAGTCCTCGCGCACGGTGCCCCACTGGCGTTCGCTCAGATACGGCCCCCAACGCTGCCACCGCGGACAGTCGCTCGAATGCAGCCGCGAGCCTTCCACGGTGTCGATCTGATTGACGGTGCGCGTCTTCGCCATGGGCGTCTCCTGTTGCGGCCTGCGGTGCAGCTTGCGGGAAACGGCTAATTTAGCGCGTTTTCACGACACGACGCACATTCGACGGCCTTCACGCCGCGCCGAGCAGCGTTTCGATGCGCAGCAGTTCCGCGAGCGACCACGCCTGAAACGGCGCGCCGCCCGGCGCGTGCGGCGCGTCGCCGTCAGCAACCTCGCTCACGTGATCCAGCCCGTAATGATCCAGATGCGCGTAGAGCGGCGCGAGGAAGCGCTCGCGCACGCCCGCCGCGCCGCGCACGCGCAGCCACGCCTCGACGAACGGCCCCATGAGCCACGGCCAGACGGTGCCCTGATGGTAGGCGCCGTCGCGCTCCAGCACGCCGCCTGCGTAATGCGGACGATAGGCCGGGTCGGACGGCGCGAGCGTGCGCAGGCCGAGCGGCGTCAGCAGATGCGCTTCGACCTGATCGACCACCGCGCGGGCGATATCGCCCTCGACGAGCGGAAACGGCAACCCGCCGACCGCGAAGATCTGGTTCGGGCGAATCGAGCGGTCGAGCTTGCCCGGCTCGTGATCGGCATCGACGACATCGTAGAGCGCGTGGGTGTCCGGATCGACGAAGCGCGCCGCGAAACTTTGCCGGGCGCGCGCGCACAGCGTCTGCCAGCGCGGATTCCATGCCGACGCGATGGCCAGCGCATTGATCCACAGCGCCTGAACCTCGACCGGCTTGCCGATGCGCGGCGTCACCACCCAGTCGCCGGCTTTCGCGTCCATCCACGTGAGTTGCACGCCCGGCACGCCCGCGCGCAACAGACCGTCTTCGTCGGCGGCGATTCGATAGCGCGTGCCGCCCGCGTAGCCTTCGAGAATCGTATCGACCGCGCGTTGCAGGCGGCTCGCCGTGGCCGCGAGCGCATGGCCGGTCGCGAGATAGTCGTGGACGGCGATCACGAACCACAGCGACGCATCCACCGAGTTGTACTCCGGCTGGCCGCCGCTGTCGGGGAAACGGTTCGGCAGCATGCCTTCCGAAAGCGCGTCGGTCCATTCGAGCAGAATCGATTCGGCGTCCTGGTGGCGGCCGCTCGCGATCAGCAAGCCGCGCATCGAAATGAAGGTATCGCGGCCCCAGTCGGTGAACCACGGAAAGCCCGCGATGATGGTTCGCCCCTCTCTGCGATTGACGACATACGCATCGGCGGAACGGGCGAGGCGCGATGCGAACGCCGCGCGGCGCTCCGACTCGCGGGCCGCGAGCCGCGACGCGTGCGCGAGCGCATCCGCTTCGCGCGGCACGTTGCTGCCCGTATCGGCATGCAGGATCATCACGGCTTCGCGCGCGGTCAGATCGAACGTGAAGACGCCCGGCGTCGGCAGATCTTCGATGAAATCGAGCCCGCGCTCACGCTCGCGCGCATAGCAGAAATTGCGATACCAGTCGGGCGCGTGCCGATACGCGCCGTTCGCCGTCGCGCCGATGGCCGGCAAATCCGCGTACGGCCGCCAGTGAACGCGCTCGCCGTCCGTCGTGGCGTCGAAGCAAAACGCCGGATTCTCGCGATGCAGCGCGTGATAGTCGCGCCCCGACAGCAGCGGGCGCACATGCAGCGTCGCGGACGGCGGGCGCGCATCGGCTTCGAGGCGCCAGCGCAACACGGTCTCGCCGCTCTCCTTCGCGACGAACAGCTCGGCCACGACCGTTTGCGCATCGCCGACGCGATAGCGCCACGTCGGCCACGGCGATGTATCGAAGGAAACGAGATTCGCGGAGGCGTCCGGGTACAGCACGTCGGGCGCGTAGTGCTGCATGGTCAACGGGAAGCGCTCGCCGCCTATCTCGACCCACGCCTCAATGCCGTTCACGAGCACCACGCGCCCCGCAGGCGGCTGCGTCGCGGCAAGCAACAGCGCCTGATAACGGCGAATTCGCATGGTACCCACCGTGCCGGAAGCGAAGCCGCCGTGCGCGTCCGCTTCGAGCCATTCGTCTTCCAGCCGCGTCGAGTCGATCGCCGTCATGCCGCCGCCCGTTTGCGGTAGTCGGTGAGCGCGCGTCGCGCCTTCGTGCGGATGGCGCTCTGCATGCGCGGCGTCCAGCCGAACAGCCAGCCGGAGACGCCCAGCGCCTGACGGCTCCAGCGCCAGAGGTCGAACGTATCGGTCTGCTCGGCGATCAGGCCGTCGCGGATGGCGAACTTCGTCGCGATCTCGTTGACCACTGGCCGCCCGGTCGCGGAGTACGTGTAGCGCGCGACGGCCTTCGCGCTCGCGGTCTGCCCGAGCGTGCTGATGCCGTCGAAGGTCAGCGTGAAGTCGGCCGCGCGGCCGAGCAGCATGCGCCACATGTCGCCGACTTCGCGGCCATGCAGCAGCCCGAACGCCGGATCTTCGAAGCGGATGTCGGACGCATAGCAGGCTGCCATGGCGTCCGCGTCGGCGCGCTGAAACGCACGGTAGAAGCGTTCGATGAGTTCGGCGTTCGTGTTCGGCATGGTGGTCCTGGCAGAGAGTCGCGCCGCGCGGAAGTGGGCATTCTCGCGCGACTGCGGCCGAATTGCAGCTTGCCGCACCGCTTTTCGGGATCGCCGCCGCGTTGCCGACGCCGTTTCATCTGTTTAGATAATCGGGCATAGAATGACGCGCGTTTATTAAACAGGCGCAGTTTCGATTATTGCGAAACCGGTTTCAACGCATTCTTTTTAAGACCGTCTTAATGCGCGCAAGAAAACTCTTAATCAATCCGGTTTTAGAAAAATCAGATATTAATTGACTCGGAGTTATTCTTAACCTAGATTTCTAGAACGGTCGTTCTAATCCTGATGGTCGGCCGTCGATTATTACTGCGGCGGCTCTCGTGCCCGCACGGCCCGCCATTGCTCTAACCTACAAAGCCAGCGCCCGCCTAAAGGTCGCATGCCGCGCACCATGAGAATCAGGCCTCGAGTCAGTACGCTTTCATTGGCGTCCGCAGATTATTTTCTGACGGACTTACGCACCGGCATTATCAGCCGCGCAATTCATCCGCAATCGCCGGATATCATTATTTACGTTCTAAAGACCGAAGACGGATCGCAGTATTGCGCGCAACTCGATTATCGGGAGCATCCGCTTCGGAATGCGATTCTCATGGCGGCGCTCGAATCAGGGCTCACGGTGACGATTCGCGCGGACGCCACGCATCACATCACCGATCTGGCCGCGACGCTGCCGAATGTCGCCCCGCTTCCCGCGCTCGGCTACACGTGGCGCCTGCTGGAAGACGTGCGCACCGGCGCGGTCGTGCAGGTGGAAGACGCCAATCTGCTCGGCAGCATGGCGTACATCATCCGCAGCCCGGACGGCTCGCATCATTGCGTGCAGATGTGCCCGCACGAACACGGCTACCGCAGCGCCCTGCTGATGGCCGCGTTCAGGGCGAAGCTGCCCGTGACCGTCGCCGGCGACGCCGACTACTACCTCACCGCGGTGTCCGTCGGGTCGCGGGCGTTCGGGCCGAACTTCAACTGCGCGCCCGGCTTCATTTCGACGACGCCGCGTTCCGGCATGATCGACGAGATCATCGACAACGAGGCGGCCGAGACGCTGAGCGTCATCGTCAAGACGCCGGAGGCCACGCGCTACCACGCCCGAATCGACCGGCAGCAGCACGCGAACCGGCACCATCTCGCCATGCTGGCATTGCGTTCGGGCTTGCCCGTCACGGTCAGCGGCAACGAAGACCACGCCATCACCGGCATAGCGGTCGGCGCGCTGTCGTCGGACCCGGCGCCCTCCATGATGCTGTTCGGCCAGAAGCTCACGGGCGTGCAAACCGGGACGCTCGCGCGCATCATCGACTCCGGCACGCTGGACCCGGTTCGCTACGTGTTGCGCGCATCGGACGGCGCGCACTACTGCGCGCAGATGAACACGGCCAAGCATGCGAGCCGCCATCAGATGCTGATGACGGCGCTGGCGCTGCATCTGCCGCTGAGCGTCACCGCCGACGCGAATTCGAATATCACGGGCGTGTCGGTCGGATTGCCGCACCGGGGCAGCCCGACGTTTCATTGCCAGACCACGCGTTTTCCCAAGACCGAGACCGGCAGCATCGTCCGGATGATCGATTCCGACGCGCTCGGTCCGGACACGCGTTACGTGCTAGAGACGCCGGACGGCGACGAATGGGCCGTGCCCGCCTTCGCGCGAGGCCAGCCGGGACGCGGCCCGCTGCTCGCGCTCGCGCTGACGGGCGGGCTGGCCGTGATGGTCAACGGCACGGGCGGCAGCGGAAGCGTGGAGACACTGCTGGAAGCGGGAAGCGTGACCGTCGCGCGCAGCTAGCGTCAGAGAGCGAACGCCGTGACCGCGTGGATGAGCAGCCCGACCGCGCCGCCCACGAGCGTGCCGTTCACGCGAATGAACTGGAGGTCGCGCCCGATGTTCAGCTCGACGTCGCGCACCAGCGTGGCGTCGTCCCACTGCTTGACGGTCGCGGCGATGTGCTTCGCAATGCCTTCGCGCAGCTCGGGCGCGAGGGCCTTCAGCGCATCGCGCATATGCTCGTTGATCGAATCGCGCAGCAGCGGATCGCCGCCGAGCGCCTGCGCGAAGCCCGCCGCGACGGCCACCACTTTCGCGTGCAGCGCGGAGTCGGGGCGCTTCAGGTCCGCCGCGAGCCACGCGGTGAACTCGTCCCACAGGCCGTCCACGTAGCCGCGCAATTCGGGGCGTTCCAGCCATTCGCGCTTGTGCTCGTCAATGCGCGCCTTAAACGCGGGATCGGACTTCAGGCGCTCGACGAAGCGCTCCACTGCTGCATCGAAGGCTTTGCGCCGTTCGTGCTCCGGGTCGCTCGTCACGTCGTGCAGCCACTGGTTCGCGCCGCGCACGAGGCCCGCCGCGAACTTGTTGCCGAGATCGCCCGCATCCAGCCCGACGAAACCCAGCATGCCGATGAGCTTCGGATACTCCTCGCCCGCCACCGCGACGATGCGCGTCGCAAGCATCTCCTGCACCTCGGGCTTGTCGAGCCACGCCGCCATTTGCTTGAGGCCCTCGTCGAGCAGCAATTGATGGCGCCGGTCGGCGGTGAGCGTCGACAGCAGATTGCCGGCGGCGGCGGAAAGATCGAAGGCCTCGGCGCGGCGGCGAATCGCGTCGTGGAGCATGGACTTGATGCGCGTGTCGTCGATGAAAGCCAGCAACTGGCCGACCGCCGCGACCGCGCGATTGCCGAGCAGCTCGGCGTTTTTCGGCTCCGCGAGCCACACCGAGAGACGGCTTGCCGGATCGAACGCATCGACGCGGGCAACGAGCGCATCCGTGCCGAGAAAGCGGTCGCGCACAAAGACGGCGAGGTTATCGGCCACGCGCGCCTTGTTCGCGGGCAGGATGGCCGTGTGCGGCACCGGCACCCCGAGCGGATGGCGAAACAGCGCGACGACCGCGAACCAGTCCGCGAGCGCGCCGACCATTGCGGCTTCCGCGAACGCGGACACCCACGCCCACGCGCCGGCGTCGTGCTGGCTCTTCGCGACGGCGAACAGCACGCCCGCGCCGACGAGCAACGCGGCGGCGAACCACTTCATCCTTTTCAGGGCTACGGCTTTATCCTGCGTTTCCATCTGCTTGTCGGTATAGAAGTGTGGAAGCGCGCAAGCATATCAACGCCCTTGCTGCAACTTCAAGAGCGCATCCATGGCGCGGCCGGCTGCTTTCACCGGCACGAAGATGTGATTGTGATAGGCCGCTGCGATCACATTGCAGCTGATGCCCGCGTCACCGAGCGCGCGCGCGAACGCGGCGGTCAGCCCGACGGCGTTCAGATCCGAGTGCACAGTCAGCGTGATCCACGCCGCGCGAAAGAGCGGCGTGAGCCCAGCGGCAAGGGCCGCGCCTTCTTCCATGACGACAGTCAGCCCTTCGCGCTCGCGAAACGTCGCGACGATGCCCGCGCCGCCCGGCGCGGCGTCATGCGGCAGCGACGCGAACACATAGACGCCGGGCTGAAGCGCGGGCTGCATGGACGCCAGCAGCGTCCGCAGGTCGGAGACCGGCGCCGGCGTCATCACGCGGCATCCTCGGCAGGCCGCGTTCTGCCGAGCACCGGCCGCAGCGCCGTTCCCGTATGGCTGCGCGGATGACTCGCGAGCGTGTCCGGGTCCGCCGCCGCGACGATGGTCCCGCCGTTCACGCCGCCTTCCGGCCCGAGATCGAGCACCCAGTCGGCTTCCGCGATCACGTCGAGGTCGTGCTCGATCACGATCACGCTATGCCCGCCGTCCACCAGCCGGTGCAGCACGCGAATCAGCTTCGCGACGTCCGCCATGTGCAGGCCGACGGTCGGTTCGTCCAGCACATAGAGCGTATGCGGCGGCTTTTGGCCGCGCCGCGTGATGTCGTCGCGCACCTTCGACAGCTCGGTGACGAGCTTGATGCGCTGCGCCTCGCCGCCCGAGAGCGTCGGCGACGGCTGGCCGAGCGTCAGATAGCCGAGGCCTACGTCCTTCATGAGTTGCAGCGGATGCGCAATGCTCGGCATCGACGCGAAGAACTCGACGGCCTCGTCGATCTCCATGGTCAGCACTTCGCCGATGTTCTTGCCGCGCCACGTCACCGCGAGCGTCTCGGGATTGAAGCGCTGGCCGTGGCACACGTCGCACGGAACCTTGACGTCCGGCAGGAAGTTCATCGCGATGGTGCGCACGCCTTGCCCTTCGCACGCGGGGCAGCGCCCGTTGCCCGTATTGAACGAGAAGCGCGACGGCGTATAGCCGCGCGCGCGGGCTTCCAACGTGTCGGCAAACAGCTTGCGGATGGTGTCCCACATGCCGATGTAGGTCGCCGGGCACGAACGCGGCGTCTTGCCGATCGGCGTCTGATCGACTTCGAGCACGCGGTCGATCGCTTCGAAACCGGTGACGCCCGAGCAGCCCTGCCATGCGTGGACCACGTCGAACTTCGGGCGCGGCGTTTCGCGGGCGAGCACGCTCGCGCGCGATTTCGCGGCCGGGGCGTCGGCCTGCGCCGCCTTGCGCGCGCGCCGCACCGCCGGCGACGACAGCACCGAGCGGCCGACGGCATCGAGCAGGTTCGTCATGAGCACGTCGCGGGCGAGCGTCGATTTGCCCGAGCCCGACACGCCCGTGATCGCGACGAGCCGGTTCAGCGGCACGCTCGCGGTCACGTTGCGCAGGTTGTGCAGCGTCGCGTTCTCAACCGTGAGCCATTGCTCCGGCACCGCCGGGCGCTTGCCGACGGCCGCGCGCACTTCGCGGCGCGGCTGCAACGGATGAACGATCGGGTTCGCGAGCATTTGCCCGGTCAGCGACGCCTTGTGCGCCGCGAGATCCGTCACGCTGCCCTGCGCGACCACCGTGCCGCCGCGCTTGCCCGCGCCCGGCCCGATATCGATGATGTGATCGGCCCGCCGGATCGTGTCCTCGTCGTGCTCCACGACGACGAGCGTGTTGCCCTTGTCGTTCAGCTTTTTGAGCGCGCTCAAAAGAATCAGGTTGTCGCGCGGATGCAGGCCGATGGTCGGTTCATCCAGCACATAGCACACGCCTTGCAGGTTGCTGCCGAGTTGCGCCGCGAGACGAATACGCTGCGCTTCGCCGCCCGAAAGCGTCGGCGCGGCGCGATCGAGACTCAGATAACCGAGCCCGACTTCCTCCAGAAACTGAAGGCGCCCTTCGATCTCGCTGACCACGTCGCGGGCGATGTCCGCGTCGCGGCCCGTCAGCTTCAGCGTCGCAATCCACTCGCGCGTGTCCGTCACGGTCCAGCGCCCGACTTCGGTGATCGGATAGTTGCCGAACGTCACCGCGCGCGCGACGTCGTTGAGGCGCGTGCCTTCGCAGTCCGCGCACGGCTGATCGACGATATCGTCCGGTTCCTGATCCACCGAGCCGATGCTCTGCTCGCGGCCGCGATCATCCTGCGCGAACACCGTATCGTCGAACGCGGCGCGCTGCTCGCGCGTCAGCTTGACGCCCGTGCCGACACACGTATTGCACCAGCCGTGCTTGCTGTTGTACGAGAACATGCGCGGGTCGAGTTCCGGGTAGCTCGTGCCGCAGACCGGACACGCGCGCTTGGTCGAAAACACGATGCTCTCTTCCTTGCCGCGCCGCTTGCCGCTGGAGAGCGCGCCGTGCAGTTCGTCGAGCGGCGCGCACAGATGCATGACGCCCTTGCCGATTTCGAGCGTCTCGTCGAGCAGACGCCGCAGGTCCGCTTCGTTCTCCGCCGACACGACGAGATCCGCGACCGGCAACTCGATAGTGTGTTCACGGAAGCGGTCGAGCTTCGGCCACGGATCGACCGGCAAAAAGTCGCCGTCCACGCGCAGATGCGTGTTGCCGCGCGCTTTCGCCCACTTCGCGAGATCGGTATAGACGCCCTTGCGGTTCACCACGAGCGGCGCGAGCAGGCCCACATGCTGGCCCTTGAAGTCGCGCAGAATCTGCGCGGTGATCTGCTCGGAGCTTTGCGCCTGAACCGGCGTGCCGTCGTGAATGCAATGCTGGATGCCGAGCTTCACGTACAGAAGGCGCAGGAAGTGCCAGACTTCCGAAGTCGTCGCGACCGTGCTCTTGCGGCCGCCGCGCGACAGACGCTGCTCGATGGCAACCGTCGGCGGAATGCCATAGACCGCATCGACTTCCGGGCGGCCCGCAGGCTGCACGATGGAGCGCGCATACGCGTTCAGCGACTCCAGATAACGCCGCTGTCCTTCGTGGAACAGAATATCGAACGCGAGCGTGGACTTGCCCGAGCCGGACACGCCCGTCACCACGTTGAACTTGTTGTGCGGGATGTCGACATCGAGCGACTTCAGATTGTGCTCGCGCGCATTGACGATGCGCACCACATCCTCGCCCTGCAATGCGCGCCGCGCGCTCGCCACTTCCGCCGCGAGTTGCAGCGGCACGCCCGCGCGCTTTTCCGCCGCGCCGGGCGTCATGGCTTCTTCGTAGTCGAGGAGCGCGCGGCCCGTGTGCGACTGCTCGCAAGCCGCGACGTCATCCGGCGTGCCGACGCACACCACTTGACCGCCGCCGTCGCCGCCCTCGGGACCGAGGTCGATGATCCAGTCCGCCGCGCGAATCACGTCGAGATTGTGTTCGATAACGATCAGCGAATGCCCTCGCTCAAGCAGGCGGCGCAACGCCTGCATCAGCTTGGCGATGTCGTCGAAATGCAGGCCCGTGGTCGGCTCGTCGAACATGAAAAGCCGCGCCTTCTGATTCGGCGACGCCGTTTCCGCGAGAAAGCCCGCGAGCTTGAGGCGCTGCGCTTCGCCGCCCGAGAGCGTCGGCACCGGCTGGCCGAGCTTCACGTATTCGAGACCGACATCGACGATAGGCTGTAGCACGCGCAGCACATCGGCGTCCCCGGCAAAGCACTCGACGGCTTCGCTCACGGTCAGCTCCAGCACGTCCGCGACGCTCAGTTCGCGCCCGCCACGCTCGATCTTCACATCGAGAATCTCTGCGCGATAACGCCGGCCGTCGCAATCGGGACAGCGCAGGTAGACATCGGAGAGAAACTGCATCTCGACATGCTCGAAGCCCGAGCCGCCGCACGTCGGGCAGCGCCCGTCGCCCGAGTTGAAGCTGAACATGCTCGCGCCGTAGCCGCGCTGCGCGGCGAGCGGCGCTTTCGCGAACAGCTTGCGGATTTCGTCGAACGCGCCGACGTAGCTCGCCGGATTCGAGCGCGCCGTGCGGCCGATCGGCGATTGATCCACGAACACGACGTCGCCCAATTGATCCGCGCCCTTCAGCGCGCGAAACACGCCGGGCGCTTCAGTCGCCTTGCCGAAGTGACGCATGAGCGCGGGCGCGAGCACGTCCTGAATCAGCGTCGATTTGCCCGAGCCCGAAACGCCCGTCACGCAGACGAGGCGCTCCAGCGGAATCTCGACCGTCACGTCCCGCAAGTTGTGATCACTCGCGCCTTCGAGGACCAGACGCGGCGAGTTCGCATCGACCGCGCGGCGCGTCCAGTTCGACGCATGCGCGACGTGCTTGCGGCCGCCGAGATACGCGCCGGTGAGCGTGTCGCTCAATTGAATATCGTCGGGCGTGCCGTCGTAGACGATCTGCCCGCCGCGCTCGCCCGGCCCCGGTCCCATGTCGATCAGGCGATCCGCCGCGAGCATCACCGAAGGATCATGCTCGACGACGACGAGCGTATTGCCCGCATCGCGCAGACGGTGCATGGCCTCGACGATGCGGTTCAGGTCGCGCGGATGCAGCCCGATGCTCGGCTCGTCGAGCACGAACAGCGTGTTCACGAGCGACGTGCCGAGCGCGGTCGTCAGGTTGATGCGCTGCACTTCGCCGCCCGAGAGCGTGCGGCTCTGACGATCCAGCGTCAGATAGCCGAGGCCCACGTCGCACAGATACTTGAGGCGCGTGCGCACTTCGGCGTGCAGCAGCTTCAAGGCCTCGTCCAACAGCGTGGACGGCAGCGTGAGCGAGTCGAAGAAGCGGCGGATGCGCTCGATCGGCATCAGCATCAGGTCGTGCACGGTCAGGCCGGGCAAGGCTTCGAGTTGATCGCGCGTCCAGTCGACGCCGTTTGGCAAGAACCGGTCCGCGGGCGCGAGCACCGCGTCGGCCTGTTCCTTGGTGCCGAGGCGCCACAACAGCGATTCCGTCTTCAGCCGCGCCCCCGCGCAGGCGGGACACGTCGTATAGCTGCGGTACTTGGAAAGCAGCACGCGGATGTGCATCTTGTACGCCTTCGACTCCAGATAGTCGAAGAAACGCTGCACGCCGTACCACTGGCTGCCCCATTTGCCGGTCCAGTCCGGCGATCCGTGGATGACCCAGTCGCGCTCCTTCTGCGTCAGTTCGCCCCAAGGCACGCCGAGCCGGATGCCCGCCTTCGCGCCGTAGCGCACGAGGTCATCCTGATTCTCTTTCCACGCGGGCGTTTGCAGCGTCTTGATCGCGCCTTCGCGCAGCGTCTTTTTCTCGTCCGGAATGACGAGGCCGTAATCCACGCCGATCACGCGGCCAAAACCGCGACACGTCTCGCACGCGCCGTAGGCCGAGTTGAACGAGAACAGCGCCGGCTGCGGATCGGCATAACGCAGGTCGCTTTCCGGGCTATGCAGGCCGGTCGAGAAGCGCCAGATATCGGGTTCGGCTTCGTCCTTCAGCACATAGACGTTCACGCGAACGCTGCCGCGCAGCAGCGCGCCTTCGATGGCTTCCAGCGCCCGCGAGCGCTCCGTGCCTTGCAGGCGAAACCGGTCCGCGACAACATCGAGCACTTGCCGCGCGCCCGCTTCCGTCTCAACGTGGCGCTTGGCCTGCACGCGCGTGTAGCCGCTCGCGGAGAGCCACTGCGCGACTTCGTCGTCGCTCGTCGTGTCCGGCAGTTCGACCGGAAACGTCACCGCGAGCCGCGGATCGGCGTCGCGCGTGCGCTCCAGCAGTTCCGCATAGATGGTCTCGGGCGTGTCGTGCCGCACGCGATGCGCGGTCTTCCTGTCGAAGAGTTCGGCGGCGCGCGCGTAGAAGAGCTTCAGGTGATCGTTGAGCTCGGTCATCGTGCCGACCGTCGAGCGCGAACTGCGCACCGGGTTCGTCTGGTCGATGGCGATGGCGGGCGGCACGCCGTCCACGCGATCGACCTGCGGCCGGTCCATGCGGTCGAGGAACTGGCGCGCGTACGCGCTGAACGTTTCGACGTAGCGGCGCTGGCCTTCGGCGTAGAGCGTGTCGAAGACGAGGCTCGACTTGCCCGAACCGGACGGGCCGGTCACCACCGTCATCTGGCCGGTGTGCAAGTCGATATCGAGATTCTTGAGGTTATGTTGACGGGCGCCGCGAATGCGGATTGCGTTGTTCGATGCCAATTTTTCAACCGGTTCAATGTGATGGACGGCCTGTCAGGCCGTGGGCGGCGCCGCGCGGTGGTCCGGCGGCAGGCGCCTGCCGCAGCGACCGGTACTGTACACCCATACAGTACCGGTCGCAAAAAGCGGGCGAAGCGTTCGCCCGGCACTTGCAAGTAACTCGCCCGCTCGCCGTCAGCGCAAGTGAGCGATGAGCGCATCCGCGACGGCATCGGGCGCTTCGCGCGGCGGAAAATGCCCCGCGCCGTCGATCACGACGCGCCGATAGCCCGCCGTGAAGCAGCCTTCCTGCCCTTCGGACATCGAGACGTCGTCGCAGAAGTCCGAGCCGCCCTGGATCATCAGCGCCGGCACGCCGATGCGCTCGATCGTCGCAAGCCGCTCGTACAACGGTTCGAGCGCCGGGTCCGACGGCTGATCGCTGCGCCAGCGGCGGCGATACGCGTTCAGCGTGATCGGCACCCAGTCGGGATTCTCGAAGGCGCGCGCGGTGGCGGCGAACTCGGCTTCGTCGAACCAGCCGGGCGGCGACCATGTGTCCCACTGGATGCGCGCGAAGCCTTTCGCATCGGCGGCGATCACGTCCGGCGCGTCATCGAGCGACATGAACCACTGGTACCAGAAGCGCCGCGCCTGCGCGAAATCCCGCGGCAACACGAACTTCCCGCGCGGCTGAAACGCCAGCGCAATGGCAGCCATGCGCCGCACGCGCTCGGGAAACAGCGCGGCGAGCGTGTAGGTGGCGCGCGCGCCCCAGTCGTGACCGACCACATCGAAACGAGCGATGCCGAGCGCATCCGCCAGATCGATTGCGTCTTGCGCCAGCGCGACGCCCGAGCCATCGCGGATGGTGCCCGCGCGCAGGAAGCGCGTGCCGCCCGCGCCGCGCAATTCC
The DNA here is from genome assembly GCF_023170545.1 of Caballeronia sp. Sq4a. NCBI lineage: Bacteria > Pseudomonadati > Pseudomonadota > Betaproteobacteria > Burkholderiales > Burkholderiaceae > Caballeronia > Caballeronia sp. Sq4a. The sequence goes on along the minus strand of NZ_CP084251.1, from coordinate 403,622 downwards.
GGAACGATGGTGCGGTAGCCCGCCGCGTTGAGCCGCGCCGCGACGTTCGACCAGGCGCGCGCGGCGTCCGGCCAGCCGTGCAGCAGGATGACGGGCGGTCCATCGTCGGGGCCGGCGTCGGCGTAGGCGATATCGAGCGTCGGCGTTTCTGCGTGCAGTTCGAAGGTCAGCATGGCTCCTCCATTCGGGAAGCGAAGCGTCAATTCTAGAACCGCGTGCGATTCCCCGCCGGAAGGCTGCGGCAATACTGACACATGATGTCGTACGAGATGCGCTGCGCGGGTAATCGCTTCCCTACGGGAAAGTCCTGAGCGTGACGCTGGTATGCATTCCTTGACGCGTGGTTCCCAGCGTCGTTATCGTCACGACAGGAAAACGGTTTCTTACATGGGCGCTTACGCTTGCGAATGTCATACGACGTCGTTCGAAGCGCCACATCAAAACCGGTCGATACCGGAATGGAGACAAGCATGAAACAGCGCCCCACCGCCCCCGCTTCTGCCCGCCGCCGCTCGCTGCTGAAATTCGCCGGCGCGTCGGCGAGCGCGCCGCTCATGGGCGGCCTCGGCAGTCTGAGCGTGCTCGCCGGCTGCGGAGGCGGCCATCACGATTCGAGCTCCCCGACGACGCCCGAGGACCCGATCTGGGGCCCGTCCGGTGCCGCGACGCAGATCATCAACGCGCTGAAGAACGTGTCGACGTCGATGGTGCCGAGCCGCCAGTTCCTCGTCACCGACTACGGCGCGAAGCCGTGCGCCGTGATCGCCGCGACGAGCCCGTACACCGATCCGTCGAAGTCGCCGCTCAGCACCGGCGCGGACCAGACGCAGGCGCCCGGCTCCTTCGACTCGCGCCCCGCGTTCCTCGCGGCCATCGCGGCGTGCAGCGCGGCGGGCGGCGGACGCGTGGTCGTGCCGGCCGGCAACTGGTATTGCGCGGGGCCGATCATCCTGCAATCCAACGTCGACTTTCACCTGAGCGCGAATTGCGAGATCTTCTTCAGCCCGAATCCGGCGGACTACGCGAAGGACGGCCCGATCGACTGCGGCGCGAACGGCAAGCTCTACTACAGCCGATGGCAGGCCAACGACTGCCTGAACTACGGCCCGCCCGTCTACGCGCGCAACCAGACGAACATCGCGATTACCGGCGAAGGCGATACATCGGTGCTCAACGGTCAGGCCATGACGCCGTTCGCCGGCAGCGGCAATACGTCGACGTGCTGGTGGACGTGGAAAGGCAATAGCGGCGCCTACGGCTACGCGGGCTCGTCGACGCCCTCGCAGGCGTTCGCCAATCCGAACAACGTCGATCTGAAGACCGCCGTGCCCGGCATTTCCGATGCGCTCTACGCCAAGCTCACCGACCCCGCCACGCCGTGGCAACAGGACCAGAACTATCTGCCCGCGCTGTCGGAAGCGGGCGTGGCGATCGAGAAGCGCATCTTCGGCATCGGACATTATCTCCGGCCGAGCATGGTGGAATTCATCGGGTGTACTAACGTTCTGATGCAAGGCTACCGCACCATCAATACGCCGTTCTGGCAGCATCATCCGACCGATTGCAAGAATGTGGTCATCACCGGCGTGACGGTGGACAGCATCGGGCCGAACAACGACGGCTTCGATCCCGACGCCTGCGACATGGTGCTGTGCGACAGCGTCACGTTCAACACCGGCGACGACTGCATCGCGATCAAGTCGGGCAAGGACCTCGATACGCAATACGGTCCTGCGCAGAACCACGTCATCCAGAACTGCACGATGAACAGCGGCCACGGCGGCATCACGCTCGGCAGCGAAATGGGCGGCGGCGTGCAGAACATCTATGCGCGCAACCTTCAGATGCTGAACAAGTTCTGGGCGACGAACTCGCTCAACATCGCGATTCGCGTGAAGACCAACATGAATCGCGGCGGCTTCGTGAAGAACTTCTACGTCGATAACGTGACGCTGCCTAACGGCGTGAGTCTGACGCCTTCGGGCTACGGCAGCAGCCTGCTCGCGGGCAGCCCGATCAACGCGACGGTCCCGCTCGGCGTGGTCACGGCGAGCGCGGCGAATCCGTCGGCGGCGCAAGGCGGCATCATCACGTTCGATTGCGACTACCAGCCGTCGAAGGACGCGATCCGCACGCGCCCGGCGCTGGTGCAGAACGTCAACATCTCGAACGTGAAGGCCAGCAACGTCATGCTGAACGGCGTCACCGGCTCATGCTTTCAGGCGATCGTCGCGCAAGGACCCGTTGCGTTCGACTACAACGGCCCCGCGCCGACGCCCGCGATTCCCGCCATTGCCGGCGTCACGATCACCAATTGCGATTTCGGCACGCCTGTCGCAGCGGGACCGGCCACGGCGACGACGCCCGGACCGATCTACGCGTACAACGTGCATGACATCGTGCTCAACAATACGGTGATCGCGGGGAAGACGTTGAATCAGACCATCACCGACGCGCGGTAAGAACCAGGCACGTGCCGCGGCGTTCGCGCCGCGTCACGCGCCGATCAGCACGCCGGTTCTGAACGCCGTTGCACCGGTGAGCCGCCCGATCGGCGCGCCTGCGTAGACGAAGCGAATAGCGCGTCGCATGTAGAAGACGCCATCGTTCTTCGTGGTGACGGTGGTCACGGCATCCGTCAGCGGATCGATGATGTCGAGCACCGCATCGCCCGCCTTCAGCATCGCGCCGATTGCCGCGCGATACACGACGATGCCGCTCACCGGCGCCGTCAGCTGCTCGCTGCCTGCAAGCGGCGTCGCGGCTTGCGCGAGCGGCGGCAGTTCGCGCGCTTTGCCTTCGATCACGCCGCGCGCGATCAGTAAGAGGCGTTAACAGAATGACTTTTGCAGCTGCCGCCAGCATATGATGCAGCAAGCGATTTTGAGGAAAGCCTCGTGCATGAAAGCGAGCCGTTCGAAGCGGATGCGCAGTCGGCGGAAGTTGTGAAGCCACGAAATGGTCCGCTCCACGACCCAGCGTGTTTTGCCCAGCCCGCTTCCATGAGGCTGACCGCGTCGAGCGATTTCGGTTGCAATGCCGGCGGCATGCAGTGGACGTCGGTATTTGTCGTGGTCGTAGCCTCTGTCGCCCTGAACGACCCGAGGCTTCGATAGCGGTCTGCCACGCTTGCCGCTGATGGGCGGAATAGCCTCGACCAGCGATTGAAGTTGAGTGACGTCGTTTCGGTTGGCGCCGGTCAGTATCACCGCAAGCGGGATACCCTGGGCCTCGGTGATGAGATGGTGCTTTGAACCGGGTCGCGCGCGGTCTGTGGGATTCGGTCCTGTTTTTGACCTGAGCCCACAGCGCGGATTGAGGAGGAATCGACGATGACGCGAGACCAGTCGATTTGGTCGGCTGCGCGCAATCGCGCAAGCAGCACCTTGTGCAACTGCTCCCAGACGCCGGCGGCCTGCCAGTCACGCAAACGACGCCAGCAACTCATGCCACTGCCGCAGCCCATCTCGCGAGGCAATAGGTCCCAACGCAGGCCCGTCTGTAAGACGAAGAGGATGCCCGTGAGCACCGCACGATTATGGAGCGGCCTGCGCCCTGGGTAACGGGTTCGTCGTGGTTTGGGCGGGGGCAGCAGCGGTTCAATGAGTGCCCACAGTTCGTCGTCGAGTATCGGCTTGGCCATGTCCTTTTCGTCGTCGAAACAATGAAAAGGTTAACAGCATTCATCGAGGGTTAACAGCCCCTTCGCTCATTTTGTTAAGGCTTCTAAGTCGACGATGGCTTCTGCATCGTGCTCTGCGTGTTCATAGTTCACGTCCCGCTGGCCGCGATGCTCCAGCGTCGCCGCGACGTTCGGCGCACCGAGCGGCGTGCCTTCGCCCAGCAACGCACGCACTTCGTTCCACAGCAACGCGTGAATCTCGTCGAACGACTGGCCGCCCGAATCGGTCGCGAGCAGCACGCCGTTCGCGCCGAGATAGCGGGCAAGCGGCTCGATGGCGGGCCAGCTCGCGGGACTGGTGTAGAGATGCATCGTCGCTTCCCGCGAGCAATGCAGATCGAGCACGATGTCCGCGTCCGATGCGTGCCTGAGCAACGCGAGCCGCAACGATTCGAACTCGTTGGCGGCGGTCATTTCGCCGAGCATCTCGCGCACGGCCGCGCGCAGAAGCCGTGTGTTGTGCGTGGCATCCGTGGCCGACAAGCGTGGACGAATGCGTTCGACCAATGCGCTCGCAGGCGGCATCGGAAAGTTGCGGTTGAAGTTATGCCCGCTGTTGCTCTCGAAGCGCCCGAGGAATTGACCGAACACATGCTGCGATAAGCCGATGGGATTGGCCACCGGCACGAGCACCACTTCGCCGCGCACGTGCCCGCTCGCTTCGAGTTGCTTGAGGCGCTGCTTCAGCCGCCACGCCGCGAGCATGGCGGGCGTCTCGTCTGCGTGAAGCGATGCTTGCACGTAGACCTTTTCGTGGGCATGCGGTACGCCGAAGTGAAAGCTGACCAGTTCGCGCGTGGTGCCGAGCGTCGTCGTGACGAGCGGCGTGCGTTCAATGCGCATAGTGAGCGGTTCGTATCGATTGCATTCGCTCGGAGTCGGCGTTTGATTACCGCGACGACCGAGGCCGTGTTCGGCGCGATGCACTGCATCGCGCGCACGGATTATCTCGCGCTCGAACCACTGAGGCTAGCGCTGCATGCCTGATTCCGCGGGCACGCTAGCACCCGCGCAAACGCCGCTTCAACGCGATGCGTGACGCGAAGCCGAGTGCGACTTCTTGCCTGCCGCGTTCGCGCGTCGCGTGGCCCAGCCCTTCTTGGCGGCGGCGGAACGGTCGGCGGCCGAGCGGCGGCTTGCACTCGCGTGCGCCTGCTTCGAGAGCGACTTGTGCGACGCGGCCTTCGAGCTTTCGCGCTTGAGCACGCGCGTGGAGGTGGCGGATCGCTTCGCCTTGGACTCGGTGCTCGGGCTCTTCGTCTTGCGATGCGCGGCCTTGGTATCCTGCGCGGCTTTCTTGCGCGTGCCTTCGGAGGCTTCGCCCTTCTTCGGCGTCTTGAGCTTGACGCCCGCGCGCCGCGCCTCGGACAAGCCGATCGCAATGGCCTGCTTGGCCGACTTCGCGCCGTGCTTGCCTTCGCGTACGTGGTCGATCTGCTCCTTCACGAACGCGCCCGCCTGCGTGCTCGGCGACTTCCCTGCGCGCTTGGCTTTCTCGGCGCGTTCGAGGGTTTTCTTCTCGGGCATGTCGGTGCTCCTTGTGGCGTGGAGATACCGATCGAGCGAGCAACGGATGTGCCCGCTTCATTCGCTCGCGTCTTCGCAGACGTCATTGTGTAAGTCGAAGGATGCCCAGCCCGGTCGCAATTTCCTGGAAGATCGTGTCGAGGTCCGCGTTCGACGGAGCATGATAGTAATTGCCCGGCGACGCGCACGACTGCATCGTCTTCACCGCCGCGCTGCTGGTCGCGCCCGTGCCGAACGTGATCCCGTAAATGATGATGCCTTGCGCCTTCATCGCGCTGCATACGCCCAGCTGAAACGCGTTGATGTCCGTGACCGAGCTCATCTTTCCGTCCGTGAGCGCCGTTCCGTTCGAACGCGTGACGGTCGGCGCCCGGAGCGTGCCGTTCGCCACGCCCGACAAGCCGTTGAACGCGGTCAGCGGCATGAGCCCGTCGGTGCTTCCCGGATCGTTTTCGCCGTCAGTCAGCAGAATCGCCACACGCAGCAGGCCCTCGTTCGTCTCCGGACGCGGCAGCGAACTGTCCGTCGAGATCCAGCCGTTGCCTTTCGAGACATCGTTGGACCAGTCCGACGACAGCATCCGCCAGCCCCACAGCAAGCCGGTCGGGATGATCGTGGAGCCGTTCGCCTTCATCGCGTTGATCGAATTCGTGAGCGCAGTCTGATCCTTCGTCAAGAAGATGGCCGGCTGAATGCCGCACGGGCCGTTGCTCGCGCCCGAGGCGTTCGTGTTGCCGTTCTGATAGATCGTCGTGGTGCCGCTCGTCGTGTTCGGCTGAAACCACTGGCTCCAGATGCCGGTGGCCGATCCGCTGCCGCACTGCGTCGAAGTGCCGTTGGTCTGGCGCGTCAGCGGCACGCCCAACACCGTCTTCGTCGATACGACGCTGGTGCAATCGCTCTGGTTATATGTCGTGATCTTGAAGCCGGTCGGCGGCACGTTGTAGTAGAACGGCGTGAATCCCGGCGAATCTTTCGGGGCATACGCCTTCGGATAGAGATTGCCGCTCGCGTCCCGCGGCTCGACGGCGCAGCCCTGCCAACCCGATTGCGTGATGCCCGGATTCGGCGCCATCGACATGTTCGTCGGGTTGTAAGCGAACCTCGGCGTCATCCAGTTGGAACTGCCCGAAAGCGCGCCCGTCAGATTGACGACCGTCGTGAACGGCACCAGACCAATATAGGAATCGCCGTTGGGCTGATTGAAGATGCTCGTCACGAGATGCTGCGACGCGGCCCTCAAGCCCTGGATCTTGCTGCCTTGCGACGAGTCGGTGCTCGCGGGGTCGGCCATCGAACCGGTGTTGTCCAGCACCATCACGAGTTCGAGCGTGGTTTTGGGCGAGTAGATCGCCGCATTGTTCGCGGAAATGGTCATCGTGTCCTGCGGACCCGCGCCGGCCGCATTCGTGCCCGAAATCAGCGCGCCGAAGATATTCGACGCCAGCAACGGCAGTGTGCCCGAGGCGGACAGCTTGACCGTGAAACCGGCGCTCGCGTCGCCGGAAATGTTGGCCGTGAAGCCCGTATCCGGCATCACGAGACCTTCGTAGCCGGTCGGCATGTTGGCGTCGTAATAGGCGCGCGCGTCTCTCTGCCATTGCGCGACGTTCTGCATGTTCGGCTGCGCGTAATGGCGAATGTTCGCCGCGGCCGAAAGCGTGGCGACGTCGAGCGCCATCTGCATGTGCGCCTGCATCAATTCGTACTGGATCATGCCGAGCGACATGCACATCGCGCCGGCCATCACGCTGGAGCACATCGCGAAGAACACGCCGATCGCGCCACGGTCGCCGCTGAAAAGCGCAGCGGCGCGCGCACGCAGAGCGTCGGCCGGTCCGGCGCGGAACATTCTGCTAGTCATCATGATGCCGCCAGTGTCAAAGGCTGCGGCAAGCGCGGACGGACGTAGACGCGCCGCGAGATGATCTGCGTGCCGGGCGCATCGGACCAGAAGTTGGCCGTCATCGTGAACGGGTTGTACGCCAGATAGACCTCGACCACGATCGCGGAATCGCCGTTGCGGAACGGCCAGCCCGACGGCAGCGCGTTGGTCTGCGTGACCGCCGGGTTCTGCGAGGCCATCGTGCTGCCCGACCACGGCGCCTTCGCCTGCCACAGAAGTTTCGGCGTCCCGGCCGCCATCGTCGGCGCGGAGACGGGCGTGCAACCGCTGCTGTTGTCGCAGATCGAGCTGACCACCACCATGCCTTTGCCTTTCAGATCGTACGGCTGCGCGAGCAGAGTTGCCGCGTTGAAGATCGAGCCGAGATTATTGGAGTTCGAGGTGCTCGCATTGTTGATGACGGTCTGCATCTGACCGATCGAATCCGCCAGCGTGAACGCCGTATGCTCGACCACGCTCACGGCGCGAATGTACATATAGACCTCGGCGAACCCGAGCATCATCATGATCATCATGGGCGCGACAATGACGAATTCGATCGACGCCGCCCCGCGCTGCGACCGCAACACGCGGCTGAAGAACCGGCCCATCGCGCGGCGAGGCCACCGCCCGGCCCGGTTCCGCGAAGAAAAACTCGACGCGCTCTTCATTTTTCGTTCTGCACGAGGTAATTGCGTGAATACGTGAACGTGCCCGTCTGCCCGAGCAGTCTGGGGATACCGGTGAAGCTGTTCATCGTCAAGGTGATGTTGTAGGACACGACATCGCCGTAACCGCCCATGTTCGCCTGCGAACTGCTCGTCCCCACGTTGTTGTAAGTACCGTAGTTCAGCGTAGTGACCGTCACTTTGCCGCCCATGTTGGTCCAGGGCTTGAGCACGCCGAGGATCTGCGCCTGCGCCTGCTGCGCGCGCGTGTTGCCGTTGGTCGGCGCGCTCGTCGTCAGGCCGACGCGCGATGCCTGCTGCGCGGCGATCTGCACGGTAGCGTCCACGATCATGTCGAGCGCCAGTTCGATCGTGCCGAGCACGATGAAAATGGCGAACATCATCAGGAACGCCATTTCGATGGCGGCCACACCGCTGTCGTCACGCAGCAACCGCGCGCCGAAACGAGCGGCGGCCATGTCGCCCCGCTCGCGCGATGGCGCAACGCGCGGCGCGGTCATCGCAAGCTCGCGGACTGCACGGTCGCGTCCTGCACGATGCCGACGGTCGCAGCCGCTGCGGCCTGCCGCTCCGACGGCTGCGCGAGACGCGCGCGCTGGATCTCGTAGTAGCGAAGGTTGTCCTGCACCGACGCCTTCGGCAGATCGCGCGAGAGAATCTCGGACGCCGCTTCCGTATTGCCAAGCAGGCCATACGCGAGCGCGAGATCCTGACGAGCCTGCGACGGCGCTTGCGGGTAGCGCGCCACGTCGAGCAGCACGTTCGCGCCCGCGCGCGGGTCGCCGCCGAGAATCAGCGACATGCCGAGATTCACGGAAAGCATCGGGTCGCCGGGATTGGCCTTCAGGGCTTCGCGCAGCACGGCTTGCGCGCCCGCGTGGTCGCCCTTCAGGTCGAGCGCGGCGCCCAGCCCGGCGGACGCGAGCGCATCGCCCGCTTTCATCGCGAGCACGCGGCGGTAAGTGGCGATTGCGTCGTCGAAACGGCGTTGGTGAATCGCCACGCGCGCGGAGCCGATCAGCGGCATTCCCGCGGTCGGATCGATGGCGCTCGCCTTGTCGTAGTACACGCCCGCGCGCGTGTAGTCGCCCACGGCGTAGAGCGTGTTTCCGAGTCCGGTGAGGCCGGGCACCGAACGCGGATCGGCCTTCACGATGCGGTCGTAGAGCGTCGTCGCGAGTTCGACGTTGCCGGATTCGATGGCCGTATCGGCGATGCGCAGTTCGCTCATCGCGCTGGGCGACGTGTTCTGCGTGACGGGCCGCGCCTCCGCCGTCTGATGTACCTTGGAAGTCGTCGTGCAGGCGGACAACCCGCCGGCCAGCGCGATCGCGCAAATGGTGATCACCGCGCGGGTGAGTTCGTGGGCGCGCGCCACGGGGAGAATTTGAGCTGCTTTCATTGCTTGGCCAACGCGTCCATGAGCTGAATGATTGACGGCCCGGCTGAAATCACCATGACCGCGGGAAGAATGAAGATCATCATCGGCACGACCATCTTCGGGGCGAGCTTGGCCGCTTTCTCTTCGAGTGAAACCATGTGCGCGAGGCGTTCGGTGCGCGAGAGCGTGCGCAATGCCTGCGTGATCGGCGTGCCGTATTTCATCGACTGATTGAGCGTGGAGATGAGCGCGCGCACCGACGGCAGATCGATCCGTTCGCCGAGCGCCTGCAACGAGCGCATGTTGTCGCCGGAGAGCGTCAGTTCGTCCGCCGTCAGCGAAAGTTCGTCGGAGAGCGGCGGGCAGATCAGCTTCATCTCGTCCGCCACGCGGCGGATGCTCACGCCCAGGCTGTTACCCGCGTTCGTGCAGATCACGAGCAGATCGAGCGCATCGGGCAGGCAACTCTCGATGGCCTTGCGGCGGCGCATCGAGAGAAAGGCCAGAATGTATTCAGGAACGATCATGCCTGCGACGAACACGCCGAACATCAGCATGCCGCGCACGGCAGGATAGCCGCCGACAACCGGGATGTTCGAACCGAGCATGACCATGGCCGTCGCGCACACCAGACCGGTGAGGAACTTCGCGGCGAGCAGGATCGACACCGCCATCTTGCTGCGATAGCCGCCGCGGATCATTTCCTTTTGCAGCTTCATGCGGTACTTCGCGTCGAACAGCGGAAGGCGGTCGCCGATGCGCGCGAACAGCGCGACCGCGCGGCTGCGGATGCTGGTGTCGAGCACTTCCGTGACGTCGGCGCCACTGACCGGCTGCGTGATCGCCACGTTGCGCACGCGCTCCGCGATGCGGCCGCGCAGGCCGCCGAATTTCGTCGCATACCAGATCGCGATGCCCGCGACGAGCGCGAGCAACATCGACAGGTTGACGATGGCATCGAAGTTTTCCTGGCTCATCGCGAGGTATCCATCTTGGACATCTTGTTGACGATCGAGATTCCGATCACGAGCGAAATCGCCGCGAACGTCAGGCATTTCTGGCCTGCCTGCGTGTCGAACAGCACCATCAGGTATTCCCTGTTCAACAGATAAGTGCTGAGCAGAATGATGACCGGAATGGCCGCGAGAATTTTCGTCGTGATGCGCGCCTCGCCGGTGAGCGCTTTGGTCTTCTGACGAATTTCGCGGCGCGTGCGCACGATGCCCGACAGGTTCTCAAGCGTTTCGCCGAGTTGACCGCCGGTCTCGCGCTGCAACAGCAAACACACGCAGAAAAAGGAGAAGTCCGCAATGCCGATGCGCGCGACCGCGACCGAAAGCACTTCCTCGAGATCGAGGCCGACTTGCAGCGAATCGCCCATGATCTTGAACTCGCTGCGCAGCGGTTCCGGCACTTCGCTCGCCGCCGAATGGATTACATGCGTCACCGGCACGCCCGCGCGCACCGCGCGCACGATCAGGTCGATGAGGTCTGGAAAGCCATCGAGGAAACGCTGGCGGAACCGGTTGACCAGAAAGTTGTAGGTGCGCACGACCAGAAACGCCGGCAGGCCGACGATCAAAAGCGGCGGCACGAACGACGGCAGCGGCGCATAGTCGGACATCAACACCGCGACGATCTCTCCGAAGACGGCGACGGCCACGACGATGCGAATGCCGTTCGCGCCCGCGACCGTGCGCAAGCGCGCGATCTTCGGACTGAGCCAGCGCATCAGCGCGTTCTGTTCGCGCTCGACCTTGAACAGGTCGGTGTCCAGCTTGAGCGTCTTGCGTCCCTCGACGAAGAACGCCTCGGCCATGCGCGACTTGATGCGGGCATCGGGCCGCTGTTTGCGCATGTCCTGCACCACCAGCGCCATAACGCCGAGCAGCAAGGTGACGATAAACGCGCACCCGGTGAAGAGATCGGCGGTGTTCATATGCGCATCGCCTCCAGCAGCGCGTCTTCTAGGCCGTAGTACGCCGCGCGCGCCGAAAACGCCGGGCGCACCGCGGACGACTCGTACACGCCCTTCACTTCCTCGCTATAAGCGCTGGCGTCATAGCGGAACGTGAACAAATCCTGCGTGATGATGACGTCGCCTTCCATGCCCACCAGTTCGGTGATGCGCGTCACGCGCCGCATGCCGTCGCGCATCCGCTCGATCTGCACGATCATGTGCACGGCGCTCGCGATCTGGCGCCGGATGGACATGAGCGGCAGATTGCCGTTCGCCATCATGACCATGCTTTCCAGACGCGTGATGCCGTCGCGCGGCGTGTTCGCGTGGATGGTGGTCATCGAGCCGTCGTGGCCGGTGTTCATGGCCTGCAACACGTCGAAAGCTTCGGGGCCGCGCGTTTCACCGAGGATGATGCGGTCCGGACGCATCCGCAGCGCGTTTCGCACGAGATCGCGCTGCGTGACCGCGCCGAGTCCTTCGGCGTTCTCGGGGCGCGTTTCGAGGCTCACCACGTGCGGCTGCACGAGCTGCAATTCCGCCGCGTCTTCGATGGTGATGGTGCGCTCGCCGAGCCCGATGAAATGCGACAGCGCGTTGAGCAGCGTCGTCTTGCCCGAGCCCGTGCCGCCGGACACGATGATATTCAGCCGGCATGTGCTCGCGAGCTTCAGCACCGTCGCCATTTCAGCGGACATGTTGCCCTGCTGCGCCATGCGATGCAGCGTGATGTTGCGCTTGGAAAACTTACGGATCGAGATCGACGTGCCGTGGATCGCGAGCGGCGGCAATACGACGTTGACCCGGCTGCCATCGGCGAGACGGGCATCGACCATCGGACTGCTTTCGTCGACGCGCCGCCCCACGCCCGCCGCGATCCGCTGCGCGACGTTGACCACGTGCGCGTTGTCGCGAAACTTGTAGGGCGTGAGTTCGAGACGGCCGTGCCGTTCCACGAATACCTGATCGGGACCGTTCACCAGCACGTCGGTAATGGTCTCGTCGGCGAGCAGCGGTTCGATCGGGCCGAGGCCGAACATGTCGTTCAGCAGTTCGCCGACGATCTGCGCCTGCTCCGCGATCGTGATGTTGAGCCGTTCGCGCTCCGCGATTTCGAGCACGAGCGCTTCGACGCCCGGCTTCATCTGCTCGCGCGTCTTGCCGACCGCTGCCGATGCGTTCATCGCGCCGAAGACGCCGGTCCGGATCACCTTGAAGAGATCGGAGCGCACCAGCACTTCGTTGCCTTCGGGCATGCCGGGACGCGCGCGCGTCGGCGCGGGCGCCGGCGTGGGGACCGCAGCCGGCGCGTGTTCGGCGACCGCCACGCCCGCGGCGTTGTCGACCGGATTGACGCTCGGCTTCGCAATCTGCTTCTGCCCGAACATCAGCCTCTCCTCAGCTTGAACTTCTGCAGGAACGAACGCTCCACCATCGTGTGCTGACCGGTCAGATCAGCGGCGATGCGCACCACGCTCTGAGTGAAGCCGTTCTGCGATTTGTCCTTGGGCTTCTCGCCGAGATTTTCCGCGACCGCCACGGCCTTGGACTCGAACGGGATCTCGTGCAGCACGGCGCGGCCGATGGCGCCGACGAAATCCGCCGGCTGCACCTTTCCGGCCGTCGCGGCATTCGGGTTGTTGAGCAGCAACGAAGTCGGCGGATTGTTGTCGCGATCCTCGATATGGCGCAGCAGTTTGATCGTTTCGCGCGCCGAATGCACCGAGCGGTCCGCGACGATATAGCAACGCGACGCGTGATCGAACGCTTCCTGCGCGAGCGCATCGGAGGGGCCCGGAATGTCGATGATGACGTAGTGGAAGCTATCGCACAGCACTTGCAGCACGCGCGCGAGCGATCCGGGTTCGAAGGTCGGCGCCGCGCGGAACGGACGCTCCGCCGTCAGCATGAACAGACGCGTGCCCTTGGCGACGAGCGTGCGGTCCACGTATTGCGGGTCCAGCCGGTGCTGGTTCTCTAGCACGTCGGAGAGACCGTTGTTGCTTTGCAGGCCGAGCATCACGTTGGCGGCGCTGCCGTGCAGATTCAAGTCGACGTAGGCCACCCGGCGATGCGTCTCGTCGGAGAGATAGCGCGCGACGTTCAGCGCCAGCGTGGTCACGCCCACGCCGCCGCGCGAGCCGACGAACGCAATGGTCTTGCCGGCGCGCGACATGACGACATCGCTCACCTTGCCGCCGGCCACGTTGACCGTGCGCTTGAGCAGTTCGACCGTCAGCGGTTTGACCAGATAATCGCGCACGCCGAGCTTCAGCAGGCTGCGGAACAGGCCGACGTCGTTACGCTCGCCGAGCGCCACGACCTGCACCGACGGCTCGCAGACTTCGGCCAGACGTCCCAGATCGGACAGCGGCATCACCGAGTCCTGCAGGTCGATCATCAGAAAGAGCGGCGAGCGCTCGATCCTCTCCAGATACGCAATGGCGTCGTCGACGGTGCCGACTGCGATATGGACGTGCGGCATCGCCTGTTCCAGCACGAAGCTCTTGAGCACCTGCTCAGTCGTGCGGTCCGAGACGAACGCGATGAAGTCCGCGGCGCGCGCGGCCGTCTTGTTCTTGCTCTTCAGGAAAGGAAGGTCTGTCGTGCTCATGGTCGTGCTCGTGAGATGGCATGCATCACTTGGCGTCGCGCGACGTGCTCTTGTCGAGCGGAATCACGTGGTCGGTCTGGTAACGATGCGCGGCGCTCGCGGCAACGGCTGCATCGGCGGGGCCGAGCGTGCGCGGATGAACGATGTCTTCCGGATGCGCGAGCTGGGCCGCGAGATTCGTGTACGTCGCGCAGCCCCACTGCATGCTCGGGCGGCGAATGCCGGCATCGGTCAGCAGCGAGGGGCGGGACAGGCTGTCGCAATCGGGCGGCGTCGCCGAGCGGCCGTCGTAACCGATGACCGTTTCGTTGGGCATGTTGCGCGGCGGCTTGAAGCAGCCCGCTGCGCCGAGCGCGATCGCGCAGGAAAGAGAAAGCGTGAGAATGCGTGCGTGTTTCATGGCAATGCGCTCAATAGACATATCCGGCCGCGCCGACGAGACGCGGTTCGCCGGCCGAAGGCGCGTCGGTGCCGGTGCGGCGCTGGAAGCCGTACTCCACGTCCGAACTCGGCGAGATCAGCGAATCGAGCGGCGAGCGCAGCTTCGCGGGATCGGTCGGCTCGACGATATAAGGCGTCACCATGATCACGAGTTCGGTCTTGTTGTTCTGGTAGTTCGTCGACGAGAACAGCTTGCCCAGCACCGGCAGCGAACCGATACCCGGAACCTGGGAAACGATATCCTGCGTATTGCTTTGCAACAGGCCGCCGATCGCGAAGCTTTGGCCGCTGCCCAGTTCCACGGTGGTATCGGCGCGGCGCACGGAGAGGCCCGGCACCGTGATGCCGTTGGTCGTCACGCTCACCGAGGTATCGATCTGGCTGACTTCCGGCCGCACTTTCAGGCTGATGCGATGCTCGTCGAGCACGGTCGGCGTGAAATCCAGCTTCACGCCGAACTGCTTGAACTCGACCGAGATCGCGCCGTTGACTTGCGAGACCGGAATCGGAAATTCGCCGCCCGCGAGGAAGCTCGCCGTCTGACCGGACAGCGCAACGAGATTCGGCTCCGCGAGCACGGTCAGCAAGCCTTCCTGATTCAGCGCATCGATCATCGCGCGGATGTCGATGTTGTTCGTGCGGAACGCGCCGAACAGCGAATAGGCGTTGTTGCTCGGCAGGTTGACGGGATAGGTCGTCTGACCGGCCGCGTTGGTGAGCGGCTGCGTCAGGTTGTAGATCGAGCGGCCGCTGTAGATGCCGCCGAAGAAATTGCCCGCCGCATTGCCGATCGACTGCCAGTTGATGCCGAGTTGCTGCGTGATGTTGCGGTCTACTTCGGTGATCCGCACGCGCAACTGAACCTGCTGCGGACGATCCACCGTCATGCGGTTGACCAGCACTTCCTTGTCCGCGAGGAACGGCGTGACGGCTTGCACGACGGCATCCGCTTCGAGCGAGGTATGAACCTGCCCGGTCAGGACGAGCGAACCGAGCGTCGTGCCGATCTGGACGTTGAGGTCCGGGAAGCGGCTGGCGATGGTGCTGCGCAGGAGCACCATGTCGCGCGCGACGACGATCGTGCGTTGCAGGATCGGCTTGTTGTTCGCGCCGAGCGCGTAGAGCGTCGTCGTGCCGGACTTCTTGCCGAGCACGAACACCGCTTTCGGCGACGGGACGTGCACATCGGCGACCGTCGGATCGGCGACGAATACGGACGACGCTTCTTCGTTCAGGCGCAGCAACGTGCCCTTGCCTGCATCGATGTTGAGGGGAGCGTAACTATCGGCTGCCGCCGTCGCGTCGGCCGCGACCGGCAGAGCCTGCCGGTTCGCGACGCGCGCCTGTGCCTGATAGGCCTGCTGCGCGGTGGGCGGCGGTTCGGCGGCGTTCGACGTCGCGGGCAGCGTCGCGGCAAGTGCTGCGGACAGCGCGCCCGCGCACGCCACGGCTTTCGCCGCAACGTTTGCATCGACAAGAACCGAACTCGACTGCTTATTCATGACTGTATACCTGGCGATTCACTCTGTACCCGTGCTTACGGCATCAACGCGCGGGGACTATAGGGAGCGGAGGCGCGCCAGAGACGGAATTTGCCGCAACCGACGTGGCTGCGCTCCCCGCCGCACCTGCCGCGTTGTCCGTCTTCTCCGAACCGCGATAGACCGTCACCGTATGCGGAAGCGGCGGCGCGTACGAACCGCCCGTGCTCGCCTCGGCGACGCGGGCATGCGGCAGCGCGCGCACCGCGCGGGAAATGTCGCCGGCCCAGATCGGCGCGCGTTCCGCCGACGAAACCGGGATAGCCGCGGATGCCGCCGGGTCGCGCGTGACCGTCGCGAAACTGCGCAGCGCGAGCGACAAACTGCCCAGACGCGCGGCGACCGCGACGACTTCGCCCATGCGCGGCGTGACTTCCAGCGTGACCGTGCGGGCGGGCGTCACCGTTTCGGGCGCCACGCCGTTGTTCTTCGGACGCTTGATTTCGGAACCGACCGCGAGCACGCGGACGTGCTCCACCACCGTTTCGCTCGATACCGCGAGGTCCGGCGAATCCGTGCGCCGGTCCATTTGCTGTGTCAGCAAGAGATCGACGTAATCGCCCGGCTGAATCAGGCCGGCGTTGCCGGAGACATCGTCCACGGCGACCGACACGGCGCGCATTTCCGGCTTCAGCGTGGCCGCGAGAAAACCCGGCGCGCTCGGCAGAATGACGTCGTCGCCGGTGAGAATCGTGCCGCTCGTCACCGGATGGCGCAGCAGCGCGCCCTTCAGGTCGGCCGAGCCCGGCGCGCCCTGCACGATGGCGTTGGCCGGCACCTCGGTGGCGGGGATCGCTTTCCAGCCGATGTCTTCGTCGCGCAGCAGAAGTCCCTGCGGCAGGTCCGCCGCGCTCACCTGCACCTTGGCGGTGGTGATCTTGACTTCGCTCGGTTTAGACGAGCTGGCGACAACGACGCGCACGATCAGCGCGATGAGAAGTGCGCCGACGAGCAGTACGGCGAATTTGATGATGTTGGACATAGCGACGCCGTCCTATCGCGTCAAGATCAAGGGAAGCACAACCGGCAGCACGATGACAGCGATGCCGCCACAGGCGAGCGCGACGCCGTAAGGCACGCCGCGCGCTCCGGAGAACAACGCCAGCGCGCGCATGGGCATCGCGTGGCGATCGGGATTCATGTTTCGCGTGGCAAGGCTGATCAGCGACACGAACATGCCTGTCACCGAAATGAGGCTGAGTGCCGGCAGCGAAAGACCGACGCCCGCCCAGAGAAAGATCACCGCCGCGAGCTTGGCGTCGCCGCCGCCCAGCATCCGCGCCGCGAACAGCAGCGCGCAGACCAGGAACACGCCGATGGCGACCACGAGGTGGGCGATCATCGTGTCGAGGGGCATCTGGCGCAAAACCGCGTCCACGAAGAACAGTCCTCCGATGACGAGGACGATGTTCGTCGGCAGTCGCCGTGAACGAATGTCGATGACCGCGAGCAAAACGAGCGCGCAGAACACGACGAGACGAATGGCGATGGACAAGGTCAGCACGATGAAGCCGCGAGGTGAGTTAAGAATGGAGCGGAGAACCGGACGAGAAACATCCGGGCCTCCGGAGGTACGGCTATTACTGGCCTGCGTTGTTGACTTTGGTCGTGATCGTCGTCCACAGACCCGTGAACGCGGTCTTGAACGACGTCATCGACGCGGTCAGCGCCACGACGATGATGCCGGCGAGGATTGCGTATTCCATGGCGCTGACGCCACGCTCATCACGCGTAAAAGCTTTCGCAAACTTGAGCATTTTTATTCCCTTGATACGAGTTGAAGTTACGTGTGGTTTTCCGGTGAGAGAGGCGCCGGACACGACACATCCTAGCTACACCTCGATGCTTCGACTTCGTCGTTCAGAGGCCTGAACAACCCTCAATTCGAGGCTTTAGCGGACGTGTGTTCCTTCGCTAACGGCCCGGAGGCGGGAAACTTTAGATTCGTCGTGGAATTCCGTGGAGGGCAACCGGCGGTTTCGTATTTCGACGTTCGGAAACGCGTTTGTACGGCGCCGTGCGACGCGAGCCGCATTGCGCGGCGCGTAGAAAGGTTTAACGTTTGCGCTAATTCAGCGCGTCGAAAGGAAAGAGAGCAAAGCACTGCACATATTCATTCCAAGTACTGGCGAGTCGGAAATTAATACGTAGTGCCGCCGATTCAATGTGCAAAGGCTGCCACCGGCGAGTTGTGCTATGTCAGCGTATGCTTTTTGTCGTCTTCCCGATCGAAGTCCGACAAGTCGATGTCTTGTCCACCGTCTGTCGAGCGCAATTCGCCGCGCGCTCTTTCCGCCAGTTTTTCATAACGCTTGCGGAAACGCGTGAGGTCCTTCTCATCCAACTCCTCCAGATCCAGCAACGCATTATGCGCACGCTCCGTCGCGCGTATGAGTTCATCGAGCTTGATTTGCATGGCCGCCGTGTCGCGGTTCTGCGTGTTCTGAATCAGAAAAACCATCAGAAACGTGACGATGGTCGTCGAGGTATTGATGACGAGTTGCCACGTATCGCTGAAGTGAAAGAGCGGCCCGGAGACCGCCCACGCGATGACCAGCACCACCGCGATGACGAACGTCGACGCCCGGCCCGTGATTTGCGATAGCGCACTGGAGAATCTGAGGAACCAAGACCTTTTCATCGCGCGTCTCCTGTGAGCGTCGTTGATTAGAATGATGCCTGTGAGCCCCAAAATCAAACATCCCTCCATCGACTTCTCCGCCGCATCGGAAGAAGTCGCGCGCCGCCTGATCGGCGCCATCTTCACCGTGGACGGCGTCGGCGGGCGCATCGTCGAAACCGAAGCCTATGACCGCGAAGATCCCGCCTCGCACACGTTCTCCGGCCCCACGCCGCGCAACGCGTCCATGTTCGGGCCGCCCGCGCATGCTTACGTCTATCGGTCGTACGGCATCCACTGGTGCCTGAACTTCGTGTGCCGCGAAGCAGGCCACGGCGCCGGCGTGCTGATCCGCGCCATCGAGCCGCTGACCGGCATCGACGTCATGCGTCAGCGGCGCGGCGTCGAACCGCTCAAGCTGCTCTGTTCGGGGCCGGGGCGGCTCGCGCAGGCGCTGGGCATCACGCATAAGGATAACGGCGCGTCGCTGCTCGAAGCGCCCTTCGACATCCAGCCGCCCGACGAGGCATGCGATGTCGTCACGGGTCCGCGCATCGGCATCAGCAAGGCGATGGATGTGCCTTGGCGCTTCGGGCTTGCCGGATCGAAGTTCGTCAGCAAGCCCTTTCCCAAGGCGTGATCAGTCAGCCGGGCGCAGCTTTCGCACTTCTTCGTCCGAGGGCTGGACGCTCGCGCCGTCGATATAGCGGAACGACGTCATCACGCCCTTGCCGTCCTTCTGCGCCGTGACGCCGACATAAGCGCCCATCGTCGATTGGTTGTCCTGCTTGCGATAGACGATCGGACCGAACGGCGTATTCACCGGCAAGCCCTTGAATGCGGCGGCGAGCTTGTCCGCGTCCGTGCTGCCCGCTTTCCTGAGGCCATTGGCGAGCGACATCATCGCCGCATATCCGACAACCGAGCCCAGGCGCGGATAGTCGTGATACTTCGCTTGATAAGCGGCGACGAACTGCTTGTTAGCCGGGGTGTCGATGGCATACCACGGGTAGCCCGTGACGATCCAGCCGACCGGCGCTTCCGCCCCGAGCGGATCGAGATAGTCGGGCTCGCCGGTCAGCAGCGACACCACCGCGCGATCCTTGAAGAGCCCGCGCGTATTGCCCTCGCGAACGAACTTGCCGAGGTCCGCGCTGAAGAGCACATTGAAGATGGCGTCGGGCTTCGCATCGGCGAGCGCCTGCGTGACGGCGCCTGCATCGACATTGCCGAGCGGCGTCGCCTGTTCCGCGACGAACTCGACATCGGGCTGCGCGGCCTTCAGCAAGCGCTTGAATGTCGCCACGGCCGACTGACCGTACTCGTAGTTCGGATAGACGAGCGCCCAACGTTTCTTTTTGAGCTTGGCCGCTTCGGGGACGAGCATCGCGACCTGCATATACGTCGATGGCCGCAGGCGATACGTGTACTTGTTGCCGTCCTGCCAGACGATCTTGTCGGTGAGCGGCTCGGCGGCGAGGAAGAAAATGCGGCGCTGCTTCGCGTAGTCCGCAAGCGCGAGGCCCGTGTTCGACAGATAGCCGCCGAACAGGAGCTTTACCTGTTCCCGCGAGACGAGTTCCTGCGCGACACGCACGGTATCGCCGGGATTGCCGTTGTCGTCGCGTGAAACGACTTCGAGCTTGTTGCCGTTTATGCCGCCTGCCGCGTTGATCTGTTCGAGCGCGAGATTCCAGCCGTTCCTGTAGGGCATGAGAAACGCGGGTTGCGCCTTATAGCTGTTGATCTCGCCGATCTTGATGCTGTCCGCGTGCGCGGCGCACGCCGCGACGGCCGCAAGCGCTGCCACGCTCGCGCGCAGCACTCTTCCTGCTTGATGAATCATCGATGCTTCTCCTCTAACGATATGCTTCGGGCTCAAACGCCCAGATAAGCGCGGCGAGCGGCATCGTCGCGAACGAACGCCTGCATCGCTCCGGCATGGCGAACCTGGCCTTTTTCCAGCACGACCACGCGGTCGCTGACGAGTTCGGCGAAGTGCAGGTTCTGCTCCGATAACAGAACAGCGAGCCCTTCGCGCTTCAGTCGCAGAATCATATCGGCCATCTGCTCGACGATGACCGGCGCCACGCCTTCCGATGGCTCGTCCAGCAACACGACACGCGGATTGCCCATCAGCGTGCGCGCCACGGTCAGCATCTGTTGCTCGCCGCCGCTCATGCGGCTCGCGCGACGCTCGCGCATCTCGCCGAGATTCGGAAACACGCGAAAGAGCGTGTCCGGCGTCCATCGCGGCGCGCCTTCGCGCGGCGGCTGGCGGCCCGTATCCAGATTCTCCATGACGGTCAGGTCGCCGAAGATGCGGCGATCTTCCGGCACGTAACCGAGCCCGCGACGCGCAATGCGATACGGCGCCATTCCCGATATGTCCTCGCCCATGAACATGACCGTGCCGGTCACGCGCGGCAGCAGGCCCATGATGGCTTTCATGGTCGTGGATTTGCCCGCGCCGTTGCGGCCCATCAACGCGACGACCTCGCCCTGTCCGACTTCGAACGCGACGTCGAACAGAATCTGCGCGCGGCCATAGAACGCATTCAGCGCATCGACACGCAAGAGCGTCATCGCGCGGCTCCGTCGATCGAAACAGCGCGCGGCGCATACGATGCCCCCGTGCCCAGATAGACCTCGCGCACGCGGGCGTCGTTGCGGATCGCATCTGCGTCGCCTTCCGCGATCAACTGGCCTCGCGCCAGCACGACGAGCGTATCGGCATGTTCGAACACCACGTCCATGCTGTGCTCGGTGAAAAGCACGCCCATGTTGCGCTCTTTGGCAAGACGCGCGGTGAGCGCCATCAGCGCGTTGCGTTCCTCGGGCGCCATGCCCGCCGTGGGCTCGTCCATCAGCAGCAGCTTCGGGCGGTTCGATAATGCCATCGCCAGTTCCACGCGCTTGACGTCGCCGTAAGCGAGCACCGCGCAACTGCGCCGCGCGTGCGCCGCCATGCCGACGAGATCGAGCAAGCCCATGGCTTCGTCTTCATTCGACGACGCCACGCGCGAGAAGAAGCCGAACGCGCGCCGCTCGTGCGAGAGCAACGCCATCTGCATGTTTTCGAGCACCGTCATCGAATTGAACGTAGCGGCCACCTGAAACGTCCTGCCGACGCCCAGCCGCCAGATATCGCGCGGGCGTCTTCCCGTGATGTCGTGGCCGTCCAGATGGATGGCGCCCGACGTGGGCTTGAGTTGCCCGTTGATCATGTTGAAACACGTCGACTTTCCGGCTCCGTTAGGGCCGATCAACGCGAGGAGTTGCCCTGCTTCGACGGAGAACGACACGTCGTTGACAGCCTTCACGCCGTCGAAGGACTTGGACAGTTTGTCGATGCGCAGGAGCGTCATTGCGCCTCCGTGAACCGGTCACGCACGAAGCCTGCGATGCCTTGCGGAAACGCCACGACGAGCACGAGAATGGCGGCCCCGAGCAACGCTTGCCAATAGTCGGTCTGCCGGGCCACGGTGTCTTGCAACCACGTGAACACGGCCGCGCCGACGATGGGGCCCGCAAGCGTCTGAATGCCGCCGAGCAGCACCATCACGAGACCGTCCACGGAGCGACCGACGCTAATGGCTTCCGGCGAGATGTTGCCTTTGGAGAACGCGTACAGCGAGCCGGCGAGCCCGCATACGAGCGCAGCCGCGACGAAGGCGATCCATTGCACGCGGGCGACGTCGATGCCGATGGCTTCCGCGCGCAACGGCGAATCGCGGCCCGCGCGCATCGCGAATCCGAGCGGCGCGAAGAGCAGTCGTCGCAAGAGCCATACGCCTGCTATCGCGGCAACGAGCGTGAGGTAGTAGAACGCAACGGGCGATGACAGCCAAGGCGACGGCCACATGCCGAGCAGCCCGTTGCTGCCGCCTGTTACCGCGTCCCATTGATAGACGATCGACCACAAGATCTGCGCGAACGCGAGCGTCAGCATCGCAAGATAAACGCCGGATAACCGCACGCAGAACCATCCGAACACGATTGCACCGATGCCCGCGACGAGCGGCCCGAGCGCGAGCGCCGCTTCCATCGGCAAGGCCAGCGCCTTGAGAAAAAGTGCCGCGCCATAAGCGCCCAATCCGAAATAAGCCGCATGTCCGAACGAATGCATGCCGCCCGGTCCCATGATGAAATGCAGGCTCGCGGCGAACAGAACGGCGATCAGGATTTCGACGAGCAATACGGGCAGATACGGGAACACGCCGGCTGCCAGAGGCGCGAGCGCGAGCACCAAGACCACGATGGCCCAGCCGAGTTTGACGCGGCGCGTTGCGGGAGAAAGCGGCCTGTCGGCGGGCGCGGCGGTTCGCGCGACGGTCTGCGCGCGCCCGAACAAGCCCCACGGACGAAACACCAATACGACGGCCATCAACACGAATTCGGCGACGAGCGTGAACTTCGACAGCGAGAACGCGATACCGAAGACCGATACTTGCCCGATGCCGATGCACAGCGCCTTGATCTCCGCGATCAACAATGCCGCGACGAATGCGCCCGGAATCGAGCCCATGCCGCCGACCACGACGACCACGAACGCATTGCCGATGGTGTCGATATCGAGCGAAAGATTTGCCGGCATCCTCGGTATCTGCAGCGCGCCGCCGAGGCCCGCGAGGCATGCGCCCGCGAAGAAGACACTGGTGAAGAGCCACGCCTGATTCACGCCTAACGCGCCGAGCATTTCGCGATCGGCACTCGCAGCCCGCACCAGCGTGCCCCAGCGCGTCCGAGTGAGCGCGTACCAGAGCACGCCCAGCACGAGCGGACCGGCGACGATCAACACCAGGTCATAGACCGGCAACGCATGCCCGAGCAATGGCACGGCGCCCGCGAGATGCGGCGCGCGCGGCCCGAACAGATCGTCCGGTCCCCATACGTAAAGCGCGGCGTCGCGCAATATCAGCACGAGCGCGAACGTCGCGAGTAGATGGAAAAGCTCGGGCGCGCGATAGATGCGTCTCAGCACGCTGACTTCGATGATCGCGCCCAGCGCGCCGACGATCAGCGCCGCGCCGGCAATCGACGCCCAGAATCCCATGACGCTCGCCCCGAACCGGCTCGTCAGGCTGTAGGCGACATAGACGCCCACCATGTACAGCGAGCCGTGCGCGAAGTTGACGATGCGCGTGACGCCGAAGATCAGCGACAGTCCCGAGGCGACGAGAAAGAGCGCGCAGGCATCGGCCAGGCCATTGACGAGTTGAACGAGCAGGTTGGCGAACATCGGGCGCGTGACGAGCTTGATTGCTGAATGGTTGACGGCTAAGGGGAGCAAGCGGCGACGAGGCGACATTATCGGCGAATTGCGCGCCCTCTTCCTTGTACGACAAAAAGCTGGCGCCGTGATGACTCGCGCAGTCCCGTCACAAGCCGTTCTCCACCATCGACAAGAGCCGCGCGGCAAGCGGCTCGACCGACTCCGCGCCCAGCCCTTGCAGCGGCCCTTCGATCAGCAGCAGCGCAAAGCCGTGCACCGCGCTCCACGCGAGATATTCCGCGTCCGGCCGACGCCGCGCATCGAGCGCGCCTGCTTCCACCATCTCGTCGAGCGCGCGGCTCAAGAGCTGGAACGGGTCCAGACCGCTCGGTCCCGTTCCGTACGGTTCATCGTGCTCTCTCCACTCCGCCTGCGCCGCAGCGAACGCCGTGCGGAACAAGCCCGTTTCCGCCTGAGCGAAGCGCAAATAGCCCGCGCCGATCGCGCGCAGTCCGGCACGGGCGGCATCGGCGCGACGGCGTTTCTTCGGGCGAGCGGCCAGTTCTTCTTCCATCGCCTCGGCCACTGACGACAGCGCCGCCGAGCGCACCGCGGACAACAGCGCGTCCCTGTTCTCGAAGTGCCGGTACGCCGCGTTCGGCACGACGCCCGCACGGCGCGTTGCTTCGCGCAGGACGATCGCATGGGGACCGCCTTCGCGGGCGAGCTGGATGCCCGCGTCGATGAGCGCGCGCCGAAGGTCGCCGTGTCTGTAAGTGTTTCGCGGCTTGGTTTTTGTCATGGGATTGCTTGTTATTTCGACGGTGACGGTCGTATGTGGACACTGTCCATTATCTCTGCTATTTTTTTGTGGACGCTGTACACAAGTCGAATTCTTCCGTCGAAGGGAGCGAACATGAACGACGAGAACGATCGTGCGCGTGACGAAGCGCGTATTCGCGAACTGACGGAAGCCTGGCGGCAAGCCGTGCTGGCAAAAGACGCAGCCGCGCTCGTCGCGCACTACGCGCCCGATGTCGTCGTGTTCGATGTCGTGCCGCCCGCTTGGATGACCGGCGTCGCGCGTTATCGCGATAACTGGCAACGCTGGTTCGACAGCATCAGCGGCCCGCTCGCGTTCGACATCGTGGACATGCGTATCGCGGTCAGCGGCGAGCTGGCGTATGTGCACTCGCTCAACCGCGTGGCGGCGGGCGGGCGCGACGACATCGTGCGCGCGACCGTGTGTTTCCGGAAGATCGACGGCGACTGGCGCGTGGTGCACGAACACGCGTCCGTGCCGCTCATGATGGACATGGACCCCGACGAAGCATCCTGACCGTCCTCATTCAAGGAGCAGACATGACAGTGCAACCGTATCTGTTTTTCGAAGGCCGCTGCGAAGAAGCCGTGTCGTTTTATCGCGAGCATCTGGGCGCGCAGGTGCTGATGACCATGCGTTACCGGGACAATCCCGACGCCGGCAAGCAAGGCGGCAGCGAAGCGGCGAGTGGCTGCAGCTTGCCGCCCGGCTCAGAAGACAAGATCATGCATACCGCGTTCACCTTCGGCGATTCCACGGTGATGGCGTCCGACGGCATGTGCAGCGGCAAGCCGAATTTTCAGGGCGTTTCACTCTCGCTCACGGCAAACGACGAGCAACAGGCCGAGAAGTACTTCAATGCGCTCGCCAACGGCGGACAGGTTCAGATGCCGATGACGCAGACCTTTTTCGCGAAACGCTTCGGCATGGTCCAGGACATGTTCGGCGTGTCGTGGATGGTCTTGGGCGGCGTGGAGCACCAGCCCGCGTGAAGGCTGGCGGGAATGCGGGGCGTAACAGCCTGAAACACCTGACGCGCATAAGGGCATTCGAAAACGTGGAACAATGTCGGCTGATATCCGAACATAGACCGACAGGAGCTTTCATGAGCGCCCCGCACACCCATCATCTCACCGGCTCGGACATGCCCGCTGAATCAGCCGATCGTCCGACGCGCGAGGAAGCCGAAGCCGCCGTGCGCGTGCTCCTGCGCTGGGCCGGCGACGACCCGCGCCGCGAAGGTCTTCTCGACACGCCGGCGCGCGTCGTCCGCTCCTACGAGGAGTTCTTCGCAGGCTACGCCGAGAATCCGCACGAGATTCTCGCGCGCACGTTCTCCGAGGTGCAGGGCTACGACGAGATGATCGTGCTCAAGGACATTCGCTTCGAGAGCTATTGCGAGCATCACATGGTGCCGATCATCGGCCGGGCGCACGTCGCCTATCTGCCGAACAAGCGCGTCGTCGGCATTTCCAAGCTCGCGCGTCTCGTCGACGCTTTCGCCAAGCGCCTGCAGATTCAGGAGAAGATGACCGCGCAGATCGCCGATACGCTCGAAGAAGTGCTGCAACCACTCGGCGTCGGCGTGATTCTCGAAGCCGCGCATCAGTGCATGTCCACGCGCGGCGTGCATAAGGCGGGCGTCTCGATGGTCACCTCGCGCATGCTCGGCTCGTTCCGCGACGACCCTTCCACGCGCCGCGAGTTTCTCGCCATCGTCGGGCAACCGTCCAGCTTCAGCGTGTCGAATACCTGAAGAGGCTAGAGAAAACGTGGAAGGGCCGCGTCGCGGCCCTTTTGCGTTTCATGCGCCGAAGCCGTTGCGCGGCGCATCGGCGCCCGTGCCTTCGCGCACCTTGCCTTGCGACACGTTGCTGCCCGGCGGAACGCTATGCGTCAGCCAGACGTTGCCGCCGATCACCGAACCTTTGCCGATAGTGACGCGCCCGAGAATGGTCGCGCCCGCGTAGATGACGACGTCGTCCTCGACGATAGGATGGCGCGCATTGCCCTTCACCAGCATGCCGTCGCCACCGGCGGGAAAGCTCTTCGCGCCGAGCGTCACGGCCTGATAGACGCGCACGCGCTCGCCGATGATCGCCGTCTCGCCGATCACCACGCCCGTGCCGTGATCGATGAAGAAGCTCGGGCCGATGGTCGCGCCCGGGTGAATGTCGATGCCCGTCAGCGAATGCGCGATCTCGTTGATGAAGCGCGCGAGCAGCGGCACGCCCAGACGATGCAGCGCATGCGCGAGCCGATGATGCATCATGGCCCACACGCCGGGATAGCACAGCAGAATCTCGGTGATGTGCTGCGCGGCCGGATCGCCCGAAAACGCGGCCAGAATGTCCGACACCAGCAGCGCCCGGATTGCGGGCAGTTGCGCGCCGAATTCGCGCGCGGTTTCGAACGCCTTCGCGCTCAGGTCGGCGTCGCTCGTCTCGCGATGTTCCGGCAGAAAGCGCAGGGCGCGGCGAATCTGCTCGTGCAGCAGGCGCAACGTGGTTTCGAGCGTCTGGCCGACGTAGTAATCCACGCTTTCGTCGGTGAGATCGGGCGTGCCGTAATGCGTCGGAAAGAGCGCGGAGCGCAGCCCGTTGACGATCTTCACGATGGCGTCGCGCGACGGCAGCTCGCGGATGCCGAGCGGATGCCGCGTGCGATGCAGTTGCTCGCGCGACTCGCGCAACTCCGCCACGATGCGCGACAAGCCCCATTCGCGCGGTGCGGGAGCGGTGACGGCACCGGATGATTCGGGCGAAGTGCCGGGCGGCACGGATCTGCTGGGCGAAGCCATGTTCTGCGTATCAATCTCTGAGCGATGGTGACAACCGCCGTGGCCGGCGCGGCGGACGAACGCCAAGAGTACCCGGTTTCGACCGACCGTGCCGCAACGCGCGCGCCGCACATCCAGCATACGTTGCGCGCAATCGTTTGCAAGCCATGTGCGCTGCTCCGGGCGCTAGACCGTGACGTGACTCGCGTCGATCCAGCGCACGGCCCAGTCGCGCGCGTGCGCGATGGCCTCGTCCTCGCTGCGAAAGCGCAGGTCCGCGGGAAAGAAGCGGTTCGCGACCAGTTCGCCGTCACTCGATCGCGAGATCACCACGTAAGGTTGGTACGTGCCTTCTGCCGTCCGTGCGGGCGCGCAGTTCAGCAGATAGCCTCTATGCGAAAAGGCGGCATCGTGTTGCATGAGTCACCCGTCTTAAAGTGCCCTGCTCGTTCGAATGGCATTGCTGTCACGCCGGCAGGTGTCCTGAACGCGCCCTCCTGAATTGCTCGCGTTGCGCCTATTGCGCTTTGCCGGCGACAAGCTACAAATAATACTGGTAGTGAAAGCCCTTAGTCTCGAAAATCGCCCGCGAAATTTTGGGCGGCCGGGACCATGTCCATCGGATGAGGGCGGCCGTTCCGTCGCTAAATAACCGGAACGACTCTTGCCGAGGCCCTTCTTTGTTTGCAGGAGGAACGCGCGATGAACAACGCCGAATCCAACGAGCCGCAACACAGGCAAACCGGCCGCGCGGCCGACAGTCCCATCAAGACGCCGTCGACCGAGACGGCGCATATCCGCATGAGCGATGCCCAAGCGGCGGAGTCCGGCCGCGACGCGCGCCCGCAAAGTCCGCAAAGTCCGCAAGCAGAGCCGCCAGCGGCGGCGGTGACGGATGCCGCGCAGCGCCGCCCGCGTGGCGTCGATGTGCTCAACGACGACACGCTCGACGACACCGTCGATACCGACGCGAAGAACATTCACGCGAAACGCGAAGCGGAAATGCTCGCGCGCGAACCCGACGCCGTGATCTTCTCGAATGCCACGCTATCCAATCATGTGCCGGAGGCGAGCGGCGTCCTGGCCGGTTTCGATAGCCGCCCGGGGCAAAAGGGGTTCGCGCTCGCGGTGGCGAACGGCTATCGCGTCATCGATCGGGGAATGGTCGCGCCCGCGGTGCCGGACGTCGAGGAACATCTGCGCTTTGTCGCGCGTGATGCGCACGGCCATACGCTGGAGGGGCGCACGCACTATGCGCTGAACCACTTGCGGCCGTCGCGGCTGATCGTGATCGAACGGTCCTGAACGGCCTCAAAAGTAGTCGGGCGGCCGGGCGCGCGGCCGCCCCTCGCCGCGATTACTTCTTTTCGTCCTTCTCGTCGTCCGTCTCGATGCGGGTCACGCCGCCCGTTGCGGGCGGATCGCTGGCCGGAAACGTGTCTTCCACGGCCTTGTCGACCGTGTCTTCATCGCGCTCGGAAGTCGGGTTCTGCTCTTTCGTGTTGCTCATCGTCGGCTCCTGTTGTCGTGACGTCGATAGCACCGCAGCAAAGATCATTCCGAAGCCGGCGCGAGGCAGGCACAACGATTGCGCTATGCCTTCTGCTCTTTTACGAGCGAACCAAAGACAAGAATCCGGGACCGCATACATTCGAATAAAGGGGAAGGCGATGACCACGAGTCAGACCTACGACGGCCTGAACGCCACGGATGAGACCGGCAACGACGACGCACTGCGCGAAGCGCGTCCGGCCGCACCCGAGCGCAGCGCGGCGCAACAACGCTCCAAGTCGGCGCTTGCGTGCCTCGGGGCGGCATACGCGCTCTCCTGGGCGGAACTCGGACTCGCGCTCGCTATGGGATTCCCGGGCGATGCGGCAAGCCATCCGGTCGCGGCATCGATCGTGTCGCGCGTGCTCGTCGGCTTGCTGTATCTGTGCGTCGCCTCCCGCCTGCAATGGGCGCGCTGGCTGACAGTCGCGCTCGGCTTCGTCACGGTCGTGCTGGTCGCGCCGACGCTCGCGCTGCAATGGCACGTGTTCCCCGCAGCGGCCGTCGTCTCGGGGCTGACGCTCGCGTGCCGTCTCGCCGCGTCGCTGTTCCTGCTCTCGCCGATGCCCGCGCGCCGGGCGGCCTGACGCCACTTCTCGCCGCGGCTTTTCATCGCGCCTTCGCGCGCGCACAATGCGTTGCCGTTCTTCCACTGCAACGCTTGCGAGGCTGCTCATGAAAATCGCTGTCATCGGCGCGACCGGCACGGTCGGCCGGGCCGTCTGCGCCGAATTCCAACCGCGTCACGAAGTCATCGAGATCGGCGCGACGCGTGGCGCGCATCGCGTCGATCTGCTCGATCTGGACAGCATCAAGCGTCTTTTCGATGCCATCGGTCGGGTCGATGCCATCGTCGCCACGGCCGGTCATGTCCACTTCGGCGAGCTCGTCAAGATGACGCCTGCGCAGTTTAGACTCGGCCTCGACGACAAGCTCATGGGCCAGGTGAATCTCGTGCTCAC
Source organism: Caballeronia sp. Sq4a (assembly GCF_023170545.1). Classification (NCBI taxonomy): domain Bacteria; kingdom Pseudomonadati; phylum Pseudomonadota; class Betaproteobacteria; order Burkholderiales; family Burkholderiaceae; genus Caballeronia; species Caballeronia sp. Sq4a. The sequence goes on along the minus strand of NZ_CP084251.1, from coordinate 373,952 downwards.
GGCGCGCGACTATCTCAACGATGGCGGCTCGTTCACGCTCACGAGCGGCATCGTCGGCGCTGAGCCGATCCGGCAAGGCGCGAGCGCGGCAGCGGTGAACGGCGCGATCGAAGGCTTCGTGCGCGGCGCCGCGATCGAACTGCCGCGCGGCCTGCGCATCAACGCCGTGAGTCCGACCATGCTGGAAGAAGCGCGCGAGAGCTTCGGGCCGTATTTTCGCGGCTTCGAAGCGGCGAGCGGCGCGCGCGTGGCATTGGCCTATAGCCGCAGCGTGGAAGGCGCGGAAACCGGCCGCGTGTATGCCGTGCATTGAGCGCGTCGTTCGCTTAAGCTCGGCGCTTGCGTAAAGAGGAGCAGCGCGATGGAATGGACTCGTGGCGAATGGCGCGTGACGACGGACATCGCTTCGTTCGACTTCGACATGATTCACCGCTATCTGAGCGAAGTGGCGTACTGGTCGCCGGGCGTCGCGCGGGAAACGGTCGAGCGCGCGGCGCGTCGTTCGCTCGCGTTCGGCCTCTTCGAAGGCGCGCGGCAGATCGGCTATGCACGCATGATTACCGATACCGCGACCTTCGCCTATCTGGCGGACGTATTCGTGCTGCCCGAGCGTCAGGGCGCGGGCCTCGGCAAGTGGATGATCGAATGCGTGATGGCGCATCCCGACTTGCAGGGCTTGCGCCGCATGATGCTCGTCACGTCCGACGCACATGGCCTCTATGCGCGCTTCGGCTTTCGCGCGAGCGCGCATCCGGAGCGGATCATGGAGAAGATCGCGAAGGCTTAACCGCCCTTCGCCCCTTGCGTGTTCACATAAAGCGAATAGAGCCCGTGGCTCGCCGCCATGAAGAGCCGATTGCGATGCCGCCCGCCGAAGCACACGTTCGCGCATCGCTCCGGCAGGTCGATGTGGCCGATCGCCTCGCCTTGCGGCGTGAAGACGCGCACGCCGTCCAGCTCGGCGTCGCCCATGCCCCAGCCGCACCACAGATTGCCGTGAATATCGACGCGAAAGCCATCGGGCGTGCCGGGGCCCGCGTTGATGACTTCGCGCCGCTTGCCGAGCGCGCGGCCGCCGTCGAGCACGTCGAACGCGATGATCTTGCGCGGCGTCGAGCGTGACTCGACCACGTACAGCACCGATTCGTCGGGGGAAAACGCGAGGCCGTTCGGCCCGATGAAGTCGTCGATCATCACGGTGATCTCGCCGCTCTGGCCGTCGACGCGATACACGCACGGCTTCAGTTCCGAGGGCTGCTTCTCGCCTTCGTAGAAGCCGTCGATGCCGAAGGTCGGATCGCTGAACCAGATGGAGCCGTCCGACTTCACGACGACATCGTTCGGCGAATTGAGCGGCTTGCCGTCATAGCCATCCGCGAGCACGGTGATGGAGCCGTCGTACTCGGTGCGCGTCACGCGCCGCGTGAGATGCTCGCAGGTCACGAGCCGGCCTTCGCGGTCGCGCGTGTTGCCGTTCGCGTTGTTCGACGGCTTGCGGAACACGCCGACCTGCCCGCTTTCCTCGTCCCAGCGCAGGATGCGGTTGTTCGGTATGTCGCTCCACAAGAGATACCGCCCGTCGCCGAACCACACGGGCCCTTCCGACCAGCGCGCGCCCTGATAGAGACACTCGACCGACGCCGATGCAATGCGCAGCGCGTTGAAACGCGGATCGAGCACGCGGATGGCGGGGTCGGGATAGCGGCGGTCGGAAAGCGTCATCGGTTTGAGTTTTCGTTGAAGGTTGGACGAAATTCAGCAATAGGATACGGCGGTGTCAGTTCGGCCCCAGTTCGCCATCGCGCAGGCGCCAGAGATTCAGCGGGTTTTCGTCGGCGAGCGCCTCGGGCAAGAGCGCCGCCGGCAAGTCCTGATAGCAGACCGGCCGCAGAAAACGCTCGATCGCCATCGCGCCGACCGATGTCGAGCGGCCATCGGATGTCGCCGGATACGGGCCGCCGTGAACCATCGCGTACGACACCTCGACGCCCGTCGGAAAGCCGTTCGCCAGAATCCGCCCGGCCTTCCGTTCGAGCACCGGCAACAAACGCCGCGCGAAGTCGATATCGTCGTTATCCATCAGCAGCGTCGCCGTCAGCTGGCCTTCGAGCTGATGCGCCACGGCGATCATCTGGTCCTCGTCCTCGCACGCGACGATCACGGACGTCGGCCCGAAAATCTCGTCGGCGAGATGCGGCGTCGCGAGAAACTGCTCCGCGCTCACGCGATACAGCGCCGGCAGCGCGCCGCTCGCCGCCTCTGTCTCCTTTCCCGTCGCGATGCGCTGCGCGCCCGAATCGTCGCGATGCCGGATGCCGTCCTCGTACGCCGCCGCGATGCCCGCGGTGAGCATGGTCTGCGCATCCTTCTTTTCGAGCGCGGCTGTCGCGTGATCCACGAAAGCGTCGAGCTTGGCGTCCGCGAGCGCGAACACGAGGCCCGGGTTCGTGCAGAACTGTCCGACGCCGAGCGTCACCGAGTCGATGTAACCCGCCGCAAGCGACTCGCCGCGCGTGGCGAGCGCGCCCGGCAGCACGAACATCGGGTTGACGCTGCTCATTTCGGCGAAGACCGGGATCGGCTCCGGGCGCTTCGCTGCGATCTCCATGAGCGCCAGCCCGCCGCGCCGCGACCCCGTGAAACCGACCGCCTTGATCGCCGGATGCGCGACGAGCGCCTCGCCGATGGCATTGCCCGCGCCGACGACGAGCGAGAACACGCCTTCATGCAGGCCCGTCTCGGCGACGGCCTTCTGCACCGCGCGCCCGACCATCTCGGAGGTGCCGAGATGCGCCGGATGCGACTTCACGACGACCGGACAGCCCGCCGCCAGCGCCGCCGCCGTGTCGCCGCCCGCCACCGAGAACGCCAGCGGGAAATTGCTCGCACCGAACACGGCGACCGGTCCGACCGGAATCTTCTGCAAGCGCAAGTCCGGGCGCGGCGCGGGCTTGCGCTCCGGCTGCGCGGAATCGAGCGTCGCGGCGAGCCAGCGCCCTTCGCGCACGAGCGACGCAAAGAGCCGCAACTGCGCGACGGTGCGCGCGCGTTCGCCTTCGAGCCGCGCCTTCGCCAGAGCCGACTCGGCCTGCGCGCGCTCGATGAGCGCATCGCCCATTCCGAGGATGTTGTCCGCGATCGCTTCCAGCAGTTGCGCGCGCGTCTCCAGCGGCGCCTGGCGATACGGATCGAACGCGGCGTCGGCCAGTTCGCACGCGCGCGCGACTTCCGCCGCCCCGCCGCCGCCGAACACGGGTTCGAGATCGACGTTGCGCGCCGGGTCGAAGGCGCGCAGCGTGGCGTCCGTGCCCCGCACGGCCGTCGCGCCGATGAGCATTTCTCCGGTGATCATCATGGTGATTTCTCCGTGCTGGTGCTGCCGCCCGTCACGGGCGCCAACGAGTGTGAACGTGCCGCGCACGCATTACGCGTGCCGCTCAGCCCTTGCCCGCCCGCCGGAACGTGATATGCCCGATGCGCCGCACGAGCAGCGCGGCGACGAGCGCGGCCACGCCCGTCAGCATGACGCCGTTGTGCACCGACTGCACGAGCGCATCGCGGGCGGCGTCGAAGAGCGCGGGCGCGTCCAGCCCCGCCGCCGTCAGCTCGCGCAGCACGGTGTCGCGCAACGCTTCGTCGACGAGAATACGCGGGTCCGCGAAACGCGGCTGCCACTGCGCTGCCGCGCCCGCGCCGAGCACGCTGATCGTGCGCGTCACGACGTTCGCGTAATGATGCGCGACGATCGTCCCCACGATGCTCGTGCCGAGCATGCCGCCCACCATGCGCGTGGATTGCAGCAGCGCCGTCGTGATGCCGAAGCGCTCGCGGCCCGCGATCTCCTGGCCGAACACGTTCATGTTGTTGAGCACGAAGCCGAGGCCGATGCCGACCGCGGCCATCGGCAACTCGATCCACACGTGCGGCGTCGTGGCGCGCGCGAACGCCAGCGCAATCGACGCCACCAGCAAGAGCGAAAAGCCGATGGTCAGAATCTTCGTCGGCTTGCGCAGATGGATCACGATGCGCGTGTTCACGAAGCTGCCGATGGCGATGCACGCGGCAATCGGCGTCGCCAGCAGACCTGCCTCCTGCGGCGAAAGCCCGAAGCCGCCCTGCAACAGCAGCGGCGCGAAGAAGATCAGCGAGAACATCACGAAGCCCGCGAGAAACGACAGCGTGAACAGCGTGACCAGATGCGGATCGCGGAAGATGTCGAGCGGCAGGATCGGATGCGTCGCGCGCCGTTCGCAGAACAAGAGCGCCGCCGCGCCCGCCACGACCACGCAGCCGAGCGCGATGTTGCCGCCCGAGAGGCCGCTTTTCGGCACGGACTCGATCAGCGACTGAAACCCGCCGAGCACGAGCGCGACGAGCGCCGCGCCGAGCCAGTCGATCTTCACGGCGCCTTCGCGCGGCCGGTGCAGATTCGGCAGATGCGCCCAGATGAAGTACAGCGCCGCCGCGCCGACCGGCAAATTGACGAGGAAGGTCGAACGCCAGCCCCAGTGCTGGCTCATCCAGCCGCCGAGCGACGGCCCCGCCGCCGTGCCGATGCCGTAGGCCGCCGCGAGCACCACTTGCCAGCGCACGCGCGTGCGCGGATCGGGGAACAGATCAGGAATCGCGGCGAACGCGGTGCCGACCATCATGCCGCCGCCGACGCCTTGCAGCCCGCGAGCCAGCGCGAGAAACAGCATGTTCGGCGCGAGCCCGCACAGCACGGACGCCACGGTGAACGTGATCACCGCCGCGATGACGAAGCGCTTGCGCCCGAAGTAGTCGCCGAGCCGCCCGAACACGGGCACCGTGACGACGGAAGCAAGCAGATAGGCACTCGCGATCCACGCGTAATACTCGAAGCCGTGCAGTTCCGCGACGATGGACGGCAGCGCCGTGCTGACCACGGTCTGATCCAGCGCGACCAGCATGTTGACGAGGCCGATGCCGAGCATCGCGTAAAGAGCCGTGCGGAACGCAAGTGCGTGAGAAGGGGCGTCGGTCGTGCGGGCGTCGGTCATGCGGTCGGGTGTTAAGCGGGCGCTTAGTCGGTGGAAAGACGAATTGTACGGCGTTGCATGCGGCGGATCGACTCATCTTAGAAATGCGCGAGCCGCATGCGGAATGCGCACGCTATCCTGCCGGTGCGTCTAGCCGCGCGCACGCGCCGGGCCAAGCGAGACGCCTTCGACATCGATCCACGGAGCACACGCCATGTTCAAACGCATCCTCGTCGCCATCGACGGCAGCCGCACCTCGCAACGCGCCTTCCAGACGGCGCTCGATCTCGCGGTCAAGCACGAGGCCGTCATGCAGCCGTTCTACGTCATCGAAAGCGGGCCGCTCTACATGGACGTGCCCGGCTACGATCCGTCGCCGCTGCAGGCGGGGCTCGCCGAGCAAGGCGCGACGCTCGCCCGCGAGGCCGGCTACGCGATGAAAGCGCGCGGCATTGCCGGCAACGTCGTGACCGCGGACGCCACCGCGAGCGACGACGTCGCCTCGCTGATTCTCTCGGCTGCCAGCACGTTCAGTGCCGACCTGCTCGTGATGGGCACGCACGGACGCAAGGGCATGCAACGGCTGATTCTCGGCAGCGTGGCCGAGCGTTGTCTGCGGCAGGCCACGCTGCCGGTGCTGTTGATTCCGTCGGCGGCAGGCGTTTCAAACGTTCCGGACGCCGCGGATAACCCATGATGTAAGCATCCGGCAAGGCGCCGGGGCGCGGCATTTTTTCGCGGTGTCGGCAACGTCTGCTATGGGACAATCGTTTTGTCATTTATCAAGAAACGAAGTCCGCCATGTCCGATTCGACTTCCCTGCGGCGCCGGGCCGCGCATTGTTCGAGCTGCGCCATGCGCCATCTGTGCATGCCCGAAGGGCTGTGCGCGAACGATGTCTCGCGGCTGGAGAACATCATCTCGGTCACGCGCAAGATACGGCGCGGCGAGGCGCTGTTCCGCACGGGCGACCCGTTCGATTCGCTCTACGCCGTGCGCTCGGGCTCGCTCAAGACGCTCGTCACGCATGACGGCAGCCGCGACGGCGGGCGGGAGCGCGTCACCGGGCTGCTACTCGCAGGCGACGCCCTGGGCCTCGACGGCATCGGCGACGGGCGGCACACGTGCGACGCGGTGGCGCTGGAAGACAGCACGGTCTGCGTCGTGCCGTACGCGCTTTTCGAGCGCATGTGCCGCGAAACGGACGCGCTTCAGCGGCGCATGCACCGCATGATGAGCCAGGCGATCAACCGCGAATCGGACCATGTCGTGCGACTCGGCATGCTGCGCGCCGACGAACGCGTCGCGCGCCTTTTGCTCGACATGTCGGCGCGGCTCGCGCGGCGCGGGTATGCCGCGACCGAGTTCACCATGCGCATGACGCGCGACGACATCGGCAGTTATCTCGGCATGACACTCGAAACCGTGAGCCGCACGCTGTCGCGCTTCGACAAACTCGGGCTCATCGAGGCGCACGGCAAATCCATCCGCATCCGCGATTTCGAACGCCTGCGCAGTATCTGACCGCTGTATCTGACAATCTGCCTGCCGCCCCGCCCGGCGTGGCTTCACGCCGGATTCTTCGCCACGCCCGAACAAACGCCGGCCATTATCGGCTTGGCACGCGGCTCGCTTCGCATTAGTCTTTTGTGATTTCCAGGGCACAGCCTTGGCCTGCCACGGAGACCGAGCGACATGAATCGCGAACCATCCCTGCGTCATCCGCTGCTCGACCGCCTCGCCGAAGCGCGCCGCGTCACCGACGAACTCTTCGATATCGTCAAGCGCGAGCATTTGTACGACCGGCCGATTGCCGAGCGGCACCGTATCGTGTTCTACATCGGCCATCTCGAGGCGTTCGACCGCAATCTGTTCGACCAGCGCCTCTTCCATCTGCCGAACGCCCAGCCTGCCTACGACCAGCTCTTCGCGTTCGGCATCGACCCGGTGGATGGGGGCCTGCCGACCGATGAGCCCGGCGACTGGCCCTCGCTCGACGAAGTGCACGCGTACCGTGCGCAAGTGCGCGCGGACATCGACGCACGCTTCGATCCCATCACGCTCGTCGCGCAACCCGTTTCCACCGACGACTCGCCCGCGAAGCTGCTCGAAGTCGCGATCGAGCATCGGCTCATGCACGCGGAAACGCTCGCGTACATGTTGCATCAATTACCGGTCGACAGGAAAAAAGCACCGGCCGATGCCGCGTCCGAGCGCACGTCGGACCGCGTCCTTTCGCATGAGACCGTGCACGTGCCGGCCGGCAGCGTGACGCTCGGTCTGTCGCGCGAAAGCCAGCGCTTCGGCTGGGACAACGAATTCGGCGAAATGCGCGTGGACGTGCCTGCATTCGAGATCGACCGCTACATGGTGACGAACGGCGACTATCTGCGCTTCATCGACGCGGGCGGTTACTGGAACCGCGAACTGTGGAACGACGCCGACTGGGCGTGGAAAGAAACGCAGCGCATCGCGCATCCGGCGTTCTGGGTGCGCGGCGACGAAGGCGCCGACAGCCACCATCGGACGGACTCGGGCTGGAAGCTGCGCACGATGTTCGAGGAGATCGCGCTGCCGCTCGACTGGCCAGTCTACGTGAGTTATGCCGAAGCGAACGCCTATGCCCGCTGGGCCGGCAAGCGCCTGCCGACAGAAGCGGAGTGGCAGCGCGCGGCCATCGGCGCGCCGCACGTCGCAGAAGGCAACTTCGACTTCCGCCGCTGGGACCCGACGCCGGTGCAGGCGCATCCGGACAACCGCAGCGACTTCGGCGTGGAAGGGCAATACGGCAACGGCTGGGAGTGGACCTCGACGACCTTCGGCCCGCTCGAAGGCTTCAAGCCGTTTCCGTTCTACCTCGGCTATTCCGCCAACTTCTTCGACGGCAAGCACTTCGTCATCAAGGGCGGCTCTCCGCGCACGGCTGCATGCATGCTGCGCCCGAGCTTTCGCAACTGGTTTCAGGGGCACTATCAGTATGTCTATGCAGGCTTTCGCTGCGTGAACGCGCGCTGAGCCTCAACCGCCAAGCGGTAGAACATTCGTTCGGTGAACGAATCGTTCTACCGCTTCGCCGCATACTGCTCCGGGAATGACGACGCTTCGCGTCGATTCGTGCGACGAATGAATCGATCGCGGCGGCCACGCGGCGAGTGCATTTCCATTTTCGATGGTCTACCATCGGCCCTTGACGCGACCATTTCACCGAGGGTAGCCGATGCGAATTGCATTCATCGTCGACAAGTTGCCGGTTCCTTCCGAAACATTCGTTCTCCGTCAGATGAAAGGCTTCGCAGAGCGCGGTCACGAGGTATTTGCCCTGGCCGCGAAGTACGACGACTCTGCGGTGGATCCCACGCGGGGGCGCGTGCAGTTGCGCGTCTTTCGACAGGACGTCAGCATGCTGCGCCACTCGATGTCGTGCGCGAAACTCGGCGCGCTCGCCTGCATCGACGACAAGCGGCGCAAGCGCCTGTCCGTCGCCCTTCGCGCGGCGGCGACCGGTTGCCGTTCTGCATTCATCGACATCGTGTCGGGCGGCGACACGGAAGGCATCGACTTCGACGTGGTGATCGCGCACTTCGGCCCCATCGGCGTGCGCGCCATGTATCTGAAGGAAGCCGGACTGCTGAGCGGGCCCATCGTCACGGTCTTTCATGGTGCCGACATGAGCGATCAGGCGGTCGTCGAACGGTGGCTGCCGCATTATCGACGCCTCTTTCGCCTGAGCCCGCTGCTCCTTCCGATCAGCAATCTCTGGCGCAACCGGCTTATCGAATGGGGCGCGCCCGAATCGCGAACGAAGGTTCACCATGTGGGCGTCGAGACGCACCGGCTGACTCCGCAGGCGAGCAACCGCCCGCTGCATCGCCCGCTCAAGGTGCTGAGCGTGGCCCGATTCACCGAGAAAAAGGGACTGGCGTACGCGATCGAAGGCGTGCGCAGTTGCCGGCATCCGGTGCAACTCAACCTCATCGGTTTCGGACCGCTCGAAGACGCGCTGCGCCGCGCTGCGTCGTCCAGCACGAACGAGATCAACTTTCTCGGCAAGTGCGCGCACGAGCGCGTATTCGAAGAACTGAAGAGCGCGGACGTGTTCCTGCTGCCCTCCGTCGTGGCCAGCAACGGCGACATGGAAGGCATTCCGGTCTCGATCATGGAGGCCATGGCGACCGGCGTGCTGGTCGTTGCGACCCGGCATAGCGGAATACCGGAACTCGTGACGCACGGCGTGACCGGCCTGCTCGTCGAGGAGCGATCGGCGAGCGGCATTGCCGATGCGCTGTCCGCAATCGTGGAGGGCAAGGTCGACGTCGAGGCGATCCGCAAGAACGCCCGTCGCAAGGTGGAGAACGAGTTCAACGGCCAGACGCTCGATGCGGACCTGGAAAGACTGCTCGTTCGAACGTTCGGATACGCGGCTCCCGCTGGCGCGGAAGACCACGCATATCATGGCGACGAGGTAGCAGTCGGTTGCAACCGTCCACCCAGCTAGCGCCTGCACGCTCGTTTGACCATTCCGGCGTCGGGCTCCCCGTCGAGCCGCGTCGCGTCCAGCATCCGAATCTCGTCACTGTGCGTTCCGATCCTAACTGAGCGAGCGTTTGAATCGACCGCTGACGATGGAGGCAAACGAATGACCGCCAGACAAATGCTCATTCACGGCATCAAGTATTGCTTGCCCGACAAAGTGTTATTGAGCCTCTATCATCGTCGCAGGATCGGGCGCTTTCCGAATCTGCGTAATCCCGCCACGTTCAACGAGAAAGTCTTGCAGCGGTGCCTTGCGCCCGACCCGCGTTACTCCGATCTCTCCGACAAGCTAAAGGTCCGCGCCTATGTCGCGGACAAGATCGGCGAAAAGTATCTGATTCCGTTGTTTGCCGCGCCGTCCTCTTTCAGCCAGCGCGACTTCGACGCGCTTCCTTCTACCTTCGTGATGAAGGCGAATCACGGCTGCGGGTTCGTGAAGCTCGTCAGAGACAAGCGCGAGACCTCGTTCGAGGCGCTAAATACGCTGGCGCAGCGCTGGTTGTCGACGAACTTCTTCACAGTGGCGAGGGAACGGCATTATCAGGCGATCGAGCGCCGCATCCTGTTCGAGAAGCTGCTTCTTGGGCCGGATAACAAGGTGCCGCCCGATATCAAGATCCATGTCTTCAACCGGAACGCCGACGATCCGCAGATCTTCATTCTCGTGATTTCAGATCGCTTCGGCGGGCATCCACGCGGGGATATCTACGACGCGCATTGGAACCGGCTCGACATCAAGATGGGGCATTACACGCGCAGCGACAAGCCCGCTCCCCGTCCACGTAACCTCGATGAAATTTTATGGGTAGCGCGCACCCTGGCAAGCGATTTCGACTTCGTGCGCGTCGACCTGTATAACGTGGACGATCATATTTATTTCGGTGAACTGACTTTCACGCCCGGCGCAGGCCTTTTCCCGTTGACGCCTGACAGCGTCGATTATGAATGGGGTCGCCTGATGTGATCGCGACATCGCGGCTCACAACAGGTCCTCTATACGGATGGGCAATTCGCGCACGCGCCGGCCGGTCGCGTGCCATACCGCGTTGGCAATGGCCGCATTCACGCCCACGATACCGATTTCCCCCAGCCCCTTCACGCCGAGCGGGTTCACTTGCGTATCCGTTTCCGGCAGCATGATGACGTCGATCTCGCCGACATCGGCATTCGCCGCGATCAGATATTCGCTGATGTTGTCGTTCATGTACCGCGCATGCCGGGCGTCGATCTCGGTGGCTTCGAGCAAGGCCGCGCCGATGCCCCAGATCATGCCGCCCATGTACTGACTATGCGCCGTGAGCGGATTGACGATCGTGCCCGACGCGAACGCGCCGACCATGCGCGAGACGCGAATCTCGCGCGTCAGGCGATGCACGCGCACTTCCACGAAGTGCGCGCCGAACGCATACGCGGTGGCGTCGTCGCGCTGATGCCCGCGCATGATCGGCAATTTGCCCGCGCGCAGCGTGTCCATGGCTTCGGCCTTGAGTCCGCGCGGAATATGCTCGCTTTCAGCAATGACGATCTCGCCGCCCGTGCGCAGGACGGCATCGCGCAACGGCTCGGAGGCATCGCCGGCACTCAGGCGGCCGGACGCGAAATGCATCGCCTGCGGATCGCGGCCCATCAGCGGCCCCGCCAGCGACGCGGCCCGCGCGAGCTTGTCGCGCAGCGCCTCGCAGGCGGAGGCGACCGCGTGCGTGACAGTCGCGGTATGGCTCGATCCCGCCGCCAGCGCGGCGGGCGGATAGTCCGTGTCGCCGATGTGCACCTCGACCTGTTCCAGATCGATGCCGAGACAATGCGCCGCCGTCAGCGCGATGACGGTGTACGCGCCGGTGCCGATGTCGTGCGCTGCCATATCGACGCGCGCCCGGCCATTGGCATACAGGCTCACGCGTGCGGCCGTCGCGGCAATGTTCGACGGATACGCCGCGCTCGCGCAGCCCCAGCCGATGAGCCAGTCGCCGTCGGACATCGAGCCGGGCTGCGCGTTGCGTTCGTGCCAGCCGAAGCGTTCGGCGCCCGCATCGAGGCACGCGACGAGCCGGCGGCTCGTGAACGGCTTGCCCGTGACCGGGTCCTGCGCCGTGTCGTTGCGGCGGCGCAGTTCGACCGGGTCCATCGACAACTGCACGGCCAGTTCATCCATCGCCGTTTCCAGCGCGAACATGTACGGCGTTTCCGGCGGCGCGCGCATGAACCCGGGCGTATTGCGGTCGGCGTGCACGACGTTCACCACGGTTTCGATATTCGGACACGCGTAGACGCGCGCCGTTGTTTCGGTTCCCGAAACGTTGTACATGCTGGGTCGGCTCGTGAGTTCCCAGCCTTCGTGCCGCAACGCAACGAGCTTGCCGTCGCGCGTCGCGCCCAACTGGACATGATGGCGCGTCTCCGCGCGATACGTCGCGATGGTGTAGCTCTGGTCCCGTGTCGCCACGAGCTTCACCGGCCGTCCCACGCGCCGCGCGGCGATGGCGATCCATGCGGTGCGCGCCGTCGCGTTGCCCTTGCCGCCGAACGCGCCGCCGACGAAGCGCGAGATCACATGCACCTGTTCGCGCGAGATGCCGAGTTGCTGCGCGACGTTGCCGCGCAGACCGTAGACGAACTGGCTCGGCTCCCAGATGGTCAGCCTGTCGCCTTGCCATGCGCAGGTGGTGGTGTAGAGCTCGATCGGGTTGTGGTGCTGCGTCGGCGTGGCGTAGATGGCTTCGACACGGCATTCCGCGCCCGCGAACGCCCGCTCGAAATCGCCGATGCGGTAGTCCTCGTGCTCGCCCGGCTCGCGCCGTTCACCCGCGACGCCCGCGCTGCCGAACGTGGCCGATGCCGGCGCTTCGTCGTAGTCGATGCGCGTGCGCTGTGCCGCTTCCCGCGCGAACTCATAGCTCGTGGCCACCACGACGCCGATGATCTGCCCGTCATGCCACACGCGATCGCTCTCCAGCGTGCTGGTCGTCGCGCCGCCCGCCTGCTGCTCCGGCGGCTTCGCCTCGCTGCCGACGTTCTCGTGCGTCAGCACGTCGAGCACGCCGTCGAGGGACAAGGCATCGTCGGCATGAATGCGCCGCACGCGGCCATTGGCGATCGTGCTCGTCAACAGGAACGCGTACGCCGCGTTCTCCACCGGCTCGTCGGACGCATAACACGCCCGGCCCGTGACTTTCGCTTCGCCGTCCATGCGGACATGCGGCACGCCGAACGCCGGCTGATGAGAGGCGAGTGAATCGTCGTGGCTCATGACACCTCCGGCAAAGCGGCAACTTCCAGTAGCGCGCGCACCAGCGTGCGGCGCCCGAGTTCGGGCTTGAACGCATTTTCCCCGCTGACGACAGCACTCGCGAAAGCCGCCTCCGCCGCTTCGCGCGCGCTATGCTCGTCGATCGTCTTGCCCACGAGCGCGGCCTCCGCCTCGTGCGCGCGCCACGGCTTCGCAACGCTTCCGCCGATACCGATGCGCGCCTCTCGCACGACGCCCTGCGCATCGAGATCGAGCGCCACGGCCGCGGACGCGAGCGCGAAGTCGTACGACGCGCGATCGCGAATCTTGAGATACAGCGAGCGGCGCGTCCAGGCGCCCGCGGGCACGTGAAACGCGACGATGAGATCGCCCGGGCGCAGATGGGTCTCGACATGCGGCGTGTCGCCCGGCAGGCGATGCAGTTCCTCGAACGGCAAGCGACGCGTCTGCCCGCCCGTTCCGAGGATCTCGACTTGCGCGCCGAGCGCGACGAGCGCGATGGCGAAATCGCCCGGATAGTTCGCGATGCAGTGCTCGCTCACGCCGAGCACCGCGAGCCGCCGGTTCACGCCCTCCTTCGCCGCGCAGCCGCTGCCCGGCGCGCGCTTGTTGCACGCGTGCCAGCTCGTGTCCCTGAAATAAAGGCAGCGCGTGCGTTGCAGGACGTTGCCGCCGAGCGTCGCCATGTTGCGAAGTTGCGGGCTCGCCGCTTTCCACAACGATTGCGCGATGACGGGATAGTCGCGCCGCAGCACCGGATGATCGGCGGCATCGGCCATGCGCGCGAACGCGCCGAGCTTCAGGCTGTCTTCGGTCGCTTCGATAGCCGAATGCGCCGCAGCGAGCGGATTGATGTCGACGAGGCGCTCGGGCGTCATGACGCCGAGCTTCATCAGGTCGAGTAGGTTCGTGCCGCCGGCGAGAAACTGCACGGGCGACTTCACCGTGAGTTCGCTGTTGTGGTCGAACGGCGCGCACTGGGCCACGTCAGCCGCGTGCTCGACGCTCAGTAGCTGGAAGGGCCGCATTATCCGCGCTCCGCGTGCGTGGCGTCGCGCACCTGTTCGATGGCGTCGACGATTTTCGGATACGCGGCGCAGCGGCACAGATTGCCGCTCATGTACTCGCGGATTTCATCGCGCGTATTCGCATGGCCTTCCTCGATGCACGCGATGGCGCTCATGATCTGCCCCGGCGTGCAGTAGCCGCACTGCAAGGCGTCGCACGCGACGAAAGCCTCTTGCATCGGATGCAGCGCGTGGCCGTCGGCGAGACCTTCGATGGTCGTGATCCTGCCGCGCGCGGTGGCGGCGAGCGTGAGACACGAGAGCACGCGGCGTCCGTCGATCAGCACGGTGCACGCGCCGCATTGCCCCTGATCGCAGCCCTTCTTCGCGCCGGTCAGTCCGGCATGTTCGCGCAGCGCATCCAGAAGCGTCACGCGTGCGTCGAGATCGAGCACGAGCACTGCCCCGTTGACGTGCAAATCCACTTTCATCGCGGCTCCTTTGCATGAGGCCGATAAACGGCGTCGATGCGAGCGCAATCGGTGTGCCGTCGCGGGGCACGTGCAAGCGCATGAAGCATCCAACGCAGACGCTGAAGTAATTAGTTCCGCCTAGCGTCGACCGGGATGAAATAAGACCCGACACGCATGTTCCGGCGCATTAACGAGGTGGTACACTGCCGCCGCCGCGAAGGCCGGTGTGCGCTATCGGAGCCCGCAAGCGGGCTTGTCCAGCTTACGTTCAGCGCACGCCCGCGAGATCCCAAAGTCAGCAAGCCGCGAAGCCCAATTCGCCGAATTGACAGAAACAACAGCTAGTCTTTCCACTGGCGAAAATAAGCGCATTGAAGTAAGTTCTGGCGGGTAATAGCGCCTCGACAAACGTCCGGATCGGTGCTCGCACGCTAAAGAAATCTCCCGCGAAGACGAGAACCAGATCGAGCAACCACGCATCGTGCGTCACGCCTGCCTAACAAAAACATGGCCGCTATCTTCGATTATCTGTTGGACAGTCAAATATCCAGGCAATGGCGCGGCATGCTGGCCGCGCTCGCGGATGAGTTCGAGGCGCAGATCGGACATGGCGAGCTGCGCGAGCTGATGCATCGCGTGGGCAGCCGTTTTGCGAAGGCGCATGCGCTGCCGCCCTGCGAGTCGACGTCCGCGCTCGCGGACGCGCTCAACGCGCTGTGGCGAGACACCGACTGGGGCTTCGTCGAACTGTCCGACGAGCGCGACCACCTGAGCATCGTGCATTACTGCGCGCCGTTGCCGGCCTTCGGCGAAAGCGCCCTCGCGTGGACGCCTGCGTTTCTCGAAGGCGCGTATCAGCAGTGGCTCGCCGGCCTGGGCGCGCAAGGGCTCGCTGTCCGGCAGGCAAGCGAATTCGGCGGCGACGCCGCCATCGAGTTCAGGCTCGCGCGCGCCGCAGCCTGAATTCGGCATACTGAATACGGGTGACCGCCGCCTCGACGCGGCGGCATCGACCGCCGGGTTCGGCGGACCACAACGAGCAGTACCGGCCACGCATCAACGTAAGGCACGACGAGGAAGCGGCATCATGAGTACTTCGCGCGATATCCAGAAGCTGTTCGACCATTTCGGCGGCAATGCAGGCGATTACCAGGAAATCGGCCGGGAGAACGAGGCGCAATCGGCGCGCACTCGCTGGCCGCTGCTCGCGACGCTCGACTTCGCGCAGCCCGCCATCCCCGACATCGCGCCGCGCCGCGAAGCGCCGATGCAATCGAGCGAGCCGTCCGACGCGCAGCCCACGGGCATGCCGATCAACCGCGGCAAGCGCCAGCTCTTTATGCGCGCGCATCGCCGCGCGATTCCGCCGGTCACTCCGCCCGCCGCGGAATCGCTAAGCGCATTGCGCTTTTCGGCGATGGGCGAATCGGCGTCGCACGAGACCGGAACGATTCCGGATTCGGCCGTTGCCGCCGTTGCCTCGGCTGCATCGCTTCCGCCCGTGACGAACGTAGCCGCGACGCTGAAGCCGGAACCCGCGCGCCGCGCCCCGGCGCAACAGCCTGAAAGCGTGCCGAGCGCGCCCGAACCTTCCGCGCCCCAGTCCATCCTCGGCAAGCTCTTCAAGCCGCAAGCGCAGCCGGCGACGAACGCACCCGCGGATTCACTCAACGTCCTGTTCGAACGTCTGCGGCACGCCGGCCGCCCGGAGAGCGAACCCACGAACACGCGCGCCGGCCGCCTTCCCCGCTTATGAGAGTCATCACGGTAGTTTCCGCGAAGGGCGGCGTCGGCAAGACGACGCTCGCCGCCAATCTCGCCTCGGTGCTGGCCGCGCGCAACCGCCGCGTGATCGTGCTCGATCTCGATCCGCAGAACGCGCTGCGCCTGCATTTCGGCATTCCGCTCGACAGCATCGACGGCATCTCGCGCGCGACGCTGAGCCGCGAGCCGTGGCAGTCGGTGATGTTCGACGGCGTCGATGGCGTCACCGTGCTGCCCTACGGCGCCGTGACCGAGGACGACCGCCGCCGCTTCGAGGCGCTCGTCGACAGCGATCCGTCGTGGCTTGCGCGCTCGCTCGAAGCGCTCGCGCTGGATGCGAACGACATCGTGATCGTCGACACGCCGCCGGGCTCGTCGGTCTACACGCGCACCGCGCTGACGGCCGCGAACTTCGCGCTGGACGTGGTCCTGGCCGACGCCGCCTCTTACGCCGCGATTCCCGGCATGGAGCGCATGGTCGATGCCTACGCCGCGCCGCGACAGGACTTCGCGGGCCAGGGCTACGTCGTCAATCAGGTGGATCAGTCGCGCCAGTTGAGCAAGGACGTGCTCAAGGTGCTGCGCAACATGCTCGGCGCGAAGCTGTTTCCGGGCGTGATCCATCAGGACGAAGGCGTCTCCGAATCGCTCGCGTGCGACACCACGCTCATTCACTACGATCCGCTCTCGCAAGCCGCCGCCGATCTGCGCGCGTGCGGCGACTGGCTGCTCGCCGCCATCGATGCGATGGCCGCTTCGTCGAGGAAGCTCGCATGAGTTCGGCCAAGATCCCGTCGCCCGAGACGGAGGTCAGCGTCGCGACCTCGCGCCTCGAACGTTTTGTCGATGCCGGCATCTGGGGCAGCCGCATCGTCGTCGTTCTCCTCACGATGTTCGCCGCGTTCGCGCTGTACTTCGTCGTCACGGTGCCGCTCGCGTTCGGCCAGCAGCTTGCGTTCGCGAGCATCTGCTTCGTCTGCGCGCTCGGCTTCCGGCGTCTGCAGGGACAATACGCGACGCTCGTGATGATCATGCTGTCCATCGTCGCGTCGGGCCGCTACATGTTCTGGCGGCTGACTGAGACGACGTACTGGGAACGCCCGCTCGACGCCGCGTGGGGCCTGCTGCTGGTCACGGCGGAAGTCTATGCATCGCTCGTGCTGCTGCTCGGCTACTTCCAGACCGCGTGGCCGCTCAAGCGCAAGCCGTTGCCGCTGCCCGCGGACCGCAGCCAGTGGCCGACCGTTGATGTCTTCATTCCGACCTACAACGAGCCGCTTTCGGTCGTGAAGCCGACGATCTACGCCGCGCTCGCGCTCGACTATCCGACTGACAAGCTCGCCATTCACGTGCTCGACGACGGCCGCCGTCCCGAGTTCAAGGCGTTCTGCGAGGAAGTCGGCGTCAACTGGACGATCCGCACGCACAACCGCCACGCGAAGGCGGGCAACGTCAACGAGGCGCTGAAGGTCACGACGGGCGAATACCTCGCGATCTTCGACTGCGATCACATCCCGACGCGCTCGTTCCTGCAGGTCTGCCTCGGCTGGTTTCTGCGCGACAAGCTGCTTTCGATGCTGCAAACGCCGCACCATTTCTTTTCCCCCGATCCGTTCGAGCGCAATCTCGGCACGTTCCGCAAGGTGCCGAACGAAGGCGAACTGTTCTACGGCCTCGTGCAGGACGGCAACGATCTCTGGAACGCGACGTTCTTCTGCGGCTCGTGCGCGGTGCTGCGCCGGTCGATGGTCGAAGAGATCGGCGGCATCGCGGTCGAAACCGTCACGGAAGACGCGCATACGGCGCTCAAGCTGCATCGGCTCGGCTATACGACCGCGTATCTCGCGATTCCGCAGGCGGCCGGTCTCGCCACCGAAAGCCTGTCGAGCCATATCGGGCAGCGCATCCGCTGGGCGCGCGGCATGACGCAGATTTTCCGCATCGACAATCCGCTCACCGGCAAGGGGCTGAAGATCGGCCAGCGGCTGTGCTATCTCAACGGCATGCTGCACTTCTTCTATGGCGTGCCGCGTCTCGTGTTTCTCACCGCGCCGCTCTCGTTTCTCTTCTTCGGCGCGCACGTGATCGAAGCGGCGGCGAGCACCATCGCGATCTTCGCGCTGCCGCACATGATGCACGCGAGCATCACCAATTCGCGCATGCAGCGCAGCTTCCGCCATTCGTTCTGGGCCGAAGTGTACGAGTCGGTGCTCGCGTCGTACATCACTGCGCCGACGCTGCTCGCGGTCATCAACCCGAAGCTCGGCAAGTTCAACGTGACGGCCAAAGGCGGCCAGATCGCGAAGGACTACTTCGACTGGACCATCTCGCGGCCGTATCTGTTCCTGCTGCTTCTGAACCTGCTCGGCTTCGTCGCGGGCATCGTGCATATCGGCATGTACTGGCACGTGCGCAGCGAAGTGAACACGACGCTGCTCAACCTGTGCTGGACGGTCTACAACATGCTGATTCTCGGCGCGTCGGTGGCGGCGGCGAGCGAGCGCAAGCAGGTGCGCGCGACGCATCGCGTGTCGATGAAGATGCCCGTCATGCTCAAGTTCTCGACCGGGCGCACGCTCGCCTGCGAGACCATCGACTATTCGGAAGGCGGCGTGGGCGTCGCGCTGCCGGGCAAGATCGCCGTGCCGATGCACGAGCGCGTCACCGTCTCGCTCTTTCGCGGCGACGAGGAATACGCGTTCCCCGCGACCGTCGGCTATACCGAGCCGGGCCGCGTCGGCCTGCGCTTCTCCGAGCTCACGCGCGAGCAGGAATACGACTTCGTGAAGACGACGTTCGCGCGCGCCGATGCCTGGACCGGCTGGTCCGAGGGACGCCGCCCGGATACGCCGCTGCGCGGCCTGTCGCATGTGCTGCTGGTGGGCACGCGCGGCATCGCGGGATTGTTCGAGCATTTGTACAGTGACCTTCGTACCTGGATGAACAAGCGCGCGGTCGATGTGAACAAGCTGAAAACCAAAGACCACTAATGGGCATGGGTATGTCGAAGTTGCGCGTTGAACAACAAACGGGCGAGCGCGCGCCGCGTTTTGGCGAACGACCTTTGGCGCGCGCATTGGCCGTCTTCGTGGCCTTGCAGACTGCGTTCGCCGCGCCGTTCGCGTCCATCGCGGCGGCGGCAGAGAGCACGCCAGCGGCAAATGGCACACAGCAGGCGACCGGCGTGGGCGCCGTGCCCGCGCCGGGTCCGGCCGTCGTCTACAACCCCGCCGCGATCCAGCAGCCGGCGCTCGCGATGCCCGTTCCCGCCTTCTCCGGCAAGCCGGACAGGCCGCTCACCTCGCGCATTCCGACGACCGCCGATCCCGGCACGCTGGTGCCCGGCGGCCGCCGCCAGACGCTGACCTTCGCCGATTACGGCGCGCTGGATCCGCTGCAGCTGCGCGGCACCGACGGCCAGAACGGCATCGCGTTCTCGGTGCGCGGCGACGAAGTCGTGACCGGCGCGGTGCTGCATCTGATCTACAGCTATTCGCCGTCGCTGTTGCCGTCCATCTCGCAACTGAAGGTGCTCATCAACGGCGAAGTCGCCGCGACGCTGCCCGTGCCGCGCGATCAGGCGGGCACGCTCGTCGCACGCGACGTGGCGATCGATCCGCGCTTCATCACCGAGTTCAACCACCTCAACGTGCAGTTGATCGGCCATTACACGCAGCAGTGCGAGGACCCGTCCAATTCGACGCTGTGGGCGACCGTCAGCAACGCGAGTTCGCTCGACCTCACGTATGCGTCGATTGCGAGCAAATCCGACCTCGCCGCGTTGCCGCTGCCCTTCTTCGACCGCCGCGACGTGCGCCGCCTCGAACTGCCGTTCGTGTTCGCCGGCAAGCCGAGCCTCGCCGCGCTGGAAGCGGCCGGCACCGTCGCGTCGTATTTCGGCTCGCTCGCGGGCTATCGCGGCGCGATCTTCCCGGCGCAGACCGACAACGTGCCGCTGTCGGGCAATGCCGTGGTGTTCGCCGTCGGCGATGCGAAAGTCGCGGGCGTCGCTATCCCGCCGGTGTCCGGTCCGACGATCGCGCTCGTCGAACGCGATGCGAACGCGCGCGGGCGTCTGTTGCTCGTGCTCGGCCGCGACGACAACGAACTGAAGACCGCCGCGAAGGCGCTGGGCGTCGGCCGCAACGCGCTGTCGGGAACGAGCGCGACCATCACGCAGTTCAACGACCTGCAACCGCGCCGCCCCTACGACGCGCCGAACTGGCTGCCGGCCGACCGCCCCGTGCGCTTCGGCGAGCTGGCCGAAGCGCAGGACCTGACCGCGCACGGCTACGACGCCGACGCGGTGCGCGTGAACCTGCGCGTGCCGCCCGATCTCTTCATGTGGCAGACGAAGGGCGTGCCGGTGGACCTGCGCTATCGCTATACGGTGCGCCCCGCGCCCGACCGGTCGTCGCTCAATATCAGCGTGAACAACGGCTTCGTGCAGTCGCTGCGCATTCCGGCCGTGTCCACCTCGACGTTCGATCTCGGCACGTACTTCAGCCGCGTGCTGCCGGACAAGACGGTCGCCGCGCGCCGCGAGATCTATCTGCCGCCGCTGCTCATCACGCCGCGCGCGCAACTGCGCCTGCACTTCTACTACGACATTCCGAAGACCGGCGAATGTCAGGGCCGCGTGCTGGATAACGTCGTCGGCGCGGTGGATCCGAATTCGACCATCGACCTCTCCGGCTTCCCGCACTACATGGCGCTGCCCGATCTGGCCGCGTTCGCGAACGGCGGCTTTCCGTTCACGCGCATGGCGGACCTTTCGCAGACGGCGGTCGTGCTGCCGAACGAGCCGAATTCGGCCGACTACAGCCTGTATCTGCTGGAAATGGGCCGCATGGGCGCATCGACGGGTTATCCGGTGACGGGCGTGACCGTGACGAGCGCGAACGACGTGGACCGCTTCGCCGACAAGGACCTGCTGATTCTCGGCTCGCCGGGACGCCAGCCCTTGCTGCAACGCTGGGCGAAGCAGATGCCTTTTTCCGGCGATGGCGACGCCCGCACCTTCCAGCTTTCCGATGTGGCGTTCAAGCTCGTCGACTGGTGGCATGGCGAGCAAGGTCCGGAACGCTCGCCTGCGCGCGCGGACCTTTCGCTCGTGAGTTCGAGCGGCGATGCGCTCCTGACCGGCTTCGAGTCGCCGCTCAAGAGCGGACGCAGCGCGGTGGCGCTCATCAGCGCGGCGGGGCAGTCGGACGCCGATCTGTCCGCCGCCCTGCTCGACAACGATCTGCTGCCGTCGATTCAAGGCGCGATGGCCGTGATCCACGGCCGCACGGTGACGGTCACGTCGAACGGCGAAGCGTATTACGTCGGCCATCTCTCGCCGATGCACTACATGCGCTGGGCGCTGTCGTCGCACCCGTTCCTGCTGGTGATCGCGGGCGTGCTCGCCTCGCTCATCATCGCTGCCCTGTTCTATCGCGCGCTGCGTTCCATCGCCGCGCGGCGTCTGAGGGACTGACATGCGGCTATCGACCGCCACACTCTTCGCCGGCGCGATGCTCGCGGCGGCCGCCCCCGGCGCGCACGCCGCGCAGCAATGCGACTGGCCCGCGTATCGCCTTTTCGTCGAGCGTGTCGTGCAGGCCGACGGCCGCGTGATCGACCGCTCGACCGAGACGCAGCAAACCACGTCCGAAGGCCAGTCGTATGCGATGTTCTTCGCGCTCGTCGCGAACGACCGCGCGACCTTCGACCGCGTGCTCAACTGGACGCGCACGAATCTCTCGGCCAACCAGTTCGACGCGGCGAGCCTGCGCCTGCCCGCGTGGCTATGGGGCAAGCGGCAGGACGGATCGTTCGGCGTGATGGACGCGAACTCGGCTTCGGACTCCGATGTGTGGATCGCCTACGACTTGTTTCAGGCCGGGCGTCTCTGGAAAGAGCCGGCGTACACGAAGCTCGCCTACGCGCTCGCGACGCAGATCGTGAAGCAGGAAGTCGCCGATCTGCCGGGACTCGGACCCATGTTGCTGCCCGGTCCGCAAGGCTTTCGCACCGGCCAGGTCACGCGTCTGAATCCGAGCTATCTGCCGTTGCCGGTCTTGCGCGGCCTCGCGCAGGAGATGCCGGACGGGCCGTGGACGAAGCTCGCGCAGAACGCCGCGAAGATGATCCGGATCACGTCGCCGCGCGGCTACGCGCCGGACTGGGCCGCCTACCAGGCAAGCGCCAACGGTCAGTTCGTCGTCGATCCGAAGAACGGCGATGTCGGCAGCTACGACGCGATCCGCGTCTATCTCTGGGCCGGCATGGCGTCGCCGGGCGACCCGCTCGCGCGTCCGTGGCTCGACGCGCTCGGCGGCATGCGCGCGAGCGTCGCGCAAACGGGCTTTCCGCCCGAGAAGGTCTCGACCATGAGCGGCGCGGCGAGCGGCGAAGGCCCGCTCTCGTACTGGGGCGCGCTCGCGCCGTACTTCAAGGCGCTGAACGACGAACGCGGCCTCGGGCTCGCGCGCGCGCGTCTCGAAGCGCTGGCCGCGCCGCCGGTCGCGGGCCGCGAGCCGGTCTACTACGACCGCGTGCTCGGGCTCTTCGGCGGCGGTTTCATCGACGGGCGGTTTCGCTTCGATGACTCGGGCCGCCTCGTGCCGACGTGGAGAAGCGCATGCTGATCCCGACTCGCAAACGCGTGATCGCGGCGCTCCTGTGCGCCGCGCCGGCGATGGCCTGGGCGCAGGCCGCGACGACCGATCCGCTCACGGTGCTCATCGATCAGGGCAAGTACTGGCAGTCGCACCGGCGCGGCGACCTCGCGGAACAGGCGTGGCAGAAAGTGCTGCGCGTGAATCCCAAGCAGCCGGACGCGCTTTTCGGCATGGGCATGGTGCTCGCGGATCGCAAGGACGGCAGCGGCGCGCAGCAGTATCTCGCGCAGTTGCGTCAGGTCGCGCCGAACTATCCGAATATCGACGAACTCGGCCGGCGTCTCGGCGAAACCAGTTCGCGCGATCAGACCGTGAACGACGCGCGGCGTCTCGCGCAAAGCGGACAGAGCGCGTCGGCGGTGCAGGAATACAAGCGCGCGATCGACGGCAAGCCCGCGACGCCCGCGCTGCAACTCGAGTATTACCAGGCGCTCGCCGCCACGCCGCAAGGCTGGGACGAAGCGCGCCGCGGCCTCGAACAACTGGCCCGCCAGAATCCGGACGATCCGCGCTATCAGCTCGCGTATGCGCAGCATCTGACGTATCGCGATGCCACGCGGCGCGACGGCATCGCGCGGCTCGCGAAGCTGTCGGGCGACAGCGCGGTCGGCGCGGACGCGAGGAAAAGCTGGCGGCAGGCGCTCCTGTGGCTCGGCGCGCGGGCATCGGATGCGCCGCTTTATCAGGCGTATCTGCAAGCCTCGCCGGACGACGCCGCCGTGAAGGCCCGCTTCGATTCGATGGTGCAGCAGGACAAGGCCGCGCGCGAACGCTCGCAGGCCGACGCCGCCGTCGATGCGCGCGGCCGCACCGTCGCGGAAGGTTTCGCCGCGCTGGATCACGGCGATCTCGCGGCGGCGCGCGCGCGCTTTTCGTCGGTGCTCGCGAGCAATCCTAACGACGCCGACGCGCTCGGCGGCATGGGCGTCGCGGCGCTGAAGCAGGAGCGTTTCGCGGAGGCCCGCACGTATCTCGAACGCGCGTCGCGGGCCGGCAACCCGGCGCGCTGGAAAGACGCGCTCACGAGCGCGACGTACTGGACTTATACGAGCGATGCCATCGGCGCGCGCAGCAACGGCCAGATCGCGCAGGCCAAGGCGCTGTTCGAACGCGCCATCGCGATCGATCCGTCCGATGTCACGGCGCAAGTGCTGCTCGGCGAAATGCTGCTTGCGAACGGCGATCCGCGCGGCGCGGAAGCCGCGTATCGCATGGCGCTGCGCCGACAGGCCGACAATCCCGATGCGATCCGCGGGCTCGTCGGCGCGCTGGCCGCGCAAGGCCGCGGCGACGAGGCGCTCGCGTTCGCCAACAAGCTCAACACGGAGCAGCAGGCGAAAGCCGGCGGCATCAACACGCTGCGCGGCCAGGCGCAGGCCGCTCAGGCGCGCGCCGCCGAAGCGCGGGGCGATCTCGGCGCGGCGCGCAGTCTCTTCGAAGACGCGCTGCTCAACATGCCGGACGATCCGTGGCTGCGGCTGGACCTCGCGCGCATCTACGTCCGTCAGGGCGCGGTCGGCAATGCGCGCAGCATGATGGACGGACTGCTCGCCACGCACCCCGACATGACCGACGCGCTCTACGCGAGCGCGCTCCTTTCCGCCGAGACGCAGGACTGGTCGGCCGGTCTCGCGCAACTGGACCGCGTTGCCCAGGCGAAACGCACGTCCGCGATGACGGCGTTGCAGCATCGCTTGTGGGTGCATCAGCAGGCGGAACTCGCGACGCGCGCCGCCGCTGCCGGCCAGAACCCGCAGGCGTTCGCGATCCTGCGCCGCGCCGAGCCGGTCGCGGCGGGCAACGCGGAACTCATGGGCGCGATCGCCTCGGCGTATGTGAATGCGGGCGATCCGGCGCGCGCGCTGTCGCTGATTCGTGGCGCGATTGCCAATGCGCCGAACGATGTCGGCTTGCAACTGCAATACGCGGGCATTCTCTCCGCGACGCATCAGGATGCCGAACTCGGCTCCGTCATGCGGCGTCTTTCCTCGACGCAGCTCACCACGCAGCAGCGTCGCGACTTCGACAATCTGAACGTGGGAATCGTGATCGCGCAGGCGGATGCGGTGCGCAAGCAGGGCGACCTCGCCGCCGCTTACGACGTGATCTCGCCGTGGCTCGCCGCGATGCCCGACAACGCCGACCTGCAGGCGGCGCTCGGCCGCATGTACACCTCGGCGGGCGATGACCGCAACGCGTTGTCGTGTTACCGCGCGGCGCTCTCGCGCCGTCCCGACGACGTGGGCTTGCAGACGGCGGCGATGTCGGCGGCAAGCGGCGTGCGCGATTTCAAGCTGGCCGAATCGCTCGCGAAGCAGGCCTACGAGGCCGCGCCGAATGATCCGGGCGTGCTCGCGGGCATCGGCCGGATGTATCGCGCAGAAGGCAAGCTGGACCTCGCCGCGCAGTTCCTGCAACGCTCGCTCGTCGCCGCGAACACGCCTGCGATGGCGAACGCGTCCGGGCAAAGCAACCGCGTGCCGCGCGACTGGCAGACCGCGATGCAACGCATCGCTTCGATGCCGCTGCCGGGCACCAATCCGTTCGAAGGCAAGACCGCGGTCGATACGGCCGCGGCGTCGCCTTTATCGTCGAGCGCGAATAACGCGGGCGCGTATCGGCCCGTCACCCTACCGAACAATCAGCAAGCCGTGCCGTCCTATCCGCCACCTAGTCTGCCTGGTGCAGCGCCTTATTCTGTGCCTTATTCCGCTCCCTCGATGACACCGCGCGCGGCCGCAAGCGGCGGCTATGGCGGTGCAGCGGATGGGACGGCGCAAGCGGGCGGTCGCGCGGTGCGCGGCGGCTTTGGTCCCGATGCTTATGAATCGGTGCAGACGGGCGGCCACGGCGGCGCTTCGGATGGCACGGGGCAACCAGGCAGTCGACGCGAACTTGGCGGCTATAGTGGCGATGCTTTTGGGTCGGCGCAGTCCGGCGGTTATGGCGGCGCTGCCGATGCAACCGGGGAAGCGGGTGGTCGGCGCGAGTTCGGCGATTATGGCGGCGATGGTTATGGGTCGGCGCAAGCGGGCGCTTATGGCGAGCTGCCGGCACGAGCCGATGGCGCAGCGCCATCCGCCGCTTACTCCGCGCCGGCTCGTGCCTATAGCTACGGATCGGACAGCTACCGTCCGGCGCAACGCGGCGCTTATGCCCCGTCGCTGGCACCGGCTTACGCCAGCGGCTACGGTCCGGACACTTACGGCGCGGCGCAATCGGGCGCGCCGCTTCAGCCGTATCCCGGACAGGATGCGAACGGTTATCCCGCGCAGGGATATCAGCCGTATCCGCAACAGCAGCCGTATGCGCAGCAGGCTCCGGCTTACCCGCCGGCATCCGATGGGTACGACAGCTCGCCCTGGCCAATGTCGCCCGCCGCCCGCGATGCTCAAGTCAACGCCTACGCACCGCAACCCGCGGCGAGCGTGCCGGCCGGGAAACGTACGGCAACGCGCAAGAGCACCGCGCAGAGGACGCGTCCGGCTGATTCGTATGCGTACGGGCAGCAGGCTTATCAGCAGCCCTACCAGCAGCAGCCGTATCAGCAGCAAGCGTACGCGCCGCAGCCGTATTCGCAGCAGCCGTATCCGCAACAACAATACGCGCCGCAGCCCTACGCCCAGCAGCCCTACGCCCAGCAGCCGTACATCCCGCAGCCGCCCGCCGGCTATGCGCAGCCGTACTACCCGGCGCAGCCGCGAGGCGCGCAGCGCGCGGAGACGGCGGCATCGATGAGCGCAACGGGCCTGCCGGCGCCGGCCGCAAATCCTCAAATCGTTGGCGTCGCGGAAGAACTGGCGGCGATCAACCGCGAGCAGGCCAGCACCATCACGGGTGGCGTGCTGTTCCGCAATCGCGATGGCGAGAACGGCCTGTCCAACCTGACCGACATCGAAGCGCCGATCGAAGGCCGCATCAAGGCGGGCAACGGCCATATCGTGCTGCGCGCCACGCCCGTCACGCTCGATGCCGGCACCGCGAGCGGCAGCAACAACACGCTCGCGCGATTCGGCGCGGGCGCGAGCAACAATCCGACAAGCCTGACCAACGACTTCGGTTCGCAGACGGCGACGGGCGTCGGCCTGTCCGTCGGCTATGAAAACCGCAACATCCAGGCCGATGTCGGCACGACGCCGCTCGGCTTCCGCGAAACGAACGTCGTCGGCGGACTGCAATATCAGAACGCCATCACGGACAAGGTGTCGTACTCGCTCGCCGTCGCACGGCGCGCCGTCACCGACAGCCTGCTGTCCTACGCCGGCGCGCGCGATGCAGGCGCGGGCCTCGAATGGGGCGGCGTCACTTCGAGCGGCGCGCGCGCCGCGCTCGGCTGGGACGACAGCACGAACGGCGTCTACGTGAACGCGGCATACCAGTTCCTCGACGGCAAGCACGTCGCGACGAACAGCGCGGTGAAGGGCGGCGGCGGCATCTATACGCGTCTCATCAAGGATGCGGACCAGACGCTCACCGTGGGGGCGAACACCACGCTGATGCACTACGACAAGAACCTCTCGTACTTCACGTACGGCCAGGGCGGTTACTTCAGTCCGCAGCAGTACGTGATCCTGAATTTTCCGGTCGAATACATGGGGCGGCTCGGGATGTTCAGCTACGACGTGAAGGGATCGATCGGCGTGCAGCATTACCGGCAGGATGCGTCGAACTACTTCCCGACCGACAGCACGCGTCAGTCCGCAGCCGCGAGTTCCCCGCTCAGTCCGGACGCGGGCGCGGTCTACCCGGGGTCGAGCAAGACGGGCGTTTCATACTCGCTCAACGCGACCGGCGAATACCAACTCGCGCCGCAGCTCGCGTTCGGCGCGACGGCATCGTTCGGCAACGCGTATCAGTATCGCGAATGGCTCGCCGCCGTGTATGTGCGTTATAGCTTCACGCGTCAGGGCAGCGTGCAGGCTGTGTTTCCGCCGCAGGCGTTCAGTTCGCCGTATTTGTCGCTGGCGAATTGAGGGGCTGCAGCGACGTGCGGGAGAGCGGTTGACGCGCGTGCTGCCCGCCCCGCTATTCCACTTCCCCGTCGTCGCTGTCCGCGGTCTTCGCATCGCGCTCGTGGCTCATCGCAGCGTTCGCGAGCGTCGCCGCTACGGCCGGCGCTTTTTCCTTCCGCTCGCTATAGCGGTCCGTCAGGTAATCGGAGCGGTCGCGCACGAGCAGCGTGAACTTGTACAACTCCTCCATGACATCCACGACGCGGTCATAGTACGACGACGGCTTCATGCGCCCGTTCGCATCGAATTCCTGATACGCCTTCGCCACCGACGACTGGTTCGGGATCGTCACCATGCGCATCCAGCGGCCGAGCACGCGCAGCGCGTTGACCGCATTGAAGGACTGCGATCCGCCGCAGACCTGCATCACGGCGAGCGTGCGGCCCTGCGTCGGACGAACGCCGCCGAGTTCGAGCGGCAGCCAGTCGATCTGATTCTTGAACACGGCGGTCAGCGTGCCGTGGCGCTCGGGACTGCACCAGACTTGTCCCTCCGACCACTCCGACAGCTTGCGAAGCTCGACGACCTTCGGATGATCGGCCGGAACGCTGTCGGCGATCGGCAGGTCATGCGGATCGAAGACCTTCGTTTCGGCGCCGAAGTGCCGGAGAATGCGTTCGGCTTCGAGCGTCAACAAGCGGCTGTACGACGTGGGACGCAGCGAGCCATAGAGCAGCAGGATGCGCGGCGCGTGCGTCGAGACGGCGCGCGGCGCGAGCTTGTCGAGGTCCGGCGTGTCGAGTAAGGGCAGTGTGACGTTGGGCAAGTCGGAAGGCATCAGCGGGGGCTCTGGCCGTTGGTTAGCGTCGCTCATCGATTGTTGTCCTCAGCCTGAGCGCGCATCATAACAGCGCTGCCTCGGCTGACGACGCCTACGACGAACACCACGACCGGCACTTCGCCAGCGCAGCGCCGGACTCAGAGCCGAAGAGGCTTACCCCCGCCGAGGTAAGCCGCGCTCAGGCCTTATTGCTGCGAAGCGGACGCCATGCCCATACGTTCACTTCGCGCCCAGCAGATGCGGAAGGAACTGCGGGATATGCGGAAAGAAGATGATCAGCAGAAGGTCGACGACCAGCGCGAAGATAAACGGGAGAATCGCGCGCGTCGCCTTCTCCACCGACACGCCGCCTATGGACGCCGCCGTAAACAGGCAGAAACCGATCGGCGGCAGATTGATGCCGATGGCCGAGTTGATGAGCACGATCACGCCGAACACGATCGGATCGATATGCATCTGCACGACGAGCGGCAAGAATACCGGAATCACGACCGCGATGCTCGAAATGGTTTCAAGCACGGTATGCGCCGCGATGAGGAACAGGTTGATCAGGATCAGCAGCACGATGGCGCTCGTGGTGATCGCGAGGAAACTGTTCGCCACGTGCAGCGGAATCTGCGCTTCGATCAGATATCGCCCGAGCACGAACGCAAGTCCGAGGAGAAAAGATACGCGCGTGGTGTTCACCGACGTGCGCACCAGTATGTCCTTGAAATGCGAGAGCTTGAGCGTACGGAAAATGAACGCGCTCACCAACGTCACATAGACCGCTGCGACGACGCCCGCCTCGACCGGCGTGAAAATGCCACCGAGGATGCCGCCCAGAATGATGACCGGCGTGAGCAGCGCCCAGAATGCCTCGCGGAACGTCGTCCAGAGCTTCCGCGCATCGAACGGCTCGACCGCGCTGTAGTCGTTCTTAACGGCCGTCACGTAATTGACGATCATGAACGACGCGACCACGAGCAGCATCGGCAAGATGCCCGCGATGAACATGGTGCCCACCGAAACGTTCGCCGTGTACGCATAGACCAGCATGCTCATCGACACGGGCGACAG
Organism: Caballeronia sp. Sq4a; assembly: GCF_023170545.1. Taxonomy (NCBI): domain Bacteria; kingdom Pseudomonadati; phylum Pseudomonadota; class Betaproteobacteria; order Burkholderiales; family Burkholderiaceae; genus Caballeronia; species Caballeronia sp. Sq4a. The sequence goes on along the minus strand of NZ_CP084251.1, from coordinate 344,411 downwards.
CAGCCCGAGCGATCCCGCCGCCGATTGCAGCGCCACCGCGAATGCACGGTTATAGCCCTTCTTGACCATGCCGGGAATCATCACGGAGCCGATCGCGGCAGTGTCCGCCGTCGCCGAGCCGGACAAGTCCGCGAAGAACATGCTCGCGACGATCGTCACCTGACCGATGCCGCCGCGCATGAAGCCCACGAGCGCTTGCGAGAACTCGATGATGCGCTTCGACACGCCACCCGCGTCCATGATCGCACCCGTCAACATGAAGAACGGTATGGCGAGCAGGCCCACGTTGTTGAGGTTCGAGAACAGTTGCTGCGGAATGACGAGCAGCGGCGTGCCGTTGATCGACAGCGCAATGGTCGCCGCTATGCCGATGCAGATGGCCACCGGCACGCCCAACCCCAGTAGCCCTGCTCCAAAAGCGATTGCCCACATGATGTTTATCCTAGAGATGTTCGGACACGCCTTCGATCAGCGCGGCATCGGTCTGCGCCTGTGGCGCGAGATGCGAGACGACGATGCGCACGAGCGAGTGAAACGCGAGCAGCGCGCCGCACACGGGGATCGAAAGATACGGATACACCATCGAAATCGGAATGGACGCGGCGGTTTCGGTGCCCATCAGCGCGAGCATGTCGGTGCCGTACAGCACGAACACCGCGCCGAGCGCGAGAATCGCGCAGTCCGTGAAGTCCTTGAGCAGCGGCGCGATGGCAGCAGGCATGCGGTCCGCCAGCACGCGCACTTCCGGATGCGCGCGCAACTTCACGCCGGCTGCGGCGCCCAGACACGTCAGCCACACGAACAGATAAGCCGACACTTCGTCCGACCACGACAGTGAATCGTGCAGCACGAAGCGAAAGAACACCCCGAGTCCGGCCACGATCACCGCCGCGAGCAGCAGGCAGCTACAGACAAACAGATTGATCTTGAGCACGATGTCGTCGACGAACATCAAGCCGCGAGCGAGCTTTTCCATGCGTGTCACCTCCGATGCCGGGTTGGAACCACGGCCGTCGTTCGCATCGTTCATTTCGACGCGACCGCCGACGCTTGCTTGGCCGTATTGATTTCCTGATACAGCGCCGGGCCGTCCGGAATCTTCGCGATCAGTTCTTCGCGCGCAGACTTCGTCGCTTGTGCCCACGGTGCCGTATCGACGGTCGTGACCTGAATGCCCTTCGACTTCATCGCGGCGATAGCGGCGTCATATTCGCGCTTGTATTCCTTCAAGTCGTAGTCGGCCGCGATCTTCGCAGACTCCTGAAACGCCTTTTGGTCCGCGGGCGAGAGCTTGTCCCATGACGCCTTGCTCATCGCCAGCACAACGGGCAGATAGTTCACGTGCGTCACATAGAAATGCTTGGCGACATCCGAGAACTTGTCTTGTACGAACTGTTCGGGCGAAGTGTCGGCGCCATCGACGAGACCCTGCGAAAGTGCGAGGAACAACTGGTTGTAGGCGAGCGGTGTCGGATTGGCGCCGAGCGCCTTGTAGCCCGCGATATAGCCGGGGCTCTGCATCACGCGCACCTTGAGGTCCTTCATGTCCGCAAGCGAATTGACGGGGCGCTTGGTGGTGAACAGATTGCGTTCGCCCACCGCGAGCCACGTGAGGCCGATCATGTTCACGGGCTTCATCATGTCGAGATACTTGCGGCCGACCGGACCTTGCAGCACGGCGTTCGCTTCGTCCATGCTGGAGAAGAGGTACGGCATGTCGAATATCTGCCACTGCTTGATCGTGTTGTCGATGGGCGCCTGCGCGGAAATCATCAGGTCTTGCGTACCGGTGCGCAACGCCTGCGTCATCTGTACTTCGCCGCCCAACTGCGATTGCGGGAACAGCTGTATTTCGACATGCCCATGCGTGCGCGCCGCGACTTCCTTGGCGAACACCTGCGCCGTGAGTTGATAGTGATTGTCGGGCGCAAGCGTGTGGCCCAGTTTCATCACGACCTTGTCTTGCGCGATAGCGCCCGTCGATGCAGATACGCACACTGCGGCAAGCACCGCGCTCATCGCCACGCGCAGCATGCTCTGCGCTCTGGAAAGCGAACTCATGTTGTCTCCTTGCTCGATATGGACACCGCCTTGCCCCATGCCTCGCATCGGCAGATTGCCGTCTTGCGACGTGCTTGTAGGCCAGCGGGTTGACGCAAGTATTTGTGATCGCAGCGATGGTGCGTTAGGACCAGTTTTCGAATTTCTTGGACTTTTTTACGGTGCTGTCCTGCGTGATCCCGCGCGCTGCAAAAAAGTCCAAAAGATTGCGCGAACCGTCCTACCGGTCGCAGGCGGGCTCTCATTAAAGTGGGTTCCACGCTAAAGGCACGGTGTCAGAACGCATCGCACCGTATTCACGCAACCGACCACGACCCATCACGACATGGCCAAACGTCCTCATATGGATTGCTATGCAATCGGCGACACAGCCGATTTTGCGAAAACCGTTTCGGAATACGACATCTACGGCTTTGCCGGCATCGTCGGCGACTTTTACGCCGTGCATCTGAACGAGGAATATGCGAAAGGCACGCGCTTCGAGCGGCGCATCGCGCAAGGCTGCTTGTCGGTCGGGTTTCTCTCGACCGTCATGGGCCATATGGCGCAAAAGGCGCCTAGCCCCGGCGCGGTGTCGTATCGCTATGACATCACGTTCAATGCACCCGTATTCATTGGCGATACCGTGACTGCTCGTCTGACGCTCGAAGAGAAGGACGAGGAACGCAACGTCTGCGTGTTCGCTGCCGATGTGACGCGCCAGGACGGCGTCGTCGTGGCCTCCGGCAAGACCTATCTCAAAGTGCTGTGAAACCATGCAGAAAAGCCCGCTTCCCGTCCTTTCCACGCAGCACGGCAGCCTGCGTCTTTTGACACTCAACCGCGCCGACAAGCTCAACGCATTCACGCCCGAGATGCTGGAGTCGCTTTCTGCCAGCATCCAAGAAGCCCTCGCCGACGAAGCGACGCGCGTTATCGCGATCACAGGCAGCGGCGGCAAAGCCTTCGCCGCGGGCAACGATATCGAGCGCCTCGTCTCTCTCGATGGCGTCGCCGCCTATCGCGACATGGTGGCCGGCCAGCGCACCCTTCTGCGCCTGCACGATTGCGCGAAGCCGACCATCGCGATGGTCAACGGCTATGCGCTCGGCGGCGGCTTCGAACTGGCGCTTGCGTGCGACTTCATCGTAGCCTCGACGAACGCGAGCTTCGCGTTCCCGGAAATCACGCTCAACACGATGCCCGGCTGGGGCGGCACGCAACTCGCGGTTGCCAAGATGGGGCTCGCGTGCGCCAAACGCTTCGTCATGAGCGGCAGGCGCTTCTCCGCGCAGGAATGCGAGGCGTTCGGCTTCATTCACGGGCTCGCGGCTCCTGACGATCTCTTCGATGCCGTGCAGTCCTTGGCCGCGACGCTCGCATCCTACGATCCGTTCGCAATCGAAATGTCCAAACGGGCCCTGAACCGCGCGAACGAGTTGCCCTTGTCGGCGGGGCTCGATTTCGAAGCCGCGCAATACGCGGTGAACTTTTCGAGCGAAGGCGCGCGGGCTGGGCTGCGGCAATTCCTGGAACGCCAGTCCGCGCGACGCACGGCCCGAACCCACCTTGCACCGGTCACGCCATGACGACAACGCTCAATCAACCTCACTGGCTCGGCGAACAGCACACGATGATTCGCGAAGCCGTGCGACGCTTCGCGGAAAACGAAGTCGCACCGCAATCGGAATCGCTATGGGAGCACGAGGCGTTTCCGTATGCGCTCTGGCGACATGCATGCGAACTCGGCTTCACCGGTTTGCCGTATCCGGACGCGTTCGGCGGCGGCGGTGGCGACTGGCTCTCCTTCGTGATCGTGCTCGAAGAACTCGCCCGCGTGGATTGCGCCGTCGCCAATGCGCTGATGGCGAATTCGACGGTCGCGAGCCTGCTGAACAACTACGGCACGACCGAACAGAAAGCCCGCTATTTGCGGCCCATTCTCGACGGCACGCAGATCGGTTCCATCGGTCTTTCCGAGCCGGACGCAGGTTCCGATGCGGCGAACATCGGCACGCGGGCGGTCTTCGACGGCGAGCAGTGGATCATCGACGGGGCGAAGACCTTCATCAGCAATTCGGGCACGGAGATAGGCGGGCCGACGGTGATCGCGGCCGCGACGGGCACGCGACCCGACGGCCGCAAGGAGATTTCCAATTTCATCGTGCCTCAGGGGACGCCGGGCTTCAGCAAGGGACGTAAGCTGCGCAAGATCGGCTGGCGCGCATCCATCACGCATGAACTGTTCTTCGACCGCTGCGCCATTCCGGCGAATCAGCTTCTAGGCGAACGCGGCGCGGGGCTGCGTCAGACATTGGCGCAGATTAGCACCGGGCGCATTCTCATCGGCGCGCTTGCACTCGGCATCTTGCAAGGGTCGCTGGAACGTTCGATGGTGTACATGAAAGAGCGGCGCGCGTTCGGGCGCGCCATCGCCGAGTTTCAGGGCCTTCAATTCAAGGTTGCCGACATGGCCACCGATGCCCATGCCGCACGTCTCATGCTCTACGACGCCGCCACGCTCAAGGATGCGGGCTTACCGTTCGACGCGCAGGCTTCGCAGGCCAAGCTCTTTGCCACCGAACACGCAATGAAGGCCGCGCATCAGGCGGTGCAGATTCATGGCGGATACGGCGTGATGGCCGAGTTCGCGGTGGCCCGCGCATTCGGCGATGCCAAGGTGCTAGAGATCGTGGAAGGCACATCGGAAATACAACGCATGATCATCGCGCGCACGCTGCTCGCGTGAACGCGCTTCCGAACCGAGGGGAACGTTATGCTGGAAGGCATCAAGGTACTGAGCTTCACGCACTTCTTGCAAGGGCCCGCCGCCGTGCAGATGCTGGCCGACGTGGGTGCAGATGTCATCAAGATCGAGCCGCCGGGCGGCGCGTTCGAACGCGGCTGGACCGGCGCGGATGCCTTCGTCGAAGGCGTGAGCGTGTTCTTTCTGCTCGGCAACCGCAATCAACGGAGCATCTCGCTCGATCTACGGGAGGAATCCGCACGCGAGATCGTATGGCGTCTGATCCGCGAAGCGGATGTGCTCATCGAAAACTATCGGCCCGGCGTGCTGGACAAGATGGGCTTCGGCTACGCACAGGTGCATGAGGTCAATCCTCGCCTCGTCTACTGCTCATGCACGGGATATGGTTCGTCCGGCCCGTATCTGAAGCGTCCGGGGCAGGACTTGCTGCTTCAGGCGATGAGCGGCATGACCATGCTCTCCGGCGATGCCGAGTCGCCACCGACGCCGGTCGGCTCGGCGATCGTCGATCAGCATGCCGCCGCGCTGGCCGCATTCGGCGTGGTGGCCGCGTTGCAGGCGCGCGAGCGTACCGGCGTGGGCACGCGAGTGGAGAGTAATCTGCTCAACGCCGCGCTTGATCTGCAGATCGAGCCCTTCACGTACTACATGAACAAGGGGCCGCTCTGGGCGCGCACGCATCCGCCGACCGGCAGCCGGTTTCATCCGGCGCCCTATGGCGTGTACCAGACGCGCGACGGCTACATCGCGATGTCGCTCACGCCTGTACAGAAACTCGCGGGCGCGTTGGCGTGTCCCGCCCTTGCGGAGTTCACGCATCCGAAGGATAACGTCCGGCGCCGCGAGGAAATCAATGGCCTTGTCTACGACACGCTCAAGACGCGCACTACGGCAGAGTGGATGCATACCTTCGAGGAACACGACATCTGGTTCGCGCCCGTCAACGACTACGAACAGGTCGAGCACGACCCGCAGGTTCTGCATAATCAGATGATCGTATCGTTCGAGCATGAGCAGGCGGGGCCCGTGCGCGTGCTCGCGCATCCTGTCCGCTATGACGGCGAGACGCCGCCCTTGCGCCGTCATCCGCCGAAACAGGGACAACATACCCGCGAAGTGCTCGCGGAACTGGGTTACACACCGCAAGAGATCGACGCCTATGTCGAGGGCGGTATTGCGTTGACATCGAGGAGAGAAGCATGAGCGCACAACCGAACAACTGGCCGGCGCTCCTGCGCTTCGAGGATGTCGACATCGGCCGCACGCAGGTGATCGTGCATACGGTGACAGAAGCTGAAGTGAACGCATTCGGACGTCTGTCCGGCGACCTGAACCCGCTGCACATGGAAGATGCGTTCGCCGAGTGCTCGCCCTTCGGACGGCGCGTGGTGCATGGGCTTCTGACGGCGGCGCTCGTGTCCGCGGCTCATACGGAACTCACGGGCCCAGGCTTCGCTTATGTCGGGCAGGAACTGCGCTTTCTCGGACCGGTTTATATCGGCGACACGGTGACGATCAACGTGTGCGTCGTCGAGAAGAAGCCGGCAAAGCGTATCCTCGTTATGGATACGACCGTTCGAAACCAGCAAGGACGTGTCGTGCTGAGCGGGCTATCCGCGCTGAAAGAACTGCGCTTCGACCAGGCGTTGATGGCCCGCAATCTCGCCGCATGACCTCCGCACCGCGCCTTGCATGGTGTGCATGCCAGTAACGTCGACGGTCACTGCACCGCTACACTTCGTGCAGTGGCCCGCGATTCTCGGGCAGGCTGGCAGGCGCGAGACATAGCGCCGCCAACAGGGAGGAGACAGTTGGATACCGCTTGTTGTTGTCACGTTCCGGTCATCAGGATCGAGGACTACGAATACGGCGCGCACGTCAAGACGCCGGACTTTCACCTCGCGCCAATCGAGGCGCTGAAATCGACGCTCGTCTATCCGCATCGCCACGACTTCTATCACGTGATGTGGGTAATCGCCGGCAGTGGCTCGCACGTGATCGATTCCGTGCGCTACGAAGTCCGTCCCAATACGCTGTACTTCATGACGCCGGGGCAGATTCACGATCTGGATCTCTCCGCGGATACGCTCGGTTATTCGATCAGCTTCTCGTCCGAGTTCTTCGCGTTTCGCGTACAGAACCGCCACACCGAAACCGAGGTACCTGTCTACAACTTCGAACAGCTCGGGGCGTGCCTGCATCTGAATGATGCGCAGGTCCGCGAACTCTCGCGCGTGATGGACGGAATCCGCGAAGAGTACCGCGATGAGCAAGTCGGCTACACCGACGCGATATGGGCCTGGCTGCATGTGTTCCTGATCAAGGTGGCGCGCATGTGCGACGCCGCCGCCATGCGCGACGCCGCCGCCTCGCGCAGCGTGTTGCTCTCGCGCCGCTTCAAGAGTTTGCTAGAGAAGCATTTTCGTTCGGTGAACGAAGCGTCCGACTATGCGCGCCTTCTGAACGTGACCGAACGGGCTCTCAACGAGGCAACGCGGCAAGCACTAGGGAGCACCGCGCCCAAACTCATTCGGGAACGCGTGATGCTCGAGGCCAAGCGTTTGCTGCTTCATTCCGAAGTGAATGTGGCAGAGATCGCCTCCATGCTGTCTTTCGACGATCCTGCCTATTTCAGCCGCTGTTTTCGCAAGCACACAGGCCGCTCACCGATAGACTACCGGCGCAGCCTCGACAAGCTGCATATCTGATTCGTCATGCGCCGCCTGAGTGCGGAAATGTCCAACAGTTCACGCGTTTCATCCTAACGTCATCGCGCAGGCTCTTTTTAGAATCATCCTGCGCATGACGAACTCAAGGAGACACCGTGTCGAACGCAAAGAATCCGATGGCGCTATCCGAAGAACAGATCAGGCTGTTTCGCGAAACGCTAGATAAGACTGCAAAGAAAGTGGCCGCCGACGAACTCACGTTCGGCGTCGAATTTCCGCAAGTCACCGGTCCCGACGGCCAATGGGTGCGTCTGCCCGCCTCGCTTTCCGCCGGCTATGACGGTGACGCGTGGAGCCACGGCAACTGGTTCTGCGGCTTCTGGGTCGGGCTTCTGCTGACGTCGTATCTGCATACCGGCGAGGCGCGGTTCCTTGAATGGGCGCGTGCCCGGATGCTGCTGGTCGGGCAGCGAGCGCAAGACCCGAATACGCACGACATCGGCTTCATTTTCGATAGCAGCGCCGTGCCGGGGCATCACATCACCGGTGACGAATGGTTCGCGGACTTGGCGCTCGAAGCCGCCGACAAGCTGCGCGCGCGCCTCGTGACGACTCGCGACGGCGCTTATCTCGCGTCATGGGGACCGCTGTCGGATCCGCGTGGCCGAAGCGCATCCGCAATCGACACAATGGCGAATTTGTCGCTGCTCTACTGGGCCGCGAATCATGCCGACGACGGCAGCTACCGGCAAGCGGCCGATGCGCACGCCGAGATGACTGCGCGCGCCTTCGTGCGCGATGACGACTCGACATACCACGCCGTCGAATACGACGTGGAAAGCGGCACCCGCAAACGCGGCTATACGTTTCAGGGCGCGTTCGACGAATCCGCGTGGAGCCGTGGTCAGGCATGGGCGATTTACGGTTACGTCAACTCTGCGCGCGAAACCGGCAAGCGCAAGTACCTGGATCTCGCAGAACGTCTCGCCGACTACTATCTGCGTCGCCTGGAAGGGCGTCAGGTGCCGCCGTGGGACTTCGACGCCAAAGGCCGCGATGCCGAAATCAAGGATACGGCGGCCGCTGCGGTGGTCGCATCGGCGTTGCTGGAAATGGCGCGTCTGCATCCGGATACGCAGGTCGGCGCAAAGTGGCATCGCCACGGCACCGCGATGCTCGAAGCATTATGTCGCGAAGAATTCACGAAGGACGGCCAACACGGCTTGCTACACAACTCGTGCTATTCGAAGCCTCATAACATCGGCGTGGATGGCGCGACCATGTTTGGCGATTTCTTCTTCGTGGAGGCGCTCTGCCGTGCCGTGCATCCGGGTAAGCTGCGGTCGCTCGGTGACGCGCGCATTCCGCTCGCTTGAGCTTCACGCGCTTCGCTTCAGAAGGCCGGCATGAAGCTGAGCGCGTACGCATCGAAGACGATCAGTCGAGCATGCATCATCACACGGCCTTGTTCCCACGACGTGTACACGGCTTTGCATACGCTGAACCAGTGTTAGTAACAACAAGGCTCTTGCAACTTGCTTGCGTCACTCCGCAATACGCCTAAAGCTCGCGTAATAATCGTCGGTGTAATAACACTCGCTGGTCTGTCTGCGCGCGCCGCCGCATACGATGCGGCGCTGCCCGCGATCCGTCGAACCCGGCGTGCGGACAGTGTAAGTGTGGTAATACCCGCGAGGCTGCTGGGGCAGCAATGCGGCGCTATTGCGAAACACCACGCCGTCGTCGCGATACGGGAACGGGCCGCCCGCCTTGATCAGACGCAGCGTGTCGGCAGCTTCGCCCGGCAGTTGCGCCCGGCCGACAGATGGCAACGCACCGCGCTCTTGCGCGCCCGATGCGGCCGCTATGCCGCTCGCCGCGCTGGCCTGTGCCGGCGCCTGACTCGCGGCCGCGCCCGGCTCCTGACTGGCGTTCTGGGAGCCGCTCTTGTTGCATCCGCCCAGCACCGCGCTCAAGGCGAACAAGCAGGGGTAGATCCATGCGCACTTGACCAAGCCGTTGTCTCCGGTTGACTTGCATTCGACCATCGCGAACGGTTCAAGCATATCGCTAGTGGCGAGGGGCATCAATGCGAGGCGCGGATTTGTTTCGACGCTCATCGTCCTGCGGAATCGTCGCGGCATACGAAGAAATTCGCGATACGCTGGCACAATCGACGAGACTACAAAGGAGCGAGACGATGCTGTCGAAACAAACCACTTACGAAGCCGCGGTCGATAGCTTTCGCTGGGCCATTCCCGAGCATTACAACATCGGCGTGGACGTCTGCGACAAGTGGGCAGCCTCCCGTCCCGACGACGCCGCGTTGATCCACGAACATCGCGACGGTAGCATCGAACGGATGACCTTCGCGGAGTTGCGAAGCCAGAGCAATCGGGCCGCGAACTGCTTTCGGGCGCATGGCATCGTGCAAGGCAGTAGGGTCGCGATCCTGATCGCGCAATCGCCGCAGACGGCCATCGCGCATATCGCCGCGTTCAAACTCGGCGCGATCTCGGTGCCGCTCTTTGCGCTCTTCGGCGAGGAAGCGCTCGAGTTCCGCCTGCGCGACAGCGGAGCCAGCGTGCTCGTGACCGATGCCGCGGGCGCGCGAAAGATCGCAGGCATCCGTGACCGGTTGCCCGCGCTGCGCACGGTCTTCGTGACAGGCGCGCAGCCCGAAGCGGGCGGCGCAGTCGAGAACTTCGACACCGCGCTCGCCGCGCAGATCGACACGTTCGAGCCTGTGGCGACAAGAGCCGATGACCCCGCCGTCATCATTTATACGTCCGGCACCACCGGCAAGCCGAAGGGCGCGTTGCATGCGCAGCGCGTGCTGCTCGGCCATTTGCCGGGCGTGGAGATGTCGCATGGCGGGTCGATCAGCCAGACCGACACGTTCTGGACGCCCGCGGACTGGGCATGGATCGGCGGCCTGCTCGATGTTCTGCTGCCCGCGCTGCACCACGGCGCGACCGTTGTCTCTCATCGCTTCGACAAGTTCAGTGCAAGCGCGGCGTTCGATTTGATGAGCCGTCACAACGTGACGCACGTGTTCCTGCCGCCGACGGCGCTCAAGATGCTGCGCACCGAAAAGTCGCCGCGCGAGCGATGGAATCTGCGGCTGCGCTCCGTCGCAAGCGGGGGCGAATCCTTAGGCACCGAGCTTCTGACCTGGGGCCGCGAAGCACTCGGCATCACCATCAACGAGTTCTACGGTCAGACCGAATGCAACATGGTCGTGTCCTCATGCGGCAACTGGTTTCCGGCCCGGCCCGGCGCAATCGGACGCGCGGCGCCGGGGCACGACGTGCGCGTGGTGAACGACCAAGGCGTCGTGCAGCCGGTCGATGACATCGGCAACATCGCGATCAGGGCGCCGGACCCCGTCATGTTTCTGGGCTACTGGAACAATCCTGCGGCGACAGCCGAGAAGTTCGCGGGCGATTACCTGCTCACGGGCGATCTGGGCCGCATGGACAGCGACGGCTTCATCCACTACGTGGGCCGCAACGACGACGTCATCACGAGCGCGGGGTATCGCATCGGGCCGGGACCGATCGAAGATTGCCTGCTGGGGCATCCCGCCGTTCGGCTCGTGGCGGTCGTCGGCGTGCCGGATGCCGACCGGACCGAGATCGTCAAAGCGTGCGTCGTCCTCAGCGACGGCTTCTCACCCAGCGACGAACTGACTCGCGAACTGCAGGACCATGTGCGCACGCGTCTCGCGGCGCACGAATATCCGCGCTTGATCGAATATCGTGAATCGCTCCCGATGACGTCGACCGGAAAGCTCATCCGGCGTGAGTTGAGAAGCAGCTAGCGGTTGACGCGACGAGGACGGCACGATGCATCGGCGTCGGCGCTCCGCTAAGCGCGCCGCTTGCCGCGCGCAGCCGCCTTGGCTTGCGGCGAAAGCCAGGCCGGTTCCGCGAGATGCGCAGCCAGAAAATCGGCCAGCGCCGTCACTCGCGCCGGACGCGCCCGCGCCGATGGCGTGACGAAGTACAGCCCGCCTCGGGTCAGGTGCCAGTCGGTCAGAATCGCTTCCAGCCGCCCGTCGGCGAGGTATTCTCCCGCGATGAACTCGGGCAGTTCCGCAATGGCGAGTCCATCGAGCAAAGTGGGCAGTAGCGCATCTGAATTCGTGACGCGCAACGGGCCGACGGGCGTCACCGGTTCCTCGTCGCCCGCGTCATTCACGAAGCGCCAGACTTCGGTGCCCGCGCGGTAGGCATACGAGAGGCACGGCCGGCCGATCAGCTCGCGCGGATGCGTCGGCCGGCCGAATCGTTCGAGATATTCCGGCGAAGCGACGAGCAACTGCGAGACCGCGCACAGCCGCCTCGCCACGAGCGAGGAATCGGGCAACGCGGCGATTCTGAGCGCCGCATCGAAGCCCTGCGCGACGATATCGACCGTCGCATCCGACAAATGCAGGTCCAGCGATATGTCCGGAAAGGCGCGCAGAAACGTGGGCAGCAACGGCGCGATCCAGCGCACGCCGAACGACATGGGCACGGCCACGCGAATGAGCCCGCGCGGCTGCACCGACATCTCTCTCGCGGCGTTCTCGGCCTCCTCGGCTTGCCGATAAATGTCGCCGGCCTTCTCCGCGATGGTGCCGCCGAATTCCGTCAGCGCGAGCTGGCGCGACGTTCGATTGAAAAGTCGCGCGCCGAGCCGCTCCTCCAGCCTCGCCACGCCGCGCGAGACCGTCGCGACGGACACGCCCATCGTCCGCGCCGCCGCCGCGAACGAGCCCTCCTCGGCCACCTTCGCGAACATCGCCAGCCCTTCGAAATCGGGGAGCTTCGTCATTTCATTCCTGCAATGATGGTTTGCAGGCCAGTCTATTTCGAAACGACGCGGGCGTCGATATTCTCCTCACATCGTTCAACGTAAATGGATAGGGAAAAAATCATGGCACGCAAGCTCGAAGGCAAGATCGCTCTCGTTACCGGTGCAACCAGCGGCATCGGCCTCGCCACCGCCAAACGCTTCGCCGCCGAAGGCGCTCACGTCTATATCACCGGCCGCCGTCAGGCCGAGCTCGACGCGGCAGTGGCTTCGATCGACAACGCCACGGGCGTTCGCGTCGATTCGTCGAAGCTGGACCAACTCGACGCGCTGTATGAGCAGATTCGCGGCGAAAAAGGCCGGCTCGACGTCCTGTTCGCCAACGCAGGCGGCGGCTCGATGGTGCCGCTCCGCGAGATCACCGAGGAGCACTATCAGGACACGTTCGACCGCAATGTGAAGGGCACGCTCTTCACGGTGCAAAAGGCGCTGCCGTTGTTGTCGAAAGGCGCATCGGTGATTCTGACCGGCTCGACCGCAGGCAGCGAAGGCACGGCGGCATTCAGCGTGTATTCGGCGTCGAAGGCGGCGATCCGCAACTTCGCCCGCAGCTGGATTCTCGACCTGAAGGACCGCGGCATCCGCGTGAACACCATCAGCCCCGGCGCGACGAAGACGCCCGGCCTCGTCGAGCTCGCGGGCCCGGATGCCACGCAGCAGCAAGGCTTGCTGGACTATCTGGCGTCGCGCATCCCGATGGGCCGCGTCGGCGATCCGAACGAAATCGCTGCGGCTGCGCTCTTCCTCGCGTCGGACGATTCGAGCTTCGTCAACGGCGCCGAACTCTTCGTCGATGGCGGACAGGCGCAAGTGTGAGTGTGAGTGTGAGCGGGCGCGACGGCGCCGCCGTCGCGCTTCGCTCTCCACGATCCGCTATCACTTCTCCAGCGCGTGAAGCAGCCGCGTCAGGTTTTGCGGCTGAATGCGTATGATCCCGCCACGAGGACTGTCGATGTCGGCAATCAACGTGAGGGACAAGGAAATGGTCACGGGAAGAATCGTCATGAGCAGCACCGTGCGGCGCTTGCCTTTCGCGCCGTAGCCCTGAACGGCGCATCCGAGGAGCGCGATCAGGATCATCAGGACCCATACGCCTAGCGGAATATGATTGATTCTGGCGGCTTCCGAATAGTCTTGCGAGTTGAGCGCGTCGTTCATGCCCGCCACCACGAGCGACCCGATAGGCGTCGGCTGAGCCTTCGCCACCTGCGCTGCCAATTGCCACAACTCGGACTGAACCGCCGCCGTTTCGGCATCGAGGCGGCTTCGCGCGTCCCGGTCACGCGTCTGGAATTCGGTCAGGCGCAAGCGTGCATAACGGATTAATGCAGCCTTCATCATGGCGCCGATATGCGGATCGGCCAAATCGGCCCGCACGTATTCAGTGCCGATCGCATTCGCCTCGGCTTCTTCGAGCGTCTTTCGCTGGTCATAGCGGCTGACCGCCATCGACATGCTAAAACCGATCAGCAAGGCCAATAGAGTGAGCGTCGCTCCCTGTACGACATTGAAATCATCGCGTTCATCATCGCGCAGCGGCGCAATGCGGCGAAGAACGAATACACCTAACGCGATCGAGACGATAAATACGGCCAGCAAAACGACAAAGAGTATTGCGGGGTGATCGACGAGCGACGCCATGCAATCTCTCCGTTCGGTCTTTATCCTGTCACTCGACATCGCGTGAAGACCGCGATGCGCCGGCTCATAGGCTCGCTTGCCTCATTTCGCTTGAAAGCTAGTTATAGGCGTGAATTCGCGTGCATGCCAGAAGACGCTCGCGGAGAACGGCGCCCTTTTTATGGTTTGGAATTTGCGTATCGCGAACAGCGCGCGATGCTTGCGGCGCTGCCGAAACGGCGGCGTTGATCAGCGTCTAAAGACGAACGACCGCATCGCCTGATGAACGGACAAACGCCGGCATCGCCTCGGGCAATCTGGCGACACCGGCGCATGGACGCTAATGCCACTTCGCGTTCTTATGACGCCTGCGGCCGACCGCGTCCCATAGCTTCCTGGCTTGTTTCTGCACGGAGCCTGAATGATCCTCGTGATGAGGCTCCGCGTCTCCGGCGTGGCCGACCGTGACGCCCCGCCTGGCGCGCCTGAACAGTTCGACGAATTTCATCGCGACCTCCTTTTGCGGTAAAGACACCGCAAATAAAGTGTACTCGGCTGCGAATGGCTTTGAAATGCGTGAACACGCGGTATCGGCCGACCGTGACTTTAAGTCAAAAAGAGCGATGCGCTACTATCACGCGTGGCGCATGACGTTGCGCCTCACGCTCGCGCATGCAGCGCCCGATGCTGTCCTTTCACGAACGCCCGTACACATTCAGGGGAAGCCAGTCGATGCGACGTGTCGTCTTCAATCAAAAGGGTGGCGTAGGCAAGTCCACTATCGTCTGTAATCTGGCGGCCATCAGCGCGTCGCGCGGTTTGCGCACGCTCGTCGTCGATCTGGATCCGCAAGGCAACGCGAGTCAGTATCTGCTCGGCGCCGCGGCGCACGACGCGCATCCGAACCTCGCGAGCTTCTTCGAATCGGCGCTGAGTTACAGCTTTCGCGAGCCCGCGTTCGACTCGTTCATCCATGCCACGCCATTCGCGAATCTGGATATCGTGCCGTCGCATCCCAGCCTCGACACGCTGCAAAGCAAGCTGGAATCGCGCTACAAAATCTACAAGCTGCGTGACGCGCTAAAGGGTCTCTCGAATTACGACGCCGTTTATATCGACACGCCGCCCGCGCTCAATTTCTTCACGCGCTCGGCGCTGATTGCAGTCGAACGCTGTCTCGTTCCGTTCGATTGCGACGACTTCTCGCGTCGCGCGCTGTATTCGGTGCTGGAGAACGTGCAGGAAATCCGCCACGACCACAATCCCGATCTGAAGGTCGAAGGCATCGTCATCAACCAGTTTCAGCCGCGCGCCAGTCTGCCGCAAAAGCTCGTCGATGAACTGCGCGCCGAAGATCTGCCCGTGCTCGCGTCGCACATTTCGTCGTCGGTGAAGATTCGCGAGAGCCATCAGCACGCGCGTCCGATGATCTATCTCGAACCGCGCCACAAGCTCGCGCAGGAATACGTCGCGCTGCACGACGAACTGAACGGCTGACGCAAGACGCCAGCACCCGCCGGCAGCCGGCCGCTCACGCCGTATGCGGCACCGCGCCGGCGGCTTGCGCGGCGACCGATCCTGCATTCCCTTCCGCACCGCTTCCCACGATAGAGAGCCCGAAAACCTGCTCGGGCGCGACGGGCTTGCTCAACAGATAGCCCTGCACGAAGTCGCATTGCGCGTCGCGCAGCAGCCGCAACTGCGGCGGATACTCCACGCCCTCGGCCGTCGCGGTCAGGCCGAGCGCATGCGAAAGCTGAATGATGCCGCGCACGATCTTGTGAATCGCGAAGTCGCTCTCCAGCCGCGCGATGAACGAGCGGTCGATCTTGAGCGTATCGGGCGAGAAATCCGCGAGGTAACGCAAGCTCGAATAGCCGGTTCCGAAATCGTCGATGGCGATGCGCACGCCCAGTTCCTTCAGCGCCCGCAGCGTGCGTTGCGCGAGCTCGGGATTCTCCATCAAAGCGCTCTCGGTCAGTTCGAGTTGAAGACTCGACGCCGGCAGCCCATGCCGTCGCAGCGCGGTATTGACGACATCCACGATCGCCGCGTCGCGCAACTGACGCGCGGACACGTTGACCGACACGCCGAGCCCCTGCGCGCCGCTCTGGCGCCACTGCGCAAGCTGCCGCAACGCCTCGTCCATCACCCACGCGCCGACCTCGTTGATAAAGCCGCTTTCTTCGAGGATCGGAATGAACACGTCGGGCGGCACGAGCCCGTGCGCGGGATGCCGCCAGCGGATCAGCGCCTCGACGCTGCACATTTCGAGCGAATGCGGCTGATAAATCGGCTGGTAATGCAGCACGAACTGCTTGGCGGCGAGCGCAGCGGGCACGTCGCGCTCCAGCCTGAAATCGACGATCCGCCCCGTCGCGACCTGATCGGCAAAGCGGAAACCGTTGCGCCCGGCTTTCTTGGCCGCATACATCGCAATGTCGGCGCTCGTCAGCAGCGTTTCGTGGTCCGCGCCGTTCTCCGGGAACACCGAAATGCCGATGGATGCCGTGACGAAGGTGCCCGCGGGCGTCGGCTCGCCCGTTTGACGCAACGCGCCGAGAATGCTTTTCGCGATGCCGGCGAGATGATCCTTGTCCTGCGCGTCGTCGATCAGCACGGCGAACTCATCGCCGCCCAGCCGCGCGAGGAAAGCGCCCGCTGGCAACGACGCCTGAATGTCCTCGCTCAGCGATTTGAGCAGCCGGTCGGCCGCCGTATGACCGAGCGTATCGTTGAGCACCTTGAAGCGGTCGAGATCCACGAACATCAACGCGAACGTCGTGTCCTGCCGGCAGCGTTCCTCGATGCCGCGCACCAGCGCGCCGCGGTTGGCGAACCCGGTGAGCGAATCGGTGTAGGCGAGCCGGTCCAGTTCGACGAGCCGTTCCTGCTCCGCGGTCACGTCCTCCGTCACGCCGATCACGCGCGCGACGTTTCCGGCGGCGTCGAGAATCGGGTAGGCGGTGCTCTGCACCCAGCGGATCTCGCCCCCGTTCGCGCGAATGCGGTACTGCGTGCGTCCACCGACCGACGTCTCGGCGATCCGCTGCATCGCCGCCTGAACGATCGGCCGGTCCTCGGGCAGCACGACGTCCATCCAGGCTTCCGGGCGCTCGCGCAACGTCGACGCCGAGAGGCCGAACACGGACGCGCAGCCCGCGCTGATGTGATGGAAATAGCTGAAGTCCGCGCTGTACGAGTAGAAACAGAGCCCGATATGCGCTTCCATTTCGGACATGAGAGCTTCTTTCGCCCGCAGGTCAGCGGCGAGTTCGGCTTCCTTCGTCACGTCGAGCGACGCGCACAGCACGCCGTAGATGCCGCCGCCGCTCTTTTCGACCGGTATGAGCCGCGATTGCCAGACCTTCGGCTCGCCGGCGGTCGTCGGGCACGTTCCCGTGAACGATGTCCGCGATCCTTGCAGCGCGCCGTCGAAGGCGTCGCGCGCGGCGATTGCCTCGCTGCCGCTCCAGAAGTCGAGCCAATCGGCGCCCGCGAGTTGATCGGGGCCGGCCGCGCGCATGAGTTCGGCGCCGTACTCGGAGATGCGAAGCAGTCGGCCATTCGTGTCGAGCAGCTTCAGACATTCGCGATTGGCATCGAGCAGCGCCTTGACGAGCGCCACAGTCGCGTCATGGCGCGCGGTCGTACCGAGCGCGCGGCGCAACGCAAGCGTGCCGACGACGACGGCGGCCACCGCGCCGACGCACATCGCGGCGAGCGGCGAAACGGACGCAAGCGCCATATGCACGAGCGCATACGCGCCCACGGCCGCAAGGAGAGGCGCGACGGCGTCACGCCAGGAGACGCCCGCGTGCTTCGCGCAGGCATGCAGGAAGAACGACAGGAAACCCTGGTTCTGCGCGGAACCTTGGTTCGTTCGCGGCGCGCCGGTGGAGCCAGGGGCAGTTTGATGAGACATTGGCGTCACGAAGCGAGGGCGTGAATGTACGAGCGGCTGACGAGGCCGCGATAGAGAGGACTTAGCTCTTGTTTACGTCTGGCCGCGAAAATGCTTTAGCGCGGTGCGCCGCGCTCGTTCACGGCGCGAGAAGAATTCGAAGCGCCGGGCTTGTGCATCGCGGCGAGGGTCTCTATAATGCGCGGCTTCACAGGCTCGTAGCTCAGCTGGTTAGAGCACCACCTTGACATGGTGGGGGTCGTTGGTTCGAGTCCAATCGAGCCTACCAACGCATCTGCATCAAACGAAAACGCCGCGTTCATCGCGGCGTTTTTGTTTTCTCGCTTCGTTCGGCCATTCTGCCGTCGGTCGGAACGCTAGTCCCACATGTTCCGGAACGCCACCGCGGCGATCACGGGCACCGTGAGCACGAGCGGAATCGCGAAGTACGGCACTTCCAGATCCACCGTCCAGCTATAAACCAGCCAGCCGACGCCGAGCACGAGCGTGGCAATCCCGACCAATGCAGACAGCACATTGAGCGATCGCTTTGACAGGCGCCTGCGAGGCGCTTCCTTACTCGAAGTCGGTTCCATGATTCACAGGCTGCTATGCGCGCGAGGCGGGTACTTCTGATTTTATACCGTCCACAGACGCGCGGCGGTGGCATGGAACGGCCTCGAAGCGATCGAGCCGGGACGAAGCTTGTCCGCCGCAACGGACATCAAGAAGCGACCGACTGACCGCGCCCTGCCCGCGCGTTGGCTGCGGCCGAATGCCGGCGCGCCGCGCGCTTGCGCATCCAGATGATGAGGCCCGTGGCGCTCAACACCGCCACCGCGATCCCGACCGCGCTGATCGCGATGCGTCCCGCGACGCCGATGATGCGCCCCGAATGCAGCGGAAACTGCGCCTGCATGAAGATGTCGCCTGCAGAGCCGCGCCCCGGTATCGACGAGCCCGCGAGCGTGCCCGTGTGGCCGTTGTAGTAGAGCCAGGCATTGCCGAGCCCGCCGTCGCCGTGGTCCTGTCCCGGCGCGAAGAAGCCGACGCCGTACGCTTCGAGCGTCGGCACGTAGTACAGCGCGCCCATCGGCGCGGCGATGCGCTCGCGCTTCGCATCGCTCGCGGCGGCGGCCAGAATCTGCTCGCGCGTCGCGGGGGCACGTCCCGCCGGACCCGCGCGCACGAGCGCGGCGTTCTCGGTGAACGACGGCGAGAGCGTCGAGAACAGCGAGACCACCGGACGAACGACCGGATCGCTCAGATTCATCGAAACGGACGTCAGCGCCACCATCACTAGCAGTGCCCAGATCCACACGCCGCCGGAGCGATGCAGGTCGAACGTGAGCGCGTATCCGCCGCGCCTGAAACGAAACGCGAGCGACTTGCGCCACGCCTTCACGCTCGGAAACGACAGCACGAGCGCAATGCCGCTATCGAAGAACCACACGATGCCGACGATGCCGAGCAGCCACGTTCCGATATCGAAGCCGCCCACGACCGGCAAATGCAGCGTGTAGTGCAGCTTGTAGAGGAACGGCATCAGGTCGATGCGCGCCAGCGACACCGCGCCCCACATCCGGCGCCCTTGCACCGCGCCCGTCGCGGGATCGACGGCGATCTGATTGAAGTCGGTCGCAAACGGCGCAGCGGTCGACGGATTCGTGCGCGGCACGACCATCAGTTGCGCCGTGCGGCCCGGCTCGACGCCGAGCGGCAGATACGTCACCTGGATGCGCGGATCGGCGGCCTCGACGCGCCGCGCCAGTTCGAGCGGCGCAAGCGGCGCGGCCCGGCTCTGCGCATGGAAGAAGGCGGGGTTGAGCCAAGCGTCGATTTCGTGATCCCACGCGATGATGGCGCCGGTTAACCCCGAGACGAACAGAAACAGCGCGGTCGCGACGCCGAACCAGCGATGCAGCCGCACGAGCACGCGCCTCATGCGGACGGCGCCTCGATAACGGATGAGCGTGCGGCTTCGGGCATGGATCGCGCGTGCGTAAATAGGAATTGTTCGCAATTGTAGCGGCGATGCGATGGCCGGGCAAGCCTTCAACGTCACGACAGCGCATGACATTCCGCGACACAAGTTGCGCGTGGTTTTTAACGAGGCCGATCGCTACAGTGCGCACATGCCTAACCACCCACGGCGGAAACCATGGAAGCGATCGGAAAGTTATCGGTGTATGTGCTCGTCATCGTTCTTGCGGCGTCGATGATCGAAGCAGTCTGGCTCAGCCGCAAACATAAGGGCACCGACAAGGCGTTCGCCTGGCACGAGGTGTGGATCTCGCTCGCGGATCTGGTCGGCCGCAAGCTGCTCGCCTTCGTGCCGCTGTCGCTCGCCACGCCGTTCTTCGCGTTCGCGTGGCAGCACCGCATTCACACGGTCACGAGCAATACGCCGCTGACCGTCTTCCTGCTCTTTATCGGCATGGAGTTCTGTTACTACTGGTATCACCGCGCGTCGCACACGGTGCGCTTTTTCTGGGCGACGCATGCGGTCCATCATTCGCCGAACCAGTTGACGCTTTCATCGGCGTATCGGCTCGGCTGGACGTCGAAGATCACCGGCGCGGCGCTGTTTTTCACGCCGCTCGTGTGGTTCGGACTCAAGCCGGAAGTGGTCCTCGCCGCGCTGTCGATCAACCTGCTTTACCAGTTCTGGCTGCACGCCACCTGGATCCCGAAGCTCGGCTGGCTGGAATACGTGTTCAACACGCCGTCTGCGCACCGCGTGCACCATGCATCGAACGCGGCGTATCTCGATGCGAACTTCGGAGGCGTGCTGGTCATCTTCGACCGGCTGTTCGGCACGTATGTCGAAGAACGCGCCGATGAGCCGTGCCGCTACGGTCTCACGACGCCCACCACGTCGCGCAATCCGGTCGTCGTTCAGATGGAGCACTGGGTGAGCCTCGCGAAAGACGTGTTTCACGCGAAGAGCGTGTCTCACGCGATCGGCTTTCTGCTTCGCCCGCCCGGCTGGCGTCCCGACGGCGAAGGGGAAACGACCGAAGCATTGCAGAAGCGCGCGAGAAACGCCGGCAAAGCGATGGAGGCATCCTGATTCCGCGACGCTGTAGAAGCACGAAGGCGAACCCACGGTGCGCCTTCATGCTTCGTGCAATCAGAACGTGACGGTCTGATTGATGACTTGCTGGCCGTTCACCGTGATGACGGACGTGGCCGTGCCGGTCTGCGTGCTGGTGCCGCCGGACGGCAGCGTCGAGCCGCCGGCCGGGCAGGTTGCGCCGCTGCCGCCGGTGGTTTTTGCGGCGCCGCCGGCAAGCTGTGCGCGAGCGAGTGCGTCGCGGTCGATTGTGTACATGTTGGCTATCCTCTTTCGATTGAGATGCACCGGTCACCGTGCGCAGGACGCGAGAGATTTCGCGTATGCCGATTGCGCGGAGCCGGTGCTTGTCATCATATGTCGGTCGAGGTCTTGCGCGCTTCGTCAAAGGTCCTAATTATATTTTCCGAAAGGCATCCATTGGTCGAGCAAACACTCGTATGGCCGCAATGGCTGACTTGAGGCATCTGCCTTGCTCCTGCCTGTCAGCGCACTCAACCAAGGAACTATCGCCATGAAACTCTTGCCGCCAAAATGGCCGATGCTCCCGGCACTCGCCTGCCTGCTCGCGGGCTGCGCCGCCAGCGGGCCGCCGACTAACGCCACGCACTTAAGTCCGACGCAATGCCGCGACCTCGCCGCGCTCCGGAGCAATGCGCCTCCGACCCGCCAGCGCAACGCAAGCGAACTGACGGCGTTGAGGCAAGCGGGCTACGACCCGTCGAGATGGTACGACCCGTACTATCCGGAGGATCTGCAAGCGGCGCAGCGTCAGGTGGATATCTGGTTCCGGGCGGACTGCCTTAGGAACCCGCAGCAAGCCGAGTGACCTGCATCCCGCGATGGCCGAACGCAAGCGCACAGCCGCCGCGATCACCCGGCTGGCGCATGCCCGAGCGAATCGGGGTCCAGCACGAGTTGACGCAGCGGCGCGAGGCGCTTCTCGGCTTCGTCGGCCTGCTCGCGATACGCGGCGGCGTCGAGCGCGGAGCCGGCCCGTTCAGCGAGATCGGCCATCTGGCGCAGCAGCATGATTCTCTCTTCGATGGCGCGCAGCGTGGTCCATAAGCCGCCGTCGATGGCCTCGTCGATTTCCGCGATCAGCGTCTGGATCGAGAACGCGTGGCCCGTGTGGCATCTGAACCGGACAATCGGCCCTTCTTCTATCTGCATGAGCACGCCGTTGCAGTCCGGACATGTGTATCGCGAAATGTTGCCGAGCTTCATGAAACTCGCCTCCCCGCCATCTCCGGTCTCCGAAATTTTGTTCTCGATGGCAGCGTACGCGCGCGCGGACACGCGATGCGTCGGGCTGCCAGCGGGCGTGACCGCCGTACTCAGGATCTTGTCCGCCAGTGCGTCGAGGTCGCCGACGAAATCCACCTCGACGTGCGCGATCGCGCTCTCCGGCATCGACGGATGGTCGGCTGTCAGCGGGTCCTGCACGAACGCCAGTCCGCCGTGGTCCTTGACCGCCCAGAGCCCGGCGGTGCCGTCGTCGAGCGCGCCGGTCAGTATCACGCCGATCACGCGCTCGCCGTATGTCACCGCCGCCGAGCGGAACAGCACGTCCACGGCCGGGCGCGCGCGACATTCCTTCGGGCCGCGCGTGATTCGCACGCCCTCTTTCGAGAGCATGAGATGCCGGTCCGTGGTCGCGACGAAGACGGTGCCGTGCGCGAGAGGCGCGTTGTCGGTCGCCGCGACAACCCGTAGGTTCGTCGTGCGCGCCAGAATGGTGTGCAGCGCGCTCGGTCCGTAGGGCAACAGATGCATGACGATGAGGAGCGTCGCCGGCAACTGTGCCGGCAGACGGGCGAGCAGTCCGCCGAGCGCGGGCACGCCGCCCGCGGACGCCCCGATGACCACGATGTCCCGCTGAATTCGCGCGTCCATTGTTGTCCCCTGTGACAGGATCGGCGGCCGTCGCGGTTGCGACAAGACGTCGACCATTACGTCCATTGGGTACAGTCTACGCGCTTACGCCGCGCGGCCCGCATCCCGCGCGGCAGCCGCTCGCCCAGCGCTCGAGAACAGCGCACCGAGCCTCGCACAACCGCGCATATCCTTAGCGAAAATGATGCGTTCCAGAGCGCCCGACCGCTGGCTATGATGATCGGTCCGACGGTTCGCACCGTTCACATTGAAGGAGCATCGAACTTGACCCGAACCGAAACATCGCGCCGTCCGCTCGTGGTCGGAATCGGCGGCACGACGCGGCCTGCGTCATCGACAGAACGCGCGCTCGCTTTCGCGCTCAAGGGCGCGCAAGAATCCGGCGCGAGCGTGCAGTTGTTCGGCGGCGCGTTCCTGCATAGCTTGCCGCACTATGCGCCCGAATCGCGCGTGCTCACCGACGAGCAGCACGAACTCATCGAAGCCGTGCGCGCCGCCGATGCGCTCGTCATCGCCACGCCCGGCTATCACGGCGGCATTTCGGGTCTCGTGAAAAACGCGCTCGATACGCTCGAAGAACTGCGCTCCGACGAGCGTCCGTATCTCGACGGCCGCGCGGTCGGCAGCATCGTCACCGCGTATGGCTGGCAGGCGGCGGGCACCGTGCTGACGTCGTTGCGCTCGATCGTGCATGCGCTGCGCGGATGGCCGACGCCGTTCGGCGCGGCGGTCAACACGCTGGAGACGCGCTTCGAATCGGCCGATACCTGCTCGGACCCGAAGGTCGTCGCGCAGCTTCGCACGGTCGGTCAGCAGGCCGCGAGTTTCGCGCACGCGTTCGGCGCGCATCGGCCGGACGCATGGCATGTCGTGGAGAACAAGGTGGCGGTGGCGCAGAGCTAGCGCCACGCTGCGACTCAAGCCGGACGCAGCACGCGCGACAGCACGCGTTCTTCGAGTTCGGCGAACTCTTTCGCGGTCCGCGAACGCGGCCGCGGCAACGACACCGGCGTATCCAGCGTGATACGCCCCTGCTCGATCAGCACGATGCGATCGCCGAGCGAGACGGCTTCCTGCACGTCATGCGTGACGAGCAGCGCGGTGAACCCGTGCTCGCGCCGCAACCGCTCGATCAAGCCCTGCATCTCGATGCGCGTCAACGCGTCGAGCGCGCCGAGCGGTTCATCGAGCAACAGCACATCCGGGCGATGCACCAGCGCGCGCGCCAGCGCCACGCGTTGCCGCTGACCACCCGAGAGTCGCGTCGGCCACTCCTTCTCGCGTTCGGACAAACCCACTTCGGCGAGCGTCGCGCGAGCTTCTTCGCGCCGATTGCGTCTGTCACGCGGCAGGCCGATCATCACGTTGTCGAGCACGCTTTTCCACGGCAAGAGCCGCGCATCCTGAAACATGATGCGAACCTGCAACTCGCCGCCGGGCGTCGCGGCATGGCGCGCGACCACGCCGCCCGAGGCTTCGTCGAGCCCTGCAATGAGCCGCAGCAAGGTGGACTTGCCGCAGCCGCTGCGACCGACGATCGACACGAAACTGCCGCGCTCGATCGCGAAGTCGAGGTCAGCCAGCACGCGACGCTCGCCGAAGCGCTTCTCGATGCCGCGCAGCGACACGGCGACATCGCGGCTCGCAGGCGTTCGGGCGAGCGGCTCCGCGGCGCGCGATGCCGGCCTTTGAAGATCCAGGGTATCGAGAGAAATCAGGGTCACGACTGCGCCTCGTGTTGATAAGCGGGATGCCAGCGCAGGCTGGCGCGTTCGATGGCGCGGGCGGCCATGTCCGCGAGCTTGCCGAGCGCTGCGTACAGCAGGATGCCGAGCACGACCACGTCCGTTTGCATGAACTCGCGCGCGTTCATCGTCATGTAGCCGATGCCCGATTGCGCCGAGATGGTCTCCGCGACGATCAGCATCACCCACATCAGGCCGAGCGCGAAGCGCACGCCGACGAGAATGGACGGCAGCGCGCCGGGCAAAATCACATGTCGATACAGCGCGAAGCCCGAGAGGCCATAGCTGCGAGACATCTCGATCAGATCGCGGTCCACGGAACGAATGCCGTGATACGTGTTCACGTACACCGGGAAAAACACGCCGAGCGCGACGAGCACGAGCTTCGCCTCTTCACCGATGCCGAACCAGAGAATCAGAAGCGGAATCATCGCGAGCGCGGGGATGTTGCGGATCATTTGCACGGTCGAATCGAGCAGAATCTCGGCGGGTCGAAAGAGCCCCGTCGCGAGCCCGAGCACGAAGCCGATGCCGCCGCCGACCGCGAAGCCGGCGAACGCGCGCCACGCGCTGATTCTCACGTCGGCCCACAATTCGCCCGACTGCCACACGGACCACGCGGCCTTCGCGACCGCGAGCGGTTCGGGCAACACGCGCGCCGACAGGCCGCCCGAGCGCGCGGCGGCCTCCCACGCGAGCAGAATCAGCAACGGGACGATCCAGGGCAAGACGCGCGCGCCGGCACGTCGCAGCGTTTCGTTTCGCTTCATGGCGGACCTCACCCCTGCGCGGCCTTCGGCAACTCCGACGTGCCGATCACTTCGCCGAACGGCCCCGACAGCGGCCCTGATGCGGACGCCTTCTGCGTGCGCGGCAGCAGCGGGAAGACGAGCTCCGCGAAGCGATACGACTCCTCCAGATGCGGGTAACCGGACAGAATGAACGTCTCGATCCCGAGTTCGGCGTATTGCTTCATCAGCCCGGCGACCTGCTGCGGATTGCCGACGAGCGCGGTGCCCGCGCCGCCGCGCACGAGCCCGACGCCCGCCCACAGATGCGGATAGACCTCCAGCTTGTCGCGCTTGCCGCCATGCAGCGCGGCCATGCGCCGCTGCCCTTCGGAGTCCATCTTCGAGAACTGCGCCTGCGCGCGCTGGATGGTCTCGTCGTCGAGCTTGCTGATGAGCTTGTCCGCATCGGCCCACGCTTCGGCTTCCGTTTCGCGCACGATCACATGCAGGCGAATGCCGAAGCGGATGCTGCGCCCTTGCGCCTCGGCGCGGCGGCGAATGTCGGCGAGCTTCTTCTCGACTTCTGCGGGCGGCTCGCCCCACGTGAGATACGTGTCGATATGCTTCGCCGCGATCTCGTGCGCCGCCGCCGACGATCCGCCGAACCACAACGGCGGATGCGGCCGCTGCACAGGCGGATACAGCACCTTGCCGCCTTCCGTGCGCAAATGCTTGCCCGCGAAGTCGTAACTACCGTTCTCGTGCGAGCTTTCCAGCAGGCCGCGCCAGATGCTCAGAAACTCATCGGTGATTTCATAGCGCGTGTCGTGGCTTTCGAAGACGCCGTCGCCGGCGAGTTCGTTCGGATCGCCGCCTGTGACGACGTTGATGAGCAGGCGCCCGTTCGAAAGCCGGTCGAACGTGGACGCCATGCGCGCGGAGAGTCCCGGCGAACTGAGGCCCGGCCGGATCGCGACCAGGAACTTGAGGCGGCGCGTCGCGGGAATGAGGCTCGATGCGACCACCCACGCGTCCTCGCACGAGCGGCCGGTCGGCAATAGCACGCCTTCGTAGCCGAGCGTGTCGGCGGCGACGGCGATCTGGCGGAAGTAATCGTAGTCGGCGGCACGCGCGCCTTGCGACGTGCCCAGATAGCGGCTGTCGCCGTGAGTCGGAATGAACCAGAAGACATTCATGCTAGGGCGTTTCTCGTATTGGGAGGTTCGTTAGTACGGCGAATCGTATTACGCGACGTTCCAGCGCGCCTCGGTCACGTCGAGCTTCTTCGGGATCAGCCGAAGATTGGTGAACGTATCGGCAATCTGCTGCTGATACGCGAGCGTCGCGGGCGATATGGCTTCGATGCCGTACGCGGTGCGCTGCAACGCGTGCTCGATCGTCGCTGCGTCCAGCCCGACGAGCGGCGATAGTTGCGCCGCGACGGCCGGTACGTTGTCGCGCGCCCAGCGATCGACATGATCGAGTTCTTCCAGCACTGCGCGCACGATCTGCGGCTGGCCGGCCGCGAACTTGCGCGTCGCGACGTAGTACTGGATGTTGCGCACGAGCCCGGTGCCGTCTGCGAGTTGACGGGCGTTCGCCTGGCGCTCGATAGCGGCGAGATACGGATCCCAGATCACCCACGCATCGACGCTGCCCTGCACGAAGGCCGCGCGCGCATCGGCGGGCGCGAGATAGACCGGCTGAACGTCCGCGTACGAAAGCCCCGCTTTCTTGAGCGCCTCGACGAAGAGGTAATGCACATTCGAGCCCTTGTTCAGCGCGATTTTCTTGCCGCGCAGCTGCGCGACCGCGCGGATGTTCGAATCTTTCGGCACGACGATGGCTTCGGCGCGCGGCGCGGGCGGCTCGCTGCCGACATAGACGAAATCGACGCCTGCGGCCTGCGCGAAGATGGGCGGCGTCTCGCCGACCGTGCCGATATCGACGGCGCCGGCATTGAGTCCTTCCAGCAGTTGCGGCCCGGCCGGAAACTCGAGCCATTGCACCGTGACGCCTTGCGGCGCGAGGCGCTTCTCTAGCGTGCCGCGCGCTCTAAGCACGACGAAGTTGCCGTATTTCTGATAGCCGATTCGCAGGGTCTTGCTGGCATCGTCGGCACGGGCGGCATTCGATGCAAGCGCGCTCGCGCCCAGCGCGGCAAGCGTTAGGAGCGCACGTCTGCGAGTCGATGACGGCGGCGCGTTTTCATATGACATTCGTGGTTCCTCGGGCGATGAGCGATGGCATCGTCGATGCCGCATTCCCGGTCATCGTAACAACGCTCGCCGCGCGGCCTAAGCGAGAAATCGTGATAAGCATTGCAGCGTGCGCGCGCAATATGCATAGCGTTCGATATTGTTTGCGGCGACGTATGCGCGCCCCTAGCATCACGTCTCTTTCCACTGACGACGTCGCTTATATGAAGACTTTCACGCCATTCAAATCCGCTCTCTTCTCGGTTCTGCTCGCATGGGGCGTGGCAGGGTTGCAACCGGTTCAGGCTGCTGGCCAGACGGTCCGCGTCGGCATCATGTCGGGCGAGGACGAGGATGTCTGGCGCACGGTCGCGGCCAACGCAGCGAAGCACGGCATCACGGTGAAGGTCACGACCTTCTCCGACTACACGCAGCCCAACGAGGCGCTCGCGCAACACGATCTCGACGCCAACTCATTCCAGCACAAGCCGTATCTCGACGCGCAGATTCAGGCGCGTCACTATGCGATCGTGCCTGTCGGCTTCACGTATGTGCAGCCCATCGGTCTCTATTCGCGCAAGGTGAAGTCAGTCGCGGATCTGCCGCAGAACGCGGCGATCGCCGTGCCCAACGATCCGAGCAACGAAGGCCGCGCGCTTCTGCTGTTGCAGGCGAACGGCGTCATCAAGCTGCGCGATAACGTCGGTCTCTTGCCGACCGCTCGCGACATTGCGGACAACCCGAAGCACGTGCAGATCAAGGAACTCGATGCGGGCATCGTCGGGCGCGCCATCGGCGATCTGGATGCCGCGGTCGTCAACACCGACTGGGCGATCAAGGCGGGCATTCAGATTCCGAAGGAGCGCATTGCGCAGGAGAAAGTGCCGGGCAATCCGTATCGCAACTTCATCGCGGTGAATGCGAAGGACGCGCAGGCGCCGTGGGCGAAGACGCTCGTCGAGAGCTATCAGCAGGCAAATGTCGCGTCGACCATTCTCGCCGTGTATCACGGGGCGACACTGCCGGCATGGGAGGGCGCGCCGCAGCATTGATCGCATGCGCGGCCGCTCCGCCCGCGGCCGCGCATATTAGGGGCCGGCACGGACGTTGCGAGGACTAAGGTTCGTCCAAGCAAAAAGCGACGCAGCTTATCGTGCGTCACCCTGCCTATGGCTTCGCCATCATTATTCGAAGAAATATTTAACACGGCCCCTGTCGGCAGCTACCTGCTCTCTCCCACGCCCGAGGCTATCGTTCTCGCGGTCAACGATGCCTTCCTGAAGGTCTCGACGCTGCGTCGCGAGGACATGGTGGGCAAGAGTCTCTTCGACATCTTTCCTCATAACGAATCCGATCCGAACGATACGGGTGTCGAAGCGTTGCGCCAATCCATCGCGCGTGCAAGAGAAAGCGGCCACGCCGATCACATGCCGCTACAGCGCTTTCCGCTGTGGGTCAGCACCGAAGACGGCAGCATGCGCTATGAGGAACGATTCTGGAGCGCGGTCAACACGCCGATCTTCAACGCGGAAGGCACGCTGATCTGCGTCTCGCACACGACCACGGATGTCACGGCCGCGCATCTGACACAAAGAGCGCTGGCCGCAAGCGAACAGCGGTTCCGCACTCTGTTCGACGCGATCAATCAGGGCTTCTGCGTCGTGGAGATGGCATTCGATGATCGAGGCGAACCCGTCGACTACCGGTTCCTCGCGACGAACCCCGCATTCGAAGCGCAGACCAGCGTGGTGAACGCCGTGGGAAGGAACATGTCGGAACTCGTGCCGGGACACGACCGGCATTTTTTCGAAATCTATGGCTCGGTGGCGAAGAACGGCGTGCCGATTCACGTTCAGGTGAGGGCGTCGAAGCTGGACCGCTGGTTCGACATCTATGCGTTCCGCCCCGACGCGTCGATGCCGAATCAGGTCGGCGTGCTCTTCTCCAATATCACCGAGCAGCGCAAGAGCGAGGAGCGTCTTCTCGCGAGCGAGCAAAGCGCGCGCGCCGCGGCGCGCGAGGCACTGGACGCCACGCGCCGCCTCGACGCCGTGCTGGAAGCGGCGCCTATCGGCATCGTCGTCTGCGATCAGCATGGCGGCATCGAGCGCGTGAATCGCTCTTTCGTGCAGCTATGGGGCGAAGCGCATCCGCGTCCGGCGACCATCGACGATTTCGCGCAATGGAAAGGACGCTGGGCCGATCATTCCGACAAGCACGGGCAGATGCTGAACGCGCATGACTGGACGATTGCGCGCGTGCTCAAGGGCATCGGACCGACGACGGACATCGTGTCGATCGAGAGCTTCGACGATCCACCGAATCGGCGCACGCTACTGAGCACCGGCGCGCCGATCCGGGACGAGCATGGCGCCGTGGTCGGCGCGGTCGTCGCTCAACTCGACATCACGGACCGTATCAACGCGGAAGAGGAACTGCGCCTTGCAGACAAGCGCAAGGATGAGTTTCTCGCGATGCTGTCGCATGAACTGCGCAATCCGCTTTCTCCGATTGCGAGCGCCGCGCAACTGATGCGCGCCGCGCCCAGCGATGCGCGGCGCGTCAGTAAATCGTGCGAGATCATCTCGCGGCAAGTGAAGCACATGACCGGCCTGATCGACGATCTGCTCGACGTGTCGCGCGTGACGCAGGGGCTCATCAAGCTCGACATGGAAGTGCTCGATGCCAACCGCATAGCGGCCGACGCCATCGAACAGGTGAGGCCGATCATCGATCGGAAAAGGCATCGGCTGTCGCTGCTCACGCTGTCTTCCGCTGCGCTGGTTCGCGCCGACGAGAAGCGGCTGACGCAGATCTTCGTCAACCTGCTCAACAACGCCGCGAAATATACGCCCGAGAAAGGGGATATCCAGTTCTCCGTCGCGGCCGAAGGCAAGTTCATCAAGGTAACGGTCACGGACAACGGCATCGGCATGACGCCCGACGTCGCCGCGCACGCGTTCGATCTCTTCACGCAAGCCGAGCGCAGTTCCGACCGCACGCAGGGAGGACTCGGCATAGGGCTCGCGCTCGTCCGAAGCCTCGTCGCGCTGCATGGCGGCACGGTCAGGGCGTATAGCGCCGGACCCGGCGAGGGCAGCACCTTCGTCGTGTGTATTCCTCATGCCGAAATGATGAAGACGCTCAGAAAGATCGAACCCGACGACACGCGCGAAGCGCCCTTCCTGACGCGGCTGCGAGTGCTGATCGTCGACGACAATGTCGACGCCTCGGAGACGCTCGCCATGTTGATGGAGACGCTCGGCAACGAGGTGCGGGTGGCCGCGAACGGCATCACCGCCTTGCAGGAAACCGAGCAGTGGATACCGCACGTGTGTCTTCTCGATATCGGCTTGCCGGACATGGACGGCTATCAGTTGGCATCGCTGTTGAGGAATCAGCCGCGCACGGAAGATGCCGTTCTCGTGGCCGTGACCGGATACGGCTTGCAGCAAGACAGAGAAAAGGCGCTGTCGGCCGGGTTCGATCACCACTTCGTCAAACCGCTCGACGTCGGCAAGCTGTTCTCGCTCCTTGGCGAAATCGCGTCGCGGCAGCGGCAGGAGTGAAGGTTCACGTTGGCCCGGGCAGCCTATGCTGTCCTTGGGCTGTCCTTGGGCTGTCCTTGGGCCGGACAGCGCGCCCCGCGGCACCCGTTAGAATGAACCGTACTGTACGCGTTCATGCTTCAAAAGCGCCCTTCATGCAAGTAGCTCCCCTGCCCGACGACGAAACCGAACGCCTGCGCGTATTACGCGGCCTGCACATTCTGGACACGCCCGCCGAAGAAGCATTCGATCGCGTGACGCGCGTGCTGGCGCGCGTGCTCGGCGTGCCGATCGCGCTCGTGTCGCTCGTCGACGCGCATCGGCAATGGTTCAAGTCGCGGCTCGGCATCGAAGCGTGCGAGACATCGCGCGATGTGTCCTTCTGCTCGCACGCGCTGCACGAAGTGGATATGTTAGTCATAGAGGATGCGCGCAACGATCCGCGTTTCGCCGATAACCCGTTCGTCGCGGGTTCGCCGTCCGTGCGTTTTTACGCGGGCGTGCCGCTGCGTTCGAGCGACGGCCATGCCATCGGCACGCTTTGCGCAATCGATACGGCGCCGCGCGCGCTGTCGCCCGAAGATGCCGCGGTCATGCGCGACCTTGCTGCCATCGTCGAGCGCGAACTGCTGTCGCGCGAAAGCACGTATTCGGCGCGCGTGCTGCATCACGCGGACACGCAGGCCATACGCCTCTCGGAAACGCGATTCCGCACGATCTTCGAACAGACGCCGACGGGCGCCGCGATCGTCGCGCCGGATGGGCGCTTCGTCGAAGTGAACGCGCGCCTCTGCGAGATGCTCGGCTACAGCGCCGACGAACTCGTGACGCTGACGTTCCAGCAGATCACGTTCGTCGAAGATCTCGAAAGCGATCTGCAGAATCTGCGTGAGCTGCTCGCAGGACACATCCCGACCTACGCGATGGAAAAGCGGTATCTGCGCAGCGACGGCTCGCACCTGTGGGTTCAGCTTCACGTTGCGCTCGTGCGGCAGGCCAATGGCGAGCCGCTTCATTTCATCGCAATCGTCGAGGACATCGCGGCGCGCAAGGAAAACGAGCGGCTACAGCGCGAGCATCGCGCGGCACTGGAAGAGCAAGTGAACGAGCGCACGGCCGAACTGCGCGCGACCAACATGCGGCTGCGCGGCGAAGTGGCGCGGCGCGAGACGATCGAAGCGACGCTGCGCACGCAGAACGAGCATCTTCAGGCGGTGATCGACAACGCGCAGGACGCGTATGTCGCGATAGACCGCGAAGGCCGGATCACCGAATGGAACGACGCGGCCGAACACATGTTCGGCTGGGGCCGCCACGAGGTCATGGGCCTGCCGATGGCCGAGACCATCGTTCCGCCCGCGTGGCGCACCGCGCACGACGCGGGCATGCGCCGCTTCATTCGCACCGGCGTGGCCACGATCCTTTCGAAAGCGACGGAAGTCACCGCACAGCGCCGCTCGGGAGAGTTCTTCCCGGCCGAGTTGCGCATTTCGACCGCCGCGACGCCGGACGGCGAGACGCTCTTCGCTTTCATCACGGACGTCAGCGAGCGCAAGCGCGTGGAGGCGGAAATCATCGAAAGCCGGGAAGCGATCCAGAAGGTCACGGACAGCTTGCCCGTGCTGATCGCATACGTCGACCGGGACCTGCGCTATCAGTTCAACAACGACGGCTACCGGCGGCTGCTCGGGCGCGACACCGCGTCCATGCGCGGCATGCCGGTCGAATCGGCGATGCCCGCTGCGATGTATCGAACGCTCGCGCCTTCGTTTCAGCGCGCGCTCGCGGGCGAGCGGCTGCACCACGACGTGGAGGATCAGGAAGCCGATCCTCGCACGTGGAGCGTGTCGCTCGTGCCCGACATGCGCGGGCGCGAAGTGATCGGTTTCTACATGATGGCGCAGGACGTGACGTCGCGCAGGCAGGCCGAGCGAACGCTACGCGCGCAGGCCATGCGCGACGCACTTACCGGCCTGCCGAACCGGCGCGCGCTGCTGCTGCATCTCTCGCAGAACATCGCGTCCGACAGCGCCACGCGGCAGGCGCTCGCGGTGTTCTTCCTCGACCTTGACGAATTCAAGCCGGTGAACGACGCATACGGTCACGAAGCGGGCGACGAGCTGTTGCGGCTGGTCGGCGCCCGGCTCACGGAGACGGTACGGCATAGCGATTTCACGAGCCGTCTGGCGGGCGACGAGTTCGTGATCGTGAGTCACGGCGTGGCGGATGAAGCCACCGCGGCGCGCATCGCCGATGCCATTTGCGGCGCCATGAACCGCCCGTTCACGCTGGCAGGGATCGAGGTGAGGATCGCGACGAGCGTGGGCGTCGTCGTCTGCAACGCGCGGGCGCGAACGACGCCGGATGCGCTGCTCGCAGCCGCCGACAGCGCCATGTACGAAGCAAAGCGCGGAGGCAGGAACCGCTACCGGCTGGCGGCGCGCATCGTGGAATAGCGCGTAAAGGCGCGTTAATTGAGCGAGCCGTCCAGCGCCCCGGCGGTCCGGCCGCGCGTGGCGGCGCCGAACCACGTTTGTCCGACGCGGTATTCGGCGATCGCGCCGAGCGCGAGCACGGCCGAGCCGAGTTCGAGCAGATGCGCCGGAGACATCGCGCTCGACAGCCACCAGAACGCGAGCAGCGAGCCCATGCGCATGACGAGCATCACGAGGTCTCGCGCGACGATGCGGTCCACGAGTTCGCCGCGTATGTCGAGCGCGCGCTGATTGAGCACATGCTCGCTCGCGTTGAGGAACGGCCCCGCCGCCGCGCGAAGGATCGAATGCGCGACGAACAGCGCCGGAAGCCACGCGCTGAACCCGAGCAGGACGAACGAAATGGCGACGGCGAGGCACGACCAGCCGAGCCAGCCCGCGCGGTTATGCACGCCGCGGCTCTTGCGCGTCATGTACAGCGCGACCGCGCCCGCCAGTCCCGCGACGGTGGACACCCAGCCGAGGTCGCTGGCCGAACCGAGCGACATGGCCGCGCCGACCGACCCGACCGCGCCGCCGACGCCGAGCAGTCCCGACTCGACGAAAAAGAGCGGCAAACACGCGCGGAATTCCGGTTGCGCGATGACGCCGAGCGGATTCGTCGCGGGGACCATCGGCGCTTCGGACACGTGACGGCCGAGTGCAAGACCGGCGATCACGCACACGACGCCATACGCCACGTACAGCACGTGACTGCTGTTGTCCGTCTTTGCAAGGCAAAGCGTGGCGATGAGCGTCGCGATGATGCCGCCCGCGACGGCGAGCGCGCCGGAGCGCGAGGCATAGCTATCGCGTTCGGTGTCGGTCAGCACGCTCATTTCGAGCCAGTAGCGCGCGCTCCACGTGAGTCCGAGAAAGAAGCCGTAGACGGCTGCCATCACCGGAATCGAGTCGCCGCCACAGAGCAGAAGTGCGCCGGGCACGAGAAAACTGAGGCGCATCAGGCGCCGCCCGGTGAGTCCCAGGCGCGGGCCGAGCAGATAGACGAAGAGCGCTGCGCCGCTCGCGTCGCACAGCATGTAGGCGGTAAAGCGAAACATTGCGTCGGTATCATCGACACCGACGACGAAATAGCCGATAAAACCGGCCAGCGTCCCGATTGCTCCTTGCAGGGAGACAAAGAGGAGCATTTCCTGCTCGTGCTTCGACATGGTCTTGCGTTGAATGATCGATGCCCGGCACCGCGCATTGCAGTGTCGGACTGGCACCGGGCCAGACAGTGATGCTCGGTGCATCGTCGCTGTTCGAGGCGACGATTCGATCGTCCTCGGTAAGGAATGCCGATTTCACTTCCATCGCGATGGCTATACCCGGAAATTCCATCGCGGCGAAAGTGTAGTGTTAATCGACGCTTACCTGCAAGACAAAACCACCCTAATAACCACGGTAAAACATACCTTCCTGATGCGTGAAAGAATCAGACGGTAGCGACCTCGGCGCGAGTCCGGAATCCTTCCGCCGTGGCGATGCGCTCGACGAGGCTCAACGCCTGAGCCACCACCTGATCCATGTTGTAGTAGCGGTAGCTTCCGAGCCGGCCCGCGAAGATGACTTCCGGATGCGCCTCCGCGAGCGCTTCGTAGCGTTTGAACAACTCCGCGTTCGCGGGCCGTGGAATCGGATAATAAGGGTCGCCTTCGTCGCTCGGGTACTCGTACGTGATGCTCGTTTTCGCGTGCTGTTGGCCCGTCAGATACTTGTACTCCGTGATGCGCGTGAAAGGCACTTTCTCGGCCGGATAGTTCACCACGGCGAGCGACTGAAAGTGCTCCTGATTGAGCGTCTCGTGCCGGAATGCGAGCGAACGATAAGGCAGTTTCCCGAGACAGTGATCGAAGTACTCGTCAATAGGCCCCGTATAAACGAGCTTGCGATAAGTCACCTCGTCGCGAACCTCGCGATAGTCCGTATTGAGCATGACCTTGATGTTCGGATGCGCCAGCATCTTCTGGAACATCCGTGTATATCCTTCGAGCGGCATGCACTGATACTCGTCGTTGAAGTAGCCGTCATCGGCCGTCGTGCGCACCGGCACGCGAGACGTCACCGAGCGATCCAGTTCCGACGGGTCCATGCCCCATTGCTTGCGGGTGTATCCACGAAAGAACTTCTCGTACAGTTCGCGGCCGATCTTGCTCACTACCACATCTTCAGACGTCCTTATTTCTGCCAGCGGCTCCGCGCGCGCCGCGAGAAACGCCTCGGCCTGCTGCGGCGAAAGGTCGAGCGAATAGAGGCGATTGAGCGTGGTCAGATTGATCGGCACCGGCACGAGCATGCCGTCGACCGACGCGAGCACGCGATGCCGGTACGGGCGCCATGACGTGAATCGCGATAAATAATCCAGTACGCGCCGCGCGTTCGTGTGAAAGATATGCGGCCCATAACGATGAATCAGAATGCCGTCCGCGTTGTACTCGTCATAGGCATTGCCTGCGATATGCGGGCGCCGGTCGATGAGCAGCACGCGCTGGCCGTACTCGCTCGCGAGCCGCTCGGCCATCACGCTGCCCGCGAACCCCGCGCCGACGATCAGATAATCGAAGCCTTTGCGTTGCTGTGGGCGCGCATCGGTCTGTGACGGATGACCGCTCGATCCGGAATTGGACGATCCGTTTGCTGTCGTTTCTACGATGCGCATTTTTTCACCTCGGCGACCATTGCGGCGCACGTGTTGTCCCACGAAGTTCCGGCCAGCACCGCTTCGACGCGGCCGATGAATGCTGCACGGTCCTGTCCGTCCTCGAGCGCGCTTTCGATCGCGCGTTCGAACGAGACCGCGTCATCGGCGATGCGAACCACGCCGCTCTCGCCGTAGCGCGACACCACGTCCGCAATGGGCGTCGATACCACGGGGCGGCCTGCCGCGAGATATTCCGGCGTCTTCGTCGGGCTGATGAAGCGCGTGGCCTCGTTGATCGCGAAAGGCATCAGCGCGACGTCCCAGCCGGCGAGATAGCGCGGCAGGTCGTCGTAGGACTTCTGGCCGAGATAATGAATGTTCGGTGCATGCGGCAGATCAGCGTGCTGGATCTTCGCCACGGGGCCGAGCGTGACGAACTGCCAGTCCGGTCTCGCAGCGGCGAGCGCGCCGATCAGCGCAGCGTCGAAGCGCTCGTCGAGCACGCCATAGAAGCCGAGACGCGGGCGCGGTATCGAGATCTGGTCATCAGGCTCGGACAGCGGCGCGCGCGCCTTCTCGAAGTGCGCGACATCGACACTGCTCGGAAACGCATGCACGTTATGGTGAAAACGCCGCTTCGACTCATAGAGGCTCTGGCCGCCCGTGAAGACGACATCGGCCTTGCGCATGAGCCGCGTTTCGCGCTCTGTGAGTTGCGGCGGCGCGTTCTTGAACGCCGAGAGCTCGTCCATGCAGTCATACACGATGAGCCTCGCGTCGAGGTGATCGGTAAAAGCGAGCGTCATCGGCGAGTAGTACCAGAGACCGAGGTCCCATGTGCCCGTGTCCGCCAGATACGCGTCGAGCAGCGCGCGTTGCGCGCGCTCGTCCTCTTCCTGCGCGAAGCCGGACGGCAGGCACGGCGTCAG
Organism: Caballeronia sp. Sq4a; assembly: GCF_023170545.1. Classification (NCBI taxonomy): domain Bacteria; kingdom Pseudomonadati; phylum Pseudomonadota; class Betaproteobacteria; order Burkholderiales; family Burkholderiaceae; genus Caballeronia; species Caballeronia sp. Sq4a. Next base: position 307,310 of record NZ_CP084251.1, on the reverse strand, counting down.
CACGCGAATGCCGTCATCAGTAGTCCGAACGTCGAGGAATGGCGTGGCGGTATCTGTTCGTCGAGGCTCTTCGAAGAAGAGCACTTCCGCCTGCTTCGCGATGCGCGACAGCAAGTGCTGCGGTCGCTGGTACACGAAGTTCCAGCGAAGGTGCGAGAGGCATAGGAACGTCCGTGGCAGGCCCGATCGCGCGATGGACATGCTCGGGCGAGCGTGCGTCGACGGACTGTCTGCGGACCCGGCCGCGCTGGCGGCTGCGGGTTCTGATCGGGCTTGGGTCTCGCGCAAGGGAGTGCCTCCGGAAGTCACTGCCGGGCGGACATCCGCCCGGAATTCATCCATTGCGTCGGTGAGATCCGAAGCTCGGCTGTTTTCGCCTCGCGTTGAAGCCGGGTGACGCTACGCATCGCGCACGCGGCGGCCCGCACGCAGAGTCCGGCAAGGCACTCATGCGCGTGTCGTCGCGCTTGCTGACAAATCTGCGACATGAGCGGCAATCGTTGTTCCAGCGCGAGCGTGCTCGGGGCAAACACTGATCGCGCAGGGCGACGGCATACCGAGTGCTTGAATGCGTCGTGGAACGCTGTCACGTCGTACTAATTTTCAGGATGCTGGACATGGATGATCGGCTGGTGCTGTGGGGAGGACTGGAATGCACGGTCAACCGGGTGCGGGATACGTTCTTCAGCCAGTTAGACCGTAACGGACATGCGACGCGGGAGAACGATCTTCAGCGCTTCGCGTCGCTCGGCATACGGGCGCTGCGCTATCCGGTGCTGTGGGAAAGAACGGCGCCGTCGAGTATCGACGAAGCCGACTGGTCATGGCTCGATGCGCGCTTGCCGACGCTTCGCGCATTGGGCGTGGAGCCGATAGCGGGCCTCCTGCATCATGGAAGCGGGCCGCTCCCCGGCGGACTGCTCGACCCGCACTTTGCGAGCAGGCTCGCGGAATTCGCACGAGCGGTCGCTGAGCGCTATCCGTGGCTTTCGTACTACACGCCGGTCAACGAGCCGAACACCACCGCGCGATTCAGCGGGCTGTACGGCGTGTGGCATCCGCACGGCACGAGTGACCGGACCTATCTCGAAGCGCTGATCAATCAGTGCAAGGCGACGGTGCATGCGATGCGCGAAGTGCGGAAGGTCAACCCGCAGGCGAAGCTCGTGCAAACCGACGATCTCGGCAAGACGCAAGGCACGCCGGCGATGGCCGGGCTCGTCAACTTTTACAACGAACGGCGCTGGCTTTCGTGGGACCTGCTGTGCGGCAAGGTGACGCCGCAACATGCGCTGTGGCAATACTTCATGGATGCGGGCGTCGCGGAAGAAGACGTGCTGTGGTTCGTCGACAATCCGTGTCCGCCGGATATCGTCGGCATCAACTACTACATCACGAGCGAGCGCTGGCTCGATCACCGGACGCATCAGTATCCGCAGGCGTACCGGTGCGAATGGTACGGCCAGCGCCTCGCCGACATCGAAGCGGCGCGCGCGCTCGCGCATCCGCCGCAGGGCATACGGACCGTGATCGACGAAGCGTGGCAGCGGTATCGCTTGCCGCTCGCGGTCACGGAAGCACATATCGACTCGACGCGTCAGGACCAGTTGCGCTGGCTGCACGAGATATGGACCGCCGCGAGCGAAGCACGCGAAGAAGGCGCTGACGTGCGCGCCGTGACGGTGTGGGCGCTGCTCGGCTCGTACGACTGGAACTGCCTCGTCACGGAAGAACGCGGCTACTACGAATCGGGCGCATTCGACGTGCGCGGACACGAGCCGCGCGAAACGGCCGTTGCCGCGCTGATGCGCGATCTCGCCGCAGGCCGTCCGCACGATCATCCTGTCCTGCATGGCACAGGATGGTGGCGCCGTCCGGGCCGCTTTCTCTGCGAGCCGGTCGTGCTCGACGCATCCGGCACGCTGGCCGCACCGGCGCGTCAAAATCATCTGACGCACTCGCCTGCGCCGATTCTCGTCGTCGGCGACGGCGCGCTGGCGCAACTTTTCGCCACCACGTGCGCACAGCGCGATTTGCGATACGCCGCCGTGTCGCCGGACGATGTGCTTGGCAATGATGCGATCGGCACGTTCGAGCCTTGGGCCGTCGTCAATGCAATCGATCCTCCCGATGCCGATGATGCCGGACGCAGTCCGGGCGATCGCCCTCGCGCGATGACGACGACAGCCGCCGCGCTGGCCGACGCTTGCGCCGCAGCCGGAATCGAATATCTCGCCTTCTCGTCCGATGCCGTGTTCGACGGCCGCGCGACGCACCCGTACGTCGAAACGGACGACGTGAGCCCGCTCGATCGTCTCGGCCGTTGCATGGTCGAGACCGAACGAGAGGTGTTGAGGCGTTTTCCGGAGGCGCTGGTCGTACGCACGGGCCCGATCTTCGGTCTATGGGACAGCGAAGACTTTCTCGACCGGGCTTTGCGCGCACTCGCTGAAGACCGCGCGTTCGTCGCCGCAAAGGACGTGACGATGTCGCCAACTTATGCGCCCGACCTCGTGCACGCGTGCCTCGATCTGTTGATCGACCGCGAGTCGGGCATCGTGCATCTGAGCAGTCGCGGCGCCCTTACGTGCTTCGAATTTGCGGTTCAGGCAGCGAGCCTGGCCGGTCTCGATACGAGCCTCATCGAGGCGCGCAACGCCGAGTCGATGCATCCGCCCGCGCCGCAGCCTCTTTATCGCGCGCTTGCAAGCCGAAGGGCCGCCGTGCTGCCGACGCTCCAGGATGCGCTTCGACGCTGGGTCGAACACTGGCGCGCGCAGGTGCGCGAGCGCGAGCCGGGGCTCGCCATGCAGACGAGAAGCGACGCATGACGCGACATATCAACGCGAGTGCTGCGCCGCGATCGCCAACAAGATGCCGACGAACTCGTCCATCGCTTGCGAAGTCGTCTCGTCTTTTCGCGTGATGACGCTGTAGTTCGACATCGTCCGGCGTATCGGCACATTGAGGTAACCGAGCAGGCCGTGCTTCACGTACTTGTCCATCGCGGCCTGCGGCTGAAGCGAGATCATGTCGGTGGCTTGCAGCAACTCCAGCGTCGAAAAAATGGAAGGCGTTTCCACGATGCCCACCGGGGCGACCATGCCGGCCGCCGCGAACGTCTCCTCGAATAGCTGCCGCATCGCGGTGCCTTGCGGATACAGAATCCACGGCCATTGGCCGAGGCTCGTCATCTCCACGCGCCGATCTTTCAACAACGGATGATGCTGCCCGACGACCGCGCGCACCGGTTCCGCCAATAGATCGACCACATGGAACAGCGCTTCGTGCCGCGCCTCGGTCGGGCGTCCGACCATGACATCGATGCGCCTTTCTTCGAGCCAAGCCGCGAGCTGATCGCTGCTCTGCTCCACCAGCTTGATGATGAGCCGCGGGCGTCGGCGCTGTATCTCCTTGATCGCCGCGGTGACGAGTTGCGCGGCCGAAGCGGGAATGAACCCGACCGTGAGATGGCCATAGCCGCCGTTCTTCAGCGTCGCGAATTCGCCCGAAAACTTGCCGAGGTTCGAAAGCGTCGTGCTGGCATAGCGCACGGAGAGCGTGCCGAGATCGGTCGGCCGCATTTCGCGCGGCAGTCGTTCGAAGAGCGGCGCATCGAACATCGCTTCAAGGTCGCTCAGGATCTTCGTCGCGGCCGGTTGCGTGATGTGCATCTGTTCGGCCGCGATGCGCAGGTTGCGCGTGCGTCCCAGCAGTTCGAGCAACTGGAGATGCCGAAAGCGTAGCTTCGTGAGCACCTGGGCAGCGGAGAGCGTGGAATCTTGCGACATAGGGTAAACGTGCGCCGACTCATAACCGAATGGAATTGATTCTACTCAATTCGCGATTGGACGCTTATCGAAAGCGCATCGGAAAATTTGAGGCTCTCCGCATACACGAACTCTTACCTGACCGAACCCATCACGATGAACACACCAGTCCGATACTCCGCCGATGAACTGCAAGCCTTCGCCCGGCGTCTCCTCACGAAAGCCGGCATGGAAGACGTGAAAGCGCAGGCCGTGGCCCGCACGCTCGTCGACGGCGACTTGATGGGACACGACACGCATGGCCTCGCGTTGCTGCCCGGCTATATCCGCGAGATCGAAAACGGCGCGATGACCTGCGCCGGGGAACCGGAGGTCGTGTCGGACCGCGGCGCCAGCGTGTTGTGGGATGGCCGGCGTCTTCCCGGGCCGTGGCTCGTGCTGAGCGGCATCGACACGCTCGCGCCGAGAGCGAAGGAATATGGCAGCGCGACGCTCGTGATCCGGCGCAGCCACCACATCGCCTGTCTTGCGAGCTATCTGGAGAAAGCCACGGCGGACGGATTCATGATCGTGCTCGCGAGTTCCGATCCGGCGGTGCAGAGCGTCGCGCCTCACGGCGGCACGCGCTCGGTGTTCACGCCGAACCCGATCGCAGCGGGCATCCCCACGTCGGGCACGCCGTTTCTGATCGACATCTCGGCATCCACCGTGACGAACGGCATGACCGCGCGCCGCCATAAAGCAGGCGAACTGTTCGACGAAGCCTGCTTTCTCGATGCGGAAGGACACCCGAGCCGCGATCCCGCCGTGCTCTCAGCCGAGCCGCCGGGGTCCATCCTGCCGGTCGGCGGCATGACATGGGGACATAAGGGCTTCGGGCTGGCGCTCATGATCGAGGCGCTGACGGGCGGTCTCGCCGGTCATGGCCGGGCCGATCCGCCGGATGGCTGGGGCGCGACCGTGTTTCTTTCGCTGTACGATCCCGCGGCTTTCGGCAGTCCGGCCGCGTTCGAGCGGCAAATGGACTGGATCGGCCACGCCTGCCGGGAAAATCCGCCGCGCCCGGGAACGTCGAGCGTGCGGATGCCGGGCGATCGCGGATTGAGTTTGAAGCGCGACCAGTTGCGCGACGGCGTGGTGCTGCATCCGACCATCGCGCCGGCGCTGGAAGCCTGCGCCGAGCGCTATGAGATTGCGTTTCCCGCCGCGCTCGCCGGCTAACGAATCAACGAGAGCGGGCGTCGCGGCGGTGTGCTGGGTGTGCCGTTACGCGTGCTCGTCGAGCGCGGCCGGCGGAATCGGGCCGCGCACCAGCACCCAGTAGCCGATCACCGCGACGGCCGCCACGCCGGCTCCAACGAAAAGCGCGGGCTGGAACGAGTGCGACTGCTGCACGATGAAGCCCGTCACCACCGGCGCCAGCGCGCCGCCGAAGTAGCCGCCGAAGTTCTGCATCGCGCCGATCGACGCCGTGCAGTTCGCCGGCGCGGCCACCGAAGCCGTCGCCCAGGCCGCGCTGCTCGACACGTAGAGCAGCAGCATCGAGATGGAGATGAACACGACCGCGAGCGTCGCGCTGTGCGTGAGGCCGGTCAGCACCGTGAACACGGCGACGCCGAAGAGCGAAGCCGCCATCGGATATTTGCGGCTATTGACCGCCGATACGCCGCGCCGGGCGAGCACGTCGCAGATCTTGCCGCCGGAGAGCGAGCCGATCACGCCGAAGAGATACGGCACCGCAGCCACCCATCCGGACTTCGAGATGGTCAGATGGAACTCCATCTGCAGATACGTCGGCAACCACGCGTTGTAGAGCCACAAGACGTAGATCGTGCCGAAGAAGCCGAGCAGCATGCCCCACGTCGTGCCGAATTCGAAGAGGCGCCGCCATTCGCGCCACGTCGGACGGCTCTGCACTTCGCCATCGACATCCGTGAGGTAGGCGCGCTCGCGTTGCGTCAGCTCGACCTGACGCGGGTCGCGATGCACGAGGAAGAAGCACAGCGCCACGACGAGCCCGGCAATGCCCATGATGCCGAACATCCAGCGCCATCCCACGGCCAACATCACCACCGTCAGCAAAGGCGCGGAAATCGCGGTGCCGAGCGTGGACGAACTGTTCCAGATGCCGGTTGCGGCGCCCCGCTCTTTCTTGCCGAACCAGTCGCGCACGACCTTCGCGCTCGTCGGAAACTGCGGCGCCTCGCCGATGCCGAGCACCATGCGCGCGGCGAAGAACTGGCCGAAGCTCGTCACCACGCCGCCGAACGCTTGCGCCACCGACCACGTCGCGAGACTGACGGCCAGCATGATGCGCGCGCCGAAGCGGTCGACGAGCGCGCCGGCCGGCAGTTGCGCGAACGCATACGCCCACAGGAACGCCGAAAGCAGCAGGCCCATTTCGGCGACCGACAGCCCGAGGTCGTGGCGGATCAACGGATTCGCGATGGAGAGCGTGGCGCGGTCGATATAGTTGATGACGCCGCTCAAAAGGAGCAAACCCAGCGCGGTACGCTGGATTCGCCGGACTCGCGGCGAAGCGCGGTCGTCGGACGCGACGTACTGGGCGGCGCTCGCGTCCGTTTCCGGCACGCGCGGCGCGGTGGAGGATTGCTCCATGGGTATGTCTCCTGGATATTTGTTTTGTCGGCGAAGCCGTGTGTCGATTCCGACGCGCGCAAGGCGGCATTGGACTGAGGCACGATAAGTCGGCCTCCGTCAGAAATCCAATCACAATTCCTCGGGAACCGATTCCATTTGTTTATCGCGCGCTAGGGGCAAACCCGCGCATGGCAAGCGTCATTGCCTGCGTTTGCGCCGTTACAACGGTCGCAAGCGCGCGACGAATTACCGGACTGGTGCCGCTTGTCTAGCGTATCATTGCCGCGCCCCCCTCCTATTCCCCACCAGAAGGACTTCATGCATCCGCCAACTTTGGCCGGTACGCCGCTCGACGCGTATCACGTCTGCGCGTTCTTCGACAGCCGCGACGAAGAGTACGCAACGCTCAATCCCTTCTTCAAGGAGGCGGTCGAAAATGGCGAGAAGGTCATGCATATCATCGATCCCGCCTTGTTCGCCGACCATCGCGCGCGGCTCACTGCATCGGGCATCGATGTGGCGCACTGCGAGGCATGCGGCCAGCTGGAACTCGTGCCCTGGGGCGACGCGTATCTGAATGACGAAGGCGTGTTCGACAAAGACCAGATGTTGGCCGCCGTCGAGCATCTGACGGGGACGGGCCGCGACGCGGGCTTCTCGCGTCTGCGCATCATGGGGAACATGGACTGGATATTCTCGGGTATCGAGACTGCGCCCAAGTTGATCGAATACGAAGCCGAGGTCAACGAGGTGCTCGCTCGCAACCGCCAGCCCGCCATCTGCGTCTACGACATGGCGAAGCTCTCGGGCGCGATGCTGATGGACCTGCTGCGCACGCACCCGATGACGCTTATCAACGGCGTGGTGCAGGAGAATCCCTTCTTCACGCCGCCTTCGCAGATGATTCGCGAACTCAAGCAGCGCCGGTCCGCCGAATCCGCGCCGCGCAACGAGCCGGCCGGCCGCTCCCGCGCCTCTCTGGAACAGCATGACCGCTGACGCGGCTATCGAGGCGCTGTCGCGGGAAGCCGCCGAGCGCAGCCTGCGCGATCTCATGGGCCTGCTGGCGCTGCCCGCGCTATGGGCCGGGCGCGACGGCCGCACGGTCATCGAACTGATGACGGAGGCCGTCGAGCGAATCGTGCGTCTGGACATTTGCTACGCGCACGTGCCGTTGCTGCCCGACGCTCCTGCTTTCGACAGCCTGCGTCTGTCCGAAGCCGACGCGACCGCCGATACGCGTCTTGCGTGGGAGCCCGCGATCGAAGCGTGGCGGCGCATGCCCATCAGCCCGCGCGCCGTGCTTCAGGCGACGCCGGCGGGCGCGCAACGGCTCGTGCGCATGAGCATGGGCTACACGGCCGCGCAGGGCAGCGTCTGGTTCGGCTCGGCCGATCCGTCGTTTCCCTCCGTGACGGACCTCGCGTTTCTCCGCGCGGCGACCTCGCTCGCGGCCACGGGTTTGCAGGCGGCGCGCGCCGCTCATGAACGCGAGACGGCAAGCCGCGCAAAAGACGAATTCCTCGCCATGCTCGGCCACGAGCTGCGCAATCCGCTCGCGCCGATCACGACCGCGCTCGGCCTCATCCGCAAACATCGCGGCGGCACGCCGGACAAGTACCACGACATCATCGAGCGGCAGGTATCGCATCTGTCGCGGCTCGTCGAGGATCTGCTGGACGTAAGCCGCATCACGCGCGGGTCCATCGAACTGCATCTGGAACCCGTGCGAATCGGGTCGGTGCTGACGCGGGCGATCGAGGCCGCGAGTCCGCTGATTGAGCAGCGCGGCCAAACGTTGTCGCTCTCCGTGACGGACGACGGCGCATTGATCTCCGCGGACCTCACGCGGCTCACGCAGGTCTTCGGCAATCTGCTCAACAACGCGGCGAAATACACGGATGCGGGCGGCGCCATCCGTGTCGAAGCCGTGACGCGCGCGACGGAGATCGTCGTGTCGGTTTCCGATAACGGCGCCGGCATCAGCGACGAACTGATGCCTCGCCTTTTCACTATCTTCGAGCAGGGGCGAACCACCATCGACCGCGCGAAAGGCGGGTTGGGCATCGGCCTCGCGCTCGTGAAGAATCTCGTCGAGCTGCATGGCGGCACCGTGACCGCGACGAGCGAAGGGCCGGGCAAGGGTTCTATTTTCACCGTGACGCTGCCGACCGCACCGCATGCGCTCGCGCCGGTGGACGCGTTGCCGTATGGGCATTCGCTTCCCGACGGCAACGGCGTGCGCGTGCTGCTCGTCGACGACAACGAGGACGGTCTTCTCGCGATGGAAGCGTTTCTCACCGAACTCGGATTCGACGTGGCGACGGCGAGCCTGCCGGAGACCGGACTCCGAGTCGCGGCGGAATTTCGCCCGGCGTTCGCCGTGCTCGATATCGGCTTGCCGGGCATGGACGGCTACGAACTCGCCAGGGCGCTGCAACGTCAATATGGCGCTGACGCGCCCCGACTCTTCGCGTTGACCGGCTATGGCCAGCCAGAAGACCGCAAGCGCTCGGCGGACGCCGGCTTCGAGCGTCACTTCGTGAAGCCGGTGCCGCTCATGGATCTCGCGGAGGCGCTGCGCGTCATCGACTGACGCACTCGCGGCCCGTTACGCTTCGTTCTCGGGGAAATCCGCGCCCACCGTCGTCTTTTCCCACGTGTCGAAGTCGCGCTTGAGCATGTCGAGCTTCTTGCGCGCCAGTTCCAGCGCGGTCTTGCCGAGCAGCAGACGCAGCGGCGGCGTGTCGGCAGTCGCGGCTTCGATGATGGCGTGCGCCGCGCGCACCGGATCGCCCGCCTGATTGCCGCTGCGAGCCGCTGTCTGCTTGCGGCGCTCGCCCGCGGTCGCCGCATAGTCGGCGATTTCGGTCGCCGAAGACTTGATCGACGGCCCCGCCCAGTTGGTCCGGAACGGTCCCGGCTCGACGATCATCACGTCGATGCCGAGCGGCTTCAGTTCCGTCGCGAGCGATTCGGATATGCCTTCCACCGCGTACTTCGTGCCGTGGTAGTAGCCTGTCGCGGCAAAGCTGGCGAGCCCGCCGATGGACGATACGTTGATGACGATGCCGCTCTTCTGCGCCCGCATGACGGGGAGAACCGCTTTGGTCATATCGACGAGACCGAACACGTTGGTTTCGAACATGTCGCGCACCACGTCGTCTTCGCCTTCTTCGATGGCCGCAAGGTAGCCGTAACCCGCGTTATTCACGAGCGCGTCGATGCGGCCGAAGCGTTGCATCGTCTGCTCGACGGCGTTCTTGATCTGTTCGCGGTTCTGTACGTCGAGCGGCAGGACGATCGCGCGATCTTCGTGTCCCTTGACGATGTCCTGCACCTTCGACGGATCGCGAGCAGTCACGACCGCGCGCCAGCCGCCTTCGAGCACCGCGTTCGCCAATTCACGGCCGAAGCCCGTTGAACAGCCGGTAATCAGCCAGACGGGATTGTCCCGGTTCATCATGTCCAGACTCCTTTCAGATGGAAAGTTTCGATGGAAGCGTTCGTGGCGACAGCAGAAGAGTCGAGCATGCGACGGAAGTTCATCGCCGCGCATGTCGGGTAAGAGCCGAATTCATTCTAGCGGCGGTCGCGGTTTGTCGCAGGGATCGTGCCGGGCGGGAAACGTTGTCTGTCTTACGATAGTTGGTACATCTATCTATATCCGGTCGATCTATCGCTCGCATCGAACCTGAACAAAGTCTTCGATGGATGTATCCTCGACAGGTTGAACTTACGGCTTTGCGCAGAGGCATCCGTCTTGCGATCATGCCCGCCAGCAGCGCCATCAACCGCCGTGCATGCCGCACGCGGCTTTCGTTAGAATGAATTGAATCCCCTATTTCTGCCATTGCAGGAGGCAAGCGTGTCAGGTTTACTCCCCGATGTGGACCCCGAGGGGCTCCTCGAATACTCAGTCGTTTTCACCGACCGGTCACTCAATCATATGTCGCAGCGCTTTCAGGGCGTCATGCGCGACATCTCGGCCTTGCTCAAACAGGTCTATCACGCGCATTCGGCCGTCGTGGTTCCCGGTAGCGGGACCTTCGGCATGGAAGCCGTCGCGCGTCAGTTCGGGACGAATAGAAAGTGTCTCGTCATTCGCAACGGCTGGTTCAGTTACCGCTGGACGCAGATATTCGACATGGGCAGCATTCCGTCCGAGTCCGTCGTGCTGAAGGCGCGTCCCGTGCAGCAAGGCAGGCAGGTCCCGTATGCGCCGCCTCCCGTGGATGAAGTCGTCGCGGCGATCGCCGAGCACAAGCCGGATCTGGTCTTTGCCCCGCATGTCGAAACGGCATCGGGCGTGATGCTTCCCGACAGCTACTTGCGCGCCGTGTCGGATGCGGTGCATGCGGTCGGAGGCATGTTCGTGCTGGATTGCATCGCCTCCGGCACTGTGTGGGTCGATATGGAGACAAGCGGCATCGACGTCCTGCTTAGCGCGCCGCAGAAAGGGTGGAGCGCGTCGCCGTGCTGCGCGCTCGTGATGCTCAGTCCCCTCGCGCGCGAACGGATCGAAGCGACGACGAGCACCAGCTTCGCCTGCGATCTGCGCAAATGGCTGCAGATCATGGAAGCCTACGAAAAAGGTGGCTTTGCCTATCACGCCACGATGCCCACGGACAGTCTCGAAACGCTGCGCGACGCGATGAAGGAAGCGGAGTCGTACGGCTTCGACAAGGTACGGGCGGAGCAACTCGAACTGGGCCAGCGCGTGCGCGCGCTATTGGCCGAGAAGGGCTTCAAAAGCGTGGCACCGGAAGGTTTCGAGGCTACCGGGGTCGTCGTCAGCTACACGGACGACGACGGCATCCGCTCCGGCCAGAAGTTCGCCGATGCCGGCTTGCAAGTGGCGGCAGGCGTTCCGCTCATGTGCGACGAGCCCGACGATTTCAAGACCTTCCGCATCGGGCTATTCGGACTCGACAAACTGAACGGTATCGATGCTGCCGTGGCCCGAGTGGCCCGCGCGCTGGAACAGATCGTCTGACCTACCTCTAACGTCATTGCGGCGAACTCATGTTTCTTCATGAGTTCGCCGCTTTCGTTTACAACTGCGCCTGCGCGCCCCGCATCACACCACGGTGGGCGGCGTCTCGAACGTGTGATACGGCGCGGGACTCGGCACCGTCCATTCCAGGCCCTGCGCCCCATCCCAGGGCGACTCGGCGACGGGCTGCGTACTACTGCTTCGCATATAGGTCGGCAACGCGACGAAGAACAGGAAGTAGACCTGCGCCAGTCCGAACGTGAAGGCGCCGATGGTCGCGATCTGATTGAAGTCGGTGAATTGCGCCGGATAATCGGCATAGCGACGCGGCATGCCGGCCAGCCCGAGAAAATGCATCGGGAAGAACGTCACGTTGAACGAAATCATCGTGACCCAGAAGTGAATCTTTCCGCGTGTCTCGTTGTAAAGACGGCCGGTCCATTTGCTCGACCAGTAATACCAGCCGGCAAAGAGCGCGAATAGCGACCCCGCTACCAATACGTAATGGAAGTGCGCGACGACGTAATACGTGCCGTGCAGCGGGATATCGAGCGGTGCCATGGACAGGATCACACCGGTAAAGCCGCCGATCGTAAAGACGAAAATGAATCCGATGGCAAAGAGCATCGGCGTCTCGAACGTAAGCGAGCCGCGCCACATGGTGGCGGTCCAGTTGAACACCTTCACGCCTGTTGGAACCGCAATGATCATCGTCGCGTACATGAAGAACAGCTGACCGGACACCGGCATGCCTGTCGTGAACATGTGATGCGCCCAGACGAGAAACGACAGCACCGCGATGGACGACCCCGCATAGACCATCGAGCTATAGCCGAATAGCGGCTTGCGCGAGAACGCCGGCACGACTTGCGAGATGATGCCGAAGGCCGGCAAGATCATGATGTACACCTCCGGATGCCCGAAGAACCAGAACAGGTGGATGTACATGACAGGATCGCCGCCGCCTGCCGCATTGAAGAATGTGGTCCCGAAGTGCCGGTCGAACAGCACCATCGTGATGACGCCCGCGAGCACCGGCATCACCGCGATCAGCAAGTACGCAGTGATGAGCCACATCCATGCGAAGAGCGGCATCTTCATTATCGTCATGCCCGGCGCGCGCATGTTCAGGATAGTGACGATGATGTTGATCGCGCCCATGATCGACGACGCGCCCATGATGTGAATCGCGAAGATGGTCAGGTCCATGCCCGCGCTCTGTTGCACCGACAACGGCGCATACATGGTCCATCCCGCCTGCATCGCGCCGCCCGGCAAAAAGTACTGCCCGATCAGCAGCACCGCCGCCACCGGCAGGAGCCAGAACGAGAAGTTGTTCATGCGGGCGAACGCCATGTCGCTTGCGCCGATCTGAAGCGGAATCATCCAGTTCGCGAAGCCGACGAACGCGGGCATGATCGCGCCGAAGATCATCACGAGACCGTGCGAGCTGACCAGCTGATTGAAGAACTCGGGCCGGAAAAATTGCAAGCCAGGCTGAAAGAGCTCGGCGCGAATGGCGAGCGCCATGGTTCCGCCCACCAGAAACATAAAGAACGAGAACGCGAGGTAGAGCGTGCCGATGTCCTTGTGATTCGTGGTGAACAGCCATCGCCGCAGGCCATGAGGGACGTGGTGCGAGTCGGCATGCGGAACTGCGGGATCTGCGATCGAGTGATGAATGTCGGTCATGGCGCTCTCCAGTGGCACTCAGAACGAGCATTCGGCATGCCGTTACATCGCGTTTTATCGCACTGCATGGGACTGCCGATTGCTTTTCAATCGCCGACATGCCGACATCTCGTGGAGCGCGTATGGCCGACACCCAGTCCCCGCGGCAATGGCTTCTTTACCGCCGTTCGTCGTGCAGCCCGGCGTCGTTCGCTATCGCGTGCGCGGGCCTTTCTGTCATTCCGGTCGGCTTTGCTTCGACCATGCATGCATTGAACGGCTGCGTTTTCTTTTACGCTGCCGCGCTCGTGCACGCTTGCGCGATCTGGTGCTGCTTCTTCGTTTATGCGCGGCATGCCGTGGATGGCGAACTCGTGACCTTGCAGGACGATGTCCTCGTCGTCGAGTCGATATATGGCAGGCGCAAGCGCACGCATCAATTCAATACGCAGTGGGTCACGTTGCTTGTCGCGCAGAACCGCGCAGGCGTACGACTGTTCGTTCGCAGCGCGGGCGAAACGGTGGAACTGGGGCGATTCGCGACACAGGGGCATCGCTTGCAATTCGCTTCGGACTTTCAACACATCGCGCGATGCGAGCGCGGCGCGCATCCATAACCAGACGGCAACGCGTCGCACTCGCGTGCGTGTGACCACGTCAAAGAGCGGCCACACGCGCATCTAACACGCGTCATTCGCCTTTCACGGACGCCGCGCCGTCTTCGTTACTGCCGCCTTCCCGACGCTGCACGCCGGCACCTTCGGTCCCGCCTATCGTGTCTTCCTTGCTGGACAATTCGACGAGCCCTTCTTCCTCTTTGATATCCGACGTCTCGACGGCTCTCGGGTTGCCGGGTCCCGACGGGCTATTCGCGTGTCTGGCCATGACTGACTCCGTTTGGTTGATGGCAGGGCCGCCGCCTGGCAAAGCGCCCTCCTTCCTATTTCAAGTGGTATCGCACAGGCTACCGCAATGCTTGCAATGCCTATGCCCAGCTTCTGGCGATCTCGGCTTCGACGGGCATGACGCATGCGGCGCTATCACTCTCAATCAACGGAGCGTGACGATGAACCAGCAAACTTCTGGAGAGCAAAACAAGCAGCCAAGCGAGACGGAGCGCGAACGGGCTCGCGAAGAACGACAGCAGAGCGAAGTGGACGGGGCGTCGGATAGAAGCGGAAGCGGCAACACGCTCGGCGATGGCAGCAGCAACAAGCAGGGACAAGCATAGTCTGTCGCAGCGGCGCGAGACGCACGATATTCACTCGCACGTTCTCGCGTAAGTCTCTTAATGTGTCTTTGCAGCGTCACTACCCGCGCACGTGTCTACGCCTTCCAGCCCTTGCGCGCGCTTCTTCGCTGCAAGCCGGGCCTGCGCGAGTTGCAAGTTTCGCGGGTAGTAAAAGTCTTCCTGCCACGGCTGATAACCGACGCTCTCCAGTTCCCGAAGCTCGCACTGCGCACGCGCGCGAGTCATGGGTACTTGCTGAGTCGACGTTTGCGCGAAGACGGTCATGGACATTGCGATCGACAAGCCACCAACGAACCCTAGAAAACCAGCATTGAAACGCTTCATCGGACTACTCCCGCATGAATTGCTTCGTCGAGCAATCGGCGGACCGCGTTCGCGTTGCGCGTTATCACCACGCTGTCAGCGGGTACGAACGTTGCGCGCCCTCGGAGTCTGCGCGCATGCGCGTCCTTCACTTGTTCAGAGACAGGGAAACGAACCATGCCTCATATGTGCGATGTATGCGGCGCCCGACCGGCGACCGTTCGATTGGCGGTCCTGCGCGATGGTCGCCGGCACGTTCTGAATGTCTGCGACTTTCACTATGCACAGTTGACGCGACACCAACGCGCGCTATCTCCTTTCGAAGCGCTCTTCATGAGCGACACGCCCGGCCAACCGGAGGCGGCGCAGCGCCTGTCGCCCGAGCGCGAGACGAGCGCCGAAGGCGTCGGCCTGGAGCGCTATCTCAGCGACAGCGCGAAAGAGATGCTCATGCGGGCCGCCGAGCGCGCCGTGCAATTCGGACGTCCGGAAGTCGATACCGAACACCTTCTGTACGAGCTTGCCGATAACGGCGTCGTGCAATCGATGCTGAAAAACATCGGCATCGACGCGAACGAATTACGCCGGTTCATCGACGCCAACGTGCAACGCCGTGAAGGCGTGCCACCGCCCGCAGGCGGCGCTATTGGCGTGTCGCCTCGCCTGAAAAGCGCGCTGGACCGCGCGTTCGTGGCCTCGCGCCAGTTGCGGCACAGCTACATCGGGCCTGAGCACTTGTTGATCGGCCTGTCCGAAGTGCCGGATAGCTTCGCCGGGCAGTTGCTCGGCAAGATGAGCGTCGACGCGCAGGCGCTGCGGCGGCTGACCACGCAAACGGTCGGCGCGGGCGGCCCGCCGAACCGCGATGGCCCACCTTCGCGCACGCCGAACCTCGACAAGTTCAGCCGCGACCTGACCGCGCTCGCACGCGAAGGTCATCTGGATCCCGTGATCGGCAGAGCAAGCGAAATCGAAACCATGGTGGAAGTTCTCGCCCGTCGGCGCAAGAACAACCCGGTGCTCATCGGCGAGCCGGGCGTCGGAAAGACCGCGGTCGTGGAAGGTCTCGCGCAACGCATGATCGGCGGCGATGTGCCCGAGTCGGTGCGCGATAAGCGACTCATCGAGTTGAATGTGAATTCGATGGTCGCGGGCGCCAAGTATCGCGGCGAGTTCGAAGAGCGCGTGAAGCAGGTCATCGACGAAATCACGGCTAACCGCGAGACGCTGCTGCTGTTCGTGGACGAGGTGCATACAATCGTCGGCGCTGGACAAGGCGGCGGCGAAGGTGGACTCGATATCGCCAACGTATTCAAGCCCGCGATGGCGCGTGGCGAACTGAACCTGATCGGCGCGACGACTCTCGCCGAATATCAAAAGCACATCGAAAAAGACGCGGCGCTGGAACGACGCTTTCAACCCGTGCTGATTCCCGAGCCGAGCGTCGCGCAAACCATCAACATTCTTCGCGGCCTGCGCGACCGCCTCGAAGCGCATCACAAGGTGACGATTCAGGACGACGCCATTGTCGCCGCTGCCGAGTTGTCGGATCGCTATATCAGCGGGCGCTTTCTGCCGGACAAGGCGATCGATCTGGTCGATCAGGCGGCGGCGCGCGTCAATCTCTCGGCCACGTCTCGGCCCGCGGCCATTCTCGAACTCGAGTCCGAACTCGCGCAACTGCGCCGCGAACAGGACTACGCGGCGTCGCGCAAGCAGTACGATCGGGCGCATGCGCTCGATGCCGAGATCGCCGGCAAGCAGAAAGCCTTCAACGATGCGACGGACGAATGGAAGAAGCGCATCGGCACGAATACGTCGAATGTGACGGTGACGCAGATCGCCGAGATCGTCGCGACGCTCACGGGCATTCCGGTCACACAGTTGACCGAGCAGGAGCGCGAGCGGCTGCTGAACATGGAGGCGCGCCTGCACGAGCGCGTGATCGGCCAGGAGGAAGCGGTGCGAGCGGTAAGCGATGCGGTGCGCCGCGCGCGAACGGGCCTTCAGGGACGCAATCGGCCCATTGCCGTCTTCCTCTTTCTCGGCTCGACGGGCGTGGGCAAGACCGAACTCGCGAAGGCATTGGCCGAAGTCGTGTTCGGCGATGAAGACGCCATGCTGCGTGTCGACATGAGCGAGTACATGGAACGTCATGCCGTGTCGCGGCTGATCGGTTCGCCGCCGGGCTACGTCGGCTATGAAGAAGGCGGACAACTGACCGAGCGCGTGCGCCGGCGTCCGTATAGCGTGATTCTTCTCGACGAGATAGAGAAGGCGCACGCCGATGTGTACAACGTGCTGCTGCAAGTCTTCGACGACGGACGCCTCACCGACGGAAAAGGCCGGGTCGTCGATTTCAGCAACACGCTCATTATCGCGACCAGCAACCTCGCGTCGGACGTGATCGCGGGACAAAGGCGCGCGACCCTCGGCTTCACGAGTTCGGACAGCGATGCGGACAACTCCGTGAGAAGCGGCGTGATGAACGTACTGCGTCAGCACTTCCGGCCCGAGTTCCTGAATCGCATCGACGACATCATCTTGTTCAAGTCGCTCGGACGCGAGGAAATCCGGCAGATCGTGCAATTGCAACTGGAGCACGTCAAGCGCATGGCGCACAGTCAGGACATCGACCTGGAGTTCGACGAATCGGTCGTCGAATACCTTGGCGAAGCCGGATACCGGCCGGAATTCGGCGCGCGGGAATTGCGCCGGCAGATTCGTCAACTCATTGAAAACGAACTGGCGAAAGAGATGCTCAAGGGCGATATCGTCGAAGGCGCGCGCGTGCGCTGCGCGTACGATCGGGAAGCGCGGCGTATCGTCTTCGATGCGGAGCGCAAGACCGCCGCCGATCTCGGCACGCCGCCTACGCCGTGAGTCAGTTCAGTGTGGGTGAGCGCGGTAGTCGTCGCCTATAGCGGATCCTCGCTCGCCCATGCATCGCAACGCCGACGATACGAAACCCGCATCGGGGCCGCTCGCCTTATGGGCCGAATTCATCGCGCTTTATGCGGGCTTGCCCATCTTCATTCTGATCACCCGGCGAACCGCCGTGCTTATCGCCGTGATCTGGCTCGCGCCTCTTTTCATTCACTATTTCCAGCGACGTCGAAGACCGTCGGTCTATGAGAACGACTGGAACTGGCGCGGCTTTCGGGCCGGACTGAGGGCCGTGGGGCTGCGCTTCGCCGTCCTTGCCTCTCTCGTCGTCTTGGCCGTGTGGCACTTCACGCCACATGCATTGCTGTCTTTGCCGCGAGCGCATCCCGGTATGTGGCTGCTCGTGATACTGCTCTACCCCGTGTTGTCTGTATGGCCCCAGGAACTGATCTTCCGCAGCTTCCTGCTGCACCGCTATAAGCCGCTATTCGGCGTAAATCGAGGCTATATCGCCGCGTCCGCCTTGGCTTTCGGCTATGCGCATCTGATCTTCCTGAACTGGGTCGCGCCCGCGATGACGGCTGTCGGCGGCGCGTTATTCGCCGCCACGTATCGAGACCGCCGATCCCTCGCGCTCGCTTGCTTCGAACATGCGTTGTATGGCTGTCTGGTATTCACCGTCGGGTTGGGACAGTATTTCTATTCGGGTTCGGCCTGGCAGCACTAGTTAGTTGCCCGATGCAAAACCCGAAGCGTCACACGGGGTTGGCCGCGACAAAATCCTTGAAGACCGAGTAAGCCGGATTCCTCGTGACGCCGTCGTCCTGAATGAGACCGAAATCTGAATCGATCACTGCGTACATCATGATGGACTGAATGTTGTACTTGTCCTTGATCGAACGATATTGCGCCAGTGCACGGCCGGTATAGGCGGCGGCTTGCTGCGGCGTGTCCTTCGCACCGGCCCAGCCCCACTCCGTGAGCCAGATAGGCACATTGAACGAGTCTTTCAGGACTTGCAGCACGTCGACGCACGCGTGATAGCGGCCGCCGCATTGAATGTCGCCGGAGCTTTCGTACCAGTGATAGGTCGTGAAGTCCCATCGCAGCGAAGCCGCGCCGCTCACGCCTTGCGCCGAGCCATCGGGCGAGATGCCGTTCCACAGCATTTGCAGCGCGCGGTAAGCCATTGGAATGCCGACGTTCACGCCGCACTGAATGGCCGGGTCCACCGAGCGCACGCCGTCGACCATGCCGCGCAGCACGCCGCGAAACGAAGGCCAGCACGCCGGGTCCCAATCCGCCGAGGAGCTGCCGTCGCCGCCGATCTTCAACGGCACGTCGAGCTCGTTGCCGCATTCGATGTATTTGACGAGACCCTTCAGCGGTTTCGTGCAACGCACGGCCATGTCATAGCCGAGCGAATAGGCAGCCGCTTCCGTGCTGTGCGGGTCCCACTGCGCGGAGAGCGTGTTCAACACCGGAAGTATCGACACGCCGCTATTCGCGAACGGCCCCTGCAACGCTTCAGCGATGATGGTCGCCATGCCGCCGTCCGCCACGTCGCAGCGATAGTTCGTCACGCCGAGGTCTTGCAAAATGGCGAGTTGCGCAGCCGGCGACATCGTCCGATAGATGCCGCCGCCCCAGGCCATATGGCCGTTGATGCCGTAGAAAAGTCCGCTCGTGGTCGACATTGCGGACCGCGTCGCCGGAGTGCTGGTCGAATCTGCGGCAGACGCACTGCCGGTCGATGTCGACGTAGCCGGATTCGTCGCCGCGCTCGTGGTGCCGGCGACCGGGGCACTGCTGGCCGCGCCGCCTCCGCCTCCGCCGCCGCAGCCCGCGAGCACGGCGCCGCCGGCCGAAGCCAGCATCATCGCGAGAAACGAGCGGCGATCGAGAGTGGGAGTGGAAGCCTTCGAAAGCGCGAAGGGCGCGGAGCGGGTAGCGTCGTCGTGATCGGGCATGGCCGTAAAAGGTGGCGTTGATGCCCGCGTTTACGGCGATGCCCGGCGCCCTCTTTAGGCGTCTTTCGCGCTTTGTGCCCAAAAATTTCGACGACGCGTGACGGTTTTACCGACGCATCGCGGTCTCTATCAGACCATCGTCGTTCGTCACGCTCCACCCACCGCCCAGCGAGCGATACATCGCCACGGCCGCCAGCGCGTATTCGCGGCGCGACTGATTGAGCGCGTCGGCATCGCGCAAATACGCTTGCTGCGCGTCGAGGACGTCGAGAAAACTCGCGGCGCCGCCTTTATACAACTGCGTGGAAAGCGTGAGCGATTTGCCGGACGCGGCGAGCGCATCGCTTAGACGCGCCGTTTGATCCGTGCTGCTGACAAGATCGCTGCGCGTGTCTTCGACGTCCTTCAACGCCTGCAGCAGCGTCTGCCGCAGGTTCAGTTCCGACTCGCGCATCCGGCTTTCGTTTTGCTCGATTTCCGCGGTAATGCGGCCTGCGTTGAAAATCGGGCTGGTGGCGTTCAGCGCCGCCGAAAACAGATTATCGGTAAGCGTCGGCAAGCCGAGATAGGACGAAGCGAGCAAGCCGTCGGTCAGCCGCAGCGAGAACTTCGGATAACGCTCCGCGCGCGCGACGCCCACTTCGGCGGCACGCTGCTGAACCTGCGCATAAGCGATGAGCACATCCGGGCGATGCAACAGCGCGTCCGACGGCACCATCTGCGGCGCGCCTTGCGCAGGCACCGGTATGACGGGCGTCGTCCCCGCATCGGCGAGCAGCAACGTATCGACGGATTCCGGCGTGCGGCCCGCATACACCGCGATCAGGCTCAACTGATGTTGAATGGTCGCGTTCGTGCGCGGAATACGCGCTTGCAGGTCGCTCAACTGATTCTGCGCGCGCGCGACATCGAGTTGCGTCGAAAGACCGTATTGCAAGCGCCGCTGCGTGAGTTTCAACGCGCGTTCGCGGATGACCAGATTATCCTGAAGGATTTTGAGCTCCGCTTGCGCCCACCGAAGATCCACATACGCAGATGCCGTATCCGCCGCAAGCGCGAGCCTGATCTGATCGGCCGCATGCTCGCGCCCGACGAGTTGCGCCTGCGACGCAAGCAGTTCGAGCCGCTCGCCGCCGAATACATCAGGCGTCCAACTGAGTGTGAGACCGAACCCCGCCTGACGAACGTAGCCCAACGGCGGCGGCGTGTTCTGCCGCGTATACGAAGCGCCTGCGTTGGCATCGAGTTGCGGCAAGAGCGCGGCCCGGCGCTGCGTCGTCAACGCTTGCGCCTGCTTCACGCGCTCGACTGCGGCTTGCAGATCCAGATTGCTGTCGAGCACGGAAGCGACGAGTTCGTGCATGACGGGATCGTTGAATCGACTCCACCACGTCGCGGCATCCGTGTCGGCCTTCGGCACGTTCACGCTCCAGTCGGCCGGCGCGGTGGTTCGCACCGTGGCGGGCAAGTCCGCGTGGCTGGCGGGCCGCACCGCGCAGGCGGCGAGTGCAAATGTCATTAGTATCGCTAAGTAACTTGTTCTCATCATTGCCTCAATGCGCTTCCGACGACGGCGGCGCGCTGCCGATAGGCCGCGCAAACAATACGCTGACGATCCCCACGAGAAAGCACAGCGCCAGCACGTAAAAGCAGTCGGCGAAGGTCAGCACGAGCGCCTCGCGCAACACCATCGCGTTGAGCGATGCGAGACCGGCCTGGGTCGCGTCGAGGGCATCGCCTGCAACGGCCGCGAGATGCGCGGAACTGCGCGCGAGCACGTCTTCGATGGCGGGCCGTCCGATGGTCACGTTCTCGGCCAGTCGCAGGTAATGCAGATTCAAGCGGTCATTGAGCATGGTCGCGCTCACCGCAATACCGATCGCGCCGCCGAGATTGCGCATCAGATTGAACAACCCGCTAGCCGACTTCAGACGCGATGGCGGCAGCGAACCGAGCGCCATCGTCACGATGGGCGGCACCGCGAATTGCTGCCCGATGCCTCGCAACGCCTGAGGCAGGAGCAGTTGCTGCCAGCCCCATTCGTTCGTCAACGGCGTGTAGAAGTAGCAGCCAAGCCCGAAGCAAATCAGGCCGAATACGAGCAGCACACGCATGTCGACGAGCCGCGAAGCGTAGCCGTAGACGCCGATCGATGCGAGCTGAAAGCATCCGACGGACAACAAGGCAATGCCGATCTGCAACGAATCGAAGCCGCGCACTCGGCCGAGGAACACCGGTGTGAGAAAGACCGAGGTGAAGATGCCGATGCCGGTCACGAACGAAAGCAGACTGCCGATACCGAAGTTGCGCACGGACAACGCCCGCAAATCGACGATCGCATCCTTCGCCGTCAATGCATGCACGATGAACAGGAAACCGCAGATGCTCGAGATCCACGCGCACGCGATGATGGCGCTGTCGCCGAACCAGTTCTTGCGCGGGCCCTCTTCCAGCACGTATTCGAGACATCCGAGAAACCCTGACATGAGCAGGATGCCTAGATAGTCGCCTCTCTTGAGCAGTGAAAGATCGGGCTTGTCGATATGCACGTATTTCGGCACGAGCACGGCGACGACCAGACCGGGCACGAGATTCAGATAGAACAGCCAGTGCCACGACCATTGGTCGGTGATCCATCCGCCGATGACCGGGCCGATGGCTGGTGCCAAGGAAGCCAGCGCGCCGATGGTCGTCGAGGCAATGAGCCGCTGCTTGCCCGGGAACAACACGAACGCGGTAGTAAAGACGGTTGGAATCATCGCTGCGCCAAGCGCGCCCTGCATGCCGCGAAAGAGAATCATTGAGTTGATGTCCCATGCGAGACCGCACAGCATGCTCGTCACGGTGAAGCCGATGGCCGACGCCGCGAAGAGCCACCGCGTCGAGAAGACTTTGGACAGCCAGCCGGACATGGGAATAACGAGGATTTCCGCAATCAGATACGACGTCTGAACCCACGACAGTTCGTCCTGGCTAGCGGACAGTCCGCCGCCAATATCCTTGATCGATGACGCGACGATCTGGATATCCAGCGTCGCCATGAAAAAGCCGAGGCACATGAGCGCGAACGCAAAGACGCGCTCCCTCACGGGCGCTTCGGCCGGATTGTCGAGCACGGTTCGATTCATGATGCGCGCCTCAACCGTTGTGCTTGCGAAGGTGGACCTTCACCGTCGCGGACAAGCCGGGACGCAGCACCGACTCGGCGCCTTTCGGCACGTCGAGCCGAATGCGCACGGGCACGCGCTGGACGATCTTCGTGAAGTTGCCGGTCGCGTTCTCGGCGGGCAGCACGCTGAACGTGGCCCCGGTCGCGGGCGCGAGACTTTCGACGTGGCCTGTGAACGGAATGTTCGATGCATCCAGTTCCACATCGGCGGCGTCACCGGCACGCATCTTCTTCAGCTGGTCTTCCTTGAAGTTCGCATCGACCCAGAGGCCGGTCGCGGGCACGATGGTGAGCAGCGATGTGCCGACGTTCGCCAGCACGCCCACGCGCGCCGTGCGATTGCCGACATAGCCGTCCACAGGCGAGCGGATGGTCGTATATTCGACGTTCAGTTGCGCCACGCGCCGCGCGGCTTCGGCGGTCGCCACGCGAGCTTGCGCATCGGCGATCTGCGCGTCGATCACGGACAACTGACGCTTCGCCGCGACGAGCGATGCCCCGCTCCTGTCAACCGACGCCTGCGCCTTGCTGTAGTCGGCGTCCGCGCGTTCGACGAGCTGGTTCGACACCGCGTCGTCCTTCACGAGTTCGCGGTAACGCACGCGGTCCTGCCCGCTACGCGTGAGTTCGGCCGAGGACGCGCGCACTTCCGCCTGTGCCTGATTGATCAACGCGGCCTGCAAGGCGTCTTTTGCGCGCAGTTCCTCGACGGCTGCGCGAGCACTCGATACTTCCGCGTTCGCCTGAGCGAGACGTGCGTCGTAATCGCGCGCGTCGAGACGGATGAGCACCTGGCCCGCGGTCACGCGCTGGTTGTCCTGAACGAGCACGTCCGTCACGAAGCCGTTGACCTTCGTCGGCGCGAGCACGGTGACATCGCCGCCGACGTAGGCGTCGTCGGTCGTCTGCACGAACCGCAGAACGAGCGCCCAGTACGTGAGCGCCGCGATTACGACGGCCGCGACCAGGCCGAGCGCGAGCAGCATCCAGGGAATGCGACGCGCGGGCCGGCTGAGCGCCGGAGCGGTCGTCGATGGGAGTTGCGTGGAGGGCGTCGTCATTTCGTTTTTAGTGCATATGCACTTCTGATCGTATGAAAGGCAGCTGTGGCTGCTTCAATAGCCTGAGAGAGTATCTGTGCATATGCACGACGTCAAGCCGCGCCGGCGGCACGAGACAAATGTCATGACGACAATAATCCTGCGTCGGCAACTCTGTAGGTGTCGCTAAGAGTTTGCTAACTAAAGTTTCCCAATCCAGCGCCGATAACTGACGTTGACCGACGCATCAGTCATGCGCGCAAATAGTCCACCGCCCGTTGCAGTCCAGGACGGTTGCCTTGCCCACGCTTGTCTGCGCTTGCAAGCCGTAAGGCTTCAATGCGGCAGCACCACACTTAGAAAACTACGTTAATCGCGCACCGACAAGCCCATCATGCCCACGTTCGACTTGCGTACCGTCCTGCTGATGGCATCCGTGATGCCGGGGCTGATGGCTCTGGTCGTGTTCTCCATCGCCAGGACATTCCCGAGAACCATTCCAGGTGTCGCGCAATGGGCGCAGGGCTCGCTGCTCTTTTCTGCCGCCGCTTTCGTGATGGCGCTGCGCGGTGCGCTGCCCGACTGGTTGTCCGTCGTCGTCGGCAATGCGTGTATCGTCGGCAGCATCGGACTCTGGCTTATCGGTAGTCAACGCTATCTGGGTCGTCCACCATTCATTCGACTCGTTGCAGCGTTGGCTGTCGTGGACGCAGTCAGTCTCAGCTGGATGACGTGGGTGCATTTCACGCCTCACGGGCGCGCGCTGTGCACGAATGTCATTCTCACGCTGCTTTTCGCGCGTCTCGCGTATGAGTTGTTGCGATTCGGCCGGGACGATAGCGGGGCGAAGGTCGTCGGCACTCTGTTCGCGTTCGAGACAGTCATCGCATCGGCGAGAGTGCTGACGTCCATGCAACCGGGCGCGTTGCAAGAAGGCTTGTATGCGCACGACCGGATGCAAATGGTCTACTTGAGCAGTGGCGCATTCATGTCGTTGAGCATTACGGTCGGCTTCATGCTCACCGCAGTCAACCGGCTCAGAGTCCATCTCGAAGGACTGTCGCGCATCGATCCTCTCACTGGATTACTTAATCGCCGCGCTCTGCTGGGCGCTCACACGATGTCGCGAGAGGCACCTCGCAAGGCGAGGCGCTACCTGTCGTTATTGCTGATCGATCTGGATCACTTCAAGAAGATCAACGACACGTACGGTCACTCGATGGGCGACGACATTCTCGTGGATTTCGCGCGACGTGCGAGTCTCTCCCTTCCCGCGGAAGCGCAGTTCGCACGCTGGGGCGGAGAGGAGTTCGCCGTGCTGTTTCCGTGCGACAGTATCCACGAGCCATTGCGGCTCGGACGCGCATTGCAGACACGCATTGCAAGCATGAGCGATTCGTCCCTGCCTTCCTATACGTGCAGCATCGGTGTCGCTTACGTGGGCTCGGCCGATGCAAGCATCGAGCAGTTGCTGAAGCAAGCGGACGAGGCGCTGTATCGTGCCAAGGACAATGGCCGCAATCGCGTCGAGCTCGCGCAGGAAATACTGCCGGTTACCGGCTCACGCATGCCCGATGCGGCAGTGAAGCTCTAGCCTCGACGTCGCCGCAACGGACATGGCATAGGGCCGAAGCCGCGCCCGTGGACCGCGCTTTGCTCCGGACACTGTCACCAACGCTAACCCGAACGGAGAGCGCGATGTGTCAGGATTCCAAGGCGCCGGTGCACCCGGCTATTAAGCGCGATATGAATGCGAAGGCGGCGGGCTCGATCGTGTCGCTGCTACACAGTCGAGCGGTTCTCGCGTCCCTCGTTTGCGCGACTGCATTCTCCGCATCAGGTTGCCGTCTGATGCAGTCCGGCGCCCAGGTCAGCCCCTCCGATCAGCAATTCATGCTCACTGCGGCGAGCGTCGGCAAGGCCGAGATCGATCTCGGCAAGCTCGCGTCCGAGCGCGGCGGTTCACCGGCGGTCCGCGAATTCGGGCAGAAGATGGTAGCCGAGCATACGCGCATCAACGGCGAGTTGTCCCAGATCGCCGATGAGAAGCACGTCCGCTTGTTACAGGCAATGGACCCGGCGAACCGCACGCTATACGACGAGCTCGGAGCCATGACGGGGGCCGCGTTCGACCACGAATATGCGATCGCGCAAGTGCATATCCATCAGATGGGCAATGCGCTCTATGCCAGCGAGGCGCAACACGGCGAAGACCCTCAGGTGAAAGCGTTCGCGGCACGAGGAGTGCCGATCGGACAGAATCATCTACAGCATGCTTCTCAGCTTCTGCAAGACTTGCCGATCTCATCGGCGCAATAGTCGGTGCGCGACGGCGCGGAGAACTCGAATGGCTCGCAATGAAACGGCTCCATGCCGGGCGCTTTTGCTACGCGACTGGCACTGCAATGGCAAACGCACGACGGCTGGCCTCGCTGTCGTCTTCGCTTTGTCGCTCGGACTGATACTGCCCTTAGAGGCACACGCCGATCCCAACGATTCCACCCGCGAGCAAGTCCGCTCCGATCTCGCCCGTTATCGATGCGCCGGATACAACCCGGTCGCCGACGAGATCACCTACCCCAACGATGTCGATGCGGCCCGAGCGCGATTGCAGGACCCCGGCTGCTCGAAGCCCGACGCCGCCTCGAAACCCGCGCCGCGCCCGGGCAAGCCATCGAAGTAGCCGGCGGCGCGCATTTGACCTCGCACATGCATAAAACCTATTCCTGACGGCCCCTGAATCGTCGAAGAATCCGCTTCTATACTGGCGCCTCGAACATCAACGAGGAGACGCTTGCATGTTAATGGACGCCAAGGAATCGATTTATAGCCCGACGCAGGAAGGCCTCATTTTTCCGCAAGAGCCGACGTTTTCGAGTTCCGCCGAGGAGCGAAGGTATCGCAAGGAGCATCTCGCGGCAGCGTGCCGAATCTTCGCGCGCCACGGTTTCAGCTTCGGTTTCGGCGGACATTTGACGGTGCGCGACCCAGAGCATCCGGAGCTCTTCTGGACCAATCCGATGTGCGTGCCGTGGTCGCGCACCAAGACTTCGCAACTAGTGCTGGTCGATCATTCGGGCACGGTGATCGAAGGAAAATACGCAGTCAATCGCGCGGGCTATGTGCTGCATTCGGCGATTCATGCCGAGAATCCCGACATCATCGGCTCATGTCACGCGCATACCGTGCACGGCGACGCGTGGGCCGCCATGGGCAAGCCGCTCGATTACGTGACGCAGGACGCGTGCATGTTCTACGGCAGCCATACCGTCGTGCGCGACGGCGCCGGCAAAGTGCCGGTGGCGAACGAGTCGGGCAATCCGATTGCGCGCGCCTTCAACGAGCACAAGGCGATCATTCATCAGAATCACGGTCTGCTCACGGCGAGCCGGCACAGCATCGACGACGCGGTGTGGACCTTCATCGCTCTCGACCACTGCTGCAGGATGCAATTGCTGATGGATGCAACCGAGTCGCGCCCCATTCCTATCGATCCCAAGTTCGCCGAATACTCGCACGAGCATCTCGGTAACTCTTTCATCAGCTGGCTGCACTTCCAGACCATGCTCTACGAGATCGCGGAACAGGAGCCCGATTACCTCGACTGATGCAACGAGGCGTCCCCGCAGGGCCGGCATGCGCGAACGTTCGAATGCGCATGCCGCAAGCAGCGCAAAAAACTATACCGGAGACAAGCATGGAAGCGCTATATGGCGAAGAAGCCGTCACGCCGGCCGACACGAGCCGCACCTATTACCGGGCTTACTGGCGGCTGTTGCCGCTCTTGTTGATCTGCTATCTGGTCGCGTATCTGGATCGCGTGAATGTTGGCTTCGCCAAGTTGCAGATGCTCGATGCATTGCATTTCGACGACGCCATCTACGGCCTCGGCTCGGGCATCTTCTTCGCGGGCTATTTCTTCTTCGAAGTGCCCAGCAATCTCGTCATGCGAAAGGTCGGCGCGCGCAAGTGGATCGCGCGGATCATGCTGACGTGGGGCGTGATTTCGGCGGCAATGATCTTCGTGAAGACGCCGACCATGTTCTACATCGCGCGCTTTCTGCTCGGTGCCGCCGAAGCCGGTTTCGCGCCGGCCATCATGTATCTGCTCACGCTGTGGTTCCCGGCACGTTATCGCGGCCGCGCCATGTCCATCTACGTGATGGGCGCGCCGCTGGCCTTCGTCGTCGGCGGCCCGATTTCCGGCTATATCCTGCATGCGTTCTCCGGCAATGCGCATCTGGCCGCGTGGCAATGGCTCTTTCTGATCGAAGCGATTCCCGCTGTCGTGCTCGCCTTTATCGTCCTCGCGTTTCTCGACGACGATCCTGCCCGCTCGCGCTGGATCAGCGAAGACGAGCGCAAAGACGTGCTCGCGGAAATCCGCGCGGAAAACGCAGGCAAGATCGATCATTCGAGCGCCGGTGCGTTCCTCGCGAACCGGAAGTTGTGGCAGTTCTGCGCGATCTTCTTCTGCCTCATCATGGGCCTCTATGCACTCGGCTTCTGGATGCCATCGCTCATCAAGCGAAGCGGCGTTATCGATCCGTTTGCCATCGGCCTCTATTCCGCGATTCCGAATATCGTCGCGGCGATCGCGCTTTACGTCTCCAATCGCAGCGCCGATCGCACCGGCGGCCGCCGCGCGCACTTCGCGCTCTTCATGTTGATCGGCGCGGTGGGGCTCGCCACCAGCATGTGGTTGTCGGCCGGGCCTGTCGTGACCACTGTCTGTCTTTCCATCGCTGCGGCCGGCGTGTACTCGTGTGTCGCGCTCTTCTGGGCGTTGCCGACGAGTCTGTTCGTCGGCGCATCGGTGGCTGCGGCGCTCGCGTTCATCAACTCGGTCGGCAATATTGCCGGGTTCGTGTCGCCTTACCTCGTCGGCATGCTGAACGTGACCGTCGGCAAGTCGGACGTCGGCATGTATGTGATCTCCGCATTCCTCGTGCTTGGCGCAGCCATGACGATGCGACTGCCGAAGACGCTGGACGACAAATAACGATTGCTCACGCGGCCCACGGCGGCCGCTCGAGCTTCTCGCCGATGTAGTCGATGAACGCCCGGACTCGCGGATGAAGCGACGAATCACGCGGATAGAGTGCGTAGATCGCGGTTTCGTCGCTCGGCTGAAAGTCCGTGAGAAGCGGCACGAGCATGTTGCTGCGAATGGACGGAAGCACCATATGTTCCGCCATACGGGTGATGCCGACGCCCGCGAGACACATGTACACCGAACTCACGCCGCTGCTCGTCTGGAAGTTTCCGTTGATGAGCATGGAGGTGCGCTCGCCGTCGATCACGAAGGGCCAATGATTCAGATGGTCCATCGGCGGCTCCCACATCAGGCAGTTGTGGTGCGCGAGATCTGCCGGCGTCAACGGTACGCCGTGACGCGCGATATAAGAAGGCGACGCCGTCACCACGCGTTGCAGATGACACAGCTTGCGGCTCACCAGATTCGAATCCTGAAGACTGCCCATGCGGATCGCGACATCGAACCCTTCGCCGATGACATCTGCGAGCGTATCCGAGAGCGATAGCCGAACACGCAGGCCCGGATAGCGTTCGAGAAAACCGGGAATGAGCGGCACGATCTGGTCCATGCCGAACGATGTCGCCACGGTCACGCGGATACCACCCGTCATGTGCTGTCCGGCGCGCGACAACTGCGCTTCGGCGACATCGATCTCATCGAGAATGCGCTTGCAGAGCGCAAGATACTGATGCCCTTCCTGCGTGACTTGCAGACGGCGTGTCGAGCGCCTGAGCAACGCGACGCCGAGGCGCTTTTCCAGCGTGGACACGGCGCGACTGACATACGGCTGTTGCAGGTCCAGCATGAGCGCCGCTGCTGTGAAGCCGCCGGTCTCCGCGACGGCCTTGAATATCCTCATTTCGACGAGGCGTTCGTCCTTCATGTTGCGATGCCAGTCTGAGCGGGATGGGAAGCCAGCATCATAACCAGCGGCAAGGACTTGAGATACCGGGACTTGCACGAAACAACGTGAAAAAAGGGCCCGGAGGCCCTTTTTCGACTGCTTACTTCGGGTGAGTTGCAATGAAGTTCTTGACCGCCGTGAAAGCCGGCTTCTGCGTCTTGCCGTCGCTCTGCATCAAGCCGTACGCGCCTTCGCTGTCGTCATACATCTCGAAAGCCTGAATCGATTGAATGTTGTACTTGGCTGCGTTGTTGTAGAACTGCTGCATCATCAGGTTGCCGGTCATGTACGACGCAATCGACGAATAGGTGCCGTAGGTGGGACGAACGCCGTATTCGTTGATCCAGATCGGCTTGCCCATCGACTGAAGTACGCCGAGCACGTCGTGACAGCCCGTATTGCCGCAGGCGCGAGTCATGTCGCCCTGGTCCGAGTACCAGTGCCACGCCGTGATGTCCCAGCTGACGGTCGGGTGACCATGCGTGCCGTCCGGCTGCGAGCCGTCTGCCAGCATCTGGAAGAACGCGGTGTGCTTCCACGTACCGTCGACGATGATCTTCGCCGAACTGTTGACCGACTTCACGCCGGCGATCATGCCGCGGATCGCGCCGCGAGCGATGGTGAACGGCTGATTGCTGTAGTGGTTCCAGACGTTGCCGTCATAGTTGCCGGCGAGCGTGCGGGCTTCCATCTCATTGCCCACTTCGTAGTACGTGTAGTTGTACGTTTGCGCCGTCTGCTGGCCGAGCGTGTAGCCGGCGTTGTAGGCCGCCTGCTCGCTGTTGTAGTTCAGGCCAAGCATGATCACCGGATAAACCTGCACGCCGCCTGCGGCGAACGTCTTCGCGACCGTAGCGACAACCTTCGCCGAAGCCTGGCTGTAGACGTCGTTGCGGTAGATCTTCACGCCGAGGTTCTGAAGCTGGGCGAGCTGCGTTGCGTACGCGGTGCTGTCATACGCGCCGCCGTTCGTGATGTGGCCGTTCACGCCATAGAAGATCGAGCCGGTGGTCGCTGCCTTATCGGTCGCCTCGGGCAGATCGGCGGACTTGTTGATTGCGGCATCGACAGCAGCTTCACCGCCGCCGCCGCAGGCCGCGAGCATCGCGCTCAGGACCACTGCGGCTGCGAACGTTGCAGCTTTGGATTTGGCGAGGAAGTTCAGGGATTGCGTAGCTTGATTGTTGTTCATGATCACTTGGCAGTACTAAGGAGCGAGCATTCGCTCGCAGAGTTTATGTAGGTTGCCGACATGTCATGCCGACGACCAAGAACGTATTTCGCTTAACTGGGGAACCGGTTCGGTCGCACTGCGTTGAACCGGCCGTCGAGCTGTGCCTGGTTCCTATCGCGCTGGCGTTAATGCCAGCAAACGATTGCCTGCCGAGGAAGGCCGATGACCGTGCTGCGGATGGTCACCGATGCAAAACTGGTTCAGGGTATTACTTACCGACTCATGCTGTGAACCGCTTCGTTTAAGGCATCCTTTTCCGAATCGGTCAGCACGGAAGCAAGGTTATCGTCTAATGAGATGGCTGTAAACATACATTTCAGAAAAAAATTCGTCTGAAATCATTCAGCAGGAAGAAACTTCCGAAACGGGTATTTTTGCCAGCGGGACACGGCTTGTCGCTTTGATGGTCTATGCAGCCGCGGCTATTAGGGTTATTGAGTATTCGTATGAATAGATGTCCGACGCTATAGCAGACCTAAGGACGTTCGCCGATGCCCTAAAGCATTCTGTGCAAAGCGATCGCAAGCAGTCGCGGCTCATCGAACATCGTGGCGAGTTCGAAGAAGAAAAGGAAAGCGAGCATAGCCGCCGTGCCCGGTCGTCGCTGCATCCAGTTCACGATACGCGGGGCGAATCGCGTCCTGATCGGATCGCGGGTCATCAGAATGACGGCAGCCGTACCGATCAGCGCGCCTGCAACGACATCGGAGGGATAGTGAAGGCCGACATAAACGCGAGGCAGGCAGATCAACAGGAGGCATTGCAGAACGGCCAGCACACCGATCCATTTCCACACGAGGAAGATGCCCACCGCAACTGACATCCACAGTGCTGCGTGGTCGCTAGGAAATGAACTCCATAGTCGCAGATGATTGCTCGCGTGGCTCGCATCCGGAAAGATGGAAACAAAGCTCGGGATATACATCGGCCGGAGCCGGAACGGCAGAATGAGTGCGAGAAGGCGTCCGACGGCGAAGGCAAGCAGCGCGGACAACACGATCGCGACCACCATCTCCCGACGGTAGCTCAACGTACTGCCCTCTTTGAACCAGATCGCCCACAGAATAGCGAGCGGAACGAGCCCCTTGAACAAATAGAATTCCGCCACCACGCCGGCCGCGTGAACGAACAGGCCCGACGAAGGAAGGATATGCAGCAGCCAGATTTGAATCGATGAGTCGAAAGCGTTCACGCAGTTCCGTCTCCGTACGTTCTAATAGTTATTCGACATGAGCGTCAACGCATGCTCCGACGCTGGAGCTTATGAAGCGCTTATCGCCGTCATGCGTGGACGGCAGAGACCCTGTGTCTTATGCGTTGATTTACCCCGCGTTCCTCCACGACGCATGGCTCAAATCAACTGCGCACGCAGTTCTTCACAACCGATCGCAATTCGTTGATGTCGAATGGTTTGGCAAGGATAACAACATCCGCTTCGGATGCGCGCCTCAATTCCTGCGCATAGCCGGTCATGAGCGCGATCATCTGATCCGGCCAACGGTCCCGCACGTACTCGGCGAGGTCGAGTCCGTCCAGCTTGCCGGGCATCTGAACATCGGAGAGCACGAGGTCAGCGTGATATCCGCTTTCCAGCAGTGCGATCGCACTGTCGGCCGTCAACTCATGGCGCACGTTGCAGCCGAACACATCGAGCACCGCGGCAATGCCATCGGCGACGCTCTGGTTGTCTTCCACTAGAAGCACGCTCACGCCCGAAGCCAGTACGTCAGCCGGCTCCTCTTGAACCGGCTCGGCAGCGGCCTCCGCGCAGCCTTCTTCGCCCTCGATACGCGGAAGGTAAATGCTGATCGTCGTCCCGCGATCCGGCGCGCTCTCTATGCGCGCGGTGCCGCCCGACTGCTCGCATGTCGCCATGACTTGCGCCAGTCCCAGCCCGGTGCCGGCTCCTTTCGCCTTCGTGGTGAAGAGCGGCTCGAATGCGCGGCGCAGCACGGCATCGGTCATGCCTTTGCCGGTATCGGTGAAGCGGAGGAGAACATAATCGCCGGGCGGCATGTCGAATGTCTGTTCCGATAGCGTGATGGATTCGCATCGCACAGTGAATTTGCCACCGTCGGGCATGGCGTCTTTCGCGTTGACGCAGAGATTGATGACGGCCGCTTCGAGCTCCACAGGATCGACCATCACGCCGTCTCTTCGACTCGTCAGTTGAAGGTCCAACTCGACCTGTTCGCCCAACGACGTCTCGATGAGATCACGCATGGACTCGAGCCATTCGCAAACATTCAGGCACTCGAGCTTTACCGGCTGCTTGCGCGCCACGCTCATCAGGCGACGCGCGAGTCCTTGCGCGCCTTTCGCCGCATGCTGCACCGCCAACACTTCCTTCTCGAGATTCGTGTAGTGCTTGCGTCGCGCGAGCTCCACGTTCGCGTTCACGACCATCAAGAGATTGTTGAAGTCATGCGCGACATTGGCGACGAGATTACCGAGCGCGCCCATGCGCCGCAGTTGCCGGTTCGATTCTTCGGCGGACACGCGCCGGCTGACTTCGGCATGCCACTTGTGCCACGCTATTTCTTCTTCGCCGAGCCTTCGTAACGACATCCAGAGCAGCACCCATACGACGACGCAAGGAACCAGCAATATGGTGGTGATGGCGAGCAGATTGGCGCGCCATTTCGCGGCAATGGAAGCGGTCTCGATGCCCGCCAGGACATACATCGGATAGCCGCCCACGCGCCGGTAAGCGAGCACTCGTTCGCGCCCATCGACCGGGGAAACCGAAAGCAGATGCCCGAACCGCGCGTTCTCTTTCATCGCATGCTTGATGCCGGAATCCGCCGCCGACGTCGCTTGAGGCCGCGAATTCGGGAAGCGGGCCAAGATTCCGCCATCAGCGCGATACAGGCCGATCAGGACGAAAGGCTCATCACCAGTCAGTTCGCGGTAGAAGTCGAGAAAGTACTGTTGTCGTAGCGCGATAGACAATACGCCGAGCGACCTGCCCTCTTTATCGACCCATGAAGTGCTTACCGTGAACACGTTGCTACCGGTGAGGAAGCCGGGTTGCGCCAGCGAGATATGAGGTTCCCCTCGCGCATGCGATGCCGCCTGTAGCGTTTCGCTTCCGCTGATCGACACATTGGGAACCGGGTAGAAGCGGCTACTCGCAAGCAACTGTCCGGTTGCGCTGTAGACCGCGGCGCTCGCAATCTGTGGAAAGCGGCCGACTATCGCGTTGAGCGATTCATGAACAGTCTTTTCCTCGCGGGCGATCCAGTCCGGTCTCTGGTCGTCCATGAGTTCGTCGATACGGTCGAGCACTTCCGCGTTGAGACCTTGCACGGTCGCGGCCTGCTCTTCGGCGACTCGCGTCAGGCGGTCCACTTGGTCGAATGCTTCGGATAGCCTGCGATGGTAATCGAACCAGGCGTAGCCGCTCACGCAAACAAGAGGGCCGAGTACCGACATGACCGCGAGAAGGACGATGATCGCACGCGTCGCCGCAAAGTTCCGATGCGGAGGCGGTAGCTCCAGAGAGACTTCGTCTTCTTCGTCCATTGTGCAATCCGTCCTTGCACAGACGCGCGTGAGTTCGGGTCACGCACGTCACAGGATACCGTCGAGAGAAAACGCCTCGATGTTCCGACTATATAGCGATTTCAGCAGTCGGACCTTATCTGCGAGCAAGAGCGATGCAGCGGCGGATGGCTGCCTGGCGAGCACTGAATTGCGCGGGAAGCGCGTGTAACGCGCTGAAGGCGCCGGATGGGAAGTCGCGGTGCGAGCGACCGCCCGCCCGACGGTGCGATGGCGTCATTTATAGCCGATAACCATGGAATCGGGCCCGACGAGATGCTCGACGCGTATGTTGCTAAAGCCGGTCTGCTCCATCCACTCGCGGCATTGCGCGCCGGTGTAATCGAAGCCGCCCGGCGTCTCGATCAGCATGTTGAGGCTCATCAGCAAGCCGAACGCATTCTCGCGGCGCTCGTCGTCGATGACCGCGTCGTAGACGATAAGCGCGCCGCCCGGCGGCAACGCCGCATGGCATTTGCCGAGGAGTTCGAGCTTTTGCGGCAGCGCCCAGTCGTGCAGGATGTGCCCCATGACGAGCACATCCGCCGACGGGCAATCGTCCTTGAAGAAGTCGCCCGGATAGAAGCGTAGCCGGTCGCTCAGGCCGTGCGCAGCGACGTACTCCTCGAATACCGGACCAACGGCCGGCAAGTCGAAGCCGCCACCCGTCAGATGCGGATGCGCCATCGCCACTTGCACGGGCAGCGCGCCCTGCGCCGCGCCGATATCGATGAACGTGCTGTAATCGCCCCAGGAAAACTTTTGGGCAATGGCGCGAGCGGTACCGAGGCTCACGCCGGTCATGCCCTGAAGGAAGCCGCGCAACGACGCCTGATCGTGATAGATCGCGTCGAACGGATTGCCGCCGCGCTTCGCTTCGTTCTGCGGCAGACCGGTCACGAGCGCTTCGGTCAGCGCGCCCCAGAACGGATAGAGCCGCGCGTTCGCCATCTCCAGCAATCCGCCGACATAACAAGGCTTGGACCTGTCGAGAAAGAGATCCGTGTCGGCCTTGTTGCTGTAGAGGGTGCCTTCGCGGTCGAGCAAGCCTAGCGCGACGAGAGCATCGAGGAAGTCGCTCGCTGCCCGTGGATGCAGTCCGAGGGCTTTCGCCAGTTGCGCCCCTTCTCGCGGACCGGACGCCAGTTGCGTGAAGACACCGAGTTCGACCGCGGACAGCAGCGTCTTCGACGCCCAGAAGCCCATGCCTATTTGTAGAAGCCTCTCGGGAGAAGGCTGATCGGTGGTGACGGGCGACGGCGCCTTGTTCATATCGCATCCTTCGTTCAATGAGGAATAACGTAAGGGGTGCTAAGGCCGGCTGAAAGCACAGCGTCCACTGTAGGCGCTGCGTCGTCCCGGATCAAGCGACGTATGTGGGCCGCCGCGCAGAGCGCGCAGGCATCGCAGCCCGACTGCCCCGAACTGGCCCGTGCCGGCCGCAACGGATTGTCTCTGTTCAGACAGGTACCGCCTGCGGAACACTCGGGCGGACCGACGAGAGACATTCGCCATGACCACACAGACCTTCATCGACGCCAACCTTTTGCTCGCCTGGTCGGCCTACTTCGTAGGAACGGCCAGCCCCGGGCCGAGCAATCTGGCGATCATGTCCATCGCGAGCACGTCCGGCAGGCGCGCAGCGCTGGCGTTCGCGGCGGGCGTCATGTCCGGCTCGTTGACGTGGGCGGTGCTCGCCGCGCTCGGGCTGTCGGCGGCGCTCGCCGCCTATTCCGGCTTCCTTATCGCACTGAAGATGTGCGGCGGGGCGTATCTGCTGTGGCTCGCGTCGAAGTCGGCTCGCGCGGCATGGCGTCCGCCCCTGCGCGCCGCTTCGCGACATGCTTCGGTATCCGACGCGCGACGGCTCTATGCGCGCGGCGCGCTGTTGCATCTCACGAACCCGAAAGCCATTCTCGTGTGGATGTCCGTCGCCGCGCTCGGCTCATCCACCGCAACGCCGCCGACGCACACGCTGACTGTGGTCGCGGGGTGCCTGTGCATCGGCATGAGCGTCTTCGGCGGCTATGCGGTCTTGTTCTCGATGCCAGCGCCGCGCCGCCTGTACGCGCGCATGCAGCGCTATCTCGATGCGTGCCTCGCGTTGGTCTTCGGCGCAGCGGGCATCCGCTTGCTGATGTCGCGCGTCTGAACTACCGCGAGCTCACGCGCCCCTGTTCCAGCGATCCAGCCGTTTGCGCGTGACGAGCGCAATGCGGTTCGATGCAAGCGCCGCCAGATTGACGAGGCGCCGCTTCTGCGTGGCGTCCATGACGCGCGGCTGCCGGTCGATGGCGCATAGCGCGCCGAGCGCGTTGCCCTCCGCGTCGCGCAACGGTGCTCCGGCGTAGAAGCGAATGCGCGGCTCGTCAGTGACGAGCGGATTCGCTTCGAAGCGCGGATCGGCCGTCGCGTCTTCCACCACGAACGCATCGTTCTGCATGACCGTGAAGTTGCAGAACGCCCACGAGCGCGGCGTCTCATGCGCGTTGAGCCCCCAGCGCGCCTTGAACCATTGGCGGTCCGGCGTCAGCAGCGTGATGAGGCTGATCGGCACGCGCAGGGTTTCCGCTGTGAGTTGCACGACCTCGTCGAACTCCGAGTCGTTCGCCGAATCGACGAGTCCCGTGCGCTCGACCGCCCGCAGGCGCGCGGCTTCGTTCGCCGCGACCGGATACGGCAACGCGTCCTGTTCGCGCGCAGGCGCGAGCGACAGACACGCGACGAGCGCAGCGGCAAAAGCGGGCTTGTCGGCGGGCGCCGGCAGCAACGCAATGCGCGACAGGCCGCCCAGGTCCGCTTCGAGTCGCGCGGCGGGCATGTCGGTGACGAGAAGCATGCGCATATGCGCCAAATCGCGCGAATGCAGCAGCCGCCGGCACATCGACAGGCGCTCCCAGTCCCCGCGCATCAGTTCGACCGCGATCACGCCGGGCATGGCGATGCCCGCGTCGAGCATCGCGTTGAGCGGGTCGCTCTGGCCGATGGCGCGCAGCCCCGCGGCCGCGGCCGCTTCCATGTACGACGGCAACGCGGCTTCCGACGCGACGACGAGCGCCACGGCGCTCTCCGTTTGATTCGATGCGGGCCGCCGGTTGCCGAGTTGCTCGCGCAACGCGTGGACCGCGCTCGCGCGCACGCGCCGATGTCCGCCCGGCGTTTTCCACGATTCGATTTGCCCCTGCTCGATCCACGTTTGCGCTGTCTTCACCGAAACGCCGAGCCGGGCCGCGACGTCGCGCGTGGTGAGAATGGGATCGTCTTCCTTTGTCATGCGGTCCTTACGGTAAAGCGCGAACGAGGCGCAAACGATAGCTACCTTCAGATGAAAGCACAATCGCCGAAATCGATAGAAATGGAAGTTTTCGCTTGCGCGATTTGTCCGTTAAATCTACGCTTAATACGCCATTTCGCTGTCTTTTTCGGTCTTCGGTCGCAATTACCACGCCTTTCTTCTTCACATGGTAATTATGGCTGGCATCGTTGGCTTTGACAAGACGTCGACAACTGGTAAAAACGGAAGTCTCTATAAATGACGTAGGCGCACAACGCCTGCGGCGCCGAAGACCACGGCGAACACACAAAACACGCTATGAACCTCAAAACCATGTCGGTCAAGGCAAAACTGGCCTTGTCATTCTCGCTGCTAACGGCTGTCGTCCTGATCGTATCAGCGGTGTCCATCACCGCGCTCGGCGACGCGAATCAACGCTTCTTCGGCTTTGTCGAAGGCATCAACACCCGCGCGGCGCTGGGCGAACAGGTGCGTCAGGCAGTGGACCGGCGCGCGATCGCCGCGCGCAACATGGCGCTGGTCACGACGCCTGCCGATTTCGAGCTGGAAAAGGCCGCCGAAGCGCAGGCGCAAGCCGATGTCTCCGCGCGCCTCGCCAAACTCGACGCGATGATCGCGTCGGCGACCGACACGACCGAGAAGGCGCGCTCGCTCGTCGCCGAGATCAATCGCATCGAAGCGCTGTATGCGCCGGTCGCCCAGGCGATCGTCAATCTCGCGACCGAGCACCGTCAAGAGGAAGCCGTGCGCAAGATCAACGAGGACTGCCGCCCGTTGCTGGCCGCGCTCGTGAACGCCACCAACGCCTATTCCGCTTACACGCACGAGCGCGCCGAGACGCTCGTGGCCGAGGCTCATGAACACTTCGCGACGCAGCGGGCCATCCTCATCGCCATTTGCCTCGCGGCGGTAGCGGCTGCGGTGGCAGCGGGCGTCATCATCACGCGCGGCCTGACGCGCGCGCTCGGCACCGAGCCGGCGACGCTCAAGGAAATCACACAGCGCGTGGCGTCGGGCGATCTGAGCCCCGTCGCGATGACTCGCGCGGTGCCGGCGGGCAGCGTGCTTTCGTCGATGGACGCGATGCAGAAGAGCCTCGTCACGTTGATTGCCGAAGTGCGGACCGCCGCCGACAGCATCGCGACCGGTTCCATGCAGATTGCCTCGGGCAATGCCGACTTGTCGGCGCGCACGGAAGAGCAGGCGTCGTCGCTGCAGGAGACGGCGGCCAGCATGGAAGAGCTGACTTCGACGGTCCGCCAGAACGCCGACAACGCACAGCAGGCGAGCACGCTGTCGAGCAACGCGTCGCATGTGGCGCAACAAGGCAATGCCGTGGTGACGCGCGTCGTCGAAACCATGACGGCGATCAGCGAGAGCTCGACGAAGATCGCGGACATCATCGGCATCATCGAAGGCATTGCGTTCCAGACCAACATTCTTGCGCTGAACGCGGCAGTCGAAGCCGCGCGCGCGGGCGAACAGGGGCGCGGCTTTGCAGTGGTGGCGTCGGAAGTGCGCTCGCTCGCGCAACGCTCGTCGCATGCGGCGAAGGAGATCAAGGAACTGATCGGCGCGTCGGTGGCGAAGGTGGAAGCGGGCTTCGCGCTGGCGCAGGACGCAGGCACGACGATGAGCGACGTGATGACCGCGGTGCGCCGCGTGTCGGACATCATGGACGAGATCGCGGCGGCGACGGGCGAACAGAGCCGCGGCATCGAGCAGGTCAATCAGGCGATCTCGCAGATGGACCGCGTGACGCAGCAGAACGCCGCGCTCGTCGAGCAAGCGGCTGCGGCGTCGCAGGCGCTGGATCATCAGGGGCGTCATCTTTCGCAGACGGTGTCGCAGTTCCGCATCGAACACGCTGCGGCATGACCAACGCGCGGCGCGCGAAGACAGCCACTGAGAGGAAGTCGTGCCCCATGAGATGAAGACTTTGCCCGGCGTCGCCACCGCGCAGTTCCGGTCGTTTGCAGCGAAGATTCCGCCGTTCTATGCATCGCTCGTCGTCACGATGCTGTCGGTGATGGTCGTGTTCGGTCAGCGCGCGCCGGCGTGGCTTGCGCTCGGCATGCCGTCGATCTTCGTCGTGCTGCTCGTCTGGCGCGGCTGGTGGTGGGTCGTGCATCGCCATGACGACGTGACCGACGCCGAAGCGAGCCGCCATCTCGCCCGCGCGACGACCGTGCTGATCGTGAGCGCCCTCTTCGCAATGGGCGTGGACGTGATGCTGTTCGAATACGCCGACGTTCACGCGAAGTACTTCATCCTGATGCAGATCGTGGCATCGACGATGGCGGGCTTCTTCTGCCTGATGCATCTGCGCGCGGCGGCGGCGCTCGTCGCCTTCGCGATGATGCTGCCGTTCCTCGGCTTCATGCTGAGCATGGACGATATCGGCGCGACGGCATCGGCGGTCGACATCGCGATCACCGTCGCGCTAATGAGCTATGTCATGTTCGGCTATCAGCGCGACTTCGCGAGCCTGATTCGTTCGGAGGCCGAAACAGCGGCATTGAGCAAGGAGAACGTGCGGCTCGCGAACCTCGACATGCTCACGGGTCTGCCGAACCGCCGGCAGTTCTTCGAGGAGCTGCAGTCGTCCATTGCGAATGCCGCCGCGACGAAGCGCACGGTGGCGGTGGGCGTCGTGGATCTCGACGGCTTCAAGCCCGTCAACGACACGCACGGACACCGCGTCGGCGACCACGTGCTCGCGCAAATCGCGAGGCGCATCGAACGCATGACGACCGACGCCGCGTTGCTAGCACGCGTGGGCGGCGACGAGTTCGCATTCATCGTCGTGGATGCGGACGAAGCCTCGCTGCAGGCAGCCGCCGATGCGATCATTCAGGCGGTGGGCAGGCCCATCGCGGTCGGCAGCCTCGTGACATCGGTCGGATGCTCGATCGGCTTCGCGATGTATCCGCGCGCCGCGGCGACGGCCGATCTGCTCTACGAACGCGCGGACTACGCGCTCTATCATGCGAAGCGTTCGGGCCGTTCGCGCTCGGTCATGTTCTCGCTGGAACACGAGCGACTGTTGAAAGAGCAAGGCGCGGTCGAGCAGGCGTTGCGCAGCGCGAACCTTGCCGACGAGTTCTATCCGGTGTTCCAGCCTATCGTGGATGCATCGACGAACCGCACGCTCGCGCTCGAAAGCCTCGCGCGCTGGCAGAGTCCCGTGCTGGGCGCGGTGCCGCCGGGCACGTTCATTTCGGTGGCGGAGCAGGCGGGCATCATCGCGGATCTCACGCCCATTCTGTTGCAAAAGTCGCTTGCCGCTGCCGAGCTTTGGCCGGAGGACGTGGACCTTTCCTTCAACGTCTCGCCGTACGATATCGCGAGCGAAGCGCGTACGCGCCGGCTCATCGAGATCATTCAGGCAAGCCGCGTGTCGCCGCAACGCATCGCGATCGAACTGACGGAGACCGCGCTGATGCATAGCTTCGCGCAGACGAACGCGAACATGGCGCTGCTTCAGGGCGTCGGCGTTCGCATCTCGCTCGACGACTTCGGCACCGGCTATTCGAGCCTCAGCTATGTGCACGCATTGCCCATCAACAAGCTGAAGATCGACAAGAGCTTTATCAGCGATATCGGGGCGAATCCGCGAAGCAGAAACATCGTGCGATCGCTCATCACGTTGTGTCACGACCTCGGCGTGACATGCATCATCGAAGGCGTCGAGACGACGGACCAGTTGCGGATCGTGCGCGAACTGGGCGGCGCGGCCATTCAGGGCTATTACTTCGCCAGGCCGATGCCGGCGGCCAGCGTGGATGCGTATTTGCGCGATTGCACCGCCGTTTAATGTGGTGGTGGCGCCGACGTCACTCCCACGCCAAACCTACCGGACGTCTTCCCTTCCCTCTTGCGGTACGACGGTTGCTCACGCTAAGTGGACGAACGATCGACAGGAGGTACCGCGATGCTCAGTCAAGAGACGAAGGACATCGTCAAGGCGACCGCGCCTGTGCTCGCCGAGCACGGATTGCCCATCATCAAACGCTTCTATATCCGGCTATTCGAAGCGCACCCGGAACTGAAGAACGTTTTCAACATGGCGCACCAGGAGCAAGGCGAGCAGCAGACGGCGCTGGCGCGCGCCGTCTATGCGTATGCGGAGAACATCGAGAATCCTGAAAGCCTCGCGGCCGTGCTTCGCAACATATCGAACAAGCATGCGAGCCTCGACGTGCGGCCCGAGCACTATCCGATCGTCGGCGAACATCTGCTCGGCGCGATCAAGGACGTGTTGGGCGATGCCGCGACCGACGAGATCATCG
Source organism: Caballeronia sp. Sq4a (assembly GCF_023170545.1). Taxonomy (NCBI): domain Bacteria; kingdom Pseudomonadati; phylum Pseudomonadota; class Betaproteobacteria; order Burkholderiales; family Burkholderiaceae; genus Caballeronia; species Caballeronia sp. Sq4a. Next base: position 265,346 of record NZ_CP084251.1, on the reverse strand, counting down.
GCGCGTGGGCACAGGCTTATCAGAACCTTGCCGATGTGCTGATCGCCATGGAGAAGGCGCTGCGCGAAAAGTCGTCCGAGGCCGCGGGCGGCTGGACAGGCTGGCGGCCGTTCATCGTGAAAGAGAAGCGCCCCGACAGCAGCGTGATTACTTCATTCGTTCTCGAACCCGCCGACGGTCAGCCCGTCATGAATTTCGAGCCCGGGCAATATGTCAGCGTCGCGGTCGACGTGCCCGCGCTCAAGCTGCGTCAGATACGCCAGTACAGTCTCTCCGACATGCCGAACGGGCGGACGTATCGCATTTCCGTGAAGCGCGAAGACGGCGACGCCGCGCGGCCACCCGGCTATGTGTCGTCGCTGCTGCATCGTCATGTGGAAGTGGGCGACGAGATATTGATCGCCGCGCCATACGGCACGTTCCATATCGACGTCGATGCAACGACGCCGATCGTGCTGATCAGCGGCGGCGTAGGTCTCACGCCGATGGTCAGCATGCTCAAGCGTGCGATTCAGAACCCGCACAGGCAAGTGGTATTCGTGCACGGCGCGCGCAATAGCGCGGTGCATGCCATGCGCGACCGGCTGAAGCAAACGGCTGCGACCCAGCCGAACTTCAAGGCAGTGATCTATTACGACGACCCCTTGCCTACCGATGTCGAAGGCGAAGACTACGACCGGCGCGGTTTCATCGACCTAGATGGCCTGAAGGACGAGATCCTGCTTCCCGAAGCCGATTACTACATCTGCGGCCCGATCCCGTTCATGCGCTTGCAGCACGACGCGCTGCGCAGGCTAGGCATCGACGAGGCGCGAATCCACTATGAAGTCTTCGGCCCCGATCTCTTTGCGGAGTGACGCACGGCGCGCGCGCCGTGCGCTTCATTGGTACGCTTCGATGACTCGCTTCAACGCACGAGGCAGGGCCGCTTGTTGTCGAACTTCCAGTTCGGGATGAGATATTGCATGGCGATGCCGTCATCGCGCGCGCCGAGGCCGTGCTGCTGATACAGCGCGTGGGCCTTCTCGATCTCGTCTATATCCAGTTCGACGCCGAGGCCTGGCGTGCTCGGCACCTTCACCTTGCCGCCGACGATTTGCAGCGGATCGCGCGTCAGACGCTGGCCGTCCTGCCAGATCCAGTGCGTGTCGATCGCCGTGATCTTGCCCGGCGCGGCGGCCGCGACATGCGTGAACATCGCGAGCGAAACGTCGAAGTGATTATTCGAATGCGAGCCCCATGTGAGGCCCCAGTCGTTGCACATCTGCGCCACGCGCACGGAGCCTTGCATCGTCCAGAAGTGCGGATCGGCGAGCGGAATATCCACCGATTGCAGTTGAATGGCGTGGCCCATCTGACGCCAGTCCGTCGCGATCATGTTCGTCGCAGTCGGCAGGCCCGTCGCGCGGCGGAACTCGGCCATCACTTCGCGGCCCGAATAGCCGTTCTCCGCGCCGCACGGGTCTTCCGCGTAGGCCAGCACGTCGTGCTGATCGCGGCACAGGCGAATGGCTTCCGCGAGCGACCATGCGCCGTTGGGATCGAGCGTCACGCGCGCATCCGGGAAACGTTCGGCGAGCGCCGTCACGGCCTCGATCTCCGCATCGCCGGCGAGCACGCCGCCTTTCAGCTTGAAGTCGTTGAACCCGTAACGCGCCTGCGCCGCTTCCGCAAGACGCACCACCGCTTCCGGCGTCAGCGCGACTTCGGTGCGCAAGCGCTCCCAGTCGTCCTTGCCGTCCTCGCCGGATGCGTAAGGCAGATCAGTGCGATTGCGATCGCCGATATAGAACAGATAGCCGAGCATCTCCACTTCGTCGCGTTGCTGGCCTTCGCCGAGCAGCGCCGCGACCGGCACGCCGAGATGCTGTCCGAGCAGATCGAGCAATGCCGCTTCCAGCGCAGTGACAGCGTGGATGGTCGTGCGCAGATCGAAGGTTTGCAGGCCGCGACCGCCCGCATCGCGGTCGGCGAACTGCGTGCGCACGCGATTGAGCACTGCCTGCATGTTGCCGATGGACTGGCCCACGACAAGCGCACGCGCGTCGTCGATGGTCTTGCGGATGTTCTCGCCGCCCGGCACTTCGCCGACGCCCGTATTGCCCGCGCTGTCCGTGAGAATCACGATATTGCGCGTGAAAAACGGCGCATGCGCGCCCGACAGGTTCATCAGCATGCTGTCGCGCCCCGCAACGGGAATCACGCGCAATTCTGTAACGGTGGGCGTCGCGTTGACGCGAGTCGAAGTCATGGACATATGCAAAATTCCATCGGTTGATTTGAACACTGCGCGCGTCGTGTGAATCCGACGGCGGCTTGCTTCGGTTTCCTAACTTTATGCCTATTCCATGCGTTCATTCGGCGAGCTGGAAGCGTTCGATCTTGCCGACGACGAACACGTAGCAGACGATCGCAATCAACGCATTCGCGCTCACGAAGACGAGCGCCGCCGCGAACGAGCCGGTTCCCTGCACGAGATAGCCGATAACGATAGGTGTCGTGATGCCCGCCGTATTGCCGAAGGTGTTGAAGAGCGCCGCGCACAGGCCGCTCGCCTGCTTCGGCGCGGTGTCGGATACGACGGCCCAGCCGAGCGCGCCGATGCCCTTGCCGAAAAACGCCGCCGCCATGATGCCGATCACGAGCCACTGATTATCGACGTAGTTGCACGCGATCATGCAGGTCGAAAGCAGCAGGCCGACGACGATCGGCACCTTGCGCGCGGTGCTCGTCGAGAAGCCGTGCTTCATCAGCCGGTCCGACACCACGCCGCCCAGCAGACCGCCGAGAAAACCGGCGATGGCCGGAATGGATGCGACCACGCCCGCTTTCAGAATCGACATATGCCGTTCCTGCACGAGATAGATCGGGAACCAGGTCAGGAAGAAATACGTGAGCGTGGTGATGCAGTACTGCGCGATGAACACGCCGAGCATCATGCGGCTCTTCAGCAATTGCGCGAGCGCATGACGGCTATGCGTGCTGCCGTTCTGCGTATGCGTATGGCTTTGCGCGGCGCGGCGCTCCTTCGCCACTTGCCGGTCTTCGAGATCGACCATCGCGCCGTTGTCGGCGATATAGCGAATCTCGGCCTCGTTCGCGAGCGGATGCTGACGCGGCGCGTAGATGGTCTTCAACCACAGGCCGGCGACGAGCATGCCGAGCGCGCCCATCGCATAGAAGACATGCGGCCAGCCGTAAGCGTGCGTGATCCAGCCCATGATCGGCGAGAAGAGCACGGTCGCGAAGTACTGCGCCGAATTGAACATGGCCGATGCCGTGCCGCGCTCGGCCGTCGGGAACCACGTCGCCGTCAGGCGCGCGTTGCCCGGAAACGCGGGCGCTTCCGCCGCGCCGACGAGAAAGCGCATCAGGAAAAGCGTGGCGAACGCGACGCCGACCGGCAATGCGGCAACGAAGCCCTGAACTGCCGTGAGCAACGACCAGAAGAAAATGCTGAATGCGTAGACGCGCTTTGACCCGAAGCGGTCCAGCAGCCAGCCGCTCGGAATCTGCGCGATCACATAGGCCCACGCGAACGACGAGAAGATATAGCCCATCTCGACCGGCGAGATGTGCAGCGCTTTCTGGATGGACGAACCGGTGATGGAGATGGTCGCGCGGTCCGCGTAGTTGATCGTCGTGACGAGAAAGAGCATGAAGACGATCAGGAACCGCGCCTTGCTGCGCCCCGCGTAGCTCGAAGCCTGACTGTCCACGCTGGCCGCTCGTTCGCCCAGTTCGTCCGCGGCCATCGAAGTCGCAGTCCGTTGTATGCCTCGCTCCATCGTCGTCTCCGGCTAAGTTGTGCGATGACTCATCGTTATCGAAGCATATGTTAGCGCAAACATCGCCGAAATCCGGGTTTTCCCGTTGCGTGGAGATACGACGTCTTATTTCGACGATCGTTCGGACGTGTGCCTCTGAGGCTACAATCGAGCGAAACTAGGGGACTCGAATGGAAGAGAGCTACGCGCCGGCGACGCTCGGTTCGACAGAAGCCAACGACAGCGTGACGCTGGAAGACGTCGCGCGTCTGGCGGGCGTCACCGCAATGACCGTCTCGCGCGCGCTCAAGCGCCCCGAACTCGTTCGCGAGGAAACCCGCCAGCGCGTGATGGATGCCGTGCGCGCCACCGGCTACGTGCCGAACCTGCTGGCGGGCGCGCTCGCGACGAACAAGAGCCATCTGATCGCCCTGCTGTTGCCGACCATTGCCACGTCGATCTTCACGGACATGGTTCAGAGCCTGATGGCGACGCTCGCGCCTGCCGGCTATCAAACGTTGCTCGGCCTTACCGACTATCTTCCGGAGCGCGAGGAGCAGCTTGTCGAAACCCTGCTCGGGCGACGGCCCGACGCCATCGTTCTAACCGGCACCGAGCATTCGCCGCTCACGCGAGAACGGCTGCGCAGGACGAAGGTGCCGATCATCGAAATATGGGACCTGACCGACGACCCTATCGACATGCTGATCGGCTTCTCGCACGAGGCAGTCGGCGTCGAAGTCGCGCGCCATCTGCTGGCGAAGGGCTATCGGCGGTTCGCGGTGTTGTCTGCTGACGATCCGCGCGGCGTGCGGCGAAGCATGAGCCTAATCGATGAACTGAAGCGCCACGGAACCGACGACGTACCGATCGAGGTGCTGCCCGCTCCGGCCACGCTTCAGACCGGGCGCGAAGGGTTCGCTCGACTGCTGGACCGCGGCTTGCCCGAGGTCATCGTGTGCAGCACGGATACGCTCGCGCAGGGCATTCTCGCCGAGGCGGCGAAGCGCGGCATCGCCATTCCTCGCGACGTAGCCGTGATGGGCTTCGGCGATCTCAGCACCGCGGCGCATGTCCATCCTTCGCTGTCGACGGTGCGCATCGACGGCGCGTCGATCGGCAGACTGGCGGCCGACGCGCTCGTGAACAGGCTGGACGGAAGGCACCCCGCGCAACCGGCACTGAGGGTCGACACGGGGTTCACGATCATCGACCGCGAGAGCGCTTGACGTTCAGGCCGCAAGCACTCATTGGCGAACCGGCCAGCGTCAGGCCTCGACCGATGCGCGGCTTCGCTGCACGATCTGATTGTCCTTGCCGTGAACGAGCGGCGTCAGCCTGAAGTCGAACTCGATTTCCTTATAGTCGTCGGCCTTCAGGCCCAGCTCTTTGCCGCCCGTTTTTTCGACGACATGCGGAATCAGGTCTTCGCGCGTGGCATAGGCGAAGTCGTCCCATATCAACGGATCGCCTTCGATATTGATCTGCGTCGTCAGCTTGCGGCAGTTGTCCGCAGTCACGAAGAAGTGAACATGCGCGGGGCGATTGCCATGTCGGCCGAGCGCGTTGAGCAAATGCTGCGTGGAACCTTGCGGCGGGCAGCCGTATCCCACTGGCATCAGCGTGCGGAATTCGTACTTGCCCTCGCTATCCGTCTTTACCGCGCCGCGCAGATTGAAGTCGCTCTGTGCGCCAGTCGGATCGAAGTGCGAATAGAAGCCCTTCGAATTGGCATGCCAGCATTCGACCAGAGCGTTCGCGAGCGGCTTGCCATCCGGTCCCGTGACCGTGCCGCGAATGACGAGCGGACCCGCGTTCTCATCCGCGTCGAGGTCGATCTTCGCCACGCCATCGCGCACCGGCGCGCCGGCCACGTACAGCGGACCTTCGATGGTGCGCGGCGTGCCGCCGTTCAGGTCCGCCTCGCGGTCTTCGGCATCCATGCGAATGTCGAGGTACTTCTCGAGTCCGAGGCCCGCCGCCAGCAGCGCCGCCTCCCCGTCCTGACCGAGCTTGTTCAGATAATTGACGCCGGCCCAGATCTCATCGGGCGTCATGTCGAGATCGTCGATCGCCTTGAACAAATCACTCAGCAAGCGATGCGTGATTTGCTTCGCACGCGCATTGCCGCCCTCGCCCGCGAGATTCGCCGCCGCCTTCAGCAAGCCTTGCACTTCCTCGCTCTGAAATACCTTGACGCTCATGATTCATGTCTCCGTTCGTATGGGAATTTGGCTTTGATGCTCAAGCGTCGTCGTCTCTCACGGACGACGGATGGCGACACAACGGCGTCACCGAAATCTTCATGTAGGGGAAGAGCGGCAACGCAGTGAGAATGTCGTGCAGCTCGGCATTGCTTTCGACATCGAAGATGCTGAAATTGGCGTACTCTCCGGCAAGACGCCAGATGTGACGCCACTTGCCGCTGCGCTGAAGCCCCTGCGAATAGGCCTTTTCTCGCGCCTTGATCTCGTCGGCGACATGCGCGGGCATGTCAGCCGGAATATTCACATCCATTCGAACATGGAACAGCATCGCTCTCGTCCTCTCAACGGGTGACTTTCATGAGGCCATCGCGCGTGAAGCGCTCGACCACGGCTTCGTTCAGTTCAATGCCGAGGCCCGGGCCGTCGGGTACGGTCAGTTCGAAATCGCGGTATTCCAGCGGTTTCGTCAAGATTTCCTCGGTCATGAGCAAGGGGCCGAATAGCTCGGTGCCCCACTGCAAGTTTGCAAAGGTCGAGAACACATGCGCCGATGCGACCGTGCTGAACGCGCCTTCGAGCATCGTGCCGCCATACAGTTCGATGCCGGCGGCATCGGCAATAGCGGCCACGCGCTGCGCCGCGAAGAGGCCGCCGCTCTGCTCGATCTTGATGGCGAATACGTCAGCGCCATCGTTCTTCGCAATCTCGAACGCGGTGTCCGGGCCTTGAAGTATTTCATCCGCCATCAATGCAACCGGGAAACGGCGCGTGAGGCGTGCCATCGCTGCGGGCGATGCAACGGGTTGCTCGACGAGCTCGCAGCCTGCATCCGCGAGCGCGGGAATGGCGCGCGCCGCCTGCGTCTCGCTCCACGCCATGTTGACGTCGACGCGCACGGCCGCGGCATCGCCCAGTTCGCGCTTGATTGCCGCGACGTGCGCGATGTCGTCCTCGATCGCCTTGGCGCCGATCTTCAGCTTGAAGATATTGTGGCGTCGCGTTTCGAGCATCGTGTGGGCTTCCGCGATATCGCGCGCCGTATCGCCCGAAGCCAGCGTCCATGCGACCGGCAGACGATCACGGCGGCGGCCGCCGAGCAGTTCGCTCACCGGCACGCCGAGGCGCTTGCCGTGCGCATCGAGCAACGCCGTTTCCAGCGCGCTCTTGGCGAAGTGATTCAGCTTCACGAGCTTGCCGAGATGCGCCATCAACGCCTGTATGCGCGTCGCGTCGCGGCCGATAGCAGCCGGCGCGAGGTAAGCATCGACTGCCAGTTTCATGGACTCGGGACTTTCCGGCCCATAGGCCATGCCCGCGATGGTCGCGCCTTCGCCGATGCCGACGACGCCATCGCTGCAAAACACTTTGACGAGCATCAGCGTCTGCCCGTGCATCGTGGCGACGGAGAGCTTGTGCGGGCGTATCGTCGGTAAGTCGACCAGGCGCGTTTCTATGCGTTCGATGTTAGTCATACGAATCATTCTGTGATCTCTGTCTATGCATTGAGCAACGCACGCAGTGAAACAGCCGTGTCGCGCAGGGCAGCGATGTCGAGCCGCGTGCCTGCGGCAAGCAGCCGCTTGCACGCGCCCATGTCGCGGCCCGCGTTGACGGCGGCGACGGCGGCAAGGGCGCCCGCCTCATTCAGCGCAAGCACGCAGAACGAACCCGCCGACGGATCGCCGCGCAGAATCATCGTATGCGTCGCATCGAAGATGCCGAGCGTTTGCACGTTGCAGTCGTACTGATCCGACCACAGCCACGGCGTTTCCGCGTAGCACTCCTCTGCGCCCAGCATGTTGGCCGCCGCGATGGCGGGCTGATTCTCTGCGACCTGCCACGATTCGACGCGCACGTGCCGCTCCAAAAGCGGATTGAAGTGCATCGTGACCTCGCCCGCCGCGAAGATCGAAGGATCATCGGTCCGGCATTGCTCGTCCACGACGATACCGTTGTTCACCACGAGCCCCGCCGCTTGCGCGAGTTCCACGTTCGGCACCACGCCTATACCCACCACCACGATATCCGCATCAATATCGCCGCGACCGGTCTCGACGATTGCGTGCTCTGCGCCGCGTCTTACGGCGAGAGGCTTCGTGCGCAGTCGCATGTCCACGCCTTTCGCGCGATGCAGCGCATGCAGGAAGTCGGCCACTTCGCGCGGCATCGAGCGCATCAGCAAGCGCTCCGCAGGCTCGACGAGCGTGACCGCGCAACCGGCCTTGATCGCAGAAGCCGCGACTTCGAGTCCGATAAAGCCGCCGCCGAGCACCGCCACGCGTGTGCCCGGCTGCAGCGCCGCCCGCAACGCGCGCGCATCATCGACGGTGCGAACATAATGCAGCTTGACGCCCTCATCGACATGACCGGGAAACGGCCGCACGCGCGAGCCCGTCGCCAGCAGCAAGCGCTCGTATTCGATGCGCGCGCCATCGCTCAGAACGACGCATTGGGCCTCACGATCGATCGCCTCCACGCGCATGCCGAGCCGCATATCGACGCGTTGCGCGTCGTACGATGCGGCATCGCGAATGAAAATGCGGCGCTCGCCTTCTTCCGACAGCAGCGCGGCTTTCGAGAGTTCGGGGCGGTCATAGGGCAAGGCACGCTCATCGCCGATCATCACGATGTGCGCATCCGCATCGCGCGCTCGCAGCGTTTCGGCCGCACGGCGCGCGGCGTGTCCGCCGCCGACGATCACATAGGGCTTACTCGACATGGATCTCGACCTGTCCATCGACGATGCGAATCGGATAGCTGCGCACGGCTTCGGTGACCGGCGCGCAACGCGGCGCGCCGCTGCGGATATCGAATAGCCCCTGATGCAGCGGACATTCCACGCAACCATCTTCGACGAAGCCTTCCGACAGCCGCGCGTGACCATGCGTGCAGAGGTCGTGCAGCGCGAAGACCTCATCGCCGATACGAAAAACGGCCACCGGCTTGTCGTTCGCGACGACCGCCGCGGGCTCGCCCTCTATGAAGTCGTCGAGCGTGCCGATGGCGTGCCATGCATTCGTCAGTTGTTCCATGTTGCGCTCCTCAAATCGGCGTGGCGAGCAGCGTCTGCACGCGCGACGTGTCGTAGATCACGCGCTTGGCCCGATAGCGCAGGCCATCCGCCGTGCGCACGACCTTGTCGAAATACCGGCCCGCCTGATAGACGTTCGACTCGCCGTTGCTGCGGGTCTGGATCACCACGTAGTTGCTTTCCGTTTCGATCACGCCGTCTTCGTCGCGCGTGACGGTAAGCCCGGACGTCATGTGCCGGTAGCTATGCTCCTCGTAGATATTCGCGTGACGCAGCGACACCACGCGGTCGCGCAGCATCCTCTGATTCGTGCAGTGGATGATGCCCACGGGCAAGCCCATGTCCGCGTTCTCTTTCGGCACGATCTCGTAGAGACAGTCCTCCGTGAAGAGCATCGGCCACGCTTCGAGCCTGTCGTTATCGAGCGCGTTGATGTATTGGTCCTGCAACATGTGCAGTTCGAACCACAGCTTCATCTGTTCCATGCGTCGCCTCGCCGCTCAATAGCCCATGAGTTTCTGATAACCGACCCAGAACTTGCGGATCAGACTTTCGGTGATGACCGTGTCCTGCTGATCGGGATTGCCGCGCGACATCTCGATCACCGACGTCGCATCCGCATCGCGCACGGTGCCGCGCTGCACGAGCTCGGTCGCCTCGGTGTCTTCCATCGAGATATAGCCGGCAGGACCCACGAGGTTGGCCTGCTTGATACGCAGCGCGCGCAGCTCGGGCGTATCGTCCGCATAGCCGAAGAAGTGGAAGATCAGCTCGAAGCTGTTCGGCCCTTTCGGCAGCAACTGACGCGCGACCAGCGTGTTGTGAATCTGCTGGATGACGAGTTGCGGGAAGATCGGCTGAATGTGGTTCGTCGTGTCTTCTTCGTATTCGGAGACGAGGCCGAGAATGGAGTCGTCTTCGAGCGCGAAGCCCTCGTCGAACGAGCGGATGTTCTGCTGCTTGTATGCCGACGAGGTGTCCTCGCCGGTCTTCGTCACGGTGATGATGCTATGCAGGCCATGCGTCGCGTCCGGGATCGAACGCGCCTTCATGCCGACGCGAAAGATGTTGAACGTGGTATGAAAGAGATGCAGCATGCTCGCGTGATACGGGTCCTTCACGTTCTCGAAATACAGCTTCCAGTTCGACTTCGAATACTGACGCGTGCAGCCGAGATACTCGATCGGCTTGTGAAAGATGCGGTCGATCCACGGGCGCATCTCTGCGCCGAGATAGTCGGGTAGCGGCGCGACGTCGTCGCTGAACGAGGCGAACACAAGGCCCTTGTAGCTATCGACGCGCAGTTTGCGCAAGCTGTGGTTCTTCGGGTCGAAGTCGGCGGGCATGCCCGTCATGCCCTTCTGGCCGCGCCTGAACGGCACGCCGAGCAAGTTGCCGCTGTTGTCGAAGCTCCACTGGTGATAGACGCAGGTGTGCGATGTCGCGTTGCCGCGCGCTTTGCGGCACACAGATGCGCCGCGATGCGCGCAGCGGTTCACCCATGCGGCGAGCCCGCCGTCTTCGAGCCGCGTCACGACGACGGGCGTATCGCCCACGAACGTGCTCTTGTAATCGCCGGCATTTGGGATCTCGGCTTCCAGCGCCACGAAGTTCCAGGTCGGACCGCGAAAGATGCGTTCCTGCTCGCGGTCGTACACCGCTTGCGAACTGAAGACCTTGTAGGGCACGCGCGAGCCGTCGTCGCGCGGAAAGTGAACATGGTCCGATTCGGTCGGACCTTGAGGGCGAAAAACCAGTTCAGCCGTTTCCACGGATGTTCTCCTGTGCGGGGGCGCCGTAATCGATACGTCACGGTGTCAGCGCATTTTTGGAGAGACAAAATGGCGGGTCTATCCACCAAAAGCGTCGCTCTTTCACGTACTATCCAAAAACGGCGGCTTTATTCATCGGGTCTCGCAGGATGCGAACGGCCCGGTGCGGACCTGCGTTTACCCGTATCCCATGACCCCGACTGTGCTCACGCCCGACGCCCTACGCAGCTATCGGCTCTTCGAATCGAGCGATCTCGACGAGACGCGCGACCTCATCTCGCGCGTGATGCAGCCGCATGTGCTGGTGCCATCGGGGAAGGATTGCGGGCCCGCGTACATGGATTTCGTGAAGCTGGGGCGGCTCGGTCTCGGCGCTATTTCGTTCGGCGCGTCCATGCGCGTGGACGTCGAATCCGTCGACGGCTACTATCTTCTGATGTTCTGCCTGCGCGGGCGTGCGCAGGTGCGCACGCTGAACGCGACGCTCGACGTCGATCATCACAATGCGGTGCTGTGCGCGCCGGGTCAGCCGTTCGACGCGTGGTTATCGCCCGATTGCGAGCAGTTCGTGCTTCGCATGGATGCCGACGTGTTCGAGAAAGCGAGTCACGATGCCGGCGCGCTGTTGTCGCCGCGCCTGTCCATCGACAGTCCAGCCCTTCGCGGATGGATGCAGCAGTTGCGCGCGCTGACGGGGTCATCGGCGCTGCTCGAGAGCGCCCGCTCGAACGGGCAGATCGCCGGACATATGGAAGCGCTGCTCATCGATCTGCTGACGTGCTCGTTGCCGAGTGCGCCGGTTTCTCCGGTTGCTCCGGTTACGCACCCGGCCCTCGCGCCTGCGTTCGTGAAGCGCGCCGAAGAGTTCGTCCGCGCGCATGCAGGCGAGCCGTTGCAACTGGAAGACATCGCGCGCGCGGCCGGCGTATCGCCGCGTACGTTGCGCGAGCGGTTTCAGATTGCGCGCGGCATGAGCCCGATGCAGTTCGTGCGCAAGGTCCGCATGGAACAGGCGCGCGCTGCGCTGCTGGCGGCCGGCCCGCGCGCGCGTATCGCGGATATCGCGCTTGCGTGCGGGTTTCTGCATCTGGGCCGCTTCTCGATGGCGTATGCGGAGGCTTTCGGGGAATCGCCCTCCGAGACGCTGCGCAAGCGCGCTGCTCGCTGAAGGGCCTAAAGAGCGGCGCGAGACTCGCCGCGTAGTTAAGGACGACGAACGATCTGCCGCCGCGATCAACGCGGCCTCAACTCCGCGGCACCAATCCGAGCGGCTTCGCTTCGCCGTGCGCATCGGACGTCAACGGCTCCGGGGCCTTTTTCCGCTTCAGTCCTTCGCCGAGCGTCGTGCCGTTCGATTTGCGACGCGCCGCGTGCCGCTCGATCACGCGTTGCAGCAAGCAGAACGCGCACAGCAACGCGCCGATGACAATGCGCGTCCACCACGAACTGAGCGTGCCATCGAACGTAATCAGCGTCTGAATGGTGCCGAGAATGCCGACGCCGAACACTGAGCCGATCACATAACCCACGCCGCCCGTTAGCAGCGTTCCGCCGATCACTGTCGCGGCGATCGCGTCGAGTTCCATGCCCTGCCCTTGCAGTCCATAACCGGACAGCACATAGAGCGTGAAGACCACGCCGCCGAGCGCCGAACAGAAGCCGCTCAGCGCATACACGCCGACCTTGGTGCGCGCGACCGGCAAGCCCATCAGCAACGCCGAGCGTTCGTTGCCGCCGACCGCATACACGTTGCGGCCGAAGCGCGTGAAGTGCGCGACGAAGATCGCCACCAGCAGCGTCGCGACCGCGACGAGCGCGCCCGCCGTGACCGACGCCCCGCCGACATCCACATGAAAACCTGAGAGCGCGTGGAAAGTGGGATCGTTGATCGTGATGGATTGCGTCGTGATCAGGAAGCAGGCGCCGCGCGCGAGAAACATGCCCGCCAGTGTCACGATGAACGGCTGCAACTTGAAGAAGTGAATGAGCGCGCCCATGGCGGCGCCGTAGAGCGCGCCCGCCGCGAGCACCAGCGGCACGATCACCCACACGGGCCAATGCAGCTTCTCGGCGAAGACGGCGCAGAGAATGGTGGTCAGTGCGACGACCGAGCCGACCGACAGGTCGATGCCGCCCGACACGATGACGAACGTCATGCCGATGGCGACGATCAGCAGGAACGCGTTGTCGATCAAAAGGCCGAGCAAGACTTGCAGCGAGAAGAAGCCGGTGTACATCACCGAACCGAAGCCGAAAAGCGCGGCGAACAGCACGATGGTGATGACGATGGGCAATACGCGCGGGTCCGTCACGCGGTCGAACACATTTCTCATTTCGATGACTCCGCGAGCGGCTGTTTCGATGCGACCGGGAACACGCGCTTCAACTGACGCATGAGCACAGTGCGCGCAGTGGCCGATTGAATGACGCTTACCACCAGCACGACCGCCGCTTTCACGACGAGCGTCGCTTCGGGCGGCACGCCGATGGAATACGTTGTGTAAGTGAGCGTCTGGATGATGAGCGCGCCGAGCACGGTGCCGGCGAGACTGAAGCGCCCGCCGAGCAACGACGTGCCGCCGAGCGTAACGGCGAGGATCGCATCGAGTTCGAGCAGCAGACCGGCGTTGTTGCCGTCGGCGCTGCGCACGTTCGAACTGGCGAGCACGCCTGCCATCGCGGCCGCAAGCCCCGAGAACGCATACACGCCGAACACGATCATGCTCGACCGCAAGCCGACGAGCCTCGTCGCGACCGGATTGACGCCGATAGCCCGAATGAACAAGCCGAGCGCCGTGCGGTTGACCAGCAGCGCGGTCAGCACCAGCGCGCCGCATGCGACCCACACGGAACACGGCACGCTCGCGAGATAGCCGCCACCGACGAGCAGATAGCCCTTCGCGCCGATGGGGATGATCTGCCCGCCCGTCAGCAACTGCGCGACGCCGCGTCCTGCGACCATCAGAATGAGCGTCGCGATGATCGGCTGCATGCCGATGAACGCCACCAGCAAGCCGTTCCACATGCCGCCGAGCACGCCGACTCCGAGCGCCGCCGCGATGGCGAGCGGCACGCGCGACGGATCGTCGGCGAGAATCGTGGCGGCGGTCGCGCCCGCAATGGCGACGATCGCGCCTACGGAGATGTCGATGCCTCGCGTCGCGATCACGAGCGTCATGCCGAGCGACACGAGCACCAACGGCGCCGCGCGATTCAAGATGTCGATCGGCGCGCCGAACAGATGACCGTCGAGCATCGTGATGGAGAGGAAGTTCGCGTTGTGCGAAAGATCGAGCAAGCACAGCGCGATCAGCGTCAGGCACGGCCACACGAGCGGATGTTGAGACATTGCCTTGATCGTGTTCATTCCGAGCCTCCGGCGATGAGCCGGTACACGTCATCTTCGGACGCGGTATGGCCCGCGACTTCGGCGACCTTGCGTCGATCGCGCAGCACCGCGATCCGGTGACTCACGCGCACCACCTCGCTCACTTCAGACGAGATGAAGAGAATGGAAAGGCCCTTTGCGCAGAGCGCGAGCACGCGGTCCATGATTTCGAATTTGGCGGCCACGTCGATGCCGCGCGTCGGTTCGTCGAGAATCAGCATCTTCGGTTCGGTCGCGAGCCAGCGCGCAAGCAGCACCTTCTGCTGATTGCCGCCCGATAACAGGCCGATGGGCTGCTCCGCGTCGCGCGCCTTGATGCCGAACTGCTGGATATAGCGGTTGGCGATCTCGCGCTGCTTCGCCTTGCCGATGCAGCGCCACAGTCCGCGCCGCGCCTGCACCGCGAGGATGATGTTCTCGCGTATGGAAAGATCCGCGACGATGCCTTCCTTCTTGCGGTCTTCGGGACAGTAGCCCATGCCGTGACGCACCGCATCGCGCGGCGAATGCAGCTTCACGGTCTTGCCGCCGATACGCGTCGCGCCCGCATCCGACCGTTCGGCGCCGAACAGCAACCGCGCCGTTTCCGTGCGGCCCGAGCCCAGCAGACCGGCGAGCCCGAGTATCTGTCCGGGCTGAACGTCGATATCGACGGGATTCATCACGCCTCGCCGGGCCACGCCGCGCATCTCCAGAAACGGCGCCACGCTGCTCTGCTCAGCGGGCGCTTCCGTCGCCGCGCGTTCCAGCCGCTCGGTCATGCGCTCATGGCCGACCATCTTCGAGACGAGCAGTTCGACGGGCAGATCCTTGGCGAGATACTCCCCTTCGCGCTCGCCGTTGCGCATGACCGTGATGCGGTCGGATATCGCGTAGGTCTGTTCGAGAAAGTGCGTGACGAAAAGAATCGCGAGACCGGAATCGCGCAGTTTGCGCAGCACGTCGAAGAGCCGCGTGACTTCGCCATCGTCGAGACTGGATGTGGGTTCGTCGAGAATGAGCACGCGCGCATCGACCGACAGCGCCCGCGCGATCGCCACCATCTGCTGCACGGCGATGGGATACGTATCGAGCGACTTGGTGACGTCCACCGTGACGTTGAGTGCGGCGAGCGCTGCCTGCGCGCGCGCGTGGATCGTTCGCCAGTCGATTGCGCCGCGCCGCTTCGGTTGTCGGCCCGCGAACATGTTTTCGGCCACCGACAAGTTCGGGCACAGATTCACTTCCTGATACAGCGTCTGAATGCCGGCCGCTTCCGCTTCGAGCGGCGCGGTGAAGTGCACCGGTTCGCCGCCGAGCCGGATCTCGCCAGCGTCGGGCTCGTGCACGCCGGTGAGCACGTTGATGAGCGTCGATTTGCCGGCGCCGTTCTGCCCCATGAGCGTGTGAACCTCGCCGGGAAACAAACGGAAGCGCACGTCATGCAACGCCCGCACGCCGGGAAAAGACTTCGACAGGCCGATCGTTTCGAGCACGGGAGCGTCGGTCATGGAGAGCGCCGGCTAGAGGGAAGGATGGTCCATCGCGCGGCCGAACGCCTGCGCGATGGACGCGCACGCTTTTAGTACTTGCGCTGCGGGAGCGTCTGCGCGGCCACGCTCATCGGGAAGATGGTTTCTTCCGTCACGATGCGCTTGGGCAATTGCTTGCCCGCGACGATATCCTTCACGGCGGTCATCAACTGCGGCCCGAGAAGCGGACTGCATTCGACGTCCACATTGATTTTGCCGGCGATCATCGCCTCGAAGCCGCCCTTGGTGGCGTCGAACGAAACGACGGTCACGTCCTTGCCGGGCTTCATGCCGGCCTCTTCCATCGCCTGAATCGCGCCGAGCGCCATATCGTCGTTATGCGCGTAGACCACGTTGATTTGCTTGCCGTAGGTCTTCACGAACGCTTCCATGACCTGCTTGCCGCCCGCGAGCGTGAAGTCGCCGCTTTGCGAAGCGATGACCTTGAACTTCGGGTCGTTCTTGATGACTTCGAGCAGACCCGCGCGCCGGTCGTTGGCCGGGGCCGAGCCAACCGTGCCCTGCAATTCCACGATATTGATCGGCCCTTTCTCGTTCTTATAGTGATCTTCCAGCCACTTGCCGCCACGACGACCTTCTTCGAGGAAGTCCGAGCCGATCATCGTCACATAGAGCGACTTGTCTTTCACATCGATATTGCGGTCCGTGAGTATGACCGGGATCTTGGCGTTCTTGGCTTCGACGAGAATAGGCTCCCATCCGGATTCGACGACCGGAGAGAACGCGATGACATCCACTTTCTGGGCGATATACGAGCGGATCGCCTTGATCTGATTTTCCTGCTTCTGCTGGGCATCGGAGAATTTGAGGTTGATGCCCGCGTCCTTGGCGGCCGTTTTCACGGAGACGGTATTGGCGGTCCGCCATGCGCTTTCCGCGCCGACCTGCGCGAAGCCCAGCGTGATCTGCTTGCCCTCGGCGTGTGCGCTCATGCCCGCGGCAAACAACAGGACCGAACCAAGCATTGCGCTCAGCACCGTGCGTCGGGTCTGTTTCATTATCGTCTCCTGATGGATCATTTTTGCCGCGGCTCTAGGTCCGGGGTCCTGGACTCAGGATTGAGTCCTGCGCAAGATTAGTCTGACGACGCATGCGGGTCCAATCACTTATTCGGCGTCGAGGATACCAAGACTGATATCAGGGAAAACACGGTTATTAGTTAATAGGCTTCGTGTATTGCTTATTGATTGCGAAGCTTCTAAGTAAATGCTGGCTTCGTCGGCGAGTTTTATCCCACGTTTTGGAATTCGCTATTTGCCTGCGCCAGCGGAGGGAATGCACGTTAGCACGAGGACGCCGCCGCTCTTCTCGACGGCGCTTACCGACGCCTCGTGAGTCTCTCCGTTTCCGCATGACCATTTGGCGACGAAATCGGTTTTGCAATGTCGTCTAGCTCGGAGGGGTGCGGGCAGTGCGACAGGGTACTGGCATGATTCGGTCGAGTTGCAGTGAGATGCGAGGTCGGAGGTTGCGTCTAAAGCTCCACACGTTCCGTTATATGAGCCGGATTCGATTTGTATCGAGGCAGCCGACGAGCTTGTGCTTGCTGCGAGTAGGAGGCAGAGGGGAACGGATGTGCTTTTTGCTGGGGTCATGGGGGTTCGACTACGAGGTCGGTGTTTGGCTACGCCGGATCTCTACCCAATGACTGTAGGCTAGGAACGAGCATCGCAAAAGGCGGACAGGTTCCGATACTCGGACACATCATCGGGGCTGTCGCGGCGGACGAGTCGACCCCCTGCATCGCGCAGTAGCGATGCTCGATCTGCGCCGACGTGCCCGCCGTCCAGCGCGTGCCCGTCACACTGCCGCGTGCGTCGTAGTCCGTCTGCTGTCGCTGACAGTCCTGACTGATTTGCTCGATCAAGCGGTCGCCCGCATGTAGCCGAAGCGGTATCGATCGCCGTTCTCGTTGACCAGCGCCGTGAGCCGGCCGTAGGCGTCATATTCGAACGCGACTCTGCGGCCCGCCGCATCGAGTCGCTCCACCACGCGGCCGTGGGCATCGAGGATGTAGCGCGTGCTCTGGTTGAGCGCGTCGATGCGCGCGATGAGTTGCCCCGATGCGTCGAGTTTGAAGTGCTCTTGCGCGCCGTCCGGGCGAATCACACCCGTCAAACGCCCCAGCGCGTCATAGCGGTAGCGCGTGCTGTTGCCTTCGGCACCGGTCACGCATTCGAGCCGCCCGCGGGCGTCATAGTACGGCAGCGCGTCAACATCAATGTCGAACACGGACGGCTGACTGGCTCCGCCGAGTAGACGATCGAAGGGCTGCACCGTGAACTGCGGCCCTTTCATTGTCTACCTGTCTATCTTCCATTCGACGTTCCAATTGGACTCCGCGAAGAAGCGTTCTACCGCGTCTTTTGTTTCAACCCAGTTATCAAATCCGGCCGACAGATCAGGGTGACCGGAGGTCAGAATTAGAAATCCGCCTGTGCTCGCACTATCATCTTCGACCTTGACATAGGAACCAGCGTTATCTCCAGCAATAATTTTTCCAACTATCCCATATAGAATCTTTTCCATAGTACTACTCTTTCAATAAATGGTATGTGATTGTTTGCGGTTGGCTTCGTGGCCCCTGGGGAATATGTTTCCAAATGTCCATGAGGAACATTGGGTGCATGATTTCCATGAATCGAATTATTGTCTATTCTAAACTGCCGTGTTCCATCTGCGCTCCGAAAGACACCGCTACCCGGCTTACCGATTTCCGCATATCCTTCGCCTAAAAATTTGGCTCCGGCACTGAGAAGTTCGTCTGCAGTTAGACATGTTGACTGGTTATATTTCCCTTGCCGTTGACCTTTTCCGCAATGACTGAATCTACGGGAGAATTCTTCGAAGGCTTGGAATTTCCAGGGCACAACCCCCACGGGTCAATCCAGCTTATCGGATTGGGCGCATACCGATACAGATTAAGCCCGCCCGTCAACCCGATCGGATCCGGCGTAACAAACCGCCCCACCTCCGGATCGTAATACCGGAACAGGTTGTAGTGCAGCCCCGTTTCCCGATCCAGATACTGCCCTTGATATCGCAAGTTCTGCTGCGGTCGATACTCCTCGACCGCCGTCTCAACGACCGTGTTGCCCCACACCTGATAGTGCGTGCGCCACACGATTTCGCCGCTCGCATCCGTCAACTCTTCAGGCGCGCCGTTGATGTCCGTATGGTAGTACAGCGTACGGGATGCTTGCGCCCCACTCGGGGCATCCAATCGCGCCACCGGCTCGTAACTGCCCGCGCCCTTGTACAGGTACACGCTGTTGCCCTGCGCTTGCGTCTCACGCACCATGCGCAAGCCGTCCCACAAGAACTGCACGTGCGAATGCCGCTGACCATCGCTATCGATCTGATACTTCGCCGTGCGACGCCCCAGCGCGTCATAGTCATAACCATACCGGCGCTCCGGCATCCCGGGACGCTCGACGCGCGCTTCCACCAGCCGATGATGCGCATCGTACCGATACTGCACAAGCACTTCGCTCGCGTGCAGCGCTTCGCCATAGCGGCGCTCGATGCGGGACACACGGCTCGCATGGGAACGCTCGTCGTAATGCAGGAGCACGTGCAAGGTCTGAACACTATCCGTGATCCGGACAAGGCGTCCAGCATCGTCATAGTGCAACCGTAGCGCGTTGTCGTTGCGATCGCCCATCAGCGCCAGACGCTGGCGAGCGTCGTCGTGCGGGTCGGGCTCGAAGACGCGATACACGCCATCGTCGCTTTCCACCAGCCATTGCCCTGACTCGCTGCGACGCACGCCCAAACCTTCGCCTGGACTGCGAAAGCCCTCGCCCGGGCGCACCGACTGCATGTCCAACCGACGACCCGTCTCGTCAATGTACGTCCAGCTGTCGGCCCCCACAGCGCCCGGCGTGCGCTCCACCGAGACCTCCAGCGGCACGCTCCAGCCCGCACCAAACATACCCTGCGTGCGCGTGTCATGGCTGTTATATATGCGCTGCCAGACAAGCGGAAAACGGCCCGGCACAGTGAAATCCCGATCTTCATCGCCAGCGAGGTACTTAGAAGCCTTAACAAAATGAGCGAAGGGGCTGTTAACTCTCGATGAATGCTGTTAACCTTTTCATTGTTTCGACGACGAAAAGGACATGGCCAAGCCGATACTCGACGACGAACTGTGGGCACTCATTGAACCGCTGCTGCCCCCGCCCAACCCACGACGAACCCGTTACCCAGGGCGCAGGCCGCTCCATAATCGTGCGGTGCTCACGGGCATCCTCTTCGTCTTACAGACGGGCCTGCGTTGGGACCTATTGCCTCGCGAGATGGGCTGCGGCAGTGGCATGAGTTGCTGGCGTCGTTTGCGTGACTGGCAGGCCGCCGGCGTCTGGGAGCAGTTGCACGAGGTGCTGCTTGCGCGATTGCGCGCAGCCGACCAAATCGACTGGTCTCGCGTCATCGTCGATTCCTCCTCAATCCGCGCTGTGGGCTCAGGTCAACAACAGGACCGAATCCCACAGACCGCGCGCGACCCGGTTCAAAGCACCATCTCATCACCGAGGCCCAGGGTATCCCGCTTGCGGTGATACTGACCGGCGCCAACCGAAACGACGTCACTCAACTTCAATCGCTGGTCGAGGCTATTCCGCCCATCAGCGGCAAGCGTGGCAGACCGCTATCGAAGCCTCGGGTCGTTCAGGGCGACAGAGGCTACGACCACGACAAATACCGACGTCCACTGCATGCCGCCGGCATTGCAACCGAAATCGCTCGACGCGGTCAGCCTCATGGAAGCGGGCTGGGCAAAACACGCTGGGTCGTGGAGCGGACCATTTCGTGGCTTCACAACTTCCGCCGACTGCGCATCCGCTTCGAACGGCTCGCTTTCATACACGAGGCTTTCCTCAAAATCGCTTGCTGCATCATATGCTGGCGGCAGCTGCAAAAGTCATTCTGTTAACGCCTCTTAGCGCCACTTGCCGCGTTGACCGGCTGACTCACAGCATTTGACGCACGCTGCCAGGTCGATCGCAGGGCTTCCCCCGCTTTCTGCGTGAGCACGTTCATGCCCAGCCCAAACAGGAAGCAGCCTAGTTTGGAAGCCATGCTTCCCTTGCCCATGAACGCCATGACGATGCCGATTACCAATGCAACCGGCGCCTTGCCGCTGCGAATCTCGCGAACCACGGCAAGCGGCCCACCAATGCGAACGTCGGGCGAGACATCGGCGCCCTTGGCCGGTGCATCCGCGATCTTCGCCTCGCATGTGCTACGCGCGCCGCTTCTCCCAGCCGGCTGGCCGTTGATCGTCACGTGCTTCACGCCTTCGGCCAGAAACTCCTTGGGCTCGGGCGACGGATGCTTGTCGCAGCGGATCTTGTCCTCGTCGCAGGGAATCGCGGGCTCCGGGCTCGCCACCGTCGGCTGAACCATCTGCGAGAAGAATTGACCGGCCGCGTGCAGCCAGTTGCCCGCGATATCGAGGATCGACTCGTCCTTCTTCGGCGCATCTTTCGCGGCTTTTTCTAGCGCGGCCATCTGCTCCGCGGTGAGCAAAATGCCTGCGGCGCGCGCAGCGGGTTTGCCATTGATATGCGTATCCTTCGACCCGGTCGCGATGTGCGCTTGGATAGTCGGCGGAAACAGGGCATTGCCGATATCCTCGCAAGCCTTCGATAGCTTGTCGCTTAAGCCCGTAGCCACCATGACCGCGCCCACCACGAGGCCGATGGCCAAGACCGTGCCACAGCCGAGCGAGCCGACTTCTACGCCGACCGCAGCGGCAACCAGCGCCTCAGCCGCCATCTGAATGACCGCGTTGGCCGCGACCTCCAATACTCCACCAACCAGATCGGCCCAAGGCGAGGTGTGCAGCAGTGCATCGCCCTCGCGGGCGGCCCAGAAATCTCCCATGTTTGCCCCCGTTACGAACTTTGCCGGGGCATAAGCCCATTCTTAATGGCTTCCCAGTGTGCGGCGTCGGCCTGCGTGAGCTCGCTCGCGCGCGAATACGTAAGCACCATCAGAAGCCGCGTATCGGGCACGACGAACGCCAATTGATATTGGCGAACGGTTTCGTTGCCTCGGGTGAAACGGCTCTGCATCTCAAGTGCGCGCAGGCTTTGATTCCTGCCGGCTTTCACCGATTGACGCATGGTGTACTGAAGATCGCGCACCTGTGTGCCGAGCTTGTGAACCTGCTCGTCGATGATCGATTCGAGCGTCGCACCCTCAGGCATCAGGCCACGGCTAATGACGAGTCCGGCATCCAGCGACGGAAGGCGAATTGCATTGAACGTGCTGTCGACGAACTCCGATACCGGTAGCGTGAGCACGATTTCGTTGGTCTGGTATTGCGTAGTATTCATGAAACCAAGCTTCTTTCGCTATTTTTTTGGCGGGAAAGACGGCGTCGACGGCTGACTTGATCGCGGCTTTCTCGCCCGATCCGTGTGCGTCAACGCCCGACTCCTTGCCACCCATGTTCAAATCCAGCGTGCCGCTTTGCGAATTGATCTTGCCGCTCTGCGTCGCCGTGATATTGAAGTTCTTGCACGTCAGGTTGATATCGCCGTTGCTCTTGAGCTCGATGATGCTGTCGCCGCACGAAAGCGTGATGCTGTCGCCCACTGCGCACACCAAATTGTTCAGCACCTGGACCACCCGGTTAGCGCCGACGAGGGAAACGTCGTCCGACTTGATCGAGTGATTGCGCTGCTCGCCCACCGTTGCGACTTCGTTCTTGCCGATTGCTTTCACGCGGTTGTTACCGACGGTATGAAGCTCGCTGTCCTCCACCTCCGTGCGCATGTCCTTTTCGGCCTGCAACCAAAGCTCCTCCGCTCCCTGCTTATCCTCAAACCGAATCGCATTGGCATTGCCTTTACCACCCTTCATCGAGCGCGAGATCATCCCGGTCTGCGTCGCCGCGCCCGGCAAGTCCCACGGCGGCATCGATCCGGCGTTATAAAGCCGGCCCACCACCATCGGCCGGTCCGGATCGCCGTTCTCGAAATCCACGATCACTTCCGTGCCGATGCGCGGTATGTTCACTCCGCCATACCCACCGCCTGCCCATGGGTAGGACACGCGCACCCAGCACGACGAGTTATCGTCCTTCACACCCGAGCGATCCCAGTGGAAACTCAACTTCACGCGCCCGTACTTGTCGGTCCAGATCTCCTGCCCTTTGGGTCCGGTGACGATCGCCGTTTGCGGCCCGCTCGTGCGCGGCTTAGGATATAGTTTCCGCTCTTCAGAACGCTCTCAGTTACGTCCAAGACGCTCATGTCCTGGAACACCCGGCTATCTCGATTTTGCGTGGCAAGCCACAGCCACGGCCTTACCGTGAACCGGTAGTACACACGCCGATCGTCGCTGCCGGTCTGCTGCACTTCGGTGATGATGCCGTTGATCGTGCGCACGCCCGCGCCGACGTTGCCCGCGCCCAGATCGCCGGGTAGCCCGGGAATGAACGTTCCCTTGCCCTCGAATTCGATTTGGATGGCGATCGTTTTACCAATCAGATCATCCGGTTTGAGCAGCTTGCGCGCGTCCCAGATACGGAACGTCGGACTATCGACGGACGCGAAGTCCACCTCATATCGAAAAAGCTCGCCGAGCGCTTCGACGCCCCGCACCCGCTGAGGGATGAGGATCTCGTTGCCGCCCCAAGTGGGCAGCGCGTCACACTCGATCTTCAGCGTGCGGCTTTGCAGCGGGTTGAACATCGGATACTTCTCCCTGGTTCTTTTGATTGAGTCACGGCTGAGCCGTGCGGGATTCGATTTGGGCCGTTACCTGCGGATCACGCGACGCTGCGGGTGCCCGGCCGAGGCGCCCACTCGGCGATAGGCCCGCGCTGCTTCGAAAACAGCAGCGTCTTGGTGTATGAGTGCCCCGAAGCATGCCGCGCGAGGTAGTGCTCCAGAACAAGCCCTAGCGCATAAGGACTCGTGCCATCGAAGCCGTCTTCGTCGAAGGTCACAGCGCATTCGAGCGCGCGCACCATCGGGGGAACCGCATGAGGCACGACGCAATTGACCGGCGCGAGCGTCGCGGACGACAGGCTGTCCACTTGCCGCCGCAACGCAGGCATATCGGCCGATAGATACAGTCGCAACAAACTGCGCAAGCCTTCGCCGGGATTCGGCTCGTCGTAGCGGTCATCGAAGACGGCATGTTCGATCGCGAGTTGCGCGACCAATTGCCATGCTTTCATTCCGATGCCCAGCGGCGGACGAGAGCGGCTCGGCGCGCGTACGAGCCCGATGCTAGCGAGCGGCGCTGAACCGGGCAGCTTCAGATCGCTGACGCCGTCGCAGTCGAGCAGACCTGGCAGGTCGCGGTTGGTGAGCCACACGTCGAAGGACAGATAGTTGACTTGCTCTTCGTCTTCGACCGGCGCGTAGGGCAGTCCGTTGCGCCCCACCAACGACAGGTAAGATTCAGTGCTGACGTACGGCGCGCGCGTGCCGTATGAGCGGCCCTTGGCTTTGGACAACCGCTGCTCGCGGCGCACCGTGAAGTAGCGTCCGGGGCCTTCTTCATCGTGCAGCAGCGCGGCATGCAGCGGATAGAACGGCAGTTCCTCGGACCCTTCTTCCTGGCTGACCTGACCGATGGCCATGTCGACGGAATGCACTTCGTGATCGAGCGTCGGCTTGTCGAACGGCGTCAGGTGCAGCACACGACCGACATCTTCGGTGCGCACAGCCGCCGTGCGCATCTTGAAGAGATTGACGACGGGCGTGCAAAAGAGGGCGAACATCGACGCGTTCACACGTTCGGCGAGCGCGTTGGTGGACCGGTCCAGCAGCACGACGATCTCGGCTTCACTACCCTGGATGCGCGCAAGCCCCGCTTGCAATCCTCTGAGTGTGAAGAAGTAGAACCGGCTCGGGCAGGAGAAATACTCGTGCACGAGGTTGTGGCCGAGCAGGCTTGGCGCGGCGAGCGGCAGCACCGTTTCCTCGGCTGTCAGCCCATCTTGGGTGACGGGCGCCGAGGCAACGACATGCGGCGCGTAGCCCGCGTCGCTGAAACGCCCCGGTTCGCCGACGACCGAGACGACCGCCCCCGTGTGAATCAACTCGTGCAAGTGAGACGCGACGCGTTCATCTCCACTGAGATAAATCTGCAAGCGGTCCAGTCCCTGCAGCGAAGAGAACGGCACGCCTTCTAGCGTGCGCAGGCGCAGGCGCAACGCGCCACGCACCCGCCGATGCGGCGGCACATAGCGGTCCAGCCCCTGGATGTCGGGCGGAACGTGCGTGAGTCTGGCGTCGACCAGATCGATGGGATAAAGCGAAACGTCCTGCGTCGTGCGGAAGGTGCAGGCAGTCTTCTCGCCCTCGGGCAAGCGCAGCGACGTGAGTTCCACGCCGCGCGGAATCGTGTGCCCCGACATAAAGCCCGCCGCTTTGCCGCCGGGATACAGTCGCGCAACGGCAATGGAAGGCGTGGGCGACAAGTAGTTGGGATAGACCGACGACAGTAGCGCCTGCGTGATCAGCGGAAACTCGTCGTCGAAGCGCATCTGCATACGCGCGTTCACGAACGCAGACGTTTCGAGCAGGCGATTGACGTAAGGATCGGCGATGCTTCCGGCGACCATGCCGAGTCGCGCCGCGATCTTGGGATGGTCGCTGGCGAACTCGTCCCCCAGTGCTTGCATGAAGCGCAGTTCGCTGAGATAGGTGTCGAGGAGGCGCGGGTCCATGCGACTCACTTCACGCAAAACGAGCGAGACGGCGCGCGCAATTGGGCCTCGTGCTTATGCACGCATACAGAAAGCGTAGGGGTCCGACGGATAACCGGCATTGCAAGCTCGCCATGAAAAGTGGCTGCGAAATTACCAGTCCGACCCCAATACAGATATACGACTTCTCTTAAATTGGTCAGCGTGGCATAGACGCACGGTCACAGCGCGATCCCTGCTGACGTTCGCCAACAAACGCCGCGATCGGCATTGGATTCGGGACGCGGCCTAACCTCTCATCGCCGGGGCACGAGCCGAGGCAAAGCATCCGATGATTCGGTGCGGGCTGGAAGTGTCACACCGCCACCGTGCCCGCCGACATCGCTCGCGGCGTTATGGTCGCCTTCGACGTAGACGAAGGTGCACGCGCCGAACACAGGCGATACGACCAGCGCGCCGAGCAGCCCCGTCTGAAGCAGGCGGGGTATTTGCGGGAGTCTTACGTCGAGCCCGGTGCCAAGTCGCGCCCAGGAACGCGGCCCGCCGCGCAGACGATTCATCTTGCTCACACACCCGCCAAATAGTGCGCCGTCACGCGGTCGGCACTGAGCGCATGATCGTAGAGCGCTACCTCGCCGATCACCTCGTTCATCGGGCCGACGATCCAGCCATCGTGCCGATCTGCAGCACGCCCTGGATCGTTGGCGCGCCGAGTCCTCCGCTCGATAACAGCACGCCGTCCTGGTAGAGCGCGCCGGTCTGAGCGCTCGTCACGATCACGACGAAATGATGCGCAGTCCCGATGACCGGCGCACTGTCCTGTGGCGCATTCATGCTTTGATAGTCGCGCAGCCACAGGTTCTGCCATCGGGTGTTCTTACCGGAATCGCTGTTGGAGATGCCCCATTCGAGTCCCGGCTGGCGTTCGCTGGTAAGGTGCTGGATACTTGGGCCTACGAAGCCGGTGTCACGCTGTCGTTCATTCGGCCTGGCAAGCCGGTGCAGAGTGCCTATATCGAGAGCTTCAACGGGCGCCTCCGCGATGAATGCCTGAACGAGCACTGGTTCGTCTCCATGCGTCATGCCAAGCAGCTGATTGAACAATGGCGTATCGAGTACAACGCCGACCGGCCTCATAGTTCCCTCGGCTATCTGACGCCAGCGCAGTTCGCCCGGGCCCACGATGCGAAGCAGCAGTTTTTAACCTCGGACTCTAACTGCAGCTCGGACTAAAACCGGGGGCAGGTCACGCGCGCTTTAGCTCGGCGTCGATCGCCGCAATCTTGTCGCTCTCGCTCTTGTCGTCATCACCGGTGCCATGCAGCCGGATCCACTTACGCGTCATCTCTATGGCGAGAATCTCGGCGGCGCGTCGATATTCGGCCGCTGCGTGAGTTCAGCCAGATACGGGCAGCCGAGAAATCCGAGCCCCTCGCTAAACGCACGGCAAACCGTGCTCAAAGCCCAGCGGAAGTTCGCATCGCACGCAGAGTCGCAGGGCGAGCTTGGCGTCCTGGGCGATGACGCCGGGCACGGCCTGCTGGAGTGCATCGACGCGCGGGATTGAGGCACCGAGTACGCCAAGCGCGCCGTCGTGAATGTGGAGGATCTCCGAACCATCGTGGGAAGGCGGCTCCGCGTGCTTGGGCGACTCATACAAGCGACGTCGCCAGAAGTTCAAACTTAGCATGCTTGTTCGACCTCTTAGCGGTAACCCTTATCGGGCTGATGCCGAAGGGTATGATGCGAAAATTCGCCGATGTTTCTGGAGATTTGAATGGATAAAGCTACGGACGAACGGTTTACTGTGTTTCTCCGAGAAAAGGCGGCAGAAGCAAAGCGCGAGTTGAAGTACGACCCTCGGCAATTTCTCGCGATGCTGGGTGCTGATGGCGGCTACGCGACTGTGTCAAAGTTGGTCGGCGGCAGAAATCCCTCCGACGGCTTCGTCAAACTCTGGGAGAGTGGCCGCTTGGACCTTTCCGTAGAAGCGCTTGTTCTTGAGACCGAATGGATCCGATTCTTTGACGAACAGTTGCTTAAAGAAGCTGAGCGAAAATTAAAAGCGGCCAACTATCCTTTCGTGCGTCATGCTGCAAACGCGGGCAGCGAGCGGCTTCCAGCGGACACGTTGAAGAAGGCGACGCCCGAGTACATTTGGAGGGCCGTCCAGCTGTTCCGAAGCGGCAACGTAAGCCACCCCTTCGGCTCTTCCACGAAGTACGACCTGATAGCCGAGAACGGTGATCGATTTCCACCGAAAGCCATCTTCGGCGTTGCCCTGTCAATGGCGCTGGACGGCGCGGTGATCGAGCCGAAGCATTTTTCGGGAGACGAAACGTCGCTTTGCTTTGCGCTTCTACGTGACGCTGGCTATCAAATCGTTCCAAAAGGCTTTAACGCTCCTTCGCTCGATCCGGCGTCATTGCCGGAACAGGGATGGGCGGAAGGTGATCGGAAACTCGTCTCGCATCTCAAGCGCGAGCGGGCTGCCGGACTGGCAAAAGCAAAGAAGGCGCAATATAAACGTCTGCACGGAAAACTCACTTGCGAGCGATGTAGACTGGATCCTGTGACGGCATTTGGCACTGAGCTTGCGGAAGCTTGTATCGAAGTCCACCATTCGACGACTCACGTCAGTCAGATGGGCGCTCAGCACATGACAACACTGGATGATCTGCAGTGTCTGTGTGCGAACTGTCACCGACTTGTACATCGACTTCTGCGAGAGGAAGCCGGCGCCTAGCCCCAACCGAATGGGCGAGAACACTTCCAGCTACTCTCCGCGGAGCAGCGCGTCAACCTGATTGTTGTGCGTGCCGAACGGCAAGCCACGCACTTCGGACACTCGATGCACGACAGCACGCCGATCAAGCAATACCGCAGCAACGACGGGCACACGGTCTGGATCGACCCGACGAACCGCGTGCACGCCGACTCGCTCGACTGGGCGCGCCGCTGCCGCGCCGAGGCCATCGCGACAAGGCGCTTGCAAGGTGGCGGCGAAGCGCGTGCACCGCGTCGAGCAAACTCGCCTGAAGGTCGGCGACGCGCTGTACGACGCGCAAGCCCGGCACGTCGAGGAAGTGCTGTAAGTCACCTACGGCCTGCATGCAGCACACTGACGTCACCGTCTACACGCGCGCTCGCCACGCAGGGCGGCTACTTGCTCGGCCTCTCCAACCGCAAGCCCGGATAAGCCGCTGCCGTTTCTCTCACCGCGCCGGACTCGTGCCGGCGCTTCTGTCTTCATCGGCAAGCAGCCGCAAGCGGTACGCTCGTTCCGAAGCTTGTGAAGCAGCGTCCGGACGTTATGCCGATAGCGAACGAATGGCCTGACAGCATCTATCAAGGCCATGAGAGTGTGTTTTCCGTTCGATTGGGAGAGCAGGGCACCAAAGCGGATTTTCGAGACCTTGGCCTCGAAGTGGTCGACCCGTCTGAGACCGATGAGATTAAGTTCGGAGTTGTGAGCGAGTCGATGGAAATCATCCTGCGTCTGGAAATCACGCAAGTTGCCGATGAATCCATTTTCATGTGTCGCTTCTTGCCAGAAGGAGAGACGGGAACAATAGGCCGCCGACAAAAGAGTTGGACCCTGTCCGACTTCTTCGAAGAAAACCCGCCACAGATCTTCTTCGCTGACGGTTCGTATTTTGAGGGCAACCTGTTCGTAACGTTGCCTGACACGTACGCACCTTTCGACGCCGCAAAGATCGGTGTTTGGGACTGGTCGACGGTAAACATCAAGAAGGAAGCGCAGGGCGCGACTCGTGAGCCCGACTCCATTCAATAAAAGGTCATTGAGGACCTGAAAGCTACTAACCAGTACGACATCATCTATGACGATGACGGTTTGGGCGAGTCCGCCGATGTCGTCGGTATCAAGGTAATCGAAGAGGACGTTCGCACAACCATCGCGGTTGACTTCTATCACCTCAAGTATTCGACGGAAGATGACGCGGGTAATCGGCTGGCTGACCTCTACGAGGTCTGTGGTCAAGCGCAGAAGAGCGTTAGCTGGCTGCAGCATCAGCTTCCGCATACCGAACTCTTCAATCACCTGTTGCGTCGCGACCCTAAGGAGTCGCTTTGTCTCGGTACCAAACGGGTTACAGGGAAATGCTCGCCGGCATAAGAAATCAGAGTCGAACGGCGGCATTAAAGCTCCGCGTAATCGTTGTGCAGCCTGGACTATCTCGTTCGAAAGTTAGCCCCGAACAACTTTCATTGCTGAGCGTGACCGAGAACTTCCTCCTCGAAGCCTATGGCGTGCCGTTCTGCGTCATCGGAAGCGCTTCACGATCGGGAACCTTGCTTCGATCCAGAGAAGGGCTATGCAGCGATACCTCGGTCGCCCATCTGCGCTTGGACTTGCGTTTGAATTAGCGCGGCTGGTCCACGCCCGAATTGTCGACGCATATGGCAAACGTCCACTGGTCCGGCGTTCAGAAGCGAGACCAGAGCTTTAGGTGCTTCGCGACAGGAGCGGTCGCTCGCGACTTATTCACCGAACGACTGCTCCGGGTCTTCAACGGTCTGTAACAGGCTACCGTTCGAGCGGTCTAACGCCCGCAATCGCGCGCTCGGGGTCAGACTAGCTGTTCACCGCTGACAAAGTACGCGACGCACCACCACGTGCATTCTCATCTGCAAGTTCGGTCCGACGAGGAGACGACGGTCAAAGGCCCAGTGGGCCACGTAACCCACCAGCGTCCCCGAATTGTCCCCAGAGTGTCCCTGAAGGCGCCCGTCAGGGACCAAACCCCCGCCAACCCTTTGATATCTTGAACGAACCACTGGTGGGCCGGGTGGGACTCGAACCCACTGTCGGTCGATTATGAGTCGACAGCTTATACCAGTTAAGCTTCCGGCCCCTCTCGAAAACGGAGGGCAAAAAGAAAGCGCCGTGCGGCGCTTTCTGATGCTTCAGAAGGATGCCAAAGGCGACTCTCGAAGGTCTGCGAGTTTGCCTGACAACGCCTCTCAATACAAGCCCGACACGCGCATCAATTGCCCTCGAGGAACGACTTCAACTTGTCGGACCGGCTCGGGTGACGCAGCTTGCGCAGCGCCTTCGCCTCGATCTGGCGAATGCGCTCACGCGTCACGTCGAACTGCTTGCCCACTTCCTCCAGCGTGTGATCCGTGCTCATCTCGATGCCGAAGCGCATCCGCAGCACCTTCGCCTCGCGCGGCGTCAGCGAGTCGAGCACGTCCTTCACCACGTCCCGCATGCTCGCATGCAGCGCGGCGTCGGAAGGCGCCACCGTATTCGTATCCTCGATGAAATCGCCAAGATGCGAGTCGTCGTCGTCGCCGATCGGCGTTTCCATGGAGATCGGCTCCTTCGCGATCTTCATGATCTTGCGGATCTTGTCCTCGGGCATTTCCATCTTCTCGGCAAGCGTCGCCGGATCCGGTTCCAGACCGGTTTCCTGCAAAATCTGCCGCGAGATACGGTTCATCTTGTTGATCGTCTCGATCATGTGAACCGGAATACGAATGGTGCGCGCCTGATCCGCAATCGACCGCGTAATGGCCTGGCGAATCCACCACGTCGCGTAAGTCGAAAACTTGTAGCCGCGACGATATTCGAACTTGTCCACCGCCTTCATCAGACCGATATTGCCTTCCTGAATGAGGTCGAGAAACTGCAATCCGCGGTTCGTGTATTTCTTCGCGATCGAAATCACGAGGCGCAGATTGGCCTCGGTCATTTCGCGCTTCGCCTGACGCGCCTTCAGTTCGCCCGCCGCCATCTGGCGATTGGTTTCCTTCAGGTCCTTCAGCGGCAACACCACGCGCGCCTGCAAGTCCAGCAGACGCTGCTGCTGTTCGCGAATCGCCGGAATGTTGCGCTCAAGCACCGCGCTGTACTCGTGCCCTTCCGCGACGACCTTGTCGGCCCAGTCGAGGTCCGTCTCATTGCCCGGAAAGCGGGCGATGAACTCGGCGCGCGGCATGCCGCACTTGTCGACCACCGTATGCAGGATCTGACGCTCGACCTGGCGCACTTCATCGACTTGCGCGCGCAGCGTGTCGCACAGGCGCTCGACGGTGCGCGCCGTGAAGCGGATCGACATGAGTTCGGTCTGAATGGCTTCCTGCGCCTTCAGGTATGCCTTCGACTTGTAGCCTTCCTTCTCGTAGGCGCGGCGCATCTTGTCGAACCACTCGCTGATCAGCGAGAACTTTTCGAGCGACTGGCGCTTCAGCGCTTCCAGTTGGGCGGCGTTGGCGCTCGCCTGCGCGGCGCCGTCGTCGTCGTCCTCTTCTTCGTCGCTTTCCTCGTCGGCTTCCTCGTCCTCCGATTCGATCGCCTCGGCTTCCTGTTCGGAGAAGCCGTCGGTGTCTTCCGCGTTCGGATCGATCAGGCCATCGACGAGTTCATCGACGCGCGTTTCCTCGTTCTGCACGCGCTCGGCCATCGCGAGAATGTCGGCGATGGTCGTCGGGCAGGCGGAAATCGCCATGACCATGTGCTTGAGGCCGTCCTCGATGCGCTTCGCGATCTCGATTTCGCCTTCGCGCGTCAGCAGCTCGACCGTGCCCATTTCGCGCATGTACATGCGCACGGGGTCCGTCGTGCGGCCGAACTCGGAATCGACCGTGGACAGCGCGACTTCGGCTTCTTCCTCGACTTCGTCGTCGGCCGAGGCGTTCGGCGCGTTGTCGTTCAGGAGCAGCGTCTCGGCATCGGGCGCCTGCTCGTACACCGCCACGCCCATGTCGTTGAACGTGCTGATGATGCCTTCGATCGCCTCGGTTTCCGTGAAGTTGTCCGGAAGGTGATCGTTGATTTCGGCGTACGTGAGGAACCCGCGCTCCTTGCCGAGCTTGATGAGCGCGCGCAGTTTCGAACGGCGCTCTTCCAGCTCTTCGACCGTGCCGGGCGCGCTCGACGCGAACGCGTCTTTCAGAAGCGCCTTCTCCTTGGCGCGGCGGTCGCGTGCCTTGGCCTTTTCGACCTTCGCCGCGGGTGCGGCGGCCGGCTCTGCAGTTTGCGGTGCGTCGTCTTCGACGGGTACATCGTTCAGCTTTTTCGTCATGGAGTTCGCCATACAGGCTCTAGTCTCGACTCGCGGCTGCCGGACGGCAACCGATGGAACCGTGAATACCCAATGCGCACGTGCCTCGCCCTGCCTGGCTGCGTGCCCTGCCCGGGGCGCTACCGCGGTTCGAGCGATGCGCTCGAACGCGAATCGCTCCTACCCGCAATAGCAGCCGCTTCCCTTGCGCCCGTCTGTTCGTCGGCGTGCTTATCCGCCTGTTTTGTGTGTCGCGCCCCGCTCGAGGCAAACGCCGCTTTCGCGCGCCGCGACAGCCGATTCAGCCAGCGCCCTTGCAACTCTCGCAAATTTCCTCAAAGCTTCCGTACGTCTCGCCGCTCCAGACTGACTAAGCCAGCGAAATCGTACAAATCGTTGAAAAAAAGCAACGAATTTTCAACTTTTTATTATAGCAGTTCACTTTTCGCGATCCGGGCTTGCGGCCCGTCCCGCCTTGATCTGCGCCACTTTCGCCGACAGATCCGAGAACTCCGCCACCTCCTCTGCCGAGAGGCTCGCCTGCCGCGCCAGTTGATCGAGCCGCGCGCGATAGCTGTCGTGCCGCAGCTTGACGACTGTCGCGAGCAACTCTTCCGTCAACAAGCGCTTCTGCTCGTCGACGCGTTGCGCGGCGTCTTCGTCGGACGGGTCGCGTAGCAGCAAATCCCGAACGTTTTCATCATAGGCGAGAATTTCCTGGAAGATATCCTCGTAGGTCGGTGCATTTGCTGCATTTCTCAAAACGTCCGACAACATCTGAAATTCCGCCGCGCCGCCCAGTTCGCGGACGTGACCGAGTACTTCGCTGAACAACTCGCCGTGCTCGGTCATGGTCACGAGCGTGCGTTCGCTCTCTTCGTCGAGCGATGCCGCGATGCCCGGATACATCACCAGATTGCGCAGCGCCCGCTGCTCCTGGCCCGTCACGCGACGCCGCTCGCTCTTCGGCACCGACGCGCGGGCGACGGCCGCCGCCCGGGAATCGATATCGCAAAGCGCCGCAATTTCCGTGAACGGCGTCGCGAGCCGGTCTGCCAGCATATGCAGGATCTGCACCCGCAGCGCGTTGGCCGGAAGCGCCTGCAGGAGCGGCTTGGCGTCGAAGAGCGCCTTCGCGCGGCCTTCGGGCTGCTCCAGCTCCTTGTCGTTCAGCACTTCGTTCAGCAGGAACTGCGACAACGGCATGGCGCGGTCGACCTGCTCGCCGAAGCCGTCCGTGCCGAACTCGCGCACGTAGCTGTCCGGGTCATGCTCTTTCGGCAGAAAGAGAAACTTGATGGTCCGGTTGTCCGCCGCGTGCGGCAGCGCCGCCTCGAGCGCGCGACGCGCGGCGCGTCGGCCGGCCGAATCGCCGTCGAAGCTGAACACCACGGTGTCGGTCTGGCGGAAGAGCTTCTGCACATGGATGGGCGTGCAGGCCGTGCCCAACGTGGCGACCGCGTTCGCGAAGCCGAGCTGCGCGAGCGCGACGACATCCATATACCCTTCGACGACGAGCGCGTAGCCCAATTCCCGGATCGCGAGACGCGCTTCGAACAGGCCGTAAAGCTCGCTGCCCTTGCTAAATAGCGGCGTTTCGGGCGAATTCAAATACTTCGGCTCGCCGCCGTCCAGCACGCGCCCGCCGAAGCCGATGACATTGCCCTTCACGTTGCGGATGGGGAACATCACGCGCTCGCGAAAGCGGTCGTAGCGGCGCGGCTGGCCTTGCGCGTCGGTCTTCTCGCTGACGATCACGAGGCCCGCTTCGACGAGATTGTCGTTGCGGTAATCGGGAAACGCGGCTTCCAGATTCTGCCAGCCGTCCGGGGCGTAGCCGAGGCCGAAGCGCGCCGCGATCTCGCCGGTCAGTCCGCGCTTCTTGAGATACGCGATGGCGTTCGGCGCCGCGCGCAACTGCTTCCTGTAGAAATCGCAGGCGGTCTGCATGACTTCCGTGAGCGCGACGCTCACCGCCTTGCTCGGCGCGCTTTCGCTGCCATAACCGCCGCCACGGAACGCATTCGACGGCTCCTGCGGCACCGTCAATCCCGCGCCTTGCGCCAGATCCTTGACGGCTTCGGGAAACGTGAGCCCTGTGTGCTCCATCAGAAAGCCGATGGCCGTGCCGTGCGCGCCACAGCCGAAGCAGTGATAGAACTGCTTCGTCGGACTGACGGTGAACGACGGGCTCTTCTCGTTGTGAAACGGGCACAGGCCCATGAAGTTCGCGCCGCCCTTCTTCAACTGGACGTAGCGGCCCACCACGTCGACGATATCGACGCGGTTGAGCAAATCCTGCAGAAATGCGTGAGGAATCACCGGATGCGAGCGCGGGGTCGGTTACTTCGCGAGCGCCGTTTTCACCTGCGCGGAAACGGCGGTCATGTCCGCCTTGCCCGCGAGCTTCGGCTTGAGCACGCCCATCACCTTGCCCATGTCCTGCGGACCGGCCGCGCCCGTCGCGGCGACGGCGGCCTGCACTTCGGCGGCGATGGCATCGGCGGAAAGCTGCTCGGGCATGTACGCGGCGAGCACGGCGAGTTCGGCGTTTTCCTTCGCGACGAGATCGTCGCGGCCCGCGGCCTGGAACTGGCTCACCGAGTCCTTGCGCTGCTTGATCATCTTGTCGATGACGGCGGTCACGCCCGCGTCGTCGAGGGTCACGCGATCATCGACTTCGCGCTGCTTGATGGCTGCGAGCAGCAGGCGAATGGTGCCGAGACGCTCGGTTTCGCGCGCGCGCATGGCCGTCTTCATGTCGTCGTTGATCTGGTCCTTGAGGCTCATCTTTCACCCGGTGCAATTGCAAAAAGAATTTCGGCTGACTTCCTGCGCTGCGAAAGCAAAAGCCCGCTTGGGGACGTTCCTCAAGCGGGACTGTAAGCGGGCCTTCTGGAGCTTGCAGCGATGCGCGCCGCGGGTCGCGTCAGCCAGAGCGAAGAAGCGCGGCAAAAGGCGCGCGAACTCCTTCGATGACCGTCCGAGTATAGCAAACGGGTTTGCGATCCGAGACCGGTGAAACACCTGCCGCGAGGACGGCTCAGGCGACCTTCGCGGCGCCGTGCGCGTACTCCGACGCCGCCTTTCCCGCCGCCACGCCGGATGCCCACGCCCACTGGAAGTTGTAGCCGCCGAGCCAGCCGGTGACGTCCACCGCCTCGCCGACGAAGAAGAGGCCAGGCACGCGTTCGCTCATCATCGTGGCCGACGAAAGCTCGCGCGTATCGACGCCGCCGCGCGTGACTTCCGCCTTGCGGTAGCCCTCGGTGCCGCTCGGCGTCAGCGTCCAGCCGGACAGCGACGCGCCGATGCCTTTAAGCGTGCGGTCGGGGAGATCGGCGAGGCGCGCATCGACGGGCACGCGCTGCGCGTCGAGCCACGCGTGCGCGAGGCGCGCCGGCACGTGTTCGGCGAGAAAGTTGCCGATCTGTTTGCGCGATCCGGCTTTCGCTTCCAGAAGCAGTTCGGTGGCGTCGAGTTCGGGCAGCAGATCGACGCGAATCGGCTCGGATGGATTCCAATAGCTCGAAATCTGCAGCACGCCCGGACCCGAGAGCCCGCGATGCGTGAGCAGCAGGTCTTCGTCGAACTCGCCGCGCGTCTTGCCGCTTCCCGTGCTGATGCGCACCGGCAGCGAAAGCCCCGACAGCGCGGCGAATGGCGCCCAGTCGGCGGAGGTGAACGTGAGCGGCACAAGCGCGGGCCGCGTATCGACGAGCTTGTGGCCGAACTGCTTCGCGATGCGGTAGCCGAAGTCCGTCGCGCCGATCTTCGGGATCGACAGCCCGCCCGTCGCGATCACGAGCGCGGCCGCGCCGATCGCGCCGGCGGTCGTATCGAGCGCAAAGCGCGCGCCGTCGTGACGGATCGCGTGCACGCTCACCGGACGCCGCCACGCGACGCCGCCCGCGTCGCACTCGCTGCGCAAGACGCCGATGATCGTCTCGCTGGAGTCGTCGCAAAAGAGCTGGCCCTTGTGCTTCTCGTGCCACTTCACGCGATACTGCTTCAGGAGCGCGAGGAAATCGCGCGGCGTGTAGCGGGCGAGCGCAGAACGGCAAAAATGCGGATTCGCGGACAGAAAATTGGCCGGCTGCGCGTTCACGTTCGTGAAGTTGCAGCGCCCACCGCCGGAGATGCGGATTTTTTCGGCGAGACGCTCGGCGTGGTCGATGAGCACGACGCGCCGGCCGGTCTGAGCCGCGACGGCCGCGCACATCATGCCGGCCGCGCCCGCGCCGATGACGGCGATATCGAAGGATTCCATGCCGCGCATTGTAACTGCCGCCGGGAAACGCGCCGTGCGGGCCGCTGCTATACTTTTCGGTTCGCTTTGATGCACCCAATGGATGTCACCCACATGCTCGTTCTCGGCATCGAAAGTTCCTGCGACGAAACCGGCCTCGCGCTCTACGACACCGAGCGCGGCCTGCTTTCGCACGCCCTTCACTCGCAGATCGCCATGCATCGCGAGTACGGCGGCGTCGTGCCGGAACTCGCGTCGCGCGATCACATTCGCCGCGCGCTGCCGCTCCTCGAACAGGTGATGAGCGAGGCGCGCGTCGAGCGCGAGAGCATCGACGCTATCGCCTTCACGCAAGGGCCGGGGCTCGCGGGCGCGCTGCTGGTCGGCGCGAGCATCGCCAATGCGCTCGCGATGGCGTGGGACAAGCCGACGGTCGGCATTCACCATCTCGAAGGGCATCTGCTCTCGCCGCTTTTGGTCGATTCGCCGCCGCCGTTTCCGTTCGTCGCGCTTCTCGTGTCGGGCGGCCATACGCAACTGATGCGCGTCACGGACGTGGGCGTGTACGAGACGCTCGGCGAAACGCTGGACGATGCCGCTGGCGAAGCGTTCGACAAGACCGCGAAGCTGCTCGGGCTCGGCTATCCGGGCGGCCCGGAAGTCTCGCGCCTGGCCGAATTCGGCACGCCGGGCGCCGTCGCGCTGCCGCGCCCGATGCTGCATTCCGGCGATCTCGACTTCAGCTTCAGCGGCCTTAAAACCGCGGTGCTGACGCACAGCCGCAAGCTCGACGCATCCGGCGGCAATGTCTGCGAGCAGGCGAAGGCGGATCTGGCGCGCGGTTTCGTCGATGCCGCCGTCGATGTCCTTGTCGCGAAATCGCTCGCGGCGCTGAAGAAGACGGGCCTCAAGCGGCTCGTCGTGGCGGGCGGCGTCGGCGCCAACCGGCAGTTGCGCGAGGCGCTGTCGGCGGCGGCGAAGAAGCGGCGCTTCGACGTTCACTATCCGGACTTGTCGCTCTGCACCGACAACGGCGCGATGATCGCGCTGGCGGGCGCGCTGCGGCTCGCGCGATGGCCGGAGCAGGCCGTGCGCGACT
Organism: Caballeronia sp. Sq4a; assembly: GCF_023170545.1. Classification (NCBI taxonomy): domain Bacteria; kingdom Pseudomonadati; phylum Pseudomonadota; class Betaproteobacteria; order Burkholderiales; family Burkholderiaceae; genus Caballeronia; species Caballeronia sp. Sq4a. The sequence continues at coordinate 227,597 of NZ_CP084251.1, read as the reverse complement.
ACGCGTTCACGGTAAAGCCGCGCTGGGATCTCACCGCGCTCGCGCGAGCCTGACTGCCTATTTCGGCGGATTGAACGGCTGCACGATGGCTGCGAACACCGGCAGCGTCTCGCAACGATGCGCGTGACCGATCAGCGATGGCCAGCGCGCTTGCGCGAAAACCTGCGGATGCGCTTCGCGCGCAAAGCGCAGCGCGCACGCCACGGCGATGTCCGCATGACCGATCGAATCGCCGAACCAGTACGGCGTCGGGCGCGCGGCGCGGTCGGCTTCGAGCACGTCCAGCACGCGCTCGACCTGCCCCGTGCAGCGATCCACCCACGCCTGCGATTTCTCCCTGTGCAGCACACGCTCGTAGACGAGCGCGACGGCTTTGTCGGCGAGGCCCGTTGCGAGCGCGCAGACCTTCAGCGCCTCGCGCCGCGCTGCGCCCGCTGACGCGATCAACGCGCGTCCCGGGCCCGCCTGCTCGTCGAGATAATCGAGAATCATCGCGCTTTCGATCAGCACGTCGCCCGAATCGAGCACGAGCGTAGGCACCCGAATCAGCGGATTGAACGTAAGCGATCCACGAACGACGCCCCTCAGAGTAAGGTGGTAGAGCGCGTGATGTGTGATAGCGAAGTGGGTCAGCGGAGATCTGCGGGCATCTTCCAGGGAAGCAGCGCGTCGTAGTCGTCGACGGTCTTCGCCAGAGGTAGGCGCTGGAATAACCAGTGGAGATAACGATAAGGATCGATGCCGCCGGCTTTGCACGTTTCGATCAGGCTGTAGAGGTTTGCACTTGCGTTTGCCCCCGCAACCGTGTCGCTAAAAAGCCATGAACGGCGCCCAACGACGAAGGGGCGAATCGCGTTTTCACAAGAGTTGTTCGAGATAGGCCAACTGCCGTTCTCGACATAGCGGATCAGCTTCGGCCACTGCTCGCGTAGATAGGTCAGTGCCTTTCCAAGCAGACTTTTTGGCACGATGCCGGGCGACTGCGCGAGCGCCAAGGCGTAGATGGTGTCGAGGATGCGCGTGCTGTATCGCCGTCGCAATCGCTGTCGTCGCTCAGGCTTCCATTTCTTAGAGCGGGCCTCCGCAGCGAACAGCTTGCCGATCAGCGTGATGAAGCGTGTCGCGAGCAGGTCGGGGGAACGCGCGACTTTCGGCACGTTGTCCTCCGCTTTGATGAAGTACCGCCTCAGGTGCGCCCAACATCCGAGGTGCACGAGGTCGTAGCGTTGAGCGATGTCGTTGTAGGGCTCGTAGCCGTCAGTTACGAGAACCGCGCCTTTGCGGACGCCCGTGAACAGCTTGTCGGCCAGCTTGGCGCCGCGTCCAGGTGTATAGCTGAAGCAGCGGATAGGGACGCCCGAGCCGGTCATCTGCGCCCAGAGGTAGCTCTTCGTTTGTGGTTTTCTCCCTTTCTCTTTCAGTACCTGGAACGTTGTTTCGTCGCAGTAGATCAGCTCTGCCTCGAGCAACGCATCGCGCATCAAGTTAATCACGGGCTGGGTCGCGAGGCCAACGCGAACCATGCTGGCGGCGATCGTGTTCGACGAGATGTCGCCGCCGAAGCGACACAGCAAACCAGCCTGACGATACAGCGGCATGCCGAACTGATACTTGCCGGTCGTGATCCATGCAAGCGCCGATTCGCTCAACAGTCCGCGCGCGATGATGCGCGGCGGCGCCGGCGTGACCTTGATCCCGAGGTCACAGCAAGGGCACGCATATTTGACGCGCTGGTGTTGGATCACCCGAAGCTGCTCGGGGACCACATCGAGCTGCTCACTGATCTCCGCACCAATCTCGACGAGCGCGTGCCCATCGTTCGTGCAGAAGCGTTCGGCTTCGGGCAGTTCGTGTCGCACGACCTCGCGCGGCAGATTCGGATCTAGCGGCTTGCGATGACCGCGCTTCTTGCGCTTGTGCGCGGCGACCGTCGTCTCCGGCGTGTCTTCATGCGCGGGCGCGCTGTTCGCGCCGAGCGTCTCGGCTTCGTTGAACAGGCTAGGTTGATCAGAATCTCGTGCTTCACTCTTGGCGCCGAACAGTTCGCGACGATAGGCTCGGAGGCGCTCCTCGGCGAGATCGCGCTCGGCCGTCACGAGCCGCAAGGCGCCGCGTAATGCCTCCTGTTCTTCTCGCAATGCACGCGCAGCATCGCGCTCGGCAAGCAACGCCTTCAGTTCCTCGGCGGTGATCGTGACGTTGATCGGCATGGCGGGTTAGACCTGCACGCCGCCTCACTGTTCAGCTCACGCGATGATATTCCTGCTTCGGATGCCGTCGAATCGCGGTGATGTCATCGCCGTCGAGTAGCGCGTGCAGCACGTTGGTGGTCATCGTCACGATCTCAGCCTTGTTGTCGGGCCAGATGAAGTGGCTTCTCTCCAATCGCTTTATGAGAAGCCAGAAACCACTGCCATCCCAGCCAAGGATTTTTATGCGATCGCGACGCCGGTTTCCGAAGATGTATAGCGAAGTGTCCATCGGATTCAGGCGCATCGACTGCTCGACGAGAATCGACAGGCTATTCATGCCGTAGCGGAAATCAACGGGATCGCGGTGCAGATAGACCTTCAGATCGTCGTCGAACCGGAACACGGCATCCTCCCCAGAATCTGAACCATGGTCGTCAATTCGTCGATGGTCGCGATTGCCCCGCCGAGTTCAAGCTCGACGCCGTTCGACAGACGCACATGCAAGGCAAGTGTCATCGATGGTGGTGTGGACGGCTGTGGCGGCGCCGCTGAAACGACCGACACGAACGCAGACGGCTTTACCGCGACGGGGCCGCGTTGGTGCGACCCGGGCAGATCGACGGCCACCTCATTAATCGACTCGTCGGGCTGAGACGGGTTGTATTCGTCGTTGCCATTATGCTGCGACGCTGGCGAAATGGCTTTCTCGCGCTCCACCAGGTACTTCGCGATCCACTTGCGCAGCAGATTGGCGTTGATGCCGTGCTGCTGAGCCAGACCGGCGACTGATACTCCGGGACGAAGTGCTGCCTCAATCAAGGCGCGCTTACTTTTTTCGTCATAGCGGCGACGGCCATCGCTGCTGCGACGCACTACTGCCAACTCTGAGTCCATGCCAGTCATAGGTGTCCACCTCAAGATAGGTGGACACCTATGCTCCTCGCTACTGTCGCTCACTGCCAGACGTCGAAGATGGACCGCTTACGATTGAACGGCGCGATCTTGTCGGCGTCGCCGAACACGGACCACGGGCGATGCTCGAACGCCATGTCGTACAGCGTCAGCGCGATGGCGACGCGCCGCACGTACGGAGAATCGTATTGGCCGATCAGGATCAAGATGCCCTCCGTATGCTCGTGAAGGTCGGGAGAGCATTCTACGGGCGGGCGCGTTCCGGAGACAACGGCGGCGAGCCGGACGACAGCACGCGCCAGGTGCGCATGAAAAAAGCCGGTCGCTCGGACCGGCTTTCGCTCGACTAAACCACCTCACGCAATCAGCGTTTGTCGCGCTCGATCACCGCATACGCGCTGTGATTGTGGATCGACTCGAAGTTCTCCGCTTCGAGCACGTAGGCGACGATGCGCTCGTCCGCGTTCAGCCGCGTCGCGATGTCGCGCACGAGGTCTTCGACGAACTTGGGATTCTCATACGCGCGCTCGGTCACGAACTTCTCGTCGGGGCGCTTGAGCAGTCCCCACAGTTCGCACGACGCCTCTTCTTCCGCGATGCGCACCAGTTCTTCCACCGCGACCTCGCCCGCCAGTTCCGCGGTGATGGTCACGTGCGACCGCTGATTGTGTGCGCCGTACTGCGAGATCTTCTTCGAGCACGGGCACAGGCTCGTAACCGGTACGAGCACTTTCAGCGTCAGCCGCGTTTGGCCGTCGCGCTTCTCGGCGATGAATGTCGCCTCGTAATCGAGCAGGCTCTGCACGCCGGACACCGGCGCGGTTTTCATCACGAAGTACGGCAGCGTCACTTCGATACGGCCCGAATGCGCTTCGAGTTTCGCGAGCATCGACGCGAGCATGGCGCAGAGCGCAGCCTGATCAAGCGGCTCGCGATGTTCTTCCAGCAGCGCGACAAAGCGCGACATGTGCGTGCCCTTCTGTTCGGCCGGCAAGTGCACGTCGAGATTCCATACGCCGACGCTCGGCTGAACGCCGCTTTCCGTGCGCACCGACAACGGATGCCGCACGCCTTTCACGCCCACGCGCTGAATCGCGATCTGGCGCGTGTCGGGCGTGCTTTGGACGTCCGGCATCACGAAGGCGGGATTCATCTGATTCATGTTTTTATGTCCTATCTGCGCCGACGCTTCACGCGCGTGGCGCTAAACGGTGAAACGCATACGGCGCGGGACGAAGCCCGCGCCGTATGCAAACACACTGCGGCCATTGCCGATGAACGGCGCGCCCCGAGCGCCCGTGGCCGATTCCGCGTCAGGCGACGCGCTTGGTCAGCTTGCCCGCCGCTTCGACTGCGGACAGGAAACGCTCGCGGATGGAATGCGCAATGCCGGCCGCATCCAGCCCGACGCTCGCGAGCAGCTTGGCCGGATCGCCGTGGTCGATGAACACGTCCGGCAGGCCCAATTGCAGCACCGGCTTCACGACGCCGCTTGCCAGAAGCGCCTCGACGCACGCGGAACCCGCGCCGCCCATGATCGTGCCTTCCTCGACGGTCACGAGCGCGTCATGCGTTGCAGCCAGTTCGCGCAGCAGGTCGGCGTCAATCGGCTTCACGAAACGCATGTTCGCCACGGTCGCGTCGAGCTCCTCGGCGGCGGCCAGCGACGGCGCGACCATCGTGCCGAACGCGAGAATCGCGATGCGCTTGCCGGAACCCATCTTCTGCGACGACTGACGGCGGATTTCGCCCTTGCCGAGCGGAATCGCGGTCATCTGCTTGACGGTGGCGACGCCCGTGCCCGCGCCGCGCGGATAGCGCACGGCCGTCGGATTCGGCTGCTGAAGCGCCGTGTAGAGCATCTGGCGGCATTCGTTTTCGTCGGATGCGGCCATCACCGTCATGTTCGGGATGCAGCGCAGGAACGCGAGATCGTAATTGCCCGCGTGCGTCGCGCCGTCGGCACCGACCAGGCCCGCGCGGTCGATTGCAAAAACGACCGGCAGATTCTGCAACGCGACGTCGTGGATCAACTGGTCGTACGCGCGTTGCAGGAACGTCGAGTAAATGGCGACGACCGGCTTCATGCCGTCCGCGGCCAGACCGCCCGCGAACGTGACGGCGTGCTGCTCCGCGATGCCGACGTCGAAGTAACGGTCCGGGAAACGCTTTTCGAACTCGACCATGCCCGAGCCTTCGCGCATGGCCGGCGTGATGCCGACCACGCGCGAATCCTGCGCGGCGGCGTCGCAGAGCCATTCGCCGAAGACCTGCGTGTAGGTCTTCTTCGACGGCGCGGTCGAGGGCTTGATGCCTTCGGCCGGATTGAACTTGCCCGGGCCGTGATACAGCACGGGATCGGCTTCCGCGAGCTTGTAGCCCTGGCCCTTCTTCGTGACGACGTGCAGGAATTGCGGACCGCGCAGTTCCTTAATGTTTTGCAGCGTCGGGATCAGCGAGTCGAGATCGTGGCCGTCGATCGGGCCGATGTAGTTGAAGCCGAACTCTTCGAAGAGCGTGGCCGGCACGATCATGCCTTTCGCGTGCTCCTCGAGCTTGCGGGCGAGGTCGAGCACCGGAGGCGCGGCGCGCAGCACGCGCTCCACGCCCGCGCGGGCGGCGGCATAGAAGCGGCCCGACATCAGACGCGCGAGATGGCGGTTCAGCGCGCCGACAGGCGGCGAGATCGACATGTCGTTGTCGTTGAGGATGACGAGCAGCGGCAGGTCGTCGGCGACGCCCGCGTTGTTCATCGCCTCGAACGCCATGCCGGCGGTCATCGCGCCGTCGCCGATCACGGCGATGGAATAGCGATTGTCGCCCTGCAGCTTGTTCGCGATGGCCATGCCGAGCGCCGCCGAAATCGACGTGCTCGAATGCGCCGTGCCGAACGTGTCGTACTCGGATTCGCTACGGCGCGGAAAGCCCGAAATACCGTTGAGCTGACGCAGCGTCGACATCCGGTCGCGGCGTCCGGTCAGAATCTTGTGAGGATACGTCTGATGGCCGACGTCCCAGACGATACGATCGTTCGGCGTATCGAACACATAATGCAGCGCGATCGTCAGCTCGACCGTGCCGAGGTTGGACGACAGATGGCCACCCGTTTGCGACACGCTGTCGAGCACGTAGGCCCGCAGTTCGTCGGCAAGCGGCTGCAGTTGGCGTCGATCGAGGGCACGCAAATCGGCCGGATCGTCGATGGTTTTCAGCAAGTCGTACATCGTCGTCCCATTTTAGGAAAACTGGCGTGATTCGTTCAGCGCGAGTGACTTCTACGTTTCGCGCCGTGGGCTTCGTCACGCGTTCAACAATTAATGCGCCCGGTTCACGACCAGGTCGGCGAGTTCGGCGAGGCGCTGCGCGCGAGCGCCGAACGGCTGGATAGCGGCGTGCGCGTCGCGGCCGAGCTGCGCCGCGAGTTCGCGCGACGCGTCGAGTCCGATGATCGACACGTAAGTCGGCTTGTCATGTTGCGCGTCTTTGCCTGCGGTCTTGCCGAGCGTCGCGGAATCGGCCGTGACGTCGAGAATGTCGTCGACGACCTGGAACGCGAGCCCGACCGCGGCGGCGTATTGATCGAGCGCGGCAAGCACGTCCGCGCCCGGCTCGTCGCCTGCAAGCGCGCCCATGCGCACCGACGCGCGCAGCAACGCGCCCGTCTTCTTGCGATGCATGGTTTCGAGCTCCGGCCGCGACAGCTTGCGCCCGACGCTTTCGAGGTCGATGGCCTGCCCGCCCGCCATGCCGACGGAGCCGCTCGCGACCGCCAGTTCGCGCACGAGCGCGGCCTGCTGGCGGTCCGACAGACCATTGCCCTCAGCCGTCAGCGCGATGAACGCCTGCGACTGAAGCGCGTCGCCGACGAGCAGCGCCGTCGCTTCGTCATATTGAATGTGTACCGTGGGCTTGCCGCGACGCAGCGCGTCGTCGTCCATCGCGGGCATGTCGTCGTGCACGAGCGAATAGACGTGGATCATCTCCAGTGCGGCGCTCGCGGCTTCGACCGCCTGCGCGCTCGCGCCCGTCAGTTCGCCGGCCGCGTGAACCAGAAGCGGACGCACGCGCTTGCCGCCGCCGAGCACGGCATAGCGCATGGCCTCATGCAGACGCGCCGGCGCGACGTCCGTGCCGGGAAGATAGTGCTCGAGCGCGGTTTCGACGCGGTCGAGCGTGGCGCGCATCCAGTGTTCGAAGGTCATAGATCGTCGTCCCCGTTGTCGTTCGTCGCGCGTTCTGCGTCGCCGGGCAGCGGCTTGAGCGTCTCGCCGTCGAGCACGCGAACCTGCTGCTCGACTTTTTCGAGCTGTTGTTGGCAAAAGCCGACAAGCGCCGCGCCTCGGCGGTACGCGGCAAGCGATTCTTCGAGGCTCAACGCGCCCTCTTCCATGCGCGCGACGAGCGATTCGAGTTCGGCCAGCGCCGCTTCGTAATTCTGCGGAAGCGGCGAGCTGTCCGCGCCCGGCGCATCGGCGCGGCCTTCTTCGCTTGTTGCGTCTTCTGCGGTCTTCGCCATGAATCGTGGATGTGCGGTGAAAATTGGAACCAAGTCGCACATTCTACGGCAAAAGCCGATTTTTCGACCCGCATCCCGTGCGCGCGCGACGACGGCGACCCATGCGTCCGGCGACGCCACGTCGCGCGGCATGCGGAGAACATGCGCGCGGAACGACTCTTGCGCAAAATCAGCTAAATGCGCATTTGTAGGAACTCTCGCGACAATTTATACCCAAATCAAGACCTTATGCGCCCCGGCGAGGCGGATTTCGGTATAATCGCGGGCTCCCTAAATCGAATCTTCGATGGTTGGGTTGTTCACTGCTTTCACGTCTTCATCGGGAGTGGGAATGTCCAATCTGAGCAATGCATTGCAGTTGAAGGCTGTTCATAGTCAACTGCCAGTCACGGCTTACTTTGACGAAGCGCTTCTTACGCGCGAACTCGACGTACTTTTCAAGCAAGGTCCACGCTATATCGGGCACGAACTCATGGTCCCCGAAGCGGGGAACTATTTCGCGCTTCCCGGCGAAGGCGAAGGGCGCGTGCTCGTCCGCAATCAGCAGAACAACATCGAACTGCTGTCCAACGTGTGCCGTCACCGTCAGGCCATCATGCTGAACGGGCGCGGCAGCGCGGAGAACATCGTCTGTCCGCTGCATCGCTGGACCTATGATCTGAGCGGCCAGTTGCTGGGCGCGCCGCATTTCGCCGACAAACCGTGCCTGAATCTCGGCGCCACGCCGCTACAGAACTGGCAAGGCCTGCTCTTCGAGGCCGAGGGCCGCAACGTCGCGGCCGATCTCGCCAAACTCGGCACGGCGCGTCACTTCGACTTCTCGGGCTTCATGTTCGATCACGTCGAAGTGCACGAGTGCAACTACAACTGGAAGACCTTCATCGAGGTCTATCTGGAGGACTACCACGTCGCGCCTTTCCATCCGGGCCTCGGCAGTTTCGTGTCCTGCGACAACCTCGAATGGGAATTCGGCGACTGGTATAGCGTGCAGACGGTGGGCGTCCACAAGAAACTGGAAAAACCGGGCAGCCCGACGTATCGCAAGTGGCACGACCAGGTCCTGCGCTTCCGTAACGGCGCGCCGCCGGAGTTCGGCGCCATCTGGATGGTGTACTACCCCGGTCTCATGATCGAGTGGTATCCGCACGTGCTCGTCGTGTCATGGCTCATTCCGCGCGGCACGCAGAAGACGACGAACATCGTCGAGTTCTATTACCCCGAGGAAATCGCGCTGTTCGAGCGCGAGTTCATCGAGGCCGAGCGCGCCGCGTACATGGAAACGGCGCGCGAGGACGATGAAATCGGCGAGCGCATGGACGCGGGCCGTCGCGCGCTCATGTCGCGCGGCGAGAACCAGGTCGGGCCGTATCAAAGTCCGATGGAATCCGGCATGCAGCACTTCCACGAGTTCCTGCGGCATCAGCTCGGCAGCATCTGAGCGCAGCGCATCATCGCAAGAGACGGGCTTTCGGGCCCGTTTTCTTGTTTACACTAGGCGTTCATCCACTTCGAAGTCCGTGCCGAAGATATCAGGAGCCGCCATGCCGCACACTCACTACACCACGCTCATTTCAGCGGCCAATCTCGCCCAATGGCTCGCCGACGCGCCCGGCAGCGTGCTCGTCTTTGACTGCCGCTTCGATCTGGCCGCGCCGGAAGCAGGAGAAACGGCCTACGCCGCCGGCCACATTCCCGGCGCGCATTACCTGCATCTCGACCGCGACCTGTCCGGCGCGAAAACCGGCACGAACGGCCGGCATCCGTTGCCGGAGCGCGCGGCGCTCGTCGAGAAGCTGGCGAGTTTCGGCTTGAACGAAGGGCAGCAAGTCGTCGCTTACGACGCGCAAGGCGGCATGTACGCCGCGCGTCTGTGGTGGCTGCTGCGCTGGCTCGGGCACGATTCCGTCGCCTTGCTCGATGGCGGCCTGCAAGCGTGGGAGGCCGCGGGCAAGCCGCTCGACACCGCCGTGCCGCCGAAAACGCAGGGCACGTTCAAGGCTGGCCAGCCGCTGCAAGTGACCGTGGATGCGCGAGCGATCGAACGCAGTATCGGCACGCGCGATCATCTGCTGATCGATGCGCGCGCCGCCGACCGTTATCGCGGCGAGAACGAAACGATCGATCCGGTCGGCGGCCACATTCCCGGCGCGCTGAACCACTTCTTCAAGAACAATCTGACGCAGGAAGGCCGCTTCAAGACGGCACACGAACTGCGCGAAACGTTCGCCTCGCTCATCGGCGAGACGCCCGCGGATCGCGTGGTGCTGCAATGCGGATCCGGCGTGACGGCGTGCCATAACGCGCTCGCAATGGAAATCGCCGGGCTGCACGGCGCCGCGCTGTATCCCGGCTCGTGGAGCGAATGGAGCGCCGATCCGGCCCGCCCCGTCGCGACGGGCGCGAATCCCTGACGCCTTCTTACTTGACGCCGTGCTCGCGGAACCACGCGAGCGCGCGCTTCCAGCCGTCTTCCGCGTCGGCTTTGCGGTAGCTCGGACGATAATCCGCGAAAAACGCGTGCGGCGCGTCGTCGTAGACCACGAACTGCGAGCCGCGCGCGCTCGGCGGGCCGTTCGCGATGGCCTGTTTCATCTGCTCGATGGTGTCCTGCGGAATGCTCGGGTCCTGTCGTCCATAGAGGCCGAGTACGGGCACCTTGAGTTCACCAGCGTTGTCGATCGGATTGCTCGGCGAATTCGCCGTCTTGTTGCCGGCGAGGCGCCCGTACCACGCGACCGCCGCCTTCACGCGCGGATTGTGCTCCGCGTACAGCCACGTGATGCGCCCGCCCCAGCAGAACCCAGTGATGCCGAGCCGCTTCAGATCGCCGCCGTGCTCGCCCGCCCATTTGACCGTCTCGTCGATATCGGAGAGCACCTGCGCATCCGGCACCTTTGAGACGATCTGATCGTTGAGTTGCTGAATCGACGGATACACCGACGCATCGCCTTGCCGCGTATAAAGATCCGGCGCGATGGCCAGATAGCCGAGCTTGGCGAAGCGGCGGCAGACATCGGCGATATGCTCGTGCACCCCGAAAATCTCGTGAATCACGATGATGACCGGCAGATGCGTCTTGCCGAGCGGCTGCGCGCGATACGCCGGAATCAGCGTGCCGTCCGCGCCGCGCACGCCGATCGCGCCGGCTTCGAGGCCGTCGGCATCGGTATGAATGGTCTGCGCGGAAACCGGCAGCACGGCAGCCGCGAAGCCGGTGCCGAAAGCGGCTTTGATGAAAGTGCGTCGATCGAACGGAACGTGCGGGATGAGGCTGTCGACTTCGGGACTCAGCATACGAAGCTCCTGCGGCAAGCGCCGCCAACGCGCCGCCGATGCGGCTCGCTCGCGTCGTCGAGCCACAGCCGCACCGATGGCACTGAACTGGAAACCGCGCTAAGAACGTCGGAACATCGGAACGACGCAGCGCGGCGCTACACGACTGTTTCGGGCGGCAAGCCGCATCGCCCGGGCGCGCACGACACCGCGCGTGCCGCTCATTCTAAACAGCTTTGTTCCGCAAGCGCTTAAGCCGTCAGTGCAGCTTCACGCGGGGCGCGGTGGACCGGCGCAGCCAGTGCGCAAAGGTATCGAGCACCATGCGCGCGTAGCCATGCAGCGCGGCGACGTGCAGCCGGTACAGCGACATGTACATGAAGCGTGCGAAAAGCCCTTCGATCAGCATGTTTCCGCCGATCAGCCCGCCCATCAGATTGCCGACCGCGCTGTAATGTCCGAGCGAAACGAGCGATCCGAAATCGCGATAGGTGTATTCGGGCAGCGGCTTGCCGTCCATGCGCCGCGCGAACGCCTTGAACAGAAAGCTCGCCTGCTGATGCGCCGCCTGCGCGCGCGGCGGCACGTTGCGCTCGTTGCCGGGCCACGGACAGGCCGCGCAATCGCCGAGCGCGAATACGTTGTCGTCGATCTCGGTTTGCAGTGTGCGGCGCACGATCAACTGGCCGAGGCGATTGGTCGGCAGGCCGTCGAGTTGCGACAGGACCGCGGGCGCCTTGATGCCCGCCGCCCACACCGTCAGGTCCGCGCGAATGATCTTGCCGCTCGCCGTGCGGATCGAGTCGCGCGAGACCTGCGCGACGGTCTCGCCCGTCATCAGCTTCACGCCGAGCTTCGTGAGCAGTTCCGCCGTCGCGGTCGACACGCGCTCCTGCAACGCCGGCAGAATGCGCGGCCCCGCTTCGATCAGCACGATGCCGATGTCGTTCTTCGGATCGAGCTTGTGCAGGCCGTACGCCGACAGCACTTGCGCGGTGTTGCGCAGTTCCGCCGACAATTCGACGCCCGTCGCGCCCGCGCCGACAATCGCGATCTGAATGCGGGGCGCGGCTTCGACGACGACCGGCTCCTGCGCCGGCCCTTCGACGGCCAGTTCGGGCACGACGTGCTCGGCGCGCATGCACGCGGCGATCAGCCGTTTGCGAAAAAGCTCCGCCTGACCGACCGTATCGAGCGCAATCGAATACTGCTGCGCGCCCTCGACGCCGAAGAAATGCGTCGTGCTGCCGATCGCGATCACGAGCGTGTCGTATTCCAGTTCGCGCTGGGGCAACAGTTCGCCGGCTTCGTCGTCGCGCAGCGCGCCTATCGTGATGCGCCTTGCCGCGCGGTTCAGGCCGATCATCTCGCCCTGCTGGAACTCGAAGCCGTGCCACAGCGCCTGCGCCGCGTATTCGAGTTCCTGCGTGAACGGGTCCATGCTGCCCGCCGCGACTTCGTGCAAGAGCGGCTTCCAGATGTGCGTCGGATTGCGGTCCACGAGCGTGATCTGCGCGCGCGGCGCTTTGGCGTCCGTTTTCGCGTCGGCCTTGCCTGCGCCCGAACCGAAGCGGTCACCGAGACGCGTCGCGAGTTCGAGACCGCCCGCCCCGCCGCCGACGATAATGAAGCGATGCATGAAGAGCTCTCCCTTTGCCTGATGGATTGCACGGCGCTGTCCGCTCGCCTCGTTGCCTCATTGTGCGTGATGCGACGCGGCATTCACAAGCGCCGCCGTCGCATGGAGGGCATATGCTCGATGCTAACCGCTCAGTGCGCCCTCAGTGTGCTTCTTCCCAGTTGTTGCCGACGCCCACTTCCGCGACGAGTGGCACCTTGAGTTCGGCGACGCCGCACATCAGTTCGGGCAGGCGCTTGCGCACATCCGGCAGTTCTTCTTCGGGCACTTCGAGCACGAGTTCGTCGTGGACCTGCATGATCATCTTCGTGCGCATGCCCGCTTGTTCGATCCAGTCCTGCACCGCGATCATCGACATCTTGATGAGATCGGCGGCGGTGCCCTGCATCGGCGCGTTGATCGCGGCGCGCTCGGCGGCCTGACGGCGCGGGCCGCTGCCGCCATTGATCTCGGGCAGCCACAGGCGCCGCCCGAAGACGGTCTCGACGAAGCCGTTCATTTTCGCCGTGACGCGCGTGTTTTCCATGTACGCGGCCACGCCCGGATAGCGCGCGAAATAGCGGTCGATATAGAGCTTCGCCGCGTCGCGCGTGATGCCGAGATTCGACGCGAGACCGAACGAGCTCATGCCGTAAATCAGGCCGAAGTTGATGACCTTCGCGATGCGCCGCTGGTCGTTGTCCACTTCGAGCGGCGTCACGCTGAACACTTCGGATGCCGTCGCGCGGTGCACGTCCTCGCCTGCCGTGAACGCGCGCATGAGCGATGCATCGCCCGAAATGTGCGCCATGATGCGCAGTTCGATCTGCGAATAATCCGCCGACACGATCTTGCTGCCCGGCGGCGCGATGAACGCCTCGCGAATGCGCCGGCCTTCGCCCGTTCGCACCGGGATGTTTTGCAGATTCGGTTCGTTCGACGACAAGCGGCCCGTCACCGCGACGGCCTGCGCGTAGTTGGTATGCACGCGGCCCGTAGCCGGATTGACCATGCGCGGCAGCTTGTCCGTGTACGTCGACTTGAGCTTCGACAGCGCGCGATGTTCGAGCAGCACCTTCGGCAGCGGATAGTCTTCGGCGAGCTTTTGCAGCACTTCTTCGTCGGTGGAAGGCGCGCCGCTCGGCGTCTTTTTCACGACGGGCAATTGCAGCTTCTCGAAGAAAATCTGGCCGATCTGCTTCGGCGATCCGAGATTGAATTCGCCGCCCGCATGCTCGTAGGCTTCCGTCTGTAATTCGATCAGGCGCTTGGCGATCTCGTTGCTTTGCGCGTCGAGTTTCTCGCGGTCGATCAGCACGCCGTTGCGCTCCATCTTGCGCAACACGCGCGCGGTCGGCATTTCGATATCGCGATACACGCGCAGCAGTCCTTCTTCTTCCGCGACCTGCGGATAAAGCGTCTGATGTAGGCGCAAGGTCACGTCGGCGTCTTCGGCTGCGTATTCGGCGGCCTTCTCCAGCGCCACTTCGTCGAAGCCGATCTGCGCCGCGCCCTTGCCCGCCACGTCTTCGTACTTGATGGTCTTCACGCCCAGATGCCGCAGCGCGAGGTTATCCATGTCGTGCGGACGATGCGACTCCAGCACGTACGATTGCAGCAGCGTGTCGTGCTCGACGCCGTTCAGTTCGATGCCGTGATTGGCCAGCACTTGCTCGTCGTACTTCAGATGCTGGCCGACCTTCTTCTTCGATGCGTCTTCGAGCCAGGGCTTGAGCTTCGCGAGCACTTCGTCGCGCGGCAACTGCACGGGCGCGTCCGGCCCGCGATGCGCGACCGGAATGTACGCGGCATGTCCCGGCTCGACGGCCACGGACAGCCCGACGATCTGCGCGACCATCGGATCGAGCGAGGTGGTTTCCGTATCGAACGAGGTGATCTCGGCGGCTTCGATGCGCGCGAGCCATGCATCGAACTGCTCCCACGTCTGCACGGTCTCGTAGTGATGGACGATCTCGGTGACTTCGGCGGGCGGCGTATCGGTCGGCCCTTCGACGGCATCCGCGATTTCGATTTCGCGCAGCCACGTCTTGAAGCCATGACGCAGGAACACGTCGCGCAACTCGTCGCGCGATTCAGGGCGCGTTTGCAGCGTCTCTTCGATAGAGTCGATCTGCGAAGTGAGGTCGCATGCCGTGTGCACGGTGACGAGCTTTCTCGCCATCGGCAAGAAGTCCAGAGCCTTGCGCAGATTGTCTCCTACCGCACCTTTGATCTCGCTCGCGTGTGCGACGATGCCATCGAGCGTTTCGTATGCGGTAAGCCATTTGATCGCGGTTTTGGGTCCGCACTTTTCGACGCCCGGCACGTTGTCGACCGTATCGCCGATGAGCGACAGATAGTCGACGATGCGCTCCGGAGGCACGCCGAACTTGTTCACGACGCCTGCGCGATCGAGCGTTTCGTTGGTCATCGTATTGATGAGGGTGACATGATCCGTCACGAGCTGAGCCAGATCCTTGTCGCCCGTCGACACGATTACCTTCATGCCGCGCTTTTCGGCCTGCACGGCGAGCGTGCCGATGACGTCATCGGCCTCGACGCCTTCGATCATCACGAGCGGCCAGCCGAGCGCGCGCACCGCGACATGGATGGGCTCGATCTGCTTGCTCAGGTCTTCGGGCATCGAAGGACGGTTGGCTTTGTAGTCGGCGTACCAGTCGTCGCGGAAAGTCTTACCCTTGGCGTCGAAGATGCACGCGCTATACTCTGCATTGATTTCGCGGCGAAGGCGCCGCAGCATGTTCACCATCCCATACAGTGCGCCGGTGGGACCGCCGTCGGGACCACGCAGGTCAGGCATCGCATGGTAAGCCCGGTACAAGTAGCTAGAACCGTCGACCAATAGCAGGGTCTTACCTTCAAGACTGAGTTCTTCAGGCATTATGAACAAGAGAAAAGTGATTCCGAGTCTGCGATCACTCGCAGATCAAGAGCGCGCGACAGCCAAGAAGGCCCGCGCGTCGTGGCAGATGTTCACGATTATGGCAGAGTTTATCGAGGCGACCGAGTACCTCTCGGAGATCCGCCCTGCCATCAGCATCTATGGTTCGGCCCGTCTGAAACCGGAGTCGCCGTACTATCAGCGCACCATCGAAATCGCGCAAAAGTTCTCCGATGCAGGCTTCGCCGTCATTTCGGGCGGCGGTCCGGGCATCATGGAAGCGGCCAACAAGGGCGCGCACGCGGGCAAGTCGCCGTCGGTGGGATTGAACATCGAATTGCCGCATGAACAGTCGGGCAATCAGTGGCAGGACATCTCGCTGCGCTTCCGTCACTTCTTCACGCGCAAGGTCACGTTCGTGAAGAATTCGGATGCGGTCGTGGTGATGCCGGGCGGCTTCGGCACGCTCGACGAACTCGCGGAAGTGCTCACGCTCATTCAGACGAAGAAGTCGCGTCACGTGCCGATCGTGCTGGTCGGCGCGGAGTTCTGGGCGGGGCTGCTCGACTGGTTCAAGAAGACGCTGTTGACCAATGGCGTGATCAGCGAGAAGGACCTCGATCTGATGCAGGTCATCGACGAGCCGGATCAGGTGCTGGATGCCGTGCTGCGGTTCTATGAAGACCGCGAAGAGAAGGTCGAAGAACCGGCTGAGGGTAAGTCGGACGAGGATCGGATGTTTTATTTGTAAGGCTGTCGTTTCATCAAGGGAAGGGCCGCGCCTGGTCCTTCCTTTTCTTCTTCCCGGCAAGGCCTTGCCGCGGCTTCACACTTTTCCATAAACGACCGCGTTGTGAACGGTATGCTCGCGCCCGCGCCGCATTGGGAACGCGCATACAGGCCGCACGAGCGGTACTTCGCGTCGATTCCACGGCTTCCATTAATAGTCTCGGCTCCTCGGGATGGCGTCTGATCGAAGAGCCGCCGTCATTTGCCCCCAGTGGCAAGCCTGGAGCAAGCATGAAGCAAGCGCTGTATCGAACACTTCAACTGACCGTCGCGACGGCAATGGCCGTCTCGCTAATCGCTGGTTGCGATAAGGAGACGAATACGCCGGCCGTCACTGCGTCCGCGACCGCGCAGGACGCGAAACTCGCTCTCTTGAAGGACATATCTGGCGTCTGGAGTTCGTCGTCCGCAATCGGACTCACGACAATTCAATACGCCGACAACCGCTTGCAGATCCTCCAGGGCGACACACCGTTAGCGGTCACGCTGGGTGACGTCGATCCTGGCGAGGAAACGGTGAACGTCAACACTGTCGTCAATCGCAAGGAAGAGATCCTCACGCTCCGCAAGAAGTGGAACGCGGATCACACGGCTTACAACCTGACGATGACGGGCAGTGACGGACAACAGGACGTGCTCGGCTTCGTGCGCCGCATCAGCAACGACGATCTCAACAGAATCAGCCGGCTGAGCGTGGCGCGGGCGTCGTCCCCGGCGCCGAGTCAGCCGACCGAATCGGCACCCGCGCCGGTCGCTTCGAGCGACCGCGGCATCATCGACATGTGGCTTGGCGGCATCGACATGAACATGCGTTCGTGTCCCGGCTCGACGTGCGCAGCGCTGCTGATCGTTCCAAAGGACTCGAAGATTAGTGCCGATACATCCACGATCCGGAACGTCACCGAGTCGTCGGGAGCCAACACGCCGTGGGTTCGGGTGACGTATGAAGGCGCGTATTGCACGCCAGAAGAACTGGATCAGCAAACCGGCTGCACGCCCTCCCACGGCACGGACGCACCCGTCACCGGCTGGATGAACTACACGCGCTTGTTGAGCGCGCCGCGCCCGCAACAATAAACAACTGCATCGCGGGCGGCGACCCTGCACCGCCCGCGCGCATGCGTTCGTTACTGAAACGCCACCTCCGCAAAACTGCGCAACTTGCGCGAGTGCAGCCTCGACAAGCCGTTCATCCGCAACAGTTCCATCGCCTTCACGCCGATCTGCAAGTGCTGATCCACCTGCGCGCGATAGAACTGGTCCGCCATCCCGGGCAGCTTCAGTTCACCGTGCAGCGGCTTGTCCGATACACATAGCAAGGTCCCGTACGGCACGCGAAAACGGAATCCGTTCGCGGCGATGGTCGCGCTTTCCATGTCGAGCGCAATTGCGCGGCTTTGCGACAAGCGCTGCACCGGCTCGCGATGATCGCGCAGTTCCCAGTTGCGGTTATCGACACTCGCGACCGTCCCCGTTCGCATGACGCGCTTCAGCTCGACACCTTCGAGCTGCGTCACCTGTGCCACCGCTTTTTCGAGCGCGACCTGCACTTCGGCGAGCGCCGGCACGGGCACCCAGAGCGGCAGATCGGCATCGAGCACATGGTCTTCGCGCACATAACCATGCGCGAGCACATAGTCGCCGAGACGCTGCGTGTTGCGCAGGCCCGCGCAATGGCCGAGCATGACCCACGCATGCGGACGCAGCACCGCGATGTGATCCGTGATCGTCTTTGCGTTCGACGGCCCCACGCCGATATTGACCATCGTGATGCCGCTGCCGTCCGCGCGCTTCAGGTGATACGCGGGCATCTGCGGCAAACGCGCCAGCGCCGTGCCTTCGTCGGGCTGCTCGCCGAGATTCGCGTTGTACGTGATGACATCGCCCGGCTCGACGAACGACGAATATTCGCTGCGATACGCGCGCGTCTCTTCGTCGTCGGCGCGCGACATCAGCGTGCGGCCGAGCTTCACGAACTCGTCGATATAGAACTGATAGTTCGTGTAGAGCACGTAGTTCTGAAAATGCGTCGGCGACGTCGCCGTGTAATGGCGCAGCCGATGCAGCGAAAAATCGACGCGCGCCGCCGTGAACAGCGCAAGCGGATGCGGCTCGCCCGGTCCCGGCTCGTACGTGCCGTTGACGATGCGGTCGTCGAGCAGCGCGAGGTCCGGCGTATCGAACACGTTGCGCATCGCGAGCAGGCGGTCGCGGTCGAGATCGCCTTCGAGATGAATGCCTTCCGCAAACGCGAAGTGGATCGGAATGGGCTGCGCCGACACGCCCACTTCGATGCCCACGTGATGATTCTTCGTGAGCAGGCGCAACTGTTCACGATAGTAGTCGCCGAACAGATCAGGCCGCGTGAGCGTCGTCTCGAAGATGCCCGGCCCTGCGACGAAGCCGTACGAGCGGCGCGAGTCGATGTGCGTGTTCAGCTCCGTTCGCACTCGCACGAACGGATAGCACGCGCGCACCCGATGCGTGAACTGCTCGTTGCGCCGGTATCGCCCGAAGGCGTCGCGCAGAAATGCGGTGTTCGCCTCGTAGATGGCGGAAAGGCGCGTGACGGCGGCGACCGGGTCATCGAAGGATTCGGTCGGGAAATCGTTGGCCGGCGTGCCTTGCGTGGTTTGAGTGCGGTCGTTTGTCATGATTTTGTGTGCGTGTGCTTCAATGCCCTGTCGATGAATCGACATTAACACGGAAGAAAGTGCGGACCATGAAGCCCCTACCGCGCGCCTTCCGATAAGCCGGACACGCGCGAAGCAACGCGGGCCGTTACGCTTCGATAGGGTTTGTTAGAATCCGGCCATCCCTGGAGAATTATCATGAAGCCGCTTCTTTCTGTCGCCGCAGCGGCAGTCCTCGCCGCCGCAAGCGTTGGCGCCTTCGCGCAGCCGATATCCGACGCGAACCCGCCGGCGGCGCAACCGGCTCAGCACACCATGTCGGCGGAAGAAGCCGCGGGCCTTCCGGATCTCAAGGCCATCAACCGGCCGCCCGCCAATGTCAGCTCCAAGGTCGAGATTTCGCCGCCGCGCACGCCGAGCTTTCACGAACTGAGCCCGAACGGAACCGAGATCACCGAGTACCGCGACAAGGGCAAGCCTGTCGAGATCAACGTCCATTCGAATTTCGGCACGCATTATCAGATGAGCGCGCCTGCGGATACGTCGCCGCAAGTGCGCGACAACGGCCGCGCGAGCACGCGCCTGCCGTCCGTGAATCTGCGTTATTGAGTCAAGTAAGATAGCTTCGAGCCCGCTCTCCGTGAGCGGGCTTCGTCATTCGGCCCCGCGCGGGCCAATCAACCAGACCGACGTTTCCTGCATGGCCGTATTCACCCCCGTCTCTGACGCCGAGCTCGGCGACTGGCTGCAACACTACGATCTCGGCGATGTCGTCGAATTTCGCGGCATCCAGTCGGGCATCGAAAACAGCAACTTCTTCCTCACGACCACGCACGGCGAATACGTGCTGACGATCTTCGAGAATCTCACGGCCACGCAGCTTCCGTTTTATCTGGATCTGATGCGCCATCTCGCCTCGCATCGCGTGCCGGTTCCCGATCCGATGCCGCGCTCCGACGGCTCGCTCTTCGGCATGCTGCGCGGCAAACCGGCCGCCATCGTCACCAAGCTCGAAGGCGCGCCCGAACTGGCGCCGACGCCCGCGCACTGCATCGAGGTCGGCAACATGCTCGCGCGCATGCATCTCGCGGGACGCGACTTCGCGCGACATCAGCCGAATCTGCGCAGCCTGCCGTGGTGGCAGGAGAATGTGCCGGCCATCATCGATTTCCTGAGCGACAGCCAGCGCGAACTGATCGAATCGGAGCTCGCGCATCAGACCGCTTTTTTCGCCTCGGCCGATTACGCCGCGCTGCCCGCCGGCCCGTGCCATTGCGACCTCTTTCGCGACAACGTGCTGTTCGCGCATGGCCGCGAGCACGCGCGACTCGGCGGCTTCTTCGATTTCTATTTCGCGGGCGTCGACAAGTGGCTCTTCGACGTGGCCGTGACCGTGAACGACTGGTGCGTCGACCTGGCGACCGGCGCGCTCGATTCCGCCCGCGTCGATGCGCTGTTGCGCGCCTATCAAACCGTGCGTCCTTTCACGCCGGCCGAGGAACGCCACTGGAACGACATGCTGCGCGCGGGCGCCATGCGTTTCTGGGTGTCGCGGCTCTATGACTTTCATCGTCCGCGCGAAGCGCAGATGCTGAAGGCGCACGATCCCGGCCATTTCGAGCGCATTCTGCGCGAGCGCGTCCAAGCCGCGTCCTCTTCTGCCCAACGGTAATTCAGCGACTCCTCATGCGACTCATCGAAGTTCCCGCCAAAACCGGCTACGTGTGGTTTCGCCAGGGCATCTGGCTCTTCCGCCGCAACCCGTTTGCGTTCCTCACGGTGTTCTTCGCCTATTTGTTCGTGATGACGCTGATTTCGCGCGTGCCGCTCGTCGGTCCGTTGCTGCCGCTCTTGTTCATTCCTGGCGTCGCCGTGGGTTTCATGGCGGCGTGCCGGAACACCATCGCGGGCAAGCCCGTCTGGCCGACCATCCTCGTCGACGGATTTCGCTCGTACGGAAGCGTGGTCGCGCGCCGCTTGCTGGTGCTGGGCGCGCTGTATGTCGTCGCGATGGCGGGTATTTTCGGCATCTCCGCCCTGGTGGATGGCGGCGCGCTCCTCAACCTGATGATGGGCAACGCGCCGTCCGGCGACCCGGAGACCGTCGCGGCCGGCTTCAGCCCGCTGGCCGTGCTGGTGGCCATGGCGTGTTATCTGCCGGTCGCCATGCTTTTCTGGTTTTCGCCGATTCTGATCGCATGGCACGAGGTTCCGACCGCGAAGGCGCTGTTCTTCAGCCTCGTTTCCTGCTGGCGCAATCGCGGCGCGTTCATCCTGTACGGCGTCCTATGGATCGCGGTGGCGCTCGCTATTTCCTTCGGCCTGACCGCGCTGATGCAGGCGCTGGGCGTCGGACAGGAGATGGCGTTCGCGGTGCTGATGCCGGCGTCGATTCTCGTGACCACCGCGCTGTACTGCTCGTTCTACGCGACGTATCGCGGCTGCTTCGGCGTGCAGACGCCGGATGCGCCCGACCTGCCGAACACGTCCGGCGCCTCGGGACGCTGACGGCGCCGCGCGCATGCGGCGATCAGACAACAAAAAAGCCGGCTGACTGCCGGCTTTTTCACATCGACTCAAGCTCGCGCCGAGGGACGACTCAGTTCGCCATCCACGACGGATGACGTGCTGCGGCACGCTGGTCCAACTTCTTCATGCGATATTCGAGATCGTAGATGTCGGTGGCTTCAGCGAGGTACGCGTCGTCACGCTCGCGGTCACGCTCTTCAGCGGTCTTGGTCAGGAACAGGAAAATACGGGAAAGCAGGAACATGATTGGCCTCGCTGGATACTGGGGTAACTACCTATAAGCGTGATTATAGGGTAATCCCTGAGCCAGCGCCAGCATTTACCGCTAGAACGCTGATACTAAAGACGAAATTGCAACACCTGAAACAAAGCCGCCGCGTTTAAGCGACGAACGCCGCGCGCGCGGCCTCGCTGGAGCGGCGCTGATGCTTGAAGAACTCCCACAGCACCGCAGACGAATCCGGCCCTTTTGAAGAATGGAAGGCAACGGTGTCGTCGCCGCCCGCCCACGCATGCCCGAGCCCGCGCACGATCGACGTCTTCACGACGCGCCGCCCGTTCTTGAAAAAGTCGCGCACGACGCCGTCGGCATGCGTTTCCTCGCGCACTTCGCCGGCGCGTGGCTTGCCCGCTGCGTCGATAAAGCCGTTCAGCCGAAGGAACTGCTGCGTCAATTGCTCGGCGTTGTCGGCGGACACCACCGAATCGAGCTCGCCGTGGATGATGACTGCCGGCATGCCCGGATAGTCGCGCACGTCGAGCGCGGCGTCGATCAGCGTCACCGGGTCGGTGCGGCTTGCGCGGCGCATGACGTCCATCGCGCCGATCGCCGAGTTCGCCTCGCCGAAAACGACGCCTGAATGCAGCCCGACCGCCGCGAACAAATCCGGATAGCGGACGGCGAGCAGCGCCGCGAGTCCCGCGCCCGCCGACATGCCCGCGAGATAGACGCGTTCGGGATCGAAATGGTGCTCGGCGACCGTCGCGCGAATCAGCGATACGATCGACGCCGCCTCGCCGCCGCCGCCGCTGTCGGAATCGTCGTACCAGCGCCAGCAGCGATGCGGATGGTCATGCTTCGACTGCTCCGGGTACAGCACCGCGAAGCCGTATTTGTCCGCGAGGAGATTCATTCGCGTGCCTTGCGCGAAGTCGTCGGCGCTTTGCTTGCAGCCGTGGAGCATCACCACGACGGGCATGCGGCCGAGGCCGGTTCTCGGCGGCACGTACAACGCGTAGGAAAGGTGGTTGACGAACCGGCCGGCGGTCGGCGGGGCCGAGTGATACGAGCGATCCCACTTGCCGCGCGCCCATGCTGACGCACGCGGCCGCACGCGAGACTCGCGCGTTTCGGGGCGACGGGCAGCGGGGGCGAAAGCCGCGGCCTTCGAGGCGGCGCCCGACTTGAGTTTCGATCGTACGGTTTTCGAACGCGCAGGCTTCGCAGTCGGGCGCGACTTGGGCGGGCGAATACTTTCGACTTGGACAGCGACCAGGCGTCTCAAGCCACGCAACCAGAGTTTGGTAAGGCTCTTCGACATTCGGCTGGTTCTCCTAAAGCGTGTTTCAGATGACGCGCGTTTGCCGCGTCGTGTTGCAGTGCACAATACCATTAAATGGATGGACTCGCTGACTCGCGCGCCGCGACCCGTCCGAACGTTTGTGAGATTTAGCGTCAAAAGCCAGAGGATAGCGCTAGATAGACCGCGTTTAGGACGAAGTGTGCACCAAAATTTCGTCTTCTTCCCAACCGGTATACTGCTGCTCGCAACGGCTTTCTGTTCTCGTCCCTGCCGCAACGCAGCAACTGCTATTCCTATTGCTCCTGATGAACGTCGAAATCCCCGTTTCGCTCTGGTTGAGCATCACCGCCCTCGGCAGCGTCGGCGTCATGCTGCCCGTCGGGCTCGCCGCTGCGGCGTGGCTCGCGCTAGGTTATCGCTGGAAGTACACGCTGGAATGGCTCGCGCTGCTCGGCGCGGGCAGCGCATGCGTCGCGCTGAGCAAGATCGCGTTCATCGGCTGGGGAATCGGCGTGCGCAATATCGACTTCACGGGCATTAGCGGCCACGCTTACATGGCAACCGCGGTGCTTCCCGTGGCGCTTTTTGTCGCGCTGCTGCCGGCACGCGGCCCGTTGCGCGCGGGCGGCGTCGGCGTCGGTCTGCTGCTGGGCGCGCTGATCGGCGGGTCGCGCGTGGTGGTCAACGCGCATTCGGTATCGGAAGTCGTCGCGGGCTGCGCGCTCGGCGGCGCGGTGGCAATCGCGTTCGTGAGCATCGCGTGGAAAGCGGAAGCCGGCAAGCTATCGCCCACGCCCGTGGTGGCGAGCCTCGGCGCGGTCGTCGTGGCGCTGCATGGCGTGCCGGTGCCGACGCAGCACTGGATCACCGAGATTGCGCTCGGATTATCGGGCCACGAGCGCCCGTACGTTCGGGCGCGCTGGAAGGCGAAGATCTATCGCGTGCCGGACCGGCGCGCCGACTCGCACGCGCCACGCGAGTCCGCCGCCGCGTAAAGCAACGGAAAACGCGTCAGTCGTTCACGCCGATGATGACGCTCGACGCCTTGACGACGGCGACAGCCTTCTGGCCCTCGGCCAGCCCGAGCGCCTCCGCGCTCTGATTCGTGATGATCGCGGTGACGGTCGTCGACTCGTCGAGCGCGAGCGTCACTTCGGCGTTGACCGCGCCGCGCGTCACGCTGGCAATGGTCCCACGCAACTGGTTGCGCGCCGACAGCTTCGCGGGCCCGTCCTCCATCAGCATCACCCACGACGCCTTGATGAGCGCGAACGCGTCGCTGCCCTGCTGCAGGCCGAGCGCCTCCGTGCTCTCATGCGTCACGACCGCGACGATGGTCTGACCGCCCGGTAAGCCGAGTTCCACTTCGTCGTTTACCGCGCCGCGCGTGATTTTCGTGATCTTCCCGGCCAGGTGGTTCCGCGCACTCGTTCTCATCCCCAATCTCCCGATAAGTCGCCAGTCGCGGTCGAAACCTTCGATGGCCTCGCCCACGTGTTCAAGAAACTTGCGATGCTCGCGCTCGACCGCGTGATAGGTGTCGATGAGCCGCAGCGCCGACGCGGTCAGTCTCGTTCCGCCGCCGCCCCGCCCGCCGGTCGCGCTGGCCACGAGCGGCTCGCCCGCGAGGTTGTTCATCGTATCCACGGCGTCCCACGCCGCTTTGTAGCTCATGCCGACGCGTTTCGCGGCCGAGGTGATCGATCCGGTATCGCGAATGGCTGCCAGCAGCGCGATGCGCCCCGCGCCGCCGAGCGTCTCGCCACCGCTTTTCACCCAGACCGAGCCGCCGAACTCGAGCGGTTCGGGGACGGCGGGCGGTGTTTCCTTGGTCATCGGTCGCCTCTCGAGTGACGGAATACGCGAAACGTGCCGCCGAATTATATCGACGCCCTTCGCGGCCAAGCGGGTGCTCATAGACGTTCCCGAAGCGACACATCAGAGGAAATAGGAATTGTTCCGAGAGTCATGAAAACGACACACGCGCCATGAAACATGACCTTTTCCCTTCGCCGGCCTATTGCTTCGACATTGCCGGAGTTCCTCGCCTCAAGGACGCGCCATGAACCAGGTTGTCTTTCCGCAAGCGCAAGGCCGCACGCCAGGGCAACGCTTCGCGTTTCTGTTGTTCCTGCTCGCCATCGGAGCAGGCGTCGTGTATTGCATCCTGCACCTGTTCGAGGATCTCGCGCCGGTGCGCGAATCGTCGGTGTTTCCCTACCTTCTGCTCGGCGTCGCGCTCGTCATCGCGCTCGGCTTCGAGTTCGTGAACGGCTTCCACGATACGGCCAACGCCGTCGCGACCGTCATCTACACACATTCGTTGACGCCCAATCTGGCGGTCGTGTGGTCCGGCGCGTGGAACTTCATCGGCGTGCTGATTTCGAGCGGCGCAGTGGCGTTCGGCATCCTTCAGTTGCTGCCGGTGGAACTGATCATCGGCGTCGGCAGTTCGCAAGGCTTTGCGATGGTCTTCGCGCTGCTGATCGCGGCGATCATCTGGAATCTCGGCACGTGGGCGCTCGGGCTGCCGTCGTCGAGTTCGCATACGCTGATCGGCTCCGTCATCGGCGTCGGCCTCATGAATCAGATGCTGCACGGTAGCAACGGCACGTCGGGCGTCGACTGGAGCCAGGCGGTGTCGGTCGGCAAGTCGCTGCTGTTCTCGCCGCTCGTCGGTTTCGTGCTCGCGGGCTTTCTGCTGTACGTGCTGAAGCTCGTCGTGCGCGTGCCGGAGCTCTATCAGGAGCCGAAGAAGAACACGCCGCCGCCGTTCTGGATTCGCTGCCTGCTGATCCTGACGTGTACCGGCGTGTCGTTCGCCCACGGCTCCAACGACGGCCAGAAAGGCATGGGCCTCATCATGCTGATCCTGATCGGCACGGTGCCCACGGCCTACGCGCTCAACAAGGCAGTCACGCCTGCCGAGACGCAGACGTTCCTCGCGGTGAGCCACAGCGCGACCGAAACGCTCCAGCGATACAGCGGTGGCGCGTCGGCGGCGCCGGACGCGCGCGCGCAGGTCGAGAAGTTCGTGCAGACGAAGACGCTCGCGCCCGGCACCATCGCGTCGTTGCAGGCGCTGGTCGGCTCGATCGAATCGCAGATCCGCCCCAGCGAGACGATCGCCTCGGTGCCGCAAGGCAACGTCCGCAACGTGCGAAACGAGATGTACATCGCGTCCGAAGCCCTGCGCGTGATGGAGAAGCAGAAGTCGCCCGCGTTCGCGCCTGCCGACGTCGCCGTGCTCGACAACTACAAGCATCAGCTCGATCACGCGACGAAGTTCATTCCGACGTGGGTGAAAGTGGCGGTCGCCGTGGCGCTCGGGCTCGGGACGATGGTCGGCTGGAAGCGCATCGTCGTGACGGTGGGCGAACGCATCGGCAAGACGCACCTGACGTATGGGCAAGGCGCGTCGGCGGAACTGGTCGCGATGCTGACCATCGGCGCCGCCGACGTCTACGGCCTGCCCGTCAGCACGACGCATGTGCTGTCGTCCGGCGTCGCGGGCACGATGGCCGCCAACGGCTCCGGCCTGCAATGGCGAACGGTCCGCAGTCTGGCGCTCGCGTGGCTGCTCACGCTGCCCGTTTCGATCGCGCTGGCCGGCGCGCTCTTCTGGGCGTTCCGCGGACTGTTCTGACGCACAGTCGGGCGCGCGCGTTTCGCTTTGCAAATTTTGCGCGCGCCGATACCCCGTCTTTCATTTTGACAATCGGCACCGCTCGCACGCCGCCTCGCGCACGCGTGCGGCGCCTTGCTGCCGCGCCCGCGCCGACGTCGGCACGGGCTTTGCTTTTTGCTCCTTGTCGATCGCAACGCCGGACGGCCAGCGGCTTGAATGCCGCTGCGCTAAGACGTGTAGCGGGTTGGGAGGTGCACGTCGAGCCGGATGGTCGCGCGGTCTTTTATAAGGAGAAGTCAAATGACGATCGGAACCATCCTGCTCATCATCCTGATTCTGCTGTTGATCGGCGCCATTCCGTCCTGGCCGCACAGCCGAAGCTGGGGCTACGGACCCAGCGGAATTCTCGGCGTCGTGTTGATCGTGGTGATCGTTTTGTTGTTGATGGGCCGTATATGACATCGGGCGGGCGCCGCAAGCGTCCGCCGCCTCGCTGCAAAAAAGAAGGGCGCTCGACCGAGCGCCCTTCTTCGTTTAATGCAGTGTGGTTCAAACCTGCATGACCTGGCCGTTCGGCTCGATCTTGCGGGGAATGACAGGCTCCGTCTGTCGGGGCGACGCCGCCTTCGCGCGCGGCGCGACCGTCGGTGCCTCGATGGAAGCTTTGTCGGCGATCTGCTTGACCGCCGCCACGCTTCGGGCCTTCTTCTTCGCGACCGTCCGCGATGCCGC
The DNA here is from genome assembly GCF_023170545.1 of Caballeronia sp. Sq4a. Classification (NCBI taxonomy): domain Bacteria; kingdom Pseudomonadati; phylum Pseudomonadota; class Betaproteobacteria; order Burkholderiales; family Burkholderiaceae; genus Caballeronia; species Caballeronia sp. Sq4a. The sequence goes on along the minus strand of NZ_CP084251.1, from coordinate 200,350 downwards.
GTGCGTCTTGGCCTTGCTCTTAGCCGATTGCGACTTCGCTTCCGGCGGATTCCAGACCTCCGTGTACCGCTGCGCCGCCATGACCGGCGACGTTCCGAGCACGAAAGCCATCGTCAGGAATGCGAGTTTCAATTCGTTGCGCTCCATCGGTTGAGTATTGGGTTGCCACTCAGTGACCCTGACGCGCGCTGCGCGACAGGATTGCGTCGAGCGTGCGTTCGGAGGTTTCCAGTTCGCGTAGCGCGGCATCGAGGCGTGCGAGCGACCGCGCGACGGATTGCGTGCCCTGCTCGAACTGCGGCTCGCCTCGCGTGGCGTCGAAGGCGGCATTCACCGCGCGGCTTGCGCGCATGAAGCGTTCGAGCGCGGCAGCTTCGAGCGAATCGTTGCGAGAGATCATCGGCAAGCTCCTTGTTGCAGACAAGCTGTACGAATATACAGTAATGCGGCGGGCCGGCAAACAGCCGATGCGCCCCGTGGCAAAAATGCCGAAGGGACTATTGACCGGAGCCGCGGCGCATTGCAGAACGCGCGAGGCGCGGCGTTTTGCCGCATATCGCACGCAGCGGATACGGATTAAGCCGGGCTTAATTGTCAGCGCACACACTCGATCCGCGATCACGCCCGGCCGCCCACAGCCGGGCATCCACGTGAGGAATGTGCCATGTCCGCCAACCCCGCCGCGCGCCCTTTCGCCAACCTCGCCCGCGCCATGCGCCGTCACACGGCGCTCAAGTTGAACCGCTGCCGCCTGTCCGCGCCCATCGAGCCGCCTTGGGGTGAGCCGTATCGTACCGTCGAATGGACGCTCAAGAGCGATCCGCGCGTGCAGCGGCGCGTGTTGCGGGCCGATTGCACGCCGTCCGATATCGCGGATGCGCTTCAATCTCACACGCCGGGCCGTTGCTACGGTCCCGCCGATGACGATGACTGACCGCACGAACGGCGCGTGAAAGCTAGATTTAGCTTGTATAAATCCATATTTGGACTAACATGCGTTAAAGGTTCCTTTGGAGACTTAACGACATGCCCCATGCCGCACGCGCCGCATCGTCGGCGGCCGGCCATCCGGCGCCGCGTCCCGCGCCGGATCTCGGCGACCTGTCCGCTGCCGGCCTGCGCGCCTTTTTCAAGATCGCGGAAGCCTGGTCACTCTCGGCCGACGAGCAAATCGTGCTGCTGGGCAAACCCGGGCGGTCGACCTTCTTCAAGTGGAAGAATGCGCCGCAAGCCGCGCGCGTCGGGCGCGACACGCTCGAACGCCTTTCGCTGATTCTCGGCATCTACAAGGCGCTGCAAATCCTTCTGCCCGATCCTCAAGCCGCCGACACCTGGGTCAAGCGCCCGAACACGGCGCCCGCATTCGGCGGACGACCGGCGCTCGAACGCATGCTCGCGGGCAATGTCAGCGATCTCGTCGCCGTCCGGCAATATCTCGACGCAATGCGAGGCGGCTGGGCGTGACGGGCAAACAGGCTGTATCGAACTGGCGGAACCGCTGGCCGCACGCCGAGTTGGACTGGTCGCCGGCGTTTCGCGTGATTCCGACTCGCTTTCCCGCCGTGAATCTCTTCGACCGGGTGGCATCGCCGCAAGATTTCGACGCCCTGTACGCGCTCGAAGCCATGACCAACGACCGCCTGCGCACCGAAGTCGGCGAACTCGACCTCGTACCGCCGGAAGAACGTTGTTTTGGGCCCGGCTGCGGCCCGATCATGGCGGCCTTCACGCATCTGAACCCGAACGGCAGCCGTTTTTCGGACGGCAGCTACGGCGTGTTCTATTGCGCCCGCGACCGGCAGACCGCGATTGCCGAGACGCGCTATCACGCCGGCCTCTTTCTCGCCGCGACGAAGGAAGCGCCGCTGCGTCAGCAGATGCGGCTGTATCGCGTGACGGCGCGCGGCGAAGTCGTTGATGTGAGGGGCGATCGCCTGGCGCAGGCGGGGCTGAATCCGCAGATCCTCGCGCCTGACGACTACGCGCCCGGCATGGCGCTCGGCCGGGCGGTGCGGGCAGCGGGCGCGCCGGGCATCGTCTATCCGTCAGTGCGCGATCCGCAAGGCGAGTGTCTTGCCGCGTTGCGCACGACGCTCTTGCGCGACTGTCATCACGCCGCGTATCTCGAATACAACTGGAACGGTCACGCAATCGATTGCGTGTTCGAACTGAACCAGGTCGGCTAGCTTCGGGCTAGTTGATCGCGACGGCCGTCGAACTGCGCGTGCGCGACAGCTTCTTCGTCGCGGGCCGCGCGGCTTTCGGCGACGTCTTGCGCGCCACCGTCTGCAGCGCCTGCGCCGCCGCGCCCTTCGCGCTCCCCTTCAGCGCCCCTGCGCGCGCCTTCTTGCTCGATTCCGCGAGCAGGCCGGTGAGCCGCGCGTCGCTCGCCGCTGCGCCCTTGCGGTTCGCGCGGGCCGCCTCGCGGGCGCGGCGCTTCGCGTCCTTCTCCAGAAAGATGACGAGCGCGGCCTCATCCGTCTTGAGCCCGTGCCGCCGCGACGCCGGCAGCGCCTCGGCGAGTTCGCCTGCCTCGAACGCCTCGATCACGGCCGGATGCACGTAACACTTGCGGCACACCGCCGGCGTATTGCGCAGCAGTTGCGACACTTCCTTGATCGTGCCGACCACATGCTTGCGCGCTTCCGTCACCGTCTCCCATTGCAGCTTGCGCAGCGCCGCCAGCGCGAACACGCTGCCCGCCCACGTGCGGTAATCCTTCGCGGTGAAATCGGCGCCGGTGATCTCGCGCAGATAATCGTTGATGTCGGACGAACTGACCGAGTGCCGCTCGCCGTCGGCATCGAGATACTGAAAGAGGTCCTGTCCCGGCAAATCCATGCAGCGCTTGACGATCCGGGCAACGCGCGCATCGCTCACGGCCACGTCGTGCTCGATGCCGCTCTTGCCGCGAAACTTGAAGCGCAGCGTCCCCGACGACACCTTCAGATGGCGCTTTCTCAGCGTCGTCAGTCCGTACGAGCGGTTTTCCCGCGCATATTCCTCGCTGCCGATGCGAATGAGCGTCGTGTCGAGCAAGCGGACGACCGTGGCGAGCACCTTGTCGCGCGGCATGCCGTCGAGCGCGAGATCGCGCGACACCCGGGCGCGCAGTTTCGGCAGCACCGCGCCGAACGCGAGCATGCGTTCGTACTTGTTGGCGTCGCGCGTTTCGCGCCATTGCGGGTGATAGCGATACTGCTTGCGGCCGCGCGCGTCGCGGCCCGTCGCCTGCAAATGGCCGCGCGAGTCCGGGCAGATCCAGACATCGACGTAAGCGGGCGGAATGGCGAGCGCGTTGATGCGCCGGATTTCGGCTTCGTCTTCGATGCGCTTGCCTTGCGTGTTGAAGTAGACGAACGCGCCGTCGATCCATTCGCGCGTGTAGCCGCGGCGCGAATCGTCCACGTAACGCAGGCCGGGCGGAAGCTCTTCCGCGAGCGACTGCGCAAGAACGTTCTGCGCGCCGCGCGGTTCTTCCGCGGCCCCATTGCCGCCGCTGCGTGCGGCGTTTTGTCCAGCGTTGCGTCCGATTCTCGCCACTGCGTGCCTCGACTCGTTGCTTTTGGTTCGTGGCGAGACTGCGAGCAACGGCCGTGCCGCGCGCTACTTTCCGAGCGCGACGCTCAAGGCAACGCGAGTTCGCGCGCTCCTTCCGACGCCGCCCAGCGTTCCTTGACCGACCAGATCTGGTCGCTGCCGACTTCCACGATGGTCAGCCGTCCTTCCGCAGCGAACGCGCCGGTGTCGATATAGATCTGCGAGCCGATTTGCCGCACCGCGCGCATCGGCGTGTGGCCGCAATAGGTCGGCGACAGCCCGCGCTGGCGCGACGGGTCCGCGTTGCCGAGCGCGAGGCTGCGGCCCCAGAGCATCTGGCTGCGCGTGTCGTCGGAGAACTCGGCGGCATCCAGATCGGCGTCGCTGCCGAAGAATTCCGCGTGCAGCACGTTGAAGCGCCGCGCGCCTTCGCCCACGACGCGCACGAGCGGCAGCGTCGAGAGCTTGGTGGCGAGCGCGGCGAGTTGGTCGTCGGGAAGCGTCTCGGCCCACGCGCCGCCGATGGCGTACCACGATTGACGGCGCATCTGGCCCGCCGCCACCGCGACCAGCGAATCTTCGTGATTGCCGAGCACCGGATAGAACCACGGCTTGTCGATGAGCTCGACGGCCGCGAGCGAATCCGTGCCGCGGTCGACCAGATCGCCGACCGAAAAGAGGCGGTCGCGCGAGCCGTCGAAGCCGATCTCGCTCAAAAGATAGCGCAGCGCATCGACGCAGCCATGCAAGTCGCCCACGACGAAATCGCGGCCGATATCGTTGGCGGGATGCCTGCAGACGGCGGAATAGGTCGGATCATTCATGCGTCGATCTTAGCGCCGGGACAATGGAACGTGTGCGTGTTGGGTCGCTTTCGCTGCGGATTTCGTAGCGTCGGCGGGCGGCGTTTCGCAAGCCGGTCCGATGCCTGATTCCTTGCTGGTTCATCGTCTCGACAGGAAGCGAACTGAGCGAGCCCTATTATTGCGCGATCGAGCGCAGCCGCGCGACATCTTCGGGCTGCGTCGTCGCGCGAGGGTCGCCGAATTGGTGCGTCACATAGTTGGCGAGCGCGGCGACGTCCTCGTCCGATAAGGACGCGCCGAACGCCGGCATCAGCGCGGGGGCAGCGTGGGTCTCGCGGTTCACGCCGTGCAGGATCACGAGGACGAGGTTGCTCGTATCCATCGAGCCGAACGCGGCAGTCACAGCGTCGTGGACGAGCGACGGAAACGCACCGCCCGCGCCCTCGCCCGAGACGCCATGGCAACTTGCGCAGGCGGCGGCATAGAGCCGCGCGCCTTGGGGATGGGTGGCGTTGGCTGCGCCGGGGTCGGCTTGGGTCGCGTGTTGCGGGCTTTTTTGGGCGTCTGCGCTGGCGTGAGCGGAGTCCGTTGAGGCGGTCGGCGTCTTCGCGGTGCTTGCGCTGTCGTGGCCGACTTTCGTCTCGGTGGCTGGCGGTTTCGCGGTGCTCGCGCTGTCGCGGGAGATCTCAGTCGAGGTGGCTGGCGCTTCTCCGGTGCTCGCGCTGGCGCGTCCAAATTCCGTCGCGGTGGCTCGGGTTTTCGCAGTGCTCGCGCTGTCGCGGCCAGCTTCGCCCGCGGTGGCCGGCGTTTCTGCGGTGCTCGCGCTGTCGCGGATGGAACTGGTCTCGGTAGTCGGCGTCCGGGCAGTGCTCGCGGTGTCGCGAGCGATCTCGGTCGAGGTGGCCGGCGCTTTTGCAATGCTCGCGCTGGCGCGGCCAAGTTCCGTCGCGGTGCCCGGCGTTCCCGCAGTGCTCGCGCTGGCGCGGCCATTCTCGGCCGCGGCGGTCGGCGTCTTCGCGGTGCTCGCGCTGTCCCCGCCAGAATCCGTCGCGGTGCTCGCCGTTTTCCCGATGCTCGTGCTGTCGCTTTTCAATTGCGTCGCCGCAGCCCGCCCTCTCCCGCCGTTCCCGCCATCGCCCTCGAACGCGCCCACCGCATCCAGCGTCGTGATATCAGCCTGCCCCGCCGCGCCGAAGCTCCATCGCGAACGCGTGCCGCTCTGCCCAGCGACAACCGGCATCGAGCGAAGATAGGCAACCATCGCCCGACGATCCTCGTCAGTCAGAAACTGCGTGCCGTTCGCGACGACTTCCGCCATCGGTCCGATCGCGTACGCGCGCCCCGGCGCGGCGCCGCTCGCCAGATAGCGCAGCAAGTCGTCGTCGCGCCATGCGCCGATGCCCGCCGCCCGATCGGGCGTCAGATTGCCCGCCCGCCACCCCGCCACCGACGCGCCGCCGAGCCGCTCGCTCTCCTTCAACCCGCCCAGCACGTTGCGCGGCGTGTGGCACTGTCCGCAATGCGCGAGGGCTTCGACGAGATACGCGCCGCGATTCCACTGCGCGCGCTTGCCCGGGTCCGGCACGAACCGGCCCGGCGTGAAGTTGAACGCGTTCCATGCGGCCATCAGCCAGCGCCAGCCGAACGGAAACCGCAGCGCGTGCGGCGGCGGCGTGTAGCGCACCGGCGGCACCGTCGCGAGATAGGCGCGCATGGCGAGCACGTCGGCGTCGGAAAGCCGCGTGTAGGCCGTGTACGGGAACGCGGGATAAAGATGCTCGCCGTTCCTGCCGATGCCCTCGCGCGTCGCGCGGACGAACTGCGCGTCGGTCCATGCGCCGATGCCGGTCGCGCGGTCGCTCGTGATGTTCGGCGTATAGAAGGTGCCGAAGCGCGTCTGCATGGCGCGGCCGCCCGCGAACGGCCGCGCCGGGTCCGCCGTGTGGCACGCCATGCAGCCGCCCGCGCGCACCAGATATTCGCCGCGCGCAACGCTCTCGGCGCGCGCGGGCGCGGCGGTCTCGCCGTGCTGCGGTTGCGCCGACAGATGGCCGAACGCGACCGCGAGCGCAACCGCAAGCGCAAGCATCGCGGTCACGACGAGCGAACGCCGCCGCGTCATCGCAGCGACGCTTCGATGGTGCCCGCGAGCCGCAGCGCGAGCGCCGCGATCGTCAGCGTGCAGTTGACCGAGCCGCCCGCCGGCATCACGGCGCTTCCCGCGACGAAGAGATTCGGGTGATCGTGCGCGCGGCAGTCGGCGTCGACGACCGAATCGCTCGCGTCGCGGCCCATGATCGCCGTGCCCATGATGTGGCTGCTCGGTTCCAGACCGTCGTCGTGCTCGATCTGCTCGCCGCCGAACCATCCGGCAATGCGCTCGAAGACCGCCCGCGTATCAGCGGCGCTGCGGCGCACGTAATCGTCGATGGTGTAGCGAATTTCCGGGCGCGGCAAACCGAGCGCGTCTTTCTGCGCGGACAGCGTCACGCGGTTGTCCGGCGACGCCAGTTGTTCGTGGAAGCTGCCGAGCGTCAGCCGTCGCGCGGATTGCTCGCGGATTTGCCGGTCGAGCTCGCCGCCAGTCAGCCCGGCTTCGATCAGTTTCGACGTGACGACGAGCGTCGGCGACGCATTCGACAGATGCAGCTTCTTCGCCGCCTGCCGCGCGCGAAACGGGCCGTCGCGGAAATCGACGACCGAACTCATTTCCACCGGCCCGCGCCCCGGCCAGAGCGCCTCGTTCGCAAGAAAGCTCACGGCCACGCCCGGATGGTCCATCAGATTGCGTCCGACCTGATCCGACGCATTCGCGATGCCCTTCGGGAAACGCGCCGACGCCGACATCAGCAAGAGCTTCGGCGTTTCGATGCCGTTCGCCGCGATCACGAAGCGCCTGCCGGTGACGCGCGTGCTCGCGCCGTTCGGGTCTTTGTAGTGAATGGCGATGATCTCGCCTTTGTCGTTCGCTTCGATGCGATACGCGACCGCCTGCGCAATCAGCGTCGCGCCGGCGCGTTCGGCCTTGTCGGCGTGCGTGCCGCCGTGATAGAGCGCGCCGATCGGGCACACGGGCATGCAACTGTTCGCGCCGCAGCACGGCGGCCGGGCGTCGTACGCGCGGCTGTTGCGCGCCATCGGCTCCGGCACCGCGCGCATCGACTGCGCCGCGAGCACCTGCGCGAACCGCTGATCCAGATACGAGAGCGGCAACGGCGGCATCGGATACGGCGTCGAGCGCGGCGAGCCGAGATCGACGTCCGGCCCCGCGACGCCCAGCTCGCGTTCGGCCTGTCCGTACCACGGTTCCAGCGTTTCATAGGGAAACGGCCAGTCACGGCCGACGCCGTGCAGCGTGCGCAGCCGAAAGTCCGCCGGCAACAGACGCCACGCCGCGCCTGCCCAATGCCACGTCGTGCCGCCGACGAGTCGCAGAAATTGCGGCTCGTACGCCTTCTCCCCGCGATTCACGAGATAGCTGCCCGGATTCGCCGGATCGGAGCGCGGCGCGTGGCGAACGAGCGGATACGGCGCGCACAGATCGCGCTTCTCGGGCGCGCGGCGGAAGCTCTCGACAATCTGCCAGCGCGCGAGACGCGGCCCCGCTTCGAGCAGGATCACCGACGCGCCGGCCTTCGCCAGCCGGTACGCGACGAGACTGCCCGCCACCCCCGACCCGACGATGACCACGTCCGCCGCTGTCGATCCCGCCATGCGCTTCGCCTTTGTTCGTCGTTGTCGTTGTCGTCGGGGAGTCGGGATGTCCGCTACGGCTTGTTCGCCCAGTCGGCGGGCGCGCCGCGGCAGTACGAGGGAACCGTGAGCATGTCGCGGACGGGATCGAACATCAGTGCGCGTTCGAACGCAACGACCTCCGCCTGCTCGCCCTCGCCGACGACGCCCAGATACCACGCGCGGACCACGCTGCCGACGGCCTTCGCGAGATCGGGCTGCGTCGCCCGCAGCGCGGCGGTCACGACGTCGCTCGGCGTGCCGCCGTGCGTCGCGAGCCAGTGATCGAGCCGCTTCATGTTGTCGGCGAAATTCGCATCGGCGCGAAGGACGGCCGCGTGAACGCGCGCGGCGACGAGCGGATCGAAGGCGGCGCGGCCGGTCAGCTTCATTGACACCGCGATGAACGTGTCGAAGTCTTCGCCGACCGCGGGCGCCGCGCGCAAAGGCGCGAACGCCAAGGCAGCCGACGCCCCCGCGCCCGCCAGCATGCCTCGACGCATCGCGAAGGACACGCGCTTACGTTCAGCCATCGGTCGTCCTCATGTCTATGTAAGGCGCGTCAGTGATAATCGCTGGCGTCGAGCGAACCGAGCCGTTGCCACGCGATGAACCTTATCCCGTCCGTTTTGCGCAGTCGTCCGCGAGCCATGATCGGCCTGCTGGTTGGTTTCGTCATCGCGGCTTTGGTTCCGGCGCACGTTCGGCCGGCCGCCCGCGCGCTGATCGGCTGGGACTCGGCTGTCTGGCTCTATCTCGCGCTGATCTGGCTACAGATGGGCACCGCGCGCCAGAGCAACGTGCAGGCGCTCGCCGAACGCGAAGACGAAAACGCCGCCGCCGTGCTCGTGATCGTGAGCCTCGCGGCCATCGCGAGCCTCGTGGCGATCGTCGTCGAACTCGCTGCAGCGAAGAGCCTCGGCTTCCGCGCGTTTCCCAACTATCTGCTGACCGGCGCGACCATGCTCGGCGCCTGGTTCCTCATTCCCACGATGTTCACGCTGCACTACGCCCGGCACTACTATCGTTCGCCGCGAGGCGATGCGGCGCTGAGATTTCCCGACCGGCATCTGAAACCCGATTATTGGGATTTCCTCTACTTCTCGTTCACCATCGCGGTCGCTTCGCAGACTTCCGACGTCGTGCTCTGCTCGACGAGCGCGCGACGCACTGCGCTCGCGCAGTCCGTCCTCTCGTTCTTCTTCAATCTCGCGGTGCTCGGTCTGTCTGTGAACATCGCCGCGAGCCTCGTCGGCGGCTGACGCCGGGCATTCGTCTCCGCTCTTTCTCCGACGCGGCGCGCAACGCGCTTGTCACACGTCGTCCTTAATCTATCCTGCAAGCGCTCGACGAAACGCGTCATGTAAAAACGCGGCGCGCGCGGCTGTCAGTTTTACATGCGCGACGGCTTCGCGCGTTTCGGGTTTTCGCGTGCGCGCGAGCAGACCCTCGTCGAGCATCAGTCCGAAATGATCGTGGTCCAGCGCACATACCGCATCGACCAGTGGCACGTAGATTGCTGCACTGCGCCAGCACTACGAATTAACCCCGATCAGCACCAGGATCGCGCGGCCCGGCCTTTTCCTCGTCACCCGATTACGCACGTCGATGACGCACGTGGATGCACGTGAACGAGGCGCATGGTCATCGTCCGCGTCTGCCCGCACAGGAGCCCATTTTGCCTTTGAACGTACTGCTGGTCGCCTCCGAGGCCGTTCCGCTCGCCAAGACGGGCGGCCTCGGCGATATGGTCAGCGCCTACGCCGCCGCCCTGCGCGCAGCAGGCGTCGATGCCACCATCCTTCTTCCCGCCTACCCGAAAGCGCTCGCGCAGGCCGAAGGCGTGAGCAAGCTCTGCACCTTGCGCGGCCTGCCGGGCGGCGACGCCGCGCTCTTGCGCGCCCGCATGCCGGACACCGGCGTCCCGGTTCTTTTGCTGCGCTGCGATGCACTCTACGCGCGCACCGGGCTCTATCAGGATGCGCAGGGCCGCGACTATCCGGACAACGCCGTGCGTTTCGCGACGCTTTCGGCCGCCGCCGTGCGCATCGCGCAGGGCGTGCGCGGCGTGAAAAAGCCCGACCTCGTTCATGCGCACGACTGGCATACCGGCCTCACGCCGCTTCTGATGAAAGACGCGGGCGTGCAGGCGAAAAGCGTCTACACGATTCACAACCTCGCGTTCCAGGGCAACTACGCGCTGTCGCTGGGCGCATCGCTCGGCGTGCCGGCGAAGTGGCTGGTTCATGCGTTCAGCAATCCGGAAAGCATCGAATTCTATGGCGCGCTGAGCCTCATGAAAGCCGGCATCGTCCATAGCGACCGCGTGACGACCGTCAGTGAAACGTATGCGCGCGAGATCCTGACGCCGCGCTTCGGGCACCTGATGGAAGGCGTGCTGCAAAGCTGCGCGGACAAGCTCTCGGGCGTCGTGAACGGCATCGACGAAGACGCGTGGAATCCGGCGACGGACCCGCTGATCGAGCGCGCCTATTCCTTCGACGACATGCGCGGCAAGCACGCGTGCAAGCGCCGTCTTCAGCGCATGTTCGGGCTGCCGGCCGATCCGTTCGCGCCGCTCATGGCGATCGGCAGCCGCATGACCGGCCAGAAGCTCGCGGACGTCGTGATCGACGCCTTGCCGCGTCTCTTGGAGAAGCATCTGCGTCTGCAGCTGGCCGTGATCGGCCAGGGCGAGGCGTACATCGAGCGCGGTTTCCGGCAGCTCGCGCAGCAATGGCCGGATCGCGTTGGCGTTCATATAGGCTACGACGAGCGCCGCGCGCACGCGCTGCACGCGGGCGCCGACATTCTTCTGCACGGCAGCCGCTTCGAGCCGTGCGGCCTCACGCAGATGTACGCCATGCGCTACGGCACACTGCCCGTGGCCTCGCGCGTGGGCGGGCTCGCGGATACCATCGTCGATGCCGGACACCATGCCGAACTGGCCTCGCGCGAGACCCTCTATGTCCGCGACGGCACGCATGACGCGCCCATCGCGATGCATGACACGCACGACACGACGCCCGCGCCCACGGGCTTTCTCTTCGACGGCGAAGCGCCCGACGACGTGATCGCCGCCGCGAGCCGCGCCATCGACGCCTACATGCGCCCGCCGGTCTGGCGCGCGATGCAGCGCAACGCGATGTCCAGCGATTTCGGCTGGGGCGAAACCGTCGCGAAGATGGTCGCGCTCTACAGCGATCTCACCGGCCTGCGCCCGAGCCGCACCGCCGTCCGTCTGCGCCGCGCTGCCGACAGCGACGCGCACGCGCTCGGCCACCGCACGCACGAGAGCGGCAAGCCGTTCGTCGCGAAGACCGCCTGACCACCGCGTGAGCCCATGCCGCGCGCGCCCGCCCGCCTGAGCGCACAGCAGCGATGCAGCGAATGCGTCGCTGTTGCGCCGGGCGCGGCACGTAACGTGCTCCCAAGCCCGTGCAATGCCCGCAGGACATCCCTTTTGGGACCGTGGCGCCCACCGGCGAGCGCGACCAGGCGGCAGCTGCGCTCGATGCATGGTGCAAACGAGACGCGACCGGGACTTGCGCCGCTCGACGGCGCGGCGGTGTCCCACGGTTCGCGACGCGCGATGCGCGCCATGCGGCGTAACGTGCGGACCGGCTCTTCAGCCAGTTTGACCCGTGAGCGTGATCGCGATTGGTTGCCCGCATCCCCGCCACCGCAGGACGACTCTGGAAAAGACGAACGATGGAAAACCATCAAGCTCATCATGCGTACGCACCCCGTATTTATTTCATCGATCCCCTGCTCGTCGGCCCGCTGTCCAACTGGCCTGCCCAGTTCGAACACGCGGCGGCGCTCGGTTTCGACCATGTCCTGATCGGCTCTCCGTTCGTGCCCGGCAGCAACGGGCATCGCGAGGCCGTCGCCGATCATCATCGCCTGCACCCTGTCTTCGAATGCGACGCGAGCGCCGCAGACGGCCTGCGCCAGCTCGCCGACGCCGCGAAAACGCATGGCTTGACGCTGCTCGTCGATATCGTGATCAACCGCGTGAGCGCGGAAGGCGGTCTGTATCAGGACAACAAGCACTGGTTTCAGCCGTTCGAGAGCGCGGATGCGCGGCTCGATCCGCGCCGTCCGCCGCAACAGCGCGACGTGGCCTACGCCAATTTCGCCGATGGCGAAGCCGCGCATCAACTGACGCAGTGGTGGGCGCGCGAGTTGAGCGTGATCGCGGATGCGGGCATCGGCGGCTTTCGCTTCGACTCGCCGCACGCGGTGCCGGCGCATGTGTGGCGGCGGCTCGGGGCCGCGGTGCGGGAAAAGCATCCGCAGACGCGCTGGCTCGCGTGGACCGTCGGCGTATCGCGCGATGACTTGCGCGCGCTCGCCGATGCCGAGTTCGATGCCGTCTTCGCCTCGACGCGCTGGTGGGACTTCAGGGGCGCCTGGCTCGTGGACGAGCACGCGGCGCTCTCGCGCATCGCGCCGCCGATCTCGTTCCCCGAGGAGCCGTTCGGCAAGCGCCTGATCGCGGACCTGAGCGATACGAGCGATACCGCGCTCGTCGAACGCGCGTATTGCCGCGCGCTCTATACGGCCACCGCGCTCGGCACGGGCATCCTCGTGCCGATGGGCTTCGAATTCGGCGTCGGCTTGCCGATGTCGCAGCAGTACGGCGTCGCAGCCGAGTATCAGCGCGCAAAGAGCGAGGCGCGCATCGACCTGTGCGAGCAGATCAAGCGCGCGAACGGATTGCAGCGCGATACCGCGACGCTTTCCGATGTCGGCGAACTGCGCTCGCTGACAGGCGCGGGCACGCCCTACGCCGCGCTGATCCGCGCCGCCGGCGGCGACTTGCGCGACAGCGATTCTGCGGTGCTCGTGCTCGTCAATCCCGATCTCGTCGCGCCGGTGCAGGTGGACACGCGGCATCTGCTGGAAGGCGTGCCCGGCAACTACACGCGCTTCGCGCCGCTCGGCGACGCGAACGCCCCGGCGGAGCGCCTCGCGGCGTTGTCGCTGAAGGCCGGCGAAGTGCGCCTCTTCCGCGCGGAAGCCGAGCCGTTCATTCTGCTCGCGCAGCCGCAAGTGAAGCGCGGCGCGAAGACCGCCGACAAGAAGTCCGTGAACGAAGCGATCGCCGCGCCGCGCGTGTCGATCGAAAGCGTCACGCCTTCGGTGGATCACGGGCGCTTTCCGGCCAAGCGCATCGTCGGCGAGGCAGTCGAGATCCAGGCCGCGATCTTCGCGGAAGGCCACGACAAGATCGCCGCAGCGGTGCAATGGCGCGCCGCCGACGAAACCGAGTGGCACGAAACGCCGATGTCGCTCGTGCTTCCGCTCGGCAACGACTTGTGGACGGCGCGCATTCCGCTCGAACGCGTGGGGCGTCACGAATTCGTGGTGATGGCGTGGCGCGACGACTTCGCGTCGCTCGTCGATCACATGCAGAAGAAGCTGAAGGCCGGGCAAACGGTCGAGCTTGAACTCGAAGAAGCCAAGCACCTGTTCGCGCTGATCCTCGCGGAAGTGAAGACCGTCGAGGGCTCCGACAGCGCGCCGCTCGAAGCCATCGTCAAGGAGTTCACGAAGGCCGAGTCCGAGCGCAAGCTCGAACTCGTGCTGTCGGCCGCGACGGCGAAGGCGGTCGCGGCGGCGCGGCACCGGCCATTCCTGTCGCGCGATCCGGTCGTGTATCGCATCGACTCCGAACGCGCGGCGGCGCGCTTCGCGAGCTGGTACGAGATCTTCCCGCGCTCGATGAGCGACGACGAGAACCGTCACGGCACGTTCATCGACGTGATCGGCAAGATGCCGCGCATTCGCGAGATGGGCTTCGACGTGCTGTATTTCCCGCCGATCCATCCTATCGGCATGGCGAACCGCAAGGGCAAGAACAATTCGCTGACGGCCGAGCCGGGCGACGTGGGCAGCCCGTACGCGATCGGCGCGAAGGAAGGCGGCCATGATGCGGTGCATCCGGAGCTCGGCAACTTCGACGACTTCAAGCGCATGCTCGAAGCCGCGCATGAGCACGGGCTTGAGATTGCGCTCGACTTCGCGGTGCAGTGCTCGCCGGATCACCCGTGGCTGAAGGAGCATCCGACATGGTTCGCGTGGCGGCCCGACGGCACGCTGCGTTATGCCGAGAACCCGCCGAAGAAGTATCAGGACATCGTGAATCCGGACTTCTACGCGCAGGACGCGAAGCCCGATTTGTGGATCGCCTTGCGCGACGTGTTCCTGCACTGGATCGCGGCGGGCGTGCGTATCTTCCGCGTCGATAATCCGCATACGAAGCCGTTCCCGTTCTGGGAATGGGTCATCGGCGACGTGCGCGCGCGTCATCCCGATGTGATCTTCCTCGCCGAAGCGTTCACGCGGCCGCGCGTGATGAACCGGCTCGCGAAGCTGGGCTTTTCGCAGTCGTACACGTACTTCACGTGGCGCGAGACCAAGCGCGATTTCCTCGAATACATGCACGACCTGACGCAGACGGACGCGAAGGATTACTTCCGGCCGAACTTCTTCGTCAATACGCCGGACATCAACCCGCGCTTCCTGCAAAGCTCGGGGCGTCCCGGCTTCGTGATTCGCGCCGCGCTCGCCGCGACGCTTTCCGGGCTGTGGGGCGTGTACAGCGGCTTCGAATTGTGCGAGTCCGCCGCGCTGCCGAATAGCGAGGAGTATCTGGATTCCGAGAAGTATCAGTTGAAGGCGTGGGACTGGAACCGGCCCGGCAATATCGTCGGCGAAGTGACGGCGCTCAATCGCATTCGACGCGCGAATCCCGCGTTGCAGACGCATCTCGGCGTGAACTTCCTGCCCGCGCATAACGATCACATCCTGTTCTTTGAGAAAGCCAACGCATCGCGCGATAACGTGGTGCTCGTCGCGATCAATCTCGATCCGTTCAACGAGCAAGGCGCGGATATCGAACTGCCGTGGCAGACGCTGGAGCGCTGGGGCGTGAAGGAATGGGACGCCATCGCGGTCGAGGATCAGATGACGGGCGAGCGTTTCGAGTGGCGCGGCCGGCGTCAGCATGTGCGGCTCAACCCGCATTCGCTGCCCTTCGCGATCTGGCGCATCTCGCCGACGTGGGGCCTGCCGAAGCCTTCGCCCGACGGAGAACGTTAATTGCGACACGGTACGAACGAGCAGCCAACGTCAGCGACGACAGCGAACCGATAACAGGGCAGAGATTCGCCTACAAGAGCACTGGAGCAAACCGTGGATACAAGGGTGAAGCGCAGCAAGAAGTCGTCGACTCTCAGCGACGATCCGCTGTGGTACAAGGACGCGATCATCTATCAGGTGCACATCAAGTCGTTTTTCGATGCGAACAACGACGGCATCGGCGACTTCCCGGGCTTGCTCGCGAAGCTGGATTACATCGCGGAGCTGGGCGTCGACGCCATCTGGCTGCTGCCGTTCTATCCCTCGCCGCGCCGTGACGACGGTTACGACATCGCCGATTATCGCAACGTGCATCCGGATTACGGCACCATCGCCGATGTCAAACGCTTCATTCAGGAAGCGCACGCGCGCGGCATTCGCGTCATCACGGAACTGGTCATCAATCACACGTCGGACCAGCATCCGTGGTTTCAGCGCGCGCGCCGCGCGAAGCCGGGATCGAATCACCGGAACTACTACGTGTGGTCCGATACCGACAAGAAGTACGAAGAGACGCGCATCATCTTCATCGACAGCGAGCCTTCGAACTGGACGCATGATCCCGTCGCGGGTCAGTACTACTGGCACCGCTTCTATTCGCACCAGCCGGACCTCAACTTCGACAATCCGGCCGTGATGAAGGAAGTGCTGCAAATCATGCGCTTCTGGCTCGACATGGGCATCGACGGTCTGCGGCTGGACGCGGTGCCGTATCTCGTCGAGCGCGAAGGCACCAACAACGAGAATCTGCCCGAGACGCACGCTATCCTGAAGCAGATTCGCGCGACCATCGACGCCGAGTATCCGAACCGCATGCTGCTGGCCGAAGCGAACCAGTGGCCGGAAGACGTGAAGGAGTACTTCGGCGACGAAGACGAATGCCACATGGCGTTTCACTTCCCGCTGATGCCGCGCATCTACATGTCGATCGCGAGCGAAGACCGCTTCCCGATCACCGACATCATGCGGCAGACGCCGGACCTCGCCGAAACGAACCAGTGGGCGATCTTCCTGCGCAACCACGACGAACTCACGCTCGAAATGGTCACGGACTCCGAGCGCGACTACTTGTGGAACACGTACGCGAGCGACCGCCGCGCGCGCCTGAACCTCGGCATTCGCCGGCGTCTCGCGCCGCTGATGGAACGCGACCGCCGCCGCATCGAGCTCATCAATTCGCTGCTCTTTTCGATGCCGGGCACGCCCGTCATCTATTACGGCGACGAGCTCGGCATGGGCGACAACATTCACTTGGGCGACCGCGACGGCGTTCGCACGCCGATGCAATGGTCGTCCGATCGCAACGGCGGCTTCTCGCGCGCCGATCCCGAACAACTCGTGCTGCCGCCGGTGATGGGCTCGCTGTACGGCTACGACGCGATCAACGTCGAAGCGCAAAGCCGCGACCCGCATTCGCTCCTGAACTGGACGCGCAAGATGCTCGCGGTGCGCCGCTCGAAGCATGCGTTCGGACGCGGCACCATTCGCTTCCTGAAGCCGAGCAATCGCAAGATTCTCGCGTATCTGCGTGAACTGAAGGGCGAGCCGCCTATTCTCTGCGTCGCGAATCTTTCGCGCGCGCCGCAAGCGGTGGAACTCGATCTGTCGGAATTCGCGGGCTCCGTGCCGCTCGAAATGACGGCGGATCAGCCCTTCCCCGCCATCGGTCAGCTGACCTATCTGCTGACCTTCCCGCCTTACGGCTTCTTGTGGTTCCAGCTTTGCCCCGGCAACATGCGCCCCGCATGGTCGCAGGCACCGTCGGAGCAGTTACCGGAGTTCGTCACCATGGTGATTCGCGCAGGGCAAACAGGACCGACGCCCGAGAACGTGCGTCTGCTCGAATCGGAAGTGCTGCCGAGCTATCTCAGCAAGCGCCGCTGGTTTGCATCGAAAGATCAGAAGCTGCATGCGGTGCGCCTCGCCGCGCTTACGACAATCGAAGGCGCGGGCTTCGCGTTCACCGAGATCGAAGCCGACGTCGGCGATCACACCGAACGCTACGTGCTGCCGCTTTCCATCGCGTGGGGCACGGAAACCACGTCGCCGCTCTACATGCAGCTTGCGCTCGCGCGCGTGCGGCGCGGCCGCACGATCGGGCATATCACGGATGCGTTCGCGGTGCCGCAATTCACCTACGGCATCTTGCAGAAGCTCGCGCAGCGCGCCGTGGTGCCGACCGTGCAGAAGAGCGAGATCCGTTTCTTGCCGACTGAACGCTTCGCTACGCTCGACATGAATCCCGCGTCGCCGCCCGAAATTCGCTGGCTCGCGGCGGAACAGAGCAACAGTTCGCTCGTAATCGGCGACAAGATCGTGCTGAAACTCGTGCGGCGCGTGGTCGGCGGCATTCATCCGGAAGCGGAGATGAGCCGCTATCTGACA
This sequence comes from Caballeronia sp. Sq4a, assembly GCF_023170545.1. Classification (NCBI taxonomy): domain Bacteria; kingdom Pseudomonadati; phylum Pseudomonadota; class Betaproteobacteria; order Burkholderiales; family Burkholderiaceae; genus Caballeronia; species Caballeronia sp. Sq4a. The sequence goes on along the minus strand of NZ_CP084251.1, from coordinate 182,738 downwards.
AAGCTCGGTTATGCGAACACCGGCCCGCTGTATGGCGAAGTGGTGCGTGTCGATCCGCAAGGCGTGCCGCATACGCTCGTGATTCTGCAAGGCTTCGTCGACAACCAGGGCGATGCGTGGAACTACGCGCTCGACTATCTGCGCCGCGTGGTGGATGAGCTTGCCGTCACGGTCGATACCGAGGAGAGCAAGCCGGATCACAGCGCCCAATTGAACGGCTTCGAAGGCTACGGCAACATCATCGGGATCATCGGCAAGCGGCTGGGTGAGTTGCACGTCGCGCTCGCCACGCCGACCGACGACGAAGCGTTCTCGCCGCGTCGCGCGACGGCCGAAGACGTGCAAGGCTGGATCGACGGCACGCTGCAACTGCTGACGAGCGCGCTGGACATCCTCGCGCAGAAGATTGGCGGCTTCAACGAGCACGACCGCTTCCTCGCGCAAAGCCTGCTCGACCGCCGCGAGAAGCTCATCGAAGCGGTGAAGCAGCTCGTGACGTCCGACGCCGATGCGCTGTGCATTCGCATCCACGGCGACTTCCACCTCGGTCAGGTGTTGATGGCGCAGGGCGACGCCTATCTGATCGACTTCGAAGGCGAGCCCGCGCGCACGCTCGAAGAGCGTCGCAAGAAGACGAGCCCGCTGCGCGACGTGGCCGGTCTCTTGCGTTCGCTGTCGTATGCGAGCGCCGCCGCGCAGCCGACCACCGAAGCCGCGCCGGCGCAAACGGCCGACCGCAAGCGCGCGCTGTTCGAGCGCATGCGCGCCGTCGCGGAAGAGAGCTTCATGCGGCAATACCGCGAAGCGATTGCGTCGTCGCCCGAACCGATTGCGGGCGAGAGCGTGTTGCCTGCGCTGCTCGATCTCTTCCTGATCGAGAAGGCCGCTTACGAAATCCGCTATGAAGCGGCGAACCGGCCGACGTGGATCGGTCTTCCGCTGCGGGGCCTCGCGTCGCTCGCGAGCCGCCTGCTCGGCGACACGGGCGAGCCGCCCGCGCCCGGCACGCGGCCCGTGTTCGATGTAACCAAGGACAATCCGGATGGAACTCACCATGAATAACCGTAGTGATCCGGGAGCGGATACGAGGAATCCGGCCCACGGCCTGAATCCGCTCGACATCGATGCGCTCGTCGAGGCGCGGCATCCCGATCCGTTCTCGATGCTCGGCCTGCATCAGACCGAGCACGGCTATGTCGTGCGCGTGTTTCTGCCGAACGCGGCCGGCGTGAGCGTGCTCGATGCGGGCAGCGGCGAGCCGCTCGGGACGCTCACGCGCATTCACGATGCAGGTCTCTTCGCGGGATTCATCGACAGGCCCACGGCTTACCGGCTTCTGATCGACTGGCACGGCACGCCGCAGGAGACACACGATCCGTATTCGTTCGGCCCCGTGCTCTCCGATGAATGGCTGCATCGCCTGTCGCAAGCCGATCCGTATGCGGTGCTCGAATGTCTCGGCTCGCGGCCGATCACGCATGGCGGCGTGGCGGGCGTGCGCTTCGCGGTGTGGGCGCCGAATGCCCGGCGCGTGTCGGTGGTCGGCGACTTCAATACGTGGGACGGACGACGCCATCCGATGCGTCTGCGTCATAACGCGGGCGTGTGGGAGCTGTTCATTCCGGGCATCGGCGCGGGCACGCGCTACAAGTACGAGATCGTCGCGCGCGAAGGCTACACGCTGCCGCTGAAGGCCGATCCGTGCGCGATGCAAAGCGAGAAGCCGCCTTCGACCGCATCGGTGGTGGCGGATGCGGACGCCATCGACCATTACGCATGGACCGACGCCGAATGGATGAACTCGCGCGCCGGCAAGCAGACGCCACAGGCGCCGATCGCGATTTACGAAGCGCATGCGGAATCGTGGCTGCGCGTGCCTGAAGAGGGCAATCGCGGCATGAACTGGCACGAGCTCGCCGAGCGCCTCATTCCGTACGCGAAGGGCATGGGCTTCACGCATATCGAGTTCATGCCGGTCGCGGAGCATCCGTTCGGCGGATCGTGGGGTTATCAGCCGCTCGGCCAGTTCGCGCCGTCCGCGCGCTTCGGCACGCCGGAGCAGTTCGCGGAGTTCGTGAATCGCGCGCATGAGGCAGGGCTCGGCGTGATCATCGACTGGGTGCCGGCGCATTTTCCGAACGATGCCCACGGCCTCGTGCACTTCGACGGCACGCCGCTTTACGAGCATGCCGATCCGCGCGAGGGGTATCACCAGGACTGGAACACGATGATCTACAACCTCGGCCGCAACGAGGTGAGCGCGTTCCTGATCGCGTCGGGGCTCGCGTGGCTGAAGCGTTATCACGTCGATGGACTGCGTGTCGATGCGGTTGCATCGATGCTGTATCGCGACTATTCGCGCAAGGCGGGCGAGTGGGTGCCGAACATTTATGGCGGCCGCGAGAATCTCGAATCGATTGCGTTTCTGAAGCGGTTGAATCAGGAAGTGCGGCACATTCCGGGCGCGATCACGATTGCGGAAGAATCGACGGCGTGGCCGGGCGTGACGGCGAGCGTCGATAGCGGCGGACTCGGTTTCGACTTCAAGTGGAACATGGGCTGGATGCACGACACGCTGCACTACATGCAGGAAGATCCGGTGTACCGGCAGTATCACCATCACCTGTTCACGTTCGGCATGGTGTACGCGTATTCCGAGCGCTTCGTGCTGCCGCTATCGCACGATGAAGTGGTGCATGGCAAGGGATCGCTCATCGGCAAGATGCCGGGCGACCGCTGGCAGAAGTTCGCGAATCTGCGCGCGTATTTGAGCTTCATGTGGACGCATCCGGGCAAGAAGCTGCTCTTCATGGGCGGCGAGTTCGGCCAGGTCGCGGAGTTCAATCATGATCAGTCGCCGCACTGGCATTTGCTCGATGACGCGATGCACGGCGGGCTACAGAAACTCGTGCGCGATCTGAACATGCTCTATGCGCATGAGCCTGCGCTGCACAAGCTGGATAGCGATCCGCGCGGCTTCGAGTGGATTGTCGGCGATGACAATGGCAATAGCGTCTTTGCGTTTCGGCGCACGGATGCCGAGGGGCGCGAACTCGTGGTCATCTGCAACATGACGCCGGTGCCGCGGCATGGGTATCGCGTGGGGTTGCCGCGCGGCGGGCGCTGGAGTGAGATCCTCAATTCTGATGCCGCCATTTATGGCGGGTCCAATATGGGGAATGGCGGCGTTATTCATGCCGATGACCATCCTAGTCATGGGAAGCAGCAGTCTGCTGCACTGACGTTGCCTCCTTTGGCTGCTATCGTTTTGCGGGCTGATTAGACGGTGTTTGTTTGCGGCGCCTTGTTTTCGGGGAACTTGTTTTCGCGTCGGTCTATTGGCGTTGCCCCTCCCCGGGGCGGGGGTCACTTTCTTGGCTGTCGACCAGAGTAGGCGCTTTAGCGCCGTACTCTGGTCCCATGCAAAGAAAGTAACCAAAGAAAGCAGCTTTTTTCTGGGCCCGCAGCACTGAAAAGGTAGTCACTTCGCAGAGAGACCGTGGCACTCAGTTGGAAAAAACCTTGAATCACCCCCCGCGCCCGCTGAGCACCACGTCCTCCGAGCCCCTTGGCTCGATAACACCGACGCGTGTTTGCGCGTGTCGCATGCAAGAACGGGAGTGCCTGTGTTGAACTACGTCGCGCGTTTCGATTGGCTCGGGCAACGTGGGAAGAATGACATGAGCGATGTTCCCGAAGGTTTTGACGATACAAGGGGCTCGGAGGACGTGGTGTTCAGCGAGCGTGAAACGTGATCCAACTTCAACCGCGCTACTGACAGGCATCATACGACCGATGTTCCCGAAGGTTTTGACGAGCCAAGGGGCTCGGAGGACGTGGTGGTCAGCGGGCGTGGAGGGTGATTCAGGGTTGATTCAAACTGAGGGCCAATGACTTGCTGCGGAGTGACCACACTGTTACTGCTTCGGGCTAAAAAAAGCTGCTTTCTTTGGTTACTTTCTTTGCAGCAGCAAAGAAAGTGACCCCCGCCCCGGGGAGGGGCAACGCAAATAGACCGACAAGAAAACAAGTTCCCCGAAACAAGGAGCCGACAAGCCCGGAAAAGGGCCAACGACGCTAGGCCGACAAAAGAACCGCAGAAACCCGCAAAAACCAAGCACCCCTGAGCGAAGCTCAAAAAAACCAATTATGCCGAACGCACTCCCCGAAAAGTTGCTCCCGGGCGCTCCGTACCCGCTCGGAGCCAACTGGGACGGTTTGGGCGTCAACTTCGCCGTGTTCTCGTCGAACGCGCACCGCATCGAGGTGTGTCTCTTCGACAGCACCGGCCGCAAGGAGCTGATGCGCTTCGACCTGCCCGAATGCACCGACGAGATCTGGCACGGCTATCTGCCGGGCGCGCATCCCGGCACCGTGTACGGCTTTCGCGCGCACGGGCCGTATCAGCCACAGCACGGGCATCGCTTCAATCCGCACAAGCTGCTGCTCGATCCGTACGCAAAGAAGCTCGTCGGCCCATGGCGATGGTCCGATGCGCTCTTCGGTTATCGCGTACATTCGAACCGGCTCGACATGTCGATGGACCGCCGCGATTCCGCGCCCGCGATGCCCAAGTGCATCGTCACCGACGACGCCTTCGACTGGTCCCGCGACGTCCGCCCCGATACGCCCTGGGGCGAAACCATTATCTACGAAACGCACGTGCGCGGCGCATCCATGCTGCGCAACGATATTCGTCAGCACGAACGCGGCACGTTCGCGGCGCTCTCCTCGCCGTGGTTCATCGAGCACTTGCAGAAGCTCGGCATCACCGCCGTCGAGTTCCTGCCGGTGCACGCGTTTCTCAACGACCGCTTCCTCATCGAGCGCGGCCTGCGCAATTACTGGGGCTATAACACCGCGGCGTTCTTCGCGCCCGAGCCCACGTATCTGTCCACGCATCGGCTCAATGAAATGCGCATCGCCGTGCGGCAACTGCATGCGGCAGGCATCGAAGTGATACTCGATGTCGTCTACAACCACACCTGCGAAGGCAGCGAACTCGGGCCGACGCTGTCGTGGCGCGGGCTCGACAACGCCAGCTACTATCGTCTGATTCCCGGCGACGAACGGCATTACATCAACGAGACCGGCTGCGGCAACACGGTGAATCTCTCGCATCCGCGCGTGCTGCAAATGGTGATGGATTCGCTGCGCTACTGGTGCACGGCGTTTAACATCGACGGCTTTCGTTTCGATCTCGGTGTCACGCTCGGGCGCGAAGGTCATGGCTTCGATCCGGGCTCGGGCTTCTTCGACGCCATCCGCCAAGACCCGATCCTCTCCACGCGCAAGCTCATCTCGGAGCCGTGGGATATCGGGCCCGACGGCTATCAGGTCGGCAATCATCCGCCGGGCTTCGCGGAATGGAACGACAAGTTCCGCGACGGCGTGCGGCGCTTCTGGCGCGGCGACGCCGGCATGCGGCCCGATCTCGCCGCGCGTCTCACGGGCTCGGCCGAACTCTTCAACCGGCGCTTTCGCAAGCCGTGGGCGTCGGTGAACTTCGTAGCGTCGCACGACGGCTTCACGCTCGCCGACGTCACCGCCTACACGCACAAGCACAACGAAGCGAATCAGGAAGGCAACAACGACGGCCACAACGAGAATTGCAGCGCGAACTGGGGTGTGGAAGGCCCGACCGACGACCCGAAGATCCTCGACATCCGCGCGCGTCTCGCGCGTTCGATGATCGCGACGACGCTGCTCTCGCTCGGCACGCCGATGATCCTCGGCGGCGACGAATTCCTGCGCACGCAGCGCGGCAACAACAACGCGTACTGTCAGGACAACGAGTTGTCGTGGATGGACTGGGACGCGGCGCAAAGCCCGCGCGGCGTGGAGATGACGGAGTTCGTCGCGCGCGTGATCGCGCTGCGCAAAAAATACCCGGTGCTGCGCGAAACGCGCTTTCTCTACGGCGACCGCGAAGTGCTGCCCGGCCTCTACGACGTCAGCTGGTTCGACGAACGCGGCAACGCGCTCGCCATCGAAGCGTGGCAGGACCCCGAAGGCCGCGCGTTGACTTTGCGTCGCGCGGGACCCGGCATCCACAGCGAAATCGACGTCATCCTCATCATGATCAACGGCTCCGCGAGCCCGCTCGCGGTCGCGCCGCCCGCCCCGCACTTGGAATGGAACGTGCTGCTAGACAGCGCGGAACCTGACGCCGTCGAACGGCCGCTCGTGGGCAGCGAACTGCAGCTGGAAGCGCATAGCATCGTCGTGCTGCTGGCGCAGCCGTCGGGCCAAGCGGACTGGCAGGCTGTCTGGATGGCGGGCGCGCATCAGGGCCCGCGACTTCTGACCGCGCTGCCGCCGGACCCCGGCACGTTGCCGTCGAACCGGCCACACGAGACCGATTCGACGCAGTAGCGCCACGTCGGACGCACGACGTCGAGGCTCGCGCGGCACGCTCCACCGTAGGCAATGCGACAAGCAAACCTGGCACTCAATCATGTCCGAACGTCCGATCGATCCTCATCAGCATCACCACGCGCATTGCCTTCCTTTCGGCGCGCATCTCACCGGCGCGGCGGGCGACAATCCGCGCACGCGCTTTCGCTTCTGGGCGCCTTCCCGCGACCACGTTCAAGTGGAGATTCAACGCCCCGGCAACACGACGCCCGACCTCGTCGACATGCAGCCGGCCGGCGACGGATGGTTCGAAGCCGAAGCCGATGGCGGCGCGGGCACGCTGTATCGCTATCGTCTTGATGCGGACCTCGCCGTACCCGATCCGGCATCGCGCTTTCAACCGCAAGACGTGCACGGTCCGAGCGAAGTGGTCGATCCGCGCGCCTATCGCTGGACGAATACGAACTGGCATGGCCGGCCGTGGGAAGAGACCGTGCTCTACGAGCTGCACGTCGGCGCGATGGGCGGCTACGCGGGCGTCACCGCGCGTCTGCCGGAACTCGCGCAACTCGGCGTCACGGCCATCGAACTGATGCCGCTCAACGACTTCTCCGGCACGCGGAACTGGGGCTATGACGGCGTGCTGCCGTATGCGCCCGATTCCGCGTATGGCCGTCCGGAAGAACTCAAGCAACTGATCGACACCGCGCACGGCTTGGGGCTAATGGTCTTTCTCGATGTCGTCTATAACCACTTCGGCCCGGACGGCAACTATCTGCACGCCTACGCGAAGACCTTCTTCCGCGAAGGCGTGAACACGCCGTGGGGCCCGGCCATCGACTTCGAACGTCCGCAAGTGCGCGACTTCTTCTTCGACAACGCACTGTACTGGCTCAACGAGTACCGTTTCGATGGACTGCGCCTCGACGCGGTGCATGCGATCAACGACGACGAATGGCTGCGCGAACTCGCGGACCGCGTGCGCAGTTCCGTGGAAGCGGGACGTCACGTGCATCTGGTGCTTGAGAACGAGCACAACACGGCGAGCCTGCTCGAAAACCACTTCAACGCGCAGTGGAGCGACGACGCGCACAACACGCTGCACGTGCTGCTCACGGGCGAAAACGAGAGCTACTACGGCGCGTATGCGGAAGAGCCCATTCAGAAGCTCGCCCGCGTGCTGTCCGAAGGCTTCGTGTATCAGGGCGATCCGTCGCCGATTCACGACGGCGCGCCGCGCGGCGAGCCGAGCGGTCACTTGCCGCCCACGGCCTTTGTCATGTTTCTGCAGAATCATGATCAGGTCGGCAACCGCGCGATGGGCGATCGCCTGCGCGCGCTGACCGACGACGAATCGCTCTATGCGGCCACCGGGCTTTTGCTGCTTTCGCCGCAGATTCCGATGCTTTTCATGGAAGAACAATACGGCTCGAAGCAGCCGTTCCTGTTCTTCACCGACTATCACGATGAACTGGCCGACGCCGTGCGCGAAGGGCGTCGCAAGGAATTCGCGAAGTTCTCCGCGTTCACGGATGAAAAGCGCCGCGCGCAGATTCCCGATCCGAACGACAAGCGCACCTTCGAGATGTCCTCGCCGAACATCGCGAACAAGGAAGACGAACTGGATCGCCTCGAATGGCTGCATTTCTATCGCTCGGGGCTGACGGTGCGCGCGAAGCTCATCACGCCGCGTCTGAAGGGCGCGAAGGCGCTCGGCGCGAACGTGCTCGGCGAGAAGGCGCTCGTCGCGCGCTGGAAGCTCGGCGACGGCGAGACGCTCACCATCGCGCTGAATCTGGCCGATGCGCCCGTCGCGCTTTCCGATGCACCTTCCGATGCACCCCAAGGCAAGGTGATCTTCGAGACGCCGCCGCGCGCGCAGGATCGCACGGCAGAAGGCGAACTGGGCGGCCGCACGTTCGTCGCGTGGCTGACCGGCGAAGTGAACGAATACGCGACCGCGCACGACGCGCGCCGCTTCGAACCGACTGAAGGACAACGCTCGTGAGCGCCGCGAATCAAGGCAAAAGTGAGCGCCCGCGCTCGTCGATCGAAACCCTCGCCGAGCGCGCGGGTTTCGAAGTCGAGTGGCAGGACGCGCACAAGAAGACGCAGCGCGTGCCGGAAAACACGCTGCGCATCCTGCTCGAAAAGCTCGGCCTGCCGTGCGGCAACGCCGCGCAGATCAAGCAAAGCATGGCCGCCGTCGATGCCGAAATGAGCGGCCGCAAGCTGCCGCCGCTCATCACGGCGGAAGTGGATCGCGGCATCGCGCTGCCGGCGGCGGCGGCGAAATCGGGCGCGCGCTATCGCGTCGAGCTGGAGAACGGCGAGATCATCGACGGGCGCTTCACGTCGCCCAAAGGCGAGACCGCGCTGCTCGCGCCGATTGCCGAGCCGGGCTATCACACGCTCGTCATTAACGACCATCGCACGACGCTCGCCGTCGCGCCGACGCGCTGCTATACGGTCGATGACGCATGGCGCGCGTTGCATGACGACGCCGGCGACGCTGAAGTCGCGCCGCCGCTCTGGGGCATCGCCGCGCAGGTGTATGGCTTGCGCCGCAACGGCGACGGCGGCGTGGGCGACTTCACCGCGCTCGCATCGCTCGCGACGCAGGCGGCGAAGCAAGGCAGCCACGCGCTCGCCATCAGCCCGATGCACGCCATGTTCACCGCCGAGCCGAACAAGTGCAGCCCGTACTCGCCGTCGTCGCGGCTCTTCGTCAACATCGCGCATATCGATCCGGCCGCCGTCCTGGGCGCGCCGGCTGCGCGCGCCGCGATCGAAAAGTCCGGCGTCGCCGATGAACTCACCGCGCTCGAAGGACTGCCGCTGATCGACTGGCCGCGTTTGATGAAGGCGCGCGTGGCCGTGCTGCGCGCCCTCTTCGACGGCTTCTCGCAAGACGACGGCTCGCCCTTCGCGAAGGACTTCGCATCGTTCGTCGAGAAAGGCGGCCGCGCGCTCTTGGACCATGCGCGCTTCGAGGCGCTGCAAGCCGAACAGATCGCGCAGAACGGCGAAGGCCACTGGCGCAACTGGCCCGAGGAACTGCGCGACCCGCGCAGCGAAGCGGTGACCGCGTTCGCCGAGGCGCATCGGCGCGAAGTGGACTTCTATCTTTTCACGCAATGGCTCGCGGCCAAGGGACTCGCGCACGCCCAGCACGCCGCGCGCGATGCCGGCATGGCGGTCGGTCTCGTGGCGGATCTCGCGGTCGGCTGCGATAGCGCGGGCAGTCACGCGTGGTCGTATCGCGACGACATGCTGACCGGCGTGTCCGTCGGCGCGCCGCCCGATCTCTTCAATCAGGCCGGGCAGTCGTGGGGACTCACGACGTTCTCGCCGCGCGCCATGCGCATGCAGGGCTTCGCCGCGTTCATCGACATGCTGCGCGCCGCGTTCGCGCACGCGGGCGGCATCCGCATCGACCATATTCTCGGGCTGCGCCGCCTTTGGCTCGTGCCCGAAGGCGAAAGCGCGAAAGACGGCGCGTATCTGCGTTATCCGTTCGAAGACCTGTTGCGGCTGATCGCGCTGGAATCGTGGCGGCATCGCGCGATCGTGGTCGGCGAAGACCTCGGCACCGTGCCGCCGGGCTTCAGCGAGCGCTTGCAGGAGCAGGGTTTGCTAGGCATACGGGTACTCTGGTTCGAACGTGCTCAGGATGGCGAAGGATTCAAGCCGCCGGGCGAGTGGAGCGATGGCGTGACGGCAACGACGACGACGCACGACCTGCCGACCGTCAACGGATGGTGGCGCGGCGAAGACATCGAATGGCGCTCGAAGATCGGCCAGACGATGGCGCGCGCCGATGGCCGCGATCCGGTCGAGGCGGCGATGGAAGAGCGCGGCGTCGATCGCGGGCATTTGTGGCAGGCGTTTCAGGAAGCCGGCATCGCGCCGAAAGACGTGCCGCCGCCTTCCGTCGACAATGCGCCGGTGGACGAAGCGTTGGCCTTCGTCGGCATGACGCCCGCGCCGCTCGTCACGTATCCGCTCGAAGACCTGCTCGGACTCGTGGAGCAGCCGAATCTGCCCGGTTCCATCGACGAGCATCCGAACTGGAGGCGGCGTCTCGCGCTGCCGGTGGACGAGATGATGAACGACGATGCGTTCCGCGACCGTCTGCTCGCCGTCGATTCAGCCCGCAAGCGCGCCGTGCGCCCTGACAACTCAGACACACCCAAATCCGAAACACCATGACCGTACCGCGCTCCACGCTAAGGCTTCAGCTTCACAAGGACTTCACCTTCGACGACGCCGCCGCGCAAGTGGACTACTTCGCGTCGCTCGGGGTGAGCCACGCGTATGCGTCGCCGATCACGACCGCGACCTCCGGTTCCACGCACGGCTACGACACCGTCGACTACACGAAGGTCAACCCCGAGCTCGGCGGCGAGGAAGGCTTGCGCCGCTTCGTCGAAAAACTGCGCGCGCATGACATGGGCTTGATCGTCGACGTCGTGCCGAACCACATGGGCGTCGGCGGGTCGGAGAACGCGTGGTGGCAGGACATCCTCGAATGGGGACGCCACGCGGCGCATGCGCGCTTCTTCGACGTCGACTGGCACTCGCCCGATCCCGCGTTGCGCGGCAAGGTGCTCGCGCCTTTTCTGGGCGCGGCCTACGGCGAAGAGCTGCAAGGCGGCAAGATCAAGCTCGCGTATCGTCAGGACGAAGGCCGCTTCGTCATCGAGTATTACTCGCATGTGTTTCCGGTGTGTCCGGTGGATTACCCCGCCGTGCTTCAGGAAGCGCCCGAGCTTGCGCAACGCTTCGCCGGCCTGACGACGCAGCCCGTCGATCAGCCGCGCGCCGCCGAGGCGCGCACGGCGCTCGTGACCATCGCGAACACGGAAGGCGGCCGGGCCGCGATCGAAGCGGTGCTCGCCGCGCATTCGCCGCAAACGCCGGCGGGCCGCGAGCGTCTGCATCGGCTGCTGGAGCGCCAGCACTACCGGCTCGCATGGTGGCGTACGGCAGCGGACGAAGTGAACTGGCGGCGCTTCTTCGACGTGAGCACGCTCGGCGGCGTGCGCGTGGAGCGGCCGGAAGTGTTCGAGGCATCGCATGCGCTGATTTTCCGGCTCTTCACCGAAGGGCTGATCGACGGCGTTCGGATCGATCACGTCGATGGTCTCGCGGAACCGCGCGAGTATTGCCAACGCCTGCGCGCGCGGCTCGAGGAACTGTCGGCGGAGCGGCCCGAAGCGTTGCGCAACGGCAATGGCCACACGTATTTCGTCGTCGAAAAGATTCTGGCGCGCGGCGAGCCCTTGCGCCGCGACTGGCAGGTGGACGGCACGACCGGCTACGACTTCATGAACGACGTCGGCGCGCTCCTGCATGATCCGGCGGGCGCGGAGCCGCTTGCCGCGCTGTGGGCCGAGATCACGGGCAAGAGCAGCGAATTCGCGGACGAAGCGCTGATCGCGCGCCGCAAGATTCTCGCGGAGAACCTGTCGGCGGAACTGGATCGCGTCACGCGGGCGCTGCATCGCATTGCACGCGATGCGCAGACCACGCGCGATTACACGTTCACGTCGATTCGCCGCGTGGTGGCGGAACTCGTCGTGCATTTCCCGGTGTATCGCATCTATCCGGTCGGCGGCGTGCGCAGTCCCGAGGACGAGCGCTACTTCTCGCAGGCGCTCGAAGCCGCCCGCGCGTCGCTGGCGCGCGCGGATCACGTCATACTCGATCAGGTCGCGCAATGGCTCGGCGGCAAGCTGCCCGACGACGGCGCGCAGCACGAGCGCGGCGACAAGAACGACCGTCAGCGGGATCGCGCAGCCGAACGCAATCGCGACCGCAATCACACGCAGGTTCACGCGGGGCAAGGCCAGAACCCGAATCAGAACCCGCAGGCATCCGCGGGGTCGCAGCGGCGCGCGGCGCAGACGTTGTTCTCGCAACTCACCTCGCCTGTCGCGGCGAAGGCGGTCGAGGATACGGCGTGCTATCGCTACGGCCGCCTCATCTCTCGCAACGAAGTGGGCGCCGATCCGGGCGAGTTTTCGCTGTCGCTCGAAGAGTTCCACAAGGCCAATCGCGAGCGGCTTGCCTCCTTCCCGCACGCGATGCTCTGCACCGCGACGCACGACCACAAACGCGGCGAGGACGTGCGCGCGCGCATCGCCGCATTGAGCGAGATTCCCGACGAGTGGGCCGCGACGCAGAAGGCGTGGTCCACGCTGAACGCACCGTTGCGGCGCGGGCCGAACGGCGGCCACAACGAAACGAGCGACAGCCACGACTGGGCGCCCGGTCCCGCCGCCGAATCGATGCTGTATCAGACGCTCGTCGGCTGCTGGCCGCTCACGCTCTCGCCGGACGACGAAGCGGGCGTGCAGGAACTCGCCGAACGCGTCGCGCAATGGCAGCTGAAGGCATTGCGCGAAGGCAAGCTGCGCACGAGCTGGTTCGCGCCCGACGAAGCCTACGAGCAGGCGTGCCGCGACTTCCTGTTCGATATCGTCGCGCCGCAGCGCCGCAGCGGCTTTCTTCAGGAGCTATCGAAGTTCGTCGAGCGCCTCGGGTCGCTCGGCGCCATCGACAGCTTCCAGCAGACGCTTTTGCGGCTCACGTCGCCGGGCGTGCCGGACCTGTATCAGGGCACCGAGCTGTGGGATTTCAGTCTCGTCGATCCGGACAATCGGCGTCCGGTGGATTACGCGCTGCGCCGCAAGTGGCTCGAAGAGATCGACGAAAAAGGCCCGCCGTCCGAGCAGATGGAAAACTGGCGCGACGGCCGCGTGAAGCTCGGGCTGGTGCGGCGCGCGCTGGCGCTGCGCAAGCACTGCGAGTCGCTGTTCGCGCAGGGCGACTACGTGCCGCTCACCGTGCAGGGCGAACACGCGAAGCATGTGATCGCCTATGCGCGGCATGCGGGCAGCGCGTATGCGATCGTCGTTGCGACGCGGCATGCGGCGCGGTTGCTCGGCGATAAGCGCGATGTGCCGCTGGTGGAGCCTTCGGTCTGGGGCGATACGTCGATCGTGCTCCCGGAAGCGCTGCATTTGCGCGCGCTCTTCGACTGGCTCAGTCCCAGCGCGCCGAAGGCCGACGGCGAGCGGTTGTTCGTGCGCGACGTGCTCGGCGTGATGCCGGTGGCGTTGCTGGTGGAGGAAGGCGTTCCGGGCGGTTGATAGGATGATGTTGCAATGGCCGCGGGCGCCCGCTCGCGGCCACGCTTTATTCGGCCCCTTCGAGCGCCTCTTCGCGGGGATAGACGCGAACGAGCACGATTCTCGGCCCGTTCATCTTCTTGACGACGATATCGAAGCGGTCGAAGCCCACGCGCTGCCCTTCCGACGGCAGATCGCCCAGCGCGTTGATGACGAGCCCGCCGACCGACTCCGCGCGGCCTTCGTCGATATCGATACCGAGCGCGCGCTCCAGCGACACCACCGGCAACGAGCCCTTGCCCATCAGCGTGCCGTCGTCCATGCGCGACCAGTCCGCGTCGCCCTGGCGGAATTCATCGTGAATCTGGCCGACGAGCGCGCCGAGCAGGTTATCGAGCGTGATGAAGCCGATCGGCTTCGCGCCCTTCCTGCCGACAATGGCGAGATGCGGCGCGCCCTTGCGAAAGCGCCGGAAGAGTTCGAGCGCGGACAGATTCGGCGCGACGTATTGCACCGGCCGCGCATAGCGCGAGAGCTTCTCCAGCTTGCTCGCGTCCTTCGTGATGCTGAAGCTGAACGTGCGGCTCGCCAGCCCGCGATCCAGCAGCAAGTCCTTCAGATGAACCATGCCGATCACGCGCTCGCCGGAAGCGTCCGCATACAGCGGATAGCGGCTGAAGCGATGCCGCGAAATGATCGCGAGATTCTCGCGGGCGGGCAAGTCGTTGCGCAGGCCGACGAGTTCGTGCGCGGGCCGCATCAGATCGGAGACCGTCATGCGGCTGAAATCGAGCGAATGCGCGATGGTGTTCCACTCGTCCGCGTTATACGACGACGCGCCGCCATGACGCCGGCCGCGCAGGATCAGCTTGAGTTCGTCGGTCGAATAATGCGCGTCGTGACCGTGCTCGCCGGACATGCCGAAAAGCCGCAGCACGAGATTCGCGCTCGTGTTCAGCACCCAGATGAACGGGTACATGAGCCAGTAGAAACCGTAGAGCGGCGTGGCGAGCCACAAGCCGACCTGTTCGGCGCGGCGAATGGCCCACGACTTGGGCGCGAGTTCGCCGACGACGATATGAAGAAACGAAATGACGGAGAACGCGAAGAACAGCGAGACGGACTCGATCACCTGCTCCGAATGCACGCCGACGAGCGCGAACAGCGGATGCAGCAACGCGGCGAATGCCGGTTCGCCGATCCAGCCGAGCCCGAGCGATGCCAGCGTGATACCGAGCTGACATGCGGAGAGATAGGCGTCGAGCTGCCCGTGCACTTTGGCGAGCAGGCGGCCGGGCAAGCCGTTGGTCCGCGCGATGGCCTTGACGCGCGTCGCCCTCAGTTTGACGAGGCCGAATTCCGCCGCAACGAAGAAGCCGTTGAGAGCGACCAACAACAATGCGCCGATCAGCGCGACAACCTGAGCCAAAGCAACTCTCTTCGAAAATGGAAAGTGTCAGTATATGGGCGACAGGTAATCGAAAGTCAACTTACATTCCTGCGACCGCGATACGCACCGACAGCACGGCCTCCTGGCCGTCGACGATATTCGCGTGCTCGAAGCCGCCGCCGTGCGCCTCGGCAACGCGCTTGCAAAGCGCGAGCCCCCACGCGATGCGACCAGCCTCGCGCGGTTCGAGCGCCTGCCTGCGCGCGAATGCTTCGAGCGCGTGCGGGGATGACGCATCGGTCAGCGCCTGCGCCGATGTCGTGAAGCGCACGTCCGTGCGCCACATGCCGCCTTCCATGACGCTCGACACCTGCACGCTCGCATCGCGCGCGCTCGCTTCCGCGGCGAACGTGAGCATGAGCCACAGCATTTGAGTGAGACGCTCGGCATCGCCTTCGACCTGCTCTTCGGCCAACGACGATTCCACCGCGAAGCTGATGCCACGCGAGCGCGCAATGCTCGCACGCGCGAGCGTCACGCTCTTGTCGAGCAGCGGTCGCACGGCCACCGGCGCCAGCGAGAGCGCGACGGCACGCGTTTCAGCGCGGGTGGTATCGACGGATTGCTCGATCAGCTTGACCTGCTGCTCGACGCCGGAGCGAATGCCCGTCAGCGCGCGTTGCGCGGCGGGATCTTTGGCGTCGACTTTGCGTTCGAGCACGTAGCCCCAGCTGTGAATGGCATTGAGCGGCCCGCGCAGGTCATGCGAGACGATGGACAGCACGTGATCGCGCATGAAGAGCGCAGCCTCCGCCCGAAGGTGCGCGATGCGGCCGGGCGCCACGTCCTGCGACGCATCGGCCGAAGGCGAGACCACGACCGTCACCGCTCCTGCCGATGGCAACGCGAGAATGGTGAAGCTGCGCGAGGCGGCATCGTCATCGAACGTCACCCGCGCGCGGCTGATGCCGTTGCCGGCGAGCGCGGCGTCGGCGGCTTCGCCGAGCGCGGCGGCGAGCGGCTTGGGCAGCGGCGTGTCGGCGAGCGCGCGATTAGCGAGGCCCGCGGCGTCCAGTTCGAAGAGATGGGCGAAGGTGGCGTCGGCCGAGACGCAGCGCAGCGCCGCGTCCAGCACCAGCACGCCGTCGTTACCTGCGACGACCGGATCGCCGGACTGCGCGCCTGTGCGTTCGACCGTACTTGAGAAAGACGTGGTCACGGTTGTTAGTCCTTGCATGTATCGATGTTGCAGTTGATGACGCTGGAGCCGATGCGTGCCCGTCGCCGATGAGCGCCCTGAGCGATGCAAGCCGTGTGGCCAATCTGTGTAGCCCTATCGTCAGCCCATTATATGTGAGCGCCGAACGCGCATGCGGCGAGAAACAGCGCCACTTGCGTCCATCCCGGCTCGCGGCAATCCCCTGCCCGATGAGCAAGCGGCGTGCGTGACACGGCTTTCGCCTTGCGTTTTATGCACGGCCGTGCGCCGAGCGTGCGTCGTCGAACGTCGCTGCTTCAGAGAAAGGTCTATGCTGCGGTTCTCGATAGCGCAATGACTTTATGTCCTCGACGCGCGCTCGCTCATCGGGCGCGAGCGCGAATCCATGTATTGCCGCACGGGACGCTGTTCAGTCGACATCCTCGCCGACGCTTCCACCCCAGCGCTTCGCTCCCTTGCGTCGCGCATGCACACGCGCGCCGGTTCGTGCGTGTGGCAACCCACTGAACAATTCTTTTTTTTCCTGTTAAATACGCGTTACTTGTGTCCGCGTCATACTCGTGCCCCGTGGTGCGATACTGACGCGACTCGGTCATGTCGTTGCATCGTTACCTCGCATGTTCCTTCGCTCACTCGCCGTCAGGCCACGACGCGGGTGCTTCACCTTCTTCGGCCTACGTTCTGCCGCTGCAACGCGCGCGTCCGACGAAACTATTCGTCCGATGCGTTGTCAGGCAATGGCTCGCCGAAAGGGCGAACATGCATGGGTCACGTATGAGTCAGCATTTTTTGCGTCATCGAAATCAAGCGCAGCACTCAAGCCGGGAAAAATCGCTCAATGGCATCTTTTCGAAAGAACTTCACGATTCTGATGACGTTGCAGGTATCGACGTACCTCGCACCGCTCCTGACGCTGCCGTGGCTCGCACGCGTTCTGGGCCCGAGCGAGTATGGCCGGCTTTCGTTCGCAATGGCCTTCACGGCCTATTTCATCACCCTCACGAATTTCAGCTTCTCACTGACCGCCACACCCAAGATATCCATCAATCGCGATAACCGCGCGGTGCGTTCCCAGATCTTCTGGGAGACCATGTATGCGCAGATGGCGCTCTCGGTAGCCGGCTTTCTCGTGCTGCTCGTGCTGACGTTCGTCGTTCCGACGCTCGCGGAGAATCGCCAGTTGCTGCTCGTCGGTTTCGGCATGGCCATAGGCTCGATGCTCATTCCCACGTGGTACTTCCAGGGCGTGGAAGATCTCGGCGTGATCAGCGCGCTCGTGTTCGTGGGCCGCGCGCTCAGTATCCCCGCGATGTATCTCTTCGTGCGTCATCACGACGACGTGAACAACGCCATGCTCGTCAACACGCTCGTGCCGCTCGGCTCGGGCATCGCGATCTGCATCTACTTGTACTTCCGGCGCGATATCGACTTCGTTCACGTCTCGCTCAAGACCGTCATCGATCGCCTGAAAGACGGATGGAGCGTCTTCATGGCGACATCGCTCGTCGACATCTATGCGTCGAGCAACATCGTGCTGCTGACGTTCATCTCCGGCAACGTCGCGGGCGGTTACTTCGCCGCGGCGGACAAGCTGATTCGCGCGGCGCTGAACATGCTGAGGCCGCTCAAGACGGCGGCTTATCCGCGCGTGAGCTTCCTCATGCATCACGCACGCGAAGATGCGTTCGCGTTTCTGCGCAAGATGTTCGTCGTGCAAGGCACGATCGTGTCGCTCATCTCCGTGGGCATTTTCTTCGGCGCGCCGCTTGCCGTGAAGCTGCTGTACGGTCCGCAGTTCGCACCCACTGTCGACGTGCTGCGCTGGATGGCCTTCGTGCCGCTGATGTCGGGCCTCACCGATCTCTTCGGCGTTCAGACCATGCTTCCGCTCGGCATGAAGTCGCACTTCAGCCGCGTGCTGATCGGCTCCGCGATTCTGAACTTCAGCCTGCTCGCGGTGCTGGCCATGCTCTTCGGCGAACAGGGCGCGGCGGCAACCGTCCTCATCGTGGAGACGGCCATTGCCGCAGCCATGGCCTTCACGCTGCATCTCGAAGGCGTTCCCTTGCTGAAGCGTCCCATGACGCCCGGTGGAGCGGGTTGAGGCCTGGCCCGTTTCCTGCGTCTTCACGTGGGCTGTCTTGCCTGACAGCCCCGGTTTTCCTTCGCACCCCGACTCTGCCTGCACTGTCCTGCTATAGAACTTTCACAGGCGACATGCCAAAGCTGCACGTCGCTCGGTGAAGCATTTGCATCTTGCTTGCCTGCTACTCCGAAAGTTGCACCGGTGTATGTGGGCGAGCGCACGGACGGATCATGATTCGGGGCTTAAGGTACTAGGTATCAATCCTTATTGTGAGCGGTGGCATGAAACCAGACGACCTATCGTTCGAACGCGTGCAAAGGCTGGTCGAGCGCGCTGAAAACTTGCGTATGCAATCCGCTGCGGTGCCGGTAAAGGATCTTCGTATCCTGCTGGACGTATGCGAAATAGCCTTTGCACAACGGACCATGTCCGACGTCAAAACAGAACCCGAAGTCAACTGACTTCACCATCATCAGTAAAGTCCGCGTGGGTCGGCCGGCACGGCAATGCGTAACATGCCCGGCGTGTCGGCACAGGCTATCGTCGAAGCGGTCGGTTTCGACTGATTGCATGACAAATGGACTTTACGTTTCCGCACGGATTTTTTAAGCACACTCGATAACCTCGCTTGCGCGGCGATTCGTGCGCGCGAAGGTACCTGCGTTGTCTGTTCGGAAAGATCGATTGAGCATTACCTGACTCGCCTGCTCGGACGGACAGACGAGTGCTGACGGGATGGCACATCTCACGAAGGACGCGGCAACAGCAGAAGACAGACGATACGTTCTAGTGGCTGGCGGCGTGCGCAGCGACGCATTCCGACCGAGTGGTCGAAACCACACTCGATAAGCAATGCCGCGCGCCTAGTTCTGTTTTTTGTGTTTTCCTTTGAACGTGGATGCGCCTTTGCCGTCAGAGCATGCTGCACATGGCGATATGTGGGTTACCGACCATTGATAACGACAAGACCGCTGTTCTTCTCCATTGCGATTGCCGCGGGGCGCAGGTAATACGCTATTCGAAGAGTCAAACATGAAAGAGATCGTCCATATAACAGAAGCGTTCGGAGGCGGGGTTCTCTCGATGCTGACCCAGCTTTCCAACCGCGCAGCGGCCGCAGGAGTCGGCGTAACGATCCTTCATTCCATCCGGCAGGAAACCCCAGCGAACTTCGAGAAGCTCTTCCACCCCGCGGTGAGACTCAAGCACGTCAACATGTGCCGCGAAGTGCACCCGAAAAACGACTTCAACGGCGTGCGGGATCTGGCGCGCGCGCTGCGCGAATGCGATCCGTCGGTCGTGCATCTGCATTCCTCGAAGGCCGGCGTGCTAGGCCGCATCGCGGCTCGCATTGCCGCGCCGCGCGCACGCGTCTTCTATTCCCCGCACGGACTCTCGTTCCTGCGCCGCGATGTATCGTCTGCCAAGCAGTTCGCGTATCTCACGTTCGAGCGCATCGCGGCGCGCATGGGCGGCACCATCGTCGCCTGTTCGACGAGCGAGCTGCGCGAGATCGAAACGAAGGTCAGGCCGCCCGACGCACGGATGATCGAGAACGGCGTGAACGTGGCCGAGATTCCGCCGCGCATCGAGAAGACGAGCGGCGAGCTCGTCATCGGCATGAGTGGCCGCGCTTCGTACCAGAAGAATCACGAGGCGTTCGTAAAGCTCGCGACCGACTTGCATGCGCCACAGGTCAAGTTTCTGTGGATCGGCGGCAATGTCGAAGAACTGCCGGGCCAATCGAAGAGCGCGGTCGAATGCAGCGGCTGGGTGACGCGCGAGCGCGCGCTCGAGCTGACATCGGAACTGGACATCTACGTGCAGACGTCGCGCTGGGAAGGCATGCCTATCGCGCTGATCGAAGCGCAGGTGGCGGGCATTCCGGCAGTGGTCACCGATGTGGTGGGAAACCGCGACGTGGTTCAGCACGGCGTGACGGGCTTCGTCGCGAAGAGCGAGGAAGAAATGGAAGGCTATATCGCGCGTCTGCGCGACGACTCCGCGTTGCGCGCGCGCATGGGCGCCGAAGCGCGCGCGTCGGCTTGCAAACGCTTTTCGATGGACGCGATCTTCCGCCAGTGGCTCTCGATGTATGAGTTCGGCTCGGACCGTCATTCGCGCGAACCGCTCGGCGCGAATGAAGTGGCATCGTATGAGACGAGCTCCGATTCACAGTTCTGACGCGTAAGACATGAATACCTCCTTCGCCCCAAACAAGCTCGTCTACAACGGCCGCTTCACGAGCCAGAAGACTACCGGCGTGCAGCGCGTCGCGCGCGAACTCGTCGCCGCCTTGATGAAGCTGCCCGAGGGCTCGCATGTGACGCTGGCCGTGCCGCCGCAGCCGGGCCTCGTGCCGGTGGACGGCGTGCCGACCGTCGAACTCGGATTCGGCAAGGGCGTGTTCTGGGAGCAGATCGTGCTGCCGCTGTTCGCGGGGCGCTCGCGCATCGTCAATCTCAGCAACTCGGGCTCGATCTTCCGGCCGAACCAGATCATCTACATGCACGATGCCGCGGTGTTCGACACGCCCGCGCATTTCTCGTGGAAATTCCGCATGTGGTACCGCGTGATGTTCTGGATTCTCGCGCGTACTTCGAGCTGCGTGATGACGAACTCCGAGTTCTCGCGTGACCGTCTCGCGCATCACGTCGGCGTGGATCCCAAGCGAATCGGCGTCGTGCCGCTCGCGGCGGACCATCTGGATCATATCGTGCCGGATACGTCGGTCATCGGAGACCTGAAGCTCACGCCGAACCGCTACGTTCTGGCCGTGAGCAGCATGAATCCGACGAAGAACTTCAAGCGTCTCGTCGAAGCGTTCATGCGCCTGAACGATCCTTCCATCGACCTTGTGATCGTCGGCATGAAGAATGCGACGATCTTCGGCAAGGCGCAGGATCTGTCGAGCGCGCCGAACATCAAGCAAGCGGGCTACGTGAGCGATGAAAAGCTCAAGGCGCTGTATCAGCATGCAGCCTGCTTTCTTTACCCTTCGATCTATGAAGGCTTCGGCATTCCGCCACTGGAAGCAATGCGCAATGGATGCCCCACGCTCGTCGGCCGCGCAGCCGCGCTGCCGGAAACGTGCGGCGATGCATCCATCTACTGCGATCCCTTCTCGGTGGAAGACATCGCCGCGAAGCTGCGTGAATTGCTGGACTCGCCGCAACTGAGCGAAGAGCTCCGACGCCGTGGGCTCGTGCATGCGGAGCGGTATCGCTGGACGGAGAGCGCGCGAATGCTGATGCAGTTCATAAATAGACGATAAAGCAGATGTCAAAGCGCGCCAACGCGTGCGACAGGGGAACCACAGTGAACGTTGGAATCTATTGCGATTCGGGCATCAACGGTGGGCACGAGGAGATGCTCAAGCGTTTCATGCTCGCGCTCATTTCGAGCGGGAATGTCGACACGCTCCACATTCTCGTGCCGCGGAGTAACGCAGCCCTCTACCGTTATGTCAGCGATCTGAGCCGCCAGCATCCGAAGGTCCGCACCGTCGGGCTCGCTTATACGGCCGAGGCCATTCGCGGCGACCTCTTTGCGCTCTTGCGCGCGATTCGCTCGACGGCAGCGACGCTGCGCACGCTCAATCTCTCGAAGCTGCTAATTGCACAGGGCACGATTGCATCGGGCCTCGCGGGGCTGTTGGGCGCGCGTTATGCGCGCGTGCCGACGCTGAGCTATCTGCCCCTCGTCGATGAAGCGCCCGAACACGCCGGCGTCACCGACAAGATCAAGTGGCTCGTCAAACGCGTGCTGTACCGCATGCCGGACGAGTTCGTCACGCTCAACGAACATCTGCGCGGCCAGCTGCGCGCGCTCGCGCCTCAGGCGCGCACGATGATTCTCGAAAACTACGTCGACGACCGCTTCAGCCGTTCCATGCTGACGAAGCCCGCCGCGCGCGCCGCGTTGGGCTTGCCGGACGATGGCACGACGATCATCGCGCATATCGGGCGCATCAACTTCAAGCAGAAACGTCAGGACTTCCTGATGGAAGCCATCGAGCGGCACGCGGACGCGTTCAAACATACGGTCGTGCTGATCGTCGGCGAAGGACCGGATGCCGCGCGGCTTGCGGAGATGGTGGATGCAAGCCCGGTCTTGTCCGCATGCGTGCGTATCGTCGGGCCGAAGCACGACGTGCTGCCGTACATCGTCGCAAGCGATACGCTCGTGTTGCCGTCGGCTTTCGAAGGCGTGCCGCTCGTCATGATCGAAGCGGTGCTGGCCGAGCGACCCATCGTCGTGTCGCGTATCTCGGGGCTGGATTCGTACTTGCCGAATGCGCTGCTCTTCCGTCCCGGCGATCATGAGGCATTCGTCGAGCGCATCTTCGCCGCGCGGGATGTGCCGATAACCGCGCTGGCCAACAGCTTCCGTCGCCGCTTCTCGCGCGAAGCGTTCGATGCGCAAGCGCAAAACGTAATGCTGCCCGCCATGCCGTGTCGCGGCGCATTCGATCCGGCATCGCCTCAGCACTCCGATGTTCCGGGTTGATCTGGTTTTCTCATGAGGGATGCATGTTGAAGCAAAGGCTGTGGGGTGCAATCTCGTTGGTCGGCGCGCTCGTGTGCGGCTCTGCCGTGGTGCAGGCGCGAACCGGCGCGGTGCAGTCCGCACCGCCCGATGCCCCGAAGATGAACTGCGGTGATCGCACGAACGGCGTGTTCTACGGCGTCGTCGGTCATCTGGAACATCGCGGCGTTTATCGCACGACCGACTTCGACCTGCAGATTTCGCAGCTGCGCGATCTGGGCGTCACGATGTACGCACAGGACGTGTCGAGCGAAGACAGCGCGCATCTCGTCGCGGATTTCGCGCGTCAGGCCGCGAAATCCTGCATCGGCGTGCTCGCGCTTGTGACGCCGTTCGAGCCGCAAAAGCGCGCGAACGAGCAGGAGACCTTCGAGCGCGGCTATGTGCTCGGCAAGACGGCGGGGCGTGTGTTGAAAGGCCTCGTCACCTACTATCAGGTCGGCAACGAGTACGACAACTGGACCATCCTGGGCTCGGATCGCAGCGGCGAGCATCCGTCGGATTACGACAACGCGCGGTTCATGAAAGCGCGTGGCTCGATACTCGGCCTTATCAAAGGCATACGCGAAGCGAACCCGGATGCGAAGATCCTGCTCACGTCCTTCGGATGGCTGCATTACGGCTTCACGGACATGCTCTTTGCCGGCACCCAGCCGGACGGAACCAAAGGGCATCCCATCCCTCAATGGGATATCACCGCGTGGCACTGGTATTCGAACATGGGTTCGATCACGGCGGCCGGCCCGAAGAAGGTCAATGTGCTCGAACGTCTGCGCGATAGCTATGGCAAGCCCATCTGGATCACGGAATTCGGCGTGCGCCCGAACCACGCGGACCCTGGCGGCTTCCTGACCGGCAAGGACGCGCTTGCGGGCTTCGTGAAGGCGGCCAAGACCTACGACATTCAGAACGTCACGCTCTACGAGCTTTACGACGACCAGCGCTTCGGCGGCGACGGAAACTACGGCGTCATTCACGACGACGGGCAGACGCGCAAGCCGCGCTTCGACGTCGTGCGCGACTTCATCAAAGCGAACCCGATGCCGTAACGGAAAAAACGTTATGTGTGACGAATGTCGCGCGGGCCAAACCAGTAAGTATGGCCTGTTGCGCCGCGGATGCAAGTGCGCTAACCGTCATTACGCTCATATTTGGTTCGCTACTTAACAGACGGAAGCACTTCGCGGCCGGAAGATTAGTCTGACGCTACGTATCTCGGGCGTATTGGTGTCGATTCGCACACACGGCGTGGGGCGAACACCCTGCCGTTGCAGATCGATAGAGCGCCTTGCCGATTCGCGCTCTTCTCGTTCGGGCGCAACTCGACGAGCCGTACCGCCTGACGCCCTTTGACTCTCCCGGCCACGCCGGATACACACACGAACGACGTAACGCGGCCAACCGCGCGGGCTTTGCTTTTTTGTCTGGCCCGGAAAACTACGCTCAACATTCAAACAGAGGATGCCGCCTTTGAACACGCTATACGTCAACTCCGGATCTTCGCGTCCTGGCAAGGACGACAATGAATTCACTGCGGGCGACATGATCAAGCTGCTGCGCGATCACATCGGCATGCTGCTGGTGTTCATCGTCGCGGCCGCTGCGCTCGCCTCCGCTTACGCTTTCCTCGCGGAACCGATCTATTCGGCCGACGTCGTGGTGCGTGTCGATCCTCCGGATCCGAACGCGCTCGGCATCGCGCCGCAAAACCAGATGCAGGCGCAGCAGCAGCAAACGCCGGTCACTCAACTCGCGCCGGCTGAAATCTCGGTGATGAAGAGCCGCTCGGTGCTGGAGCCGGTCGTCAATCAGTTCCACTTCGACATCAAGGTCAAGCCGCATACCATGCCGGTGCTCGGCTGGATCGCAGGCATGTTCGCCCAGCGCGGCCATCTCGCGCCCGCGTGGTTCGGCATGAAGTCGTACGCGTGGGGCGGCGAAGA
This sequence comes from Caballeronia sp. Sq4a, assembly GCF_023170545.1. NCBI lineage: Bacteria > Pseudomonadati > Pseudomonadota > Betaproteobacteria > Burkholderiales > Burkholderiaceae > Caballeronia > Caballeronia sp. Sq4a. The sequence continues at coordinate 158,059 of NZ_CP084251.1, read as the reverse complement.
TCTGCGCATCGCGCGTCTCGACGTTCCGCCGTCGCTCGAAGACGCGAAGCTCGACTTCACGCTGCTCGACAACAATCAGTACCAGCTCGAAGACCCGGACGGCAACGTGCTGTTGCGCGGCACGATCGGCCGCCCCGCTTCGGCGCACGGCGTGTCGATGCTCGTCGAGGGCGCGGTCGGTCATCCGGGCGTGCACTTCACGGTCACGCGCTACAACACGCTGGATGCCATCGACCTGCTGTTGAAGTCGATCAAGGTGGCCGAGTCCACGAAGGACACCGGCATCGTCGAAATCTCGTATAACGGCGACGATCCCGATCAAACCGCCGATGTGGCGAACGCGCTGGGTCAGGCGTATCTCGCCGCCGCCGTCGCGAGCCGTCAGGCCAACGATACGAAGACGCTCGAATTCATCCGCTCGGAACTGCCGCGCCTCGAGCACGACCTGAAGGAAGCCGAAGGCCGCCTGAGCGCATTCCGCGCGAAGTCGCAGTCGGTGCAGCCGATCAACGAAGCGCAGGCATATCTGCAAGGCAGCATCACCTCGATGCAGCAACTCGCGATGCTGCAACTGCAACGCACGCAAGCGTTGCAGCGCTTCACGCCGGACAGCCCGCAAGTTCGCAACCTCGATCAGCAGATCGCGCAATACGAGCAGACTAACAAGCAGATCCAGTCGCGCTTCGACAGCATGCCCGCTTCGGAACGCCAAAGCGCCGAGCTCACGCGTGATGCGCGCGTCGCGGAGACCGTCTATCTCGGCATGATGAACAAGGCCGAAGAGCTGTCGATTCGTCGCGCCAGCACAAGCGGCGGCGCGCATATCGTCGATAACGCGCTGCGTCCGCATCGTCCGGTGAAGCCGAACAAGCCGCTCGTGATCGTCGCGGGCACGGCGCTCGGCTTCTTCGTCGGCACGTTCTTCATCTTCCTGCGTCGTCACGCGATGATCGGCGTCACCGATCCGATGTTCGTCGAACGTCGCCTCTCGGTGCCGGTGCTCGGCGAGGTGCTCTTCAGCCGTCAGCAGCAGTTGCTCGATCACGAGATCTCGGTGTCGCCTGTGGGTCACGCGCTTGGGTCTTCGAGCATGCAGACGGGCAGCGCGCCGAAGGCGTTGCCGCACGTCAAGCGCGAAGCGCACGACGACATCACCATGCCGAATCTCGGCGATAACGACCGCGACGCTTTTGTGCTCGCCACGCGCTATCCGCACGATCCGGCCGTCGAAGCCCTGCGCGCGGTGCGCACGGAGCTGTACCGCGACCTCGTGAACGCGCCGAACAACATCGTGATGCTGACCGGTCCGATTCCCTCGGCGGGCAAGAGCTTCGTCGCAGCGAATCTGTCCGTGCTGCTCGCGGAGATCGGCCTGCGCGTGCTCCTGATCGACGGCGACTTGCGCCGCGGCCACATCGCGTCGTTCTTCAAGCAGTCGAATCCCGGCGGTCTGTCGGAAGTGCTGAAGGGTCAAGTGGGCACGGCCGAAGCCATTCGTCAGGTCGGCGTGCCGGGGCTTTCGTTCATGTCGTGCGGCAGCTACCCGGAGAATCCGTCGGAACTGCTGATGATGCCGGGCTTCCGCGACATGCTCGCGCGCCTGAGCGATCAGTACGACCTCGTGCTCATCGATACCCCGCCCTTCCTCGCCGTCACGGACGCGGCCATCGTCGCAAGCGATGCAGGTTCGACGGTTCTGGTTCTGCGCTCGGGCATCCAGAGCGAAGAGGAGATCGAAGAGACCGTGAAGAAGGTGCAGCGCGCAGGCGGACGTCTGGTCGGCTCGGTGTTCAACGCCATTCCGAAGCGTCGCAGCAACCGCCGCACGTATGGTTACGCGGCGGCCTACACGAGCAGCTTCAAGCCGGCGAACTGATGGTCGTCTCGACGCACAGCATGATTGCCTGAGCGAAACGCCGCGTGCCTGCCACGCGGCGTTGCGTTTCAGGGCACGGCCTTCGGGCAACGGCAGGCAAAACAAAAGACGCAGCCACACTCTCTACGATGAAAGACAAAGCAACGCTGATCGACAAGTACTACCGCATCTGGGCCTTCGCGATGCCGGTCACGTCGTTCCTCGTGTTCCCGTCCATTCAGGGCACGACGATCGGCTATCTCATGTGCTTCCTTTCCGTGCCGCTCGTGCTTTTGTTCGGCGGCCGTTCGCGCAAGAACTACATGCACTTCGTGGGCGCGGCCATCCTCGTCTGGCTCCTGATGCTCTGCACGACGCAACTCGCGGACGTGATGGCGCCGTTCGATCCGGACTTCAGCAAGATCGCGCTCGTCGACGACAAGGACCCGGTCACGTTCATCCTGCGCAAGAGCATGTTCACGCAGTCCATCTACGTGGCGGCGGTGGTGCTTTACGCGGCGTACGTGTACTACTACTACCGGCCGACGTGGGACCAGTGGATCTTCGCGGCGGTGACGCTCTTCGCCCTCTACGGCATCTATGAAGTGGTGTTCTACGTGCTGACGGGCTCGCCCGGCGACTTCATCTCGAACCGCGCGTTCGGCGACCAGTTCGGCCGCGGCATCGTGCGCTCGGACGGCACCGTGAACGGCAGCTCGTTCCAGGTCGTGAGCGCGGGCGGCATGTCGATACAGCGTCTAAAAGCGCTGACCGGCGAGCCGTCGATGTACGCCATGTCCATCTTCCCCTTCTGGATCTACTTCAACGCGACGGCCCGCTTGCGCTGGCCGGTGTGGATCATCGGGCTGTCGCTCGTGATGAGCACGTCGTCGACGGTGCTGATCGGCTATGCGGTCTTCGCGCTCATTCGCATGCGCAAGCTCGGCATCAATCCGATCAAGGCGCTCATCGGCGTCTTCCTACTCGCGGTGGTCGCGTTCGTCTTGCAGGACTATATCGCCGACCTGTTCCAGCAGATGGTGATGGACAAGCTCGAAGGAAAGAACGAGTCCGGCTCCGACCGCGCCATGCTGTTCTTCGAGTCGTTGCGCCTGTGGGTGCATGCATCGCCGCTGAACCAGCTATTCGGCATCGGCTTCGGCTATATCCGCTCCACCGACCTGTTCTCCACCCTGCTCGTCAACACGGGCGTGATCGGTCTTGTCGGCATCAGCGCGCTGATGCTCTACCCCGCGTTCAAGCTCGACTGGGACGCGCGCGGCATGGCGCTGCGGCAGTGCTGCGTCGCGACCTGGACCATGATGATGGTCTCGGTGCCCGAGTTCGCGTACCTCGCGCCGTGGACGTTCATCGCGATGGCGTACGTGCGCGTGCGGGCGCTGAAGCTCGCACGGAAGAACACGCGCGATGTCATGCCGGGCCATGCGATGGAGCCTTCGTACATCAGCCCGGAATTCGGCGTGAGCGTGAGTCCGAACGTCGGCGCCCGGGTCGGTTCGCCGATGAACGCGAACCGCCCGCGCATCGGCAGCCGCATGAATCCGCGCGGCCGTCACTCGTGATCGCCCTGACTCGCTTCGTTGCTACGCTCTACAATGGTGGTTTCGACCATCGGCGTAGAGCCGTGCAACCAGGAGCAAACAATGTCGACAGTCACGACCGATTCCGGTCTCAAGTATGAAGACGTCACGGTCGGCGAAGGCGCCGAAGCCGTCGCGGGCAAGACCGTCAGCGTGCACTACACCGGCTGGCTGACCGACGGCCAGAAGTTCGACTCCAGCAAGGACCGCAACGATCCTTTCGCCTTCGTGCTCGGCGGCGGCATGGTCATCAGGGGCTGGGACGAAGGCGTGCAGGGCATGAAGGTCGGCGGCGTGCGCCGTCTCACCATTCCGCCGCAACTCGGTTACGGCGCGCGCGGCGCGGGCGGCGTGATTCCGCCGAACGCCACGCTCGTCTTCGAAGTGGAACTGCTCGACGTCTGAGCATCACGGCATGAACGCGCCGGTCCCCCGCCCTACCGTTTCGCTGCGCCGCTATGAAGCGGTGCAGGCATCGGACGAGCACGACTTCCATCAGATCGTGCTCGGTTACGATGGCGCAATGGGCATGGCGGTGGATGGCGGCGAATCGCTCATCGACCGTCATCGCGCGTGGATCATACCTGCCGGCGCGCGTCACGAGTACTGGGCCGAAGGCGTCAATCGCCAGCTCGTGCTCGATCTTCCCGCGTCATCGGTCGCGGTGCCCGCGCGTTTCTTCGAGCGCGCGCGTACCGTCGATCTCGATTCATCGGTCACGCAGCTCGTCGCGAACGTCGCCGGGCGCCTTCCTACCGACGATACCGCCCTGCCCGCGCGTCTGGGTTGGCAAGCAGCCACGCATCTGTGCGGCGCCTTGATGGCCGGCGCGGGCGCATCGCTCGATGCCGAGTTGCGCGGCCTCGACTTCGCGCGCATCGACCGATGGCTGCGCGCGCATCTTTGCGAGCCGCTGCGCATCGCGGATCTCGCCGCGCATTGCGGCTTCGGCATGCGGCGCTTTCACCAGTTATTCAGCGAGGCGTTCGGCGAGACGCCGCATCGCTATCTGCATCGCCTGCGTCTGGACACGGCGCTGACCTTGCTCGCCGATCCGCGCGCCTCGCTCACGCACGTCGCGCTCGAAGTCGGCTTCGCGGATCAAAGCGCATTCACGCATGCGTTCTCCAAGCGCTTCGGCATCGCGCCGGGGCAATGGCGCAGCAGCGCACTCAAGACGCCGCGCGAGCCACAGACGCAAAAAAGCCCGCTCGTCTGATCGACCGAGCGGGCTTCTCGAAGCCAATACGAAGGCTTATTCCACCGACAGTTGCAGATGCAGTTGCGAACGCGCGGGACCGCCTTCGAGCGCCTCGCCCGCGATATCGCGGTCCGTCTGCTCTTGCGGCGCGAGACGCGCGGTCTCGATGCGATCGAGATAATCGGTCGTGACGTCGCCGGTAATGTAGTGGCCGTCGAAGCAGGACGCCTCGAAATCCTTCAGCGCCGGATTGATGTCGCGTACCGCGTTCTTCAAGTCCTCGACATCCTGATACACCAGATAGTCCGCGCCGATCATGCGCGCCACTTCTTCGTCGCTGCGGCCATGCGCGACGAGTTCGCCGCGCGTCGGCATGTCGATGCCGTACACGTTCGGGAACTTCACCGGCGGCGCGGCAGACGCGAAGATCACCTTATTCGCGCCAGCATCGCGGGCCATCTGCACGATTTCATGCGATGTCGTGCCGCGCACGATCGAATCGTCGACGATCAGCACGTTCTTGCCCTTGAACTCGATGCCCATCGCGTTCAGCTTCTGGCGCACCGACTTCTTGCGCACCGCCTGACCCGGCATGATGAACGTGCGGCCCACGTAGCGGTTCTTGAAGAAGCCTTCGCGATATTCGACGCCGAGCTTCGCGGCCACCTGCATCGCGGCGGGGCGCGACGAATCGGGAATCGGCATCACGACGTCGATCGGCACGTCGGGCAGCACGCGCTTGATCTTCTCGGCGAGATAGTCGCCCATGCGCAGACGCGCGTTGTAGACCGGCACGCCGTCGAGGCACGAATCCGGACGCGCCAGATACACGAGTTCGAAGATGCAGGGATTGAGCACCGGCTTTTCGGCGCACTGGTGACTGTGCAGATTGCCGTCTGCGTCGATAAAGATCGCTTCGCCCGGCTCGATGTCGCGCACGAATTCGAAGCCGATGCCTTCGATCGCCACCGATTCCGACGCCACCATCCACTCGACGCCCGTCGACGTTTCCAGCTTGCCGAGCACGAGCGGGCGAATGCCGAACGGATCGCGGAACGCCACGAGACCGTAGCCCGCGATCAGCGAGACGATCGCATACGAGCCCTTCACCCGCCGATGCACGCCCGCGACCGCCTTCCACAGCGCGGCTTCGTCCAGTTCGAGGCCGGAGCTCGCCAGTTGCAACTCGTGCGCGAAGACGTTCAGCAGCACTTCGGTGTCGGACGCGGTGTTGATGTGCCGGCGGTCGATCCGGAACATCTCGTCCTTCAGCTGCATCCAGTTCGTCAGATTGCCGTTGTGCGCGAGGATGATGCCGAACGGCGCGTTGACGTAAAACGGCTGCGCTTCTTCCTCGTTCGACGCCGAACCGGCCGTCGGATAGCGCACTTGCCCGATGCCGACGTTGCCCGGCAGGCTGCGCATGTTGCGCGTGCGGAACACGTCGCGCACCATGCCGTTGGCTTTGTGCATGTGGAAGTTGTTGCCGTTCGCCGTGGCGATTCCCGCCGCATCCTGCCCGCGATGCTGCAAGAGCAGCAGGCTGTCATAGATGAGCTGATTGACGGGGCTTTGGGAAACTACACCTACGATGCCGCACATGGCATGGTCCTTCAAAGAGTCGAAACGGTAGAGAGGCGTGCCGGCGTCGCGCCAGGTCGAACGAGCCCCGCCAGCGGGCGCGTTCGGCGGCGCAAGTGGCCGTCGCGCGTTCCTCGTGTAGCCTGCCGTTCGTCTATTGTGCGGCGCTTGGCGCCGTGTCGCCTGACTGCGGCGCGACGTGCACATACGCGGCGAGCGTATCGGGGAGAAGCGGTCTCAATCCGCGCACGCCTTGCTCGGCCATGGGCCGCAGCAGCGCGTGACGCCAAAAATCCTTCTGCGGCAATTCGGTCAGACCTGCGAGCGCGACCAGAATCACCACCAATATAGCGCCTCGGACGAGGCCGAACAGCAGCCCGAGCGAGCGATCCACGCCGCGCAGGCCCGTCACTTCCGTGATGCGCGTGAGCAGCGCCGACAACACGCTCGACAGCAGCAGCACCGCGCCGACCACCAGCAAAAACGCGACGAGCCACTGAGTCAGCGCGCCGCCCGGCCAGTATGCCGGGATGTACGGCACCACCACGCTCACGAACCGGCCCGCGATCACAATAGCAGCGACCCAGCCGACCAGCCCGAAGGCTTCGGCGAGCAACCCGCGCCACATGCCGCGCAAGGCGGACAGGCCGATCACGGCCATCACGGCGTAGTCGAAGCTCGTGAACATCGACATCGACGCTTAGTTCGACGCCGACCGCTTGCCGCCGGCCAGACCCGCCTGCCGTACCTTGACGAGCGCGGCGGACGCCGACGCGCGATCCGGAAACGGTCCTGCGCGCAACAACGCGCGGGACGAGCCATCCGACTGCTGACGATGTTCGAGATATGCGGGCACGCCCGCGGCTTTCAACTTGTTGACCCAGTTTTGCGCTGCCGTGTCGTCGTCGAACGTGCCGATCTGAAGCACGAAGCGGCTGCCTGCCGGCGACGACGGCGTATTCGCCGCGCTCGACGCCGGGCTTGCGGTGGTGTCCTTTTCCGCGGCCGCTTGTGCCTGCGGCTTCGCGGCTTCCTTGGCAACGGGTGCCGGCTTGCTTTCAGCCTTCGCTTCCGGCTTCGCCTGCGCAGCGGCAGCAGGCGCCGAAGCCGACGGTTGCGGCTGCGTCACGCCTGCGGCGACATTGGCCGTATCGGTTGCCGCAGCCGGCGACTCATGCGCGACGCCTGCCTGCGTGTCCGCGTCGTTCGCCTCGCGGGACTGCTTCGCGGCGGGCGCGGCGCGGTTGGGAATATCGATGGAAATGTCGTCGGCGACGGGTTTCGGGCGCGAATCCAGCACCATCGGCAGGACGATGACCGCCGCCAGCACCAGCGCAATGGCCCCGACGAGCCTGCGCCGCGCGCGCTGCTTCTCGGGAAGCGTGGGGTCGAGCATCATGGCGTCGGCATCGGGACGGTCCGTGCGGCGCGTGCGGCGCTCCGTGCGCACGGTATGACGCGAGCCGCGCGGGGAATCGGAGTATGCGTCGCTCGCAGCGCGGGCGTCGTCTTTCTTGCCGAACGAGAAAAGTCCCATGTATGGCTTGGTGCGAGAAGCTTCAGACGGCCTGCCGTCTCAGTGATGCTGCGATTTGCGGTAGGCCATGACGCCAGCCACCGTATAGAAACTGCCGAAAACCACGATTCTATCATTTTCGGACGCGCGGCTTAACGCGTCTCGAAATGCATCGGCCGGGGTCTCGAATCGTGCAACGCTGCTGTCGGGGCCGTCGTTGACACCGGCATCGCGCAGGACGGCTTCCAGACGGTCGGCGGTGGCCGCACGCGGCGTCGGCAGCGCGGTCACGTTCCAGTGGTCGATCTCGCCCGCGAGCTGCTTCACGATGCCTTCTATGTCCTTGTCGCCCATCGCGCCGAAAACCGCGTAGGTGTACGGGAAATAGCCCATGTTGCCGAGGTTCTGCGCGAGCACCGCGGCGGCGTGCGGATTGTGCGCCACGTCGAGAATGATTTGCGGCTTGCCCGGCAGCACCTGAAAGCGCCCCGGCAATTCCACGTTCGCGAGCCCCAGACGGATGTCCTGCGCGGACACCGGCAGCCGGTCGCGCAGCGCCTCCAGCGCGGCGAGCGCCGCCGACGTATTGATGAGCTGATTCGCCCCGCGCAGCGCCGGATACGCGAGCGCCGCGCGCCGCTGCGTGCGGCCGATGTAGCTCCACTGCTGGCGTTCGTTGCCCGGCTGCGCTTCGTAGCGGAAATCGCGGCCGACGAGCCACAGATCCGCGCCCACAGCGGCGGCATGGTCGATCAGCGTCTGCGGCGGCGAAGGATCGCCGCACACGGCAGGCTTCTCCGGACGGAAGATGCCCGCCTTCTCGAAGCCGATCTTCTCACGTGTGTCGCCGAGATAATCCGCATGATCGATGTCGATGCTCGTCACCACGGCGCAGTCCGTATCGACGATATTCACCGCGTCCAGCCGCCCGCCGAGCCCCACTTCGAGGATCACGACATCCAGCCCGCGCGACGCGAACAGATGCAGGATGGCGAGCGTCGTGAATTCGAAATACGTCAGCGAAACCGGATCGGGCAAGCTGACGCGCGCCTTCTCGACCGCTTCGAAGTGTTCCAGCAATTCGGCGTCGGTGGCTTCCACGCCGTCGATGCGCGCGCGTTCATTGAACGACAGCAGGTGCGGCGACGTATGGCAGCCCACGCGATAGCCCGCGCGCAGCAGAATGCTTTCGAGGATCGCGCACGTCGAGCCCTTGCCGTTCGTGCCGCCGACGGTGATCACCGGGCAGTCGAAGCGCAGGCCGAGCGCCTCCTTGACGCGCCCGATGCGCGCGAGGCCCATGTCGATACCGACCGGATGCGCCGCTTCCAGATGGGCGAGCCACGCGTCGAGAGTGGGAAATGTGGTCATGTTCGGTAGTCGGAAAAGCAAAAACGCCGCGCGGAACCTCGCGGTTCACGCGCGGCGCGGCGCGGGCACAATACGGCGTCAAGCCACCGAATCGGCCGGCTGTCGCGTCATTAGCGCCATCAATTGAGCGATTTCTTCGCGCATCTTGCGGCGGTCCACGATCATGTCGATCGCGCCCTTCTGCAACAGGAATTCCGCGCGCTGGAAGCCTTCGGGCAGCTTCTCGCGCACCGTCTGCTCGATCACGCGCGGGCCGGCAAAGCCGATCAGCGCCTTCGGCTCCGCGATCACGACGTCGCCCAGGAATGCGAAGCTCGCGGACACGCCGCCCATCGTCGGGTCGGTGAGAACGGAAATGAATGGCAGTTTCGCGTCGGCGAGCTTGGTCAGCATGGCTGTGGTCTTCGCCATCTGCATCAGCGAAAGCAGGCTTTCCTGCATGCGCGCGCCGCCCGACGCCGTGAAGCAGATGAACGGCACGTTCTGCTCCAGCGCGTTGCGCGCGCCGCGAGCGAAGCGTTCGCCGACCACCGAGCCCATCGAGCCGCCCATGAACGCGAACTCGAAACACGCGACTACGCACGGCAGCGTATGGATCGCGCCGCCCATGACGACCATCGCGTCGGTCTCGTCCGTGTCTTCCATCGCCTCTTTCAGGCGGTCCGGATACTTGCGGCTGTCCTTGAACTTCAGCGCGTCGACCGGCACGATTTCCTGGCCGATCTCATAACGGCCTTCCGGGTCCAGCAGGCGGTCGAGCCGCTCGCGCGCGCCGATGCGCATGTGGTGGCTGCACTTCGGGCAAACATGCAGATTCGCCTCGACGTCGTTGCGGTACAGCACCGCCTCGCACGACGGACACTTCACCCACAGCCCTTCCGGGATGCCCTTGCGGTTCTTGGGATCGGTTTGCTTGATCTTGGGCGGCAGCAGTTTGTCGAGCCAGCTCATCGTTGTTCCTTGACTGATCGGGGGCAGCGCCGCGCACCGTCGACGACGGCCGCGGCGGCAAAATGTTATTTGGCGGAATCGAGCGCCGCGCGAATTTCCGCGATGAAGCTCGTGAGCGACGCGGCGGCCGTGTCCGGCGGCGCCTCTTCGAGCAACTGCACGAGCCGGCTTCCGATGACGACCGCGTCCGCGACTTCCGCGACGGCGCGGGCCGTCTCTGCGTCGCGAATGCCGAAACCGACGCCGACCGGCAGCGGCACCTGCGACTTGATGGCCGGGATTTTACTCGCGATGCTGGAAACGTCCAGATTTGCCGCGCCCGTCACGCCCTTGAGCGACACGTAGTACACGTAGCCGCTCGCTATTTTGCCGACCGCCGCCACGCGCTCATCGGTCGATGTCGGGGCGAGCAGAAAGATCGGATCGATGCCGGCCGCGCGCATCGTCGCGCCGAAATCGCTGGCTTCCTCGGGCGGATAGTCGACGACGAGCACGCCGTCCACGCCCGCCTGCTTCGCGGCTTGCGCGAACGCGTCCGCGCCCATGCGTTCGATCGGATTCGCGTAGCCCATCAGCACGACGGGCGTGTCGGCATCGGTCTCGCGAAAGCGCGCCACATCGGCGAGCACGCGCTTGAGCGTGACGCCGCGCGCCAGCGCGCGCTCCGACGAACGCTGGATGACGGGGCCGTCGGCCATCGGATCGGAAAACGGCACGCCCAGTTCGATGACGTCCGCGCCGCCCTTAGCGAGCGCGTGCATGAATTCGACGGTTTGCTCGGGGTTCGGATCGCCCGCCGTGATGAACGGAATCAGCCCTTTGCGGCCTTGCGCGGCAAGCGTCGCGAAAGTGTTCTTGATACGGGACATGAGAATTCTCGTAAGCGTATTCGTTAGCGTCGATCATTCGACGCGATCAGCGACGAAGCGGCGGCTCGCGCGCTATTCGGCGGTCTCGGTTTCGGCGGTCAGCGGCGCATCCAGCTTCGCCAGGCGGCTTTCCGCGATGGCGCAGTAGTCCGCGTTGATCTCGAAGCCCGTGAACAGCCGGCCGTGGCGCGCGCACGCGACAGCGGTCGTGCCGCTGCCCATGAACGGATCGAGCACGCGGCCGCCCGGCGGACAGCTTGCCAGCACCATGCGCTCGACGATTTCCAGCGGCTTTTGCGTCGGATGATCGACCCGCTCCGCGTGCTGCCGATGCAGCCGCGACACGGACCACACATCCTTCGGGTTGTAGCCCATTTCGAGCCACTTGCTGCCTTCGAAAATTTTGCGCGAGCGCGCCTTTTTCGTCGCTGCGTCGTAGGGAATGCGCACCGGATCGAGATCGAAGTAGTAGTCCTTCGATACCGCAAAATAGCCGATGTTGTCGTGCACCGACGTGTATTTGCGCGTGGTTCCGCCCATGCTCGGCACGCGCCGGTCCCAGACGATCTCGTTGACCATCGTCATCCGGCGCTTCAGAAACACGAACAATTCCGGCGAATACTGCCAGGTGCAGAAGATGTACATCGACCCGCTTTTCTTGAGCTTCGGTATCGCGATGTCCAGCCAGCGATACGTCCACGCAAGAAAGGCCTCGCCGGACAGCATGTCCGAATCGTTCCCGTAGTCCTTGCCGAGCCCGTACGGCGGGTCGGCAACGATCAGATCGATCGACGCATCGGGAATGGAGGCGGCATCGGCGAGAAAATCACGGTTCCGAATGTCGATGCCGGCGCCTTGCAGCGCGCCGGCGGACATCGGTTCGTCGATAACGGTGCGCATCTGCGGCTTAGAACTGGATGCCCGATCGCTCGGCGACCGTGTGCATGTCCTTGTCGCCGCGGCCCGACAGGTTGACGAGCAGCACCTTGTCGCGCGGCAACGTCTTCGCGAGCTTCGCCCCGTACGCCAGCGCGTGACTCGACTCCAACGCCGGAATGATGCCTTCGATGCGGCAGCAGTCGTGGAACGCCTTGAGCGCCTCGTCGTCCGTGATGCCGACGTACTCTGCGCGGCCGACATCTTTGAGCCACGCGTGCTCCGGACCGACGCCCGGATAGTCGAGCCCCGCCGACACCGAATGCGTCTCGATGATCTGGCCGTTGTCGTCCTGCAAGAGATACGTGCGATTGCCGTGCAGCACGCCGGGGCTTCCGCCCATCAGCGACGCCGCGTGCCGGCCGGTGTCGATACCGTCGCCGGCCGCTTCGACGCCGATCAGTCGCACGGCTTCGTCTTCGATGTACGGATAGAAGATGCCCATCGCATTCGATCCGCCGCCGACGCACGCGATCACGGCATCCGGCTGACGGCCCGCCATTTCGGGCATCTGCACGCGGCATTCGTCGCCGATCACGCGCTGGAAGTCCCGGACCATCATCGGATAAGGATGCGGCCCGGCCACGGTGCCGATGATATAGAACGTGTTCTCGACGTTCGTCACCCAGTCGCGCATGGCCTCATTGAGCGCGTCCTTCAGCGTACGCGAGCCGGATTCCACGGGCACGACGGTCGCGCCCAGCAGTTTCATGCGATAGACGTTCGCCGCCTGCCGCTTCACGTCCTCCGCGCCCATGTAGACGACGCACTCCATGCCGAAGCGCGCCGCGATGGTCGCGGTCGCTACGCCGTGCTGTCCTGCGCCGGTCTCGGCGATCACGCGCGGCTTGCCCATCTTGCGGGCGAGCAGCGCCTGCCCGATCACGTTGTTGACCTTGTGCGCGCCCGTGTGATTCAGGTCTTCGCGCTTCAGATAAAGCTGCGCGCCGCCGAGCATGTCGCTCCAGCGTTTTGCGTGATAGATCGGGGAAGGACGGCCGACGTAATGCTTCAGTTCGTAGTCGTATTCGGCCTGGAATGCCGGGTCTTGGCGGGCTGCGTCGTATGCACGGCGCAGTTCGTCCAGCGCGTGAATAAGCGTCTCGGAGACGAACACGCCGCCATATTGGCCGAAGTGGCCTCTTTCATCAGGCAAGTTGTACATTGCGTCACTCTCTCGGTGGCGAGCCGTGGTTGGCTCGCAGTCGGAATCAGCCGGCGTCCGCTTCGCGCACTGCGCGCACGAACGCGGTCATTCGGGCGGAGTCTTTCACGCCCTTGGCGCCCGGCACTTCGATGCCGCTCGAGACATCGACCGCGAACGGGCGCACGCGCCGGATGGCGTCACTGACGTTTTGCGCGTTCAACCCACCACTCAAAACGGCCCGATGCCCGAGATCTGTTGGAATAAGTGACCAATCGAATACCTTCCCACCGCCGCCGAAGCCCTCGACGAGTGCGTCGAGCAAAATACCGCCTGCAGCCGCATAGTTAAGCGACGATTCTACCAAATCGCTTGCGGCCGCATCAGGCCCTACACGCACTGCGCGCCACCAGGGCAAACCCGCAATCGCGGCCAGTTCTGCACACTGCTCGGGCGTTTCGTCGCCGTGAAATTGCAGCAGCGAGAGCGGCACGTTCGACGTCACCTCGCGAACCCATTCGGGCGTCGCATTGACGAACAGACCGACCGCCGACACGAGCGGCGGCACGTAGCGGCACAACTCCACCGCTTGAGGCACGGTCACCGAGCGCGGACTCGGCGGATAGAAGACGAAACCCACCGCATCCGCGCCCAGCGCGACGGCGTGCTTGACGTGCTCCACTGTCGAGAGCCCGCACAGCTTGATTCTGGTCCGGTGCAAATCTTGAGTTGTCATGGCTGGTCGGCCCAAACGGCGCTCCACGGCATGCTTGCAATATGCGGCGGCGGAACCGCGAAACGCTCGGGATATCCGACTTCCGCGAGATAAAGCCCGTCGGGCATGAAGGTCGGCGCGGCGGCGCGACGGTCGCGCGCTGCGAGCACGTCGGCCATCCACGACGCGGGATAGCGTCCGCGCCCGATCGCGACGAAGCAGCCCATCAAGTTGCGCACCATGTGATGCAGGAACGCATTCGCCCGAAAACGAAAGTGGACGAAATCGCCCTGTTCGCGCACGTCGATCCGATAGAGATGCTTGACCGGCGTCTTCGACTGGCAATCGGCCGCGCGGAACGACGAGAAATCATGCTCGCCGATGAGGCACGCGGCGGAATCGCGCATGGCGGCGACGTCGAGCGGCGTGTGCACCCAGCCCGCGCGTTTCGCCAGCATGGGTGAACGCACCCGATTGACGTACAGAACGTAAAAGTACGTGCGCTCGAAGGCCGCGAAACGGGCGTGAAAGTCATCGGGCATCGGCTTAGCCCACTGAACGGCGACCGAACTCGGCAGAAACGCGTTCGTCCCGCGCACCCACGAGAAGTCGGTGCGGTCCAGTTCGGTATCGAAATGCACCACTTGCCCGAGGCCGTGGACGCCCGTGTCCGTACGTCCGGCGACGACCGTCTGAACCGGCGTCTGCGTGAATTCCGCGAGCGCGCGCTCCAGTTCATTCTGCACCGTATTGCCGTGCGGCTGCGATTGCCAGCCGCAAAACGCCGCCCCGTCGTACTGAACGCCTAACGCGATGCGCATATCAGGAGTGCGGCGCGAGCGTCGAGAGCAAACCGGCCGCTTGCTGGCGCGTCGCCTGATCGTTGGATGCGATCACTTCCTGCAACAGCGTGCGAGCGCCCGAAAGATCGCCCAACTCGATGTATTCCACGGCCAACTCCAGCTTGTTGCGCGCGATGGTCGCCAGTTGTGCGGCGGTCAGCGCGGGCAGCGGCTCGGTGTGGCTCGATGGCAGGTCCAGATTGAAGTCGAGACTCAACGGGCCGAACTGCGTCGCCCCAAGCCCTGCGACCGACGGCGCGCCGGCCGTTCCAGCTTCGATACGCGCTGCGGCGGACGACTCAACCTCGTCGGCAACCGACGGCAGCGCGAACGCCTGCGCCTCGTGGGCCGCGTCGGTCTCGGCAATCGGCTGCGGAACGAAAGGCTCCTGCCCGACCGACGCGTGCGCCGGTGCGTCGTGGCGCGGAGCGTGGTCATCGGAAGGCGGAGCCAGCGTCAATTCCATGCGGGGCGGCAAGCTCATGTCGAGCGAGTCCAGCGCCTGGACGGCTTCGGTCGGAAACTTGGGCATCGGGAAGCGGTCGGCGGACACCGGTTCGTCGTCCTCGACGCCCGCAGGATGCTGCTCGGCATCGCGCGCGGCTTGCTCCTCGACGGCGCGTTGTTGCGCTGCGCGCTGCTCCGCTGCTTGCTGCTGGGCGGCAACCGCCTGCGCTTCGCGCAACTCGGCTTCGCGAGCAATGATCTCGCGCGCCGCCGCTTCGCGAGCCTGATGCGCCTGCGCTTCCTGTTCGGCGGCTTCGCGGGACGCCTCGTCGCGCCCGGCAAGCTCGCGCTCCAATGCTTCGCGCGCTGCGGCTTCCCGCGCACGGACTTCGCGCTCCTCCGCTTCCCGCGCGGCGGCCTGCCGCGCGGCGGCTTCCCGCTCCTCGGTTTCCCACTTCTCGGCTTCGTGCGCTGCGGCCTCGCGGGCGGCGATTTCCCGCGCGTGAGCCTCTTGGGCCTCATGCGTCTGGGCGTCGGCCGTGCCCGCATGCGAAAGCGGCGGAACGAAGGCAGCGTGAGCCGCGGCCGGCGGCGTCGGAATGAACGGCTCGGCAGGCTCCGTGCGATTCGGCTGGTCCGTGCGCGCTTCGGGCGTTCCGACGGACTCGGGCGCGTCATCCTCCGACGGCGTCGCGAAAGACTGCGCCGCCTCGTAGCTTTCCAGGCTCGCGGCCACGGCGTTCAGTTCGGATTGATCGCGCGCGACGGCGGTGCCTTCCAGATCGGCTGCCGATTCAGCACGCGGCGGCGTTGGCGCGGGAACCGGCGCGGGCGCCTGCTGGCGGGCTTGCGCGTCGATGTCGGTGTCGGTGTCGGCTTGGGCGTCGGCCTGAGCGCGGCGCTTGTTGCGGCGGAGCAGCAGAAACAGCAGCACGGCGATGACCGCGAGAACGAGCGCGATCACCTTCGGATCGATGCCGCCGTGGGTTTGCGGCGCAGCGTCGGCCGCGGGCGCGCTCGCGACCGGCGCGACGGCAGGCGCGGCCTCGGGCGCGGCTTGCGATGCCGCCGACGCCGTGGCCGGCGTGGCCGGCTCGCTCGGGGCCGGCTCGGCGGCGGACGCCGCCGGCTGAACCGGCGCCGTTTCGACGGCCGGCGACGACGACTGCGCTGCACTCGCCGCATTCGTCGACGGCGCGCTCGGCTGAACTGCCTGCGGCGCTGGCGCCGGCGCTGCGGCGCCTTCAGAGGCCGCGCCGGCATCCGTGGCCGGAACGTTCAACACCGCGCCGAGCTTCAGCCGATTGATGTCGTGACCCGCGAACGCGTTCGGATTCGCGTCGAACAGCGCGCGCGCCATCTTCTCCTTGACGGCCCGCTCTTTCGAACCCGTGAGCTCGCCTGCGATATCGCTCAGCGACTGCCCCGGCTTCACGGCGTACCGCTGCGCGGGCGCATTGCCGGGCGCGCCGGCATCGGCTGTCGCGCCGCTCGCCTGCGCGAACGCCGCGCCGGAGTTCGTCCAGAGCGCCGCGCACAGAACGGCGCTGGCCGCGGCAAGCGCCGCAGGCGATGACGGGATGAAGGACCGGCAGGGTCGTCGAATCATTGAAGCTCCAGAAGTACGGCGAAGGTTGATACGAACAGCAAGACTGATGCGCGCCCCAATCGTACGACCGGTCGATTCGCTCGCAGTCCCAAAAATGCGGCTCCATAAACAAAAAGCGCCGCGATAACGCGACGCTTCCTGGACGAGGTCCGCGCTCTCAGGCGCGTAGTTTACTTTACTTGTCCAACAGGATGCGAAGCATGCGGCGCAACGGCTCCGCGGCGCCCCACAGCAGCTGGTCGCCGACGGTGAACGCCGACAGGTATTCGCCGCCCATCGCGAGCTTGCGCAGACGGCCGACCGGCACCGTCAGCGTGCCGGTGACGACTGCCGGCGACAGATCGCGCATCGACGCTTCGCGCTCGTTCGGCACGACCTTCACCCAGTCGTTCGCCGAAGCCAGAATGCCGTTGATTTCGTCGAGCGGCACGTCCTTGTTCAGCTTGATGGTCAGCGCCTGCGAATGGCAGCGCATCGCGCCGATGCGCACGCAGAGGCCATCGACCGGAATGGAACCCGGCTGGCCCATCGCGGGCTTGCCGAGAATCTTGTTGGTTTCCGCGCCGCCCTTCCACTCTTCCTTCGACATGCCGTTGCCGAGATCCTTGTCGATCCACGGAATCAGCGAGCCGGCGAGCGGCACGCCGAAATGGTCGGTCGGCATGGCGTCGCTGTTCATGGTGGCGAGCACCTTGCGGTCGATATCCAGAATGGCCGACGACGGATTCGCGAGATCGCCCGCCACCGACGCGTTCAGCGCGCCCATTTGCGACAGCAGTTCGCGCATGTTCTGCGCGCCCGCGCCCGATGCGGCCTGATACGTCATGGCCGTCATCCAGTCGACGAGGTTTTCGCGGAAGAGGCCGCCCAACGCCATCAGCATCAGGCTAACGGTGCAGTTGCCGCCGATGAAATCGCGCCCGCCCTTGACGAGCGAATCCTTGATGACGTCGAGGTTCACCGGATCCAGAATGATGACCGCGTCGTCCTTCATGCGCAGCGCCGAGGCCGCGTCGATCCAGTAGCCCTTCCAGCCCGCCGCGCGCAGCTTCGGATACACCTCGTTCGTGTAGTCGCCGCCCTGGCAGGTGATGATGGCGTCGCACTTCTTCAGGTCGTCGATGCTCGTCGCGTCTTTGAGCTTCGTCTCGTTTTTGGCGAACGACGGCGCGTTGCCGCCCGCATTGCTGGTGCTGAAAAACACCGGTTCGATCAGGTCGAAATCGCCTTCCTGCTGCATGCGCTGCATCAGCACGCTGCCGACCATGCCGCGCCAACCCACGAGACCTACGTTCATGACTAACCTTATTTGTTGAGGCTTCCCCGCATCCTTACCCGGCGTGGCCGCGCGGGGAAGACGCTCGGACACGAGGGACGATCAGCGAATCGTGATCGCTTTGATGGAGAGTTTCGTAATGCGCGTTTTCGACGTGCCGATAGCGCCAATGCTGGCGATGCCGTCGATGCGCGTGACGATGGCGAAGCCGGTCGCGCGAGCGTCGATGCCGCGGCCGATGCAATCCGTAGAGAGTTGAAAGTTCTTCGCCATGACCAAAGAATATACACGAAACGCGGCGTTTTCGTCGGAAGTACCGTCTTTCCGGTGAAATCGCCGCGAATTGCGCGTCAACTGTACCGACTCGGGCGATCCCAAGACGGAAATTACAGCGCTGCCAGCACCGCGTCGCCCATTTCCTTCGTGCCGACGGTCCTGCCGTCTTGCGTCGCGATATCGCCGGTGCGGTAGCCCTGCTCGAGCACCTTCTTCACCGCGTTCTCGATGCGATCCGCCTGCTCCGTCTTGCCGAGCGAATAACGCAGCATCATCGCGGCCGAAAGAATGGTCGCGAGCGGATTGGCCACGCCCTTGCCCGCGATATCCGGCGCGGAACCGTGCGACGGCTCGTACAGACCCTTGTTGTTCTTGTCGAGCGACGCCGAAGGCAGCATGCCGATGGAGCCGGTCAGCATCGCGGCTTCGTCGGACAAAATGTCGCCGAACATGTTGCCGGTCACGACCACGTCAAATGCCTTCGGCGCCTTGACGAGCTGCATCGCCGCGTTGTCCACATACATGTGCGACAGCTCGACGTCCGCGTATTCCTTCGCGACGTCGATCATCGTGTCGCGCCAAAGTTGCGACGTTTCCAGCACGTTGGCCTTGTCGACGCTCGTCAGCTTCTTCTGGCGCTTCTGCGCGGCCTGAAACGCGACGTGCGCGATACGGCGCACTTCGGGCTCCGAATAGCGCATGGTGTCGAAACCTTCGCGCGCGCCTTCGAATGGGCCGTCCGGCGCCTGACGCACGCCGCGCGGCTGGCCGAAGTAGATGTCACCATTCAGCTCGCGCACGATCAGGATGTCGAGCCCCGACACGATTTCCGCCTTCAGCGACGACGCGGCCGTCAGTTGCGGATAGCAGATCGCCGGGCGGAAGTTCGCGAAGAGCTGCAGATGCTTGCGCAGGCCGAGAATGGCTTGCTCCGGGCGCAGCGCGCGCTCGAGCGAGTCGTACTTCCAGTCGCCGACCGCGCCGAAGAGAATCGCGTCGGCCTCTTTCGCGAGCGCGAGCGTCTCGTCGGGCAGCGGATGCCCCTTCGCCTCGTAACCCGCGCCGCCGACGGGCGCTTCCTCCAGCTCGAACTTTTCGCCGAGCGCGTTCAAAACCTTGACCGCTTCGGCCGTGATTTCCGGACCGATCCCGTCGCCGGGGAGCACTGCAATCTTCATGTCGCTTCCTTCTACGTGTGCGTGTTTCGTTTATCCGACGAGCCGATTGTTCAGCCACGGCTGCTTCGCGAGCCGCTCGGCTTCGAACTGCTTGATCTTGTCCGCGTGACGCAGAGTGAGACCGATGTCGTCGAAACCGTTCAGCAGGCAATACTTGCGAAAGCCGGGCACGTCGAACGCGTACTCGGTGCCGTCGCCGGTGCGCACGACTTGCGCTTCCAGGTCGATGGTCAGCTTGAAGCCGACGAACGCGTACGTCTCGTTGAAGAGCTTGTCGACTTGTTGCTCCGACAGCACGACCGGCAGCAAGCCGTTCTTGAAGCAGTTGTTATAGAAAATGTCCGCGAAACTCGGCGCGATGATCGCGCGGAAACCGTACTGTTCCAGCGCCCAAGGCGCATGCTCGCGCGAACTGCCGCAGCCGAAGTTCTTGCGCGTGAGCAGAATCGACGCGCCCTGATAGCGCGGCTGGTTCAGCACGAAGTCCGGATTCAGCGGACGCTTGCTGTTGTCCTGCCCGGGCTGGCCGACGTCCAGATAGCGCCATTCGTCGAACGCGTTCGGGCCGAAACCGGTGCGCTTGATCGACTTCAGAAACTGCTTCGGGATGATCGCGTCGGTATCGACGTTCTCGCGGTCCAGCGGCGCCACGAGGCCGCTATGCACGGTGAATTTTTCCATGATCTGTCTCTGTGTCCCGTTGGGTTACGCGAGCTTGCGCACGTCGACGAAGTGGCCTTCGATCGCCGCCGCCGCGGCCATCGCCGGGCTGACGAGGTGCGTGCGGCCGCCCGCGCCCTGGCGCCCTTCGAAGTTGCGGTTCGACGTCGATGCGCAGCGTTCGCCCGGCTCCAGACGGTCCGCGTTCATCGCGAGACACATGGAACAGCCCGGCTCGCGCCACTCGAAACCGGCGTTGGTGAAGATCTTGTCGAGCCCTTCGCGCTCGGCCTGCGCCTTCACGAGACCCGAGCCCGGCACGACCATCGCCGTGCGGATGTTCGACGCCACGCGCTTGCCGAGCGACTTCACCACGTACGCGGCGGCGCGCAGGTCTTCGATGCGCGCGTTCGTGCACGAGCCGATGAAAATCTTGTCCGGCTTGATCGATTCGATCGGCGTATTCGGCTGCAGCGCCATGTAATGCAGCGCGCGCTCCATGGCATCGCGCTTGACGGGATCTTTTTCGCGCTCGGGATCGGGCACGCGACCGTCGATGGACGTCACCATTTCCGGCGACGTGCCCCACGTGACTTGCGGCACGATCTCGGCGGCGTTGATCTCCACCACGCGGTCGAAGTGCGCGTCCGGGTCCGACTTGAGCGTGCGCCAGTACTCGACTGCCTGATTCCACTCGACGCCCTGCGGCGAATACGGACGATCCTTCAGGTAGTTGATGGTCGTATCGTCGACGGCGACCATGCCCGCGCGCGCGCCGGCTTCGATCGCCATGTTGCAGACGGTCATGCGGCCTTCCATGCTGAGCGCGCGAATGGTGGAGCCGCCGAACTCGATGGCGTAGCCCGTGCCACCCGCCGTGCCGATCTTGCCGATGACCGCAAGCGCGATGTCCTTGCCCGTGCAGCCGCGCGGCAGCGGACCTTCCACCTTGACGAGCATGTTCTTGCTCTTCTTTTGCAGCAGCGTTTGCGTAGCGAGCACGTGCTCCACTTCCGACGTGCCGATGCCGTGCGCGAGCGCGCCGAACGCGCCGTGCGTGGAGGTGTGCGAGTCGCCGCAGACGATGGTCATGCCCGGCAGCGTCGCGCCCTGCTCGGGCCCGATGATGTGCACGATGCCTTGGCGCAGGTCGTTCATCTTGAACTGCGTGATGCCGAACTCGTCGCAATTGGCGTCGAGCGTGTCGACTTGCAGCTTCGACACCGGGTCGGCGATGCCTTGCGAGCGGTCGGTGGTCGGCACATTGTGATCGGACACGGCCAGATTCGCGCTGATGCGCCAGACGGGACGCTGATGCAGCTTGAGCCCTTCGAAGGCTTGCGGGCTCGTCACTTCATGCAGCAGATGACGGTCGATATAGAGGATCGAGGTGCCGTCCTCTTCCGTGTGGATGACGTGCGAGTTCCACAATTTGTCGTAGAGAGTCTGGGACATGGTGAGCGCTTCTCAGATGACTGCGGGTGACGCTGCTTCGCTTCGTCGGCAGCTTGTTGGACGATTATGCCACCTTCGCGCGCCGCTTGGGTACTAGGCTACGGCAAAAAAGCTATTGAAAACATGGGGTTATGCTAGTGGTATCAGTACCTGGATGGGCACTACCAGCCTATCGTTTCCTGCTTTTCAATGCCGAAGCACCGCGTTGACGCCGAGCTCTTCCGCGACTTTGTGCAAGCGCTTATCGCGCGTCCAGATCTTTAAGCCTTTCCTACCGACGACGGCGAGCGCCTTCAAAGTCCGGCTGACTGCCGCCGACGCTCGCAAGCCGCCGCGCTGCTTCGCGTTGCACGAGCGCCCTGAGTGCCTCGTCAACAATTGCGGATACGTCGGTCAGACCGGTGTAAGCCTGAGCTTTAGCCAGTAGGTCACGATCAATCGTGATAGTCGTTCGCATATCAGTATCCCCGTCGATTCTGTCATCCACAACGCAAAAAGGCCCCGGCAGTCGCCCGCCGGGGCCTCCAACCTTGCTTCAACCGTGAATCGGCTTACCGCTGATCGAGCGGCTTCACCTCACGCGGCGTATGCCCTACGAACAACTGACGCGGACGACCGATCTTCTGCTCGGGATCCGCAATCATCTCGTTCCACTGCGCGATCCAGCCGACGGTACGCGCCATCGCGAAGATGCAGGTGAACATCGACGTCGGAATGCCCAACGCGCGCTGCACGATGCCCGAGTAGAAATCGACGTTCGGGTACAGCTTGCGCGACACGAAGTATTCGTCTTCCAGCGCGATCTTTTCCAGTTCCATCGCGAGCTTGAAGAGCGGGTCGTCGTGCAGGCCCAGTTCGTTCAGCACTTCGTGGCAGGTTTCGCGCATCAGCTTGGCGCGCGGATCGTAGTTCTTGTAGACGCGGTGGCCGAAGCCCATCAGCTTCACGCCCGAATTCTTGTCCTTCACCTGCTTGATGAATTCGGGAATGTTCTCGACCGAGCCGATCTCTTCCAGCATGTTCAGCGCGGCTTCGTTCGCGCCGCCGTGCGCCGGGCCCCACAGACACGCGATACCGGCCGCGATACACGCGAACGGATTCGCGCCCGACGAGCCCGCGAGACGCACCGTGGACGTGGACGCGTTCTGCTCGTGATCCGCGTGCAGAATCAGGATGCGGTCGAGCGCGCGCACCAGCACGTCGTTGACCTTGTACTCCTCGCACGGGTTCGAGAACATCATGTGCATGAAGTTCGCGCTGTACGACAGGTCGTTCTTCGGATACACGAACGGCTGGCCGATGCTGAACTTGTACGCCATCGCGACGAGCGTCGGCAGCTTCGCGATCATGCGGATCGCGGAGACTTCGCGGTGACGCGGGTCGTTGATGTTCAGCGAATCGTGATAGAACGCCGACAACGCGCCGACTGCCGCGGTCAGCACGGCCATCGGGTGCGCGTCGCGACGGAAGCCGCGGAAGAAGAAGTGCATCTGCTCATGCACCATCGTGTGACGCGTCACCGTGTCGACGAATTCCTTGTTCTGCGCCGCGTTCGGCAATTCGCCCTTCAGCAGCAGGTAGCAGGTCTCGAGGAAGTCGGCGTTCACGGCCAGTTGCTCGATCGGGTAGCCGCGATACAGCAGCTCGCCCTTGTCGCCGTCGATATACGTGATCGCGGAATTACACGCCGCCGTCGACATGAAGCCCGGGTCGTACGTGAACTTGCCGGTCTGCCCGTACAACTTGCGGATGTCGATCACGTCCGGGCCCATCGTGCCCTTGTAGATCGGCATTTCGACGCTCGGCGAGTTGTCGCTGAACGATAGCGTGGCTTTAACATCTGACGGGGTCATAGCACATCCTCAATCGAAGTATGGATACAGGTTTTCGATAATTTGCACGACGGAAGCTGCGCGGCAACGCTCGGGTAGCCGCGAGTGCTTAGGCTGGTCGTCGCTTGGGGTTTCGGCCCGGTTCCTTCGCGTATTGTGCAAAACTCCCGGGATCTCTGCCGAAATCACACCGAACGCAGCCACTGCAGCAGGCGCATCACGTCCGGCGTGGCGAGATCGCCTTCCGGTTCGGTGCGCGCGAGCAGCAGGTCCATCAGTTCGTTGTCGCTCAGCTCCAGCAGGCGGGTCAATGCGGCCACGTCGGCGTCGCTGAGGTCATGCTCATATCGGCTGAAAAAACGCTCGAAGATCAGATCGTTTTCCAGCAAGCCGCGCCGCGCGCGCCAGCGAAGACGCGCACGGCGAAGAGGGTCGGACTGATGCGAGTCGTCTTGCTTGTCGACCATGTCATCATCCTTTGTCAAACCGCCCGCCGCACCAGCATTTCCCTGATCTTGCCGATGGCCTTCGTCGGGTTGAGTCCCTTCGGGCACACATCGACGCAGTTCATGATGGTGTGGCAGCGGAACAGGCGATACGGGTCTTCCAGATTATCGAGTCGCTCGCCGGTGGCCTGATCGCGGCTATCGGCGATAAAGCGATACGCCTGCAGCAAGCCCGCCGGACCCACGAACTTGTCCGGATTCCACCAGAAGCTCGGGCACGACGTCGAGCAGCTCGCGCACAGAATGCACTCGTAGAGACCATCGAGTTCGTCACGCTCCACCGGCGACTGCAAACGCTCCTTCTCCGGCGGCGGCGTGTCGTTGATCAGATACGGCTTGATCGAGTGATACTGGTTGAAGAACTGCGTGAAGTCGCAGATCAGATCGCGCACCACCGGCAGCCCCGGCAGCGGACGCAGCACGATGCGCTGCGGCAGATCGTTCAGGTTCGTGAGACACGCGAGCCCGTTCTTGCCGTTGATGTTCATCGCGTCCGAGCCGCACACGCCTTCGCGGCACGAGCGACGGAACGACAGCGTTTCATCGAGCTCCTTCAGCTTCACCAGCGCGTCGAGCAGCATGCGTTCATGCGTCAGGTCGAGCTCGTAGCTCTGCATGCGCGGCGCGGCGTCCTTGTCCGGATCGTACCGGTAGACCTCAAAAATTCTCTTTGCCATTTGGATATCCTTGCCCTTGCCTTAGAAGGTACGCGCCTTCGGCGGCACCGATTCGACCGTCAGCGGCTTCATCTGCACCGGCTTGTAGTCGAGGCGATTGCCTTCGCTGAACCACAGCGTATGACGCATCCAGTTCTCGTCATCGCGATGTTCGTAGTCGCTGTGCGCATGCGCGCCGCGGCTTTCCTTGCGCGCTTCGGCCGAGACCATCGTCGCGCGCGCCACTTCGATCAGGTTCGCCAGCTCCAGCGCCTCGACCTTCGCGGTGTTGAACACCTTCGACTTGTCCTTCAGATGCACGTGCTTCACGCGCTCGGCCAATTCCGCGATCTTGCCGACGCCCTCTTCCAGCAGCTTCGAGGTGCGGAACACGCCCGCGTGCGATTGCATCGTCGCGCGGATGTCGTTGGCGATGTGCTGCGTGTATTCGCCCGAGGTCGACTTCTCCAGCACCGCGAGGCGTTCGAGGGCGAAGTCGGCGGCATCGGCCGGCAGCGGCTTGTGCTCTTTCATCTCGGTCGCGTGCTTGATGATGTGATTGCCCGCCGCGCGGCCGAACACAACGAGGTCGAGCAGGGAGTTCGTGCCCAGACGGTTCGCGCCGTGCACCGACACGCACGAGCATTCGCCCACTGCATAGAAGCCGTTGACCGGATCGTCGTAGCCCTTGGCCGTGCCGACGACCTGACCGTGCATGTTCGTCGGAATCCCGCCCATCTGATAGTGGATGGTCGGCACCACGGGAATCGGCTCTTTGATGCAGTCCACGTTGGCGAACTTGAGCGCGATCTCGCGAATCGACGGCAGACGCTTCATGATCGTTTCCGCGCCGATGTGCGACAGGTCCAGCAGCACGTGATCCTTGTTCGGACCGACGCCGCGGCCTTCTTTGATCTCCTGGTCCATCGAGCGCGAAACGAAGTCGCGCGGCGCGAGATCCTTCAGCGTCGGCGCGTAGCGTTCCATGAAGCGGTCGCCGTTCGCGTTACGCAAGATGCCGCCTTCGCCACGCACGCCTTCGGTAATCAGCACGCCCGCGCCCGCGACGCCCGTCGGGTGGAACTGCCAGAACTCCATGTCCTGCAGCGCGATGCCCGAGCGCGCGGCCATGCCGAGTCCATCGCCGGTATTGATGAACGCATTGGTCGATGCCGCGAAGATGCGACCCGCGCCGCCCGTGGCGAACAACGTCGTCTTGCCTTCGAGGATATAGACGTCGCCCGTTTCCATCTCCAAAGCGGTCACGCCGAGCACGTCGCCGTCGGCGTCGCGGATCAGGTCCAGCGCCATCCATTCGACGAAGAAGTGCGTCTTGGCCGCGACGTTCTGCTGATACAGCGTGTGCAAGAGCGCGTGACCCGTGCGGTCAGCAGCGGCGCACGCGCGTTGCACGGGCTTCTCGCCATAGTTCGCGGTATGGCCGCCGAACGGGCGCTGATAAATAGTGCCGTCCGGATTGCGGTCGAACGGCATGCCCATGTGTTCGAGCTCGTACACGGCATTGGGCGCTTCGCGGCACATGAACTCGATGGCGTCCTGATCGCCGAGCCAGTCGGAGCCCTTGATCGTGTCGTAGAAGTGATAGTGCCAGTTGTCCTCGCTCATGTTGCCGAGCGATGCGCCGATGCCGCCTTGCGCGGCCACCGTATGCGAGCGCGTCGGAAACACCTTGGAGAGCACCGCGACGGACAGGCCCGCGCGCGCGAGCTGCAGCGACGCGCGCATGCCCGATCCGCCCGCGCCCACGATCACCACGTCGAAACGACGACGCGGCAAGGAAGTCTTGATTGCAGCCATGTTCTTTAAACTCTCCAGAGAATCTGTGCAGCGTAGCCGGCGCATCCGATGAGCCACAGGACGGTGAGCACCAGCAGGCCGAGGCGCAATCCGACGGGCTTCACGTAATCCATCCAGATGTCGCGCATGCCGACCCACGCGTGATAGAAGAGCGAGAGCAAGGCGACGAAGGTGGCGAGCTTCATCCACTGCATCACGAAGATGCCGGCCCAGCCTTCATAGGAGAAGTTGTGCGCGCCGAAAAAGAGCACGAGCAGCAAGAGCGTGTACACCGCCACGGCGACGGCCGTCACGCGTTGCGCGAGCCATTCGCCTGTGCCGTAATGCGCGCCCACGACGAGGCGCTTCGGGCCGACCCGGTTTTGCGTTCCCATGTTAGAAGGCTCCGAAAAGTTTCAGCGCGACGGCAAGCGTCAGCACGAGCGACACGACCAGCACCGCGATGGCGGTCTGTCGTCCGCCTTCCTTGTTGACGGCGACGTGCATGTCGAGCACGAGAAAGCGGATACCCGCGCAGAAGTGATGCAGATACGCCCACGACAGCACGAGCGTGATGATTTTGACGATGGGGTGCGCGAGAAAGCCCTTGAACGCCTCGAAGCTGATTTCGGACGTGAGGCTCTGGTCGAGCAGATACAGCAGAAAGGGCAGCGCGATGAAGAGCAACAGACCGCTGATGCGATGCAGAATGGACACCTTGCCCGCCCACGGCAAGCGATACTTCGCGATCTGTCCAAGCCCGATGTTCCGGTACTCGGGCCTTGGTTTTTTTACGGCTTCAGCCATGCTAGACCCCAACTTGTTATTACACTAACCCGCGATTTTAGCGCCTTTTCATTCCGCAACGCAGCGAAAAGCGGCCCAAGAGACTGTTGCCGCCCACGCGAAAATAGCGCCCTCGAATGCCCTTGCCGGGCCGCTTCCAACCAGGCGGACCACTCGACCTAAGCCCGCGCGCTCAACTCAAGTCGTTCTGATAGTAATAGCCGCTCGTCACGTACCAGCCGCGCCGCACTTCCACCGGACGATCGCCGTAGGTGTACGAAATACGTTCGACCGACAACAGCGGATAGCCCGGCTGCACATCCAGCAATTGCGCGACCGGCTCTTCCGCCGCGACCGCCCGAATCTTCTCCGACGCGCGAATCATGCGCGTGCCGAACTCCGTTTCGAACATCGCGTAGAGCGGGCCTTTGTAGTCGGCGAGGCGCTCCGCCGTCAGCCCGCGAAACACGGCGCCCGGCAACCAGATTTCGTCGAAGACCGTGGTGACGCCATCGAATTGCAACAGACGCTTGATAAGAACGACAGGATCGGCGGGCTTGAGATCGAGCTGGCGCGCGATTTCCGCGGGCGCGCGCAGGCGTCGGCATTCGAGCAGGCGGCTGACATGGGGGTGAATGTCGCCATCGTCGGG
This sequence comes from Caballeronia sp. Sq4a, assembly GCF_023170545.1. Classification (NCBI taxonomy): domain Bacteria; kingdom Pseudomonadati; phylum Pseudomonadota; class Betaproteobacteria; order Burkholderiales; family Burkholderiaceae; genus Caballeronia; species Caballeronia sp. Sq4a. Next base: position 130,347 of record NZ_CP084251.1, on the reverse strand, counting down.
CAGAAGGCGCAGGAAGCGGAATTGCACGCGATCTTCGCTGTGCGTCGCAACGAACGTGCCTTTGCCCTGACGGCGCACGAGAAGGTTGTCCGCGGCGAGTTCGTCGATCGCCTTGCGCACGGTGCCCTGGCTCACCTTGTAGCGGGCCGCGAGCTCGACCTCGCTCGGAATGATCTCGCCCGGCTTCCATTCGCCGGATTCGAGGCCCTGCGTGATGAGCGCCTTGATTTGCTGATACAGCGGGCTAAACGTCGGCGACGGCGCGCCCGCGGGCTCGCCCGCCTGTGCGCTGCCGTTCTGTGGGGGCGTGCCCGCCGAGTTTGGCGCGTTCGAATTCATGCCGCGCATTTCAACACAAAGGCCCGTCGCGCGTCCACATTTTCGCGCGAGGTTCTATGTCTTATATAAGACATAAGATAGTGTTGACTTTGCCTGCGGGCAATCCTACACTCCTTGTCGAGCAAGGGTTTGCGGGTCGTCGCACGGTTCCGGAAACGTTCGTTCGGCGCGGTTTTTTCGGCGGTTTTCGCCGGAATCGCCAGTGTCGGGCGCGCGCCGGGCCCACGCCGCCAACCGCCAGGCACGCCCTTTCGCTTCGCCTTACGCCGATCGGCCACACGATTCGCGCGCCGCTGCCTGTCTACCGCCTCGCAACGTCCAGCGCCGTCTCGAATGGGCGCTTGCCGTCAGACTCCAGCGAAAATGCGCCTCCTCGCGCGTCCCGCACTTTCCGCTCATAGAAGGATTCATGGCATGACGGTCATGCCGCCACGCAGCCATGCGGGAAAGCGCAGCCATGCGGCGCGCGGCCCGCGTGGCGGAAGGCTCTCAGCAATCCGCGGGCGGCATGTCCGGCATGACATCATCAACGCTTTGCGTAACGCGCATAAAATGGCGTTTTTCCCTAGCGTTCCACGCACCGTCCAGGAGAGTTTCAATGGCTAAGTCCGCAAAGCGCGTTGCCGTCACCGGCGCCGCAGGTCAAATCGGCTACTCGCTGCTGTTTCGCATCGCCAACGGCGATCTACTCGGCAAAGACCAGCCCGTGATTCTTCAGCTGCTCGATCTGCCGCAAGCGCAAGCCGCCGTGAAGGGCGTCGTGATGGAACTGGAAGACTGCGCGTTCCCGCTGCTCGCGGGCGTCGTCGTCACGGACGATCCCAAGGTCGCGTTCAAGGACGCCGACATCGCGCTGCTCGTCGGCGCGCGTCCGCGTTCGAAGGGCATGGAGCGTAAGGACCTGCTCTCGGCGAACGCCGAAATCTTCACGGTTCAGGGCAAGGCGCTGAACGAAGTCGCGAGCCGCGACGTGAAGGTGCTGGTCGTCGGCAATCCGGCGAACACGAACGCCTATATCGCGATGAAGTCGGCGCCGGACCTGCCGAAGAAGAACTTCACCGCCATGCTGCGTCTGGACCACAACCGCGCGCTGTCGCAACTGGCGGCCAAGTCGGGCAAGCCGGTGGCGTCCATCGAGAAGCTCGCCGTGTGGGGCAACCACTCGCCGACCATGTACCCGGACTTCCGCTTCGCGACCGCGGAAGGCGAGAACCTGACGAAGCTCATCAACGACGACGAATGGAACCGCAACACGTTCATCCCGACCGTCGGCAAGCGCGGCGCCGCGATCATCGAGGCGCGCGGCCTGTCGTCGGCGGCATCGGCGGCTAACGCGGCGATCGACCACGTGCGCGACTGGGTGCTCGGCACCAACGGCAAGTGGGTCACCATGGGCATTCCGTCGAACGGCTCGTACGGCATTCCGGAAGACATCATCTACGGCGTGCCCGTCACATGCGAAAACGGCGAGTACAAGCGCGTGGAAGGCCTGGAAATCGACGCGTTCTCGCGCGAGAAGATGGACAACACGCTGAACGAACTGCTCGAAGAGCGCGACGGCGTTGCGCATCTGCTGGGCAAGTAAGCACGGCGGCACGGGGAAGCGCACGCGCTTCCCTTCAGCGCGGACTTCGCGGTTCGCGCCTGATCCGGTCGCGCTTGCGTACCTCGCGTACCGCTGCGAGCGCGGCCGAATCAGAACACGAGCAGCATCGAATTCACATTTCCTCGGACCCGACGCCGACAATGCCCGCTCTCTCCCCCGCCGACGTGCTGTTTGACGGCGAGCCGCAACCCGCAGTTCTGCCGCCCTGCGATCACTACGCGGGCAGCGAGAAGCTGATCAGGAAGTCGCTCGCGTTGCAGGCGCAGCTCGGCCCGGTGTTCGACATTACGCTCGATTGCGAGGACGGCGCGCAGGTCGGTCGCGAGGCCGAACATGCGGAGATGGTGGCGTCGTTCGTCGGCGGCGAGGACGACCGCTTCGGGCGCGTCGGCGTGCGCATTCACGACTTCCAGCATCGCGCATGGCGTGACGACGTGCGCATCGTCCTGCGTCAGGCGAAGCAGGCGCCGGCCTATGTGATGCTGCCGAAGATCCGCAGCGTCTCCGATGCCGCCGAGATGGTCGCGTTCATCGAGGCCACGCGGCGCGAGTTGGGCATCGCGAAGGCCATCGCCTGTCATGTGCTGGTCGAAACGCATGGCGCGCTCGCGGATGTCTTCCGGCTGGCCGCTCTGCCCGGCGTCGAGTCGCTGAGCTTCGGGCTGATGGACTTCGTGTCGGCGCACAACGGCGCGATTCCGGATACCGCGATGCGCTCGCCCGGTCAGTTCGATCATCCGCTCGTGCGACGCGCGAAGCTGGAGATCGCGGCCGCGTGTCACGCGCATGGCAAGGTGCCGTCGCATAACGTGTCGACGGAAGTGCGCGACATGACGGTCGTCGCGAACGATGCCGCGCGCGCCCGCAACGAGTTCGGCTACACGCGCATGTGGAGCATTCATCCGGAACAGATTCGCCCGATTGTCGAGGCTTTCTCGCCGCGCGCCGACGAGATCACGCTGGCCGCCGAGATTCTGCTCGCGGCACAGCGCGCGCAGTGGGGACCGACGCGCCACGGCGACACGCTGCACGACCGCGCGAGTTATCGCTATTACTGGTCGGTGCTGCGCCGGGCGAAGTCGACGGGACACGCGCTGCCCGACGAGTGCGCGCCGCTTTTCGGCGCGAACTAGATGCAAGCTGACACGAGCCTTTGGTCACGCGGCGCGAGCGCAAGCCCGGCGCGCGTTTCAAGCGAAAGAGACGACGCCGCGGGACGGGCGTTCATAGGAGACTTGAAGCAATGAGCGACACCGTATCGAGCGACGCAGCCGCAGCCGGTGGTTTCAAGCCGAAGAAGTCCGTCGCGCTGTCGGGCGTGACAGCGGGTAATACCGCGTTGTGCACCGTCGGCAAGACCGGCAACGATCTGCACTATCGCGGCTACGACATTCTGGATGTGGCGACCACGTCCGAGTTCGAAGAGATCGCGTATCTGCTCGTGCATGGCAAGCTGCCGAACGTCGCGGAACTGAAGGCGTACAAGACGAAGCTGAAGGCGCTGCGCGGCTTGCCTGCGAACCTGAAGGCCGCGCTCGAATGGATCCCCGCCTCCGCGCATCCGATGGACGTGATGCGCACCGGCGTCTCCGTGCTCGGCACGATCCTGCCGGAGAAAGAAGATCACAATATCGCGGGCGCGAGGGACATCGCCGACAAGCTGATGGCCTCGCTTGGCTCCATGCTGCTCTACTGGTATCACTACTCGCACAATGGCAAGCGGATCGAAGTCGAAACCGATGACGACTCTATCGGCGGCCACTTCCTGCATCTGCTGCATGGCGTGAAGCCATCGCAGTCGTGGGTGCAGGCCATGCATGTATCGCTCAACCTGTATGCCGAGCATGAGTTCAACGCTTCGACGTTCACGGGCCGCGTAATTGCAGGCACGGGCTCGGACATGTATTCGGCGGTCACCGGCGCAATCGGCGCGCTGCGCGGTCCGAAGCACGGCGGCGCGAACGAAGTCGCATTCGACATTCAATCGCGCTATGAGACGCCCGACGAAGCGGAAGCCGACATCAAGCGTCGCGTGGGGAACAAGGAAGTCGTGATCGGCTTCGGGCATCCGGTTTATACGATCTCCGATCCGCGCAACAAGGTCATCAAGGAAGTGGCCAAGTCGCTGTCAAAAGAAGCGGGCAATACCAAGCTCTTCGATATCGCGGAACGCCTGGAAACGGTGATGTGGGACGCGAAGAAGATGTTCCCGAATCTCGACTGGTTCAGCGCGGTCTCCTATCACATGATGGGCGTGCCGACCGCGATGTTCACGCCGCTCTTCGTCATCTCGCGTACGTCGGGCTGGAGCGCGCACATCATCGAGCAGCGCATCGACAACAAGATCATCCGGCCGAGCGCGAATTACACCGGGCCCGAGAATTTGAAGTTCGTGCCGATAAATAAGCGAAAATAGCGGGCTGCGCGATCGGAATTCGCGTTTTGGCGACTCCCATCCGCGCAGCACCCGCCACTCAACCCAAATGTTTCTGAAAGGTTTCACCGATGAATAAACTTCTGATCGCTGCAATCGTCGGCACGCTCGCCACGTCGAGCGTGTTCGTGAGTGCCGACGCCTTCGCCGCGACAACCGAATCGAGCGCGGCCAAGGCCAAACGCCCCGCTCCGGCACGCCGCCTGATCAAGCGCAAGCCTAAGGCCGAAGCGGCTGCGGCAGCGAAGACGGACCCGATCCCCGACGGCGCAGTCAAGTGGTCCTGCAAGGACGGCATGGCTTTCTACCTGAAAGGCGACATGAAGCGTGACGCGATCGTCACGGTGAACTGGGCCAAGAAGGACTACAAGCTGCCGCGTCAGGACACCACGACCGGCGCAGACCGCTTCCACGACGCCGCCACCGGCATGGACCTCGTCGTCATCCCGACGAAGGCGATGCTGTTCTCGGACAAGGACTCGTCGCGTCTGGCCGACGAGTGTGTGACGGCCGAGATGGCAGCCGGCGCCACGGCGCCCACGCAGGCGGAAGCGTTGAAGCAGAACCCGCTGATGCTCAAGCCGGCGGAATAAGCCACATCAGTATTCAATACAGGAATCCTCGATGTCCGCACCGATCTCCAATGTCCGGCCCGAACCGGACAAGGTACTCGTCGACATAGTCGACTACGTTCTCGATTACGACGTCGACAGCGCCCTTGCGCTGGAAACCGCGCGCAATTGCCTGATCGACACACTCGGTTGCGGACTCGAAGCCCTCTCGTACCCCGCCTGCACCAAGCTGATGGGACCGATCGTGCCCGGCACGATCGTCCCCAACGGCGCGAAGGTGCCGGGCACCCAATTCCAGCTCGACCCCGTTCAGGCCGCGTTCAACATCGGCGCGATGATCCGCTGGCTCGACTTCAACGACACATGGCTCGCCGCCGAATGGGGCCATCCGTCGGACAACCTCGGCGGCATTCTCGCCACCGCGGACTGGCTCTCGCGCAACGCCGTCGCGATCGGCAAGCAGCCGCTCACGATGAAAGACGTCCTGATCGCGATGGTCAAGGCGCACGAGATTCAAGGCTGCATCGCGCTCGAAAACTCGTTCAACAAGGTCGGGCTCGATCACGTGCTGCTCGTCAAGGTCGCATCGACCGCGGTGGTCGGGCAGATGGTCGGCCTGTCGCGCGAGGAACTGATCAACGCGGTATCGCTCGCCTTCGTGGACGGCCACTCGCTGCGCACGTACCGCCACGCGCCGAATACCGGCTCGCGCAAATCGTGGGCGGCGGGCGACGCGACTTCGCGCGCCGTGCGTCTCGCGTTGATCGCGAAGACCGGCGAAATGGGCTATCCGTCCGTGCTGACCGCCAAGACGTGGGGCTTCTACGACGTCCTTTTCAAGGGCAACGAGTTCAAGTTCCAGCGTCCGTATGGCTCGTACGTGATGGAGAACGTGCTCTTCAAGATTTCGTTTCCGGCCGAATTCCATTCGCAAACGGCGGTGGAGGCGGCCATGACGCTGCACGACAAGCTGAAGGAAGTCGGCAAAGGCGTCGAAGACATCGCGAAGATCACCATTCGCACGCACGAAGCGGCCATTCGCATCATCGACAAGAAAGGCCCGCTCGATAATCCGGCTGACCGCGATCACTGCATTCAGTACATGATCGCCGTGCCGCTGATTTTCGGCCGGCTGACGGCTGCGGATTACGAAGACGTCGTGGCGAAAGACCCGCGCATCGACACATTGCGCGCGAAGATGGAATGCGTGGAAGACCCGCAATTCACGAAGGATTATTTCGACCCGGACAAGCGTTCGATTGCGAATGCGCTGACTGTCGAGTTCAACGACGGCACGAAGCTCGATGAAATCGCGGTCGACTATCCGATCGGACACAAGCGCCGCCGCGCGGACGGTATTCCGCTGCTCGTCGAGAAATTCAAGACGAACCTCGCGCGGCGCTTTCCCACCAGGCAACAACAGGCGATCCTCGCGGTATCGCTGGACCAGGCAAAGCTGGAAGCAATGCCGGTCAATGAATACGTCGATCTGTACGTGATTTAGTCGATCGACTCGGTCATACAGAAACGTTGCATCGAAGCTATTTCCTCGTTTAGCCCTAGGAAAATAACCATGGCCCACAATCTCCACAACACGCTCAAGGAATTCGACAGCGGCTCCGGCAAAGGCAAGTACTACTCGCTGCCGCAACTCGGAAAAGCACTGAACGTCGACATTCAGCGCCTGCCGGTTTCGATTCGTCTCGTGCTCGAATCCGTGCTGCGCAACTACGACGAAAAGAAGATCAGCGAAGAGCACATCAAGCAGCTCGCGAACTGGAAGCCGAACGCGGCCCGCGTCGATGAAATTCCGTTCGTCGTCGCGCGCGTGGTGCTGCAGGACTTCACCGGCGTGCCGCTGCTCGCCGACATCGCCGCGATGCGCGGCGTGGCGAAGCGCACGGGCAAGGACCCGAAGGCCATCGAGCCGCTGGTTCCGGTGGATCTCGTTGTCGATCACTCGGTGCAGATCGACCACTTCCGCGAGCCGAACGCGCTCGACCTGAACATGAAGCTGGAATTTCAGCGCAACAACGAGCGCTACCAGTTCATGAAGTGGGGCATGCAGGCGTTCGACACGTTCAAGGTCGTGCCGCCGGGCGTCGGCATCGTGCACCAGGTGAACCTCGAATACCTCGCGCGCGGCGTCCACAAGAAGGACGGCGTCTATTACCCGGACACGCTCGTCGGCACCGACAGCCACACGACGATGATCAACGGCATCGGCGTGGTGGGCTGGGGCGTGGGCGGCATCGAAGCGGAAGCGGGCATGCTCGGCCAGCCGGTGTACTTCCTGACGCCGGACGTGGTCGGCGTCGAGCTGAAGGGCAAGCTGCGCGAAGGCTGCACGGCCACCGACCTCGTGCTGACCATCACCGAGATGCTGCGCAAGGAGAAGGTCGTCGGCAAGTTCGTCGAGTTCTTCGGCGAAGGCACGGCGTCGATCGCAGTGCCGGACCGCGCGACCATCGGCAACATGGCGCCGGAATACGGCGCGACCATGGGCTTCTTCCCGGTCGATGAAAAGACCATCGACTACTTCCGGGGCACGGGCCGCACCGACGAAGAAATCTCGGCGTTCGAGAATTACTTCAAGGCGCAGAACCTCTGGGGCGTGCCGAAGGCCGGCGACATCGAATACACGAAGACGCTGACGCTCGATCTGTCGACCGTCGCGCCGTCGCTCGCAGGCCCGAAGCGTCCGCAAGACCGCATCGAGATCGGCAATGTGAAGAGCACGTTCACCGACCTGTTCTCGAAGCCGGTCGGCGAAAACGGCTTCGCGAAGAAGCCGGAAGACCTGCAGGCCACGTACAAGACGGCAGACGGCATCGAAGTGAAGAACGGCGACGTGCTGATCGCGGCCATCACGTCGTGCACGAACACGTCGAACCCGAGCGTGCTGCTCGCCGCCGGCCTGCTCGCGAAGAAGGCCGTCGAAGCCGGCTTGACGGTCGCGCCGCACATCAAGACGTCGCTCGCGCCGGGATCGCGCATCGTCACCGACTATCTGACGAAGACGAACCTGCTGCCGTATCTCGACCAGCTGGGCTTCACGCTGGCCGCTTACGGCTGCACGACGTGTATCGGCAATGCGGGCGACCTGACGCCGGAACTGAACGACGCCATCGTGAAAAACGATATCGTCGCGGCCGCCGTGCTGTCGGGCAACCGCAACTTCGAGGCGCGCATTCACCCGAACATCCGCGCGAACTTCCTGGCATCGCCGCCGCTGGTCGTCGCCTATGCGATCGCCGGCAACATCACGCGCGACCTGATGACCGAGCCGGTCGGCCAAGGCAAGGATGGCCGCGACGTGTTCCTGGGCGATATCTGGCCGACGAGCGAAGAAGTGCACGCGCTGCTCAAGTTCGCACTCGACGCGGATACGTTCCGCCAGAACTACTCGCAACTCACGAAGGAAGGCGACCTGTGGAGCAAGATCGCGGGCGAAACCGGTCAGGTCTATGACTGGCCAAAGTCGACGTACATCGCGGAGCCGCCCTTCTTCGGCAATGACTTCTCGATGAAGCCGGCCGATTCGATTCCGGCGGTGACGAACGCGCGCGCGCTCGGCATCTTCGGTGACTCGGTGACGACCGACCACATCAGCCCGGCGGGTTCGATCAAGGAAACGTCGCCGGCGGGCGTGTGGCTGAAGGCGAACGGCGTGCAGAAGGCCGACTTCAACAGCTACGGCTCGCGCCGCGGCAACCACGACGTGATGATGCGCGGCACGTTCGCGAACGTGCGGATCAAGAACCTGATGATCCCGCCGAAGGCAGACGGCACGCGCGTGGAAGGCGGCCTGACGATTCACCAGCCGAGCGGCGAACAGCTGTCGATCTACGACGCCGCGATGAAGTACATCGACGAAGGCACGCCGACCATCGTCTTCGCGGGCGAGGAGTACGGCACGGGTTCGTCGCGCGACTGGGCGGCGAAGGGCACGCAACTGCTCGGCGTGAAGGCCGTGGTGGCGCGCAGCTTCGAGCGGATCCATCGCTCGAACCTGGTCGGCATGGGCGTGTTGCCGCTGCAGTTCAAGGGCTCGGACAGCGTGCAGTCGCTCAACATCACGGGCGAAGAGACGTATGACATCGAAGGTCTCGGCGACGACTTCAAGCCGCAGCAGGAAGTGACGCTGGTGATTCACCGCAAGGACGGCAAGGAAGATCGCGTGGCGGTGCTGCTGCGTATCGATACGCCGATCGAAGTGGACTACTACAAGCACGGCGGGATTCTGCCGTTCGTGCTGCGCTCGCTGCTCGCGGCGTAAGCGCAGGTGTTTTGCAGGTGACCGCGCCCGAAAGGGCGCGGGAACATTGAACCCGGCCTTGGCCGGGTTTTTTTTCGGGTGCGAGGCATCCGTGCGCCCACCGCCCCTCACATCGGCGGCACAACCCCCTCCTTCTCCACCACGATCCGCTGCGCCGCGAAATCCCCACCCGCCGGGCTCGCCACGACGAACACCTTCTTCCCCGGCTTCAGATCGTCATGCGTGGCAGGCGCGAACGTCACCACCGGCACGTTCTCCGGCACCGTGATCGAACTGGAACCGCCCTTGTACGACAGCTTCAGATCACGTCCGCTCGTGCCCTGCACGACCTGATCGACATTCGCGTTCGTCATCGAGCTCTGCGGGCCCAGGTCCCACGCGTAATGTCCCTCGCCCGTGCCGCGCGCCGCTTCCGGGAACACCAGCACTTCGGTCGCCGTGAGCTTGCCGTCCGTGCCGGTCGTTGCGGCCGTGCCGACGAATTCGCCCGGCTTGATGTCCTGCAGCTTGATGTTCCTGAGCGCCGTCACGGGCGTGTCGGCTTTGATCGTGACCTTGACCGTATCGCCGCTACGACGATGCACCGTGAGCGTATCGCCCGACAGCGCGACGATATCGCCGCGAATACGGGTGGGCTTGGCAGCGGGCGTCTGCGCAAAAGCACCAGCCGTGAATGCGAGCGCCGCGATGCTGACGCCGAGTTTCATGCGAATGGACATGCAATCTCCTTCTGGTTGAACAAAAGACATGCGTTGAATAGGCGTCTGATCAGGAACCGCCGAACCAGTTGTAGCCCTGGTTCTCCCAATAGCCGCCGGGGTATTCGTTGGTCACGGTTATCGCAACGATATGCTTCGGGTTCTTGTAGCCGAGCTTGGTCGGCATGCGCAGCTTCATCGGGAATCCGTACTTCGGCGGCAAGATCTGGCCGTCGTACGTCAGCGTGAGCAGCGTCTGCGCGTGCAGCGCGGTCGGCATGTCGATGCTCGTCGAGTAGTTGTCCGCGCAATGGAACGCGACATACTTCGCGCTCGTATCCGCGCCTGCGCGCGCCAGAAAATGCGCGAAGCGCACGCCGCCCCATTTGCCGATCGCGCTCCAGCCTTCTATGCAGATATGCCGCGTGATCTGGCTTTCCTGCGGCATCGCGTGAAGCTCGTCGAGCGTCCACACGCGCTTGCCTTTGACGAGACCGCCGACTGCCAGCTTGTACGCGGACGGATCCACTTCCGGCACTTGGTCTATGTCATAGAACGCGTTGAACGGAAACGGCCGCGTGATCATCGACTCGGGATACGTCGGCGCGAGCTTGTTCGGATCGAAGAGCAACGCCTGCGCATCGTCGTTCAGCGACGAAATCTTGCGCAGCATCGCGTTCACGGACTTGTCGTCGGTGATATTGCAGCCGGACAACATCACGAGGCCGCCCAGCGAAAGAATCCGCTTGCCGAACAGGCGCCGCGCGGGCGCTTTGAGTTCCTTCGCTGCGTCCTTGATGATGGACTCGGCGTCGAGTGTGTTCTTGTTGATCGGCATGGCGTCAACGTCCTTTGATCATCAATACGAGCGAACGCGGCACGAGCGCGACCATCGCCACATGCAGCACGACGAACGCAACGAGAAAGCTCATGCCGAAGAAATGCACGACGCGAGCGTTGTCATAGCCGCCCATCAGCGTGCGCAGCCACGGGAACTGCACGGACTTCCACACCGCCAGCCCCGACAGAATGATGACGACGATATCCACGATCACCGCGAGATACGCGAACTTCTGCACCGCGTTGTAGTGCGTGAGATCGTCGTGGCCGAGCTTGCCGCGCAGCGCCGCGAACGCATCGCTGAACACGCTCTTGATGCTCAACGGAAACATGCGACGGCGCAGGCGACCGGTCGCCACGTTCATCGCGAGATAGACGATGAAGTTCGCGACCAGCAGCCACATCGCCGCGAAATGCCACTGAAGCGCGCCGCCAAGCCAGCCGCCGAGCGTGATGGCGGGCGAGAACGTGAGCGCCTTGAAGATGGGCGACGCGTTATAGATTTGCCAGCCGCTCGTCACCATTACAACGATGGCGAGCGCATTCACCCAATGCGTGATGCGCAACCAGAGCGGCTGAACCGGCCGAAGTGTTCGTTCTTGCACGTATTGCCTCGCGGGTCGATGATCGAGCATGGACGCATGCTAACGGCCGCGCGCTGATCGATCGATGACGTCTCCATGACGTTTTTGTCATTTGCGGCGGAACAAGGCAGACGCTCGATAGAATCACGTCAACCTGATAACGAAGCTCGCGCGCATGACCATTCTCGTGATCGAAGACGACCGCAAGACCGGCGATTACCTGAAAAAAGGGCTTATCGAGTCCGGCTATCAGGTGGATCTCGTGCGCAACGGCACGGACGGTCTGCATCAGGCGCTCGCCAACCCGTACGAATTGATCGTGCTGGACGTCATGCTGCCCGGCATCGACGGATGGCAGGTCATGGCCGCGTTACGCGCGAAGCGTGACTTGCCTGTCATCTTTCTCACGGCGCGCGATCACGTCACGGACCGCATTCACGGGCTCGAACTCGGCGCGGACGATTACCTCGTCAAGCCGTTCTCCTTCACCGAACTGATCTTGCGCATTCGCACGCTGCTGCGTCGCGGCGTGATGCGCGAGTCCGATACGTTCCAGATCGCCGATCTGCATGTGGATGTCTTGCGCCGCAAGGTCACGCGCAAGGGCATCGACATCGTGTTGACCAATAAGGAATTCGCGCTGCTGCACCTGTTCTGCAAGCATCCCGGCGAAGCGTTGTCGCGCACGCTCATCGCATCCGAAGTGTGGGACATGAACTTCGACAGCGACACCAATGTGGTCGATGTCGCCGTCAAACGCCTGCGCGCGAAAATCGACAATGCGTTCGAGCCGAAGCTCATTCACACGGTGCGCAGCATCGGCTATTCGTTCGGAGAGGACGCTTGAACCGGCGCTTGATTCCGCGCTCGCGCTCGCTTGCGCTGCGCATCGCGCTGTCGTTCGCGGCCATCGTGTGGATCGTGGTCGGCATGGTCGGCGTGGCGCTGTATCAGGCGACGAACTCGGCGCTGTCCACGCGCGCCGATTATCAGTTGATCGGGCGCGTGGAGCACTTTCGCTCGCTGCTGCACGATCTCTATACGATCAACGAGATCGAAGCACGCCCCCGGCTCTTCGAAACCATGCTCGGCGACCGGCAGGACGTGATCATCTTCCGGCGCGCGGGATCGGCGGCGTTCATCAACGTCAATCCCGACCATATGCCGTTGCCGCCGCTGCATATCGTCCCGGTGAACCGCGCGATCGGGCTCGACGATCTGTACGAAGGCGCCCGTGCCGACGGCGTGCGCATGCGCTGGATCGGCGCGCAGGCGCGCATCGGCGAGAGCGGCGAAGTGGTCGAGATCATCGCGGCGCATGTGATGACGCAGGAAGCGCGCGTGCTGTCCACGTATCTCGTTCGCGTGTGGGTCAATATGATCGGCGCGGCGCTCATTGCGATGTTGCTGGCGTATTGGGCCACGAGCCGCGGTCTGCGACCGCTCAAGCTCATGGCCGACAAGGCCGCCGAGATCACGCCCCACCGCCTGTCCGCGCGTCTCGACGTGGCGCATGCGCCGACTGAATTGCAGGGCCTCGCCGCGTCGTTCAACGCCATGCTCGACCGTCTGGAAACCGGTTACGAGCGCCTCCTGCAATTCTCGGCGGACCTCGCGCACGAACTGCGCACGCCCATCGGCGTGTTGATCGGCGAGACGCAGGTGACGCTCGCGCACGCGCGCAGCGCGCCGGAATATCGCAGCGTGCTCGAATCGAATCTCGAAGAACTGGAGCGGCTCGCGCGCATCGCGCAGAACATACTGTTTCTCGCGCAAGCGGATCACGGCGAGCAGGCCATCGAGCGCGAGCGTCTCGACCTACGCGAGGAGTTGCAGAGCATCGCGGCCTACTTCGAAGGCATCGCGGAAGAGCGCCGCATCACGTTCGATATCGACGCGACCGGCGACATGCACGCCAACGCGATCATGTGCCGCCGCGCGATCGGCAATGTCGTGGTGAACGCGGTGCGGTATGCGACGCCGGACAGCGTCGTGCGTCTGTCCGGCCGTGCGGATGCCGAGGGCGCGTGCATCGTCGTCGGAAACCGCGGCGCGCCGATTCCGCGCGAAGTACTCGCGCGGCTTTTCGACCGCTTCTATCGTGGCGACGCAGCGCGCAGCGAATGGACCGAATCCAGCGGACTCGGCCTCGCCATCGTGCAGGCGATCATGCGGATGCACGGCGGAAGCGCGTCGGCGGAGTGCTCGGCCGACGGCTGGATCGAGTTCACGCTGCGCTTTCCCGCCGCAGCCTGAGCGCGTCCGGCCTAGCGATCACGTTCCCGCGACGCTCGCCACTTCGCGCTGGGCAAGCAACGCGTGAATCTGCGAGACGACCGCCGCGCCTTCGCCCACGGCCGCCGCCACGCGCTTGGTGGAACTGGAGCGCACATCGCCGATGGCGAACACGCCCGGCACGCTCGTCTCCAGTCCCATCACGCCTTCGGTGCGTCCCTCGTGCGCCTCGGGTCCGGTCAGCACGAAGCCCTTCGCGTCGGTATTCACGCTGCAATCGCGCAGCCAGTCGGTGTTCGGGTCCGCGCCGGTGAACAGGAACAGATGCCGCGATTCGAGCTTGAGCGGCCCATCCGGCGTCTTGCAGTTGATGGCCGTGAGCACGCGGTCATCGCCTTGCAGCGAGACGATCTGCGTATGCGTGCGTACCGTCACGTTCGGCAGCGAGCCGATGCGCTCGACCAGATAGTGCGACATGCTCGTCGAAAGACTCGCGCCGCGAATCAGCACGTCGACGTGACGCGCGTGCGATGCGAGATACACCGCCGCCTGCCCCGCCGAATTGCCGCCGCCCACCAGCACGACGTCCGCGTTCTTGCAGAGCTTCGCCTCCACCGGCGACGCCCAGTAGTACGTGCCGCGCCCCTCGTAACGTTCGAGCCCTTCGATGGCCGGCCGCCTGTACGCCGCACCCGACGCGATCACCACCGTCTGCGTGGCGACGCGCGTGCCGTTTTCCAGCTCGATCTGAATGGGCGACTCGCCGCAATGCAGCGCCTTGATGCGCGTCGGAATGGCGATGTGAGCGCCGAACTTCTGCGCCTGCACGAACGCCCGCCCCGCGAGCGCCTGACCGGAGATGCCGGTCGGAAAGCCGAGATAATTTTCGATGCGCGAGCTCGCGCCCGCCTGACCGCCCGGCGCGCGGCAATCGAACACGGCCACCGACAATCCTTCGGACGCCGCATAAACGGCCGTCGCAAGACCGGCCGGACCCGCGCCGACGATCGCGACATCGTAGACGTGGTTCGAATCGAACTCCGGCAGCCAGCCGAGCTGCGTCGCGACCTGATTCTCGTCGGGCGCGCGCAACACCGTGCCGTCCGGACAAATGACGAGCGGGAAATCTGCCGTGGAGGCCGAGATGCGCTCCAAGAGCGCGATGGCGTCCGGGTCCGTGTTCGCGTCGATGACCGTGTGCGGATAGCCGTTGCGCCGGAAGAAGCCTTGCAGCGAGATGAGCCGGCCATCGTCCGCCTGGCCGAGCAACACGGGCCCGCTGCCCTTCTCGATCAACCCGACGCGCCGCAGGATCAGCGCGCGCATGATGCGCTCGCCGAGTTCCGCTTCGGCGACGAGCAGCGCGCGCAGCCGTTCGGGCGGGATCACGAAGCCTTCCACGTCTTCCGCCGCCATGCCGTCGACCAGACACGGCTTGCCGGAAAGCTGCGCGACTTCCGCGAGAAAATGCCCCGCGCCGTGTTCGACGACGATATGCGTCTTGCCGAGCGCGTCGCGCCGCGTGACGCGCACGAGTCCCTTCAATATGACCACCATGCCGCGCCCGACTTCGCCCGTGCGGAACATCCACTCGCCCGCGCGCCAGCGCGCCGCCTTGCCGAAGCGGGACATGCGCTGGATCTCGTCGTCGGTGAGACGCGGAAACATCTGGTGCGCCCGCGTTTGCAGCGGCGAAAACGGCGCGCTCTCCGCTTCGGGCGCGGCCGCGGCCGGCGCCGGCGTGCCCGAATCGTCCGGCGGCGGCATGCCCGGACTCCACGCCACGACATTCGGCATCTGCGTGGCGTGATCGCTGTTCGGGGTGGTGCTCATGCGTGATCTCCGTGAGGTAAGCCGGGTTCATGCAGGGGCGCCGACGTTATGTTGGCGGATGGTGTGTTGGGCGACGCCGCATCTCGCACCATCGGCAGCGAGCACGTATTGGCCATTTGCTCCGCTTCTTCCGGCGTCGCCGCGACGATTTCGCCGAACTCCGTCAGCTTCGCCACTTCGAAGCCGGCGAGTCGCCATGCGTCGAGGCCGCCCGTGAGCGGAAGGACATCGCGAAAGCCCGCGTTGCGCAGCGTCTTCGCCATCCATGCGGCGGACACTTCGTTCGGGCACGAGCAATAGATGACGAGCTTGCGGTCTTTGTCGTAGTTCTCGATGATCTTCTGCAACTCGCGCTCGTCCGCGAACAGCGCGCCCGGAATCACGTACGGGTCGAGCATGCGCTTTTCCGCCGAGCGGATATCGAAGATGACGGGCAGCGGGTCGCCGTGCATCAGCGCGTAGAGATCGTCCACCGAAATGCGCGCTTTCTCCAGCGTCGCCATGAGCGCGCGGCGGCGCCACCAGCGGTACGTCACGTAGACGGCGAGCAGCACCGCGACCACGATCACCGCTTGCCGCCCGAGCCGCGAGATCATCGCGAAGACCATTTCCAGTTCCGCCGCGAACACCACGCCGACGGAGAGGCCGACCGCGCTCCACAACGCGACGCCCGCGCCGTCGTGCAGGACGAAGCTGCGCAGCCGCACGCCCATCGCGCCCGCGAGCGGCACCGACACGAGCGACAGGCCGGGGATGAACTTCGCGACAAGCAGAATGCGCACGCCCCAGCGTCCGAAGAAGCGTTCGGTCTTCTTCACGCAGGTATCGCGCGAGAGCGACAGCTTGCAGATGGTCTTGAGCGTGCGGTCGCCGTACTTGCGCCCGCCCTGAAACCAGACGAGATCGCCGAGCACGCCGCCCAGCACGGCGACGGCCAGAACGCCCGCGAGCGGCGGCCAGAACGCTCCGCCGTTCACAGCCATGAGCGCGGTGGATGCGCCGACGATGATCATCGTCGGCATGGCGGGCACGGGCAGCCCGAGCGCGGAGCCCATGACGTTGATGAAAACGATCGCCGGGCCGAAACGATCGACTAGCTGGTGGAGCAACATGGGATCTCCCGCGTGCGCGATGGCGTTCTGACGTGACCGAAGCGCTTGCCGCGAGCGCGGCGAAGGCGGCAATCCGGCCGCGAGCGAGGGAGAAACGGGCGTGCGACGCCCGTGATCCACTGCGGCCTTCGTCACACTGAAGAGAGGAGTGTAGCGCGGAAATAAGGATGTAAGCGTGACACGTGCGCGGCATGCCGGGCGCGATGGCGTTAGCTATCCGCTCCTTGAATTGGCTGCGAGTGTTTGCGCTTCTGGCGCTAAACGCTGCGCGGGTTTGCGCGAGCTTCGCGCGACGAGGGCGGCGAAGACGTCGGCGGCGGCATCACCCGATAGTTCTGCCGCGCCGCTTCCGCACGAGCTCTCGCCGACTTGCGCGGCTACCCGCGCATTTCCTCGATATAAGCGCGAATCACGTCAGCGAACGACCGGTCGCCCGTCAGTCCCAGTTGCTTGGCGCGCGACGTATCCCACGCGCCCGGCCAGCTTGCGACGATCTTCGCGATGCGCTCGTCGCGCTGCCAGTCGATGCGCGACACGACCTCGTCGCCCGCCGCTTCGCGCAGCGCCGCGACCATCTCGTTCACGCTCACCGACAACCCCGGCAGATTGATGATCGGCCGCATGCCGAACTCGGCGCGCTCAATCGCGCAGCCGGCGATCAACGCATCGACGGCGCTCTTCGGCGAGAGCAGCCACAGCCGCGTGTCGCCGTCCACCGGACACACCGAGCGTTCGCCGTTCAGCGGCTCGCGAATGATGCCGCTCGCGAACGACGACGCCGCCGCGTTCGGCTTGCCCGGCCGCACGCTGATGGTCGGCAGCCGCAGCACGCGGCCATCCACGAAGCCGCGCCGCGAGTAATCGCAGAGCAGCAGTTCGGCAATGGCCTTCTGCGTTCCATACGACGTTTGCGGGTTCAGCGCCGTGTCGTCCTGCACGATGTCCGGCAGCACGCCGCCATACACCGCGACCGAACTCGTGAACACGACGCGCGGCGCGTGCCCCGACGCGCGGCACACTTCGAGCAGCGTGCGCGATGCGTCCAGATTGATGCGCATGCCGAGATCGAACTCCGCTTCGGCCTGACCGGAGACGATGGCCGCGAGATGAAAGATGGCGCGCGTCTCGCCGTCGATGCAGCGTTCCAGCACCGCGCGCTCCGCGATGTCGCCGGTTTCGGCGCGCACGCGCGGGTCGGCGAGCAGCTGCGCGTCGGCGGGACGCGCCACGTCGAGCAGCAGCAGTTCGGTGACCGGCTGGCCGTCGAGCGTGCCGCGTTCCAGCAACCGCTTGGCGAGCCGCTGGCCGAGAAAGCCCGCGCCGCCCGTGATCAGGATTTTCATGTCGTCGCTCCAGAAGGCATCACACGCATCACACGCATCACAGATAGGGCTTCAGCCAGCCGAGACCTTCGGACGTACCCGCTTTCGGCCGGTATTCGCAGCCGATCCATCCGTCGTAGCCGAGCGAATCGATCAGTTCGAAGAGATACGGATAGTTGAGCTCGCCGATATCCGGCTCGTTGCGGTCCGGCACGCCCGCAATCTGAATGTGCCCGATGCCGGCGTTCGGCCGCTTCATGTCGCGCTTGAGCTTCACGGCGATATCGCCTTCGACGATCTGGCAGTGATAGATGTCGAACTGCACTTGCAGATTCGGCGCGCCGATTTCATCGCAAATGACTTGCGCCTCGTCCTGTCGATTCAAGAAGAAGCCGGGGATATCGCGCGTGTTGATCGGCTCGATCACGATACCGACGCCCGCCGACTGCGCCGCTTTCGCCGCGTATTCGAGATTGCGCAGATAAACGGCGCCGTGCTCGTCGCGCGGCTGATCCGGCGCGATAAGGCCGGCCATCACATGCAGCTTCTTGTTGCCGAGCGCGGCCGTGTATTCGAGCGCCTTGTCGATGCTTTGCCGGAACTCGTCCTCGCGCCCCGGCAGCGATGCGATGCCGCGTTCGCCCGCCGCCCAGTCGCCGGGCGGCGCGTTGAAAAGCGCCTGCGTGAGGCCGTTGTCGGTCAGGCGCGCCTTGATGTCGGCGGCGGGAAAGTCGTACGGAAACAGGAATTCGACCGCCTTGAAGCCGTCTTTCGCGGCGGCGGCGAAGCGGTCGAGGAACGCGTGTTCGGGATACATCATCGTCAGATTCGCGGCGAAGCGGGGCATCGCGTGTTCTCCTTCAGTGTCTTCGTGGCGGCTCGGCTTACTGCATCAGGCGTCACTTCGCCCCTTTCGGAAGCTCGATGCCGGGAAAGATCTTGATGACCGAGGAATCGTCCTCGCCGCCGTACCCGGCCGTCGACGCCATCATGAACATCTGATGCGCGGCCGCAGAAAGCGGCAGCGGAAACTTCGTGGTGCGCGCCGTATCGAGCACGAGACCCAGGTCTTTCACGAAAATATCGACGGCGGAAAGCGGCGTGGTGTCGCCCGCGAGGATATGCGGCACGCGGTTCTCGAACATCCACGAATTGCCCGCGCTGTGCGTGATGACATCATAGAGCGCCTCCGGATCGACCCCTTCGCGCAAGCCGAGCGCCATCGCTTCGGCGGCCGCCGCGATATGCACGCCCGCGAGCAGTTGATTGATGATCTTGACCTTCGAGCCCGCGCCGTGCGCGTCGCCCAGCCGATACACCTTGCCGGCCATCGCGTCGAGCACGTCTTCGCAGGCGGCATAGGCGGCGGCGGGGCCGGAAGTCATCATCGTCATTTCGCCGGATGCGGCTTTCGCCGCGCCGCCGGACACGGGCGAGTCGAGCATCAGCACGCCTTTTTGCGCGATGCGCTCGCCCAGCTGCACCGCGAACGCGGGCGCGACGGTCGCGCAGGCCAGCACGACGCTGCCCGGCTTCATCGCGTCGACGGCCCCGGACTCGCCAAACAGCACCGCTTCCGTCTGCGCCGCGTTGACGACGAGCGTCACGACGACGTCGCACTTGCCGCCCAACTCCGCCGGCGACGCGCACGCGATGCCGCCTTCCGCCGCGAAGGCGTCGAGCACGTCGCGGCGCACGTCGCACGCATGGACGGCGAATCCCGCCCGCAAGAGCGAGCGCGCGACGCCCATTCCCATCGCGCCCAGCCCGATGACTCCGACGTTTCTCGACATGGCGTTCCTCTGGTTTGATGTGAAGTGTTAGCGAATGCCCGCTTCCGCGAGACGGCGCGCGGCGTTGATCAGATGCGTCTGCGCGGCGTCGCGCGCGGCCACGGCGTCGCCCGCGCGAATGGCATCGGCGATCGCGGCATGCTCCTCGCGCACCTGCCGCGAGAAGTCCTCGCGCAGCGCTTCGTTGCGGCGCGTGACGACCGTGCCGGCCTCCAGATACTGATTGAGAAAAGCGAGCGTCTTCAGAAAATACGGATTGCCGGTCGCGTTCGCGATCTCGCGATGAAACGCCACGTCTTCGGCCACGCCGTCGCGTCCTTCGCGCACGGCTTCGTCGATACGGCCGAGCGCCGCGTCGATAGCCTGCAAATGCGCGTCCGTGCGATGCATCGCGGCTTCGGATGCCACTTCGGCTTCGATGGCGCGACGCAGCGCGAGAATCTGCACGACCGCGCCCGGCTCGACGGCCTGCGCGTAGTCGATGCGCAGCGGTCGGATGCCCGCGCGCTCCACGATGAACACGCCGCTGCCCTGCCGCGGCTCGACCATGCCTTCGTTCTTCAGACGCGAGACGGCTTCGCGGATCACCGTGCGGCTCACGCCGAACTCTTGCGCGAGCACGGCTTCGCTCGGCAGCTTGCCGCTCGCGGCGAAGCTGCCGTTCTCGATCAGCGTCTGCAATTGCTGCGCGACCGTGTCCGATAACGCGCGAGGCGGAATCTTTTCGAACAGGCGCGGCGTGGACGGGTGTAAAGTCATCGGGTCATCATACAAGTCAGGCGCGGCGCTGTCTTGCTGGCGATAACCCTGAGCGCGCTAAGCAGCACGAGCGGTCATTCGGCGAACGGCTCGTCGATGAGCGCGAGCGCGTCGCGAATTTCTCCGACGTCGCCCGGACGGACGAGCCGCGCGACTTCCTTGCCTTCGAGCATGAAGATGAGCGTCGGCCACAGCTTCACGCGGAAGGATCGGCCGAGCGGCCGGCCGCTGCCATCCTCGATCTTGATGTGATGCACGCCGCGATGCGCCTGAAACGCCTGCGCGATCAACGGCTGAGCGGCGCGGCAGAAGCCGCACCAGTCCGTGCCGAACTCGACGACGGTCGGCGCAGTCATCGCGTCGATTTCGCTGCGTTCGGGCGCGGTCTTCGCGTATTCGGTGGTCATGGTCATGGCGCGTTCCTCGTGTTTGCATCGGCTTGAGAGTCAGCAGGAAGCCTGCCAGGTTGGCGTTCAGCCGGTTCGTGGCCGAAGCGCGGCAGCTAGTCATTCGTCGGTTACTGCCCCGAGCCGGACATCAGCGCGGCGTTAGCCGTTAGCGCCCTCTTGCCTTGCTCGTTTGCTTCCGAAGAACCGACAGTCTCAATCAATTCGCCGTTGTTCGGTCACTGCCCGAAGCCCGACAGCCCGATCAGCGCGCCGCCCGCGAGCAGCCACAGCGGATGCAGCTTCGTCTTGTAAGCGAGCACCGCGACCGCCGCCGTGATGCCGACGAGCACCGCCGCGCGGTCCGACGCCTCCGCAATCAACAGCGCGCTCGCCGCGACGAGTCCGACGGTAATCGGCACGAGCCCGAGCTGCACATAGCGCCGCCACGGGCGGTCCTTGAACCGCTCCCACGCGTGCAGCGCGAGAATCGTCACGAGCGACGACGGCCCGAATTTCGCGAGCGACGTCACCAGCACGCCCGGCCATCCCGCGACATGCCAGCCGATCAGCGTGACGACCATCATGTTCGGCCCCGGCGCGGCCTGCGCGAGCGCGAAGAGCGCGGAGAAATCCGCCTTCGTCATCCAGTGATGCACCTGCACGACCTGCCGCTGCATCTCCGGCAGGATGGTGTTGCCGCCGCCGAACGCGAGCAAGGACAACTGGCTGAAGATGGCCGCGAGCGAGAGGAGATCGTCTTTCATCGGCGCACCTTCCACGCGATCAGCACGGAAATGGGCGTGAGCACGAGCATCGACGGAAGAAGCGGCGTGCGCAGCAACGCGATGCCAGCGAACATCACGAGCGCGACGGCGGCGGCCTCCGGCTTCTTGCGCAGCGGCCAGAGCAGCTTCACGGCCATCGCGATCAGAAGTCCCGCCGCGGCCGCCGCGAGCCCCGCGAAGAGATGCGCGACGCGCGGGTCCTGATGCGTGCGTTGATAGATGACGCCGAGCCCGATCACGATCAGCGACGGCCCGACGAGCAGACCGAGCAGACCGGCAATCGCGCCCGGCACGCCGCGAAAGCGCATGCCGATAGCCACGGACAGATTGATGACGTTGCCGCCCGGCAGGAACTGACAGAGGCCGAGCAAATCGGTGAAGGCTTCGGCGTCGAGCCACTTGCGCCGCTCGACGATCTCGCGTCGCGCGAGCGGCAGCGCGCCGCCGAACGCCGTGAGGCCGAGCGTCAGAAAGCCTAAGAAAAGTTCGGGAATCGTGGGACGGGCGGAATCCGGTGGCATGGCGCGGTGAGGGGCAAAAAGCGGCAAAAGCCGAGACGTACAGCGTCGGGCCGCGCGGCAGAAGCGGCCCGCGCGCGGGTTCATGCCTGAGAAGCGCGCGCCCGCCTTGCTTCATATGCCTTCAGATGCGCATACGCCGTTGCCAGCACGGACGACGACACATCCACCGCCGACTTTCGCCGCGCGAGCAGATCGCCGACGATATGGTCCGCTTCGATCGGCGCGTTATTCTCGATATCGCGCAGCATCGAGGCCGTCATCTGCGAACCGCGCTCAGAGAAGAACGCACGCCCACGCGCGAGCACGGCATCGCCGGGTGCGTGGCCGTTGTCGGCGGCAATACCGCGGCATTCGTCGAACAGCCTTCGCAGCAGCTCTTCGCCGCCCGGCGCGGCCACGATGTCGCCGATCGGCGCGCGCATCAGACACGTGCCGCTCGCGAGCGTCGCGAGAAAGACCCACTTGTCCCACATCGACTGGAGGACGTTCTCGCTCACATTCAGTTCGAAGCGCGCGCCGCCGAGTTGCTGCGCGATGGCGTCGATGCGCGGCGTCCGGCCGCCCGCGCGCTCGCCGACGGTCATCGACTGCATGTTGTTCAGATGCAGGATCGTGCCTTCCGAATCGAGCGTCGCGGCAATCACGCATTGGCCGCCGAGCACGCTCGCGGCTTCAAAGCGCGCGTCGAGCGCATCGAGGTGCGCCATGCCGTTCAGGAGCGGCAGAATGGCCGTGTTCGGACCGACGGCGGGCGCGAAGGAATTGATCGCGCCTTGCAGATCGTAGGCTTTGCAACTCAGCAGAATGAGATCGAAAGGCTGATCGATATCCTGCGCGAGAACGATGGGCGGATTCGCGAACGTCAGATCGCCTTCAGGGCTTCGCACGTTCAGGCCGCTTTCGCGCAGCCGCTCGGCGCGGCGTTTGCGCACGAGGAAGGTCACGTCCCTGCCCGCTTCCAGTAGCCGGGCGCCGAAATAACCGCCGATCGCCCCCGCGCCTACGACCAGAATCCGCATGTCTCGCTCCTTATCGCAATAGTTGTTGGATCTTCGCTTTTACGCCTGCCAAACCCCGTAACCCGCTTCGCGCAAGCCGATCGCCAGTTCCACTTCCATGTCGCGCGCGCCGTCGTAGGGCATCGGGTTGTACATCTCGTACAGATGCGGCAAGAGCCGCAGCCCGAATTCGCGCACATAACGATTCGACTGGATGCCCGCCTTGTGCTTGTCGAAACGCACGTCCGGGTCCACGCCCGTCATGCCGACATACACGAACGGCTTGCCGAGCACGTAATCCGGATTCGCACGACGAAAGCGCGCCTCGTTCCAGACGGCGTCCGAGAGTTCGACGACATAAACCGAATAGTGATGCGCTCGCGTGCGCCGGGAAAGCGCCATGATTCGTTGATTGCGTGGCTCTTGGCGTGTTGCGCCGATGGCGGGCGTCCATTCTATGCCGGCGAACCGCGCCGCGCACGACCGCGCACGCTGCCGGATAACGCCCGAAGTGGTAAATTCGGGCGGTCTGCGCTCGCGCACCGGCCGGGCGGCGGCGCAATCCTTCGCCGGTCGGACATGAGGACGACCCCTCCCGCGCGAAGCCCGCATTCAATCGACACGTTTCTTTCCCGAAGCGACACGCGCCACGAGCCGCGATCGCTTCGGTCATTCGGAGATCAAGCATGAGCAAACAAGCTATCGGCGTGGTGGGTCTCGCCGTCATGGGCAGCAATCTGGCCTTGAATATAGAGAGCCGCGGGCACGCTGTGTCGGTCTACAACCGCAGCCGCGCCAGAACCGACGAACTGATTGCCGAACACCCCGACAAGAAGCTCGTGCCCACGTACACGCTCGAAGAGTTCGTGCAGTCGCTCGAAACGCCGCGCCGCATTCTGATGATGGTGAAAGCCGGCGCCGGCACCGACGACACCATCGCGGCGCTGCGTCCGCTGCTGGAGAAGGGCGACATTCTCATCGACGGCGGCAACACGCATTTCACCGACACCATCCGCCGCAATCAGGACCTCGCGAAGTCGGGCCTGCATTTCATCGGCACGGGCGTGTCGGGCGGCGAGGAAGGCGCGCTGAAAGGGCCGTCGATCATGCCGGGCGGACAGAAGGAAGCGTACGAACTAGTCGCGCCGATCCTCACTGAAATTGCCGCGAAAGCGCCGGACGGCGAGCCGTGCGTCGCGTACATGGGACCGGACGGCGCGGGCCACTTTGTGAAGATGGTGCACAACGGCATCGAGTACGGCGACATGCAGCTGATCGCCGAAAGCTACGACGTGCTGAAGCGCGTCGCGGGGCTATCGAACGAAGAGTTGGGCAAGGTCTATGTCGAGTGGAATCAGGGCGAGCTGGATAGCTATCTGATCGAGATCACGTCGAAGATCTTCTCGAAGAAGGACGAGGAAACCGGCAAGGACCTCGTCGATGTCATTCTGGATCGCGCCGCGCAAAAGGGCACGGGCAAGTGGACGAGCCAGAACGCGCTGGATCTGGGCGCGCCGCTCCCGCTGATTACCGAAGCGGTGTTCGCGCGCGTGCTGTCGTCGTTGAAGGATCAGCGCGTGGCGGCGAGCAAGGTGCTGTCGGGGCCGTCGCCGAAGTTCGACGGCGATCGCGCGGCGTTCATCGAGTCGGTGCGGCGTGCGCTGTATCTGTCGAAGATCGTTTCTTATGCGCAGGGCTTCGCGCAGTTGCGCGCGGCGTCGGAAGAGTACAACTGGAATCTGCAATACGGCGAGATCGCGAAGATTTTCCGTGCGGGCTGCATTATCCGCGCGCGGTTCTTGCAGAAGATCACCGATGCTTATGCGACGAATAGGGATCTCGCGAATCTGCTGCTCGATCCGTATTTCAGCGATATTGCCGCGAAGTATCAGGACGCATTGCGCGATGTCGTCGTCGCGGCGGTAAAGGCGGGTATTCCGGTGCCGGCTTTCTCATCGGCGATTGCTTATTTCGATGCCTATCGGTCGGAGCGGCTACCGGCGAATCTCGTGCAGGCGCAGCGGGATTTCTTCGGCGCGCATACGTTCGAACGGACAGATAAGGCGGGGAGTTTTCACGCGAATTGGGCGTGATTGTGCGTTGATGGCGTTAGGTGTGACGGGCGGTTTGGGTTGCATTGACTGGTGAAAAAGCCCCGGCTTCGGCCGGGGTTTTTTCGTTTGTGGCTTCGTGCTGCGGCTGCCCTCGCGCCATTCCGAGCACGCATCGCAGGTTGTGCTGTCAACGGCGCGAGCTCGACATGGACTTCTACGGCGCGCTTGTCGACTCCGCCACAGTTGAGCGTCCGGCGACACGCTTTGATACGCAGTCGGTCACTGCGGATGTGCAAGTCTGTGGCGTCGATCGGTAGAATCGCGGGAACGGGTGCAGAGGAGTCTGCCGACTGCGAACTACCCTTTTTTTGTTGGGCTGATTCGAGCCTTTCGATTCAAGGGTTTGCGACGATGCCGGTTTTTTGGGTATCTGAGTCTGGCAACGGGCGAATCCCTTGCGGATCAATAGTTTGGTGTCTTTTGTGTCTAGTTCGCTGCCGCGTAGGCAGCTTAGAAATCCAGCGCCGCGATTCGCTCCTCCAGCCCCTTGTTCGCTGCCGCGTAGGCAGCTTAGAAATGCTGCGCCGTCGACACGCCGCTATGACGAATGTTCGCTGCCGCGTAGGCAGCTTAGAAAGTATCGATCACGCAGTCGTGGTGGCGAAATTTGTTCGCTGCCGCGTAGGCAGCTTAGAAAGTCGCCGCGCTTGATTGCGGAGCCGTCCGGTAGTTCGCTGCCGCGTAGGCAGCTTAGAAAGACTGGAAACAAAATTCAGACGAAAGGCTTTTGTTCGCTGCCGCGTAGGCAGCTTAGAAATTATCAAAGACAGTAGCCGCGCCGACACTAGCGTTCGCTGCCGCGTAGGCAGCTTAGAAAAATCGGGCATGCGATCGGCCCCATCGTCTGGCGTTCGCTGCCGCGTAGGCAGCTTAGAAAACGCGCACTCGGGAACCGTGTCGACGGGAACGGTTCGCTGCCGCGTAGGCAGCTTAGAAAGACGAATTCCATCTCGCTCTTGAAGAACGCGACGTTCGCTGCCGCGTAGGCAGCTTAGAAACCGACGAGGCGATCGAGCATGACCGCTCGCACGTTCGCTGCCGCGTAGGCAGCTTAGAAATCAGATCGCGCGCAATTACTTCCGTCCCCGCGAGTTCGCTGCCGCGTAGGCAGCTTAGAAAGAGCAGGGTCTTCGGCGAGCTCGGCGGCTTTAGTTCGCTGCCGCGTAGGCAACTTAGAAACGGGTGTGCTGGCAGGCGACTCGACGAACCCGGTTCGCTGCCGCGTAGGCAGCTTAGAAAAAGTGGAAAGGAAGGCCGGTACGGCGATCTGGGTTCGCTGCCGCGTAGGCAGCTTAGAAAGAGGACGAGCTTGAGCGTATCACCGGCTACAAGTTCGCTGCCGCGTAGGCAGCTTAGAAATTCCAGCGCTACGAGGGCGATGGCGAGGTCTACGTTCGCTGCCGCGTAGGCAGCGCAGAAAGTCACAGTCGTGAGCGGAATGAGCCTGATCTTGTTCGCTGCCGCGTAGGCAGCTTAGAAAGTCCAGTGGTCAGGAACCGGGTCGGGTGTTTTTGTTCGCTGCCGCGTAGGCAGCTTAGAAATGTCCCGCCAGTACGTCGAGGCAGAGCTTGAAGTTCGCTGCCGCGTAGGCAGCTTAGAAATTGTCCGAGGGTGACGCCATCCGCGCCATAGGGTTCGCTGCCGCGTAGGCAGCTTAGAAATATCTCTCGGTTTGCTCACGGATATGCCAACAGTTCGCTGCCGCGTAGGCAGCTTAGAAAAGGCGAACGTCGACCTCTCGACTGCGACGAGCGTTCGCTGCCGCGTAGGCAACTTAGAAAATGCCCGGTCATTTGAACGCGCGTCAGCCATGAGTTCGCTGCCGCGCAGGCAGCTTAGAAAACGTGCCGCCCTCGATCTCGACGGCGAGCCGCGTTCGCTGCCGCGTAGGCAGCTCAGAAATTGTCTTCGCCCAGCCCAGAGAGCACTTTCTCGTTCGCTGCCGCGTAGGCAGCTTAGAAATGGAGGCGACCGGCTGGGACAGGTCGATGCTGGTTCGCTGCCGCGTAGGCAGCTTAGAAACATCAAATTCGCCGCGCCGCGCATCTGCGGGAGTTCGCTGCCGCGTAGGCAGCTTAGAAAGTGGCAGTAGGTCGAATGCTGTTGCAGTCACGGTTCGCTGCCGCGTAGGCAGCTTAGAAATCTCGCAATAACAGTCTGTCCAATCACGCCACAGTTCGCTGCCGCGTAGGTAGCTTAGAAAGGCGAGATTCGAAAAGTTATTGCCGATGGCCGGTTCGCTGCCGCGTAGGCAGCTTAGAAAACGCGCGGCACGGACACGAGATCGACGGTTCCATCCGCTGCCGCCAGGCAGCTAGAAACCACCCGGAAAGACCATAAACAAACCCTCGACCCTCGCCCTCCTTGCGCCAGCGCAAAATTGACGATTTCCGAGTACGACAATCGATTACCCCTCTGCTAGAGTCGATCCCACAACGACCAATCAGACTCTTCACAAGCATTCGAGGCAGCATGGAATCGATACGGACTACGGACCTTAAGACCATCCTGCATTCAAAACGCGCCAATCTGTACTACTTGGAACATTGTCGCCTACTCGTGAAGGGTGGACGCGTCGAATACGTGACTGACGCGGGTAAGAAAAGCCTCTATTGGAATATCCCGATCGCCAATACAACCAGTATCCTGCTCGGAACAGGCACGTCCGTCACGCAGGCGGCCATGCGCGAGCTCGCCAAGGCGGGAGTGCTGGTGGGCTTTTGCGGCGGTGGCGGCACGCCGCTCTTCAGCGCGAACGAGACTGACGTCGAAGTGGCGTGGATGTCGCCTCAAAGCGAATACCGGCCGACCGAGTATCTTCAGGCATGGGTTCGCTTCTGGTTCGACGATGCGCTGCGCCTAGCCGCCGCCAAGCAGTTGCAGACAAAGCGGCTCGAACGACTCCAGCAGGCGTGGGCCGCACGCCCGTTGCGAGAGACTGGATTCTCCGTCGACGTCGACCGTTTGCAGGCGCTCGTCCGGCAGGCTGTCGACCAGATCGCGCATGCACCGGACTCTACCGCGCTGCTCACCGTCGAAGCTCGCCTGACCAAGGCTCTCTTCAAGCTCGCGGTGGACACCGTCGGCTACGGGGAATTCACTCGCGCGAAACGTGGCAGCGGCACCGATGCCGCCAATCGTTTCCTCGATCACGGCAACTATCTCGGCTACGGCCTCGGCGCCACGGCAACCTGGGTTCTGGGCCTGCCCCACGGACTCGCCGCGTTGCACGGCAAAACGCGACGCGGTGCGCTCGTGTTCGATGCGGCCGATTTGATCAAGGATGCCGTGATACTGCCGCAGGCATTTTTGTCGGCTATGCTCGGCGACGACGAGCAGCAGTTCCGCCGGCAATGCATCGAGGCGCTCACGCGCGACGAGTCACTGGACTTCATCATCGACACGCTGAAAGCCATCGCCATCGAAACTGCTGCTCGCGCCAAGCCACCCGTTGTCCTCCCATGAACGTGCTGTTCGTCTCGCAATGCACCAAGCGCGCGCTCACTGAGACACGGCGCGTTCTCGACCAGTTCGCCGAACGGCGCGGCGACCGCACTTGGCAGACGCCAATCACGCAAGCGGGACTCGATACGGTACGCAAGCTGTTGCGCCAAAACGCGCGCAAGAACACGGCCGTCGCTTGCCATTGGATACGCGGGCGTGACCACAGCGAGCTTCTGTGGATCGTCGGTGATGCACCACAATTCAATGCCGAAGGCGCAGTGCCGACGAACGTCACCTCGAACGACGTGTTGCGTGTCGACGATGAAACCGCGTGGCACCGGCTACCCGCGATGTCGGCACTGACCGCACTAGCCGCTCTGCTGCATGACCTGGGAAAATCCACGCGGGCCTTTCAGGACCGATTGCGCAATCCCGGCATGAGGCAGCGCAATCACTACCGTCATGAATGGGTATCCGTGCGCTTGTTCCAGGCGTTCGTCGGCGACGCGAAAGACGATGCAGACTGGCTGCGTCGCCTGGCATCGTGTACCGATGCGTCCACCGATGTGCAGGCGTTCGAAGCGCAGTGGCTCGATCACCAAGGCGGCCGTTTGATGCGCGACGGACGCGATGAGCCGCAAGCGAGCGCTCGCTTGCCGTTCGCCACCATGCCGCCTTTGGCGCAGGCCGTGGCATGGCTGGTCATGACGCATCACCGCATGCCGTGCAAACCGGTCAGAAGAGAAGACGGCAACGTGGACGCCGATCTCGAGGAGCCGGAGCACCGCTGGCGCCGTTTTGGAGCCAACCTCAGATCGGTGCATCAGCATGAACTGCTCGGTTTACTCGGTGAAGTTGACGCGGACTGGAATGAGCCTCGCGAAGAGGTAAGCGAGGCCATCCTGAAGGCGCATTGGTCGTTTCCCTTCGGCCTTCCGGTCGCCACTTCATCCTGGCGAAAACAAGCGGCGCGCTACGCACGCAAGCTCCTGGAGCTGCCGAAATCGGGCAATTCCACCGCGCTAGACGATCCGTTCGTGATGCATGTTTCGCGGTTATGCCTGATGCTCGCGGATCACCATTATTCGAGCATTGAGGACGAAGCGCGTCGCAAGCCGTATCTCAATCCAGACTATCCGCTGTACGCGAATACGCGCCGTCAAACGCGCTCCGACCAGTTGCCGCGTCTGGCGTTCAATCAAACCCTAGGTGAGCACCTGCTCGGTGTGCAAGCACACGCCTCGCTTGTGGCGCGTTCGCTGCCGACACTGGCGCGCTGCCTGCCGGCGCTTCAGAACCATCCCGGTCTTAAGAAGCGAAACTCCGACCCACTCTTCCAATGGCAGGACAAAGCAAGCGATCTCGCTGCCGGTGTGCGATTACGCGCGGCCGAGCACGGTGCGTTCGTCGTCAACATGGCATCGACGGGCTGCGGCAAAACAATCGGCAACGCACGGATCATGAACGCGCTTGCCGACCCACAGTTTGGCATGCGCTGTGCGTTTGCAATCGGCCTGCGTACGCTCACGTTGCAAACGGGGCGCAGCTTCCAGCGTGATCTCGCGCTGAACGACGAACAACTAGCCATGAAGGTGGGCGGAGCGGCGAGCCACGCCTTATTCGATTACCGGGAGCGCCGGGCTGAATCGACCGGATCTGCATCCGCTCAGGACTTGCTCGACGAAGGCGGGCAGGTGCTCTTCGAGGGCAACGACCGCCATCCCCTTCTACAGCGACTAGTCGATGATCCGCGCATGCGTTCGCTCATCGCGGCCCCGTTGCTCGTCTGCACCGTCGATCATCTGACGCCCGCCACCGAAAGCCTGCGCGGAGGGCGCCAGATCGCACCGATGCTGCGGCTGATGACTGGCGATCTGGTTCTCGACGAGCCGGACGATTTCGACATGGACGACCTTCCCGCGCTGACGCGACTCGTGCATTGGGCAGGGCTTCTGGGTTCGCGCGTGCTGTTGTCTTCAGCTACCTTGCCGCCGGCGCTGGTGCAAGGGCTGTATCTCGCCTATCTGGATGGTCGACGTCACTATCAACGTAATCGCGGCGAACGGCCCGACGAACCGCCACGTGTCCCCTGTCTCTGGGTCGACGAGTTCGCGCAATCGCATGCCGACTGCGCTAGTGGCGACGAATTCGCAGCAGTGCATGATGCGTTCGTGCAAAAGCGCTGCCTACATCTGGCCAAGGCGGAAGTCCGCCGACGAGTCCAACTGATAAAAGTGCCGGTGCAGGAATGGAAAGCGATGCGCAAGCACAAGCGCCGCGAAGCGTTCGCATCGCTTGCACTCGAGCGCGCCTGGATGCTGCACCAGGACGCGCAGAACCACACCGTCGACGCCGCGACGGGCAAGCGTGTGAGTTTCGGCCTGATCCGAATGGCCAATATCGACACGCTAGTCGACGTCGCACTGGCGATGTATCGGCAGGGCTCTCCAGCGCAGGGCGTGCGCGTGCACCTCTGCGTGTATCACTCACAGTTCCCGCTCCTCGCGCGCTCGCATATCGAACAGCAGTTGGAC
The DNA here is from genome assembly GCF_023170545.1 of Caballeronia sp. Sq4a. Classification (NCBI taxonomy): domain Bacteria; kingdom Pseudomonadati; phylum Pseudomonadota; class Betaproteobacteria; order Burkholderiales; family Burkholderiaceae; genus Caballeronia; species Caballeronia sp. Sq4a. The sequence continues at coordinate 99,156 of NZ_CP084251.1, read as the reverse complement.
GCCGTGTTCGATCGCCGCCCGAGTGCGAACGCGAGACATTCATCGGTGCAGCACCCTTCCGTGCGCGCTTTGCTAGAAGCGCACGATGAGCCGCATCACATGTTCGTGGTCCTTGCGTCGCCGGTCTGCGAAGTGGGTCGTGACTGGGATGCGGATTGGGCGATTGCCGAACCGTCGTCGATGCGGTCGTTCATTCAGCTCGCTGGGCGTGTGCGACGCCATCGGTCGGGGTCCGTTGAGCGGGCGAATATCGCGCTATTCGAAACGAACTTGCGGTACTTCGAGCGGCGCAGCGAAGCGGACCCCGTCTTCTCCAAGCCTGGCTTTGAGATGAACAGACGCACCGAGGATCGAGGTGACCAAGTAAAAGACTCCCAGGAGTTTTTCCATTTGGAGTCGCATCAGTTGAGCAGCTTGCTGGATCTACCTCCTTCCGACAATGATTGGCCTATCGATGCGCAGCCCCGCATTCAGCAGCCGAAGACGCTGCATCCGCGTTCCCGCCTGGCCGACCTAGAGCACGCCCGCATGCGTGACACGATGTTGCCGCGCGACGAAACCAGCCGACTCTGCACACCCGTGTCCCGCGATGCCACACGGCATTGGTACAGTCGGGAAGGTCGGCAGACGCGAATCTGGCTGACCGGTGTACTGCCGCAGTTGCAGCGATTTCGCCGAGAGTCTCAGCCACGGGAAGACGTCGTGTTGCTGCCCACGGAGGACGAGGACGAGATGCGTCTGCATCGTGTCATCGATCAGTCGAAGGTCAAGAAAGCTCTATTCGTCGATGTTCGCGACCTTCTAAGCCCGATACCGGACTCGCGCCTGAGCGGTCCGGGCATTGCACCTTGGTTCCATGTCGACCTAATCGACCTGCTGCGGCAATGGGCCGTCACCCAAGGTCAAAGTCTTCTAGACAGCGCCAAGCGTATGGCGACCGTCAGCTTGCCTGCGTCGGAAGACGGCTGGAGATACCACCCGACATTGGGCTTCAAGAAGAAGTAAGGAAGCGCTGCCTGTGCGGCAGAAATCATCAACGTTGAAAGGTTGACTTTTCTCAGCTGCCCGTTCGGCAGAGCAAGCGTATATCTGAACATGGCCTTGCTGGCCGAGCAGAAGAAGGAGTTCTTGCGCGCGGCTGCAGAGCGGGCGCGCGGGTTCGGCGCTGCGGGCTACGCCCTCCGCGCCGCACTCAGCGCAAATGGATCAACTGAAACCACCGGCATCCGGTTTCTGCACAACTTGATAATCATCTGAAAGGCCTCCTGCTGGACCCTTGCCCGTGACCAGCGCAGACAAGGATCCAGCAGGCTCTACAGTTGAACTGCACTGGTCAACTGAGACCCTGGGAGGCTGACATGAAGTATAGCGGCATTGATTTGCACTCGAACAACGCCGTGGTCGCCGTGACCGACGACGAAGACCGGGTGCTGTACTGCAAGCGACTGCCCAACGATCTACGAACGATCGTGGCAATCCTGACACCTTATCGCGACGAATTGCAAGGGGTAGTCGTGGAATCGACTTTCAACTGGTACTGGCTGGTGGATGGACTGATGGCGGCTGGCTTCGAGGTTCATCTCGCCCACACGCCTGCCATCAAGCAGTATGAAGGCCTCAAGTACGCGGGCGACGAACGCGACGCCGTCTTTTTGGCGCATATCTTTCGCCTTGGCCTGCTCCCAGAAGGTTATATCTATCCGAGTGAGGAACGAGGGCTACGCGACCTTGCCCGCAAGCGTCTGCAGCTGGTCCAGCAACGGACGCTGCAGATACTTAGCGTCGAAAGCCTTCTTGCCCGACAGGCGAATCTGCGCATGAAGAGCGAGCAAGTGCAGAATTTGGACCGTTCCGCTACGAGTGCCCTCGGCTTGTCCCCGCATGTCGAGCGGGCGTTGCTCGCGAGTCTTTCCGTCATGCACGTACTTACGACTGAGATCTCCGCGCTCGAGCACATCCTTTATCGCGAAGCGAAACTCCGCCCCCAGTTCGAGGTCCTGAAGACAGCCCCCGGGATTGGTAATGTACTGGCCACGACGATCATGCTCGAGACCGGTACCATCGGGCGATTCGCCAATGTCGGGCAATTCAGTTCCTATTGCCGATGCGTCGAAAGCAAACGTATTTCGAACGGTAAAAGCAAGGGCCATGGCAACGCCCGCAATGGCAACCGATACCTGAACTGGGCATTCATTGAAGCGGCAGCAGCTGCACTTCGCAGTTGTCCTCAAGCCAGGCGGTTCTATGAGCGGAAAAAGGCCAAGCACCTACCCGCGCTGGCCATGAAGGCTCTTGCCCACAAGCTCGCCCGCGCGGCGTACTACATGATGCGAGATGGCACGGCATTCGAAATCCGACGATGCTTTGGATAGAACTGGCTGGAGGGAATGAGCTCGATGTGTGCGTTGGTGCGAAGCCACAACCTTGATTGGGCCGCTCCCTCCCGCCACTCGGTAGCGCAGCAATTGCTGAGACGCACGGACCCTGAGCCATGCAAGCCTGGTGCTCGTTTCTGGGCAACCACGAATCTCGACCCTGGACAGAGGTCTGGCACCGATGGTTCTCTGGGACTCGAAAGAGCCAAGAGCGAAGCGCCAATTCATCGGCGTTCGCTTAGATCCCGATGGGTGACTGGCGCGGTTCAGCACTGCAGCCAGCTAGACGAGGAACCGCCCGCGTGGTCGGCCCTGCGCACCAGACTAATGAAGGCGCACCGTGCACTCTGCGCCTGACCGTCTGCGCGCCCTTGACATCGGCCTTTCAATGGGTGACGCACACAACTCCGGTGGATGGCGTCTAGGGCTAAAACACCCTGGAAGCGTATCACTTACAAAACGACACAATGCGAATTAACAGCCTCAAGAGCGCGGGAAGGCTCGCCGCAGTCAGTGCGCTAATGTGCGCGCTTACGGCTGGCAGAGGGTGGTGTAGAGAATCCGTGGCGACGCCAACCTTAAGGGTAGAAGGGTCCATAGTCTTTATTAAGACTCCCGCAGGAAAAGACCAGAAATTGGTCTTCGACTATGCGATATCCGAATCCGACATAGCTGTACAAAGCCTTTCGTTCGGACGGTTCGCAGATTTGAAGGTTCTTGACACTGAAGGCGCAAATCAGAAGTCATACAAAGTCTTCGTGTACCATCTCAACACTGGGCTTTATGTCTTGAATTCGGAGCTCAGTAATATTCCTTGCTTAGAAGTCGATCAGGAGCGAAAGCAATTGATCGGAGCATGCTTTCACGAGAGCGCGTGCGAAAACTGGACGGAGCGGTACACATTCTCTCCACCCGAGAAGCTATCGCTCATACAACGGAGCGGGACATATTGCGACGCAGCAGGGAAAGGTTACGAATACATCGAGACGTATAACGACGGGAAAAGAGTCTCTTATGTTGTGAGGCCGGCCCGGTAAGGGGTCACCGGAGAGCCGGCAAGAACACTTCAAGATGACTCACGGTCATTTCGTAGAGAATGACGATTGAAAGTCATAGGCTTAGTTGCGCACTCAGTGTACCGAATGGTTAATTTGATCAAGATAGCGGTGGTTATTGTCCTTGGCGGATTGACTCGGGTGGCGCTGTCGTTATTCTACTCGCGAATCATTCAATTGCTGCACGTCACACACCGGACAGCGTATTGGTTTCTGACAGAACAAGAGCTTCAATACGCGGTGAAAAAATCGTCATCGATGCGCCTCGCGACAAGCGAGTTATCAGCTCGCCGCCTTCCGCCCAGCGAGCGTTACTGGCCGCAACGGAGATCGTGTTCCCCGAAGCGTCGTCGCGTCACTTGGAGGAAAGGCGGGCAGGCGGCTCGTAGAGGCAGAGTTGTTCGCTGCCACGTAGGGATGCGTAGAAAACTCGCTTGGAGATAGTCGTTCACGAAGCGACGGTCGACCGTCCCCGGACCTGTCCGAAATCCTGTGTGCCGAGGCCGATTAAGCCATCTCAGTTGATGGCGCAGGTGAATCGCTCGCCAAACAGAATGGCGAACTGACTGACGGCTTGCCGCCAGGTGATAGGCGGCATCTTCCAATCCTTCTCGATGTTGCGCAAGGCCAGATAAAGCAATTTGCTGGCGGCTTCATCGCTTGGGAAGTGGCCCCGGTTCTTGACGATCTTGCGCAACTGCATGTGCATGCTCTCGATCGCGTTTGTAACCGGCATGATATAGCCGGTGCCTCGCGCTCCCGCGCCGTGCAGTTTTTAGGCGTATGGTGTGACCATCCGGGACAGGGGCACCGGGGAGCACTTCGGGTGGGCAGGCCGTTCTTATACGATGAGCCGCGAGCTCGTGTTTGTAGTTGGCCGCCCCTGCGACCCGCCCGGTTGCGCTGCGAGCGCGAATCCGTAGTTGTCGTGCTGTCCCACCGGCTCCCGACGCTTGTGTATGAATGGGAGAACGGTTATGCGAATCGTAGGGTTGGATGTTTCGCGCTCCGTGGCCGAGATCGCGTACCTCGAGGACGGCGTGTTAAATGCCGGCGGGCGTGCCGGGCTAAAACGCGACGAACTAGAGCGCTTTGCCGCAAACTTGCGAAGTACCGATCATGTGGTGCTTGAAGCGACGGGCAATACCGCTGCCATCGTCAACGTGCTGCGTCCCCACGTCGCGCGTGTCGCGATTGCGAATCCACTGCTGGTACGGCTGATCGCCGAGGCACGCGTGAAGACGGACAAGATCGATGCCGCGGTGCTGGCACAGTTGTACGCGAGCCACTTTCTGCCGGAAGTCTGGATGCCCGACGAGAATACCCTGGCGCTGCGCCGTCAGGTCTCGCGCCGCTCACAACTCGTGCGGCAACGCACCCGACTGAAGAACGAAGTCCATGCGGTGCTCGCTGCGCACCTGATCGAGCGGTGTCCCGCTACTGATCTGTTTGGCCTGAAGGGACGAGCCTGGCTCAGCGCCCAGCCGCTGCCGATGGATGAGCGCCTGGGCGTCGAGCAACGTTTGCGGGAATTGGACCGTCTTGGTGAGGATCTACGCGAGGTAGACCAGGCCCTGGCGCAAGCCAGTATCGGCGACGAGCGGCTGCGCAGGCTGCTGAGCATTGCCGGTGTCAATACCACGGTGGCAATCGGCCTGCTGTCGGCAATCGGCACCATCGAACGATTTCCCAATCCGGAGAAGCTGGTGAGCTACTTCGGGCTGAACCCGTCCGTTTATCAGTCGGGACCGATGCCCGCCAGACACGGCCACATTACCAAGCGGGGACGTTCCTACGCGCGCGCATTGCTCGTCGAGGCCGCTTGGGGCGCGGCACAGACGCCCGGCCCTCTGCGTGCGTTCTTCCTGCGCGTGCGCGACCGGCGCGGCCAGCAGATTGCCATCGTCGCGACGGCGCGCAAATTGGCCATCATCGTGTGGCACGTGCTAACACGCAATGAGCCGTTCGCGTGGGATCGTCCAGCCCTGACTGCACACAAGCTGCGCGCCTTGGAGTTGCAGTCGGGGATGCCAGCACAACACGGCTCGCGCAGAGGCTCAGCCGCAGCATACAGCCTCAAGAACGTACGCGAGCAGGAACGCGCTGTCGCCGAACAGGCCGAGCGCGTTTATCAACGGCTATTCTCAAGATGGAAGCAAGCGCGTCCCAAGGGACACGAGGCGCCGCTGGTGTGGCCGCGAACACGGACTTGATAGAAACGACGTGTGGGGGCTTGTCGATTTCATCCGTCGTGTAGACGATTCGACGCACCTCGGGCGGATAGGCGAAGAAGGGATACTTGCCCACCAGTTGCGGCTCAAACGTTGCCTGCCGGTCACGCGGAATGTCCAGCTTCAGTTCGCCGTTGGGTGTCAGCACCGTCTTCGGGCTGGTGCCGTTGCGGTGATTGCCAGGCGTGCCTTGCTCGGCCTCGGCTTGCAGGTGGTGACTCAACTCCGCTGCAAGCATGCGCTCGGCCAACTGCTTCTTGAGTTGGCCGGCCAGACCCGATTCGCCCAGAACCGACTCGGCATCCTTGCCTTGAATCTGCGCGAGCAATTGGTCAATTAGCTCATCGGGAAACAGCTTCGGGGTCTTGCTCTTCTTGGTCACGGATGCTTCGGTCATAGGACGCTATTTCCTCTATCGTCTCATGACCTCGGCACACAGGAAATCTGACAGGTTCCCGTCCCCCCTCTACCCCACCCCCACCCACTCCCCCTCCCCGCACTACTCCTCAACACCCCCTCCACGAACCTCAACCCCGCGACCCCATCCTCAACAGTCGTAAGCCACTCATCGCCCTGAATATTCCCGCGCGCGATACACCCCGCCGCATCCGCATAAACCTGCGCGAACGCTTCGATATATCCTTCTGGATGCCCCGCCGGCACGCGCGTCGCATGCTGCGCTTCCGCGCTTTGCACACGCCCGCGCGTGATCCGCTGCGACGCGCCTCCAACCGGCGTGAACCACAGTTCGTTCGGCGCTTGCTGGTCGAACATCAAACCGGCCTTCGTGCCGTACACGCGCAGCCGCAACGCGTTCTCCTCGCCCGCCGCGACCTGACTCGCCCACAGCATGCCGCGCGCGCCGTTCGCATAACGCAGCATCGCCTGCACGTGATCGTCGACGCGTCGTCCCGGCACGAACGTCGTCACTTCCGCCGATAACGCCGAAGGCCGCATGCCCGTCACATACTCCGCCAACTGATACGCATGCGTGCCGATATCGCCGAGGCAACCCGCCGGGCCAGCGAGCGCCGGATCGGTGCGCCACGCGGCCTGCCGGTTCGCCTGCGTCTCGACGGGCATCGACAGCCAGTCCTGCGCATACTCCACCTGCACGACGCGGATATCGCCGAGCGCGCCGCTCCGCACCAGCGCGCGCGCATGGCGCACGAGCGGATAGCCGGTGTACGTGTACGTCACCGCGAACACGCGATTCTTCTCCCGCGCGAGCTTCGCCAGCGCCTCACCTTCATCGAGCGATACCGCGAGTGGCTTGTCGCAGATCACGTGGATGCCGGCTTCCAGAAACGCCGTCGCGATCGGCGCGTGCAAATGATTCGGCGTGACGATCGCGACCGCTTCGATGCCATCGGCGCGACTTGCTTCGACACGCGCCATCTCGCGATAATCGTCGTAGCTGCGCGGCAATCCGATGGCCGCCGCGCTCGCCGCCGCGCGCTGCGGATCGGACGACAACGCGCCCGCCAGCAACTCATAACGGTCATCCAGCCGCGCCGCCATGCGATGCACCGCGCCGATAAACGCGCCCTCGCCGCCTCCGACCATGCCGAGCCGCACGCGCCTCATCGCTTTTCTCCAATCCCGAGTACGTCGCGCATTTGTTCACGGCTCGCGCCGCTGCCGGCGAAGTCGTCGAACGCATGCTCGGCCACGCGGATAATGTGATCGCGAATGAACGTCGCGCCTTCCCGCGCGCCGTCTTCCGGATGCTTCAACGCGCATTCCCATTCCAGCACGGCCCAGCCGGGAAAGTCGTATTGCGCCATCTTCGAGAAGATCGCCTTGAAGTCGATCTGGCCGTCGCCGAGCGACCGGAAACGCCCCGCGCGCTCGACCCATCCAGAATAGCCGCCGTACACGCCTTGCCGCCCATTCGGCCGGAACTCCGCGTCCTTCACATGGAACGCCTTGATGCGCGCGTGATAAATGTCGATGAACGCGAGATAGTCCAGTTGCTGCAGGACGAAGTGACTCGGATCATAGAGGATATTCGCGCGCGGATGATCGTCCACGGCCGCGAGAAAGCGCTCGAACGTCACGCCGTCGTGCAGGTCTTCGCCGGGATGCAGCTCGTAGCACACGTCGATGCCCGCGCGGTCGAACTCATCGAGAATCGGGCTCCAGCGCGTGGCCAATTCATCGAACGCGACTTCGACGAGACCCGCCGGGCGCTGCGGCCACGGATAAACGTACGGCCACGCGAGCGCGCCGGAGAACGTGACGTGCGCATTCAGGCCCAGCCGCTTCGATGCCGCCGCCGCCTGCTTCAACTGCGATATCGCCCATTCGGTGCGCGCTTGCGGATTGCCGCGCACATGCGGCGCGGCGAAGCCGTCGAAGAGCGTGTCGTAGGCCGGATGCACGGCGACCAGCTGCCCTTGCAAATGCGTCGACAATTCGGTGATGACAACGCCCGCATCCTCGACCGTGCGGCGGATCTCGTCGCAATAGGCATCGCTCGATGCGGCTTTCTCGAGGTCGATCAGGCGCGGATCGGCGGGCACCTGAATGCCCTTGTAACCGAGTCCCGCCGCCCACGACGCAAGACTGGCGAGCGTGTCGAACGGCGCTTCTCCGCCCATGAATTGCGCGAGAAAAATCGCCGGGCCCTTGATGGTCTTCATCTTTCGCCTCGTTAGAAACGCCGGTCAGCGCCATTCAGCGTGACCGGCTGTGCACTCAGAACGGCGAGTTCGGGAAGTAGAACTGCTTTGCGTTGTCCTTCGTGATGAGCACCGAAGGAATGATGGTCGTCGGCGGCAGCTTGTCGCCCTTCAGGCGCGCTTCGGCCGTGAGCTTGATCGCGTCATAGATGAACTTCGGCGAGTACGACACGTCCGCCTTCACGCGCTGGTCGCCGTCCATGATGCGCTTGACCGCTTCCTTCGATCCTGCGCCGCCGAACACTTCCTTGATATCCGTGCGGTGCGCCTGATCGATCGCCTTCAGCACGCCGATCATCATGTCGTCGTCGGCGGCCCAGACGGCGTCGATGTGCTTGAAGCGGGTCAGATAGTCCTGCATCACCTTGAACGCGTCGTCGCGGTTCCAGTTCGCGTACTTGGCATCCAGAATCTTGATGTCCGGATGCTGTTTCATCACGCCTTCGAAAGCGGTCCAGCGTTCGTTGTCGAGCGTCGTCGGAATGCCGCGCAACGCGACGATATCGCCCTTGCCGTTCAGCGTCTTCGCCAGATATTCGGCGGGCAGCTTGCCGAACGCGGTGTTGTCGCCAGCAACATACGCGTCTTGCGCGCTCGTGTCGGTGAGGCCACGATCGACCACGGTCACGTACACGCCCTTCTTCTTCACCTGCGCGACAGGCTGCGTGAGCGAGGCCGATTCGAACGGGAAGATCACGAGCGCGTTGATCTTGTTGACCGTCACGAGGTCCTGCAACTGATTGGCCTGCTCGGGCGCGCCGGACGCCGTCTTCACGATGATCTTGAGATCGGGATGCGCCTTCTCCAGTTCCTTCTTGGCCTCGTTCGCCCACCAGACGATGCCGCCCGTGAAGCCGTGCGTGGCGGTCGGGATGGCGACGCCGAGCACGACCTTGTCGGCGGCGAAGGCGGACGATGCCGTGGCGAACGCGCTCGCCGCGAGCGTCAGCGCGCCGAGCGCGCGAAGCAGTTTTTTCATGACGATGTCTCCTGTTATTCGAAGTAGAAAGTTACCGACGGCCACGCTGCAAGAAGGCTACGAAAATGATCACGGCGCCCTGCACCGCCGCGTTCAGATACACGCTGATGATGCTCGTGAGATTCAGGATGTTGTTGATGACCGAAAGCAGGATCGCGCCGATGACCGTGCCGATCACGCGCCCTTCGCCGCCCTTGAGCGCCGTGCCGCCGACCACCACTGCGGCGATCGCTTCGAGTTCCCACAAGAGGCCGGTCGTCGGCGTAGCTGACCCCAAGCGCGGCACGTAGAGCACGGTCGCCACGGCCACGCACAGTCCGAGCAGCACGTAGGTCGCGATCTTCACGTTATCCACGCGAATGGCCGCGTAGCGCGCGACCTGTTCGTTCGAGCCGATGGCTTGCACGTGCCGCCCGAACACCGTGCGGTTCAACACGAGCGCGCCGCCCGCCGCGACGATCGCGAAGATCCAGATGGGCACGGGCACGCCGAAAAGGCTCGCGTAATACACGGGGCCGTAGAGATCGACGAGCGAATTGTCGAGCGTGAGCGCGCCGCCGTCCGCGAGCCACGTCAGCAGCGCGCGAAAGACGCCGAGCGTGCCGAGCGTCACGATGAACGGCTCGATACGCCCTTTGGTCACGAGCAGTCCGTGCGCGAATCCGAACAGCGCGCCGAGCACGAGCGCGAGCACGATGCCGAGCGCGACGATCAAAAGCGGCGGCAGCGCATGCCCGTGCACGCCCTGAAGCAGGCCGTTCATCATGAAGATCATGCTGCCCGCGATGAGCGCGGCCATCGACCCGACGGACAAGTCGATGCCGCCCGAGATGATGACGAAGGTCATGCCCACCGCGATGATGCCGATGAACGACGTGCGCGTGAGCACGTTCATCGCGTTGTCGAAGGTGGCGAAGTCGCCGTTCAGCAGCGTGCCGCCGATGCACAGCGCGATGAGCCCGATCAGCGGCCCGACGCCGAGCAGAAACCGCGCGACGGCGGTGAGGCGGCTTTCTTGCGCGGTGTCTTCAGTGTGTGCCGGTCGCATGCGCGATCAACCTCTCTTCGGTCAGAAGGTCCATGCCGAGCGTCGCGACGAGTTCGCCCGCGCGCATCACCGCGACGCGATGGCACAGCCCGATCAGTTCGATCAGCTCGGAAGAAATGACGATCACCGCGCGGCCCTCGGCGGCGAGGCGGTGAATCAGAAAATAGATGTCGCGTTTCGCGCCGACATCGACGCCGCGCGTGGGTTCGTCGAGCACGACCACGCGCGGATCGGGATGCAGGAACTTCGCGAGCGCGAGCTTCTGTTGATTTCCGCCCGAGAGCATGCGGGCGCGGCCGCGCGTGTTGCCGGTGCGAATGCCGAAGTCCTTGACCGCGAGCGTCAGCGCGTCGCGCTCGGCGCGTGCATCGATGAGCGGGCGCGCGTAGCGTTCCAGCGTCATCATCGTGAGGTTGTCCTTGAGCGACATGTCTACATGCAGGCCGCGTCCCTTCCGGTCTTCGCTCAAGTACGTGATGCCGTGGCGCATCGCGTCGCGCGGGTTCTTGAGCTTCACGGTCTCGCCTTCGATGGCGATGCGCCCCGCCGCGAGCGGACGCAAGCCGACGAGCGCCTCGAACAGTTCCGTGCGTCCCGCGCCGACGAGCCCCGCGAAGCCGAGCACTTCGCCCTGGCGCACGGAAAAGCTCACGCCTTCGGCCCATCCGGGCACGGACGCGCCTTCCACCTGAAACGCCAGCGGCGCGTCGGCGGCGAGCGCGGGCTTTTCAGGAAACATGTCCGAAACTTCGCGGCCTACCATCAGGTTCGCCATTTCGCGGCGCGTGAGGTCGGCGGTCGGCGCGCGCGCGACGAAGCGGCCGTCGCGCATCACGATCACTTCGTCGGTCACGCGTTCCACTTCGTCGAGTTTGTGCGAGATATAGACGATCGTCGTGCCCGCCTCCTTCAGGCGCGCCATCAGCGCGAAGAGGCGCTGCGTTTCCGAGGGCGTCAGCGTGGCGGTCGGCTCGTCCATGATGAGCAGGCGCGTGTCGCGCAGCATGGCCTTCGCGATCTCGACAAGCTGCTTCTCCGCGACGATCAACTCGCGCACCTTCGTGTCCGGATTCTTGTGCAGGCCGACTTCGCCTAGCGCGGCGCGGGCGTCCTCGCGCATGGCGGGTTCATCGAGAAAGAAGCCTTTGCGCAGCTCGTGGCCGAGAAACATGTTCTGCGTGATGCTCAGATGATCCGCGAGATTCAGTTCCTGGTGAATGAGCACGATGCCCGCGCGCTCGGCGTCGCGCGAACTCGCGAAGGCGGCGGGCGTGCCGTCGATCAGCACGTCGCCGGCGCTCGCGCGCTCGTAGCCCGCGAGGATTTTCATGAGCGTGGACTTGCCCGCGCCGTTTTCGCCGAGCAAGCCGTAGATGCGCCCCGGCGCGAGATCGAAGCTCACGCCGTGGAGCACGCGCACCGGGCCGAAGTTCTTCTCGACTGCGTCGAAGCGCACGGCAAGGGTCATTGTCAGGCGCTCCTTCTTTGTATCAGTCGATGCGGCAGCAACACGCCCGGCACCTCCGCGCGCGGATCGCGCAGGCGCTTGAGCAAGAGTTCCGCCGCCGTCTCGCCGAGCGCGCGCATCGGCTGCGCGACGGTCGTAAGCGGCGGCACGGCGTGGGCGGCCACCGCGATGTCATCGAAGCCGACGACCGCGACATCTTCCGGCACGCTCAGCCCCGCGCTGCGCAGGCCGTTCAGCACGCCGATAGCGAGCGTGTCCGACACGGCGAAAATGGCGGTCGGCCGGTCGCGCCCGAGCGACGCGAGCTGCCGGGCGGCGCGCTCGCCGGCGTCGTAATCGAGGCTGTCCAGTTCGACTTGCCACGCCGGATTGGCGACGATGCCCGCGGCTTGCAGCGCATCGCGATACCCCGCGAGACGCTGTCGGCCATACAGATAGCCTTCGCCCGAGTTGATCAGCGCGATGCGCTCGTGGCCCTTGTCCAACAGATAACGCACGACATCGCCTGCGGCAAGATGGTTGTCGATGCCCACGTAAGGCACGCGCGCGGCCGGATCGAATTCGCAGCACGCCACCCACGGCAGCGTCGACGCCTGCTCGACGAGTGCCTTCTGCACGGCGGCAGGGTCGAGACAGATCGCGCCGTCCGCGCGACGCCCGCGTAGCAGGTCGAAGTAGCTGCGCTCGCGCAAGGGATCGGCGCCCGTGTCGCAGAGAAGCATGAAGTAGCCGTTCTGGCGCGCGACTGTGTCGATGCCGCGCACGATGGCCGCATAGAACGGGTTGCCGAAGTCGGGGACCATCGTGAGAAGCAGGCGGCTTTCGGCCGTGCGCAGATTGCGCGCAAGCTCGTTCACGCGATAGCCGCTCGCCGCGACCGCCTCGCGCACTTTCTCGCGCGTGGCCTCGCGCACGTTGCTGTGGCTATTGAGCACGCGCGACACTGTGGCGACGGACACGCCGGCACGCCGCGCAACGTCGGCAATCGATACTTCCTCAGGAGGACGCACGGGATCGGACATGCTGCGCGCCGGGGCGGCGAACGAAATGTAATGGATTACATTATTCGACGGTGTTCGTCCGGAAGGCAACCCGAATCGGATAGGGATAAACGCCTAAGCGAAAATTCGACGGCTCGTGTCGATCGCATGGCGGCGTGCGCGTCGTAAGGTGTGAGCGCGCGGAACTGCGCGTTTGTCGACCTCGAACAGGAGCACTACCATGCGATTCATGATGCTGATGATCCCGCGCGGCTACGAAAGCGCGGAGCCGGGCGCGATGCCGAGCGCTGAAGCCGTCGCCGCGATGATGAAGTATAACGAAGAGTTGCAGAAGGCCGGCGTGCTGCTGGCGCTCGACGGACTGCATCCGCCGTCGATGGGCGCGCGCGTCACGTTCGAAAGCGGCAAGCCGCGCGTGACCGACGGACCGTTCGCCGAGGCGAAGGAAGTGCTCGGCGGCTACTGGATGATTCAGGTGAAGTCGCGCGAAGAGGCGATCGAATGGGCGAAGCGGTGCCCCGCTTCGGCAAACGAGATCATCGAAGTGCGGCAAGTGCAGGAGTTCGGCGACTTCCCGCCCGACGTGCAGGAAGCCGCCGCCGGCTTCGAAGAAATGCAGAAGGCGCAGAAGCCGGCTTAACCGGGAATGCCGGTGATATAAATCGGCTTCGCGGTCGACAGCGACTGCTTGACGCCGCGGCCGGTGTCATCCACGAGCACTTCTTCTTCGTCGCGCTCGACAGCCGCGAGCACTTGCTCGACCACGCTCGCGGGCGAGATCTTCGGCGCGGTGACTTCGGCGACCATGTCGGTGTCGATGTAGCCCGGATGCACGCCGACCACGAGCGTGCCTTGTTCGCGCAACTCGCCGCGCAGCGCGTTGGTCACGGCCCACGCCGCCGACTTCGACGCGCTGTAAGCGCCGGCGTCCGGCAGCGCGACCCAGCTCAGCACGGACAGCACGTTGATGACCGCGCCGCCGCCGTTCTTCTTGAGCTTGGGCGCGAACGCCTGCGTCACGGCGAGCAAACCGATCACATTGACCTCGAAGAGATCGCGCATGTCTTGCGTCGATGCCGGATTCACCAGCGCACCGCGCGCCAACGCCCCCGCGTTGTTGACGACGATCTGCACGTCTGTGTACTTGGCCGCGGCTTCAGCGATGTCGGCGGGCTTCGTGACGTCGAGGCGGATGGCTTCGACGCCTTCGATATCCAAGCTGCCCGGATCGCGCGCCGCCGCATAAACCTTGGCGGCGCCCGCCTGCAACAGCGACTTCGCGAACTGCTTGCCGAGACCGCGGTTCGCGCCGGTGACGAGTACGACCTTTCCCTTGATCTGCATGACTGCTCCTGTTAGTGCATATGCACTATAGCCGACATAAAAAAGGCACGCGGCCCTGCGTGCCCGGTTTGCTGGACTCAATCCATCGCGGTGATCTGAAACAGCATCTGACGCAGCGACTTCGCGCGCTTCTCGCCGTATTTCTGCTCGAATTCGGCCTGCGCCGTCCGCCACTTCTCGACGCCCTGCGCGAGCAGCGCCTTGCCCGCCGCCGTCAACGTGAGACCGACCGCGCGCGAATTCGGCGACTGCTGATCCGCCTGCACCATGCCGTCGCGCTGAAGCGGCTTGAGCGCGCGCACGAGCGTCGTGCGGTCCATGACCATGGCATCCGCGAGTTCGACCATCTGCACGCCGGGCTTGCGCGCAATCGACGCGAGCAGCGTGAATTGCGCCGAAGTTAGGCCGACTTCGCCCATGTGCCGCTCGTAGAGTTGCGACACATAACGCGCGGCCTGCCGGATGGCGAAGCAGTTGCAGTCGAGAGGAGATGAGTGCGTTGACATGACTCGCAGCTTATATGTGTATATGCACTCGTGTCAAATGGCGCGTTTTCATCGGCGCGATAGGCCAAGCGCATGACGCGGCACGAATCGTCGTGCGCCCAAGCTCGGCGAAACGCGTGGCGCCGTGCCGCGTCTGGAGAAGCGCCCTGCCGCGCCTGTGCCGAAATCCGCAGTCGCCGCGCGACGAATCGACAAGACGCGGCCAATTTGGCTTCCTACATTGCGCTTGTCCGCCACCATGCGGGTCCGGATGCGACTTTCGCCGCGACGAGGGCAACTCCGTCTTGCGGGCGGGTAATTGGTCATGTTCCATGCAGTAGCCGCGTTCCTGGATTGCCAAACCACAAAAGGAGAGGAAACCATGCGTATCCGTACGAGCGTCAAACCCTTGGCATGGCTGGTGGCGTGCGCGAGCGCCGCACTCGCCGCCGCGCCCATGACCGCCGCCGCCGAAGACGTCACGGTCAAGATCGGCTTCGCCGCGCCGCTCACGGGCGCGAACGCGGGCTACGGAAAGGATCTCCAGAACGGCGTGCAGCTCGCGCTCGACGAGGCGAACGCCAAGAAGATCAGCATCGGCGGCAAGACGGCGAAGTTCGAGATTCAGGCGGAAGACGATCAGGCGGACCCTCGCGTCGGCGTGCAGGCGGCGCAGAAGCTCGTGGATGACGGCGTGGCCGTGGTCGTCGGTCATTTCAATTCGGGCACGACGCTGCCCGCTTCGCCCATCTACAACAACGCCGGCATTCCGATGATCGATCCGGCCGCGACGAATCCGACCATCACCACGCGCGGTCTCGAAAACGTGTTCACGGTGATTTCCAGCGACGCGCAGAACGCGGGCAATGCCGGCGCGTACGCGGTCACGACGACGAAAGCGAAGCGCATCGCGATCATCGACGACCGCACGGCCTTCGGTCAGGGCGAAGCCGACGAGTTCGAGAAAGCGGTGAAGGCGAAAGGCGGCAATATCGTCGGTCGCGAATTCAGCGACAACCAGACCGTCGATTTCAGCGCGCAACTCACGCGCATCAAGTCCCTCAACGCGGACCTGATCTTCTTCGGCGGACTGGACCGGCAAGCGGCGGCGGTCGTCAAGCGCATGAAGCAGCTCGGCGTCAACGCGCAGTTCGTAGGCGGCGGCGGCGTGATGGACGCCGATTTCCTGAAGCTCGCGGGCGACGCTGCCGAAGGCGCGCAGGCGTGGGAATACGGCAGCCCGCTCGACAAGCTGCCGCAAGGCAAGGCGTTCAGCGACAAGTTCCAAAAGCGTTTCGGCGTCGCGATTCTGTCGTACGCGCCGTTCGGCTACGACGCGGCGTGGGCGGCCATCCACGCAATGGAGAAGGCGAAATCCGCGGATCCGAAGGTGTATCGCCCGGTGCTGAAGAAGATTTCGTTCGAGGGCATCACGGGTCCCATTGCCTTCGACGACAACGGCGCGCTGAAAAACGCGTCATCGACGCTGTATCAGGTGAAGAACGGGCAGTGGGAAACCGTCGTCACCAAGCACGGCATGTAGGCGCTATTGAAGACGCAGGTTGTCGCGCGTGGCCGCGGCTTCGCCGTTCAGCCACTGCGCGAACTGCTGCAGCGTGGGCGACGGCGCCGGCCGCTCCGGATAGACGAGGTAGTAGGCCGCGCCGCTCGGCACGCGCAACGCGAATGGCGCGATCACGCGCTTCGCGCGCAGGTCTTCTTCGATCAGCGAAACATCGCCGATGGTGACGCCCAGGCCCTGCATCGCCGACGAGATCGCGAGGTCGAGCGTGTCGAAATGTTGCGCCTTCGCGGACGGCAAGCCGTCGTAGCCGTACGCGCCGAGCCACAAGAGCCAGTCGCGGCGATCGCGCGTCGGGTGCAGCAGCGTCTGGCCCGCGAGGTCGTCCGGCGTCGGCTCCGCGTTGCCGCGCGGTTTCCACAGTTCGGGCGCGCAGACCGGCGTGAGCACTTCATCGAACAGATGATGCACCGTCAGGCCCTTGCCCGACGGCTTCGCGGACGTCGGGCTGAAGACGATGGCGGCGTCGAACTGTTCCGCATTGAATTCGACGCCGTGCGACACCGACGCCGTCACTTCCACCACCTGCTCCGGCCGCTCGTTCTGCAGCCGGATCACGCGCGGCAGCACCCAGCGCATCGCGCAGGTCGGACACTTGACGCGCAAGGTCCCGGAGGCGCTGCCGCCCTTGGCGAGCGCGTCGCCAATCTGCGCGAACGCCTGCTGCAAGGGCGCGATGAGCAGCGCGCCGTGATGCGTCAGCGCGAGCCCGCGCGCCTGCCGCACGAAAAGCGCATAGCCGAGGTGCGCCTCCAGTCCCGCGATCTGCCGGCTGACCGCGCCCTGCGTCACGTTGAGCGCATCGGCGGCGCGCGTGAAATTCAGCTTCTGGGCGACCACGAGGAAAGTCTTGAGAACGTCGAGCGAGGGCAGCGGTTTCATCGGGTTAACGAAAGGAGCCATGAGCGGCGCACATGGCTAGTATGACAAAGTTTCGATTGTCGGCCGTTTATTGCCGCGGTTGAATCGTCGCACTGTCTATTGGAGCGAGCCGTCGTGCACAGCGCCTGTATTCCCGAATCGAAGCTGCCGAAAGTCGGCACCACCATTTTCACGGTCATCGGCCAGCTTGCCGAAGAGCATCACGCGCTGAACCTGTCGCAAGGCGCGCCGAATTTCGCGTGCGATCCGAGGCTCGTCGAAGGCGTCACGCGAGCCATGCAGGCAGGACATAACCAGTATTCGCCGATGTCCGGCGTGCTGGCGCTGCGCGAGGCCATCGCGCTGAAGACGCAGAAAGTCTACGGCGCGCAGTACGATCCGGGCACGGAAGTGACCGTGGTCGCGAGCGCGAGCGAAGGGCTGTACGCGAGCATCAGCGCGCTCGTGCATCCCGGCGACGAGGTGATCTACTTCGAGCCGTCGTTCGACAGCTACGCGCCGATCGTGCAGCTTCAGGGCGCGACGCCGATCGCGATCAAGCTGTCGCCGGAGAATTTCCGCATCGACTGGGACGAAGTCGCCGCCGCCATCACGCCGAAGACGCGCATGATTCTCGTCAACACGCCGCACAATCCGACGGGCAGCGCCTTCACGCCCGCCGACATCGAGCGGCTCACGGCGCTCACGCGCGATACGAAAATCGTCGTGCTGTCGGACGAAGTGTACGAACACGTCGTGTTCGACGGCGCGCCGCATCATGGCATGGCGCGCTATCCGGCGCTCGCCGAACGCAGCGTGATCGTGTCGTCGTTCGGCAAGTCGTATCACGTGACGGGCTGGCGCGTCGGCTATTGCCTCGCGCCCGCCGCGCTGACCGCCGAGATCCGCAAGATTCACCAGTTCATGACCTTCTCCGCCGACACGCCGATGCAAATGGCGTTCGCTGAGGCGCTCGCCGACGAATCGAGCTATCTGAACCTCGGGCCGTTCTATCAGCACAAGCGCGACGTGCTCGCCCGCGCGCTCGCCGGCTCGCGTTTCGAACTGTTGCCGAGCGCAGGCAGCTTCTTCATGCTCGCCCGTTACAGCGCCATCTCGGACGCGCCCGACAGCGATTTCGTGCTGCGGCTGATCCGCGAGGCGCGCGTCGCGACCATTCCGCTGTCCGCGTTCTACACGGACGGCACCGACAATCGCCTGATTCGCCTGTCGTTCGCGAAGGACGACGATACGCTCATCGAAGGCGCGCGCCGCCTTTGCCAGATCTAGCCCTTTGATTTCCCGGAGACCACGATGAAGAACAACCACCTCGCCGCCGCGCTTTTCGTCGCGTGCTCGCTCGCGAGCGGCGCGGCGCTCGCCGCCGACACCCTGCGCTTCGGCGTCGAAGCGCAATACCCGCCGTTCGAATCGAAATCGGCGACGGGCGAACTGCAAGGACTCGATATCGACGTGGGCAACGCCGTCTGCGCCGCCGCGAAGATGCAGTGCAAATGGGTCGAAACGTCGTTCGACGGTCTCATCCCCGCGCTGCAGGGCCGCAAGTTCGACGCGATCAATTCCGCGATGAACGCCACCGAGCAGCGCCGCCAGGCGATCGACTTCACGACGGTCGTGTATCGCGTGCCGACGCAACTCATCGCGAAGACCGGCAGCGGGATCGAACCGACCGCGGCGGCGCTGAAAGGCAAGAGCGTGGGCGTGCTGCAAGGCTCCATTCAGGAGACGTTCGCCAAGGCGCACTGGGAGAATGAAGGCGTGAAGATCGTGCCGTATCAGGACCAGAATCAGGTCTATGCGGACCTCAAGTCTGGCCGTCTCGATGCGACGCTCGTGCTCGCGCCCGCCGGACAAAGCGGCTTCCTCTCGAAGCCCGACGGCGAAGGCTTCTCGTTCGCCGGCGCGCCGGTGCGCGACGACAAGATTCTCGGCAGCGGCATCGCGTACGGCATCCGCAAGGGCGACGATGCGCTGAAGGCCAAGCTCGACGCGGCCATCGCGAAGGTGAAGGCGGACGGCACCATCGACAAGTACGCGAAGAAGTATCTCGGCAACATCGACATTTCATCGAAGTAAGCTGCGGGCGGCGGCTCTGCAGCTTTTTTGAAGCGCAGGCACACTGGCGGATTCGTTGACATCGGCCGCGACCTGAACGTCGCGGCGCTTCGCCAGGAGATGCATGAGCACGCCGCCGCCAACCACCGCCGCACCGCCTCCGCCGCCGCTCAAGGGCGGCCAGCTCGTGCTCGCCACCTTCGCCGTGGCGCTCGCGACCTTCATGAACGTGCTGGATTCGTCGATCGCCAACGTCGCGATTCCGACGATCTCCGGCAACCTCGGCGTGTCAGTGAACGAAGGCACGTGGGTCATCACGGTGTTCGCGGCGTCGAACGCCGTTTCCATTCCGCTGACCGGCTGGCTGACGCAACGGCTCGGGCAGATCCGGCTTTTCGTCGGCGCGATTCTCATGTTCGTGCTGTCGTCGTGGCTTTGTGGGCTCGCGCCGAATTTGCCGGTGCTGCTGATTGCCCGCGTGCTGCAAGGCGCGGTGGCCGGGCCGCTGATTCCGCTTTCGCAGGCCATTCTGCTCGGCTCGTATCCGAAAGAGAAAGCGTCGATGGCGCTCTCGCTCTGGGCGATGACCGCGACCGTCGGGCCGATTGCGGGCCCCGCGCTCGGCGGCTGGATCACCGACAGCTATTCGTGGTCGTGGATCTTCTACATCAACATACCGGTGGGCATCTTCGCGGCGGGCGTGACGTGGTTCATCTACCGCACGCGTGAATCGCCGACGCGCAAGGCGCCGATCGACGTGATCGGGCTCGCGCTGCTCGTCGCGTGGGTGGCGTCGCTGCAGATCATGCTCGACAAGGGACGCGACCTCGACTGGTTCTCGTCGCCGGTGATCGTGGTGCTGGCGATCGTCGCGGCCATTTCGTTCGCGTTCTTCGTGGTGTGGGAACTGACGGAGGCGAATCCGGTGGTCGATTTGCGGCTCTTCACCGGGCGCAATTTCTTCGGCGGCACGGTGGCGATTTCGGTGGCGTACGGCGTGTTCTTCGGCAACCTCGTGCTGTTGCCGCAGTGGATGCAGCAGTACCTGAACTACCGCTCCGTCGATGCCGGCCTCGTTACCGCGCCGCTCGGCGTCTTCGCCGTGATACTCGCGCCCATCATGGGCAAGATCCTGCCGCGCAGCGACGCCCGCGTGATCGCGACGATGGCGTTCATCGGCTTTGCGTTCGTGTTCTGGCTGCGCTCGAAATACGTGATCGAGATCGACACATTCCACCTCGTGCTGCCGACGCTGCTTCAGGGCATTCCGATGGCGATGTTCTTCGTGCCGCTGACGGCCATCGTGCTGTCGGGCCTGCCGCCTTCGAAGATTCCGGCGGCGGCCGGTTTATCGAACTTCGCGCGGGTGTTTTGCGGCGCGGTGGGCACGTCGCTCGCCGGCAATGCGTGGGACGACCGCATCGCGCTGCATCACGAGCGGCTCACCGAGCAGGCGAACGCCTTCAACCCGACGTTCTGGCAGGCGCTCGGCGCGTCGCAATCGACGCTCGATATCAGCGAAGCGCAGGCGCGCGGCATGTTCAACTTCACCGTGAATTCGCAGGCCGCGATGATGGGCCTCAACGATATCTTCCTGATCTCGGCGGTGATCTTCATTTTGATCATCCCGCTCATTTGGATCACCAAGGTGGCGAAGGGCGGTGGCGGTGGGGCCGCGGCGGGGGCGCATTAGAGCGGGGGGCGGGCCTCCGCTCAGTCAGGGTAGAACTCCGGATCGAGGACCTGCGCCATCGGCCAGGGGCAGGTCTCGGGAAGGACGGCCACGCTGATGCCCGTCTCGTTCGCCGCCTGCTGGCGCGCGTCGCCCCACATATCGCTAATCCAGTCCTCATCGGAAAGCATGGGTTTCATGCTCGGCGTCTTATTCAGACGCCGCTCGATCGCCGTGCGCTGAATCCGCAATGTGGTTCGCCAACTCGCCCCGCGTCGCTCAGGCTGAACCTGCCACTTCAACAAATGCGCGAGCAACACCGACATCCGGCTCGCCAGTTCGCGTTGTTCGCTCTTGCCCACGTCCTCGATTTCCTCTGCGATATGCTCGATATCGATGGCCGTGAGCTTCCCTGCACGCAGCAGCGCGGCCTGTTCCCTGGCCCACGCGACGACGTCCTGCTCGTAAGGCGTTCCCATCGGCTGACTCCCGTCTTCTTTCGAATCTCCGGTTTGGCTCATCGTAATTCGCCCCTCGCTATTCTTCGAGATCGTCCGTTCGGCTAACGCCGCTATTTCAGGCCCAGATCGACGCGGCTTCCCGCGCCTTTATCGTCGATGCCGTCGGCGGTCAGCTTCGGCGCGACCACAAAAATGCGGCTGCTGTCGATCTTGCCGTCGAAATATTCCTGCACCGCCTGCGCCCGCCGTTGCGCGAGGTCGCGCAACGACGCTTCGTCGACCGGCGCGTTCTGCAGCAGCGCAGCCTTCATGTCGGCATCCGGCACAGTCTTGGTCAAACCGATCATATTGCGCGGCTTCTTGAAATCGGCCGACTTGTAGACCTTCGTCAGGTACTTGTCGTAGTCGTCGCCGGACACCTTCACGCTCGCCCAGTCGACGTTTTCGCCATTGCCCGACATGTCGCGCACCTTCGCGCGTTTCACCTGCGCGTCGAGCCACGCGCTGCGCAAGCCCGGTTCGTCCACCTTCGGATCGACGCGGCCAGTCACGTCCAGCCGGATCGACGGCTTGTCCGCGAGCGCCTTCGCGATCGTGTCGAGTTTCTTCTGCGCGGCATCGGTGAGCGTGGCCGACCCGGCGTCGAATTCGACGTAGTTCAGCTCCTCTCCGTTGCCGCCGAACGCATGTGCCAGCAGCGAGAACGGCGCGGTGACGGCCTTCTGCACGAGGTTCAGAATGGCCTGCCACACGAGCCCGCCGACCGAAAATTCCGGATTCGACAGCGAGCCCGAAATCGGAATGTTCACGTCGATTTCGCCGCGCGAGTTCTTCAAGAGCGATACGGCGAGCCGCACCGGCAGCTTCGTCGCGCTCGGATTGTCGATGTGATCGCCGAACGTCAACTGGTCGATGAACAGGTGGTTGTTCGCGGTCAGCTTGTCGTCGGCGAGCATGTAGTGCAGATCGACGTTCAGCTTGCCCTTGGTGATCGGGTAGCCCACGTACTTCGCCGAATACGGCGTGAGGTTGGTCAACTCCACGTCGTGCGCGCTCGCGGTCAGATCGAGCGCCGGCTTCGCGATGAGCGGATTCACCTGCCCCTTGATCGACACCGGCCCGTTCGCCGCCAGCTTCGCGGTGACATCGACGGGCGCGGGCGTCGTGGATTGCGTGCCGAACGCGCCGATGGTCCCGTTGATCGCCACGAGATTCGCCGTGTAGTTCGGCTTGATGAAGTTGTCCGTGTACGTGACGCGGCCGTTCTGCAGAACGAGCTCGCCGAAGCGCAGGTTCAGCGGCGGCCCGGACTTCGCCGTGTCGGCGGGCGCGCTCGCGGCAACCGGCGCCGAGGCTGACGCAGACGCCGCCGGCTGCGTCACCGATTGCGCCGCTGCGTGATCGCTCGCCACGACGTTCTTCAGGTTCAGCTTGCCCTGCGCATCCAGCAGCACGCGCCCGTAGAAATTGGCGAACGTGACCCGCGCCGCCTCCACGTCCGTGCCGCGCTCGCCGTAGCTCGCCTTCAGATTCGTGAGACCCAGCAGCTTCCAGCCAGCGAAGCGGTCGGACGTCGCCTTGTCGATCATGCGCACGTCGGTGAGCGACGCGTCGCCCTTGTACGACGCCGCGAGCGTCTTGCCGCTGCCCGACATCGCGACGTCGCCGTTCGCGTTGAGCGCCGCGCTCGCCACTTCGACGTTGAGCTTGTCGCCGAAATACGGCTCGAACGCGGACACATCCACCTGATCGCCCTTCACATGCAGCGCGACCTTGAGCGGACTGAGCGTGACATTGCCATTCACGGCGAGCGCGCCGCGGCCGTTGAGCGTGAGCTTGCCGTCGAGGGGAAGCGGCTTTGTCATGTCGTCGCTGAACTGCCTGACATCGACCGACAGCGGCGCGACGCTCAACTTCACCGGCCGCGCGGGCGTTTCGTCAGTGAACGTGGCCGATGCGCCGTCCAGCCGGATCTGATCGATCTGATAGCGCCACGCCGGACCGGCCTGCTGCGCCTTCTGCACCTTGCGCGTTGCCGTTTGCTCGGGCGCGGCCTCGTGCGGTCCCGCGAGCGCCGCCAGATCGATGCTGCCGTCCTTGCGGCGCGTCGCCTCGAGGGCGAGGCCGCTCACCCGCACGCTGCCGAGCGCGGCCGTGCGCGCGGCCACGTCGACCTTGCTGATCTTCGCGACGGCCGAGCCGAGCTTGATCGGCGCCGCACCCGCCGCGTTCGACGGCACGAGCGTGAGACCAGCGACCGTGACATCGCCCGAGCCGACCTGCGCGCCCGCATCGGGCTTCGACCAGTCGACCGACACCGGCAGATTCGCGCTCACGGTGCCCGCGACGACGCGCGCCGCCACCATGTTCGCGATGTACGGCTGCAGCGGCGGCAACGCCAACGCATCGAGCGCGAGCTTTGCGTCCGCCGTGTGGGCGGCGAGCGTGACGTTGCCCGACGCGGCGAGCGTGCCGCCCTTGTCCGACGCCGTCTTGAGCGTGTAGCGCGCGGGCGTCTTGCCGAGCGTGGAGAAGCCGTCGAGCGTGACGGCGAGGTTCGTCAGCGCGGCTTCGACGTGCTGCTTCAGCAGATCATCCGCATACGCGAGGCGCCCGCCGTCGATGGCGAGATGGCCGATCGCGAGGTCGAGCGGCGGTGACTTGCTGTCCGCGGGCTTCGCGGGTTCAGACTTCGAAGGCGACGCGAGCTTCGTCACGTTGTACACGCCCGAGGCGTCGCGCGTGATATGCGCATCCGGCCCGGACAACGTGATTTCGTCGAAGTGATAGATGCTGCGCAGCGGCTGCATATCCGCGATCTTGACGTGCAGCGCGCGAGCGGCGATGAGCGGCGCGTTCGCGCGGTCGGTCACGGCGGCGTCGGCGAGATCGGCGGTGCCGTCGATGCGGATGGTCGGCACGTCGCCCGCAATCGCGAAACGCACGTTGAGATCGGTCGAAAGCCGGCCGCTCTTGACCGCGACGGGCAGCGAGGCGGGCGCGTACGACGCCAATTGCGGCACGTCCAGCCCGTCGAGCGTCAGCGCAATCTCGGACTCGCGCGACTGCGCGAACGGCTTCGTGCGGCCCTTCAGCACGAGCGGCGAGCCGTCGATGCGCGCCTGCAAAAGCGGCGTGACGAAGATATCCGTGGCGGACGGCAACGTCGCGATGAACGGAATGCCGAGCGCGAAGCGGTCGATGGTGTGCTTGGTCTTCGTGAGCCTGTCGTCGAAAACGATGCGCCCGTTCTCGATCCGAATGTTCGACACCGAAAACCGCGCGGGCTTGTCCGAGGGCGGCGACGAAGGCTTCGAGAACTTCGCGATCAGATCGGAGAAATTGAAATGCTCGGCGTCGTACCGGACGATGTTGATGCGCGGCGAGTCGATCTTCAGTTCATCGACGACCGGCGCGAGCCGGAACAGCGACGTCCACGACGTGCGCACCACGAGCCGCGACACATCCACGAAGCCCGGCGCGTTCGCGCCTTGAGCGCGGGATTCGCCGATATGCACGTCATCGGCTTCGAAATCGAGCGTATAGGGATTGAGCGCGATGCGCCGGATGCTCACCGGGCGGTCGAGCTGTGTCGAAAGCTGCTGTTCGGCGACGTGCCGGATGACCGGCGGCGCGACGAAGAACCCGAGCAGCCCGATGACCACCAGCGCGACGACGAACCCGATGGCGATGCGCCGCGTGCGGGGCGCGTGGACCACGCCGCGCAAGGTCTGCCCGGCCGTGGTGAACGTTGACTTCGTGGTGCTTGACATGCGATGCGCGGCGACGCGATGCGCGCATCGGCGCGGCGCGATCTCGCCGTCTCGGAAGGAGGATGCCCGAGTATACGACGATGCGCCGCGCCAACGTTGTCAAAACTCTTCGATAACGCCGCGCAAAAAAGACGCTACTGCCGCTGCACGGGCGGCGGCGCCCACGTGCCGTCGCTCGCCTGCGGCTTCGGCGCATAGAGGCGCATGGCGAGCTGGAACTCGCCCGCGGGCGCGGGCAGCCAGTTCGACGCTCGCGCCTTGCCCGGCGACTCCGACGACACGATCACGTCGATCGAGCCGTCGCGATTCTTCTTCAGGCGGTCGCGGTCGGAAAGCGACAGGCGCGGCACTTTGGCATCGGCGAGCGCGCCGTCTTTCGTATAGGCTGTGAGCGTCCAGAAGCCGCGCACCGGCGGAAGCTGATTCGGCTCGAAGTGCAGCACGTAGTCGTTCGCGCCGTTCAGCGCGTGGCCGTCGCTGTCGACCGATGCAACCGGCTTCGCTTCGCCGTCTTTCGTGCTCGTCGCCGTCTGCCGCCGCGCGAGGTAGGCGCGCAGCGTGTAGTCGGTGCCGTAGTTGCCGACGCCGTCGCCGAACCACGTCCAGCCGTTCTTCGTGATGGCGTTGGGCGGCACGGTCGAGAGCCGCTCGCGCGCCTCGGCGATGCCCGCGTCGAGCACCGGCGCGTCCGTCGTCTTGAACTGCACCGGCTCGCCGGGTTTCACGCCGATGGCGGCGAGACGGCTCATCGCGGGCGTGTCGGCAGTGGCGGGCGGGTTGTCGTCGAGCGACCGGGCAAGGCGCGCGAAGAAGGCCCTTGCGTCGAGCGATTCGGCCTGCGCGCCGGGCGATGCCGTCGCCGGCGCGGCGGGCAGCGGCGGCACCGCGGGCTGCTGCCCGCTGCTGCCGCCGGGCCACGCGCCGGTGACGGCAGGCGTCGCATCGGCAACGGAGCCTTTCGCGGGCGTGAGCGGCTCGATACGCATCGCGGTTTGCAGCTTGCGAGCCTCGCGCACGTCGCGCGGGCCGTTCACGCGCACGCGCACGGAGAGCCACACGTAGCGCGTGCGGCATTCGACGCGCGTGGCATCCGCGGGCAGCGTGCCGCTGAAGCCCGCCGGCACGAACGCGATCGACTGCATCTTCGGATACGGCGTGGTATCGGCGCTCGAATAGAGCGCGTTGGTCCACGCGTCGAAGGCGCGCGCGTCCAGATATCGCCCGCGCGGCGCGGCGGGCAGCGAGACGATCACCGGATCGGCCGACACATCCAGCCATGCGGTCGAGTCGAGCGTACCGACGCTCGGCCAGCCCGCCGCACCGACGGGCGGCAGCGCGCTCGCGTGCCGGAACGTGTTGAGCGGCGCGCGGCCGGACTGCGCCGCGTTGCCGCTCGCGCGCTCGCGGGCGATGTCCGAGGCAACGAGCGGAAAGCCGAACGTGTACGCGTCCGCCACCTGGTCCTTTACCCAGCCGGTGCTGGCTTTGGCTTCGGGCGGCTTGTTCGCCGCGCAGCCGGACAGGAGGCTCACTCCGGCAATGCTTGCGCCTAGACAGAAAGCGGCGTTGAGCGGGAAGGTCCAGCGTCGTGGTAGGTTCATTCGAATGGGAGTCCGGTTCTTGTTTCGCATGGGTTGACGCAACTTCCGGCGCGCAAACCGATGCTGCCGCCTTAACGTTTGCGCCTTTGTTACGGGCGCGGAAACTATCTCGAAATTCGGGTTTTAACGTATCCGCTGATGATAGGCAAGGAGCCGTTGCCAAAACTGTCATCAGGCGCTGACGAAGGAAGCAAACCGCATGCGCCGGCATCGCGTAACATCGGGTTTCCTGCTGTTCTTCATGTCACCGTCACAGAGCCGACCGATGTATCTGCCCGCCCATTTCGAAGAAAACCGCGCCGACGTGCTTCACGCGCTGATCGCCGCGAACCCGTTCGGCGCGCTCGTCACGCACGGTCCGAACGGGCTGGACGCAAATCATGTTCCGTTCGAACTGGACGCGAATGCGGGCGAGCACGGCGTTCTGCGGGCGCATGTGGCGCGGGCCAATCCGGTCTGGAAGGAAGTCGCGCCGGGCGAGAACGTACTCGTGATCTTTCAGGGCGAAGCCGGGTATATCTCGCCGAACTTCTATCCAAGCAAGCAGGACACGCATCGGCAGGTGCCGACCTGGAACTACTTCGTCGTGCATGCGCACGGCCGCATCACCGTGCGCGACGACGAAGCGTACGTGCGCGGCGTCGTCGCGCGGCTCACGCGCAAGATGGAGGCGGCCGAGCCCGCGCCGTGGAAGCTGGGCGACGCGCCGCGCGATTACATCGACGAGTTGCTGGGCGCGATCGTCGGCATCGAGATCGAGGTGACGCGGCTCGTCGGCAAGGCCAAGCTCTCGCAGAACAAGGCCGACGCCGACCGCTTGGGCGCGGTCGCGGGTCTGCGTCAGCGCGGCGGCGACGCGGCGCACGCGCTCGCCGACGTCATGTCCGCCACGCTGAACGATCCGCCGCGCGGCTGAGAACCGCGCTTGACCTTCCAGTCATGGGAAGGTCGATACTGGATGCATGAGAACGGGAATTGCGTCCGTTCAGCCAGATCCGGAGCGTTTCACCATGTCATCGGCTTCAACTCAATCGGAACGGACCGCCGAATTCGCCGTCGGCGGCATGACGTGCGCGTCGTGCGTCGCGCGCGTCGAAAAGATGCTCAAGCGCGTGCCGGGCGTGGATACCGTCGCCGTCAATCTCGCGACCGAGCGTGCCACCGTGCACGCGAGCGACGCCGTCACCGACGACCAACTGCTCGCTGCCATCACGAAAGCCGGCTACGAAGCCACGCGCATCGTGCCCGACGCGCCGCCCGCCGCCGACGCATTGCACACGCGCGACCGGGAACTCGCGGCGGTCATCGGCAGCGCGGTGCTCTCCGTGCCACTTCTTGCGCCGATGGTTGCGCCGATGCTCGGCCTCGACCTCTCGCCGTGGCTGCAACTGGCGCTCGCGAGCGTCGTGCAGTTCGGCTTCGGATGGCGTTTCTACGTCGGCGGCTATCGCGCCGTGCGGGCGCTTTCGGGCAACATGGATCTGCTCGTCGCGTTGGGGACGTCGGCGGCATGGGGCGTGTCCGTCTATCAGATGTTCGCGCACGGCCACGCGCATCTGTATTTTGAGGCTTCGGCGGTGGTCATCACGCTGGTGCGCTTCGGCAAGTGGCTGGAGGCGCGCGCGAAGCGTCAGACGACCGACGCGATCCGCGCGCTCAACGCGCTTCGCCCGGACAAGGCGCGCATCCGCGATGCCGCAGATCCCGCGCGGGAACGCGAAATCGCGCTCGCGGACGTGCGGATCGGCGATATCGCCATCGTGCGGCCGGGCGAGCGCGTGCCGGTGGACGGCATCGTGCGCGAGGGCCGCACGCATATCGACGAATCGCTGATTACCGGCGAAAGCCTGCCGGTCGCCAAGGAACCGGGCGCGCGCGCGACAGGCGGCTCGATCAACGGTGAAGGCGTGATCGCCATCGAAACCACCGCCGTCGGCGCGGAGACGACGCTCGCGCGCATCATCCGGCTCGTCGAATCCGCGCAGGCGGAGAAGGCGCCGATCCAGCGGCTCGTCGATCGCGTGTCGGCCGTGTTCGTGCCGGCGATTCTCGGCATCGCGCTCGTGACGCTCGCCGGCTGGCTGCTGCACGGCGCGAGCGGCGAGACGGCTTTGCTCAATGCGGTCGCAGTCCTGGTGATCGCATGCCCGTGCGCGCTCGGCCTGGCGACGCCGACCGCGATCATGGCCGGCACGGGCGTGGCGGCGCGTCAGGGCATCCTCATCAAGGACGCCGAGGCGCTCGAGCGCGCGCATGCTATCGATATCGTCGCGTTCGACAAGACCGGCACGCTCACCGTCGGGCGGCCGGCGCTCGTCGCGTTCGACGCCGCGCCGGGCCAGCATCGCGACGAGGCGCTCGCGCTCGCGGCGGCCGTGCAGCGCATGAGCGAGCATCCGCTCGCGAAGGCAGTGGCCGCTGCCGCAGGCGATGCCAACGCGACGCGGCGCTTCGAAGCGAGCGCCGCGCGCGCAGTCGCGGGGCGTGGCGTGCAAGCGAACGTCGCCACGGCCGGGCACGCTGCCGCGCCGCGACGCATCGCGATCGGCAGCGGACGCTGGCTGCAAGAATCGAACGCGGCGGTGCCCGACGCCCTCGCCGAGCGTGCCCGCCAACTCGAAGCGCAGGGCAACACGATCTCGTGGCTGTTCGAGCCGGAGCGCGGCGCGGTGCTCGCGCTGCTCGCGTTCGGCGACACCGTGAAGCCCGCCGCGCGCGCCGCCATCGAACGGCTGTCGCAGATGGGCGTGACGAGCGCGCTCGTGACCGGCGACAACGCGGGCAGCGCGCATGCCGTCGCGCGGGCGCTCGGCATCGCGCAGGAGCGGGTGTTCGCGCAGACGCTGCCGGCCGACAAGGCGCGGGTCGTCGCGCAACTGAAGGCGTCGGCGAAAGGCGTCGTGGCGATGGCGGGCGACGGCATCAACGACGCGCCCGCGCTCGCCGCCGCCGACATCGGCATTGCGATGGCGAGCGGCACGGACGTCGCGATCGAAGCGGCGGGCATCACGCTCATGCGCGGTGATCCCGCGCTCGTGGCCGATGCCATCGACATCTCGCGGCGCACGTATCGCAAGATCCGCCAGAATCTGTTCTGGGCGTTCGTCTATAACCTGATCGGCATTCCGCTCGCGGCGCTCGGCATGCTCGATCCGATGTACGCCGGCGCGGCGATGGCGTTTTCGAGCGTGAGCGTCGTGACCAACGCGTTGCTGCTCAGGACCTGGCGCGCTCGGGCCGGACACGCGGGCGCTGAAACGGCCGATGCCGGGCGGGACGGCAAGCCGGTTGCGCGGGCTGCGTAACACGCCTTATTCAAGGCGGCGGGATAGCGACGATTCCGCCGCCGCGAGAGGCGGCTTTCCGGGCCGCGTCGGAACGTGCTTTCATGCGCTTCTTGCCACGCGCATGACGTTCCGCTCGCGGTATTGCCCGCCGCGAACGCCATGCCGATGTCGCCGGTCTTCGTGCCCGAGTAGTTCGCGGCGGCGGATGGCGACGATGCACGCGTCGCGAGAGGCGGCTTTCAGCGGCCGCGCCCGCAACGCGCCTGCATGCTCTACTTGCAACGCGCATGGCGCTCCGCGCTCGCGGTATTGCGCGCCGGGAACGCCATGCCTATATCGCCGGTGTGCGTGCCCGAGTAGTTCGCGGCCGCCAAATGGCGACGATGCCGCCGTCGCGAGCAGCGGCTTTCCGGGGCGCGTCGGGACGCGCTTGCATGCGCTTCTTGCCCCGCGCTTGGCGCTCCGGGCTCGCGGTATTGCCGCCGCGCTAACGCCATGCCGATGTCGCCCGTCTTCGTGCCCAAGTAGTCCGCGGCGGCCAGATGGCGACAATGCCGCCGCCGCGAGAAGCGGCTTTCAGCGCAGCGCATGCGCTTCTTGCGCCGCGCAGCGATAACCAGCGCCCAGCCCGGTGCGCGAATTCACCACGCTGCCACATGGCAGTGATCAACGCGCACCGTGGCAAGCATTTTGAAATCCGAAATGTTTCTCATCCTGCCCGAGGCAACGTCGCGACGAGAAAGCACTCTGCACCCACCGCTCGATAGACGGAAAAACACGGATGCCCGTTTGTGCGTGGTCGCACATTGCGGCGATTTCGCTCGCGGTACTCTGGCTTCACACACCTGACCGGCGGCGAGGCGCTGTATTGGAAACTGAGAGATTTTCGGAGCCCGACGCTGAACACATAAGCATTCAATCACGCAGCGCAGATCACAGGTCCGTCGCACCATGCAACGTCATAACGCTATGCGCGAGCGTGCGCGTATGGGCTCGCGCCCGTCCCTGTTCCAGCCAGACGCGGAGCGCATCGCGCGCTCCAGCATGACCCGCTTTACCGAAGGCTTCGAAGCACTGACGGGCGAGCATTTCGCCGATTACCCGTCGTTGCACGCCTACAGCGCCCGCGAATTCCGCCGTTTCTGGCAATACTTTCTGCAATCCGCGCAAGGGCTGGAATGGTCGGGCAACGCGGACCCGGTTTGCATCGGCGACCGCTGCGAGACCGCGCGCTTCTTCCCGCATGTGCAGTTGAACTATGCCGAGAATCTGCTGAACGCGGGCATTGCGCCCGACGACGCTCCCGCGCTCGCTTCCTGTTATGCCGATGGCGGCCGCGTTGCCTACACGCGCGGCGAACTGCGCGACCGCGTCATGCGGCTTGCGCACGCGTTGCGCGAATTGGGGCTCGCGCCGGGCGATCGCGTCGTCGCGATCATGCGCAACGACGCCGACGCGATCACCGCCGCGCTCGCCGTCACCGCGCTCGGCGCGACGCTCTCCACGGCCGCGCCCGAGAATGGCGTGCAATCCATCGTCGACCGCTTCGCGCCGCTCGCGCCGCGCATGTTGATCGCGCATACCATGCCGCGTTCGTTCGATACGGCCGGCTCGCTCAGCGCGCACGTCGCGGCGGTCGCGGCCGAACTGCCGTCGCTCACGGACATCGTGTGTCTCGACGACGTGCCGCTGCCGACCGGCATCGGCACGCGTCAGCACGTATTGCACGACCTGATCGTGCAAGGCGACGCGGCGCAATTCGCGTGGCAGCGGTTCGCGTTCGCGCATCCGCTCTTCATCATGTTTTCGTCGGGCACCACGGGCAAGCCGAAATGCATCGTGCACGGCGCAGGCGGGACGCTCATCGAGCATGTGAAGGAGCACCGGTTGCATAGCGACCTCGGCCCCGGCGACAAGCTCTTCTTCTTCACGAGCTGCTCGTGGATGATGTGGAACTGGCAGTTGTCGGCGCTCGCATCGGGCGTGCAGATCGTGACCTACGACGGCCCGGTCGCGGCGGTGGATACGCTCTGGCGCATCGTGGCGAACGAGCGCGTCACGGTGTTCGGCACCAGTCCCGCTTATCTGAAGATGAGCGAGGACGCGGGCCTCGAACCGGGCGCGCAGTTCGACCTGTCCGCGCTGCGCGCGATGATGTCGACCGGCGCCGTGCTTTTCGATTCGCAGTTCCACTGGGTGCATCGGCATGTGAAGCCGTTGCAGCTACAGTCGATCTCGGGCGGCACCGATATCCTCGGCTGCTTCGTGCTGGGCAATCCGAATCTGCCCGTGTTCGCGGGCGAGGCTCAGTGCAAGAGCCTCGGCCTCGACGTGCAGGCGTTCGATCATGGCGCGCCGACGGCGCTGCCCGGCGAGCTCGTCTGCACGAATCCGTTTCCGTCGCGGCCGCTCGGTTTCTTCGGCGACGACGAGGGCGCGCGCTTTCACAGCGCGTATTTCTCGCAGAACGAAGGCGTCTGGACGCACGGCGATGTCATCGAATTCGCGCCCGAAGGCTCCGCGCGTCTGCATGGCCGCAGCGACGGCGTGCTCAATGTTCGCGGCATCAACGTGAGTCCCGGCGAGATCTATCGCATCCTGAGCGACATTCCCGAGGTTTGTCAGGCGATGTCCGTCGCGCAAACCGGCGAGCGCGCGGGCGAGAGCGGCCAGCGAATCGTGCTGCTGCTCGTGCTGCGGCCCGGCGCGCATCTGAACGCGACGCTCGCCGTGCGCATGCGACGCGAGATCATGCGGCAAGGCTCTGCCGCGCTCGTGCCCGACGTGATCGTGCAGGTCGACGGCCTGCCGGTCACGCACAACGGCAAGCCGTCGGAGGCCGCCGCCCGCGATGCCGTCAACGGCCTGCCGGCGCGTAACGTGTCGTCGCTCGCGAATCCCGGCTGTCTCGATGGCATCCGCGAGCACCCGCTGCTTGCGCGGCAGACGGGCGAACTGCCCGCGCCGGGGCAATCGGCGGAGAGTGTCGAAGCGTATCTATGCGCGCTGTGGGAGCGGTACTTCAACTTTGCGCCGATCGGCCGGGAAGACAACTTCTTCGAGCTCGGCGGACACTCGCTGCTGGCGGCCCGCATGCTCGCCGACATTCGGCGGACGACCGGTCGCACCCTGCCGATCGCCACGTTGATCGTCGCGCCAACGATTGCGCGGCTCGCCGGCGCAATCGTTTCCGACCAGGGCACGAGCGCCGCCAACTCGACGCTCGTGCAAATGCGGGCGGGCCGCGGCCGGCCGCTCTTCATGGTCCATAGCATCACGGGATCGGCCATGGAGTGCCTGACGCTCGCGGCTACGCTCCAAAGCGAGCGGCCCATTTACGGGCTGCAGGCGCAAGGACTGGATGGCGATGAAACGCCGCAGCGCAGCGTCGAGGACATGGCGCGCGCTTACGTGCTGCGTATGCGCGGCGTGCAGCCGACCGGGCCGTACGCGCTCGTCGGCTATTCGTTCGGCGGACTCGTTGCGCTGGAGATCGCACAGCAGCTCGTGAAGGCGGGCGAGCAGATCGAGATGCTCTGTCTGCTCGATACCTACGTGCACGAACGTTGTCTGCCGCTTTCGGCGTGGGCGCGTTATCAGGCCGCCATGCTCGCCTATCGCATGCGGGAGTTCCGCTCGCTCGATGCGCGCTCCCGCGTGCGCTACGTGCGCGGCAAGGCGCTCGCGCTGACGGACCACGTCCGCATGCGGCTCGGCAAGACGGCGCAGCGGCCCGGCCCGGAGACGCGCAGCCTGCCGCCGCCGCTGATGCTCGTGCGCGAATCCATGCGCGTCGCGATGACGACCTACAAGCCGCGCCGTTATCTCGGCGGCCCGATCGTCTACGTGCGCGCGTCGATCATGCAGGACGATCGCGGCGATCCGCTGCCGGTGTGGCAGCGCGTCGCGAAGCAGGGCCTGCGCATCATGCAGGTGGAAGGACGGCATCACGATCTCGTCGTGGAGCCGCATCTGGCAACGGTCGCGATGGCGCTCGCGCAGGTGTTGTCGAATATGTGAGCCGTCGACGGCCGCGCGTGGCACTTCACGCGGCCTGAAAACCCGGCCGTGTCTCGACCGGGGCCCTCCTCTGTGCGCGCTCGGCGCGTCCATCGAATTTCTTCGATTTCAGACATGCCCGATACCGCTCGGCGCGCGGGCTGCGCATACTCCGAAAACTGTAAAAAATCGCAATCACGCAACGTCCGCATTGTTTCCTGTACGACCTATGACTACCCGCTGCCTGAGCTTTCTCCGAGTCGACGCACCCGCCGTTCTCGTCAATCACAAGCACTATTGCGCGCAACTAGGCTACGAGCACGAAACCGTCTCGCTGGTCGGGATCGAATCCAGAGCGCAACGTCTTTTGCTGAAGTACGAAACGGTGCTGCATCACCTTCGGCAGATGCCCGAACATGCGCTGCTCGTCTGCTTCGGCGAAGACTGCCTCGTGTTGAACATGCATCCGGTCGAGCCCATGGCCGATGGCCGTCAGCATCTTCTGCCCGCGCTCGGCGGCAACACCGGCAAGGAACAGACGGCGCTGCAAGTCTGGCGCAATACGCAGCCCATCCGCGATTTCATCGTTCATTGCATCGAGCAGTGCAAGATCTGCGGCGCGACCGACGACGAGATCCAGCTTCTCTCCCCGCTCGACTACATCGAGCCGCACGGCGAGCGCGGCGGCATCATGTGCGCCATGTTCTGCAATCCGCGCTACGAACCGGTCTGGGCGAACCACGCCAATCTGTGGGCTATCGTCATGGCCGAACAGGAGATGTACGGGTTCATCCACGCGTCGTTCCGCAACGCGCTCGCCGAGCACATCAACGATTGCCAGCAGAAAGGCGCGCGGCTTCTCGACTTCTCGCGACACGCGGCGTACCTGCCCGCCGAGCCCTTCAGCGTCTTCAATCCCGGCCGGCCGATCGCGCTCGTGACTTATTACACGGCGAACGTGCGCAACTACGGCGCGGTCGCGGAGCAGAACATGCGGCGCTATTGCGAGCGCCACGGCTACACGCTCTACGTCTATCGCGACACGCCCGCCGACGCCGATCCCGGCAGCACCGGCACCTGGCTCAAGCCGTGGTTCCTGCGCAAGCACCTGCCGCATCACGAATGGATGATCTGGATCGATGCCGACATTCTCTTCGTCAACCAGAAGAAGCCGCTCGAACCGCTGCTCGCTGATCGCGACATTCTCGCCGCGCACGACATCGGTCCGTGGGTCATCAACGCGGGCGTGCTCGGCTTCAGGCGCACGCCGGACAACGCGGCATTCGTCGACGAAATCTATCGCCACGTGAGCGCTGCGCCGGATAAGTCGAGCACGTACGCGAACGGCGGCGATCAGACGATCATCGCCAATTTGCTGCGCGACCGGCTCGGCTGGACGCTCGCGACCGGCCACGACTGCGTGAGTCTCAATACGCCGTGGTATTTCCAGCAGCCGTCGAGCCTCATGGTGCATTTCGTCGCCATTGCATCGACGCTGCGCGCCATGATGATGTGCGCGCAAGAACGCGTGAGCCTGCAAGCGGGCTGACGCTTTCATACCAGCGCGACGGCGTAACGCTTCTATCGCGCGCGCCACTCCGTTTGCTCTACTAGCGAGACGCTCGCCCCATTCCGGGCGACGCCTTCTCTCGAACGTGGAGCACGCATGTCAGCGCAACCTCGCCTCAATCAACTGGTGCTCACCGTCGCGTGCCCGAGCGCGGCGGGTCAGGTAGCCGCGATCGTCGGCTTTCTGGAGCATCACCACGGCTATATCGACGAACTCAGCGTCTTCGACGACGACCTGAGCGAACGCTTCTTCGTGCGCTGCGTCTTTCATGCCGCGCGCCGCGACGACACGCTGGACCTCGCGATGCTGCAACGCGAATTCGCGCCCATCGCCACGCGTTTTTCGATGACGTGGGCCATGCACGATCTCGCTGTGCGGCCGAAAGTGCTCATCATGGTGTCGAAGCTCGAACACTGCCTCGCGGACCTGCTGTTCCGCTGGCGCATGGGCGAGCTCAAGATGGATATCGTGGGCATCGCATCCAACCACACGGATCTCGCGCCGCTCGCCGCGCAGCACGGCCTGCCGTTTCATCATCTGCCGATCACGGCCGACACCAAGCCGCAGCAGGAAGCGCGCGTGCTCGATCTCTTCGACACATCGGGCGCCGAGTTGCTGATTCTCGCGCGCTACATGCAGATTCTCTCGGCCGACACCAGCCGCAAGCTCGCGGGCCGCGCGATCAACATCCATCACTCGTTTCTGCCCGGCTTCAAGGGCGCGAAGCCGTACCATCAGGCGCATGCACGCGGCGTGAAACTCATCGGCGCGACCGCGCATTTCGTCACCGACGATCTCGACGAAGGCCCGATCATCGAGCAGGAAGTGGAGCGCGTCGATCACGCGTATAGCCCGGAGCGTCTGCTCGCGACCGGGCGCGATGTGGAATGCATCACGCTTGCGCGTGCCGTGAAGGCGTTCGTCGAGCGGCGCGTGTTCATCAACGGTGAGCGGACCGTCGTGCTGCGCTAGTGGCCTGAAATGCGCCTGAAACGCAAAAGCGCCGCTCACGAGCGGCGCTTTTGCTTGAGTCGCGGCGAAGCTTACTTCACCCAGCTATCCACGCGATCGCCGTGTGCGCTGATCCATGCGTCCGCGGCGGCGGCCGGCTTCTCGCCGTTCTGCGTCGCGAGCATCACGCTGTCGATTTCGCCCGGCTTCCACTGGAACTTCTTCAGGAACGCGACGACAGGCGGCGCCTTCTTTTCCAGTTCGGGATTGACGACGTTATCGACATGCTCGGCCTCGCCGAAGACCTTCTTCGGATCTTCGAGGAATTTGAGCTTGTACTTTGCGAACATCCAGTGCGGCTTCCAGCCGGTCACGATGATCGGCTTGTTGGCGGCTTCCGAGCGCGCAAGCTCGGCCGTCATCGCGCTGCCGGAACTCGGCATGAGCCGGTAGTCGAGGTTGTATGCCTTGATCGCTTCGCTCGTCTTTTGCATGACGCCCGCGCCCGCGTCGATGCCGACGATGCGCGAATCGAACTCCGCCTTCTTCGCTTCGAGGTCGGACAGGCTCGATACGTCCGCGTTTTCCGGCACGATCAGGCCGATCTTCGCGTCATTGAAGTTCGGTCCGAGATTCACGACCTTCGACTTGAAGTTGTTCCAGTAAGCGCCGTGCGTGACCGGCAGCCATGCGGACAGCGTCGCGTCGAGGTCGCCGCGCGCCACGCCTTGCCACATCACGCCCGCCGCGACCGGCACCAGTTGCACCTGATAGCCGAGCCGCTTTTCGATGATGCGCGCCGCCACGTTCGACGTCGCCACGCTATCGTCCCATCCTTCGACGTAGCCGATCTTGATGGTCGGTTTCTCATCGGCGCCCGCACCCATGCTCGCGGCAAGGGCCGCGCTCATCGCGCCCAGCACGAACAGTCTTCTCATCGCTTTCATTGCTTTCCCCTTTGCGGCCCCACGCCGTGTATGCAGAATCGCCAGCCAGAATTGCCAGGTAACGCGCTTTTACGACACGCAGTTGTCCAGAAACGACGCGTTATTTATCGACGACGAGATCGGTGAGCGGCGTGCTGCAACACAGCAGCACCATGCCCTGATCGATCTCGCGCTGACGGATGCCGCCCGCATGTTTCATCGATACTTCGCCGGAAACGAGCTTCACCTTGCACGTGCCGCACATGCCCTGCGTGCACGACGACGGCAGGCGCACGCCCGCTTTCTTCGCGGCGTCGAGCACATGCTGCGTGCTCCCGCATTCGATCTCGCGCCGGCTCTTGGCAAAGCTCACCTTGAACGTGGTGTCGACGGGCGCGGGCGCGAAGCCGCTCGAATCATCGCGCGCTTCGATGGTCTCGGCGTGCGCGGCGATCGCATCGCCGACATGCGCGCTCGCCAATTGCGAGGCCACGTCCGCGATGGTCTCGAACGAGAAGCTCTCCTCGTGATAGTGCGTGCGATCGAAGCCACCTTCTTCGAGCAGATCGCGCACCGCTTTCATATACGGCGCGGGACCGCACGTGAAGATTTCGCGTTCGAGGAAGTCCGGCGCGATCAGCTTCAGCAGCGGCAAGCTCAAAAAGCCCGTAATCCCAGGCCAATTCGTGCGCGCGCCGACACGCTCGCACACGAACGCCGTGCGGAAGTTCGCATGATTCGACGCGATGAGATCCAGTTCGCGCGCGAAGATGATGTCGTCCGGCGTGCGCGCGCTATGCACGAAGACGATATCGGCATCGTCGCCCAGTTCGTGATGCGCGCGGCTCATCGACATGAGCGGCGTAATGCCCGATCCCGCCGAGAGAAACAGGAACTTGCGCGCCGGATGCCGCGCGCAGGTGAACTCGCCCGACGGTCCGAGCACGCGCACGCGCGATCCCGCGACGACGTTGTCATGCAGCCAGTTCGACACCTTGCCGCCCGGCACGCGCTTCACCGTAATCGAAATGGTGTGCGGGCGCGTGGGCGCGGACGAGATCGTATAGCAGCGGTTCACCGGCTCGCCGTCGATGTCGAGTTCCAGCGTGATGAACTGTCCCGGCTCGAAGACGAATGAGCGTTCATCGGGTGCACGGAAGAAAAAGCTCTTCACGTCGTGCGTTTCCTGCCGGACGTGACAGCAGACGAGCGTATCGTCGGTGTCGCTGTTCCAGCGCGCGGGCAGCGCGCCCCAGAACCTCGGTTGAGTCACGCGGCTTGGAGTCGGCTCGAACGTCGCCTGATCGCGCATCATGATGTGCCTCTTTAACGCGCCTAGCGCATGAAGGAAACGACTTTCTCGCCATGCGACGCGAGCTTCTCGTCGGGCGCGTTCGCATAGTCGCCGAGCCGCCCGATGTACCACTCGGAGAACTTCTCGACGAGCCCTTCGGTATAGGGCGAATACGGGCCCGGCTCGTAGGCGCTGCTCACCGCGCCGAGTTGCGAGTACTCGACGAGCGTGCGGTCCTGATCGTTCGTCGCGCGCCACACGGCGGTGAGGTTATCGACGTCGTAGTCGACGCCTTCCTGCGCATCCTTGTGCACGAGCCACTTCGTTCGCACGAGCGTTTCGCCTGCGGACAGCGGAATTACGCAGAACGTCACGATGTGATCGCTCATGAAGTGATGCCACGAGTTCGGCTGCGTCCAGAACGACAAGCCGCCCAGGTCCGCGCGCGCGAAGCCGCCCAACAGCTTCTTGGATGCAACTTTCGCATCGAGCGTCTGCGATTCGCCGTCGCGATCGAGCGGCAGGCGCTGCGTGCGAAAGCCCGTGACGAGATCGGAGAGACGATCGATCTCCGCGGACGGCAGATTCATCGCTTCCCACTGCTTCGTGCGTTCGACGACCGTGCGCTCGAACGCCGCCATGCCTTCCTCGTTCGCGGGCGAGCGTTGATAGCCGAAGCCGTATTCATAGAGCGAAATGGTCAGCTCCGGATGATTCGCGACGCAGTGATAGCACTCGCGATTGTTCTCCATCGTGAGCTTCCAGTTGCCCTTCTCCACGATATCGATGCTCGCCGCGATCTTGCAATCCTTCAGGCCATGCGGAAGCAGATACGGCTCCATGGCCGCGCGCATCACGGCGAAATCAGCGGGCGGTTCATCGGCGAGACAGATGAAGATCAAGCCTGCGAGATTCTCGACATGCACCTTCTTCAGGCTGTGCTTGCAGCGGTCGAACTGATCGCCCATGTGCTCCGCGAACATGAGATCGCCGTTGAGGCTATACGTCCAGCTGTGATACGGGCACACGATATTGCCGAGCGAGCCTTTCTCCTCGTTGCACAGCCGCGCGCCGCGATGACGGCACACGTTATGGAACGCGCGAATCTGCATGTCGTCGTCGCGCACGATTAGGATCGAATCGGCGCCGATCTCGACTGTCGTGTAGTCACCGGGCTCGGGCACGTCCGGCTCTACAGCGACCTGAATCCAGTGCCGCTTGAAGATGGCGTCCATATCGAGCGCGTGAATCTCTTCGCTCGTATAGAACGGCGCTTCGAGCGTGTAGCCCTTCTTGCGGC
The DNA here is from genome assembly GCF_023170545.1 of Caballeronia sp. Sq4a. Taxonomy (NCBI): domain Bacteria; kingdom Pseudomonadati; phylum Pseudomonadota; class Betaproteobacteria; order Burkholderiales; family Burkholderiaceae; genus Caballeronia; species Caballeronia sp. Sq4a. The sequence continues at coordinate 59,133 of NZ_CP084251.1, read as the reverse complement.
GTTCGATCATTGCGCGAACGTCTGCCGATACTTTCATCGTGTGCTCCTGCATCGCTTTGGCCCCGCTTTGGCCCGTTTATCGTCTGCTGCGCGTCGAAATCAGTAATCGACCAGTTGATGCTCCCGCAAATACGCGAGAATCACTTGTGCTTTTTCGACGGAACTCCCTTCAATTACGACGCTGCCGCCACGGCTCTCCGTCGTGGTCGCGGAGAGCATGCGCGCGTGACCGCTGCGCTTCTCCGGCGCGGCGAGGCGCTTGGGTTTCGCTGCGATAGGGCCGAGCGTCCACGCCTTGCCCTCGATGTCCACCGGCGCATTCGATGCCACCGGCACGACCTGTCCCTCGCGCATGCGCGCATACGCATAACGCGGCGCGGCATTGGCGAGCGGATGCACGGCGATGAGCGCAGGCAGTTGCACACGCACGCGCCGGCGCAGGCCCTTGGGCATGAACTGGCGCACCTCGACACCTTCCTTCGTCACGCTCAAATCGACCGCCGACCCGACGAGCGCGATGTTCAACGCATTCGCCAGCCTGTACGGCAACGTGCCGCTATCGAACGCGCCTTCTGCGCGCGTGCCCGTCAGCACGAGGTCATAGCCCGCAATGCGCTGTGCGAGCGCGGCGCTCGCATCGCCCTCGGTGTTCAGCACTTCGACGCGCGGCGCGCCGAGTGCGAGATATTCCGCAAGCGCGGGATTCGAGGGATCGCCCGCGTGCAACACGTCGAGTTGAGCGCCTTGATGTTTCGCGATATCGAACGCGATGGTCAGCGCGGCGGCGTCGTTGCGGCTATAGCGCGCGACACCGCTTACCGGATGGCGTCCCACGGAAACGAGTACGGCGATCTTCATGCGAACACTCCTTCGGCGAGCGGCGCGCCGAGCACGATGGACGCTCCGTTGCCACGCGATGCCCGCGCTGCCGCGGCTGCATCGGTAAGCGCCTTGATCGTCTCGTGCGTATCCGCGACGACCGTGAGATTCGCGCGCTTCGCAATGGGCGCGCTTGCATCGGAATTAACCGCGATGACGTGACGGCAATCCTTGATGCCTTGCAGATGCTGCACCGCGCCCGAGATGCCGAACGCGATGTACACGCTCGCCTGCACCGTCTTGCCCGTTGCGCCGATTTGCTTGTCGCGCGTGAACTTGCCGTCATCCACCGCGACACGGCTCGCGCCTATCGCAGCGCCGAGCGTGCTGGCGAGCGCCTCGAACGCGGCAACGTCGGAGACGCCATTGCCCGCCGACACGATGAAATCCGCCTCTTCCAGCGCGATCTGCGCGGCGTCCAGCTCCTCGATGCCGAGATCGACATACGTGCTCGCGGTCGATGCAGGGACGATGCCCTCGCTCGCCACGCGTTCGCCCGCGCCGACGAAAGGCAGCTTCGCATCCACCGCATTCGGCGCGAGCATCACGACCTCCGGCAATGCACGCGATGCCCATGCGCGGCCCGCTTGCGCATAACTCGCGGCGTGCGTGGCATCCAGTTCGACGACATGCGTCGCGATGCTCGCACCCGCGAGCGCCGCGTAACGGCGGCCGAGATCGCCATCGCCCGTTGCGTTGTCGGGCATGAAGAGATGCGCGGGCGCGAACGCGGCGGCGCATGCGGCGAGCGCGCGCAGTTCTTCGTCGGGCGCGAAGCGTCGGCTATCGAATGCATCCAGTTCGATGATGCGATCCGCGCCAAGCGATGCCGCGTCGTCGTTGAACGCGCCGAACGCGATCAGCACGACCTCCGTCTCGTCGTCCGCGAGCAGCGCGGCAGCGGCAAGCGCCTGGCGCGCGTGGTCGTCGAACGCGCCGCGATCGGTATGCGCCGCCACCAGCACGCTGCGTCGCGCGGGCTTCGTCGTGCGACGCGGCTTTGCCGCATCGCGATGCGCGGCATGCGCCGACGCGAAATCCTGCAGTGCGCCGGTACCGACTTCGCCCAGCGTGATCCGCCGCAGTCCCGCTGTCGTGACGATGAACGGCCGGCGCGGATCGATTCGTTTGATCGTGTTCATGCGTTACTCCAGTGCTGCGGCGACCAGCTCCGCCACGTCGAGCACTTCGGGACGAGCACCGACCACGCCTTCGAGCATCGCGGTGCATTGCGGGCAGCCCACCGCGACCACATCGGCACCGACCGCCTTCGCGTCCGCGATGCGAATGTCGGGAATGCGCTGCTTGCCGGGAATATCCGTGAGCGGCGCGCCGCCTCCGCCACCGCAACAGCGGGCGCGCATGCCGTGACGCTCCATCTCGACGACCTGTATGCCGATGGTCTTCAACATCTTGCGCGGCGCTTCGGTCTCGCCGTTATAGCGGCCGAGATAGCAGGGATCGTGATACGTGATCTTCTTGTCCGCGAGCACGGCGGCTGCCTTCGGCGTGAGCTTGCCGCTTGCCACGAGTTCGGCCATGAACGCCGTGTGATGCTGCACTTCGTAGAAGCCGCCGAGCGCGCGATACTCGTTGCGCAGGCTGTGCAGCACATGCGGGTCCGCCGTGACGATGCGCCGGAACGTATAGCGCGACAACGTCTCCATCAGCTTCGACGCGCATTGCTGGAACGTGGCTTCGTCGCCCAGGCGGCGAGCGGTATCGCCCGTATCGGTTTCGACGCCGCCGAGCACCGCGTAATCGACGCCCGCCTTGTTCAGCACCTTCACGAATGCGCGCAGCGTGCGTTGATAGCGCATGTCGAATGCGCCTTCGCCTGCTATCAACAACACGTCCACGGGGCGACCCGGCTGCGCGACCTGCACTTGCAGATCCACCGACCAGTCGTAACGCGCGCCGATGTCATAGCCGTTCGCGCTGCCGGTCTCGCGCAGATTGGCGAGCGTGATCGGACCTTTGCCCGGCACGTCGCCTTCGACGAGCGTCTGGTTGCGGCGCATATCGACGATCGCATCGACATGTTCGATCAGCATCGGGCACTCCTGCACGCACGCGCGGCACGTGGTGCAGGACCAGATGGTGTCCGCTTCGATCATGCTGGAGATCAGCGGCTTGCCCGGCGCGCCCGCATGCTTGCCGACGGGAATGCCCGGCGTGGGGCTGCCCGCATACGCCGCGTCCGTGCCGCCGACCATGCCGGTCACGAGATCCTGTATCAGCTTCTTCGGGTTCAACGGCTGGCCCGATGCGAACGCGGGGCACGCCGCTTCGCACTTGCCGCACTGCACGCAGGCATCGAAACTCAGAAGCTGGTTCCAGCGAAACTCGACCGGCTTGCCGACGCCGTATTCCTTGGCATCGAGCACGGGCTTCTTGAGCGCCGTGGGCGGCACCACGTCGTGTTCATGCTGCGCCTTGAAACGCTCCTGACGCGGATGAAACGCGAGATGCAGAAGACCCGCCATCGCGTGCTTCATCGGTCCGCCGCGCGCCGCGCCGAAGGTCATCGTGTAAGCGCCCGCCGCGATCGACAAGGCGACGATGATCGCAAGCGCGCCCGACATCCACGTTGCAGGCAGCAGCGTGAACAACGCGAGGCCGAACGCGAACGCGCCGAGCAAGAGCGGCAACGCGTCCCACGGTCCGCGCGACAGACGCGCCGGCACTTGCTTAGCGCCGTGCCTGCGCTTCCACACGAAGAACGTGCCGCCCAGCATGACGAGCGCCGCGATGAAGATCAGCTTGTCGATCCACGGCGAATAGATCGCGAGACCGTAGTTGACGAAGACGAGCGCCATCGCGAGAATCGCGCCGCCCGCTGTCGCGACGTGCGTCTTCGCGATGTACGGATCGCGCGCCACGACATGGTGCAGGTCGACGAAGTATCGCTTCGGGATACTAAGTAGATCGGCCCATCCGTACGCGCCGGCCGCGGTGGCGCGGCCTTCGCGCCAGTAGGCCGCGCGCTTCATGACGGCGAAGGCGAGACCCGCCACCGAAAGCCACAGCAAGGCGGTGATGACAAACACGGGGTTCATCGTGCAATGCCCTCGTCAAAAGTCTTTGCAAAGCCGCAGCGCGTCGTAGATCGCGCCGTGGATGTTGTGCATCGAGATGCAGTCGCCGACTCTGAACAGCAGAAAGCGCCCGTTGCCGAGTTCTTCGGACAAGCACGGCTGCGCTTGCGCCGCGAAGAGCGTGTGCACGTCCACCTGGCCGCGATTGAGCGATTCGGGCTTGAGCTTCCAGTACAGCGCGTCGTTGGGCGTGCTGCCGTTCTCGATCACCACCTGATCGACCGCGCGCTCTTCCTGTTCTTCCGTGTACTCGTTGCGCAGCACGGCGATCTTCTTGCCGTCTTCCTCGTACACCTTGTCGAGCCAGTAGTTCGGCGTATGGATGACCCCTTGCGCATACAGACGGCGATAGAAGATGGGGAACGTGGTGCCGCCCACGTCATCGGCCACTTTCACATCGGGCGTCACGATCTCGACGTTTCCACCGCGCGATGCGATGAAGTCCGCCACGCCCGCGCCCGCATGCGTGCTCACGCCGTCGTAGACGAGCACGTTCTTGCCCGGCTCGACCTTGCCCGAGAGAATGTCCCACGCGCTCACGGCGAGCCCTTGCTCGACGCCCCACGCAGGCACCTGATCCGTGAACGACGATCCGCCCGTCGCGAGCACGACGATATCGGGCTTCTCCGCCATGATGGCCTTGTCGTCGGCCGCGACACCCAAGCGCCGGTCCACGCCGAGCCGCTTCGTTTCCATGTCGAACCAGCGCACGATGCCCGCCATCTGCTCGCGCTGCGGCGCCTTCGCGGCAAGCATGATCTGACCGCCGACGTAATCGTTCTTCTCGAAGAGCACGACGTCATGCCCGCGCGATTTCGCCACGCGCGCCGCCTCCAGTCCCGCAGGCCCCGCGCCGACGACCACCACCTTGCGCTTCGGTCCACGCGACTTTTCGATGACATGCGGCATGGTCGATTCACGCGATGTCGCCGCGTTCTGCACGCACAGCACGTCGAGGCCGTTGTACTGGCGGTCGATGCAATAGTTAGCGCCGACGCATTGCTTGATCTCGTCCTCGCGGCCATCGCGAATCTTGATGACCATATGCGGGTCCGCAATCTGCGCGCGCGTCATGCCGACGAGATCGACCATGCCGTTCGCGAGCAGACGCTCGGCCTGCCCTGCATCGCGAATACTCTGCGCATGCATGATGGGCAGCTTCACCACCGACTTGATGCCCGCGGCCAGATGCACGAACGGCTCGGGCGGGAGCGCCATCGGCGGCATGCAGTTGGCGAGCGTGTTGTGCGTATCCGCGCCCGAGCCGATCACGCCGATGTAATCGATAAGGCCCGTCTCCGACATGGCCTGCGCGATCTCCTTGAGGTTCTCGTGCGACAGGCCGTCTTCATGAAACTCGTCGCCGCACATGCGCAGGCCCACGCAGAAGTCCGCGCCGACCGCTTCGCGCACGGCCTTCAGCACTTCCACGCCGAAACGCAGTCGGTTTTCGAGCGAGCCGCCCCATTCGTCCGTGCGAAAGTTGGTGCGCGGGCTCCAGAACTGATCGATCAGATGCTGGTGCGCCGCCGAGATTTCGATGCCGTCCATGCCCGCATCTTTCACGCGCTTCGCAGCGGCCGCGAAGTCTTCGATGATGCGGCGAATCTCTTCCACTTCGATGATCTTCGCGTTACCGCGATGCACCGGCTCGCGCACGCCCGAGGGCGTCATCAGATGCGGCCAGTTCTCGCCATGCCATGCCGAGCGGCGGCCCATGTGCGTGGCCTGGATCATGATCTTCGCGCCGTGGCGGTGCATGGCTTCGGCAAGACGCGAGAGCGGATCGATGATCTTGTCGGTCGACAGGTTCACCGACTTCCACCAGCCTTGCGGGCTGTCGATCGACACCGGGCTCGAGCCGCCGCACACGGCGAGCCCCACGCCACCCTTCGCTTTTTCCTCGTAATAGCGGATATAGCGATCGCCGGGCAGGCCGCCCGGTTCGGCATAAACCTCCGCGTGCGCCGTGCTGACGATGCGGTTACGCAGAGTCAGCTTGTTCAGCGTGAGCGGCTTGAAAAGGTTCGGGTAACGCATGGCGGACGACCTCGGATTGAAGCTACGCGTGGAGTTGCAACGGCGACACTTCGAACACGCAATGCTCGTGGCCTTCGGCCGCGCATTGCGTTTCGATGGATCGCGAGCGCGGGCCCTTCTTCGCGCTGTCTGATACCGTGTCGTTGACCCAGTCCATCGCGCCGGCGAACCAGCCCGCGAACATGTAGCAGAGCTTGCCCTGCTTGCCGGGCTGCGCGAGCACGAACGACGAGTGCCGCAAGTGGATGCGCGCCATCGCGCTTTGCGGGTCCGATTCGACGATATCGAAGAGACCCCAGCCGCGCTGCGACAGGCGCTTCAGGTAATGCTCGAACACGTCCATGCCGGCGATGCCGTGCTTCGCGGCTTCCTTGTCGCACCAGTGATACGCGGACTTGTAGCCGGCCTTGTAGAGAATCTCGGCATACGTCTCGCGTCCCAGTGCTTCTTCCACGGCCACATGGTTGTTCGTGAAGAAGTGACGCGGCACGTAAAGCATCGGCAGCGCGTCGGTGGTCCAGACGCCCGTTTGCGCGTCGACGTCGATAGGCAGTTGCGGTTGCATCTCAGATTCCTGTTCTTGTGTCGTTGCGTTCACACGTTCCAGACTTCGCCGAATACGCGCAGCCAGTTCTCGCCCATCACCTTCTTGATGCGCGATTCGCTCCAGCCCGCGCGCTCCATCGCCGCCGTCAGGTTGGGGAACTCGCCGATCGTTCGGATTCCTTCCGGATTGACGACCTTGCCGAAGTTCGTAAGCTGGCGATAACGGCCCTTGTCGTGCGTGATCCAGTCGAAGAACTCGGTGCTGTAGCCTTGCGTGAAGTCCGTGCCGATACCCACGCGGTCTTCGCCGATGAGATCGACCACGTATTCGATGGCCTCCAGATAGTCCTCGACGGTCGCGTCCGGGCCGCGCTTCAAAAACGGCGCGAACATCGTCACGCCGACGAAGCCGTTGGCGTCCGCGATTTCCTTCAGTTGCTCATCCGTCTTGTTGCGCGGATGTTCCTTGAGACCCGACGGGCAGCAATGCGAATACGTGACGGGCTTCTTCGAGCAGGCGATCGCATCCGATGACGTCTTCGCGCCCACGTGCGAGAGATCGACCATGATGCCGACGCGATTCATTTCCTGAATCACTTCGCGGCCATAGCCGGACAGACCGCCATCGGCTTCATAACAGCCGGTGCCGACGAGGTTCTGCGTGTTGTAGCAGAGCTGCACCACGTTCACGCCGAGTTCCTTGAACACTTCGATATAGCCGAGGTTGTCCTCGAACGCATACGAGTTCTGGAAGCCGAAGATGATGCCCGTCTTGTTCTCTTTCTTCGCGCGCAGGATGTCGTCGGTCGTGCGCACGAGCGTGAGGATCTCGCTGTAATCGCGGATCTGCTGCTTCATTTCCGCGATGTTGTCCACGGTCTTCTGAAAGTCTTCCCACACGGACACGGTGCAGTTCACCGCCGTGACGCCGCCCTTGCGCATGTCCTCGAACACGGAGCGCTCGAACTTCGAGATGTTGAGGCCGTCGATGATGATGCTGTTATCGTGCAGAGTGCTCATCGCTTGTTGCTCCGTGTGTGCTCAGTAGATGGGGAAGCGTTCGCACAGCGCGAAGATTTCGCGGCGCACGCGTTGTTCGGTTTGCGGATCGCCCTCGGGATGCGCGCGCAGCGAGTCGAAGACTTCGAGAATCAGGCGGCCGATATCGCGGAACTCGTTCACGCCGAAGCCGCGCGTCGTGCCGGCCGGCGTGCCGAGGCGAACCCCTGACGTGACGGTGGGCTTCTCCGCATCGAACGGAATGCCGTTCTTGTTGCAGGTGATGCCCGCGCGTTCCAGCGCCTGCTCGACCTGGTTGCCTTTCAGGTTCTTCGGACGCAGATCGACGAGCAGCAGATGGTTGTCGGTGCCGCCCGTTACCAGATCGACGCCGCCTGCCTTGAGCACTTCGCCGAGTGCTTGCGCGTTGGCGAGTACGTTGTCGATATAGCTCTTGAAATCGGGCTGAAGCGCCTCGCCGAAGGCCACCGCCTTGCCTGCGATCACATGCATCAGCGGACCGCCTTGCAGCCCCGGAAACACGGCGGAATTGATCTTCTTGGCGATGTCTTCGTCATTGGTCAGCACGAAGCCGCCGCGCGGACCACGCAGCGTCTTGTGCGTGGTGGACGTCACGACATGCGCGTGCTCCACAGGATTGTCATGACGCCCAGCCGCGATGATGCCTGCGATATGCGCCATATCGACCATCAGCTTCGCGCCTGCGTTGTCCGCAATCGCGCGCAGCCGCTTGAAGTCCAGCTTGCGCGGATAAGCCGAGAAGCCCGCGATGATGAGCGAAGGCTTGTGCTGCTGCGCCAGTTCCTCGATCTGCTCGTAATCGATGAGCAGGGTGTCGCGACTCACGCCGTACTGCACCGCGTTGAACCACTTGCCCGAGAGCGCCGGCTTCGCGCCATGCGTGAGATGGCCGCCTGCATCGAGCGACATACCGAGCACGGTGTCGCCCGGCTTCGCCAGCGCGAGCATCACCGCGCCATTGGCCTGCGCGCCCGAATGCGGCTGCACGTTCGCGAACTTCGCGCCGAAGAGTTGCTTGATGCGATCGATCGCGAGCGCCTCGACTTCATCGACGAACTCGCAGCCGCCGTAATAGCGCTTGCCCGGATAGCCTTCCGCATACTTATTCGTCAGAACGGAGCCTTGCGCTTCCAGCACGGCGCGCGACACGATGTTTTCCGACGCGATCAATTCCACCTGCGATTGCTGGCGCTCCAGCTCTTTCAGTATCGCGCTGCGCACCGAGGCATCGCGGGCCGCGAGCGGCGCTTCGAAGAAGGGATTCGAGTTCGACATGGGCTTGAGTCCGGGTCAGAAAGAACGGTCGTTGGATGAAGCTCGCGTCGCGTGTTTCAGGCCGCTCGTGTCTTCATCGTTGCGTCTATTCTTGACCCTCGCCTTGCTGGTCAATTTATGAATTCAGACGTGTTCTTGGCCTTTTCCGACATGCGCGTCCTTTTTCGACAAGTGGCGAAAAGGCTTTGGGTGTAGGGCGCTTTACTCGCGCGCGCTGCACTGCGGAGGAACGATCGTGCGCTTAATGAGTGCTTTGAAACGGGCGTTCGCGCCGCGTTAGTGCGTGCTTTGACGCGTGAATCGCCGATGCATGAAGCCGCTCAGGGTTTAGCCTGATGGCATGCTAGTTGCACTCGAAATCAAAATGCAGAAGTGTCAAACAATGACAGAAGCAACAAGCGCCGCGAATGACGGCGTCGAACATCAGATTCCAAGGAATCAACTCCCCCATGTCCTCCGATCGCACGGCGTCGCTGTCGCACTTCGCCTTCATGCCGCTTCCCAACTTCACGATGATGGCGTTCACCAACGCCATCGAAGTGCTGCGCATGGCGAACTATCTGACGGGACAGCCGCTGTATCGATGGTCCATCGTGAGTCCCACGGGCGGACCGGTCACGGCGAGCAATGGGCTTTCCGTCGATACGGGACCCGTGGAATGCGTGGGCCAGCCGGATATCGTGTTCGTGGTCGGCGGCATCGACGTGCAGCGTTCGACTGCGCTCGAGCATCTCTCGGCGTTGCGCCGCTTCGCGCGCACGGGCTGCGTGCTCGGCAGTCTGTGCACCGGCACGTATGCGCTCGCGCGTGCCGGTTTATTGGCGGGCTATGCCTGCGCGATTCACTGGGAGAACATGTCGGCGCTTAAAGAAGAGTTTCCGGACACGCGCTTCCTGAAGGAACTCTTCGTGATCGACCGCGATCGCGTGACGTGTACCGGCGGCGTCGCGCCGCTCGACATGATGCTGAATCTGATCGCCTCGCGCGTCGGCACTGCGCGCGTCACGCAGATCGCCGAGCAGTTCATCGTCGAACACGTGCGGGACACGAGCGCCCAGCAGCGCATGCCGCTGGTCGCGCGGCTCGGATCGGCGAACAAGTCCTTGTTCGAAGTGATCTCGTTGATGGAGAACAACATCGAAGAACCGTTGTCGCGCGAAGAACTCGCGCGGCTTGCCGGCATGTCGCAACGGCAATTGCAGCGGCTCTTCCGCGAGCATCTCGGCATGACGCCGACGCATTACTATCTGACGCTGCGTTTGCGACGCGCGCGCGAGCTGCTGTTGCAGACGGATATGTCGATCATGCACATCACGATGGCGTGCGGATTTCAGTCCGCATGCCACTTTTCGAAGAGTTATCGCGATGCATTCGGCACTGCGCCCACGCGCGAGAGAAGGAAGCAGGTGCCGCCTTTGAGTGCAGTGCCGGTGATGGTGGCTTAAGTTTGTTCGGCGGTACACGGAAATGCGCCCCTTCTTCAAGGGGCGCATTGTTTTTGTTTAGGCCGCTTTGAGCATGCCGTGCGGATCGAGCACGAACTTGCGCGGCGCGCCGCCATCGAATTGACGATAACCGTCAGGCGCCTGATCGAGCGATACCACCGAGACGTTCACGATATCCGCAATCGGCAAACGATCCCACAGAATCGCTTGCATCAAGTTGCGGTTGTATTTCATCACCGGCGTTTGCCCCGTGTGGAACGAATGCGACTTCGCCCAGCCGAGGCCGAAGCGGATACTGAGGCTGCCCTTCTTCGCGGCGGCGTCGGCGGCGCCGGGATCGTCGGTGACGTAGAGGCCCGGAATGCCGATCGCGCCCGCTGCCTTCGTGATTTCCATCAGCGAGTTGAGGACCGTTGCCGGCGCTTCGGCGTTGTGCTCGCTGCCATGACCGTGCGCTTCGAAGCCGACGCAATCGACGGCGCTATCCACTTCCGGCTTGCCGAGAATCTGTTCGATCTGTTGCGCGAGCGTCGCGTCTTTCGATAGATCCACCGTCTCGAAGCCCATCTTGCGCGCGTGCGCGAGACGCTCTTCGTTCATGTCGCCGACGATGGTGCAGGCCGCGCCCAATAGACGCGCCGATGCCGCCGCCGCCATGCCGACCGGTCCCGCGCCCGCGACATACACGGTCGCGCCGGGCTTCACGCCCGCCATGACGGCGCCGTGATAGCCGGTCGGGAGAATGTCGGAGAGACAGGTGAGGTCGCGAATCTTCGACATCGCCTGCGCCTTGTCGGGGAACTTAAGCAGGTTGAAGTCGGCGTACGGGACCATCACGTACTCGGCTTGTCCGCCGATCCAGCCGCCCATGTCCACATAGCCGTATGCCCCGCCCGCGCGCGACGGGTTCACGTTGAGGCACACGCCCGTGTGCTGCGCCTTGCAGGTGGGACAGCGTCCGCACGCGACGTTGAACGGCACGGACACGAGATCGCCGATGGCGAGCGTTTCGACGTCGCGGCCGATCTCGATGACTTCGCCTGTGATCTCGTGCCCCAGCACGAGACCGATGGGCGCGGTGGTGCGGCCGCGGACCATGTGCTGGTCCGACCCGCAGATATTGGTGCTGACGACTTTGAGAATGACGCCGTGGCCGATGTCGCGGCCACGCGGATCGACCATTCTCGGATAGTCGATGGACTGGACTTCGACCTTGCCCTGACCGAGATATACGACGCCGCGATTCGTGCTCATGTGACTCGTCTCCTTGGATTCGTGGACGGCGGGCGCGAGCTCGTTCTGTGCGATGCTCGCGGCCGTGCGGGAAGAGTACGCTCGGCCGCGAAAATCACTTGCGTCGAATGCGACGTGGGTTTGGTTGGGAGCGACAGGGGGTCAGTTCTCCGCCGAAGCCCAGACCTTCGCGCCTTCATCGTGCTCGGCTTCCGAGACGAGCTTTTCCAGCGCCACGCCTCGCGTCTCCACGCCCAATACCCAGACCGCCGATGCCGCCACCACGAAGCACAACGCCCCGAGCGAGAACACGCCGCCCTGCCCGAACACCGGCAACACGACGCCCACGACATACGGCCCGATCAACGATCCGACACGCCCGATCGCCGACGCGAAGCCCGATCCGGTGGCACGCGCGCCCGTTCCGTACAACTCAGGCGTGTAGGTGTAGAGCGCGGCCCACATCGCGAAGAGAAAGAACTGCATCGCAAGTCCGGCGCAGATCAGCAACGTGGGCGTCTCGGCGTGCAGCGCGGTTTGTCCGTAGAGGTAGGCCATCACGCCACTGCCGACAAGCGATGCGATGCACGTCGGCTTCCGTCCCCACCGCTCGACGAGCCACGCCGCGCACAAGAAGCCGGGCACGCCGCCGAGCGAGATCAGCACCGTGTAGAGCACGGACTTGGTGACCGCGAAACCCGCTTGCTGCATCAGCGCGCCGAGCCATGACGTCAGCCCATAGAAGCCGAGCAGCGCGAAGAACCACAACATCCACACCATGATCGTCCGACGCCTGTACGCCGCGCTCCAAATCTCACGAAATGCGCCGACGCCTTTCGCGACCGGCGGCTCGGCGAGCATCGAGGGCGGCGGCAACTGGCGCAAGCCGGTCGCCTTCATCACCTTCGCTTCGACATTCGCGAGCACGCTGTCCGCGTCCGCGGTGCGCCCGCGATGTTCGAGCCAGCGCGGTGACTCGGGCACCACGCGCCGCACGATCAGCACGAACACAGCGGGAATGGCGAGCAACGCGAACTCGGTACGCCAGCCGAAGTGCGGCAACACGAAGTACGACACCACGCCGGATGCGATGAACCCGAGCGGCCAGAAGCCATCCATTAGGGCAATCACTCTGCCGCGCGATGCGGTCGGCACGAACTCGGACAACAGCGTCTGCGCGATCGGGAATTCCATTCCCATGCCGATGCCGAGCAGCACGCGATAGAAGATCAGCGATTCGACGGAATGCGCCGTCGAACAGAGATACGACGCGACGCCCCAGAGCACCATGCTCCACTGGAACACGGGACGTCGGCCGAAGCGATCGGCGAGCAGGCCCGCGACGGCCGCGCCCAGCACCATGCCGAAGAAACTCGCGCTCGCGACGAGGCCGGCCGTCGCCGTCGACAGGCCGAACTCGGTTTTGATCGAGCCGAGCACGAAGGTCATGGTGCCAAGGTCGACGGAATCGAAGAAGAAAGCCACCGCGATGATGATGAAGATGGTGCGGTGATAGCTCGAGAACGGCAGGCGTTCGAGCCGCGCCGCGGCGCTCGCGCGGGGCTGTGTGGCGGTGGACATTTTTTGGTTCCTCTCGATGCGGTTTGTGGCCGCTTTGGTTCGTTGCAGGCCTTTTCAGTAGACGCCGACATAAAGCCGCGACATAGAAGGAATGCGTCATGGGGGTGGAATGGGGGCGTCATGGGGGGACGGGCTGGCTGGGGGTACGGGGGCAGCCGGCTCGATTAGGTCGTGATTTGGTCGGCGAACGGGGTTTCTCCGCGTAGCTGGAGGAAGCGGCTACAGCGGCGGCGGCATGATCGGCTCGATGGGCCTATCTCCGCGTGCGCGGAGGAACCGCGATCGCCGTCGAGCGCGCCTATCAGCGCTGGCGCATATCTCAGCGTACGCGGAGGAACCACATGCCGATGACCGGCCGTTTGTCAAGAATGGGGCCTATCTCCGCTTGCGCGGAGGAACCGCAGCGATTGACGAAGCGCAGCGTGGCCTCGTGGGCCCATCTCCGCGTACGCGGAGGAACCGGCTACGCCGAGCGGGCCATCGAGTATCCGCATGGCGTATCTCCGCGTGCGCGGAGGAACCGGCGGGTCGCTCGCGGGCATGACGCTCGCGCAGGGCCTATCTCCGCGTGCGCGGAGGAACTCCTAGCGGCGCGAGGTTTTCATCGATCCACCGCGGCCTATCTCCGCGTACGCGGAGGAACCCAACTCGCCGGCATGTTGCCGCGCGATCCTCAGGGCCTATCTCCGCGTACGCGGAGGAACCCGCGTTGATCTTGCGGATCGTGGCCTTCTCCAGGGCCTATCTCCGCCTACGCGGAGGAACCGGGGCTACGCGTCGCGCCTGTCCGCGGGCATAGGGCCTATCTCCGCCTACGCGGAGGAACCGCAGGACGAGATGTACAACCTCCGACTGATCAGGGCCTATCTCCGCCTACGCGGAGGAACCCGCTGGTACTGGCCCAGCCAGATGTGCGCGTACGGCCTATCTCCGCCTACGCGGAGGAACCTCGGCCATGTATTGCGAGTCTTGCATTTGACGGGGCCTATCTCCGGCTACGCGGAGGAACCTCTCTCTCATAACTCGATGATCGGAAAGGCAAAACGCCCAACCCCATCCGCCAAAGAATCTAGATTTTTAGAGAACAAATGTCAGCTCGCCTACCGCGCTTCTCGCCTCACCAGATACATCCCAACCATATAGGACTCGCTTTTTGGCGCGCAGCAAATTCGGCGTGAGAAGCCTCTACAGGATCAATTTCGTGGCCGCTTACCGATCGGATTTGCTTCTGTTGTCGATCGCGGCCCAATCCATCGTGTTTGCTGTCCGGAATTGGAAACGCGGTCGAAGTTCGGGAAACCGTGAACCAAGGTTGAGCATGACTAACCCGCCCAGTTCGTGCAATGCTTGATCTGTTATCGGCGCAATGCTGTCGTCTCCGCGTAGCGGAATGTTCAGAGCGGAGCCGCGCGCAACCTCTCGACTGATGCACTGCTGCACTTCTGCTTGATCCACCATGCAAACCTGGACTTGCTGCGATTGCTCATTGAAAAAGACGATGCTTACGCGTGCGGGTTTGGTCATCAAAAACTTCGACATGTTTGGCAATTGGAAAACGCTTTTCCTTTGCAGACTGCATAAGCACGATTGTCTTGGTCATCGCCCTGACGAATGCGCACCGGTCAAGCTCATGTTCTGTAAGCCGTGAAGCACTAGCTTTCGTCAAACTACTCGCCGGCCGAGGTACGGTATAGCAGCGCAACTGACAGAACAGTAGGGCGACTTCCGATGCATACGGGAGATCTCCGCGAGCGCCGGAGCAACCGGCAGATATTCGATCCCGGTCAATTAGCACCCGCAGTCGTCTTTCGGTTTCGTCAGCCCTGCATCAATTTCGCCCTATTCCATCGTGCCTGGAGTATCAAACCGGAACCGGCACCGAAGTTCGGGGTGTGCGATGCCTTGACTCAGCACCGCAACTCCAATGTGTTGTCGTCATCTGCACCGAGCGGCAGGTTCATGGCCAGCCCACGCGATAATCGTCGGTCGATCACGCTCTGCACTTCAGTCAGGGGCACGGTGCATAGCTGCAGTTGATGGCTCTTTGCGTTGTAGAAAACGATCGTAGCGCGTGGTAGTTTGGACATCACGGTTCTTTGTCGTCTTCCACGTCGTTGCGTGGCGCTCTTGTTTCAGTTCGGGCTGACCTAACGCCAGAAGGCTGGCCATGCGACGCCAAGTGCTTTCATCGCCAGCGGGCTGTCGCTACAAGCCCAATTGTTGAAGCGACAAACCGTACTCAGTTTCCGCCGTCTCGATCTTTTTCAGGCCCAGCATCCCAATGCATCGGCTCCTTGAGAGTGAGACGCAGGCGCGCTCGCAGTTCGGGATGGTTCTGTGCTTGACTAAGAATGGCCATGTAACCGATCTGACGTGCGTGTTCATCCGTCACAGGTTCCGTGCTGAAATCTTCTCTGTCAGTGGGAATATTGAATACAAAGCCGGCGCGATCGATGGCCGACTGCACGCGATCGCGGAATGTGCCGCATAGTCGAAGTTGCTGGGTGTCCTCGTCATAAAACACGACCGTTGCGTAAAGACGTTTAGTCATCAATATCCTCGACAGGCTTGATATCTTTCGAACGCACGCTCTTTGCAGAGCGCAAGCGTGCGCAGATCTTGGAAGGTGGCGCGAGCAGCCTCGCACATCGTCAGATTCATCTCATACTCGCCAAAGCAGTCCGCCTCATCGGCCTCGCTCACGCCTCTCGCTGCTAGGTTAAGCACATCGCCCAGCGAAGTATCCTCAGAATACTCGAATGGCGAAGCGTCACTGAGCGGTGTGCGGTCATCGCCGAAGGTCATCGCCTGCGAACTGGCGTCATCAGATTCGAGATCGTCGGTGGCCGCCCGTGCGACCGTCATCATGATTCCAGCGAACTGCGAGCCGCCCTCTGTCAGCGGCGTAGCGATGCGCCCGTCTGGCAGCACGTCACCCGGCATTGACCGGAAGATCGCAGGTCCGTCTTCAGCCGGAAGCCTCTGCCATGACCGGACGACGCGCCCGAGCGCGCTGTCTGGTCTTTCTGGCGCAGCTTTGCGATAAAGCTGCGAAGGCGTTACCGTCGCATAAGAGGGACGCGGTGGCGGCTCTGCTCGACCGCCCGAGTCTGCTTGTCGCGACTCCCGTGGGGACGAGACGGCCACAATGTCGCCGCTTGCCACCCCGTCCTTCAGCCGACGCAAGACGTCCGAAGGATGGGTGTCTGACGACAAGTATCCGCCGCTCGTATGCCTGCCTAGGAACCTGCGCAGGCTGTCCGAACCGTCTACCGATAGGTGAAGTGTTTGTGCTGATTCGATCGCTCGGCGCGCCTCGAAGTCTCCGCGTTTGGTCGATTCGTTGCGGGAATACAAGGTGACGTCAACAAAGCCAACCGATAACCGACAAGCCATGATGTGCTTCTCTGCCTGCTTCTTTTCATTAGGAACGCAGAATATCGACTTGGAGCGTTTATGTGCCGGCCGTTGCGCGTCAAAAATTGTGGGCGGTGTAGTAGGTATGGGAGAGGCTTTCCCGTTCCCATGAGGAAATCGCGTGCGGGCAGAACGGCAGAGACGAGAGTTGCAGTTGGTCAGCGTCTGCCTGCGCCGGCCGTGGCCCGCGATGACGACGGGCCTATCTCCGCGTACGCGGAGGAACCTACAAGACGGCTGGCGGACGAACACCACCGCCGGGCCTATCTCCGCGTACGCGGAGGAACCTGAGGTCCAGTCCAGAACCAACAGTCTCCCGACGGCCTATCCCCGCGTACGCGGAGCAACCCGGACGCCCGCCATTTGCGTCGTCGCCTTGTTGGGCCTATCTCGCGTACGCGGAGCAACCGCCAGCCCACTGGTGCTTGAGTTCCTTGCTGGGGGCCTATCTCCGCGTACGCGGACCAACCACACGGTCTCTCACCGTGAAGGGCGCCTTCGCGGGCCTATCTCCGCGTACGCGGAGGAACCAGGGCCGCGCCGTAGGCGCTTCGTGCTCGCCCGGGCCTATGTCCGCGTACGCGGAGGAACCCCGACAACATCAGGTCGCAGGCCGCTCTCAATGGGCCTATCTCCGCGTACGCGGAGGAACCCCTAAACATCAGTCCGACTATTGCCTTCATGGCGGCCTATCTCCGCGTACGCGGAGGAACCGCTGATCGTGACGGCGACTCTCGACATCACAACGGCCTATCTCCGCCTACGCGGAGGAACCCGAAGTGTCAATTCCGGCGGCTGCGCCACCTTGGGCCTATCTCCGCGTACGCGGAGGAACCCGAACCGGCGACATGCAGGATGGAAGCCTGCCGGGCCTATCTCCGCGTACGCGGAGGAACCCCGCGCGCCACAGAAACACACCGTATTGATTCGGGCCTATCTCCGCGTACGCGGAGGAACCCCCGCGCCCGCGAGCGCGGAGTCGATGCCTGGGAGCCTATCTCCGCGTACGCGGAGGAACCCCGTCCATCGAAAGCCACCAAAGCGGCGTCATGGGCCTATCTCCGCGTACGCGGAGGAACCTATGCGAACGACGGCGTGGCGCAGGTTGCTGCGGGCCTATCTCCGCGTACGCGGAGGAACCTCTCCCACATAACTCGATGATCGGAAAGACAAAACCCCCGCCCCATCCATCGAGAAATCCAGATTTTCAGAGAACGATGACGGCTCACCTACCGCGCTTCCCGCCTAACCAAATACATCCCATCCACATCCACGAGCTTCCTCGCAGGCGATCCCAACTGCGCGATCCCGATTCCGCCGACCGCATCGAGCTCCCGCCAAACCATCACGACGCTGCCCCTCGGCTCGGCGCCGTGCCACTCGGCGAGCACGGACCACGTCCGCTCGCGCACGCCTCTGTTTATCCGCGGCGCGACGTACACGCCAGCCGACACCTCGAGCATCACCGAGGCCAGATACCCCCGAAAGCGGTCCGCCACGTCGCGCGTCACCACTACGACCAGCGCCATCCGCCTCCTCCAGCTTCTCGTCGACCCGCAGCACCTGCTTGATACGATCGATCATCGCGGGAATCACCTGCTGCTTGCGAAAAACGCGCGCCGCCTCTCGTCGCACGAGCCGGTCGATGGTCTCCGCGCCACGCTCAGCTGCTTGACTGCGGCGAAGGCTATCGAGAGCGTCACGTCATCGCGGAAAAGATCAGCGATATCCAGGACAAATGCCTGACCCGAATCCTCGTGGATGAGCCCCAACTGAGGCACAGCCGCAAGCGCCTGCACGGCGATGGCCGCCGCCGCTTGCACAGCCGTCGCCGCGTGATTGATGGCCTGATTGGCGAGATCGGCGGCATCGGGATTCGCGCGGTCGTAGTGCCGCCCGTTCCAGTCGATGCCGAATTGCTGCGCGCGCAACCGATAGATCGTCTTCACGCGTGCCCCTTCGATGCCGCGCAGCGTATCCAGATCGCGATGCGGCAACACCTCGCCCAGCCGCAGCGCATACATGTGCCGCGCAACGGCCAGGCGTCGGCGCGCGCTGCCCCACAGCTCGGCCTGCCGCCGCGCGACGTCCGAACGATCCGGCATGAGCGGGTGTAACTGCGCATCCCGCTCGTGCCGACTGCGGCAAGCAGGGTGCCGTGGCGCGCGAGCAAACGCAGTGCGTCGTGCGTCACGCTGCCGCCCGGGCCGAGCAAAATCATGGATACCGACTGATGCGGAATCTGATCAACGTATTGGCCGCTCGTGAAATGCAGGCATCCATCGATGACGCTCAGTTCGCCGCGCTCCAGCCACAGCAGCCCGTGACGATCCCCATGCGGCACGCGCGACGTGTCGAGCGGGAGCCGCCCCTTCAGCACGTGGCGCCTGTGCGATCAACCGTCGATAGAGGCGGGCTTCAGCACCAGCATGCCGAACCCGAAAGCCCGATGCCGTCCGACGCCGCGCGCAAGCAGCCGAGCGAAGGCATCCGACTCTTCGACGCGCAAGTGTCCGGTGAACACCGCATCGGGGCCGTCGATGGAACGTGACTGCCGAGGCGTGTGGTCGCCGGATACGACTTGCGTGCGACGAAGCACCGGCGTGAGCTGAAATCGCGTCATGCGAGCTTCGACCACCCTGGCCGCTCCGGTCGATCGGAACTGTTCGTTGAGCCATTCGGCGTAGACGGCCTCGCGTCGCAGATCGTCGTCTTCGGGTCTTTGCGAGCACGCGACAAGGAACGCATCGCGTTCGCGGACTCTTTTCTCGTCGGCGCGCTCGCGGCGTCGGGTGGGCCGCACGCGCACTTCGAAGCCCAGCACGCGCCCTGGTTGCCATTGCGTCGGAAAAGCGCGGATGTTGAGGCCTGCGCTACGCGGGCCTGCATCGAGGCCGAGCGCATCCGCCAGTTCGGGCGCGGCGCAGAGCGCGCTCGCCTCGCGCAACGCTTGGGGCGAGTGCGGGGAATAGGCGATCAGCCCGGCGCGAGCGTCACGGTAATAGAAAGGCTTGGGCGCGAGCGGACCGAAGACTGCGTGCAGCGCCGCATGCAATGCGTAGCCGAGATCGCCGCCGGACGGCAGCACGCCATGCCGCGATGCCCACAGCCCGAACTTCTGCGGATCAGGCTGACAGTGAATGAGATTAAGCGCGGTCATACGAGAATTCCGGCGATATCGATGGATGTTCGACGAACGATGCCCGCTTCGCGCTCATTTCCAGAACGGGACGCCATCCGCCATGCACGCCGCTCGTCCAATTGCGCTCGTCGCAGACGTCGAGCGCCTCTGTCTTTGCCTCCGGCATCGTGCCTTCGTCTTTCGGCCATTGCATGCGGAAGGCGTCATCGGGCGCGCCTGAAGGCAAGGGGGCGCGCAGCAACGCATCGAGCACATGCTCGGCGTCGATGAAACCCGCGAACACGCGCGTGGACGGCAAGCATGGCTTGCGTCCGATAAAAAGCGGACGCTGCGGCCGGTCGAGCGCGCGGGCAATGTCGGCGAGCGTGGGCGACTCGTCGGCGGGTTCGAGCCGCAATGCGACGAGCGCATCGAGGCCGGCGTGATAATCGCGGTATCGCAGATGCGGGCTTTTGTACGTATCCTCGCCGCCATCGCGCGACTCGGGAATGCCTCGCCACGTCCAGCCGCTATCTTTCCTCGAGATCTGCGCCGTCTGAAAGTCGCAGAGCCGCTCGCCGGAATTGTCCAGCCGCGTTCCCATCACGAGACGCGTCTGAAGGCGATCATGTTTGTCGCATTCGCCGCGGTCCCAGCCGAGTGCGTTCGCGATCAGCCCGGTAACCATCGATAGCGCCGGTAAATCGCGGATCACGCCGTACCTGTCATTGCCTCGCCTCCGAACGCGACGAGCGGCGCACGCAGGCGCATCAACATGTGACGCCGCATCTCATGCGCCCTTGACGATGCGCGTCTGCACCCAATTCGCGAGCTTATCCAGCGAATAGTGCTTGGCGTTCGGGATATCGGCGGGATTGAGAGCGACAAAGCCTCGGTCCAGCGCGCCGTATGCGGCATCGTGCTTCTTCAACTCTTGCGCGATGCGATCGACAGCGGCGTTGCGTATGTCATGGCCCCTCAACGGCAACGCGGTTTCGAAGGCCGCGCTCAGGCTGCGCGGCTGCCAATCTCCCGTCTCGACCAGCATGAGATTCGCATAGCCGAAAGGAGCGGTCGATCCGCGTTTCGCGCCGGGGCTGACGGTAGCGATCAAATGTAACAGGTGATGCACGACCTGTGCGGCAAGCTCGCGCCGGTCCGGCGATGCATTGAAGCACTCGCTGGCGGCGATGCCTTCCAGATTCGCCACCAGTTGCGGAACATCCACGACGACGTAACCGTAATAGAGGCCCGATGCCAGTTCGGTATCGAAGATGCCGGCGGAGCCTTGCTCGCCCGCTTCCCGAAGAAGGTCGTCGACAACCGTGAAGTAGTCGTTCTCCACCTGCGCCTCGTGGACCGTGAACGCATGCGCGACGTACACAGCGGCATCGCGCTGAGCGAGCACGTCGGACGTCACCATGCGTCCGAACAACGCCGATTCGAGACCGCTGCCGTGCTTGAGCGCGACAATATTGGCGGACTCGTTCTTCAGGAAAGCCGCGACTGCCGCCTTGAGGCCGTCTTCATCCTGATGCTCGCGCGCAAGGGCCGTGCAACGTTCGACCAGGTACTTGATCTCCGCCGTGCCAAGCAGCACCGCCTGGCCTGTCTTGACTGCTTCGTCTCCTTTGCGGACTTTGCCGGCCTTGTCCAGAAGACCGCCGAAGCGCAACGCTTCGACGGCTGTCTGAGCCAAGGCTTCCGAGACGCCGTTCCTGACCAACTCGTCGCGGACCAGCGCGAGCGTTTCCCGAGAACGGACGGCCATCGGAACGCCGAGCGTCGAAAGCGCATGACGGTCTTCCGCAACGCGCCAGTGTCGCTTTAGACACTGCGATGAAATGCGCGTGCGAATGGCATCGCCCATAGGCAGCCGCTTGGCCATGCCGGAATCGTCGCGGTTGAGCAAGGCGGCGGAATAGCTGTGCAGCGTGTGAATCTGAATAAAGCGCGGATACGTCATTTCGTTATCCTAGACTTGTCGAACGTTGTTGCCAGCCTTCTCGTCTTCAATCGTGCCGCGACTCGCTCGGTCCTGCAGAGAAGAACGCATGCGCGATATCGCGGCGCGTCTTCTCAGCGATGCGCCGTCCCTTGTCATCGCGCGCGCCTTCGTTCAGGACGAGCCTCGCGAGTTGTACCCAGTTCGGTTTCACGCTTTTGCTCGCCAACAAGCGAAGAACACGGCGCAGCAACTGGAAGAACACCGTTCCGCGCGCGTCGAGCAGCCGCGTCACGCGTGCCTCCGACACACCGGCCGTCGCGAGTTGTCGGCCAAAATTTGCGCCGATGCCGCCGCTCTCCGCGCCCCGATCGTGCCCGGCAAGCGCGATGCCGTATGCGATGAACGCCCATCGGCGCCATCGGTCGAGACTCCAGTGAATGGTGTCCAGCTTCGCGCGCTCTGCCGCGTGGGTGAGCGCGGCGATTTGCGCGGTGGTGAGTTCCTCGGCTTCCGGGTCGAGACGCGCGAGCGCCACGCGGTCGTTCTTCGATGCCTTGACTCCCTCGCCGGCGTCTTTCAGAAATGCAGCGATGGCTTCTATTTGGTAGCTCATGCTGGGCGTCGCAGTTTGTACGGCAGCTTGCCCCGCAGACTGTTCCGGTGCTCCGGCCGATGTATCTGTCGACTTCATATGGCACGTCCTTGCATATCCGATTCCATAGCCGCCTTGCGCGCTTGCGAACGTTGCTTCAACACACGCGCCATGGTCTGCAGTTCCTTCTTTGAATGGATACTGACGCGAAACCGCGAGAGCGCTGTGCTCTGCGCACGGTATCGCCGCGTACTCGCACGCGGCCCCGCGACGAACGCGCGAGTCAGCAGCTGTTCCGCGCGATCCGCCAGTTCGCCGAGCCATTGCTTGTGCGCGAGTTGCCGTTCTTCAGACGTGTTGCCATCGATTTCCAAGATCAGGTCGTCAAAGAAGCGACGGTCTTCGGCCTGCTCGAATGACTTCGCAAAGCGACTCGCCTTGTCCTTCGCGTTGTCGGCAGCGGTGTCGTCCCCGTTGCCAAACAGAGCGCACAGCGCACTCCAAAGCACCGTGCGCATATCGCCGATCACGCTGATACGCCTGTCGGCGGCGTGGGCGAGTTCATCGATGCGGCCGTTCAGGAACGCCTCGCGCATACTCCGGGATATGGGCATGCGTCGTTCGTGATAGCCCTCTGTCTTTCCCTGCCCCCGCGCGACAGCTTGAGCAAGCAGCACGATGCCCTTCTCGCCGTCATCGCGCGTTATCTTGCGAGTGATCGTCTCGGCGTAGTCGCCTTTGAACGCGAGCTTGCTCATCAGCTTGTAATCGAAACCCCGAGCCGTGATGGACAACGCTTCGCCACCCGCGACGGCGACGGGCGTCCACGCATCGCCCGTTGCGCCCAGGCGGTCTTTTGCCGCGATGCGCGTGGTCTTGCTACTCGTCGTGAGCGCGAAGAGCTTGCCATTCGCCGAGTCCAGGCGCACGCGGCGGCACACTTCGATATAGAACGGATCGAGTTCGCCGAACGAAAGACTGCTAACGCCGTCCCAGGGCTTCGTCCAGACCAGCGCGAGTCCGTTGGTCTCCTTGAGCCCGATCTCGTCGACGATCTTCTGACGATGCTGGAGCAGCCGCCGCGTGTCTCGCTGCCACCGCTTGCCCCAGAGTCCTTGGGGAACGGCCCCGAAAGCCGGCCGGCTGGACAGACCGCCGTTCATGCGCGAGATGCCGTAGTTGCCGGCGCCCATGACGCCCTCTTGCGTCTGCAAACTCACGAGCGCGTACACCCAGTCCTCCGGCTGCGCGTTGGCCATGCGCGCGGCTTTCACGTCGTGATTGCGCGAAGTCACCAGCATGTCCAATGCGTCGGGCGTCACAAGCGGCGCTTTCTTCCACGTGTGCGATTCCCCTGGCGTGCAAGGCGCTTGCAAAAACGCGGGACGGTCGTCAGGCGCAACGAGCGAAAACGCCGCGCCATCCGGATCGTCCGGCGTCAAAGCGAGAAGCGCCGTCCGCCAATCGTCCGCTGTTTCGAACGGCTCCGATCGCCCCGCTGCGTGCAACGCGATCGCCGCCAGTTGTGTTAAGAACGCATGCCACGGATGCCGTTGATGCGGCCGCAGCGCAGGGAAGTCGCGGACGGTATCGGCCGTCATCGCGACGAACAGATCGGGCAGCGTGGCATTGTGCGCGTGACCCGAAGCATCGCGATAGCGCAGCAGGTGGTCGTCGAGCAAGCGATGGTGAAGGGTCATGTCAGTCATCGTCCATGCGTTACGCGTTCACTCGCTCGACGCCGTAGCGGCCATAGCGGAACACGTTGGTGCCAAGCGTGAATTCGAAGCCGTGCTCAATAAGCTCAATGCCGGAGGGTTTCGCGTCTGCATCGACGTCGTCGTCCAGCATGTGATGACGCAGCGCGAGACGCTGCACAGCGACGCCGAACGGACCGGGCACGGGTGGATCGAATTCGACCAAGCGGTCTTCCATGCCGAGCCGTGTCGTCAGCCGTCGCTCATCGTCCGGAAACAGAAGGTCGAGGAATGGCGTCTTGTAGTCGAGCGCATGCATGCGGGCAAGAGACCGCTCGGCCCCTTGTCCGCCTTCCAGTTGTTGACCGAGCTTCTCCCACTCGGGTCCGAGTTCGCTTTGAATTGCAAGCAAACAGTCGGGGTGCGTCGCGCGCTCGACCAGAAGACGGTTATCGCGAGGAATCACGCGGCACGGCGCTTCTTCGATGAGTCGTCGGGTGGCTTCGATCATGCTCAGATCGGGGTACACGCCGCCGCCGTTCTTCGATCGCCCGAGTCCATTGCGGGGCTTGTGGAGATACATTTCGAACGAATTGCCGGCTGGTGTCAGGACCCACGCGTGCGCGTCCCTGAAGCCTTCGGGCCGCTCTAGCGCATCTCGCTGGTGCCGATGCAGACGGCCAATGCGTTGCAGCAGCACATCCATCGGGCAAATGTCGGTGATGAGCAGATCGGCGTCGATATCGAGGCTCTGCTCGAGCGTCTGCGTGCCGACCACGATGCAGCCCTTTAGCGCCGCGCGTATCTTGCCGAGGCGCGATTCCACCGCTGCATCGAGCAGCGGACGGTCCTGGCGGCTGAACCGGCTGTGATGCAGCGTGACGACGCCATTAAGGTCGAACAGTATTTCTCGATCGCCCGAACCGTCGATGAGACTCTCGATGGCTTGCTGCGTCGCGACGGCCGACGGGACCGTGTTACGAACGATCAGCACGCGTGCGCCGCGGCTCGCTGCATCGATCGCCAAACGCGCGATGCGCTCGTGGTCATCCATTGCGTCGAGCGTGGACCAGTGGACGGTCTTGGACGCGCCACTGGCCGTCAAGCCACGGATTTTGGCGGCGTCAGTCAGCGCGGGATAAGGCAACGCGCAGGCTTGCTCCACGCTCGGCAAAGCGAGCGCCGCCGCCGACCGCTGCGCGATCTGCTGAAAGCGCGTGCGCTGCCTGGAACCGAGCGTCGCCGACAACAGCAATGCATGGCCGCCCGTGCCAACGTGCGCGCTCAACACCTGCTCCAGCAGTTCCGACATATAGATGTCCGACGCATGCACCTCGTCGACGACCAGCAACGAACGGCTCAGCAAGGCATGACGCATGTGCGCGTGACGGACCATGAGGCCGGCGAGCAGAACCTGGTCGATGGTGCCGACCGCGATGGTGGCCGCCAGAAAACGCTTCGGCGATTCCGCTGCCCAGCGGGTCGCGGCTCTCGCGTCGTCGGGGTGATCGGACCATTGCACGATGAAGTCCGGCAGCGCGATCTTGTCGCTGCCGTCGGCGCTTTCATAGCCCGGAAGCGCGCGAACGACAACAGGCGCATCGAGCGGCCATAGACAACGCACGAACTTCAGCACGCGCTCGTAGACCTGTGGAGCGGCGACGCGCGTCGGCAGCGCGAAGTACAGCGAATCAACCTTATGCTCGGCTAAGACCCGGACGAAGCGCCATAGCGCGGCTTCCGTCTTGCCGCTACCCGTCTCCGATTCGAGGATGAGCAACGGTCCGAGGTCACTGTCGCCAAGCGCGGCTTGCACGGGCCTCGGCGCTTTGCCCTCGAATGCGGACTCGAACGAGAGAGGGCGTTGCAGGAGTTCGATGCGCGCGGCGCACGCATCGAGGCCGATTGTCGATATAGCACGTGTCGCGCGTTCTTCGGCCTCCGCTCGCGTCCGGCGTGTGCCCGGCTCGCTGTAGGGAAAAAAGCCGGGATGTGATCCGAGCCAATCCGCGAACTGCATGACGCCCGCGAAAAGATGAACGAACGCCGGAGTCGACGGCAGCGATTCGCCATCGGGCTCCAACGCGCGGGGAAAGTCTCGCTGCAACTGCTCGCCGATTTTTCGTATTGCTTCTTTGGGACTATAGATAACGGAGCCTGCGCGGTCTCGCACCGGCTTCCAGATGATCGGGTCTTGACCGTTCGGAGCCGGCAATGGACGGCCGTGATGCGAAAGGCTCGCCAGCAGCAACGACTCCGCGTCCGGACTCCACGTTTTGATGGATTCGAGCGGCAAGCACGAAGCGAGGTCGTCGTCGCGAAACAGCAAGAATGCTTCGACGCCATGACCCGCGGGCGATGGCCAGCCAGCCGGCGCCTTGCCTTTCCAACGCTTTGCCTGGAAGCCGCTGTTCGCCTTGCCTAGATCATGGAGGCAGGCGAAGACCGCGAGCCGCTCGATGTCTTGCTCGCTCAAGACTCGACCCGCCACGGTGTCGAAGGCGTTGCGCAAACGCGTGCCTTCTTTTAGCGCGGTTAGAAAGCAGGCGGCGACGTCCAGCATGTGGTCGTACAGCGGGTGCATGCTGCGTTCGCCGATGCAGTCGGCGGCGTCGCGGCTCAGTTTTCCCCACGCCTCTAGCGGATGCGCTTGCGGTTCCATGATTGCCTGCTGTGGTCCTCGTCGTGCCTTATATCCCTTACAGCGATTTGTTCGGAATGCTTAGGTTAGCATCGACGACGCGAGGATAAAACTTCTTCAAGTGTCAAAGTTCATCGATGCAAGGAAGCAGCGATGTGAGCCGTTGCCTCATTGCTCCATTGCTTTCGATAGCTGCATTCGGACGGGCGAGGCCGTCCGCCGCACATGCAAACGGCGCTCAACGACCGCATTTGACAACGGATTGTCGACTCACCATACTCGCGCGCAGAGGCGCGAATCCCAAACATCGGATATGCGGTTTGTTCTTTAACATCATTGAGTTAGGCGGGAGGGGTTCCTCTGCGTACGCGGAGATAGGCCGCAGTGAGGACGTATAGCGCAGCTCCCACAACAGGTTCCTCCGCGTACGCGGAGATAGGCCCCCGGATCAAGTGTCCGACTACATGGTGGAATCGGTTCCTCCGCGTACGCGGAGATAGGCCGCGTGGCAAACTTTGCACGATACGTCGGCACGTGGTTCCTCCGCGTACGCGGAGATAGGCCCGAGACGTCATCCGTGTACTGAATGACGATGCAGGTTCCTCCGCGTACGCGGAGATAGGCCCGTAAAGCGCGGCCGCGCGGCGATGAACCGCGCGGTTCCTCCGCGTAGGCGGAGATAGGCCCTCAGCCATCCGTCCTTCAATCGCGTCAAGCTTGGTTCCTCCGCGTACGCGGAGATAGGCCGCATCGCCTGCTGCGCCGAGCGATAAGCCGGTGGGTTCCTCCGCGTACGCGGAGATAGGCCCTACGCGTACCGGTACGAGGAAGCACGGGAAGAGGTTCCTCCGCGTACGCGGAGATAGGCCCAAGTCCGACAGGATCACGCAGATTGAGGCCGAGGTTCCTCCGCGTACGCGGAGATAGGCCCATTCTCGGCTTCGACGCATCGACGGCCATCGAGGTTCCTCCGCGTACGCGGAGATAGGCCGCGGCGATTCTTGAGGCGACTGGCTGGGACAGGGGTTCCTCCGCGTACGCGGAGATAGGCCTCTTCCGCGTCCGCCGCAATCATCATCCCCGCGGGTTCCTCCGCGTACGCGGAGATAGGCCCTCGGCGTCCCAGATGAAGCTTCCAGGTACTGCGGTTCCTCCGCGTACGCGGAGATAGGCCTCAGCTATACGGCTGTCCGCCAGCTCATGAGCCGGTTCCTCCGCGTACGCGGAGATAGGCCCAACAGGAACGCAGTGAGCCGGTTACCGCGGACGGTTCCTCCGCGTACGCGGAGATAGGCCGCCTTTGAGCTCGTGATTTTTTGACGTCTCTAGGGTTCCTCCGCGTACGCGGAGATAGGCCCCGCAGCCCGCCGTAATCAGTGCAGCAATTTCTGGTTCCTCTGCGTATGCGGAGATAGGCCCGTACCGTTCTCAGCGTTTTCTTTTTCGTGTGCGGTTCCTCCGCGTACGCGGAGATAGGCCTTCACTCATCGACGCTTTTGGCGCACCGCCGCCGGCTCCTCCGCGTACGCGGAGATAGGCCCTACTGGATGTCCTACGCGCCGACATCGTGGTTCCTCTGCGTACGCGGAGATAGGCCCCTGTATCTCGACGCCTATGGGTATGCGATCGAAGTTCCTCCGCGTACGCGGAGATAGGCCCGCAATCTATCCGCTACGACCTGTTACCGCGCTGGTTCCTCCGCGCACGCGGAGATAGGCCCATGGGCGATGCTTACGCCGGGTCCTGAGGCGCAGTTCCTCCGCGTACGCGGAGTAGGCCCCGGCGAAGGTACATGTCCTCCTTCCAGAGTTCGGTTCCTCCGCGTACGCGAAGATAGGCCTTCGCTGTACGAGAGCGGCTTCGACTACAAAGGTTCCTCCGCGTATGCGGAAATAGGCCCTACTGGATGGACGGCCTACGCGCCGACATCGTGGTTCCTCCGCGTATGCGGAGATAGTCCCTACATCGGCATTACGATCTATGCAGTGCCGTTGGTTCCTCCGCATAAGCGGAGATCGACCGCACACGCTCTCGCTCTCGCTCTCGCGCTTCCTCCGCCCACACGGAGACAACACGAACCCCTCACCCCCCCAACCTCCCCCGCGCCGCCTTCACCACCCCCACCAACGCCTCCCCACTCAACCTCGAAGCAATCTCCTCAACATACACATGATGCCGCCCCTCCAGCGCCGCACCGAGATACTGCGCGTGCAAATACCGAATCAGCGCAATCCGCCGATGCCCCAACGCGATACTCCGATCAAGCAACGCCAGCGCCGCCTGCGCATCATGCTCTTTGCAAGCGCGTTCAGAAAGCCGCGCCGCCGCATCGCGCGATGCGTTCATGCGCTCGATACAGCCAACGCCTGCTGCGCACGCCACGCATCGTAATCCGCGCGCCGCCAGTCGAGTTCCAGCGCGAGCCTTCGAGTGCCCTCGCGAATCTTCGGCTTGGAGAGCGCGAGCGTCAGCGCATCGAGCGCCGGCCATGCATCGAACGATAACGCGGCAATTTCCACCGCAAGCGTTTCGAGCAAGCGCGTATGCGTCTTCTCTTGCAGATACGCCGTCACGCGATTGCACCACGCCTCGTAATCGATCAGCTCGTCTTCGCGAGGCATGCCGCGATACCGCAGGCTCGCATCGATGGATAAAGCCTGCGGCGCGCGATGCTCGTGCTCATAGAGCCCGACGCGCGTCATCACGACGAGTTCATCGACGATGACGCGCCATCCTTGTCCGCCCGCATGCAACGGCTCGTACGGCTTCATGCGAGCAGCGGCTCGGCCGCATCGAGCATGATCTTCACGAAGTAATCCGCGAAGCTGCGACGCACGATGATTTCGAAGCGATCGCCGCCCAGCGGCACCAGCGTGATCGACGCCTTGAAGTAGTGGCTCTGCGCACACTGTCCCGCGCCGAAGACCTTCGGATGCAAATCGAGCGGACAGCCGCGCGAAAGCACATCGCGCGTGCGAGGACCATCGATATCGAGCACCGTATAACCGCTGCCGATATCCACCGCCGATGCGAACGCGCCCGCGAAGGCATCGCGCAGTCGCGCTTCGAGCGGCGCCGCGCGCGATGCATCGTGCTGCGCCTCGGACACCACGAGCCATTCGTCCGGCCCGAGCCACAGCATGTCGTAGCCGTTGCCCTTCGCGATGGTGTTCGGCATCGAAGGCGGCGCGCAGCCGATCACGCTTTCCGCCGCGCGCATGAACGCGGAATCGCGTGTATCGCCGCGCACGTTCACGAGTTGCAGGAACGGACGCTCAGTCAAGCGAAACGCCTTCGATGCGCCCGCATGATGCGCCTTCATCAGCGCATCCGCGCCCACGAGCGGCGACTCCTGCCACGTCGGGCCGAGGCTGCTCTGCCCGACCGTCATGCGATCCACAACGTTCGAGGAACCTTTGGTTTCATTCCACATGTTGACGTGCTCCTTCGCTGTCGTAGAACACCGAACTGGTGATTTTCGCGTTGATCTGCTTGCCGCTCGCAAGCGGAATCGTGACGGTTTCGCCGATCTTGTCGAGCCCGCCCTTCACCACGGCCAACGCAATCGAACGCTTCAAAACAGGGCTGTAATAGCTGGACGTCACGTGACCGAGCATCGGCGCGGTATCGCCCTGGAACGGACCCGCGACGATCTGCGATCCCTCCGGCAGCACGAACGAAGGATCGTCCGTGAGCAAGCCGACGAACTGCTTGCGTCCCGCCTTCGCGGTATCCGAGCGCGTGAGCGAGCGCTTGCCGATAAAGTCCTTCGACTTCGCGACGAGGCCGCCCATGCCGAGGTCGAACGGCGTCATCGAGCCATCGGTATCTTGTCCGACGATGATGTAGCCCTTCTCCGCGCGCAGCACGTGCATCGTTTCGGTGCCGTACGGCGTGATGTCGAACTCCGCGCCCGCTTCCATGATGGCTTCCCACACCGCGCGGCCCACGTTCGCCGGCACGTTCACTTCGTAGGCCAGTTCGCCCGAGAAGCTGATGCGCATGACACGCGCCGATGCACCCGCCACCGTGCCATCGCGATAGCTCATGAACGGGAACGCGGCGTTGGCGAAGTCGATGTCCTGACACACCTTTTGCAGCACCTTGCGGCTATTCGGTCCGACCACGGCGAACGTCGCCCAATGGTCCGTCACCGATGCGAGCCGCACGCGCATGTCGGGCCATTCGGTTTGCAGCCAGCGTTCGAGCCACGTGAGCACGCGCGCCGCGCCGCCGGTGGTCGTCGTCATCATGTAATGATGTTCGGCGAGGCGCACGGTCACGCCGTCGTCGAAGATCATGCCGTTCTCGTCGAGCATCAGGCCATAGCGGCATTTGCCGACTTCCAGTTTGCTCCACGGGTTCGTGTAGACCCAGTTCAGCAGCTTCGCGGCATCGGGGCCTTGGATGTCGATCTTGCCGAGCGTCGATGCATCGAGAATGCCGACGCTCTGACGCACCGCGAGCGATTCACGCGCGACCGCCGCATGCATGTCTTCGCCGCCCTTCGGGTAGTACCACGGGCGCTTCCAGTTGCCGACGTCCTCGAACTTCGCGCCGTTCTGCACGTGCCATTCGTGAATGGCCGTCTTGCGCACGGGATCGAGAAACTCGCCCAGTTCGCGGCCCGCGAAGGTGCCGAACGTGACAGGCGTGTAGTTCGGGCGGAACGTCGTGGTGCCCGTCTCCGGAATGGTCTTGCCGAGCGCCTGCGCAAGAATCGCCATGCCGTTGATGTTGCCGAGCTTGCCCTGATCCGTGCCGAAGCCCATCGCCGTATAGCGCTTTACGTGCTCGACCGATTCGAAACCTTCGCGCGCGGCGAGATAAATGTCGGCGGCGGAAACGTCGTTCTGGAAATCGACGAACTGCTTCGGTCCGCGCGTCGCGAGTTCGCGTCCGCCGACGAGCCACAGCGGCATGATCGGCGCTTCCGCGATCTCCGCGACCTTCACCGGCTGCGTCCGCGCCACGATATGTCCCGCTGCGCGCGCTGCTTCTGCGCCCGCTTCGAGACCGAAGCGAATGCCGCGTGCCAGCGTGAAGTCGCCCGCGCATGCGCCGACGCTCGTCTCCGCCTGCATCGCCTTGCCGGGGACGAAGCATGCCTTCTCTTCGTGCCAGTGCGCCTTGCCGCCGGATTGCGCGAAGAGATGCAGCACCGGGCTCCATCCACCGGACATCGCGACTAGATCACAAGGCAGGTCTGCTTGCTTCGCGCCGACCGCGCCGTTCGCATACGAAGCCACTTCCACCGACGACACGCGCAGCTTGCCGTGCGCTGCCGTCACCACGGCGTTGTTCATCACGCGCACGCCGTAGCGTCGCGCGGCCGCGGGCAATGCGCCCTTCGTTTCGGCCGGACGCGGATCGACAACCGTGACCTGCGCGCCCGCCGCCTTGAGATCGAGCGCGCATTGATAGGCGTCGTCGTTGTTGGCGAACACCACGGCGTTGCGGCCCGGCAGCACCGCATAGCGATGCAGATACGTCGATACAGCGGACGCCAGCATCACGCCTGGCAGATCGTTGTTGCCGAACACGATGGGACGCTCGTGCGCGCCCGTCGCGAGAATCACGCGCTTCGCCCGCACTTTCCACATCAGTTCGCGCGTGCCCTTGCGCATCGACACGGGCAAGTGATCGGTCAGGCGCTGCGTCACCGTCACGAGATTGTGGTCCTGATAGCCGAACGCCGTGCTGCGCGAAAGTATCTTCACGTCCGGCATCGTGCGCAGTTCGGCTTCGATCTTCTGCACCCAGTGCAGCGCGGGCTTGCCGTCGATCTCCGCGCGACACGAGAGCAGCGAGCCGCCCAGTTCGCGCTGATCGTCGACGAGAATCACGCGCGCGCCGGACAAGCCCGCCGCATACGCCGCGGCGAGACCCGACGGCCCGCCGCCGACCACGAGCACGTCGCAATGCGCGAAGCATTTGTCGTAGCGGTCCGCGTCGCGTTCCTCGGGCGCCTTGCCGAGACCGGCCGCATCGCGAATCACTTCCTCGTACTTCGGCCACAGCTTGCGCGGCCACATGAACGTCTTGTAGTAGAAGCCCGCCGGAAGGAAGCGCGCGAACTTCTGATTGATCGCCATGCGATCGTTCTCGATGTTCGGCTTCGCGTTCACGCTCTCCGCGACGAGTCCCTGATACAGCTCCACTTCGGTCGCGCGCGCGTTCGGCACCGTATAAGCGCCCTTTTCGAGCTGCACGACCGCATTCGGTTCTTCCACGCCCGCCGTCACGATGCCGCGCGGCCGGTGATACTTCCAGCTACGCGCGACGAAGTGCTGCCCATTCGCGAGCAGCGCGGACGCGAGCGTGTCGCCCTGATAGCCTTGATACGTCTTGCCGTTGAACGTGAAGGTCAGCGCGATGGCGCGATTGATGCGCCCGCCCGTGGCGAGTCGGTCTTTCTGGCTCATTTCGACGCTCCCTCCTTGTTGTCCATCGCAGCCAGCGGACGGTCGAACGTCTCGTAGCCCTGAATCTCGTAGGTTACCGTGTCACGCTGCGCCTTGAACCAGCGGCGGCAGCCTTGCGCATGCATCCATTGCTCGCGATGCACGCCGCGCGGGTTCTTGCGCATGAAGAGGTAATCGCCCCATTCTTTGTCGGTGAGCTTTTCCGTTTCCAGCGGGCGCGCAATGTCCGCTTCGCCGCCGCACGAAAATTCGCTTTCGGCGCGCGGCCCGCACCAGGGGCATTCGATCAGCAACATGTTCAGTACTCCTTCAGTGCGCCACGGCTGCCGCGCCGTGTTCGTCAATCAGATGGCCGGTATAGAAGCGGTCGAGCGAGAACGGCGCGTTCAACGGATGCGGCTCGTCTTTCGCGATGGTGTGCGCATACGCCCAGCCCGAACCCGGCGTCGCCTTGAAACCGCCCGTGCCCCAGCCGCAATTGAAGTAGAGGCCCTTCACGTCGGTCTTGCTGATGATCGGGCATGCGTCCGGCGAGACATCGACGATGCCGCCCCACTGGCGGTTCATGCGCACGCGCGAAAACACGGGGAACATCTCGACGATCGCTTCCAGCGTGCCTTCGATGATCTGGAAGCTGCCGCGCTGCCCGAAGCCCGTGTACTGATCGACGCCCGCGCCGATCACGAGATCGCCCTTGTCGGACTGGCTGATGTACGCGTGCACGGCGTTCGACATGACCACTGTGTTGACCACCGGCTTGATCGGCTCGGACACGAGCGCCTGCAACGGATGGCTTTCGAGCGGCAGCCGCACGCCCGCCATGTCCGCGAGAGTCGTGGTATTGCCGGCCGCGACGATCGCAACTTTCTTCGCCTTGATATGGCCTTTGGTGGTATCGACGCCGGTCACGCGGTTGCCCTCGCGCCGAATGCCCACCACCTGACAGTTCTGGATGATGTCCACGCCCGCCTGATCCGCGCCGCGCGCGAAGCCCCAGGCCACCGCATCGTGACGCGCGACGCCGCCGCGACGCTGGATCGACGCGCCCAGCACCGGATAGCGGCTATTGAGGTTGATGGTCGGCTCGATCTCCTTGATCTGCGCGGGCGTGAGGAACTCGGCATCGACGCCATTGAGCCGGTTCGCGTTCACGCGGCGCTCGGTATCGCGCACGTCTTGCAGCGTGTGCGCGAGGTTCATCACGCCGCGCTGGCTGAACATCACGTTGTAGTTCAGGTCTTGCGAAAGACCTTCCCACAGCTTCATCGCCTTCTCGTACAGCGCGGCGGATTCGTCCCACAGATAGTTGGAACGCACGATGGTCGTGTTGCGCGCGGTATTGCCGCCGCCGATCCAGCCCTTCTCCAGAATCGCGACATTGGTAATGCCGTGCTCTTTCGCCAGATAGTAGGCCGTCGCGAGGCCGTGCCCGCCGCCGCCGACGATCACCACGTCGTATTCGCGCTTGGGCTCCGGGCTGCGCCATTGGCGCTCCCAGTTCTCGTGATACGACATGCCGTTGCGCAGCAGGCTGAATATCGAATAGCGGCTCATGTGTCTCTTCCTTCGTAGCGGTGTTTCAGCACTCGATGACGTTCACGGCCAGCCCGCCGCGCGACGTCTCCTTGTATTTCGTCTTCATGTCCGCGCCCGTTTCGCGCATGGTCTTGATGACCGAATCGAGCGACACGTAATGCTGGCCGTCGCCCTTCATCGCCATGCGCGCGGCGTTGATCGCCTTGATCGCGCCCATCGCGTTACGCTCGATGCACGGAATCTGCACGAGGCCGCCGACGGGATCGCACGTCATGCCGAGGTTGTGTTCCATGCCTATTTCAGCGGCGTTTTCCACTTGCGCGGGCGTGCCGCCCATCACGGCTGCGAGCGCGGCGGCGGCCATCGAGCACGCGACGCCCACTTCGCCCTGACAGCCCACTTCCGCGCCGGAGATCGAAGCCGTCTCCTTGTAGATGATGCCGATGGCTGCCGCTGTTAGAAGAAAGCGCACGATGCCTTCGTCGTTCGCGCCGTGCATGAACTTCACGTAGTAGTGCAGCACGGCGGGAATCACGCCGGCCGCGCCGTTGGTCGGCGCAGTGACCACGCGCCCGCCCGAAGCGTTTTCTTCGTTGACGGCCATCGCGTAGAGGTTCACCCAGTCGAGCATCGAAAGCGGATCGCGCAGCGATTCCTCGGAACGCGAGCGCAGTTGCGCGCACAGGTCCGCGGCGCGGCGCTTGACCTGCATCGGTCCCGGCAAATCGCCGCGCTCCTTGCAGCCGCGCTCGACGCACGCGGCCATCACGCGCCACACGGCCAGCATCCCCTCGCGCACTTCGTGTGCGCTGCGATTCGCGCATTCGTTCTTCATCGCGACATCGGCGATAGACAGACCTGTCTCCCGGCAGATGCGCATGAGATCGTCGCCGGTGCGAAACGGATACGGCACGCTCGCCCCCGCGCGCACGCCGTTGACGCGCTCGCCTTCGCGGTTCGTAACGAACCCGCCGCCGACCGAGTAATACTCTTTCTCGACGAGCAGTTGACCGTTTTCATCGAACGCCTGAAAACGCATGCCGTTCGGATGCACCATGCTCGATCCTGCCGCGCCCGGCATCAGCTTGCGATAGAAGCCGATATGCTCGCGCTCGTCGAACACGATCGCGCGCTTGCCGAGCAAGTTCAGACGCTTCGTCGCGCGGATGTCGGCGAGGCGCGGCGCGATCGCGTCCGGATCGATCAGATCGGGGAGATTGCCTTCGAGGCCGAGCAGCACGGCCTTGTCGGTGCCGTGGCCCTTGCCCGTCGCGCCGAGCGAGCCGAACAACTCGGCCCGCACGCGGGTGACGAAGCCGAGCAGGTTCGCGTCCTCGATATGCGACGCGAAGCGGCATGCCGCGATCATCGGCCCGACGGTATGCGAGCTGGAAGGTCCGATGCCGATCTTGAACAGATCGAAAACGCTGACATTCATGGCGTGGCCTCAAGGTTGGCGGTTCGCGTCGTTCGAATGAGCGAGCGCGTTCGACATGGCCTCATTGCACCAAACCGCAATTCCGGCAGATAGAACAAAAACGGCATGGAAATGGGATGGCGGCGTCAGCGCTTACCAGAGCGCGCAGGCCGCAGCGCGTTCCTGCGCAGTTTCGTTGCAAACCGGGGCATTTTTGAGATTGCTCCGAACGGCTAAACAAATACGTCTCGGTATATTCCCTAGGTCCGTGAGAGCCCGCGCGAATGCGTCTCTCGTCTTCCAGTCCCCCGTTTAACCGGTTTGCAGCAATGGAAAGTCACGCTCTTCCCGATCAGTTCTTCAAGTCCTGGGTCTTCGCGTTTCTTGTCGGCGTCGGCGTCGTCGGCGCGCTTCAGGCGACAGGCGTCCTCGCTCCCGAACACGTCCTCACCCGCGAAGCGCCTTTGTGGGCCGCGCTGATGCTGGTCTGCTCGATCGATCCGGTTTTGCGCTACTTCGGCGTGTTGAAGGCCGAGGTCGAGCAACGCTGGGGCGATTACACCGTCGCGAGCCTGCTCGGCCGTTCGACGGGCGCGCTGATCGGCGGCGTGTTCGCCTGGGCGTTCGCGGTTCTCGGCGCCTGATTCATCGCTTCACGCCGCGCGTTCTGCGCGGCGTTTCCTTCCTTTCTGACGATGCGCCCGTTGCGCGCGCCCGGTGTTATGCTCGCCGCATACCCCAGAGCCGCCGCATCGCACGCGCATGAATCCCGCAGAATCTCTTCCGCCGCTCTCCATCGACGGCCAATCGAAATCGCGCATCCGCTTCGGCATCGTGCTGTTGCCGAACTTCACGCTGACCGCGTTCTCCGGCTTCGTCGATCTGCTGCGTCTTTCCGCCGACGAAGGCGACTTCAGCCGCCCGGTGCGCTGCTCGTGGAGCGTGATCGGCGAAACGCTCGCGCCGGTGCGCGCGAGCTGCGGCATCCAGATCACGCCGTGGGAAACCTACGAGCAGGCCGAACCGTTCGACTACGTGGTCGTCGTAGGCGGCCTGCTGCATTCCGGGCCTTCCGCGAGCGATGCCACGCTGCAATTCATTCGCCGCGCCGCCGCCCGCGACGCGACCATCGTCGGCATGTGCACGGGGGTTTTCACGCTGATGCGCGCGGGCGTGCTCGACGGCCATCGCGTCTGCGTGAGCTGGTTCCACTACTGGGACTTCGTCGAGCGTTTCCCGCAAGCGGATGAGCAACTGCTCGTCGCGGACCGGCTATTCGTGATCGACAGACGGCGCATCACATGCTCGGGTGGGCGCGCTTCCATCGACGTGGCCGCCGCCATCCTGCTGCGGCACTTTGAGACCGCGACGGTGCAAAAGGCGCTGCGCATTCTGCTCGTCGACGACCTGCAGAAAGGCAACGCGCCGCAGCCGCATCCGCCGGGCCTCGCGCCCGCCACGCATCCGAAGGTCAAGCGCGCGATTCTTCTGATGGAGCAGCACGTCGGCCGTTCGCTCACGCTCGATGAACTCGCGCACAAGCTGGATATGTCGACGCGGCAACTCGAACGCCTCTTCAAAGCCGAGACAGGCAAGGCGCCGCAGGCGTACGCCAAGCAGGTGCGGCTGCGCACGGCCGCCTGGCTGCTGACGAGTTCCGACAAGACAGTGGCCGATATCGCGTCGAGCTGCGGTTTCTCCGATGCATCGCATCTCGGCCGCGAATTTCGCAAGCAGTTCGGCCTGCCGCCGATGATGTATCGCGAGCAGCGCGGCGCAGACACCGAGGAAGTGCATCACGCAATGGACTACGACGAGACGTTTCCCGGCCGCGCGCAGGCCATCTGACCAATTCCAACGAAGGAGACTGGCATGGAGACTCACGGATATTCGGAGCAAGAGTGGGCGCTACGCTGTGACCTGGCGGCGCTGTATCGCGTGATCGCGCATTTTCGCTGGACCGACATGATCTTCACGCACATCAGTGCGCGCGTGCCGGGGCCGGAGCATCACTTCCTCATCAACCGATACGGCGTGCTCTTCGACGAAATGCGCGCGTCGGACCTCGTGCGCATCGACAGCGAAGGCCGTCCGGTCGATGCGAACGCGGCCGAGCATCCCGAGCGGTATCGCGTGAATCCGGCGGGCTTCACGATTCACTCGGCCATTCACATGGCGCGGCCGGATGTGGTCTGCGTCGTGCATACGCATACGCCGGCGGGCGCGGCGGTCTCCGCGCAGAAGCAGGGGCTCTTGCCCATCAGCCAGCATGCGCTGAAGTACTACGGGCAGATCAGCTATCACGACTACGAAGGCATCGCGCTGGATCTCGCCGAGCGAGACCGTCTCGTCAACGATCTGGGCCCGCATAACGCGATGATTCTGCGCAATCACGGCCTGCTTGCATGCGGCCGTTCGATTCCCGCTGCGTTCCAGGAAATCTATTTTCTGGAACGGGCCTGCGAGATTCAGCTGCGCGCGCTCGCGGGCGGCGGCGAGTTGAATCTGCCTTCGCCCGAAGTGTGCGAAACGACGGCCGCGCAGTATCGCAGCGACAGCATGGAAAGCATTACCGCGCTGCAATGGCAGGCCGCGTTGCGCATGATCGAAGGCGGCAAGACGGATTATCGAACGTGATCGTCAGCTAGCGTCGTGACGCAACGCGCAGCGGCGGCGTCAAGCGGAAAGACGCCGCTCTGCGCTCGGCGCATGGCCGAATTGCGCGCGATACGCCTTGCTGAAGTGGCAAGGCGAATGAAAACCGCAGATGCTCGTCACGCGCGCAATCGATGCATCCGTGTTGCGCAACAGATCGCGGGCGCGTCGCAGGCGCAGCGTCAGGTAGTAGTGCGTCGGCGACACGCTGAGGAACATCTTGAACATGCGCTGAAGATGCCGCTGCGAAAGATGCACGAGCCGCGCGAGTTCGTCGAGCGAAAGCGGCTCTTCGATATTCGCTTCCATCAGCCGCACGACTTCCACCAGTTCCGCCCGCGAGAAGCCGACGCGCGCATCGACCGGAATATGCTGATAGTCGGTCGAGCCACGTATGCGCTCGACGATGAACTGCTCCGACACTTGCGCCGCATGCGCCTGCCCGAGCCGCAGGCTCACGAGATTGAGCATCAAATCGAGCGGCGCGGTGCCGCCCGTGCAGGTCACGCGGTCACGATCGATCACGAAAAGCTCGTCGGCAAAGCGCACATGCGGGAAGCGCTTGTTGACCGGCGACATGTCTTCCCAGTGCAGCGTGCAACGGTAGCCGTCCAGCAGCTTCGCCGCGAGAAGCGCATACGGCCCGGTGCAGATGCCGCCAAGCGGCACGCCCGCTTCATGCGCGCGCTGCAAGAGCGCGATCACCGTGTCGTCGACATAATCGGCGACGTGCCAGCCGCCGCACACGATCAGCACGTCCGGCATGCCCGCTTCGTCCAGCGTCGTCGCGGGCTTGACCGTCATGCCGTTGCTCGCGCGCGCCGGCTCGCCGTCCGGCGTGATGACCGACCATCTGTAGTGCTCCGCGCGGCCGATGTAGTTCGCCATGCGCAGCACTTCGACCGCGCTCGTGAACGCGATCATCGAGAAGTTCGGCAGCGTCAGAAAGCCGAAGTGCGCGAGATGGGCGAGCGGCGATTCGGCGGCTGCGGGGGCGATCGCATCGCGCTTCATGGGCGCATCAACCTTGTTGCGCGGCCGGCGCGCGGCGCACGCGCATCACCGACTTGAAGCCCGAGAGAAGCGGCGCGCGAGCCATGCCCGGCGAACGTCCGAAGCTCTCCGTGATGCGATCGAGAATGATCGCGAGCAACACCACGGACAAGCCGCTCTCGAAGCCCAGGCCGATATCCAGCCGCTGAATGCTCGCCAGCACGTCGTTGCCGAGGCCGCCCGCGCCCACCATCGACGCGATGATGACCATCGACAGCGCCATCATGATGGTCTGGTTCACGCCGGTCATGATGGACGGCAGCGCGTTCGGAATCTGCACCTTGTAGAGCAGTTGCCACGGCGTGCAGCCGAATGCCTGACCCGCTTCCACGATCTCGCGATTCACATGCTTGATGCCGAGCGACGTGAGACGCACTGCGGGCGGCATCGCGAAGATGACGGTCGACAGAATGCCGGGCACGCGGCCGAGGCCGAACAGCATCGCGGCCGGAATCAGATACACGAAGGCAGGCATGGTCTGCATGAGGTCGAGCACGGGGCGCACGACCATTTCGACCATCTTGCTCTTGGCGGTCCAGATGCCGAGCGGCACGCCGAGCAACAAGCTGATAAACGTTGAGGACAACGTAAGACCTAGCGTGATGACCATCTGATCCCAGAAGCCTGTCGCGTAGACGAGCAGGAGCGAGAGCAGCGTGAACGCCGCGAAACGCCAGCCGACGCGCCACAAGCCGATGCCGACGAAGATCGCCATGAGCGCCCACATCGGAATGGCCTGCAGACCGTGTTCGATGAGCGCCGCGAAGCTCTCGATGACCTTGCCGATGGAGTCGAACGTTTTGGCGTCGTGATCGAGCAGATAGTGGACGCCGTGATCGACCCAGCTACCGAGCGGAATGATTT
Source organism: Caballeronia sp. Sq4a (assembly GCF_023170545.1). NCBI lineage: Bacteria > Pseudomonadati > Pseudomonadota > Betaproteobacteria > Burkholderiales > Burkholderiaceae > Caballeronia > Caballeronia sp. Sq4a. The sequence goes on along the minus strand of NZ_CP084251.1, from coordinate 18,629 downwards.
CAGACATGGGAACCTCGATGGCGCGTTAAGACCTGGAGCACGTTCGTCTTGTTGACCGAACCACAGTACGAACCGTCTGCATCGACGACGGGCAGCGGCGCGGGGCTCGCGACCACGCGATTCACCACGTCGTCGAGCGTCATGGTTCGCTGAATGCATTCGACATGATGGATTTGCGGCACGGCGTTGCCCGTGGCGTCGCGCCCGACGAACCCGCGAATGCGGCGCTCGGCGTCCAGCACGAACGCGTATTCCGCGCTGCCGTTGAGTGTCTTCGCGACGCTCGATGCGTCGATCTGCGGCGAATGCTTCATGACCGGCACGGCGTCCGTCTGCATGAGATCGCCGGCCGTGAGGTAACGGCTAGTGTCGATGCCTTCGAAGAAGGCCTGCACGTAGTCGTCGGCGGGATTCTTGATGATTTCCTGCGGCGTGCCGATCTGCACCACGCGGCCGCCTTCCATGATCGCGATGCGCGTGCCGATGCGCATGGCTTCTTCGAGATCGTGCGAGACGAAGAGAATCGTGCGGCGCTGCTCGCGCTGAAGGTCGAGCAGCACGTTCTGCATTTCCTTGCGCTTGAGCGGATCGAGCGCGGAAAACGCTTCGTCCATGATCATCAGCGAAGGATTGACGGCAAGCGCCCGCGCAAGGCCCACGCGCTGCTGCATGCCGCCCGACAACTGCGACGGCAGCTTCTGCGCGAACGGCGCGAGGCCCACTTGTTCGAGCACGGTCATGGCGCGCGATTCGCGTTCCTTGCGTCCGACGCCCGCCACTTCCAGCCCGAACGCGGCGTTGGACAGCACCGTGCGCTGCGGCATCAGCGCGAACGACTGGAACACCATGCTCATGTCCCGGCGGCGCAGCGCCGTGAGTTCCGAGCGCGGCACGGCGGCCACATCGCGCCCGTCGATCAGCACCTTGCCGGCGGTCGGATCGACGAGCCGGTTGATGAGGCGAATCAGCGTCGATTTGCCGGAGCCGGACAGGCCCATCAGCACGAAGATCTCGCCTTCCCTGACATCGAACGAGACGTTGTGGACGCCGACAATCTGGCCGGTACGCGAGAACACTTCTTCCTTCGACGCACCGCCGGCCAACAGGTCGATCGCCTGTTTGGGGTTGCTGCCAAACACTTTGCACAGCCCTTCGACCACTACCTTGGGGGAATCCATCGACATTCTCCAGAACCGTGGCGGACGCGCTTCCGCGCTCTGCATACATAGTTGCCAGAAAAAAGTGCCGTGAGCCGACTATTTGCGACAATCACATGTGGAAATACGACACCGATTTGTCGCAGTTTCGCGGCAGACAGCCGGACGCCCTTGATAGACAAGGCTTTGCGGAAGAACGGAGAGAAGCGCGCAACGGGGGATGCGTGTCGCGCCACGACAAGTCGCGGCGCGAAGCCGATGTTTTCGCCTTTGGGGTCAGGCGCTCGGGCGAATCATCTGGAACATTTCGCCAATCTCGGCGTAGTCCGCGCGATAACCCGCGCGCATGATCGGGCGCGCGGCGGCGGTATCGAAGAGACCGTCTTTCAAAAACTCGCTGCGGATATGCACGCCCACCACCTGCCCAAGCGCGAGCCAGTTGTTCATCGGCTGGCCGGCGAGGTCGTGGATGCGCACCACTTGCAGCAGCCGGCATTCGAGCGCCGCCGGCGACTCAGCCACATGCGGCACGTCGACATTGCGGCCGGGCGCTTTCGTCAAGCCTGCGAGCTCGAATTCGTCGATCTCCGGCGCCACCGGCGCGGATGTGCGGTTCATGCGCTCGGCGAGCGGACGCGTCGACATATTCCAGACGAATTCGCCGGTCGCCTCGATGTTGCTGATGCTGTCCTTGCGGCCTTCGCTGGAGAAGCCGATCACGTAAGGGAACGTCGCAAACGCGCCGAAAAAGCTGTACGGCGCGAGGTTCACGCCGCCTTCGGCGGTGCGGCTGGAGATCCAGCCGATGACGCGCGGCGCGACGATTGCCTTGAATGGGTCATGCGGCAGGCCGTGGCCTTCGCTCGGATCGTAGAAGTGGATGTCGCCGGTCATGAGGGGCCGCGCAATGCGCGAGGGTTCGTGAGAACGAAAGGATACCGCGGCAGCTCGTCGGACGACGGGCGCGGAAAAACTGCGGGGGAGACGATGCCGTGTCGCGCGCCTGGAGCGCGGAAGTGAGATGCTGGAGAACTGCTAGAAAAACTACAGAACTGGCGGGCGGGTGTACGGCGCTTGCCGTCGCATATTGCTTCTAGTGTGTGTCCCGCGCCGCCTTTAGCCGCGCATTACAGATGAATGCCGAAAGCCGTGCCGCGTGCCTTGCGCTGACGCTCCGATTCGCGGAAACGCGCTTGATACGAGTAGTCTGTGTCCAACGGCAGGTGCGGCGATTCGAACATCGAAGCGAGTTTTTGCAGCAGTGCGAAGAGGTAGCTCATGTGAGACTCCGGTTGGTGATTGAGGGTTTTCCCTTAGCCATGATTATAGGGTTTGCCCTGCCGGATTCCTAGTGCAATGCAGCATTTCCTTCCCAAAAATGTTGTAGTTTTTCTACAGACACGGCTTTTTTGACCGGCTGGAAAATGGGGGCGGGGCGTAAAGGGCCGCGCGGCGGTCATCCCGCGCCAATCCGAGGCACGTTGCCGCAGGGGACTATCGCGCGTTGAAGACGTCGGGGAGGGTCGGAAGGCAGGTCACCGGCTGGGCGATGACGGTGGCGTAGGTCGCGAGCATCGCGCACAGAAGCCAGGCGAACGACTGAAACGAGTGCGAGGCAACCGCCGCTACTTGCCGATCGAGTGAAACGGAATCGGGCGCCTGAAAAGTGGTCGCGGTAGCAAGGAGCGTCGGACCTTCATCCGCCGAACCGGGGGAGTTGGGCGAATCCGCGATCAGATCGCCTTGCATCGGCGTCTCTGCCGGCGCTTCGGCCGGCGCCGCTGCACGCGCTGCGCGCCGCCTCGCCGACGATTCCACTGCCGCCAGAAACACCTCCGGCAACTCGAAGCCCTCGAACGTGCCCTGACGGATATCGGTGTTCATCGCCTGCTGGGTGGCGCGTTCCGCGTCCTCGGCGAAGAGGTCGAGCGTTTCGCCGGGGCGGATCGCTTCGCGCAGTTGGGCGACGCGCTGCGCGGTGCGCGCCGGACTCCGGCGGCTGGCTTTCGCGGAAGGAACGGTATCGTCCGATGAGACGTCAGGATTTCGGGGTACAGCGGAATCTGGCATAGGTCGGAAGCTGCGGATCGAAAGACTGCGGCCTGAACTGCTGGCGCGCAGCGCGCCCACGCGGTCCGGCAATAAATTTCGAGGCCGCATTGTCGCACGGCTGCGGGCCTTATCCAGCGGCTTTGCGCGATGTTTCAGCGTTCAATCTCGCATCCGTGCAATGCACTCGCGCGCCGCCGCTCAGACGTTGCCGTCTTCGCGAAACTCGCGGACGACGTCGAGTTGCCGCAAGCGCGCGCAGATCGACCGATACTCCTCTTCCGACACGCGCGACAGCTCGACTTGCACTTCGTCCGAATCGGGCGACTCTTCGCTCTGCTGCACGACGAACTGCTTCACGCGCACGCTGCCCGGCCCGAGCGCCTCGTGCAGCGCATGAAACGAGAGCGAGCCGCGATCGACGAGCATCGTCAGTTGTCGGCGCTGCCTCACCGAGATGAAACGTCGCTCGAGCGGCTTCAGCCCCGCCAGAATGACGAGGATGATGGCGGTCGCCGCGATCGACGCCGTGTACAGGCCGCCGCCGACCGCGAGCCCGATTGCCGCGACGGACCACAGGCTCGCCGCCGTCGTCAGGCCGCGGACGATCTCGCCACGCAAAAGAATCGAGCCCGCGCCGAGAAAGCCGATGCCCGATACGACCTGCGCCGCCACGCGCGATGGGTCCAGCACCACATGCTCCGCCTTGAGCGCATCCGCGAATCCGAACGCGGACACGATCATGATCAACGCCGAGCCAACGCACACGAGCATATGCGTGCGCAGCCCGGCGGCCCACGAAAGCCGCTCGCGCTCAAAGCCGATCACGCTGCCAAGCGCGGCGGCCATGACGAGCCGGGAAACAAGTTCGACGTTGTTCAACATGTTTTTCTCTCCTCGTGATGCCGGCTTGTCGCGCGACGAGCGCCGTTTGCTATGCTTGCCAGGCTACGCCGTAGCGCCTCTCGGAACACTTCTAAAGACTGTCGCATGCAACATCCATCCACGCCCGGCGCGCCATTGACGCCGCCCGCGAATCTTCAATCCGGCGCGGCGCTGCGCGCGCATTACGCGAATGTCGTGCTTCCGCTGTGGCGCGGCCCCGGCTTCAACGCGACGCTGCGTCTGCCGTTCGAAGCCGTCGGTCCCGACGACCACGCGCCGCTGCCGCCCAAGCGCTATCGCGCGATGGCGTGCGCGCGCCAGCTTTTCGTTTTCGCGGATGCGGGCGATCTCGATCACGCCGCGACCTTGTTCGAGTCGTTGCAGCACTACTTTCACGACACGCGCAACGGCGGTTGGTTCTATAGCGTGGATGCAAACGGCGCGCCGCTCGAGCGGCAAAAGGACTTGTACACGCACGCGTTCGTCGTTTTCGCGTGCGCGCACTACGCGAGCAAGAGCGGTTCGGCGCGCGCGTTCGCCGTTCTCGATGAAACGGCGAAGCTCATCGAAACGCGGTTCGCGCATGTCGGGGAAGTGCTGAACGCCGTCGTGGCAGAAGACTTCGCCGCGACCATGGAAGGTCCGCTGCAAAACCCGCTGATGCACCTCGCGGAAGCATGGCTCGCTGCGCGGGAAGCAACGGGCGACGCCGCCTACGACGCACGCCTCGCCACGCTCGCCGAATGGATCGCGCGCATGTTCGTGCACGAGCCGACAGGCTGCATCGCCGAATTGCCTATCGGCGCGGCGGACAACCGGCTGGAGCCGGGGCATCAGTTCGAATGGTATTTCCTGGTCAAAGGCAGCGGACATGCTGCATTCAAGGCCGTCGCGCTGGACGAGCGGCTGGAACGCGCGTTCGACTTCGCGCAGAAGCACGGCATCGAAGAGAAGACGGGCAGCGTGTTCGCCGCGCTCGATGAGACCGGCCGTGTGATCGACGGCACGCAGCGCATCTGGGCGCAGACCGAATATCTGCGGGCGCTCGCCACGCGCGGCGACGCGCTCGGCGAGCAGATCGGCCGATACGCCGCGCGCTTCTTGCACGCGCGGGGATGGGTGGAATGCCGCGCGGCCGATGGCAGCATCAGCCGGGCGGAAATGCCGTCCACGACGCCGTATCACCTCGCCACGGCGTACGCGTCGTTGCCTGCTTAGGCCAGCTGGAACACGGAAACCGCCGCCTTCAACTGGCGCGTCTGCTCGTGCAACGAAGACGCGGCAGCGGCGGCCTGCTCGACGAGCGCCGCGTTCTGCTGCGTCATCTCGTCCATCTGCGTGACCGCCTGATTCACCTGCTCGATGCCGACGCTCTGCTCCAGAGACGACGCGCTGATTTCCGCCATCATCTGCGTGACGCGCGAGATCGACGTGGACACTTCGCGCATCGCGGAGCCGGCGCGCTCGACCAGTTCCGAGCCGTCGCTGACCTGAGCGACGGATTCGCCGATCAATTCCTTGATTTCCTTCGCCGATTGCGCCGAACGCTGCGCGAGGCCGCGCACTTCGCCCGCCACGACCGCGAAGCCGCGGCCCTGCTCGCCTGCGCGCGCCGCTTCGACCGCCGCGTTCAACGCGAGGATGTTCGTTTGGAACGCGATGCCGTCGATGACCGAAATGATCTCGGCGATCTTGTCGGAGCTTTGCGCAATCACGCGCATCTTGTCGACGACGTCGTCCACGACGCTCGACCCGCGCGACGTCGCTTCGAGTGCTTCGCCCGCGAGCGCGTTGGCTTCGCGCGCATGTTCGGCGTTCTGGCGCACGGTGGCAGTCAGCTCTTCCATGCTCGATGCGGTTTCTTCCAGCGAAGCCGCCTGATTCTCGGTGCGCGCCGACAAGTCCGCGTTGCCGCTCGCGATCTCGTCCGCGCCGAAGTTGATGGATTCCGACGTTTCGCGCACGGTCTTCACGGTGTTCGCGACGCTCGCCTGCATGGCGGCCAGACCGGCGAACAGGCGGCCGATTTCGTTGCTGCCGCGATCCGCGATGTGCTCGTCGAGGCGGCCTTGCGCGATGCGCTCGAAGTGGCGGCCGGCTTCTTCCAGCGGCGCGATGACGCCGCGACGCAGCGCGATGTGCACGAGCACGACGCCGGCGATCAGCGCGACGGCGATCGCCATGCCCACCGCGCGGAACCACGCGTAGCGCGTGTCGATCGATTCGAGGTACGCATTGCTCGACGCATTGCCGAAGTCGACGAACTTCTGCTGTTCCGCGAGATAGCGGTCCTGAAAGCCCTGCGTCGGCTGATCGAGAAACGCCTGGATATTGCCAGCGTCGAGATACTGCACGAGTTCGGAGAGCGCCTTCGCGTACTCGGCGTACTTCGCCTGCAGCGCGTTCATGCGCGCGACGTTTTCATCGCCGGTCTTGGGCGCGTTCATGAAAGCGCCGAACGACTTCTCCGCGCTCGCGATCTGTTCGCGCGCGTGCTGCACGATCTCCACGGGTTCCGCGCCGCCGCGCACCATGCGCGTACCGGCGCGCGACAGGTTGATGCGCGCGTCCATCAGATGCTGCGTGGTCTTGTTGACGGCGTTGACCTGTTTCAGCGCGATGTCCGACAGATTGTTGACGTCGTCGTGCGTCCTCGAAAGCGACCAGAAGCCCAGCCCTTCGGTCACGAGTTGAAAGACACAAAACACGACGAGTACCGCGAGCAAGCCCGATGCAACCTTGATTTTTCCAAACATCACTTCCACCCGTACTGACGATTGACCGTTCCATGACGGCGACAGTGCGGGTTTACGGCAGGCAACGCGACAAGCTTGAATCGCTAGCCGGAAAGCGTGTCTATGGAGGATCGATGCCGGTGGCGCCGGGCGCCGTGGCACGCCGAAACGCACCGTTGCACGATTTTTGCCGAACTTCCTTGCGAAGCGCGCGATCGCTATCTATTGTCTTTGCAGGACGGCGCCGAACCCACCAAGGAGTGTCCGAATGGCCGAGATTGTCGATATCGCACGCGGTGCACTGAACGCGCAGCCGTTCAGCGCCTTGCTTGGAACCAAGCTGATGCAGGTCGATTCAGCGAGTCTCACGCTGTGTCTGCCGATCCGCGACGAATTGAGGCAACAACACGGCTTCGTGCATGGCGGCGTGGTGAGCTATTTGGTCGATAACGCGCTCACCTTCGCGGGCGCGTTGCGGCTCGGTCCTAAGGTGGTCACGGGCGAATTCAAGATCAATCATCTGCGCCCGGCGGTGACGGGCACGCTGATGGCGCGGGCGCGCGTGGTTCATGCGGGCATGGCGCAGGCGACTTGCCAATGCGATGTTTTCGTCACCGACGGCAATACCGAGCGGCTCGTCGCGGTGGCGCAGGGCACGATCACGCGCATCGGCGACGGCGCGGCCGAAGCGCTCTACGACGCGTAGGTCTCTTACCGTCCAGAAGCAAAAAACCTCGCCGCGGCGAGGTTTTCTGTTTGGAACGCGCGGCGTATTACTTGGCCGCAACGGTCTTCTGTTGCTGCTCGCCGAGGCCCTGAATGCCGAGACGCATCGTCTGGCCGGCCTTCAGGAACACCGGGCTCGGCTTCACGCCCATGCCGACGCCCGGCGGCGTGCCGGTGGAGATGATGTCGCCGGGCTGCAGGCTCATCGTCTTCGACAAGTACGCGACCAGTTGCGCGACCGTAAAGACCATCGTCTTCGTGTTGCCGTTCTGGTAGCGATGACCGTCCACTTCGAGCCACAGGTCGAGCTTCTGCGGATCGTCGATCTCGTCCTTCGTGACGAGCCACGGACCGATCGGGCCGAACGTGTCGAAACCCTTGCCCTTGTCCCACTGCGTACCGTGTTCGAGCTGCCATTCGCGCTCGGACACGTCGTTGATCACGCAATAGCCCGCTACGTAATCGAGCGCGGTGGCTTCATCGACGTATTTCGCTTCTTTGCCGATCACGACGCCCAGTTCGACTTCCCAGTCCGTCTTCTTCGAGTCGCGCGGAATCTCGACGTCATCGTTCGGGCCGCAAATGGCGCTCGTCCACTTGCCGAAGATGACCGGCTCCGTCGGCACCGGCAAGTTCGACTCTGCGGCGTGGTCCGCGTAGTTCAGGCCGATGCACACGAACTTGCCGACCCGCGCCACGCACGGTCCGATGCGCGGATTGCCCTCGACGACGGGCAGCGACGCCGGATCGACGGCGCGCAGTTTCGCCAGGCCCGCATCGGTCAGCGTGTCGCCGGCGATGTCGCCCACGACCGACGAAAGGTCGCGAATCTGGCCGTCCGCGTCGAGCAGGCCCGGCTTTTCCTGACCCTTGGGGCCGTAACGAAGCAGCTTCATCTGATGTGATCCTCGTGGTTCTAAAAGTTGAAAAGCGACGGACGGTCAGTTGGACCAGCCGCCATCGATAACGTGAATCTGACCCGTGGTGAACGACGACTCGTCGGAGCCGAGATACAGCGCGAGCGCCGCAATCTCGCTCGCGCGGCCGACGCGCCCCATCGGCTGGCGCGCGACGAACGCGGCCTGCACCTGCTCGACGGTCGCGCCTTGCGCCTGCGCCTGCTCCGCGATGCGCTCCTTCAGCGACGGCGATTCCACGGTGCCCGGACAAATGGCGTTGCAGCGGATGCCGCGCGTGACGAAATCCGCCGCGACCGACTTCGTCAGGCCGATGACCGCCGCCTTCGACGCGCCATACACGAAGCGGTTGGGCACGCCCTTCACGCTCGACGCCGCCGACGACATGTTGATGATCGAGCCGCCGCCCTTTTCCAGCATGGCCGGCAGGAACGCGCGGATCGTCCGATACATGGCTTTCGCGTTCAGGTCGAAGGCGAAGTCCCAGTCGGCTTCGGTCGCTTCCAGAATCGAGCCGGCGTGAACGTAGCCCGCGCAGTTGAACAGCACGTCGATTGCGCCGATCTCGTTCGCGAGATCGCTGATGGCCTGAGCGTCGAGAACGTCGAGCTTGCGCGCCTCGAACGGCTTGCCTTCGAGCGATTCGATGCGGATATCCGTCGCGATCACGCGCGCGCCTTCAGCCGCGAACATTTCGGCCGTCGCGAGCCCGATGCCTTGTCCGGCCGCCGTGATCAGCGCGGTCTTGCCTGCCAGTCTTTGTACCATCCACTGCTCCAGTCCAGGTTAATTTTGAGACATGCCGGGTATATGGCAGGTCTCAGAGACGGTAGAACGCGCGGGCGTTTGCGCCGAAAATCGCCGCTTGCCCGGCCTTTTCGAGATGCGCGGTGAGGCACGTGGCGGCAGCATGCCACTCAGTGTAGCCGCCGTTGAGATTCAGCACCGGCCAATCGCTGCCCCACATCAGACGTTCTGCGCCGAATTGCTCGATCAGATGCACGACGTAGGGTTGCAGCGTCGCCTCCGTCCAGTTTGGCGCGGCTTCGGTGGCGAGGCCGGACAGCTTGCAGTAGAGCCGCTGCGGCAGCGCCGCCAGTTGCGCGATGCCATCGGCCCAGGGTTGCCAGCCCGCGTCGATGCCGTCGCGAATCGGCGGCTTCGCGCCATGATCGACGACGATGCGCAGCAACGGATACCGCCGCGCGAACTCGATCAGCGACGGCACGTGCCGCGCGAAGATGAGCGCGTCGAAGGCGAGATCGAGCTCGATGAGGCGCTGTATCGCGGCTTCGCGGGGCGCGTGAGCGATCCATGTATCGTCGGGCAGGTCCTGAAGCATCGGGCGCACGCCTTTGAACTTCGGATCGCGTGCGAATTCGTCGATGATTTCAGGCGCGTCGTCGGAATCGAGCGGAACCCAGCCGACGACGCCCGCCACCGATTGATCGTCGCGGGCCAGCGCAAGCAGATAGCGGGTTTCATCGACGGTCGGCGCAGCCTGAACGACGACGGTGCGAGCGACGCCCGTCGCCTCGCGCAGCGGCGCGAGATCGTGCGGTCCGAAGACGCGATAGAGCGGCTCCAGCTCGGGCGTGAGCCAGCCGTAGTCGCCGCGCGCAGGGTCCCAATAATGCTGATGCGCGTCGATTGAGTCGTCCGGCATCATCGCGGCACCGGCGCGTTCGGGTGAAGCAATCCTTCGGCGCGCAGCGCATCCCACAGCGCGGGCGGAACCGGCGTCGCGAACGAGGCGGCGTTCTGGCGCACTTCGTCAGGCGTGCGCGCGCCCATCAGGACGGTGGCCACAACTTTATGCGCATAAGGAAACTGGAGCGCCGCCGTGGAGAGCGCGACGCCGAAGTCGCGACAGACCCGCTCCAGTTTGCCGACGCGTTCGACGATTTCTTTGGGCGCGTCGCCGTAGTTGAACTTGAGATCGCCGTGCGCGTTCGTATCCAGGCCACGCGCGAGGATGCCCGAATTGAACGCTCCGCCCAGCAGAATGCTGACGCCGCGCTTCTCGCATTCGGGCAGCAAAGCGTCGAGCGTGTTCTGTTCAAGTAGCGTGTAACGTCCGGCGAGGAGCGCGCAGTCGATGTCGTATTCGGCCATCGCTTCCATGACGGCTGCGCCTTCGTTGACGCCGAGTCCGACGGCTTTCACGCCGCGCGTTTGCTTCAACTCATCGAGCGCGCGAAAACCGCCCTCGTCCGTCAATTGACGCCAATAGTGCGCGTTCTTTTCGCCGTGCGTGTATCGGCCGATATCGTGAATGAGCACGATGTCGATATCGATCATGCCGAGCCGATGTTGACTGTCTTCGAACGAGCGGAGGATGCCGTCGTAGGTGTAGTCGTAGATGGCCTGAAACGGCAGCGGATTCGCCCAGCCTTCGCTTCCGTCATCGGGCGTCGTTCGCGGCACGAAACGGCGGCCGACCTTGGTCGAGAGAACAAAGTCTTCGCGCGGATACCGGCGCAGCGCATCGCCCAGACGATGCTCCGCCTTCGTGTGACCGTAGTGCGGCGCAGTGTCGAAGAAGCGGAGGCCCGCTTGCCACGCGGCATCCACCGTGGCGCGCGCTTCATCTTCGGTCAGTTCGTGATAGAGGCCGCCGAGCGGCGCAGTGCCGAGCGACAGCGCCGTCACTTCCAGCGAAGTCGATCCGATTCGGCGTCGGGGCAAAACGTCCTGCGTTTCAGCGGTCATCTGCAAGCCTCGGAGAGTTGATGCGATGGACTGCGGATCGAGCGGTTGGCGAATCTAGCGCTCGGGGTGGCGGCACATTCATTAATGAACGTATTATTCATAGACGCACAAAACCAAGTCAAGGATGGCGCGGCCCCGGGCGCTCGGTGTATTCCCTAAGACCGCGGCCGGACCCGAGCGCACGCCGAAACATGAACCGACAGACGCCAACTGCCGTGGACGCGGAAGACAACGACGCCGACCGATATCGCGCGCCGGCCCTCGACAAAGGACTGGACATCCTCGAATTGCTAGCCGAGCAGAAGTCGGGGCTCACGCGTGCGGAAATCACGAAGCTGCTCGGGCGCAACGCGAGCGAGATGTATCGCATGCTCGAGCGGCTGGTCGCGCGCCAGTACGTCGCGCGCTCGCCCGAAGGCGACCGCTACTCGTTGAGCCTCAAGCTGTATGCGCTCGCGCACCGTCATCCGCCGATGAACCGGCTGATCGCAGAGGCGTTGCCCGTCATGCAGCGTTTCGCCGACGCGGCAGAGCAATCGGTCCATCTCGCCGTCTATGACCGCGGCAACTTGCTCGTCATCGCGCAGGTGGACGGCCCGGGCGCCTGGGGCATTTCCGTGCGTCTCGGCTCGCGCGTCGGACTGATCGACACCGGATCGGGCCGCGTGATATTGGCTTTCCAGACCGACGAACAGCGCGATCACATGTTGGCCGAGCATACAAAGGTCAAAGGCGAATTGCCGATCGACCGCAGCGTGCTCGACGCCGATTACCGACGAATTCGGGAAGCAGGCTTCTCGAAGAAGGAGAGTCAGCAGACCTTCGGCATCACGGACGTGACGTTCCCGCTGCTCGGTCCGTCCGGGCAAGCGATCGCGGCGCTGACGTGTCCGTACATGCGGCGGATCGACGAATATGTGGCGCCGTCCATCGAAGAAGTCACCTCGCTGCTGAGAGATGCCGCGGCCGCGCTTTCGATGTCGCGCGTTTAGCCGCGCGCGGATCACGTTAGAATGGCGGCCCTCTCAAAATAGCGGCTGCCCATTGCGAGCCGCCGTGCCTATCTCGACGCATCATCCATGGCGAAACTTCTCTCCGATTCCGAGTTCCTGCGCTTTTCCGAGCTTCAACAAAAACAAGCGAGCTTCACCATCACCACCGACGAGGCCGATGAACTGCGTGACATCGTCGCCCGCGCACAGAAAAAGCGCGACGATCGCGCCGCCGCCATGCAGGCCATCGAAGCACACATCGCGCAGTTCGACATTAGCCCGGACGAACTCTTCTCGCCCGAGCAGATCGGCGAAGCGGCGCGCACCTACGGTCTGATCCCCGCCGCGAAAAAAGAGCGCACGCTGCCGCCGCAATTGACGTACAACGGCAAGCCGTATCAGTGGACGTCGCGCGCGTTGCCCGACGAAATTCGCACGCCGCTCTTCGAAGCGTTCACGGCGGGACATTCCGTGAAGGCGTTCATCGCGACGCCGAAGGACGCCGCGCGCTGCGCACTCACCATCGCGCGGCTCGAACGCGAAACCGGCGCATCGTATGCCGAAGCATTGTTGAGCGAACTCTCGCTGTCACGCGAACAAATCGACGACGCGCTTTCAAAAATCGGCGCCTAACTGCGCGCGACGGATGGCGGCTGTGCCGGCGTCTCGCCGAGCCGCATCTTGAAACCGACGACGCCCGGGTCGTCCGTGCGCGTCAGTTCGAAACCCAGCTTGCGCGCCAGCCCGATCATGCCCGCGTTCTCCCGCAGGGCTTCGCCGATCATCCATCGCGTGCCGCGCTTTTTTTCGTAATCGATGATTCGCGTGAGCAGCAGCGAGCCTAAACCCTGCCCTTTCATGTCGGAGCGCGCGGCGAGCGCGAACTCGGCCGTCTCGTTGTCCGGGTCGGCGATGGCGCGGGCGACCGCAAGCGTCTCGGACGCGCCGTCCGCGTTCGCTCGGGTCACGATGAGCGCCATCTCGCGGTCGTAGTCGATTTGCGTCATGCGCGCGAGTTGCGAATGATCGAAGCTGCGCACCGCGCCGAAGAAGCGCAAGCGCAAATCTTCCGCCGTGTTCGCAGCGACAAATGCCCGATGCGCGTCTTCGTCTTCCGGTCGAATGGGGCGCACGGTGATGCGCATGCCGCGCCAGTCGAGCGTCTCTTCCATCACGCGCGGATACGGGACGATCGCAAGCGGCTTGCGGTGCGCGCCCAACGTCAGTTGCGGCTCGTGCACGGCAACGGAGTCGCGGGTCACCTGCAAGGTCAGCTTAAGCGCGACGATTTCCTCGACGTAGCAGACGAGTTGCGACAATGCGGTGAGCGCCTGAAGCAGCATGTCGCCCGGCAACTCCCGTGAGCGCGGCGAGCGTGCGATCAGATCGCGAGCAAGCACCGGATTCAGCGGCGGCAGCGAGAATTCATGTAGGGCATCCGCGAGCCCAAGCGCGCCTTCTGCCCGAAACTCGAACACAGGGCCGAAGACGCGATGGTTGAGAAGGCGCGTCTGTATTTCGAGTCCGTCGCTGGACTTTGCTTCGCAAGGGCCCGGCTTCACGGCGATGCCGAAGCGAACGAGAATGCGCGCTGCGCGTTCCCCTTCCAGTTCAACCGTGCCGTTCGCCAACGCCTCGCGCACCTCCTTTTGCGCATCGTCGATATCTTTCGGCACGTCGGCGGGCAAGCCGTCGGGCGTCTGCATCAGCAGTTCGCGGCCGTGCCGGAAGTCGACCAATCGCGCGAAGCCACGTGCCAATCGATGCGGCGTCGTGTGCACAGGGATCCCGGCCGCATGAAGATCATCGCGCGTGGCAGCATCGATGCATCCGAAGAAGCAGGCAAGCACACCGCGATAGGTATGCTTGCGCTCCGCGATCAGCGTGCGCGCAACGTCCGCCACCGGTGCGCTGTGCGTCGGCGCGTGCACGACAAAGGCCGTACCGGTCTCGCGGTAGGGTGCGAGCGTTCGCAGCGCGTCGCCGAAATCACTCGCCGATGCGTCGTCGCCGAGCAGCAGCGGATTGCCGGCTTGCGCTCTCGGCAACGCAGCCGCGACGGCGTCCCGTGCTGCCGCAGGAAAGGTGGCGAGGCCGCCTCCCGCCGCGCCGAACGCGTCTTTCGCGAGAGCCGCCACGCCGCGATCGCTAGTGATGACGGTCGCCGCGTCGCTTGAGGCGACGCGCCCGACGCCGAGGGTTTCGATCTCGTCGAGGAGGTCGTCGAGTGAGTCGACGCGCACCAGCCCTGCGCGTCGAAATGCAGCGCCGTAAAGGCGGTCGAACGGATCGTCGTGACCGGTCCGGAGTACCAGCACAGGCTTGTTTCGCGCGGCCGCACGCGCGGCGGACATGAACTTTCGCGCTGCGCTTATCGTCTCGATAGCGAGCAGGATCGCCCGCGTCGACGCGTCGCTCGCCAGGAAGTCGACGACGTCCCCGACGTCAACGTCGGCTTCGTCGCCGAGCGCGACCACTCTCGAGAAACCGAGGCCGCGAGCACGGGCCCAGCCCAAAACGCCGTTAGTCAGCGCGTTGGATGCCGACACCCATGCGACTCCGCCCGATTTCACTTCGCACACCGGCGCGCCGAGACAGGCGCCGATCGACGGCGTCATGACGCAGAGACTTGCCGGCCCAACGACGCGAAGCAGATGCGGGCGAGCGGCAGCCAGCGTGCGACTTGTCCATTCGTGCTGCGACGAAACGGCTGATGGCTCATACGACGCAGCTGGGCCGGCCTCATGTGCTTCGCCGACGATCACGACCGCTTTCGTTCCTCTCCGACCGAGACTCTCGACGAGCGAAGGCCAGGTTTCGGGCCGCGTGCACAAGACCGCCACACTTGGCGCATCAGGAAGATCGTCGACGTCAGCGAAGACCGGTTGTCCGCCCAGCGAGGCGTGTTTCGGATTGACGGGCCACACCGGGCCTGCGAACCCGGAAGACGTCGCGCGTTTCCACACCATCTCACCGATGCTTCTCTCTCGCGAGGATGCGCCGATTATCGCGATCGACTGCGGAGCGAACAGAGTATCGAGGTTGCGGACGGTCATAGCGGCTCTCACCAGGTTGGTCAACGGTAAGCATAGGCGATCTGGCCAGCCCGTCGAATAAGCACACAGCGTTGCGCATGTCCGCGAGCTTTATGCGCATAAAGCAAAGTGGGCGCAGTGCTGCCGGTTTATGCGCATAAAGCCTCGTCCGTTTGGCTAACGCGTGGCTTTACGACGAATATTGCTGGAAAAAGTTTTAGCGCTATGTAGAATTCCAAACGTACATTTTCGGAGCAAAACGTGGCGGCGGAAATCATAGCGATCACGCAACAGAAGGGTGGGGTCGGCAAGAGCACGATAGCGATGCACCTCGGCGCAGCCTTTTATGAGAAGAACAAGCGCGTGCTCGTCGTCGACGCGGATGGTCAGAACACGCTCATTCATTGGTCAAGCGCCGCCTCGGAAGACGCGTCGGGCATTTCGTTTCCGGTCGTCAACCTCTCCGAGGCGGGCGGCCAAATCCACCGCGAAATCAGGAAGTTCATCAACGACTACGACATCATCGTCGTCGATTGTCCGCCGTCGATTACGGAGAAGGTTTCGGGCGTGGTCCTTCTGGCCGCGAGCATCGCGGTCATTCCGACGTCTTCCTCGCCCGCGGATTATTGGTCGAGCGTCGGACTCGTCAAGCTCGTGCAACAGGCGCAGGTCATGAACGAAGATTTGCGCGCGGTCTTCTTGCTTAACAAGACCGAGGAGAAACGCATGCTCACGCGAGAACTGAAAGTCGCGCTGGAGGAACTCGGCTTTCCGCTGCTCAAGACGCAGATTCCGACGCGCGAGTGCTACAAACAAGCAATGGCGCTTGGCCAGACCGTACTGCAGATGACGGATCGCGGCTCACGGCTCGCGGCGGCAGAGATCCGCGCGTGTGCCGACGAGATCCTCGCCATGCTCGCCTGACTTTATGCGCATAAAGGACCCTGAATGAAACCGTCGCAGTTCGCAAAGGGCTTCAAAGCCCGTCCCGATACCACGAGCAGTGAAAAGAGAACCGCGCTCGATCGAATCAACGCAATTGACGGCATCGTCGACCTGCAGCAGGTGTCGCAGGCCGCAGCCAACGGCCGGTCGAGCGCATTCGTCGCCGACGATCAATCTGACGCGAACGCGGCGCACGAATCCGAGCCATACCGAGCTTGGCGCAGAGCGAATCGCTACACGGTAGGGCAGGTGATCGAGTTGCCGCTCAAGGCCATCAAGGCGAGCCCCTTCAACCCGCGCCATTTCTACCTGAAGGCCTCGATCGCCGAACTGGCAGTCAACTTGGCGAAGCAAGGTCAACAGCAAGCCATTCACGTCATTCCGGACTACGACGAGCCGGGCACGTTCTTCGTGAGCGACGGCGGTCGGCGCGTGCGCGCGCTCAAGGAGGCTAACAAGGAGACGGTGAAGGCAGTCGTCGTCGACTTGCCGATCGGCATCGAGAGCTACAAGCTCGGATACGACCTCAACGTTCAGCGCGATTCGCAGACCGTCTTCGACAACGCGGTCGTCTGGCGTCGCTTCCTCGACGAGCAACACTTCCAGAGCCAGCGTGAACTGGCGGAACATCTTGGGCTGGATGAATCGACGATCGCCGTGGCGCTATCCATCGCGAAGCTGCCGGAAAACGTGATGCAAGAGATGGTCGCCCGGCCGGACCGGTTCGGTTCCAATATGGCGTATCAGATCTCCCGCTACCACGCAGCGCGGGGCAGCGACGCGACGCTTCGGCTTATCAACAAGATCACGTCGGACGACTTGAGCACTCGCCAGGTCGCGGACATCGTCAAGGGGCGCGCCAGCGGGCAGGAGACGCCGAAGCCCGTCGGCCGCCAGCGGTATGCGCAACGCCTGGAAGTCAAGCTTGACGGCGTTGCAGTCGGGGATCTCAAATCTTATGGCGAGGACCGGCTCGAATTGAGGCTGCGGGGCTTGTCACGCGAGAAACGTGACGAGTTACTGCATCAGATCGAGACGATGCTGGAAAAAGCGAACACGCAGAATTAACAGTAGGCAGCCGGCGGCATGGACGCCGCCTCGCTTAAGGCTGTCAGCTCGCTCGCGACTGGCTCAGCGTAAAAGCGAGCAAGTCCCCATCGGTCGGCTCGCCCCACGTCCGCCGGGCGAGCCAGTCGAAGAACGACGTTTCCGCGAGCTTCGAGTCTAGTCCGCGCTTTCGCCAATCGTCGCGCATATGCGCCCCGAGCTCCGGCAACAACTCTTGCTCGAAGCTCTGGCGCGCAAGCTCCCGTTCTTCCTCACCTTGCTCTTCGTACATCGCGCGGGCTTCCTTGCGTCGGAAAGCCGAGAATTCCCCCAACAGCCGGGCTTTGAGATCATCCGCCGCCGAGGCGCTCGGCGCGCCGGCCCGCGTTGAAGCGCCATTCGCAGCGGACGGCAACGCGTCGACCGGCGGCGCATAGCCCTTCTTCAATGCGTCTTTGAACAAGGCGGCGGCACTGCGGACCGGCGGCAAAGTCGTGCTGCGCATGCGCTGCTCGGTCATCAGCAAAGCGGCTCGGATGCGGTTCTCCTCGCTATCGGCATAGAGGGTTTGCGCCTCCTTCAGCGGAATCCCGATCTTGACCATGCGGTCGACGAGCGTGCTGTCGAAGACATTCGGATGCTCGTCCAACGCAAGCATCGGCTGCTTGCGTTCGGTCACGCGGAATTGAATCTCGGCGACGCGCCGCCCCTCTCGATGCTCCACCAGTTCGACGAAGATATTGGTGACGGCGTTGACTTCCGCAATCGCGGGGCGCAGGTAATCGCGCTTGAAGTATTTGTACTCGCGTTTCGCCTCGTCGCCGGCTTCCGTATCGGGCGTGCCGGACAGGATCGGCCGCCACCACTCCCAGGTTTCGCGCATCGTCAGATGGCTGGGATTCGTCAGATACCGGACGCAGATCTCGTACAGCGCAAGGCCGGCGCTGCTGCGCAACTGGCTCTGGAATTGCAGGCTCAACCTGGCATACTGAACTGGGTCAAGCAGCTTCTTCTTGATCTTCGGGGCGAATGAGAACTCGACCCAGACCCGACGCGTAGAGGGGTCTTCAAGAATTTCCGCGTCGGCGATCAGCGTGGATATGCCCCACTTGCGGCCGGGCTTCTGGCTCGACGTACCGGTGCTCCACTCCACTTGCACTGAAACCATGCGGCGCAAGTGTTCTTTGACGAGCGCCGTGTCGTTCGAATCGAAGGCCGAATTCGCGACAATATCCGAAAGCAGCGCGCGATACGTGTCGCCGGATTCATCCGCTTGCTGCGCAACGGCGAGCAAGACGTTAAACAGCTTGCGCGTCAGCAGCGTGATCTTCCCGCTCTTCGGCTGAATCGCGATGGCCTCAACGGCCTTGCGCAATTCCGCCGAACTGGGGCTGACTACGTCGGTTTTCTTTGCGCGCCTGGTCGCCAT